>CAVOOZ010000014.1:0-35580 GCA_963697735.1 uncultured Actinomycetota bacterium | reverse complement strand
TATATGCTCACTTACTCGTTCAGTTACGTCTTCCCTGCTGAAAGAGGTTTACAACCCGAAGGCCGTCATCCCTCACGCGGCGTCGCTGCATCAGGCTTCCGCCCATTGTGCAATATTCCCCACTGCTGCCTCCCGTAGGAGTCTGGGCCGTGTCTCAGTCCCAGTGTGGCCGGTCGCCCTCTCAGGCCGGCTACCCGTCGTCGCCTTGGTGAGCCACTACCTCACCAACAAGCTGATAGGCCGCGAGCCCATCCCAGACCGAAAAACTTTCCACCCCCTGCACATGCGTACGAGGGTCATATCCGGTATTAGCTCCGGTTTCCCGGGGTTATCCCAGAGTCTGGGGCAGGTTACTCACGTGTTACTCACCCGTTCGCCACTGATCAAACCAAGCAAGCTTGATTATCACCGTTCGACTTGCATGTGTTAAGCACGCCGCCAGCGTTCGTCCTGAGCCAGGATCAAACTCTCCGTTGATGTTCAAACACCCACCACCGAAAAGACGGCAGGCACAAACTTGAACCCATGAAGGATCCGAAACCCAGCTGAAGCCGAATCAACCAGCAATAAAGCTGTTCCATTCGTTTCAACCAAAGGATAATTCACCCCGAAACCCACCAACCACACCCCAAAAAGAGCGCAACCAGCAAGCCCCGAGACGAGGTAATTGGCATCGATTATCTGACACGCTGTTGAGTTCTCAAGAATCGGACGCGCACCGTCACACCGCTTTGAGCGATGGTCAGGGGCAGGACCAACAAAGTTACCCGCCAAGTCCTGAGGGAGTCAAACTCGCTCCGGCTCCGAGGAGCCGCACCGAGTCGGACCCGCCAGAGGCGGGCCCCTCGACCAGACGACCGGGCGAACCGACCGTCCATCTGTCTTGGGGATCAGCCCCGGGACCGGCCAACTTCGCTCGGTGATCTCTCACCGCCGCGGTGGCGTCCGTTCCTCCCTGTCGGGCTGACGAAGAGAACATTACACGGGCCCTGCGGCAATCGCCTAATCGACCCTGCGCCACCCTCGCGCGGACGACACACGGGCCGCTGACCTGTGTGAATGCCCTCAGGAGACGCGTTCGATGACGATCGACGGCAGGTCGGGCCTGGACCCCTCCGGGGCGATGAGGAAGCCCCCCTCGAGCGCGGACATCGCTCGGTCGAAGCGCTCCGGCTCGTCGGTGTGCAGCGTGAGCAGCGGCTCTCCCCCACGCACGACTGCGCCCGGCTTGGCATGGATCTCGACCCCCGCGCCGGCCTGCACGGGATCCTCCTTGCGCGCTCGCCCCGCGCCCAGGCGCCAGGCGGCCACGCCGACCGCGAGCGCGTCGAGGTGGACGAGCACGCCGTCCGCCGGCGCCTCCACGACATGGGTCTCGCGAGCCACGGGCAGGGCCGCGTCAGGGTCGCCACCCTGGGCTCGGATCATCCGACGCCACACGTCCATGGCACGCCCGTCGGCCAGCGCGTCCGCCGGATCGACGTCATCACGTCCGGCTGCGGCCACCATCTCGCGCGCCAGCGCCAGGGTCAGCTCCACGACGTCGGGTGGACCCCCGCCCTGGAGCACCTCCACGGACTCGCGCACCTCGAGTGCGTTGCCGGCGGTGAGGCCGAGTGGTGTCTGCATGTTGGTGAGGAGGGCAACGGTCCTGACCCCTGCGTCGGTGCCGAGCCGCACCATGGTCTCGGCGAGCTCACGCGCCTGGCCCAGCTCCTTCATGAACGCCCCCGAGCCCACCTTGACGTCCAGCACGAGCGAGCCGGTGCCCTCGGCGATCTTCTTGCTCATGATGGACGTGGCGATGAGCGGCACGCACGAGACGGTCCCGGTCACGTCGCGCAACGCATACAGCTTCTTGTCGGCGGGAGCGAGCCCCGCGCCCGCTGCGCAGATGACCGCGCCGACGTCCTCGAGCTGCGTGAGCATCTCCTCGTTGGACAGTGAGGCACGCCATCCCGGGATGGACTCCAGCTTGTCGAGCGTGCCCCCGGTGTGGCCGAGCCCTCGACCCGAGAGCTGCGGGACGGCCACCCCGCACGCGGCGACGAGCGGTGCGAGCGGGAGCGTGATCTTGTCGCCCACTCCCCCGGTGGAGTGCTTGTCGCTCGTGGGCCGGGAGAGTCCTGAGAAGTCGAGCCGCTCACCCGATCGGATCATCGCGTCGGCCCACCGCGCGATCTCCCGCGGGCTCATCCCGTTGAGGTAGATCGCCATCGCGAGGGCCGACATCTGCTCCTCGGCCACCGCCCCGCGGGTGTAGGCGTCGATCACCCAGTCGATCTGGGCGTCGGACAGCTCGTCCCGGTCGCGCTTGGCAGAGATGACGTCGACGGCATCGAAGGCTTCGCTCACGACCTCATCCTCACGCATACCCGTGGATTTGTGGTGCCGATGCGGCGGTCAGAGGACACCCTGAGGTGATGGGCTCAGGCCCCCGAGCCCCCGATGGCCAGGTTGTCGGGGCCGAAGGCCTGGGGCAGCACCGCCGACATCGGCAGCACCCCGTGCGGGGTCATGACCAGACAGGTCGGACCACCGTTCTCCCAGAGCAGCTGCCGGCACCTGCCGCACGCCATGAGCGGACGTCCGTCGCGCCCCACGCAGTAGACCGCCGTCAGGCGGCCGCCGCCCGTGGCATGCAGCTCCGAGACCATGCCGCACTCGGCGCACAGGGCGACGCCGTAAGCGGCGTTCTCGACGTTGCACCCGGCGACGACGCGGCCGTCGTCGACGAGGCCGGCCACCCCGACCGGGAAGTGCGAGTAGGGCGCGTAGGCCCGCTCCATCATCGCGACGGCACGCAGGCGCAAGGTCTCCCAGTCGACCCCTGCGGTGTCGCCGGGCTCGCCGGCACCAGCGGGGGTATGCCGCGGGGCCGGGCCCGCGGCCGACGTGCCCCCGTCGGTGGGCTCGGTGGGCTCGGTCTGCTCGGTGGGATCGCTGGACTGCGACGGGCGCACTAGTGCCCCTCACCCTTCCGATAGACCTGTCCGTCGGCCGCCGGCATGCGCAGGCGTTGCGAGGCGAAGGCGAGCACGAGCAGCGTCGTGACGTAGGGCGTCGTGCCGGAGAGCTCCGGCGGGATGACGTCGGTCAGGGCGTACCACGTGCCGACGAGCACACCGACGACGATGGCGAGGATGCCCTGGACCGTGCGGCCCTTGCGCACGATCTGCCAGACGCCGATGCCGATCAGCAGCAGGGCGAGCAGCAGCAGGAAGGCGTGGACGGTCGTGCCACCGCCGCGCAGCTGGGCCGCGTCGGTGTAGCCGAAGAGCGCAGACCCGGCGAGCAGGCCGCCGGGCCGCCAGTTGCCGAAGATCATGGCGGCGAGGCCGATGTAGCCACGACCACCGGTCTGGCCGTCACGGAAGACGTTGGCGGCCACGAGGGCGAGGAAGCCACCACCGAGGCCGGCGAGGCCGCCGGAGACGAGCACCGCGACGAACTTGTAGCGCAGCACGTTGACACCGAGCGACTCGGCGGCGACCGGGGACTCACCGACCGACCGCAGCCGCAGACCGAAGGCCGTCCGCCAGAGCAGCCACCACGTGAGGACGAAGAGCAGGACCGCGAGGATCGTGACGACGGAGACGTTGGTGCAGAAGGCGCGCAGGATGCCCGCGAGGTCGGAGACGAAGAAGATGCGTTGCTGCTCCAGCGTGCCGAGCGCATCAGAGAGCCCGGGGATGGTGACGGTCGGCAGCTCCGGCAAGGGCGGTGACTGCGTGGGACCGCCGCCGGGCAGGGTACTGAAGAAGCGCACCGAGAGGTACTTCGCAAAGCCGAGCGCGACGATGTTGAGCGCGACACCGGAGACGATGTGGTCGACCCCGAAGGTCACGGTGGCGACGGCGTGCACGAAACCGCCGATCACGCCGCCGACGATCGCACCGACGAGGCCCCACCACGGACCCATGTGGTAGCCGAGGAAGCCGGCGCCCCACGTGCCGAGGATCATCATGCCCTCGAGGCCGATGTTGACGACGCCCGCGCGCTCCGACCAGAGGCCGCCGAGGCCGGCGAGGGCGATCGGCACGGCGAGACCGAAGGCCGCGATCAGCAGTCCGGAGGAGTCGATGTCGTTGGCGCCGGTGACGACCCGGAGCAACGACACGACGAACACGGCCGCGAGGAAGACTCCGACCCACTGGATCCGATTCAGGCGCAGGCCGCGCTTGCGCATCGGGGTGCGCTCGGGCACGACCTCGCTGCCCACGCTGAGTCCGGAGGCGCTCATGCCGGCGCTCCTTCCACGGTCGGGGCATCGGATCTGGTGCCGGCCAGCTCCCTCGCGACGCGCTGCTGCTCGAGCCGCACGTCCGCGCGGCGGATGAGCTCGTAGGCGATGACGACGGCGAAGAGGATGACGCCCTGGATGATGAAGACGACCTCGGAGGCCACGCCCGCCCGGATCTGCAGGGCGTTGGACTGCACGTCGAGGAAGGACCACAGCAGCGCGGCGACCGCGATGCCCAGGGGATGGTTGCGACCGAGCAGCGCGATGCCGATGCCGGCGAAGCCGAGCCCGGCCTGGAAGGTGGTGCCGTAGCTGTAGTCCTGGCCGAAGAGCAGCGGCATGCCGATGAGGCCGGCGAGGGCGCCCGAGATGACGAGCGTCGAGACCACCATCCGGGGCACCTTGACGCCGCTCGCAACGGCAGCCGTCTCGGACCGGCCGGTGGCCCGCAGGTCGAAGCCGAAGCGCGTCTTGCCGATGAAGAACCAGTAGGCGAAGCCGACGACCACGGCGAGGATGAGGAGGGTGTAGACCTTGTTGGTCGCGCCGGGGATGAGCGAGAGCCCCTCGAGGCGCGACGACTCGGGGATCGGCTCGGTCGAGATGGAGTTGCTGCCCGCCTGCTTGACGGCCACCTTGAGCAGCAGCCACTGCACGACGCCCGTGGCGATCGCGTTGAGCATGATCGTGCTGATGACCTCGGAGATGCCGCGCTTGACCTTGAGGTAGGCCGCGATGCCGGCCCAGATGCCACCGGCGACCATCGCGACGACGAGGGTCAGCAGGACGTTGAGCGGTCCGGGGAACCAGGCCTGGCCGGCGAAGAGGGCTCCGGCAAAGGCGGCGATGCGGTACTGCCCGTCGACGCCGATGTTGAAGAGGTTCATCCGGAAGCCGACCGCGACCGCGACCGCGGACAGGTAGTAGACGGTGGCGCCGTTGACGATCTGGACGAGCTGACGCGGGCGTGGCCACGAGAGGATCGTCTGCCAGACCTCGACGACGGGGTCGCCGAGGGCGAGCAGGATGCCCGACGTGACGAGGAAGGCGACGAGGAGCGCGAGGACAGGCGCCGCGATGCCCAGCAGGGCCTTGCGCGGGTTGAAGGTTCTCATCGGCCGTCCTCGACATCGCCGGCGCGGTGGGTCGCAGACGTGTTGGGCGGCGCGTCGGACGCAGTGGCATCGACCGCGGCGGCGGCGCTCGGTGTGTCGTCGGTGTCGCCGGTGTCGTCGGCCTGGTCGGTGTCGGCGCTCGCGGCACCCGTCATGGCTGCCCCGAGATCCTCAGCCGTCACCGTGTCGGGGTCGAAGGTGCCGGTGAGCCGGCCGCGGAGGAGGACCTCGATGGTGTCGGAGAGGCCGATGAGCTCCTCGAGGTCGGCCGAGATGAGCAGCACGGCGAGGCCGTCACGACGGGCCTTGCGGATGATGTCCCAGATGCTGGCCTGCGCGCCGACGTCGACACCACGCGTCGGGTGCGAGGCCACGAGCACCTTGGGCTCGTGGCTCATCTCGCGTCCGACGATGAGCTTCTGCTGGTTGCCACCCGAGAGCGAGCCCGCCTTGACGAAGATCGATGGCGTGCGGACGTCGTACTCCTTGACGATCCGCTCGGTGTCGGCCTTGGCTCCGGCGGCGTTGATGAGAAAGCCCTTGGCGTTGGGCTCCTCGGTCTGGTGGCCGAGGATGCGGTTCTCCCAGAGGGGCGCCTCGAGAAGGAGTCCGTGGCGGGTGCGGTCCTCGGGGATGTAGGCCACGCCCGCCTCGCGGATCTCGCGCGTGCGCCAGTCGGAGATGTCGGTGTCACCGAGGAAGACGAGCCCCGAGGTGGGCTCGCGCATCCCCATGATCACCTCGACGAGCTCGGCCTGGCCGTTCCCCTCGACGCCGGCTATGCCGAGCACCTCCCCGGCGTGGATCGTGAGCGTGATGCCGTCGAGCACGTTGCGGCTGTTGCCGGCTCCGGCGAGGACGAGGTCCTCAGTGCGCAGCACGACCCGGTCGGTGACGGTCGACTCCTCCGTCTGAGGAGTGGGCAGCTCGGCCCCGACCATGAGCTCCGCCAGCTGACGGGCGTTGACCGAGGCCGGGTCCACCGTGTCGACCGTCGTGCCCCGGCGGATCACGGTGATGGTGTCGGCGACCGACAGCACCTCGTCGAGCTTGTGCGAGATGAACAGGACGGTGAGGCCCTCCGACTTGAGCTCCCGGAGGTTGTCGAAGAGCTCGTCGACCTCCTGCGGCACGAGGACGGCCGTCGGTTCGTCGAGGATGATGACCTTGGCGCCGCGGTAGAGCACCTTGAGGATCTCGATGCGCTGGCGCGCACCGACGCCGAGGTCCTCGACGAGGGCATCGGGGTCGACGTCGAGCCCGTAGTCGTCGGAGATGCGGCGGATCTCGCGGCGCGCGGCGTCGCCGATGCCGTGCAGCTTCTCGGCGCCGAGGACGACGTTCTCGAGGACGGTGAAGTTGTCGGCCAGCTGGAAGTGCTGGAACACCATGCCGATGCCGGCGTCGATCGCGTCGGAGGGCGAGGTGAGGCGCACCTCGCGGCCGTCGACGTGGATCGTCCCCTCGTCGGGTCGCTGCACGCCGTAGAGAATCTTCATCAGCGTCGACTTGCCGGCGCCGTTCTCGCCGACGATGGCGTGGACGGTGCCGCGGCGCACCGCGAAGCTGATGTCCTTGTTGGCCACCACGCCGGGGAAGCGCTTGGTGATCCCCTCGAGCTCGACGGCGTTCTCGCTCGCAGCCGGAACGGCGGCTCGCTGGGGTGCTGCAGCAGTGATGGCGACAACTCCTCGTCCGGGCCCGGGCGCGGGGTCCGGGCGGAGGTGACGGCTCCCTGAGCCGGGGACGGACACGGCCCGCGATGACGCTACCGCGCCACGCGGGCCGTGTCGCCCTTCTCAGGGATCTGGCTGGTGACGCTCTGGGCGCACCGGTCAGCCAAGCGGGGTCAGGCTCTGATCAGCGAGGATCAGGGGGCCGTCGGGACGGTGATCTCGCCCGAGATGATCTTGGCCTTGTAGTCGTCGAGCTTGGTCTTGATGTCGTCGACCTTGCCACCGGTCGTCGCGTAGTCGACACCCTCGGCCTTGAGGTCGAAGATCTTGTTGCCCGTGAGGTCCTTGCCCTCGGAGCCGGCCTTGAGGAAGTCGTAGACCGCCACGTCGACCTTCTTGATCATCGAGGTGAGGATGACGTCACGCACGTCCGGCGTGGCGGTCAGGGCCTGGTCGGAGTCGACACCGATCGCGAGCGCGCCCGCGGCCTTGGCCGCGGTGAAGACACCCGAGCCCGAGCCACCGGCTGCGTGGTAGACGACGTCGGCGCCGCCCTGGTAGAGGCCCTCGGCGGCCGTCTTGCCCTTGGCCGGGTCGTTGAAGCCCGAGAAGTCCGGCGGCTGCGAGAGGTACTGGCTCTTCACCGTGATGGACGGGTTGGCGGCCTTGGCACCAGCGATGAAGCCGGCCTCGAACTTCTTGATGAGGTCGGTCGCGACGCCACCGACGAAGCCGACCTGGTTGGTCTTCGACTTGAGGGCGGCGGCCGCGCCGACGAGGAAGGAGCCCTGCTCCTCGGCGAAGGTCAGCTGCGCGACGTTGGCGCCGGCGGAGTCGGCCGATGCGTCGTCGATGATCGCGAACTTGACGTCGGGGTTGGCCTTGGCAACCTTGCCGAGGGCCTTGGCATAGGCGAAGCCGACACCGATGACATGGGTCGCACCAGCGTCGACGAACTGCTGAAGACGCTCCTCCGTCGCGGCCTGGCTCTCACCGTTGACCTGCGTGGCCTCCTTGTACTCGACCCCGAGGTCAGCCTTGGCCTTGTCGAGGCCGGCTGCGGCGGACGCGTTGAAGGACTGGTCACCACGGCCACCGACGCCGTAGGCGATGCCGACGACGAGCTTCTTGCCGGTGGCAGCGCTGGTGCCGCCGGCGGCCGACGATGCCGCGGGGGTCTCGGGGGTGCTGCTTCCGCAGGCCGCGAGGCCGAGCGCGGCGGCGGCGACGACAGCCGCGACCTTGGTTGCGTGACGCAAAGGGTGCTCCTTAAATTCCGCGGGGCCGACGACGTCATCGGCCCACATAGCACGGAACTGTAGACCCGCGCCCGACAGGATCTGCACCCTGGCGGGGATCTACCGGGAAGTGTTACCGATCCGCGACCGCAGCCAGTGGAGCAACCCCACCGAGGCCCGCGGAGCCGGCGGCCGAGGCAGCCGAGGTGAAAACCACTCCCGCGAGGGTGCGGGCTCCCACCGTGATCGCGGTCTCGTCGACGACGAGGTCGCCGCGGTGCAGGTCGTAGGTCGGCCCACCGGCGAGGCGGGTGCCGAGCCGGGCCATGGCGCCGGGCACGTGGGTGAGATACCACGCGAAGTCCTCGCCGCCCAGGGACTGAGGGGTGGGCGCGACGTGGGCGCCCGCCCCGGCGACCGCAGCGGTGAGCGCGTCGATGCACGCGGCGTCGTTGACGACCGGGGGCACGCCCTTGGTGATGGAGACCTCGGCCTGCACGGCATACGGCGCCACGACCGCGTGGACGACCTCCTCGAGGAGACGCTCCACGCCCTCCCACACGCTCGCGTCGAGCATGCGCAGCGTGCCGCCGACCTTGCCGATGGCGGGGATGACGTTGTAGGCCCCGCCCGAGTGCACGGAGCCCCAGACGAGCGCGGCCCCCGCGCGGGGGTCGAGCCGGCGCGAGAGCACTCCGGGGACGTCGGTGACGACCTTGGCGAGCGCGTACGTGAGGTCCTGGGTCAGGTGTGGCCGGGAGGTGTGGCCGCCGCGGCCGGAGAGGGTGACCTCGACCTGGTCGGCCGCGGCCGTGATCGCCCCGACGCGCAGGCCGACCTGGCCCACGTCGATCGAGGGGTCGCAGTGCAGCGCGAAGATGCGGTCGACCCCGACGAGACCGTCCTGGGCGACGACGTCCTCGGCGCCGCCGGGCATGACCTCCTCGGCGGGCTGGAAGACGAGCCGGGCGCCGATGCCCGCGGCCACGAGGCGGTCCTCGACCGAGCGCAGCGCGAGTGCCGCGCCGATCAGGGCCGTGGTGTGGACGTCGTGCCCGCAGGCATGGCTGACTCCGTCGGTGCGTGACGCGAAGTCGAGGCCGGTCTGCTCGCGGATCGGCAGCGCGTCGATGTCGGCACGCAGGGCGATCCGACGCGTCGGCTCGGGTGCGCCGAGGTCGGCCACGAGGCCCGTGCCGCGCAGGAGACGCACACCGATGCCGGCCCGCTCGAGCCGCTCGGCGACGACCGAGGTGGTGCGCACCTCGCCGCGGGCGAGCTCGGGGTGGGTGTGCAGGTCCCGCCGGATCGCGACGAGCTCCGGACCGTGATCGGAGACGGCGCGGGCGATGGCCTCGAACGGGATCGAGAGGGCGGGCTGGGTCACGAGCACCGGAGTCTAGCGAGAGGATGGCGCTGGCCCCGCCGCCGACCCACCGACCCGACCCCACCGACCCGACCCCACCGACCTGGACGGAGACCCGTGAGCGAGCCCTTGTCGCACGCCGCCGCCGTGCGCGTCCTCGGGCGGATCGACCGCGCCCTGCCCTTCACGTCCATCGTCACGCAGGGCTCCGACGCGACGGTGTGGGTGGGCGAGGTGACCGCGCGGGCGCGCTCCGGCGGCGACCCGCTGGAGCCCTGGCGCTCAGCGCTGCAGGCGCAGCAGGAGCGCCTCCACGGGGTGCCGGTGCCGCCCCACGTGCCCGCGGCCTTCGTGCTCCAGTGGTGGTGCGAGGTCGCCGCCACCCCACTCGCGTATGCCGTCCGGCTCGGCGAGGGGGTCGTCGTGCCCGACCCGGGTGGGCTCGGTTTCGAGCTCGCACCGGGCCTGCACCCGCACCGCATCGTCGTCGATCCGGACCGGCTCTCGCTGGAGACCGCGGTGGTGGGCGGGCCTGAGTCGCCGGCCCGTGCGGGGGCCGAGCAGGCGCTGGAACTGGCCCGGACGGCATACCTCCGGCTGGTGGAGGACGTCGTGCGTGACTTCGCGCCCGGGGTCGTGATGGGCTCGCGGCAGCGGTGGGGTGTCGTCGACGACGTGTGGCAGACGGCGGTGCGGCTGGCCGACGGCGCGGCCGGGGTGTCCGTCGGGCCGGCGCCGCAGCGGGTGTCGTGCTGCTTCATCTACGTGCTGCCCGGGATGCGCGAGTGCGCGTCGTGCCCGCGCGGAGTTCGTGGCCGAGGCCGCAACTAGTCTGGCTGCCATGCCGAGCATGACCTCCCCCGTGCCCCCGTCGGCCCCCGTCGTCGTGCACGAGGAGGTGGCAGCCGCCCTCGCGGAGGGCCGCGGCGTCGTCGCCCTCGAGAGCACGATCCTCGCCCACGGGCTGCCGCACCCCGACAACATCGAGATCGCCGCGCAGATCGAGGACGCCGTGCGCGCGGGCGGCGCGGTGCCGGCCACGATCGCGGTGCTGCGCGGCGTCGTGCACGTGGGCCTCGGCGAGTCCGAGCTCGAACAGGTCTGCACGGCTCCCGACATCGTCAAGCTCTCGATGCGTGACCTCGGGGTCGCCGTCGCGCTCGGTCTCAACGGCGCGACGACCGTCGCCTCGACGTCGGCCGTCGCCCACCTCGCCGGCATCCGCGTCTTCGCGACCGGCGGTCTCGGCGGCGTGCACCGGGGCGCGTCGGCGACCTTCGACGTGTCGGCCGACCTCGGCGTCATCGCCTCGACCCCGGTGCTCGTCGTGTGCGCCGGCGTGAAGTCGATCCTCGACGTGCCGGGCACGCTGGAGTACCTCGAGACGCTGTCGGTGCCGGTGCTCGGCTACCGGACGACCGCCTTCCCCGGCTTCTACCTCGCCGACTCCGGGCACGAGGTGCCGTGGCGGGTCGAGTCGGCCGCGGAGGCTGCGGCCGTCGTCGTCGCGCGCGACCGGCTGCCCACCGACGCGGCCGGCGTCGTGCTCGCCAACCCGCTGCCCGCCGACCGGCAGGTCGAGCGGGGGCTGCACGACCGGCTCGTGGCCGAGGGCCTGGCCGTGCTCGAGCGCGAGGGAGTGCACGGCAAGGACGTGACACCGCGGCTGCTCGAGTACTTCCACGACAACTCGGGTGGTGAGTCGTTGCGCGCCAACGTCGAGCTCGTGCTGTCGAACGCACGGCTGGCAGGCGAGGTGGCTACGGAGATCGTGGCCCAGTCCGCGGGGGCACCGGGGGCAGCGGGGGCCTCGGGCGCGGCCGGCGCGGCCGGCGCCGTGAGCCCGGCTGGTCTCGGGTCGTGACCGGGCGCCCGGTCGTCGTCGTCGGTGACGTCGGGCTCGACGTCATCACGCGGCCCCGCGGGGAGATCCACTGGCACTCAGACACCCCGTCGGCCGTGACCCTGGTCGCTGGTGGTGCCGGCGGCAACTCCGCGTCATGGCTCGCCGCAGCCGGAGCCGACGTGACCCTGCTCGCGCGGGTGGGCCACGACGCCGCCGGCACCACCTGCCGCAGCGAGCTCGAGGCGGAGGGGGTGCGCTGCGCCTTCGGCGTCGACGACTCGCTGCCCACGTGCATGGTCGTCATCCTGCTCGACGCCCACGGCGACCGGACGATGTTTCCCGACCGTGGGGCCAACAAGGCCTTCTCCGTCGCCGACGTCGCCCTGGAGTCGCTGGGGCTGCCGGCCGAGCCGGTCCCCCACCTCCACCTGTCGGGCTACGTGCTCTTCGACGCCGGGTCGCGCGCGGCCGGTCTCGAGGCGCTGCACCAGGCTCGCGCGCTCGGTTGGACAACCTCCGTCGACCCCCAGTCGCCCGCGCTCATCCTGCGCGAGGGCGTCGACGTCTTCCTGTCGTGGGTCGACGGTGTGGACCTGCTGCTGCCCAACGAGGACGAGGTCGCGACTCTCGGTGGCCTCGAGGCGATCCTGCGACACACCCGGCAGGTCGTCGCCACGTTCGGTGCGGGTGGGGCGCGATGGGTCGCGGACGCCATCGACGTCTCGGCCGAGGCTCCCCACGTCGCGAACGTCGACGCGACCGGCTGCGGTGACGCCTTCAACGCGGGCCTGCTCGCGGCCTGGCTCGCGGGCGAGCCTCCTGCCGCGGCCCTGGCCTGCGGGGTGACGGCCGGCAGCGCAGCGGCAGCCAACGTGGGCGCCCGACCCCGCTGACCGGCATACCGGCTCCGCCTGGTCCGACGGACCGCCACGAACCGAGGGCGTGGGCGGCGGCACGCACACCCGACCTCGTGCGCGGGCGTTCGTGGCGGTCCGTGTGCCTGTGGAGAGCGACCGCGATGACAACGCCACGGCGGGCACGCTTGCGTCATGGACCTCGCCACGGTGCTCGCCCAGCACGGAGGGACCTGCACGTGGCGCGAGCTGAGGAGATCCGTGCCGCGACGCCGCATCTCCGTCGCGCTGACCTCGGGTGCACTCATCCGCGTGGCGCGAGGCCGGTATGCGTTGCCCAGCGTGGCCGCGGCCCGCTCCGTCGCTCTCGGTGCGAGCGCAACCGCCTCACACACGACGGCCGCGCTCCACTGGGGCTGGAAGGTGAAGCGCGAGCCGGAGCAGCCCCATCTCACCCTGCCTCGCGGGCGCAAGCTGCGCGCCGCCACCCGCTCCGGTGTGCAACGCCACTGGCGTGACCTCGAGCCGAGCGAGACCTGCGACGGCTGGGTCACGAGCCCGGCTCGCACGGTCATCGACTGCTGCCTCGACCTGCCCTTCGACGAGGCGCTGGCCGTTGCAGACTCTGCGTGGCGCGATGGTCTGTCGCCCGTCGACGTGATGACCGAGGCTGCGCGACTGCCCCGCCGGGTGCGACGTCGCGTGGCGAAGGTCCTGGAGCGCGCTGACCGCGGAGCGGCCAACCCGTTCGAGTCAGTGCTGCGTGCCCTGTGCCTGCAGGTCGACGGGCTGACCGTGGTGACGCAACACGTGGTGCGCGACCGCTCGTTCTACGCCATGGTCGATCTCGCCGACGCCGCGCTGCGCATCGTCATCGAGGCAGAGAGCTTCGAGCACCACGGCACGCGATCCGCGCTCAAGAGCGACTGTCGTCGCTACACCGGTCTGGCCGCCCGCGACTGGATCGTCATCCGGTTCACGTGGGACGAGGTGATGTTCGAGCCGGACTACGTCGTGGAGGCGCTCCGGATGGTGGTGGCCGTGCGCCGACGGACCGCCACGAACCTGCGGCCGTCGGGCCAGCCCGCCTGAGACCGCACCACCCACTGACTTCGTGGCGGTCCGTCGGCCCGGCAGGACGGCATACGGCGCCCGTATGCCGTGGGGCTCAGAAGGTCTCGCGGGGCTGGTAGACGCCCCACACCTCACGCAGCGCGTGCGCGACCTCGCCGCCGGTGGCGCGGGCGGCGAGCGCCTCCTTCATCGGGTAGAGGAGGTTGTCGGTGCCGCGGGCCGCGTCCTGCAGCCGTGCCGAGCGCGGCCGTCGACCGCGGCGCTCGTCGCGGTCGGCGCGCAGGGCCTCGAGCCGGGCGCGCTGGTCGGCCTCGATGGTCGGGTCGACGCGCAGCGGCTCGTAGCGCTCCTCCTGGTCGAGGGTGAAGCGGTTGACGCCGACGACGGTGCGCTCGGCCGAGTCGATCTCGAGCTGCACGCGATAGGCCGACCGCTCGATCTCCGACTTCTGGAAGCCCTGCTCGATCGCGGCGACGGCTCCGCCGAGGTCCTCGACGCGCTGGATCAGCGCGAGCGCCGCCTCCTCGATGTCGTCGGTCATCGACTCGACGACGTAGGAGCCCGCGAACGGGTCGACGGTCTTGGTCACGTCGGTCTCGTAGGCGATGACCTGCTGGGTGCGCAGCGCGAGGCGAGCCGCCTTCTCGGTGGGCAGGGCGATGGCCTCGTCGAAGGAGTTGGTGTGCAGCGACTGCGTGCCGCCGAGCACCGCGCCGAGCCCCTGCAGCGCGACGCGCACGAGGTTGACCTCGGGCTGCTGCGCCGTGAGCTGCACCCCGGCGGTCTGGGTGTGGAAGCGCAGCATCATGGACTTGGGGTCCTTCGCGCCGAACTGCTCCTTCATGATCTTGGCCCAGATGCGCCGGGCGGCGCGGAACTTCGCGACCTCCTCGAGCAGGGTCGTGCGGGCGACGAAGAAGAAGGACAGGCGCGGCGCGAAGTCGTCGACGTGCAGGCCGGCGGCCTCGGCGGCGCGGACGTACTCGATCGCGTTGGCGATCGTGAAGGCGATCTCCTGCACGGGCGTCGCTCCCGCCTCGGCCATGTGGTAGCCGCTGATGGAGATGGTGTTCCAGCGCGGCATCTCCTTGTGGCAGTAGGCGAAGATGTCGGAGATGAGGCGCAGCGACTCTCGCGGCGGGTAGATGTAGGTGCCGCGCGCGATGTACTCCTTGAGCACGTCGTTCTGGATCGTGCCGGTCAACCGGTCACCCGGGACGCCCTGCTCCTCGGCGACGAGCTGGTAGAGCAGCAGCAGGGTCGAGCCGGGGGCGTTGATCGTCATCGACGTCGAGATGGTGTCGAGCGGCAGCCCGTCGAAGAGGGTGCGCATGTCGTCGAGGCTGTCGATGGCCACGCCCACCTTGCCGACCTCGCCGTGCGCGATGGCCTCGTCGGAGTCGTAGCCCATCTGGGTCGGCAGGTCGAAGGCGACGGACAGGCCGCCCGTGCCGGCCTTGACGAGCTGGTGGTAGCGCTCGTTGCTCTCCTTGGCGGTGCCGAAGCCCGCGTACTGCCGCATCGTCCACGGCCGCCCGGTGTACATCGACGGGTAGACGCCCCGGGTGAAGGGGTAGCGGCCGGGTGCACCGAGCTTGCTGTCGGCGTCGAAGTCCGCGAGGGCCGACGCGTCGTAGACGGCCTCGATCGGCAGGTCGGACTCGGAGCGCGCACCAGTGCTGTCAGCCATGGGGCCGAGCGTATCGGCGGGGTGGGCGCCCACAGCCCGAGCGTGACGGATCGTTGCCGATGTCACGTCCCGGCGGGGGTATGCCGTCCGGCCGGGGTTCCCGTCGACGTGGCCACTCGACGGGGCGGGGTCAGTGGTCGGTCGGCCAGTCCCGGGTGATGTCGGCCCTGCGGGTCTCCCACTCCCGCTCGATGTCGCCCATCCGCTCGGCGAGGAAGGCGAGGAACTCGACCGAGAGCTGGAGCCGCCGGCCGGCCGCCTCCGAGGTGCCGCCCACCGCGGGGACGCCCGACCGCAGGGTCGTCTCGATCTTGGCCAGCACGCGGTCGCGGCTCAGCATCGCCCCGTGCCAGGCGTCGCTCTGCACGACGTAGACGTCACGCCGGGAGCCCCGCTCGCGCTCCTTGCCGATGAGGTAGGTCTGGGTGAGGTAGCCCACCGCCCCCGAGATCGCTGCCGGGCTGACCTCGAGGGCCTCGGTCAGCTCGGCGGCGGTCATGCGGCCGTCCTCGTCGGCGAGCAGGCGCGCGAAGACGCGCGACGCCAGGCGCGGCATACCGGCGTCGGTGAGCGAGTCGCCGAAGCGCTCGACGTAGGCGGCGACGGCTCGCTCGTCGCGGACGGGTGGTCGTGCGGCCACCGCACCTCCTGGGCTCGTGGTCATGACGGTCTCTGGCTGGCGTCATTGTATTCAGTTAATCGTGAATCCTGTGTATCGTCGAGGGATGACCTCTGCGATCCAGGTCCACGACCTGCGCAAGACCTTCGGCCGCACGGTCGCCCTCGACGGGCTCGACCTCGACGTGCGGACCGGCGAGATCCACGGCTTCCTCGGCCCCAACGGCGCGGGCAAGTCGACGACGCTGCGCATCCTGCTCGGGTTGATGCGCTCCGACGGCGGCACGGCCACCCTGCTCGGGGGCGACCCGTGGCGCGACGTCGAGACGCTCCACCGGCGCCTGGCCTACGTGCCCGGAGACGTCGCGCTCTGGCCCACCCTCACGGGGGGCGAGGTGATCGACCTGCTCGGCAACCTCCGCGGCGGCCTCCACGAGCAGCGCCGGGCCGAGATGATCGAGCGCTTCGCCCTCGACCCGACGAAGAAGGGCCGCTCCTACTCCAAGGGCAACCGCCAGAAGGTCGCCCTCGTCGCAGCCCTCGCGGCCGACGTCGAGCTGCTCCTGCTCGACGAGCCGACGTCGGGTCTCGACCCGCTCATGGAGGCGGTCTTCAAGGACGCGGTGCGCGAGTTCCGGGCGAAGGGTGGCACCGTGCTGCTCTCGAGCCACATCCTCAGCGAGGTCGAGTCGGTGTGCGACCGGGTCAGCATCATCCGCGACGGCCGCAACGTCGAGTCGGGCACGCTCGCCCAGCTGCGCAACCTGTCGCACACGACGATCGAGGCGACGCTGGAGCACCCCGCCTCGCAGGCCGAGGTCGCTGCGCTCCCCGGGGTGACCGGCGCGGTCGTCTCGGGCACCCATGTGACCTGCGCGGTCGAGAGCGGCCACCTGGGCGCGGTCCTCCAGCACCTCGGGACCCTCGGCATCCGCAGCCTGACGAGCGCCCCGCCGACGCTCGAGGAGCTCTTCATGGACCAGTACCGCGTGCCGGCGGCGACGCCATGACGGCCCCGAGCACGCTGAGCGCGCCGCGCGGTCGAGAGCGGACCACCGCCGGCGTCACCGGGCTGACCGGCACCACTCGCCTGCTGCGGCTCGCGGCGCGCCGCGACCGCGTGCTCATCCCGGTCAGTGCGCTGACCCTCGCCGCCGTGGTCGCGGGATCGGCCAAGGCGACCTTCGACCTCTACCCGAACGCGTCAATGGCCGGAGGCGCCCTGCGCGAGACGCTCGACAACCCGGCACTCCTCGCGGTCTACGGTCCGGTCGCGAGTGCCAGCATCGACTCCCTGGCGACCTTCAAGACCGTGCTGATGGGCGGGGTCTTCCTCTGCATGCTCGCCTACGTCGTCGTGCGACGGCACACCCGCAGCGAGGAGGAGGAGGGTCGCCTCGAGCTGCTCGGCAGCGGCGTCGTCGGTCGCCGCGCTCCCCTCGCGGCCGCGGTGCTGCTCGCCACTGCTGCGGTGCTCGGCACCACGGTGCTCACCACGGTCGGTGCGATCGCTGTCGGGCTCGACGCGGGCGGCTCGGTGGCCCTCGGGGTGTCCTGGACGGTGATGGGCCTGACCTGGGTCGGCGTCACGGCGGTTGCCGCGCAGCTCACCGAAAGCGCTCGTGGCACCGCGGGATTCGCCCTCGGCGCCCTCGCTGTCGCCTACATGCTCCGCGCCCTCGGCGATGCCGCCGGCGACGACAGTCCCGTCCGGTTCCTCACCTGGCTCTCCCCTCTCGGCTGGGGCGAGATGGTCCGGCCCTACGGCGCGAACCGCAGCTGGGTCCTCATCGTCGGTGTGCTCGCGTATGCCGTCCTCGTCCTCGTCGCCTTCGCCCTCCTCGAGCGACGCGACCTCGGCGCGGGCGTCCTGCCGAGTCGTCCGGGTCCCGCTCGCGGCTCCCTCCGCACCGTGGGCGGCCTGACCCGCCGACTCGCGCGCGGCACCCTCATCGGCTGGACCGTCGGCTTCGTCGTGCTCGGCGCGGTCGTGGGGTCCCTGGGCGGCAGCGTGCAGTCCTTCGTCGACTCGCCCGAGATCGCAGAGATGCTGCGCAAGCTCGGTGGCGGCGGCGGAACGATGACGGACACCTTCTTCGCCACGGAGCTGCGCTTCGCAGCGATCGCCGCAGCCGCGCTCGGCATCGCCCTGACCACCCGAATGCGCACGGAGGAGACCACCGGCCGCCTCGAGTCCGTGCTCGCCACCCCCGTGCCACGGCTCCGGTGGGCCCTGTCGCACCTGCTCGGCGCCCTCGCCGCGAGCGCCTTGGTGCTTGCAGTGGCGGGCCTCGTCGCGGGACTCCTCGACGGGCAGCGCACCGGTGACGTGAGCGGCTCCGCCGGGCGGCTGCTCGGAGCAGCGCTCGCCACGCTCCCCGCGGTCTGGGTCTGCATCGCCGTCGCGGTGCTGCTCGTCGGCCTCGTGCCGCGCCTGACCGGACTGGCCTGGGCGGTGCTCATCGGCTTCCTCGTGCTCGGCGAGTTCGGAGTGCTCATGGGACTGCCCTCGTGGCTCACGGCGATCTCCCCGTTCGACCACCTCTCCCAGCTGCCGGGAGGCACCCTCGCGGCCGCACCCCTGGTCGGGCTCGTCGTCGTCGGCGCGGGCATCGTCGCTGTCGGGCTCGCCGGGCTGACGCGCCGCGA
This sequence comes from uncultured Actinomycetota bacterium, assembly GCA_963697735.1. Classification (GTDB taxonomy): domain Bacteria; phylum Actinomycetota; class Actinomycetes; order Actinomycetales; family Dermatophilaceae; genus Humibacillus. The sequence goes on along the minus strand of CAVOOZ010000014.1, from coordinate 17,211 downwards.
CATCGGCTGACCTCGACCCGGCCGGACGGCATACCCTCGGCCCATGACGGGCATCGATGGGTTCTGGGCGGTCATCCCGGCCGGTGGGTCGGGCACGCGGCTCTGGCCCCTGTCTCGCAGGGACTACCCGAAGTTCCTGCACGACCTGACCGGGTCGGGGCAGACGCTGCTGCGGGCCACCTACGACCGGCTCGAGCCGCTCGCCGGCGACCGCATCCTCGTCGTCACCGGCGCCGCCCACCTCGAGGCCGTGCGCGGGCAGCTGCCGATGCTCACGCGGGACGCCGTCGTGGCCGAGCCCTCCCCCCGCGACTCGATGCCGGCCATCGGCCTGGCTGCAGCGATCCTCGAGCGGCGGGACCCGGCGGCGGTGCTCGGCTCGTTCGCCGCCGACCACGTCATCACCGACGTCGAAGCCTTCCGGCGGGCGGTCGAGGAGGCCGTGGTGCTCGCACGGCGCGGTGAGCTCGTGACGATCGGCATCGAGCCGACCCGTCCCGCAACGGGATTCGGCTACATCCGCCTCGGTGAGCCGCTCTCCGTCGAGGGGGCACCGACGGCGCGGCGCGTCGCCGACTTCGTCGAGAAGCCGGACGAGGAGACCGCGCAGGGCTACGTCGCCAGCGGCGAATACCGTTGGAACGCAGGCATGTTCGTCGTCGGAGCCACAACGCTGCTGGAGATGCTCGCCGAGGAGCACCCCGAGATGACCCGCGCCCTGCGCACCATCGCCGGTGACGAGTCGCGGATGCGTGACCTGTGGCCGAGCCTGCGCAAGATCGCCATCGACCACGCGGTCGCCGAGCCGGTGGCCCGAGCGGGCCGGGTCTCGGTCGTGCCCGCTGCCATGGGGTGGGACGACATCGGCGACTTCAAGTCGCTCGCCGACCTCGTGCAGGTCTCCGACACGGTCCCGGGCGTCAAGATCATCGGCCCGGCCGACGACGTCATCAGCATCGACTCGACCGCCACGATCGCGACCGGCGGGCGGCTGGTGGCGCTCATCGGGGTCGACGACCTGGTGGTCGTCGACACCCAGGACGCCCTGCTCATCACGACGCCGGAGCGGGCCCAGGAGGTCAAGCAGATCGTCGAGGCCCTGACCGCCCAAGGACGTCTCGAGCTGACATGACCGCGCGAGAGAACGCCTACGTCGCGAAGGTGCGCCAGCTGATCAGCTCGGGCTACACGTGCGTGCCGACGTCGCGCTCGCAGGTGTGCATCAAGAACGACGTCTACGTCGCGCCCGGCACGAAGCCCGCGGGCTGACTCCACCGATCTCGCGGAATCCGAGCCGTATCGGGCCCCTCGGCGCGACAGTGGTGTCATGAGCTCGATGCTGCCCGATGAGGGCGAGTACCTCACGACTGGCTGGGAGGACGACGTCGACCCCGGCGACTCGATCGTGCGCCAAGCCGTGCTGGCCCACGTCTCGTGGGCCCGCGCCCTGACGAGCGCCGCCCGGGGCGACTTCATGGAGGGACCGGGCTGGTGCGCGGGAAGCGGCGGCGGGGCGTCGGCGCTGCTCAACTGGGCGATCGTCACCAGCCCACCGCGCGACTGGGCCACGACCGTGGAAGAGTTGTCGGCGGCATACCCGACGGGGGTGTCGGTGATCGTCATCAGCCCCTTCCCGACGCCTGACCTCTCGGCTCAGGGGCTCGCGCTCGTGGGCCACCCACCGCTGATGTTCCGGCCCACCTCCACCGTGACGGAGACGCCGGCGACGCCCCTCGAGGTCCGTGAGGCGACGACGGCGCAGGAGCTGCAGGACGCCGAGCGCGTGCTCGTCGAGGGCTACCCGATGCCCGACATGGCGGACCTGCCGCCCGGCGACTTCTACCGCCCCGACGTCGTCGCCGACGCGACGCGGGTCTTCGTCGGCTACGACGACGGGGTGGCCGTCGCGACCGCAGCTGCCCACTCGGCCGCCGGTGTCACCGTGGTCGAGAACGTCGCCGTCCTCTCCACAGCCCGCGGCAAGGGCGCGGGCGCGGCCCTGACGTGGGCGGCGACGACCGCGTGGCCGGAGCAGGCGGCCCTGCTCATCGCGAGCGACGACGGCCAGCCCGTCTACGAGCGGCTCGGCTACCTGCGCATCGTCCGCTGGACCTGCTGGCTGCGCCCCTGACGCACCTCAGCCGAGGTATGCCGTCAGGCTGGGTCAGCTCCGCCGCCTGGGTCAGCCGAATCCGTCTGCTCCCCGGAGTAGCGTCAGGCGTGGCCACCCCACCCCCGAGAGGAGCCCCCATGGAGGGTCTGCGCAGCAGCGAGTGGTACGGATCGGACGACCGCAACGGCTACCTCCACCGGGCGTGGATGCGTCGCGGAGTGCCCTCGAACGCCCTGTCCGGCAAGCGCCCGCAGATCGCGATCGCCAACACGGCCTCGGACCTCACGCCGTGCAACCTCCATCTCGACGAGGTCGCCGAGTCGGTCAAGCACGGGGTGTACGAGGCGGGCGGGATCCCGCTCAACCTGCCGGTCGTGTCCCTCGGCGAGACGCTCGTGCGGCCCACCGCGATGCTCTGGCGCAACATGGCCGCGATGGCGATGGAGGAGATGTTCCGCGCCAACCCGATCGACGGCCTCGTGCTGCTCGGCGGCTGCGACAAGACGATCCCGTCGCTGCTCATGGCCGCCGCCTCCGTCGGGATCCCGGCCGTCGTCGTCCCGGGTGGACCGATGCTCAACGGGACCTTCCGCGGCCGGCCGCTCGGGTGCGGGACCGACGTGTGGAGACTGAGCGAGGAGGTGCGAGCCGGGAACCTGTCACAGGAGTCCTTCCTCCGCAGCGAGTCGTCGATGATCCGCAGCAAGGGTCACTGCAACACGATGGGGACCGCCTCGACGATGGCCATCATGGCGGAGGCGCTCGGCACGACGCTGCCCGGCCTCGCGGGAACCCCTGCCGCCGACGCGCGGTTGCTGGAAGGGGCGCACGAGTCCGGCCGGCTCGCCGTCGAGCTGGTGCAGGAGGGTCGCACCATCGGCGACGTCGTCACCGCGGGGTCGTTCACGAACGCCATCGTCGCTCTCGCCGCCGTCGGGGGCTCGACCAACGCCGTCGTCCACCTGCTGGCGATCGCCGGCCGACTCGGCATCGAGCTGAGCCTCGACGACTTCGACCGGGTCGGTGCCGCCGTGCCGCTGCTCGTCAACCTCCAACCCGCCGGCGAGTTCCTCATGGAGGACCTGTTCCGGGCCGGAGGGCTGCTCGCCGTCCTCGCGCAGGTGCGCGACCTGCTCGATCCGACGCCCATCACCGTCACCGGCCGGCCCCTCGTCGACTACCTCGCGGACGCGCCGGTCTGGGACGAGACGGTCATCACCCCCCGCGAGCGCCCCTTGCTGCCCGATGCGGGCATCGCGGTCCTGCGTGGCAACCTCGCGCCGAGCGGCGCCATCGTCAAGCCGGCCGCCGCGTCACCGCACCTGCTGCACCACCGCGGACCCGCCGTCGTCTTCGACTCGGTCGAGGACCTCCACGCCCGCATCGACTCCCCCGAGCTCGACGTCACCGCATCCTCGGTGCTCGTCCTGCGCGGTTGCGGCCCGATGGGCTACCCCGGCATGCCGGAGGTGGCGAACCTGCCGCTGCCGCAGCGGCTGCTGCAGCAGGGCGTCCGCGACATGGTCCGGATCTGCGACGGGCGGATGAGCGGGACGGCATACGGCACCGTCGTGCTCCACGTCGCGCCGGAGGCCGCCGCGGGCGGGCTCCTGGCGCTCGTCCGGGACGGTGACATCATCGAGCTCGACGTGGCGAACCGGACCCTTCACCTCGACGTCTCCACCGAGGAGCTCGCGCGGCGCACCCCTCCTCAGACGCTCGTCGACGGGTTCGCCGCGCCCCGACGGGGCTGGGAACGGCTCTACGTCGACCACGTCCAGCAGGCAGACACCGGCGCGGACCTCGACTTCCTCGTCGGTGCCACCGGTCCGGGGGTGGCCCGTGAGTCCCACTGACCCCGTCATCGGGTCGCTGCGGCGCGTCGCCACGGCGCAGGGCCCACGCTGGCTCGTCCGCTCGGACGACGGGGACCGGCTGCTCGACGGCAGCCTCAGCGACCTGCTCGCGCTGCCGCTCGACGATGCCCGCGCCATGGTCGAGGCGGCACCGTTCACCGACCTCGCCGGGTCAGTCCTCGCGCCCGTCGACGGCCAGGAGGTCTGGGCGGCCGGTGTCACCTACGCGCGCAGCCGCGACGAGCGCATGGCCGAGTCGGCGAGCGCCTCGGTCTACGACGAGGTGTATGCGGCGGAGCGACCCGAGCTCTTCTTCAAGGCGCCCGGGTGGCGCGTCGTCGGCCCCGGCGAACCCGTCGGCATCCGAGCCGACTCGGGCTGGGACGTCCCCGAGCCGGAGCTGGCCCTCGTCTTCACGCGCGACGGTGAGCTCTTCGGCTACGTCCCCGCCAACGACGTCAGCAGCCGCTCCATCGAGGGTGAGAACCCCCTCTACCTGCCGCAGGCCAAGGTCTACGACGGCGCGTGCGCCCTCGGCCCGGCCATCGTGCCGGCGTGGGTCGCGCACGAGCCGTTCGCCATCGACCTCACCATCGAGCGCGGTGGTGAGGTCGCGTTCCACGGCGCGACCGACACGAGGCAGCTGACCCGGACGTCGGCCGACCTCGGGGCGTGGCTCACCGCGGCCACGACCTTCCCGGAGGGCGTCGTCCTGCTGACCGGCACCGGCATCGTCCCGGACGAGAGCTTCACGCTGCAGGCCGACGACGTCGTCACCGTCGCCATCGACGGTCTGGGCGCCCTGACCAACCCGGTCCGGGTCGTCGGGCACGACCTGCGCGGACACGGAGGAACACGATGACGACTCCGCACGAGCCCGAGGCGGCCGTCCCTGCCCACGACGTGGCGGCGCTCGGCCGGCTCCTCGACGCCGCGACCTCGGCGGCCCCCGTCCTGGCTGAGTCGGCGCCCGGTCAACGGGCCGGCTGGCTCCGCGCAGTGGCGGACCGGCTCGAGGCAGCGGCCACCAGTCTCGTCCCGCTTGCGCAGCAGGAGACCCACCTGCCCGAGGCACGACTGTCCGGTGAGCTGGCGCGGACGTGCTTCCAGCTGCGGCTGCTCGCCGACGAGATCACGCTCGGCTCCTACCTTCGCGCGACCATCGACCACGCCGACCCCGGCTGGGGCATGGGACCCCGACCCGACCTGCGACGGATGATGCGCCCTCTGGGGCCGGTCGCGGTGTGGGCGGCGAGCAACTTCCCGTTCGCGTTCAGCGTCGCCGGGGGCGACACGGCCTCCGCGTTGGCAGCGGGGTGTCCCGTCGTGCTCGTCGCCCATCCCGGACACCCCGAGCTGTCCGCGGCGACCGGCGAGGTCGTGTCCGACGCGCTGTCGGGCGCCGGGGCCCCGGCCGGTGTGTTCGCCATGACCGAGGGGGTCGAGACCGGCAGGGCGCTGATTCGTGACCCTCGCATCACCGCCGGCGCGTTCACCGGCTCGATCAGCGGCGGCCGCGCACTGTTCGACCTCGCCGTCTCCCGGCCGGTGCCCATCCCGTTCTACGGCGAGCTCGGCAGCGTGAACCCCGCGTTCGTGACCCGCAGGGGCCTCGGAGGGCCGCCCGGTGGACGTCGCCGATGGCTTCGTGGCATCGATGACGATGGGGGCCGGCCAGTTCTGCACGAAGCCGGGCCTGTTGCTCGTCCCGCGCGGATCGGCTGTCGTCGATCTCGTCGGCGAGCGGGTTGCGAAGGCCGCTGGGGCCCCGCTGCTCAACGAGCGGATCCAGCGGGGGTATGCCGTGTCGCTGGACTCGATGGCCGGGCGTGCCGGCGTCGAGGTTGTCGCCGGGAGGATGCCGTCGTCCGACGACCCGTCGGACGCCCCGGCGCCGACCCTGCTGCGTTCGACCGCGGCATCGCTGCTGGCCGACGCCCGGCTCGGCGAGGAGGTCTTCGGGCCGGCCGCCCTCGTCGTGGAGTACGACGACGAGGACGAGCTGCTCGCCGTCGCCTCGAGCCTTGCCGGGCAGCTGACCGCGACAGTGTGCGGTGACGGGCACGACCCGCTGGTGGGCCGGCTGCTGACCGTCCTGGCCGGACGTGCCGGGCGGGTCCTGCTCAACGACTGGCCGACCGGGGTGTCCGTCACCTACGCCCAGCAGCACGGTGGGCCCTACCCGGCGACGACCGCGGTGGGCACGACGTCGGTGGGGACCGCAGCGATCGACCGGTTCGTCCGGCCGGTCGCCTACCAGGGTGTCCCCGAGTCGCTCCTGCCCCCTGCCCTTCGCGACGCCAATCCTTGGGGCGTCCCGCAGCGCATCGACGGACGGCCGACCTGACTCGGCAGCTTGACGTCATCACCGCCGACTGCTCGCCACGACGTGCCGGGACGCGCACCAAGGCTCGCGGAATGCAGCATGTCAATGAGGCAGCCGCCCCAATGGCGACACTAGAGTGATCGAGGCGCCTGACCAACGACGGTGGAGGTTCGCACGATGAGTGGTACGAGGCTCGACCCAGGGTCCGCGTCAGGCGGGTCCCCCGTCGGCGGCGTCGGCTCGCCAGGGAGGGCGCAGATTGCCGAGCGGACCTTGCGGGTCGACCGATGGTGGCTGCAGCCCCTCATCACCTTCACCCTGCTCGTCATCTGGCTGCTCTACGCGCTGGTCCGGACCTCCATGCAGCGGTACTACTTCGTCGAGGAGTACCACTACCTCAGCCCGTTCTACTCGCCCTGCGTGACTGCCTCATGCGTCCCAGAAGCGCGCCACCTCGGCACCTGGATGGGTGAGCTCCCGCCGCTGGTTCCGTTCGCGTTCTTCGTGTTGCCGTTCCTGCTCGGCTTCCGCCTCACCTGCTACTACTACCGCAAGGCGTACTACCGGTCGTTCTGGCTGTCGCCGCCGGCCTGCGCCGTGGCCGAGCCGCACGCGAAGTACACCGGCGAGACGCGCTTCCCGCTCATTCTGCAGAACGTCCATCGCTACTTCTTCTACGCCGCGCTCGTGGTCTCCGCCATGAACACCCTGGACGCCTTCGACGGCTTCCACGGCAAGGACGGCGGCATCGGCATGGGTCTGGGCACGCTCATCATGCTCGTCAACGCCGGCTTCCTCTGGCTCTACACGGCGTCGTGCCACTCGTGCCGCCACCTCATCGGTGGCCGGCTCAAGCACTTCTCCAAGCACCCGGTGCGCTATCGGGCCTGGACCGTCGTCTCGCGACTCAACACCCACCACATGGAGCTGGCCTGGATCACGCTGGGCACGCTGATGGTCACCGACGCCTACATCGCCCTGGTCGCCTCCGGGGTCCTGACCGATCTGAGGTTCTTCAACTGATGGCCGCCGAGCTGGAGCACTACGACTACGACGTGCTGATCGTCGGCGCCGGGGGCGCCGGGCTGCGGGCCGCCATTGCCGCCCGCGAGTCGGGCATGCGCACCGCCATCATCTGCAAGTCCCTCTTCGGCAAGGCGCACACCGTCATGGCCGAGGGCGGCATCGCCGCGAGCATGGGCAACGTCAACAGCAACGACAGCTGGCAGGTGCACTTCCGCGACACGATGCGGGGCGGCAAGTTCCTCAACTCCTGGCGGATGGCCGAGCTGCACGCCAAGGAGGCCCCCGACCGCGTGTGGGAGCTCGAGACGTACGGCGCCCTCTTCGACCGCACCCCCGACGGACGGATCAGCCAGCGCAACTTCGGGGGCCACGAGTACCCCCGCCTCGCCCACGTCGGCGACCGCACCGGGCTCGAGCTGATCCGCACCCTGCAGCAGAAGATCGTCTCCCTCCAGCAGGACGACGAACGTGAGTCCGGCGACCCAGAGAGCCGGCTGAAGGTCTTCGCCGAGGTGACGATCACCGACCTGCTCCAGGACCCGAGCGGGGCCGTCGCGGGCGCCTTCGGCTACTGGCGCGAGTCGGGTCGGTTCGTGCGTTTCAACGCCCCCGCCGTCGTCCTGGCCACCGGTGGCATCGGCAAGTCGTTCAAGGTCACCTCGAACTCATGGGAGTACACCGGCGACGGTCACGCCCTGGCCCTGCGGGCGGGGTCGAACCTCGTCAACATGGAGTTCATCCAGTTCCACCCGACCGGCATGGTCTGGCCGCCCTCGGTCAAGGGGATCCTCGTCACCGAGTCGGTGCGCGGCGACGGCGGCGTCCTCAAGAACTCCGAGGGCAAGCGCTTCATGTTCGACTACGTGCCCGACGTCTTCCGTGGCCAGTACGCCCAGAGCGAGGAGGAGGGCGACCGTTGGTACACCGACCCCGACACCAACAAGCGGCCGCCCGAGCTGCTCCCCCGTGACGAGGTGGCGCGCGCCATCAACTCCGAGGTCAAGGCCGGGCGCGGGTCACCCCACGGCGGCGTGTTCCTCGACATCGCCTCTCGGCGCACCCCGGAGGAGATCCTCAAGAAGCTGCCGTCGATGCACCACCAGTTCAAGGAGCTGGCTGACGTCGACATCACGAAGGAGGCGATGGAGGTCGGCCCCACCTGTCACTACGTCATGGGCGGTGTCGAGGTCGACCCGGACACCGCCGCCGCCGCAGGGGTGCCCGGCCTCTTCGCGGCCGGAGAGGTGTCGGGCGGCATGCACGGGTCCAACCGCCTCGGCGGCAACTCCCTCTCCGACCTGCTCGTCTTCGGCGCCCGCGCGGGAACCGGCGCCGCGGCATACGTCCAGGGTCTCGGCGACCGTCGGCCGGAGGTCGACCAGGCGGTCATCGACGCCGCCGCGGCCGTTGCGCTCGCGCCGTTCGAGGAGGAGGGCGGCGAGAACCCGTACACCCTCCACCAGGAGATGCAGCAGACGATGAACGACCTCGTCGGCATCATCCGCACGGCCGAGGAGATCGAACGCGCGCTTGAACGGCTCGAGGACCTCAAGGCCCGCGCCGAGCACCTGACCGTCGAGGGGCACCGGCAGTTCAACCCGGGCTGGCATCTCGCCCTCGACCTGCGCAACATGCTCGTCGTCAGCGAGTGCGTCGCCCGGGCCGCGCTGCTGCGCCAGGAGAGCCGCGGGGGCCACACCCGCGACGACTACCCGACAATGGACCCGCATTGGCGGGGCCGCAACCTCATCTGCTCGGCGGACGGTGACGGCATCGAGGTGCGCGAGCAGCCGATGTCGGCCATGCGCGGCGATCTGCTGGCCCTCTTCGAGAGGGACGAGCTGGCCAAGTACCTGACGCCGGACGAGCTGGCCGCCGTGCCGGCACCGGCGACGCACACCGACGGGAGCGGGGCATGAGCTACGACGCGAGGTTCCGGGTCTGGCGCGGCGACGCCGACGGCGGCGACCTCGTCGACTACACGGTCGAGGTCAATGAGGGCGAGGTCGTGCTCGACATCATCCACCGCCTGCAGGCCACCCAGTCGGGCGACCTCGCGGTGCGCTGGAACTGCAAGGCCGGCAAGTGCGGATCGTGCAGCGCCGAGATCAACGGCATGCCTCGGCTGCTGTGCATGACCCGCATGTCGACCTTCAGCGAGACCGAGACGATCACGGTCACGCCGCTACGCGCCTTCCCGGTGATCCGCGACCTCGTCACGGACGTGTCGTTCAACTACGCCAAGGCCCGCCAGATACCAGCCTTCGCGCCGCCCGAGGGGGTGGCCCCCGGCGACTACCGGATGCAGCAGCTCGACGTCGAGCGCTCGCAGGAGTTCCGCAAGTGCATCGAGTGCTTCCTCTGCCAGGACACGTGCCACGTCGTGCGTGACCACGAGCAGAACAAGGAGGCCTTCGCCGGACCGCGCTTCCTCATCCGCGCGGCCGAGCTCGACATGCACCCGCTCGACGCGCGCGAAGACCGTGCGGACTTCGCCCGCGACGAACAGGGCATCGGGATGTGCAACATCACGAAGTGCTGCACCGAGGTCTGCCCCGAGCACATCAAGATCACCGACAACGCGATCATCCCGATGAAGGAGCGCGTGGTCGGCCGTCACTACGACCCGCTCGTGTGGCTCGGCACGAAGATCGGTCTGCGCAAGAGCTGAGGTGCGGCAGCCGGCCAGCCCACCAGTGCCCACCCCGCGGCATACGGCAGCATTGGCGCCACCGGTGGCAGTGCAAATGGTCACAGTCTTCCGTACCCGCAGGTAGTGGCCCGACCCCGCTGACCCTTCGGGGATAGGGTTCCTCCGTGGCCACCAACACTCTCCCGGCGACGGGATCGAATCGACCTGCGTCGGCTCGCCGCACCACCGTGTTCATGAAGATGCTCATGGCGGTGTCGGGTGCGCTGTTCGTCTTCTACGTGCTCGCGCACATGTACGGCAACCTCAAGATCTTCTCCGGTGTGGAGGCGTTCGACGAGTACGCGGACCACCTGCGCACGCTGTTCACGCCTTTCCTGCCCGTCGGCGGGTTCCTCTGGCTCTTCCGATTCGTGCTGGTGCTGGCGCTCGTCGCCCACGCCTGGTCGGCGTTCTACCTGTGGAGCAAGGCGCGCGGCGCCCGGACCACGCGCTACGTGGCGCGCGAAGCCGCACGGGCCACCGTCAAGAGCAAGATGATGCGCTGGGGTGGCGTCGCCCTGTTGCTCTTCCTCGTCTGGCACCTGCTGCAGTTCACGATCGTCAAGTTCAACGTCGGCACCTTGGAGACAGGCAGCAGCGCCGGCCTGCTCGTCATCAGCAGCTTCCAGGTGTGGTGGGTGGTGCTGATCTACCTGCTCGCTCTCGTGGCCCTCGGCCTGCACCTCTACCACGGCGTCTGGAGCGCCACCCAGACGATGGGCTGGGCCGGCAGCACCGCCGCGCGACGGCGCGCCAAGACCACCGGGACGGTGATCGCCCTCGTGACGAGCGTCGGGTTCGCCCTGCCCCCGCTCGCCATCCTGTTCGGAATCGTCAAGGGGAGCTGACCTGTGACCACTGCCTCGAGCACGGAGCTCGTCCACGGCCTCTACACCGAGGGTGAGCCGATCCAGGACACCAAGGCGCCCTCGGGTCCCATCGAGAAACGCTGGAACACGCGCAAGTTCGACGCCTCGCTCGTCAACCCGGCCAACCGCCGCAAGCTGTCGGTCATCATCGTCGGCACCGGCCTCGCCGGTGGCGCCGCGGCCGCGACGCTCGGTGAGGCGGGCTACGTGGTGAAGACCTTCTGCTACCAGGACTCGCCGCGACGCGCCCACTCGATTGCTGCCCAGGGCGGCATCAACGCGGCCAAGAACTACAAGGAGGACGGGGACTCGACGTACCGCCTCTTCTACGACACCGTCAAGGGCGGCGACTACCGCTCGCGCGAGTCCAACGTCTATCGCCTCGCCGAGGTCAGCACGAACATCATCGACCAGTGCGTCGCGCAGGGCGTCCCGTTCGCCCGCGAGTACGGCGGCCTGCTCGACAACCGCTCCTTCGGTGGCGTCCAGGTCTCGCGCACGTTCTACGCGCGCGGCCAGACGGGCCAGCAGCTGCTCATCGGCGCCTACCAGGCGCTCGAGCGCCAGGTCGCGGCCGGCACGGTCGAGATGTTCAGTCGGCACGAGATGCTCGAGGTCGTCGTCGTCGACGGCAAGGCGCGTGGCATCATCGCCCGCGACCTCGTCACGGGCGAGATCGAGACGCACCTCGCCGACGCGGTCGTGCTCGCGAGCGGCGGCTACGGCAACGTCTTCTACCTCTCGACGAACGCGATGGGCTCCAACGTCACCGCGTCGTGGCGCGCGCACCGCAAGGGCGCGCACTTCGCCAACCCCTGCTACACGCAGATCCACCCGACCTGCATCCCGGTGGCCGGCGAGCACCAGAGCAAGCTGACGCTCATGTCGGAGTCGCTGCGCAACGACGGCCGCATCTGGGTGCCGAAGAACGCCGCCGACTGCGAGAAGGACCCGCGCGACATCCCCGAGGAGGACCGCGACTACTACCTGGAGCGGATCTACCCCTCCTTCGGCAACCTCGTGCCGCGCGACATCGCCAGCCGCCAGGCCAAGAACGTCTGCGACGAGGGTCGAGGGGTCGGCCCGAAGGTCGGCGACTTCCGTCGTGGCGTCTACCTCGACTTCACCGACGCTCTCAAGCGGATGAGCGCCGAGGCCGTCGCGGAGAAGTACGGCAACCTGCTCGACATGTACCAGAGGATCACCGGCGAGAACCCCTACGAGGTGCCGATGCGCATCTACCCAGCGGTGCACTACACGATGGGCGGCCTCTGGGTCGACTACGACCTCCAGTCGACGATCTCCGGCCTCTTCGTCGCCGGTGAGGCGAACTTCAGCGACCACGGCGCCAACCGGCTCGGTGCCTCGGCCCTCATGCAGGGACTGGGCGATGGCTACTTCGTGCTGCCGCACACGATCCGCGACTACCTTGCCAAGGGTCCCTTCGACAAGCTCGACGAGAGCCACCCCGCGGTGGTCGAGGCCCGGGCGGCTGTCGACGCCCGCGTGCAGAAGCTCCTGTCGATCAACGGCGACCGCTCGGTCGACTCCTTCCACCGCGAGCTCGGCAACATCATGTGGGAGTACTGCGGCATGGAGCGGTCTGAGGAAGGCCTGCTCAAGGCCATCGACCTCATCCGGGGGCTGCGCGACGAGTTCTGGCGCAACGTCAAGGTGCTAGGCGCCGCCGACACCCTCAACCAGAGCCTCGAGAGGGCCGGGCGCGTTGCCGACTTCCTCGAGCTCGGTGAGCTCATGTGCATCGACGCGCTCCACCGGCGCGAGTCGTGCGGCGGCCACTTCCGTGCCGAGAGCCAGACCGACGACGGAGAGGCGCTGCGACACGACGACGAGTATGCGTATGTCGCGGCCTGGGAGTGGGGCGGCCAGGACGGCGCCCCGATCCTGCACAAGGAAGACCTGGTCTACGAATTCGTCGAACTGAAGCAGCGGAGCTACAAGTGAGCGGGATGAACCTGACCCTCAAGATCTGGCGTCAGTCCGGACCCACGACCAAGGGCGAGATGGTCACCTACCCGGTGTCCGACATCTCCGCGGACATGTCCTTCCTCGAGATGCTCGACGTGCTCAACGAGCAGCTCAACGCCCGAGGCGAGGAGCCGATCGCGTTCGACTCCGACTGTCGCGAGGGCATCTGCGGCATGTGCGGCCTGATGATCTCGGGCAAGGCCCACGGTCCCGGAGGTCACGACGACCTGCCAGCTGCACATGCGCACCTTCTCCGACGGTGACGAGATCACGATCGAGCCGTGGCGGGCCGACGCCTTCCCGGTCATCAAGGACCTCGTCGTCGACCGCAGCTCCTTCGACCGGATCATCCAGGCCGGCGGCTACATCAGCGCCAACACCGGCTCGGCCCCGGAGGCGCACTCGGTGCCGGTGCCCAAGCACGCCGCCGACCGCTCCTTCATGGCGGCTGCGTGCATCGGCTGCGGTGCCTGCGTGGCTGCCTGCCCGAACGCGTCCGGCATGCTCTTCCTCGGCGCGAAGATCACCCACCTCGGTGAGCTGCCGCAGGGCCAGCCGGAGCGCGACGCCCGCGTCGTCGACATGCTGACCCAGCACGACAACGAGGGCTTCGGCGGCTGCACCAACATCGGCGAGTGCTCCTCGGCGTGCCCGAAGGAGATCCCGCTCGACGTCATCAACCAGCTCAACAAGGACCTGCGCCACGCCCTCACGCACGGCCAGTGACTTTCGTCCCACCGCGACAACGGTCCTGCTGACGACCCGCCCCGGCCTCGCCGGGGCGGGTTAGTCTTGCCCGGCAATGTCGCGCGATCTCCCTCATCGACGCCGCAGCCTGCCCGTGCACGCTGTGGGGCTGACCCTCGCGCTCCTGCCGCTGGTCGCCGGCATCACGACGGCGTATGCCGTTCCGCCGGCTCACCACCTCCTTCAGGGTGCCGCCGTGGTCGGCAACGGTCCGGCCGCTGCTGGCGCCTGCCAGCCGTGGCAGACCAGCACGACCGTGCCGCCCGGAGTCACCCTGACGCCGCGGGTCTTTCCTCCCGCGCCTGCTCCTCCCGCGCCGACGACCGCACCGACAAGCGTGCCGACCGCCACCGCGACGGCGCCTCGACCGCCCGCAGCACGGTCGACGGGGCCCGTGAAGCCCACCACGCCGGCGAAGCCTCGCGTCGTCTGCCGCAACGCGCCACCCGCCCCGTTCGAGCAGCCATCGTGGCGCACCGACTCCGTGGTCGGTGGTGAGCAGCTCGGTCGCAGCGGCGTCATCGCCGATGTGGGCGCAGGGAGGCTCGCTGCCTCCCGAGGTCTATGACGTCTCCTACGTCATCGCCGACCTCGACACCGGCGCCGTCCTCGCGGCCAAGTCGCCCCATGCCTGGCTCCGCCCGGCCAGCACCCTCAAGGTGCTGACCGCGCTGACGCTGATGCCGCGTCTCGACCCGCGCAGCGTCATCGTGGCGAGCGAGGAGGCGCAGTCGGCGGCGGGCTCGAGAGTGGGCATCCTGGCCGGCAACCGCTACTCCGTCGGCAACCTCGTCGACGCGATGATGATGTTCTCGGCCAATGACGCCGTCTACGCGCTGGCCGACGCCGCCGGCGGCTATGACAAGACGGTCGCGCTGATGAACGAGACTGCTCGTGAGGTCGGTGCCCACGACACCGTCGTCGTCGACCCGAGCGGGCTCGACGACGGCGACCAGCGCTCCAGCGCCTACGACCTCGCGCTCATCGCCCGGGAGGCCATGCGGCTACCGGCCTTCAGGGCCGCAGCCGCCAAGCGGGATGCGGTCTTCCCCGGCGGCAAGGACAAGCAGGGCAAGGTGTGGGAGCCGTTCCACATCTACAACATCAACGAGCTGTTGCGCCACTACCCCGGCACCGTCGGCATCAAGCCGGGGCGCACCGACCGCGCGCAGCACACCTTCATCGGAGCGGCCACGCGCGGCGGGCGCACCCTCGTCGTGACCCAGATGGGCAGCATCACCGGCTCCTGGAAGCCCACCGCGGCGCTGCTCGACTGGGGCTTCGCCAACGCCGACCGGGTCACGCCCGTCGGCACCCTCGTCGCCCCGGGAGAGGCTGGCCCGCCGACGCCTCAGCCGTCACTCACGAGCCTGCCCGACGCTGCTGCGACGAGCGACGCCCCAGGATCCACCGCCAGCACCGCCCCTCCCACCGCCGGGGCGACTGGCACCCCGGCACCACTGACGGCCGCAGCCGGAGCGGCGACCCAGAGCGGCGACCCGACCTCGTTGATCGTCGTCAGCCTCGCTGGCGCCCTCGTGACGGCAGCCGCTGCGGGCCTGGCGTTCCGCCATCGTCGGCGCCGAGGAGGCGCAGCGACCCGCTGACCTAGTTGTACTGAGCGAGGACGTTGGTCAACCGGCTGAAGGGTGGCTGGTTCTTGCAGGCTGAGTGGGGCCGGTGGGGATTGTAGGCGTGAAGCCACGCGGCTAGGGCTGCCCGGCGTTCGGTTTCGGTGGTGTAGTGCCGGGCGTAGGCGCACTCGTTGGCCAGGGTGCGGTGGAAGCGTTCGATCTTGCGGTTGGTCTGCGGACGGCAGGGGCGTGTCCGTTTGGGCGTGACGCCGAGCTCGGCACAGGTGTCGCGCCAGAGGTGCGAGCGGTAGGCGGATCCGTTGTCGGACAGGACTCGCTCGATGGTGACGCCGCGCTGGTTGAACCAGGCCACTGCCCGGCGCAGCACCGCGGTGGGGGTGGGGGCGTTCGTAGCGGCGGACCGGCTCGCTGGTGGCCCGGTCGAGGTGGGCCAGCCGGTTGACCCGACACCGCACCAGGATCCGGTGGGCCGTCGAGGGCGCGATCCCGCAGCGGGCAGCCAGCTGGACCGGGCCCTCCCGCAGCCGCAGGCGCAGGCTGACCAGCCGCCGGGTGACCGGCAGCGGGGTCTTGGCCGGCATCGTGTGCGGCCGGGACGAGTGGTCGAGCAGGACCGGTCGCCGGCCCGGTACCGCTCGACCCACCGCTTCACCGTGGGCCAGGAGCATTGGAACCGGGCGGCGACCTCGCTGATCGGGTAGCCGTCCTCGACGACCAGTCGGGCGACCTTGAGCCGGGCGCGGGGAGTCAGGGCTACGTTAGCGTGGGACACGGGAGGACCTTCCTGTCGAGTGAACCTTCAGCAGTTCCCGACACCAACCGCGGGAGGGTCCTCCCTTCACGTCACGTCAAACCGTGTCGTCGCACCGGCTCGACCAACCTGTCCGTTCAGTACATCTAGTCGACGGGAGGTCAGCGGCGGTGTCGGCGACGTAGGGCTCCGGCGACACCCGCTCCGGCGGCTCCGACGACCGCCCCGCTGCCACGCTGAGCCGGTCGACCGCCCGGGAGGACGTCGATCGTCGGACCCTGACCCGAGCCGTCCGGGGCCCGGGTCGTCGGAGGAGGCCACGTCGCCCCGAGAGGGGGCGCGGCACGGGCGGCGCAGCGGCATACGGCAGGCCCGGAGGTGTCGGCGGTGGCTGGCAATGGCGCGAGGAAGGGCGGGCGGCGGTGGCCAGTGCCGTCCGGCGGGCCTCGTCGGAGAGGGTGGCGAGGTCGACGTCGTCGGCCGGCCACGAGCTCGCGAGCAGCACGACGCGCGACATGAGGTTAAGCCAGAAGAGCAGGCCGACCGGGATGGCTACGGCGCTCAGCAGCGGGTTGCCCGTCGCGTGGCTGATGAGGAAGCCCGCCGAAGGCTTGAGCACAGCGATGACTGCGCCCGCCGAGGAGGGCGCCCTGACCGGACGTTGCGCCAGGGCAGGGGCGCACCCGTCAGCAGCCGGAGCAGCGACGACCATGATGAGCGTGTCGAAGAGGATGCCCGCGAGCAGACCAACCAGGGCCACCACCCCGGCTCCGCCCGGCAGGCCCACCCAGTCGGCGATCGTGCCGGCGAGCCCACCGATCGCACTCGTGAGGATTGCCGACACGGCGATGAGCAGCACCGAGGACCGTGAGCACCCCGAGGTCGCGCAGCTTCGTCGTCACGGCGTTGCCAGTCCGAGGCCTTGAGGCCGAAGACCGTGCGGATGCCCGTGCGGAGCGACCCGACCCAGCCGAGCCCGGCCAGCAGCAGGGTGACGAAGGCGATAATGCCGGTGACCGTCAGGGTGAGGCTCGCGGGCGCGGAGAGAGGCTGATGATGCCGTCCGGGTTGTCAGCCGTCTTGACCATGCCCGGCAGCGCCTGGTTGAGCGAGTCGGCGATGGCGGCGATCAGGTCAGGGCGGTCCTGCAGCACGAAGCCGAAGATCGCGAAGGCGAGCGCGAGTGCCGGGAAGATCGAGAAGAACGCGAAGTAGGCGACCCCCGCGGCGAGCAGGTCGCCGTTGGC
>CAVOOZ010000013.1:0-274425 GCA_963697735.1 uncultured Actinomycetota bacterium | reverse complement strand
GGATCACAGTCTGGTTATCGACTACCCGAGGCTTATCGCAGATTCCTACGTCCTTCTTCGGTTCCTGGTGCCAAGGCATCCACCGTGTGCCCTTAAAAACTTGAACACTACTAAAGATGCTCGCGTCCACTGTGAAGTTCTCAACATACAACCGGCACCCCACACCCAGCGACGACAAACTCGAGCCCATCGGTGAGGCCCACGACCAGAAGAAACCAGCCGGCACACACCACCAGCACCCGCCAACCCCCCCATAAGGAGAGCCACCGTGCACCAGCAGCTGCGTGTCGTCCGATCCTTCAGGACCCAACAACGTGTCACGGACACCCACCCCGACCACCACCACGTTCCACTGCCAGACCCCCGAAGGGACCAGGCCTGTACTTGCGTGTGACGACCAGCGTCGATGTCCGACAATCGATGTTCCACCCTTGAGCACCCGCTGCCCCACACTCGGGGACAGACCGGGCTCTGGACCACCGAACCACCACAGGGGCCCGCGGGCAGATGCTCCTTAGAAAGGAGGTGATCCAGCCGCACCTTCCGGTACGGCTACCTTGTTACGACTTAGTCCCAATCGCCAGTCCCACCTTCGACGGCTCCCCCCACAAGGGTTGGGCCACCGGCTTCGGGTGTTACCGACTTTCGTGACTTGACGGGCGGTGTGTACAAGGCCCGGGAACGTATTCACCGCAGCGTTGCTGATCTGCGATTACTAGCGACTCCGACTTCATGGGGTCGAGTTGCAGACCCCAATCCGAACTGAGACCGGTTTTTTGGGATTCGCTCCACCTTGCGGTATCGCAGCCCTTTGTACCGGCCATTGTAGCATGCGTGAAGCCCAAGACATAAGGGGCATGATGATTTGACGTCATCCCCACCTTCCTCCGAGTTGACCCCGGCAGTCTCCCATGAGTCCCCAACCACCCGAAGGTGTTGCTGGCAACATGGAACGAGGGTTGCGCTCGTTGCGGGACTTAACCCAACATCTCACGACACGAGCTGACGACAACCATGCACCACCTGTACACCAGTCCGAAGACGCACCCATCTCTGAGTGATTCCGGTGTATGTCAAGCCTTGGTAAGGTTCTTCGCGTTGCATCGAATTAATCCGCATGCTCCGCCGCTTGTGCGGGCCCCCGTCAATTCCTTTGAGTTTTAGCCTTGCGGCCGTACTCCCCAGGCGGGGAACTTAATGCGTTAGCTGCGGCACGGATCTCGTGGAATGAGACCCACACCTAGTTCCCAACGTTTACGGCATGGACTACCAGGGTATCTAATCCTGTTCGCTCCCCATGCTTTCGCTTCTCAGCGTCAGTAGTGGCCCAGAGACCTGCCTTCGCCATCGGTGTTCCTCCTGATATCTGCGCATTCCACCGCTACACCAGGAATTCCAGTCTCCCCTACCACACTCTAGTCTGCCCGTACCCACTGCAAGTCCGGGGTTGAGCCCCGGATTTTCACAGCAGACGCGACAAACCGCCTACAAGCTCTTTACGCCCAATAATTCCGGACAACGCTCGCACCCTACGTATTACCGCGGCTGCTGGCACGTAGTTAGCCGGTGCTTCTTCTGCAGGTACCGTCACTTTCGCTTCTTCCCTGCTGAAAGAGGTTTACAACCCGAAGGCCGTCATCCCTCACGCGGCGTCGCTGCATCAGGCTTCCGCCCATTGTGCAATATTCCCCACTGCTGCCTCCCGTAGGAGTCTGGGCCGTGTCTCAGTCCCAGTGTGGCCGGTCGCCCTCTCAGGCCGGCTACCCGTCGTCGCCTTGGTGAGCCACTACCTCACCAACAAGCTGATAGGCCGCGAGCCCATCCCAGACCGAAAAACTTTCCACCCCCTGCACATGCGTACGAGGGTCATATCCGGTATTAGCTCCGGTTTCCCGGGGTTATCCCAGAGTCTGGGGCAGGTTACTCACGTGTTACTCACCCGTTCGCCACTGATCAAACCAAGCAAGCTTGATTATCACCGTTCGACTTGCATGTGTTAAGCACGCCGCCAGCGTTCGTCCTGAGCCAGGATCAAACTCTCCGTTGATGTTCAAACACCCACCACCGAAAAGACGGCAGGCACAAACTTGAACCCATGAAGGATCCGAAACCCAGCTGAAGCCGAATCAACCAGCAATAAAGCTGTTCCATTCGTTTCAACCAAAGGATAATTCACCCCGAAACCCACCAACCACACCCCAAAAAGAGCGCAACCAGCAAGCCCCGAGACGAGGTAATTGGCATCGATTATCTGACACGCTGTTGAGTTCTCAAGAATCGGACGCGCACCGTCACTCGACCCTGCGGGCCGGGCTTCGGGGCAACCCTTCAAACTTACCCGCCGGGCGCTTGGGAGTCAAACTCGCGATCCGCCCTTCGGGCGTCCGAGCCGACCCGCCTGGTGCCAGCGGTTCCTGCTCTCCGAAGGCTACCGGACGAACCGGGCTGCTTCGGACTGTTTGCCAACCCCGGGACCGGCCTGCTTCGCGGTGCGACTACTCGCTCCGCCGTGGCGTCCGTTCCTCCCTGTCGGGCTGACGAAGAGAACAGTAACTCTGCCTCGGCGGGAACACAAATCCGCCCTCCCCTGGAGGATGCGCGGGGGC
Organism: uncultured Actinomycetota bacterium; assembly: GCA_963697735.1. Classification (GTDB taxonomy): domain Bacteria; phylum Actinomycetota; class Actinomycetes; order Actinomycetales; family Dermatophilaceae; genus Humibacillus. Next base: position 271,819 of record CAVOOZ010000013.1, on the reverse strand, counting down.
GGATGTCCGTTGTGCGACAACGGGATACGACGCGTCCAGGGCGTCGGGGACGGCTGGCTCAGGCCCTGCGCGCGGCCGCGAGGTTGCGGCGTCCCCGCTTGAGCAGCGCGACCCGGCCGGCCAGGAAGTCTCCCTCCGTCAGCACCTGGTCGGGGTCGGTGAGCTTGGCGTTGTTGAGCGAGGCTCCCCCCTCGCCGATCGTGCGCCGTGCCGCGTTGCGCGAGTCGACGAGCCCGACCGCCACGAGGGCGTCGACGAGGGAGGTCCCCGCAGCGAGGTCGGCACCGGGCAGCTCGGCGGTCGCATCTCCGAGCGTCCCGGGATCGAGCGAGGTCAGGTCGCCCTTGCCGAAGAGCGCCTCGGAGGCCGCCTGCACGGCCGCCGTCGCCTCGGCCCCGTGGACCAACGTCGTCACGTCCGAGGCCAGGGTGCGCTGGGCCGTGCGCCGGAAGGGCTCCTCGGCCACCTGCTTCTCGAGGTCGGCGATCTCCTGCGGGGTGCGGTCGGTGAAGACCTGGAGCAGCTTGACGACCGACGCGTCCTCCACGTTGATCCAGTACTGGTAGAAGGCGTAGGGGCTCGTCATGTCAGCACCGAGCCAGACGGCATTGCCTTCGGACTTGCCGAACTTCGTGCCGGCAGCGTCCGTCAGCAGCGGCGTCGTGAAGCAGTGGACCGATGCACCCTCGACCCGGTGCACGAGGTCGACGCCGGCTGTCAGGTTGCCCCACTGGTCGGCACCGCCCGTCTGCAGCGTGCACCCGTGCGCCCGGTAGAGCTCGAGGAAGTCGAGCGCCTGCAGGATCTGGTAGCTGAACTCGGTGTAGGAGATGCCCTGCTCGCTCTCGAGCCGAGCAGCCACCGCGTCCTTCTTCACCATCTGGTTGACGCGGAAGTGCTTGCCGATCTCGCGGAGGAAGTCGAGAGCCGAGATCGGCGCCGTCCAGTCGAGGTTGTTGACGAGCAGCGCAGCGTTGTCACCCTCGAAGTCGAGGAACGGGCGCACCTGCTCCTGGATCCGCGAGACCCACTCGGCGGTCTGCTCCTTGGTCTTCAGCACCCGCTCCGACGTGGGCCGCGGGTCGCCGATCAGGCCCGTCGACCCGCCGACGAGGCAGATCACGCGGTGGCCTGCCCGCTGGAAGTGCCGCAGCACGACGAGCTGGACGAGGTTGCCGAAGTGCAGCGAGGGGGCGGTGGGGTCGAAGCCGCAGTACAGCGTGAGGGGCCCCTCCGCGAGTGCTTCGCGCAGCGCCGCCTCGTCGGTGGACTGTGCCACCAGGCCGCGCCGCTGCAGCTCGTCGAAGATGTCCGTCACGGGTATCGGTGTCCTCTCGCCTCCGGCGGGCACCCTGCCCACCGCGTCACAGCCTGCCGTATGCCGCCGTGACCCTTCCACCGAGATGCCCGCGGTCCCGCATGCCGGGCGCAGAGGTCGACGCCCGAGAGAGCCGGTTCAGGTGCGGCTCCGACGCGTGACACCCGGACGGTAGGCCGAGACGTTGGGGTCGCCGGCGACCCAGAAACGCCAGGGGTATGCCGTGCCGTCGCCACCCGGGCCACTGACGCCCACACGTGGTCCCACCGCGACGTCAGTCTCCGGCACGGGCTCGCCCTCGGAGACGACGAGGTCGATGGGGTCGCCGAGCGCCGGCCGGCAGAAGTCACGCCCCGTGTGCTCGCCCGACATGGCCAGCGCCTGCCCGAGGCGTCCCGGCCCGCGCGCCCAGTCACGCTCACGCACCGCGCCGCGCCGCGCGTGGACGAGGTCATGGCCCTCCAGCACCTCGCCGGCGCGGACGAGCACGGCGGACGCCGACCCCGCCTCCCCGACGACGAGGTTGACGCACCAGTGGTGGCCGTAGGTGAAGTAGACGTAGGTGAAGCCCGGCGGACCGAACATCGGCTCCGTCCGCGGGGTCGGCCCGCGGAAGGCGTGCGACCCGGGGTCGAGCCCGCCGGCATACGCCTCCAGCTCGGTGAGGCGGATCGTGACCCCGCCGAACGACAGGTGACGGCCCAGCAGTGCCGGTGCGACCTCGACGGACGGGCGCGCGAAGAACGCACGCGGCAGCCTGGCGTCGGACGTCACGGCTCAGACGCTAGCGGCCGTCCACGCGCGGGCCGACGCCAGGCGCGCCCGTGCGGACGCGAGCTGCTCGGCGACCCGCACCGGGGCGGTGCCGCCGACGGCGTCACGAGAGGCGAGCGATCCGGCGACCGACAGCACGGAGCGCACCTCGGGAGTCAGGTGCTCGCTGATGCGCGCGAAGTCCTCGTCGCTCAGGTCCCACAGCTCGATGCCGCGGGGCTCGCACTCGCGGACGCACGCGCCGGCGACCTCGTGCGCGATGCGGAAGGGCACACCCTGGCGCACCAGCCACTCGGCGATGTCGGTCGCGAGCGCGAAGCCCTGCGGTGCCAGCGACTCGAGTCGCTCGGTGTTGAAGGTCAGGGTGTCGACCATTCCGGAGAAGGCGGGCAGCAGCACCTCGAGGGTGTCGACCGCGTCGAACACCGGCTCCTTGTCCTCCTGCAGGTCGCGGTTGTAGGCGAGCGGCAGGGCCTTGAGCGTGGTCAGCAGCCCGGCGAGATCACCGACCAGACGGCCCGCCTTGCCGCGCGCGAGCTCGGCGACATCGGGGTTCTTCTTCTGCGGCATGATGCTCGACCCGGTCGAGTAGGAGTCGTGCAGCGTGACGAAGGAGAACTCCTTGGTCGCCCAGATGACGACCTCCTCGGCGAAGCGGGAGATGTCGACCGCCGTCATGGCCGCCACGAAGGCGAACTCGGCGACGAAGTCGCGCGAGGCGGTGCCGTCGATGGAGTTCTCGACTGCGCGGGCGAAGCCGAGGTCCTTCGCCACCGCCTCCGGGTCGAGGCCGAGCGACGAGCCCGCGAGGGCGCCCGAGCCGTAGGGAGACGCGTTGCTGCGCACGTCCCAGTCGCGCAGCCGGTCGACGTCGCGCAGCAGGGCCCAGGCGTGCGCGAGGAGGTGGTGCGAGAGCAGCACGGGCTGCGCGTGCTGGAGGTGTGTCCGCCCCGGCATCGCGACCCCGAGGTGCCGATCTGCTTGTGCGACAAGGGCGTCGACGACATCCAGCACGAGTCCGCCTACCACGCGGGCGTGCTCGCGCAGATACATCCGGAAGAGTGTCGCCACCTGGTCGTTGCGCGAGCGGCCGGCGCGCAGCCGGCCACCCAGGTCGGTGCCGGCTCGCTCGATGAGTCCGCGCTCGAGCGCGGTGTGGACGTCCTCGTCGTCCTCGGCCGGGGTGAAGGCGCCGGAGAGGACGTCGGCCTCGAGACGGTCGAGGCCGCCCAGCATGCCGTCGAGGTGCTCCTGCGAGAGGAGACCGGCGGCATGCAGCACGCGAGCATGCGCTCGCGAGCCGGCGATGTCGTGCGGCGCGAGACGCCAGTCGAAGTGGGTGCTCTTGGAGAGCGCCGCGAGGGCCTGGTCGGGCCCGCCGGAGAATCGACCGCCCCAGAGGCTCACTCGGTCGTCCGCCGGAGTGGCGTCGACCGGGTCGGGCTCGTGCTGCGGGGTCATGCGGCTCCTTCGATGGTGGGGTCAGTCGCGGGCGTCGGCGAGCGCCTGCAGCCGCTCCGCGACGGAGACGGCGGCCTCGGCGCTGGCCGTCACGAGCATGATCGTGTCGTCGCCGGCGATGGTGCCGACGACCTCGGGGTCCCGCGTCTGGTCGATGGCCAGTGCGAGGTAGTTGGCCGCACCGGCCGGGGTGCGGAGCACGACGAGGTTGACAGCCGCCGATGCCGAGACGAGCAGCTCCTCGCACGTTCGCCTCAGCCGAGCCGAGGCGGCGTCACCCAGCGACCCCACGGGCGCCACGTCGCTGCCCTCTCCGGGGACGGCATACACCAGTGCACGCCCTCGGCGGACCTTGACGGCGCCCACCTCGACGAGGTCACGCGACAGCGTTGCCTGGGTGACCTCGGTGCCCTCGCCGAGCAAGAGGTCGGCGAGCTCGCCCTGGCTGTGCACCTCGTGCTGACGGAGCAGGTCGACGATGCGGCGCTGGCGCTGGGTGCGGCTCACGCGCTCGCCTCGCGTGCGGCGGTCAGGATGCCCGGCAAGGCGTCGAGGAAGCCGCGCAGCTCCGTCTCGGAGATGACGAGTGGTGGGGCGAGCCGAATCGCCGTCGGGGTGACGGCGTTGACGATGAAGCCGGCCTCCCGGGCCGCGACCATGACCGCCGCCGACGGTATGCCGTCCAGCTCGATCGCGCGCAGCAGGCCCCGGCCGCGGGTGCCGGCGACTCCGTCGATCGTCACGTCGTCGAGCAGCGCGCCGACCTGACGGACGTGGGCCAGCAGGCTGTCCCGGTCGATCGTGTCGAGCACGGCCAGGCCTGCCGCGCAGGCGAGCGGGTTGCCGCCGAACGTCGTGCCGTGCTGGCCCACCACCAGCAGTCCGGTCACGTCAGGACCGAAGGTCACCAGGGCGCCGATGGGCACGCCTCCGCCGAGGCCCTTGGCGAGCGTCATCGCGTCGGGGACGATGCCCGCCCGCTGGTGGGCGAACCAGTCGCCCGTGCGACCGACGCCGGTCTGGATCTCGTCGACGACCAGCAGTGCACCGTGCCGGGTCGTCAGCTCACGCGCGAGCCGGAGGTAGTCGTCGGAGAGCTCCCGCACCCCCGCCTCGCCCTGGATCGGCTCGACGACGAGGGCCGCCGTCGTGTCGTCCACCGAGGCGCGCAAGGCCTCGGCGTCGTCGGGCGCCACGAAGACGACCTCGGGGATGAGCGGCTCGAAGGGCTCGCGGTACGCCGCCTTGTGGGTGAGCGCGAGCGCCCCGGTGGAGCGGCCGTGGAACGAGCCCTCGAGCGCGACGATGCGAGTGCGACCCGTGCGCCGCGACAGCTTGATGGCCGCCTCGGTGGCCTCGGTGCCAGAGTTGGCGAAGAAGACGCCGGAGCCGGCGGGGGCACGCGAGATCGTCAGGAGCCGCTCGGCGAGCTGGATGGCCGGCTCGGAGGTGAAGAAGTTGGAGACGTGGATCGCCGACTCCGCCTGCTTGGTCACCGCCTGCACGAGCGCGGGATGGCCGTGGCCGAGCGCGTTGACGGCGATGCCCGAGAGCAGGTCGAGGTAGCGCCTGCCGTCGACGTCGGTGACCCAGCAGCCGTGACCGGAGGCGAGCACGAGCTGGGGGGTGCCGAAGACCTGGACGAGGGCGCTGCCGTAACGCTGGAGCAGCTGATCGCCCGTGCCCGAGCCTGTGCCGGAGCCCGTGCCGAGCCCGTCCCGGAGCCCACGCCCGAGTCGATCATGAGTCCCCCTTGGCAGCGGCGCTCGCGGTCGGCTCGATGTCGGGCAGCACCATCGTGCCGATGCCCTCGTCCGTGAAGATCTCGAGCAGGATCGAGTGCGGCTTGCGCCCGTCGACGACGTGGGTCTGGGGCACGCCGCCCTCGACGGCGCGGATGCAGGCCTCGAGCTTGGGCACCATGCCCGCCTCGACCCGGCTCAGCAGTGACTTCGCCGCCGTCACGTCGATCGTCGACAGGAGCGACCCCCGGTCGGGCCAGTCGGCATAGATGCCCTCGACGTCGGTGAGCACGACGAGCTTCTCGGCGCCGAGCGCGACGGCGATCGCGGCCGCCGCCGTGTCGGCGTTGACGTTGAGCACCTGGCCGTCGACGTCGAGGTCGGGGGCGACGGTCGAGACGACCGGCACCCGGCCGGCGTCGAGGATGTCGAGGACGGCCGACGGGTTGACGCTCTCGACGTCGCCGACGAGGCCGAGGTCGACCTCCTCGCCGTCGACGACGGTGCCGCGGCGTCGGGCGCCGAGCAGCCCGGCGTCCTCGCCGGAGAGCCCGACGGCGATCGGGCCGTGCTGGTTGAGCAGGCCGACGAGCTCGCGTCCGACCTGGCCGGTGAGCACCATCCGCACGACGTCCATGACCTCCGGCGTCGTGACGCGCAGGCCGCCCTTGAACTCGCTCTCGAGGCCGACGCGGTCGAGCATCGCCTTGATCTGCGGGCCTCCGCCGTGCACGACGACCGGACGCAGGCCGGCATACCGCAGGAAGGCGACGTCCTCGGCGAAGGCCGCCTTGAGGGCGTCGTCGACCATGGCGTTGCCGCCGTACTTGACGACGACGAGCGCGCCGCGGAAGCGCTCGAGCCAGGGCAGCGCCTCGACGAGCGTCGCCGCCTTGCCGGCCGCGACGCGCAGGGCGGCCGCGTCGATGAGGCCGCGGAGGTTCTGCGGGGCAGGGCTCGTCGTCATGTGCTGTAGGCCGAGTTCTCGTGGACGTAGTCGTGGGTGAGGTCGTTGGTCCAGACGGTGGCCGACTCGGGACCGGCGTGCAGGTCGACGACGACGTGCACCTCGCGGTCGGTGAGGTCGACGAGCGAGCGGTCGTCACCGACGCCGCCGGCGCGGCAGACCTGGACGCCGTTCATCGTCACGTCGAGGGTGGCCGGGTCGAAGGCGGCCCGCGTCGTGCCGACCGCGGCGAGCACCCGCCCCCAGTTGGGGTCGTTGCCGAAGACGGCGCACTTGAAGAGGTTGTTGCGGGCCACGGCACGCGCCACCTCGAGCGCGTCGTCGACGCTGGCCGCCGAGCGCACCTCGATGGCGATGTCGTGGGCGGCGCCCTCGGCGTCGGCGATGAGCTGCCGCGCAAGGCTCGCGCTCACCGACGTCAGGGCCGCCGTCAGCTCGTCGCGGCCCACCGGGACCCCTGACGCCCCCGAGGCGAGCACGACGACGGTGTCGTTGGTCGACATGCAGGCGTCGGAGTCGATGCGGTCGAAGGAGACGGCCGTCGCCGCGCGCAGGGCCGGGTCGAGGTCGGCGGCGTCGACGACGGCGTCGGTGGTCAGCACGACGAGCATCGTCGCGAGCGCCGGCGCGAGCATGCCGGCGCCCTTGGCCATGCCGGACACCGACCACCCCTCGCCGGCGTGGGCCGCCACCTTGTGCACGGTGTCGGTCGTCTTGATCGCGATGGCCGCCGCCTCGTGACCCGCCGGCGAGAGCGCCGCGGCGGCCGCGTCGATGCCCGCCGAGATCTTGTCCATCGGCAGGAGCTCGCCGATGAGGCCGGTCGAGCAGACGACGACGTCGCCGGCCGAGAGGCCGAGCACCTCGGCGACCTGCTCGGCGGTGCGGTGCGTGTCGAGGAAGCCCTGGGCCCCGGTGCAGGCGTTGGCGCCGCCGGAGTTGAGCACGACGGCGTCGGCGCGGCCGTCGACGACGACCTGGCGCGACCACGTGACCGGGGCCGCCTCGACGCGGTTGCTCGTGAAGACGGCCGCCGCGTGGTGGTCGGGTCCGTCGTTGACGACGAGCGCGAGGTCGGGGCTGCCGCTCGCCTTGAGACCGGCGGTGACGCCGGCCGCGCGGAAGCCCGCGGGCAGCTGGACGCGGGCTCAGCGGGTGCTCGGTGCTGTCAGCGGGCTGGGTGTTCCCGTGCTGAGTGCTCACGGTGCGACTCCTGCGACGGGGAGCCCGAGGGTCTCGTCGAGACCGAGGGCGAGGTTGGCGCACTGCACGGCGGCGCCGGCGGTGCCCTTGGTGAGGTTGTCGACGGCGGCGACGACGACGACGCGACCGAGCCGCTCGTCGACCGCGACCTGCAGCTGCACGTGGTTGCTGCCGATGACCGACGCCGTGGCCGGCCACACGCCCTCGGGCAGCAGGTGGACGAAGGGCTCGGCGGCGTACGCCTGCTCCCAGGCCGCGCGCACGTCGCCCGGCTCGGCGCCGACGCGCAGCCGGGCCGTGCAGGTCGCGAGGATGCCGCGCGGCATCGGCGCGAGCGTCGGCGTGAACGACACCGTGACCGTCTCACCGGCCGCGCGCGAGAGGTTCTGCTCGATCTCAGGAGTGTGCCGGTGCACGCCGCCGACGCCGTAGGGCGACATCGAGCCCATCACCTCGCTGCCGAGCAGGTGCGGCTTGAGCCCCTTGCCGGCGCCCGACGTGCCCGAGGCGGCGACGACGACGACGTCGTCGCCCTCGAGCAGCCCCGCCGCGAAGCCCGGTGCGAGAGCCAGCGAGACGGCAGTCGGGTAGCAGCCGGGCACGGCGATGCGCCGCTCCCCCGCGAGCCGCTCGCGCTGCGTGCTCCCGGCCGGACCGGGAAGCTCGGGCATGCCGTAGGGCCACGACCCGGCATACGGCGTGTCGTAGAAGTCGGTCCAGGCCTGCGCGCTCTCGAGCCGGAAGTCGGCCCCGCAGTCGATGACGACCACGGAGTCGCGGCAGCTGCGCCGCGAGCCGCGCCGAGTGGCCGTGCGGCAGCGCGAGGAAGACGACCTCGTGGCCCGACAGCGTCTCGAGGGTCGTCTCCTGGAGCACGCGGTCGGCCAGGGGGACGAGGTGCGGGTGGACGCCCCCGAGCCGTTCACCCGCACTGCTCGCCGCCGTGACGGCCCCGACCTCGATCTGCGGGTGGGCGAGCAGCAGCCGGAGGATCTCTCCTCCGGCGTAGCCGCTCGCCCCCGCCACTGCTGCCCTGATCACAATGCATGACTATACACAACCGTGCATAGATCTGCACACTCCCGAGCGGTCAGCGCTGGACGGCTCCGGTGGCCTCGGCGGCAGCGGCCACCGCGGCGTCGCGGAAGGCGTTGACCTCGTCGGTCGTCAGGGTGCGGTCGGCCGCCCGGAAGGTGAGCCGGTAGGCCAGCGACCGGTGCCCGGCCTCGACACGCTCCCCCTCGTAGACGTCGAAGAGCACGATCGACTCGAGCGACTCGCCGGCACCACGGCGGAGCGCCGCCTCGACGTCGCCGGCCGCGACCTCGGACGCACGAGCAGCGCGACGTCGGTGAGGGCCGGCGGGAAGGTCGAGAACGCGTCGGGCCTGGACCGGCTCCTCGCTCGCGGCCGTGAGCACGTCGACGTCGAACTCCGCCGCGACGGTGCGCGCCGGCAGGTCGAGCGCGGCGAGCACCTTGGGGTGCAGCTCGCCGGCGTGCCCGACGAGCGTGCCGTCGGCGAGCGTGATCCGCGCGCAACGACCCGGGTGCCAGGGCGCGTGGTCGGGGTCGTTGGCGACGACGACCGGCACGGCGAGCGCTGCTGCGACCGTCTGCACCGCCGCGACCATGTCGCTCCAGTCGGCGGCGCGTCCCGGGCCCCACCACCCGGCCTGCTCGATCTGGCCGGTCGCGACGACGGCGGCGCGGCGCGGCTGGTCGGGGACGGCGGCATACAGCTGCTCGAGGGTCGTGTCGTCGGGGCGCGAGGCGACGCTGGGGATCGGCGCCTTGGCGAGCGGACCGCCGGGCCGGAAGACGAGCCCGATCTCGGAGACCGCGACGTCCTTGTGCCCGCGTGCCAGGTTGCGCCGCAGCACGTCGACGAGGCTCGAGAGCACCATCGTGCGCAGCAGCGGCCGCTCCTCCGACAGCGGGTTTGCGATGCGCACGGCCTGACGTCGGTCGTCGTCGGCCGGCAGCCCGAGCTGGTCGGCGAGCTCGCCGGCGACGAACGGATAGCTCAGCACCTCGGTGAAGCCCGCCCCGGCGAGCGCGTCGGCGACGACGCGACGTGCCTTCTGGCCGTGCGTGAGGCCGCGACCCTCGCGGGGCGTCGGGGTGATCGACGGGATGTTGTTGTAGCCGTCGATGCGCGCGACCTCCTCCGCGTAGTCGGGCGCGTCGACGAGGTCGGGGCGCCACGACGGCGGGGTGACGAGCACGTGCGTGTCGTCGGTGCCCGCGCCGGACTCGTCGACCGCGCAGCCGAGGTCGCGCAGGATCGACAGCACCCGGTCGCGCGGGTAGTCGACGCCGACGATGCGGCTCGGCTCCGTGACGTCGAGGAGGTATGCCGTGCGCTCCGTCGTGCGGTCGACGTCGGTCACGCCGGGGTCGGCGCTGCCGCCGCCGTGCTCGACGAGCAGGTCGACGGCCAGCTGGGCCGCCGCCGCCGTCACCCGCGGGTCGACGCCGCGCTCGAAGCGCTTGGACGCCTCGGTGACGAGGCGGTGCCGGCGGGACGAGCGCGCCACGGTCGTCGGGTCGAAGTGGGCGGCCTCGACGAGCACGTCGGTCGTCGCGTCGTCGACCTCGGAGGACGCGCCACCCATGACGCCGGCGATGGCGAGCGGCCGCTCGCCGGAGTCGGTGATGAGCAGGTCCTCGGGGCTCAGCGTGCGCTCGACGTCGTCGAGCGTCGTCAGGGTCTCGCCGGAGCGGGCGCGTCGCACGACGATCGGCCCGTCGAGCTTGGCGAGGTCGTAGGCGTGCAGCGGCTGCCCGACGGCGAGCATGACGTAGTTGGTCACGTCGACGGCGAGGCTGATCGGGCGCATCCCCATCTGGGTCAGGCGCTTCTGCATCCACGCCGGCGACGGGCGCGTCGGGTCGATGCCGCGCACGACACGGGCGACGAAGCGGTCGCAGCCGACGGTGCCGTCGATCGGCGCGTCGTCCTCGAGCCGGATCGGGTGCCCGTCGTCGTTGGGCTCGGGCGTCGCGACGGCGGCCGGGTCGCGGTAGCCGCCGGCCGGGCTGCCCTGGGAGTGCCAGTACTCGCGGGCGAGGCCGCGCACCGAGAAGCAGTAGCCACGGTCCGGCGTCACGTTGGTCTCGACGGTCTCCTCGGCCGAGGCCGAGCAGGGCGATGGCGTCGTCGCCGGGCGGTCAGGGTGGCGGCCTTCTCGGCACCGAGCAGGCGCTCGAGGACGATGATGCCCTCGTGGTCGTGGCCGAGGCCGATCTCGTCCTCGGCGCAGATCATGCCGTTGGAGACGTGGCCGTACGTCTTGCGTGCGGCGATGGCGAAGTCGCCGGGCAGGACGGCTCCGGGCAGCACGACGACGACGAGGTCGCCGACCTCGAAGTTGTGGGCGCCGCAGACGATCTCCTGGTGCTTGCCCTCGGTCAGCATCTGGCCGTTCTGGCCGACGTCGACGGTGCACCAGCGGATCGTCTTGCCGTTCTTCTGCGGCTCGAGGGTGAAGTCGAGCACCCGGCCGACGACGAGCGGCCCGGTGATGTCGCCACCGTGGAGGTCCTCCTCCTCGAGGCCGACGGAGACGAGTCCGGCGGCGACGTCGGCGCCGCGGGCCCCCGCGGGCAGGTCGGTGAGCTCGGCGAGCCAGCTGAGCGGCATACGCATGTCAGGCCCCCATCCCGAACTGCTGCGAGAAGCGCAGGTCGCCCTCGACCATGTCGTGCATGCCCTGCACGCCGTGACGCAGCATCAGTGCCCTCTCGATGCCGAGCCCGAAGGCGAACCCGGAGTAGACGTCGGGGTCGATGCCGCACGTGCGCAGCACCTTGCGGTTGACCATGCCGGAGCCGCCGAGCTCGATCCAGCCGGAGCCGCCGCAGGTGCGGCACTGCTCGGGCGTGCCCCAGGTCTCGGCGCCGTGGCAGGCGAAGCAGAGGAAGTCGGTCTCCATGCTCGGCTCGGTGAACGGGAAGTAGTTGGCCCGCACGCGGGTGCGCGTCTCCTCGCCGAACATGATGCGCACGAAGGCGTCGAGCGCGCCGCGCAGGTGGGCCATCGTCAGGCCCTTGTCGATGGCGAGGCACTCGATCTGGTGGAAGACCGGCGTGTGCGTCGCGTCGAGGTCGTCGGTGCGGAAGACCTTGCCGGGCGCCACGACGTAGATCGGCGGCTCCTGCTCGAGCATCGTGCGGATCTGCACGGGTGACGTCTGCGTGCGCAGCACGAGTCCGGAGTCGACCGGGTCGAGGAAGAAGGTGTCCTGCATCTGCCGGGCCGGGTGGTCGGGGCCGAGGTTGAGGGCATCGAAGTTGAGCCACTCGCTCTCGAGCTCGGGCCCCTCCGCGACCTCCCAGCCCATCCCGACGAAGGCGTCGACGAGTCGCTGGGCGACGAGCTCGATGGGGTGGCGGGCCCCGGGTGTGCGGCGCAGGGCAGGCACCGTGACGTCGACCCGCTCCTCGACGAGGATGCGCTCGTCGCGCTCCGCCTCGAGCTCGGCCTGGCGGGCCGCGAAGCGCCTGCGCCACCCGGCCGCGGGCCTGGCCGACGCGCTTGCCGGCCTCGGCCTTGGCGCTCGGTGGCAGGGCGCCGATCTCGCGGTTGGCGAGGGCGAGCGCGCTCTTCTCGCCCTGGTGGGCCGGACGCACCGCCTTGAGCTCCTCGAGGGAGCCGGCGGCCGCGGCGGCGGCCAGGGCCTGCTCGACGGCGGCGTCGATCTGCGCGGGGTCGAGCGCCGCGACCTCGACGGGGTCGTAGTTCGTGTTGGGTCCGGACATCGGGGTGCGTTCGCTGCTCTCGTCGGTCGGGGCGGGCGCCGCGAGGACGCCGGTGCGTGCTGAAGCGGTGCCAGTCTAGGGGCGGGGGCGAGCCGATCAGCGCCGCTGCGGCGGTCCGGCGGCCGGTCCGCGCAGCCACGCCCCCCCGCGGATCGATCGTGATGGGTGCCGTCACTCCGAGACGACGTCGGGCAGGCCCGACGGCAGGCGCACGTCGAAGCGAGCACCCCCGGCCTCGTTGGCCTCCACCGTGACGGTGCCGCCGTGTGCCTCGACGAGGCCGCGCACGACGTAGAGGCCGAGCCCCGTGCTCGCGTTGGACGGACCGTGCCAGAAGCGGCCGAAGACCTTCTCGCGGTCGGACGGCGGGATGCCGTCGCCCTCGTCGTCGACGCGCACGACGACCCACTCGCCGCGCCGGTCGAGGGTCACGGTGACGACCCCGGCGCCGTGGCGCAGGGCGTTCTCGATGAGGTTGAAGAAGATCTGCTCGAGGCGGTCGGCGTCGGCCCACATCTCCGGCAGCCCCTGCTCCTCGGCGGCGTCACCGAGCTCGAGCCGCACGGCGCCGGTGGCCCGGCCCAGCTCGTGGCGCACGACGTGGGTGCGCAGCAGGTCGTGCAGGTCGACGGGGCCGAGCCGCAGGTTGAGGCTGTCGGAGTCGAGCCGCGAGATGTCGAGCAGCTCGGTGATGAGCCGGGTCAGCCGGTTGGCGTCGGCCTCGATCGTCTCGATCATGAGGCGCTTCTGCTCGTCGGTGAAGCGGTCCCAGCGGCGCAGCAGGCTGCTCGTGAAGCCGGTCACCGACGTCAGCGGCGCCCGCAGCTCGTGGGCGACGGTCGACAGCACCGTCGCCTGGTCGCGCTCGGCCCGCTGGCGGGCCTCCGCGTCGCGCAGACCGAGCATCACCCGCTCGACGCGATCGTCGCCGTCGGCCCCGGACCGCACGTAGCGCGCGGTGACGAGCACCTCGTTGCCGCGCGGGCCGACGAGCAGCTTCTCGAGGTGGCCCGTGCGGCTCACGGCGCCGTCCCACGGGTCGGCGTGGGCCCACCAGTCACGGCCGTACTTGTCGGTGAGGGGCAGCACGTCGTCGACGGGCAGACCGATGAGGTCGGCAGCATCGGGGATGTCGAGGACCCGCAGCGCCTCGGCGTTGACGAGGCGCACCCGCCGGTCGGCACCGACGACGACGAGCCCGTCGGGCAGCAGCTCGGCCATCGACGCGACCGACGCGCTGGAGCCGGGTGTGGCCGGCACTCGCTCGCCGTCGGCGGTGGTCATGCTCGGAAGGATAGCCACCGGCGACCATCAACCGGGCACCCAGCGGGCACGCCCAGGGGTCTGCCTCATGCGGTGCGGCGAGCCTCGGCCGACGCATAGAGGCAGACCGTGGCCGCCATCGCGAGGTTGAGCGACTCCGCGTGACCGTAGATCGGGCACCCGCACCACCTCGTCGCAGGCGTCGCGGACCTCCGGGCCCAGGCCCCAGGCCTCGTTGCCCATGACCCACGCGTTGCCCGCGTTGCCACGGCCGAGGTCGAGCTCGTGGAGCAGCGTCGTGCCGGCGCCGTCGGCGGCCAGGAGCCGCAGCCCGTGGCCGCGCAGGGCGGCGAAGATCTCGGGCACCGAGGCGCCGACACTGATCGGCAGGTGCCACAGTGAGCCGACCGTCGAGCGCACCACCTTGCTGTTGTAGACGTCGACGCTGGCGTCGCTGACGATGACCGCGTCCGCGCCGGCCGCGTCGGCGCCGCGGATGACCGTGCCGGCGTTGCCGGGGTCGCGCACGTTGGTCAGCACGCAGACGAGCGCGTCGGGCGGCAGGCCGCCCACCGTGACCTGCAGCGGGACGTCGAGCACCCGGCATACGGCAGCGATGCCCTGCGGGGACTCCGTGTCGCCCATGGCGGCGAGCACCTCGGGGCTCACCTCGTGCACCCACAGCTCAGCTGCGCGGGCAGCGTCGACGATGCCCGTATGCCGCTCGGCGGCCTCCGGCGTGACGTAGACGTCGCGCACCAGCTCGGGACGGAAGGCCACCGCCTCGCGCACGGCCTGAGGTCCCTCGGCGAGGAACTCACCCGTACGCGCACGCACCGAGCGCCGGGACAGCGCCCGCACTGCCTTGACCCGATCGGATCGGGGGTTGGTCAGCACGGGGGCTCCCGGCGCTCGGTCTGCGTTGCTCTGCGCCGCAGGATGTCGCGGGACGTCGCTCAGGCGGCGTCGCCGGCAGCCTTGGCCACCGTCGCTTCGCCGCGGCGGGGACGTTGGCGCGCGACACCTCGACGAGCGCCGTGAAGGCCGCGGCGTCGTTGACGGCGAGGTCGGCGAGGATCTTGCGGTCGACCTCGACCCCCGCCAGCTTGAGGCCCTGCATGAACCGGTTGTAGGTCATGCCGTTGGCGCGGGCCGCAGCGTTGATGCGCTGGATCCACAGGCGACGGAAGTCGCCCTTCTTGGCGCGACGGTCACGGTAGGCATAACCCAGCGAGTGGGTCACCTGCTCCTTGGCCTTGCGATAGAGACGCGACCGCTGTCCGCGGTAGCCGCTCGCGCGCTCGAGAACGACGCGACGCTTCTTCTGGGCGTTGACCGCCCGCTTCACGCGTGCCACGTGAATACTCCTTCTGTACGAAGCACCGGGATGGTGCTGCTGGCTGAACCGAGATGACCCGGCTGCTCAGCGGAATGCTGGGTAGGGGGATCGGCTCACTTGCCGAGGAGCTTCTTGACCTTCTTGGCGTCCGGCTTGGACAGCTCGACGTCGTTCGCGATGGAACGCATCTTCTTGCTCGACTTGTGCTCGAGCAGGTGACGGCCGCCGGCCTGCTCGCGCATGACCTTGCCGGTGCCGGTGAGGCGGAAACGCTTCTTCGCACCGCTGTGCGTCTTCATCTTCGGCATGAGGGCCGATCTCCTTCGTGTTGCGTGCGCCGGTGGGCGCACGTGGTCTGTCAGGCCGGGGGGCTGGCGCCCCCTGTGGTCACTGCCGGTCGATCACGGGGTGACGGCGGCCTGGTCGGTCTGCTCGATCTGGTCGGTCTGCTCGATCTCGTGGACCTGGTCGGTCTGATCGGGCTCCGGGCTGATCGGGCTGGTCGGTCTGCTCGTGCTGGTCGGCGTGGTGGCCGTCGGCTGCGGCCGGGCGCTGCTCGCGGGAGCGACGCTGCTCGGCCTTGGCCTCGGCCTTCTTCTTCGTCGGGCCGATCACCATGATCATGTTGCGACCGTCCTGCTTCGGAGCCGACTCGACGTAGCCGAGCTCGACGATGTCCTCGGCGAGGCGCTCGAGCAGGCGGCGACCGAGCTCGGGCCGGCTCTGCTCGCGGCCGCGGAACATGATCGTCACCTTGACCTTGTCACCGGCCTTGAGGAACCGCTCGACGTGGCCCTTCTTGGTGCCGTAGTCGTGCGGGTCGATCTTCGGTCGGAGCTTGATCTCCTTGATGACGGTGTTGACCTGGTTCTTGCGCGCTTCCCGTGCCTTCATGGCGGCTTCGTACTTGAACTTGCCGAAGTCCATGAGCTTGGCGACCGGCGGCTTGGCCATGGGCGCCACCTCGACGAGATCGAGGTTCGCCTCCTCAGCCAGACGGAGCGCGTCCTCGACGCGCACGATGCCGACCTGCTCGCCGTTGGGTCCAACCAAGCGCACTTCCGGGACCCGGATGCGCTCGTTGATGCGAGGCTCGCTGATGTGGTGCTCCTAAGTTCGATGAATGGGGTGACCTGCGGGGTCATGCTCTCGTGCCGGTGCTGCTCGCGACCACCATGAGAAATGAGAAAAGGCTCCCCGTGAGTGCACGAGGAGCCCAGGTTGACGTATGCCGGAAGGTGGCCTTCGCGGCGTACGGCACAGTCCGCAGACTCCCGGGGGAGACATCGATCTGTGCGACCTTGGACCCGGCGACCTGACGGTCGGCGCGGGTGGAAGCGAGCTTCTCTTGCACGTCGATCCCTGGTCATCGCCGAAGCGGTGGCCGGAGAAGGACTGGTCAGTGCTCGACTCTAGCAGCCGGCACGCGTGACTCCGAATCGGGAAGCGAGACGTCGGCGGGCCGCGGGCCATCGTGAGCGCCATCCTGCGGGTGGTCGCTGCGGGTGGTCGCGGTGGCGGGCACCACCGAGCATGCCGGCCCCCGCGACGAGCAGGCCGATCGCAGAGACGACGACGAAGCCCCAGCGCCAGCCGCCGTGGTCGATGGCGAAGCCGGCCAGGGGTGCACCGACCGCCGACCCCGCGGTCATGGCGGAGCCGTGCCAGCCCATCATCTCGCCGCGGAAGCGCTCCGGGACGACCCGGCTCAGCTGCTCGACGGTCGCGGTGATCGTCGGGGCGCAGAGGACTCCGGACAGCGTGATGAGCACGGCGAAGCTCGGCACCCCGGCCGCGAGCGCCACCGGGGCCGTTGTCGCGGCGAGGCCGCCGAGCAGCCAGAAGACGGAGAAGGAGCGATGCCAGGCGCCGTAGACGAGCCCGCCGACGAGCGAGCCCGCGCCCCAGAGCGCGAGGATCCAGCCGATCGAGGAGGTTGCCTCGAAGGAGCGCAGGGCCGCCACGATGGCGACGTCGGTGCCGCTCAGCACGAGGGTCGTGCAGGCCGCGGCGAGGTAGACGGCAGCCACCCGCATCGTGATGAAGCCGCGCCAGGCGCCCGGGATCGGCTGGGGCTCCACGGGACGGACCGGGGCCGGGTCGGACCCGTCGGCGGCGCCCTTGATCGCCGGGTTGGCGACCCAGAGGACGCACCCGGCGAGCACTGCGGCCATCTCGACGGTGAAGAGGGCCCACCCGGTGTCCCAGGTCGTCGCGAGCCAGACGCCGAGCGCGGGACCGGCCATGAAGGACAGCTCGGTGGCGGCCGAGTCGAGCGAGAGCGCAGTGCGCCGCTGCTGCTCCGGCACCGAGCGGATGATGACCTGGCGCAGGATCGAGAAGGTCGGCACGACGAAGAGGCCGGCCAGCGCGGCGAGCGCCATGAGCGGCGCGTAGTCGACCCACGGGGCGATCGACCAGCAGACGAGCTGGATGAGCAGCGACGGCGCCACGGTGCGGCGCAGGCCGAGCCGGTCGAGCAGCCGGCCACGCCACGGACCGGAGATCGCGATGGCGACGGTGGCCGCCGCGGTGACGAGGCCGGCCTGCGCCGTAGCTGCGGCCGAGCGCCGTGACGACGTGCAGCGTGAGCAGCACGGTGCCGGCGAACATCGGGATGCGGATGAGCAGACCCAGTGCCAGCGCGTTGCGCGTGTCACGGATCGCCAGCACGTGACGGTACTGCCCCACATCCATCCCGTCAGCCTCTCACCCCCCGCCGACACCGGGCACGCGGGTTTCACCGTGCCACCCGGCGAGGGTGCGGCACGTGACCCGTCAGACACAGCCGGACGGCATACGGACTCTTGTGGACTCCGGCGTCCGAGGAGAAGGGTGGGGGTCATGGCAAAGACGCCCGGCAGAAATGACCTTCCTGCGGCTCCCAACCCCGCCTCGCCGCAGGACATCCGCAACGTCGTGCTGGTCGGACCCGGCGGGGCCGGCAAGACCGCACTCTTCGATGCCCTGCTCGCGTCACGCGTCGCGGGCCAGCGCGCGGCCCCGACGGAGCACGTGCGCACGACCGGCCTCACGGTGGCGTCGTTCGACACCGGCGCGGTGACGCTCAACCTGCTCGACACCCCCGGCTACCCCGACTTCGTCGGCGACCTGCGGGCCGGGTCTCCGCGCCGCCGATGCGGCGGTCTTCGTCGTGTCGGGGGCCGACGACATCGACCGTCCGGTCTCGCTGCTGTGGCGCGAGTGCTCCGCCGTCGGCATGCCGCGGGCCGTCGTGGTCACCCACCTCGACCAGCCTCGCGCCGACTTCGGGACCACCGTCGAGACCTGCCGGCGCACCTTCGGCGATGCCCGGGCGACGCACTGGCCGGTCGTGGAGGACGGCACGGTCACCGGCGTGATCGGCCTGCTCACCGGCGAGACCACCGCCGAGCACGACGACGCCCGCAGCGCCGCTCATCGAGTCGGTCATCGAGGAGTCGGAGGACGCGACCCTGCTCGACCGCTACCTCGAAGGCGAGACGCTCGA
This sequence comes from uncultured Actinomycetota bacterium, assembly GCA_963697735.1. Classification (GTDB taxonomy): domain Bacteria; phylum Actinomycetota; class Actinomycetes; order Actinomycetales; family Dermatophilaceae; genus Humibacillus. The sequence continues at coordinate 253,499 of CAVOOZ010000013.1, read as the reverse complement.
CACCGACACGCTCCTCGGCGACCTGCGCACCGCCATCGCGCAGGGCACCTTCTTCCCGATCCTGCCCGTCGCGCCCGCTGACCGGCGTCGGCGTCGAGGAGCTGCTCGGCATCATCGAGCGTGCCTTCCCCGACCCGACGGTGCACCCGCTTCCTGCCATCACGACCCCCGTCGGCGGCGCCGCTCAACGGGGTGACCTGCGACCCGTCGCAGCCGCTCGTCGCCGAGGTGGTGCGCACGACGACCGACCCCTACGTCGGGCGCCTCTCGCTCGTGCGGGTCTTCGCGGGCACGCTTCGCGTCGACGAGACCGTGCACGTCTCCGGGCACCTCGGCGACTTCGTCGGGCACGAGGTCGCCGGCCACCCCGGGCACGACGACGACGAGCGCGTCGGGCCGCTCGCGTCGCCCTTCGTCGACAGCCACCGGCCGCGCGGCACGGCGATCGCCGGTGACATCGCGCTCGTCTCCAAGCTGACCCGCGCCGAGACCTCCGACACCCTGTCGTCCCAGGAGCGCCCGGCCGTCGTCGCGCCGTGGTTGCTGCCCGAGCCGCAGCTGCCGGTGGCGATCCGCGCGGCGACGAAGTCCGACGACGACAAGCTCGGCGGCGCGCTGCAACGTCTCGTCGCCGAGGACGTGACGATGCGCATGGAGCACTCGAACGAGACCGACCAGGTCGTGCTCTGGACGATGGGCCAGGCCCACGTCGACGACCTCATCGGACAGCTCGCCGACCGCTACGGCGTCACGCGTCACCGCCGAGCCCTACCGCACGGCGCTGCGCGAGACCTTCGTGCGCCGCTGCCAGGTGCAGGGCCGGCACGTCAAGCAGTCCGGTGGGCACGGGCAGTATGCCGTGTGCTCCCTCGAGATCGAGCCGCTCCCTCGTGGGTCGGGCTTCGAGTTCGTCGACAAGGTCGTCGGCGGCGCGGTGCCGCGCCAGTTCATCCCGTCGGTCGAGAAGGGCGCGCGGCTCCAGCTCGAGAAGGGGCTGCTCACCGGTCACCCGGTCGTCGACGTGCGGGTGACGCTGACGGACGGCAAGGCGCACTCGGTGGACTCCTCGGACGTCGCCTTCCAGACCGCTGCGGCCCTCGCGCTGAAGGAGGCCGCCAACGAGTCGACGATGGCGCTGCTCGAGCCGATCGACAGGGTCCACATCACCGTCGCCGACGACTACCTCGGCGCGGTCATGTCGGACCTGCGCGGCCGGCGCGGTCAGGTCATCGGCACCGAGCCCGCCGACGGCATGGGGCCCGAGGGCGGCTGGACCGTCGTGCACGCGGAGGTGCCGCAGGCCGAGCTGTCGCGCTATCCGATCGACCTGCGCTCGGTCTCGCACGGCACCGGGTCGTTCGTGCGCGAGCCGCTGCGCCACGACCTGCTGCCCGCCGACAAGGTCAAGGAGCTGCTCAAGACCTGAGCCGGCGGGCGGTCGAGCGAGCTGCGTGTCCTCGGTCAGAGGCGGACGAGCATCTTGCCGACGTTGTCGCCGCGCAGCACGCCGAGGAAGCCGTCGACGGCGTGGTCGATGCCGTCGACGAACGTCTCACGCGAGATCAGCGAGCCGTCGGCGATCCAGCCGGCGGCCTTGCGGGCGTACTCCCCCGCGAGGTCGTAGTGGTCGCCGACGAGGAAGCCCTGGATCGTGCCGCGGGTCTGGATGAGCCGCGCGAGGTTGCGCGGCCCGGGTGCCGCCTCGGTGTTGTTGTAGACGGAGATGGCGCCGCAGATCGCGATGCGACCGCCGAGGCGCAGCGAGCCGATCGCCGCCTCGAGGTGGTCGCCCCCGACGTTGTCGAAGTAGACGTCGATGCCGTCGGGCGCCGCCTCGCGCAGCAGGTCGGAGACGCGGCCGTCCTGTAGTTGAAGGCCGCGTCGAAGCCGAGGTCGCCCAGGAGGTGATCGACCTTCTCCTGCGAGCCCGCGCTGCCGACGACGCGGCTCGCGCCGAGCGCCTTGGCGATCTGGCCGACAGCGCTACCGACGGCACCGGCTGCCCCGGACACGAAGACGACGTCACCCTCCTTGAGCCCCGCGATGCGGGTCAGGCCCGGCGTATGCCGTGAGGCCCGTCATGCCGAGCACGCCGAGGTAGGCCGAGGCCGGGGCCACCGACGTGTCGACGATGCGCGCGGACGCCGCGTCGAGCACGGCCTCCTCGCGCCAGCCGAGACCGTGCAGCACGTGGTCGCCGACCGTGACGCCCTCCGCGCGGGACTCGACGACCTCGCCGACCGCGCCGCCGTGCATGGCCTCGCCCAGCGCATACGGCTCGGCGTAGGACTTGGCGTCGCTCATGCGGCCGCGCATGTAGGGGTCGACCGACATGACCTCGTTGCGCACGCGGATCTGGCCCTCGCCCAGCTCGGTCGGCGCGCTCTCGACGAGCGCGAAGTTCGCGGGCGTCGGCCAGCCGACGGGGCGGGAGACGAGCTGGACCTCACGGGGGTTGGACATCGGTTCTCCTTCTGGGGCAGTGCTTCTCAGCGATGGGGCGTCGAGGTCGTCGGGGATCGTCAGCGACGACGAGCTCCACCGGGATGTTGCCACGCGTCGCGTTGGAGTAGGGGCACACCTGGTGCGCGATGTCGACGAGCTCGCGACCGAGGGCCTCGTCGAGCTCCTCGGGCAGCTCGACGTGGAGCACGACGGCGAGACCGAAGCCCCCACGGCCGTTGCCGCTCAGGCTGACGTCGGCGGTGACGGCGACGTCGAAGTCCTCGACCCTCCGCTGGCGCGCGACGAGGTCGAGAGCGCTCGCGAAGCACGCGGCATACCCCGCGGCGAAGAGCTGCTCGGGGTTGGTGCCTGCACCACTGCCACCGAGCTCGCGCGGCGCGGCGAGCGTGACGTCGAGGCGGCCGTCGGAGGTGACGGCGCGCCCCTCGCGGCCGGAGGCGGTGGCCGAGGCGACGTACTGGGCGGTCTGGGTGGCGGTGCTCATGGAGGCTCCTGGGGCTCGACGAGTCATGGCTTGCTTGTGCACAATTATATTGTGCACAATTCAATAGTACGCTGGTTCATGACGTCGTCCAACTCGGCTGCTGCCCTCACCATCGAGCAGCAGATCTGCTACGCGATGCACACGACGGTGCGCGCCTTCGACGCCGTCTACCGTGACCTGCTCGGGAGCACGGGCTGTCCTACCCGCAGTACATCGCCCTCATGGCCGTCGGGGAGCACGGCCCGCTGACGGTCGGGGCGCTCGGGGAGCTCATGCGACTCGACTCCGGCACCCTCTCCCCGCTGCTCAAGCGCATGGAGGCTGCCGGGCTGGTCGGACGCACCCGCGACCCCGGCGACGAGCGCCGGGTGCTCGTCGCCCTCACCGACGCGGGGCGCGAGCGCCTCGCGGTCGCGGACGTGCCGCGACGATCGCCGCACGCAGCGGGCCTGCCGCCGCTGGCCGCTGCGCGGCACGCTCGACCGCGGCTGACGCGACTGCCCGGCGAGGGCCCGGGTGGCGCGACGGCTGGGCCCCCGGGTGGCCTGACGGCATACCGATGGTGCAGCCGGCAACCGCCAGGACTCGCGTGCTGAAGGCACCGCCGGCTGGGGGAGGACACCAGCCCGAGTGGACGAGGCAGACGCGCAGGCGTCCCGGCGCCTCGAGCGCGCTCAGGAGGGCAGCAGGATCGACACGGCGTGGATGAGCATGCCGATGAGCCCGCCCACGAGGGTGCCGTTGATCCGGATGAACTGCAGGTCGCGACCCACCTGGAGCTCGACCCGCTCGGCGGTCTCCTTGCCGTCCCACCGGTCGACCGTGTGGCTGATCACCTTGGTGAGCTCGGCTCCGTAGCGGTCGACGGCATACACCGTCGCGTCGCAGATGCGGGTGTCGATGCGGTCGCGGAGCGAGCGGTCGGCGAGCAGCCGCTCAGCGAGGCCGATGACCTCGGAGACGGCCCGGGTGCGCACCGGGCCACCCTCGTCCTCGAGCGCCGAGATGGCGACGGCGCGCAGTGAGATCCACAGCGACATCGCCGTGTCGGCGACCTGCGGGTGCGTCAGCAGCCGCTCCTTGAGACGCTCGGCCTTGGCCTGCGTCACGGGGTCGTGCTGGAGGTCTGCCGCGAGGTCGACGAGCAGCTTGTCGAGCGCCCGGCGCACGTCGTGCTCGGGGTCGCGGCGGATGTCGGCGAGCCACTTGAGCGCCTCGGTGTGGATCTTGCGGGCGACGAGGTCGTTGACGGCCGTCGGCACCCACGTGGGGGCCCGCTGGGTGATGAGCGACTCGAAGAGGTCCTCGTTGTCGACGAGCCAGGCGCGCATCTCGTCGAGAGCGAGGTCGACGAGGCCGACGTGGGCCTGGTCGCGCACCACCTGGTCCAGCAGGCCGCCGGCCATGGAGCTCACCGGCTCCTGGACGAGGCGCGGCAGCACGGCCTGCTCGATGACGGCGCGCACGTCCTCGTCGGGGATGCGGTGCAGGGCGTGCACCGTGACGGTTGCGACCTCGTCGACGAGCCGCTTGGCGTGGCCGGGCCCGAGGGCCCACTCCGCGGCGCGGCGGGTCGGCTCGGCGTCGAGCACCCGCTCGCGGACGATGTCCTCGCGCATGAAGTTCTCGCCGACGAACTCCTCGAGGCTGCGCCCGATCATCTCCTTCTTGCGCGGGATGAGCGCGGTGTGGGGGATCGGCAGGCCGAGCGGGTGGCGGAAGATCGCGGTGACGGCGAACCAGTCGGCGCAGGCGCCGACCATCGAGGCCTCCGCTCCGGCGTTGACGAAGCCGAGCACGCCCTCGTCGTGGCCACGGGTGAAGCACGTAGACGATGGCGGCGAAGACGAGCAGACCGGTCGCGACGAGCCGCATCCGGCGCAGGTCGCGGCGACGTTGTGCATCGAGCGCCGGGTCGACCATGAAGCCGAGGGGTCCGCCCGGTGCGGGGACGCGCGTGCGTCGTGGGCACGGCGGTTGCCGAGGGGGCGGGGTCCACGGGCGGCACCTCTCGTGTCGTGGCGGGTGGTGGTCAGTGCGCCGTCTCCAGCGCGAAGGTCAGCGCATCGATCCTCGCACGGGTCTCGCCATCGGTCGCGATGCGCTCCCCGATGCGGGTGGCGATCTGGCCCGACTGCGTCCGCGCCCAGACCCGGTCGCAGGGCGAGCACGACGCGCAGCACGCCGGCACCGGGCGGCTCCCCCGCCTCGACCCGGTGGTCGTCGACCTCCGGCTCGTCGGCCACCGCAGCGCGCACCGCAGCGGCGACGTGGTCATCGAGGTGGCTGGGCACCCACGGTCGTTGCTGCGCCAGGGCCCAGAGCATGCTCGGGCGCAGCACGGTCGCATGCGGCGAGGCGACGTCGACGACGAGCACGTGGCACTCCTCGGAGATGGCCGCCTGTGCAGCGGCCGACGCCGTCACCGGCACGGGCCTGGCGTGGGCGTCCCACGCTGCCAGGCTCTCGAGCGAGGTGAAGACGGGCAGGGCGCGCGAGCCGTCCGGCGAGGTGAGCGTGACTGCCGCCATGTCGCTGCGGGTCTCCACCACGTGCGCCCCCGAGTCGTCGACCTCGTCGGCCACCGCGACGACGGGCACGAGCCACCGGGCGACCGCCACCCGCTCCATCAGCGCGGCCTCCAGGAGCGCGACCGCCGTCTCGGAGGCCGCGCTGTCGCGACCCGTCGCCAGCGCCGCGACGAGCGCCTCGACGAGCGCCGGGTCGGCCCCGCCGGTGTCTCCGGCGAAGCCGTGCGAGGGGATCGACTTGCCCGCCCAGGCCTGCCCCGCGGAGTCGGTGGGGACCTCGCTCACCGGCTCGGCCTGCCCGCCACGTCGAGGGCCTCGGGCAGGGTGAACGCACCGCGGTAGAGAGCCGATCCGACGATGGCCCCCTCGACCCCCTCGCCCACGAGCCCACGGATCACCGCGATGTCCTCCAGCGTCGACACCCCGCCGCTCGCGACCACGGGCCGGTCGGTGCGCGCGCACACGTCGCGGAGCAGCTGCACGTTGGGGCCCTGCGAGCATGCCGTCCTTGTTGACGTCGGTGACGACGTAGCGGGCGCAGCCCTCGCGGTCGAGCCGCTCGAGCGTCTCCCAGAGATCGCCGCCCTCGCGCGTCCAGCCCCGGGCTGCCAGCGTGGTGCCCCGCACGTCGAGGCCGATCGCCACGCGGTCACCGTGATCGGCGATGATCGAGGCCGTCCACGCCGGGTCCTCGAGGGCCGCGGTGCCGATGTTGACCCGGCGGCAGCCGGTCGCGAGCGCCGCCTCGAGGGAGTCGGTGTCGCGGATGCCGCCCGAGAGCTCGACCTGCAGGTCGAGCCGGCCGACGATCGAGGCGATGAGCTCACGGTTGCTGCCGCGCCCGAAGGCCGCGTCGAGGTCGACGAGGTGGATCCACTCCGCCCCCGCGTCCTGCCAGGCCTGCGCGGCCTCCCACGGGTCACCGAAGGCTCCTCCGCTGCCGGCGACCCCCTGCACGAGCTGCACCGCCTGACCGCCGGAGATGTCCACGGCTGGGAGCAGCTCCAGACGCTGGTCGGTCTGATGGTCGGTCGGCTGGCCGGTCATCGGCACGGCTCCTCGGGTCGTCGGGGTGAGCATGCGCGACCACCGAGTATGCCGTGTGGCCCTTGGGGCGTGCCGAGGTGCCCATCCGTCATGGCGGGCCATGAGCCACCTCGCGGCACTACGCAGAGACTGTTCGAGCCTGCCGCCCGATGAGCGGCTGGCACGGAGCCTCGATCGCCGGGAGCCGACAGTGTCACTGACCTGACGAGGGAGCAGGCGGGTCAGTGACGCGGCTGGCAGGGTCGATGGGGTCGGCGGCCTTCGGTAGATCGGCGGTGGAGGCATCGACGGCAGCCTCGGCCGAGACGGACGCGCCGGCGGTGAGCGCGCCCCGGTGCTTCCACAGGACGTAGGCGAGACCCACGACGAGGACGAGCACGACGAGCCCGAGGCGCACCGGCCACGACAGCTCGAGCAGTGTCGTCACCACGAGGGTGCCGAGCGCGGCGCCCACCGTCGTCGGCAACCCGGGCCGGCTCGCCCGGCGCCTCGGCTGCAGGGCGCTGCTCGACGTCCGCCGCTTCGTCTTTGTGACCCGCTTCGTCGTCGCTGGTGACCTCGAAGCCGACGTGCTCCTGGGCGTCTTCTTCGTCGCCATCCTTCGCTCCCTCGTCCGTCGATGTGCCTGTGCGCCAAGCAGACCGGGGTGTGTCGCTGCAGGTCAGAGGCTGCGGACCCAGTTCTCGAGCAGCGTGGCGCCCGCATCGCCGGACTTCTCCGGGTGGAACTGGGTCGCGGCCAGAGGACCATTCTCGACCGCTGCGACGAATGGCGCACCGTGACGCGCCCAGGTGACGTGGGGTGCGACGCGGACGAACGCGCCCGACGGATGCAGCGTCCAGTCCTGCACGGCATACGAGTGCACGAAGTAGAAGCGTTCGTGCTCCACGCCCCGGAAGAGGACGGAGCCGAGGGCCACCTCGACCTCGGACCAGCCCATGTGCGGGACCACGGCAGCGGGCAGCCGCTCGACGGTGCCCGGCCACTCGCCGAGACCCCCGAGCGGGGTCGCGGACGGCTCCGTCGAGCCGTCGAAGAGCACCTGCATGCCGACGCACACCCCGAGCACAGGCCGCCCGCCGCTGAGTCGCCGGCCGATGATGCGCGGCCCCTGGGCGGCAGCGAGCCCGGCCATGCAGGCGTGGAAGTTGCCGACCCCCGGCACGAAGAGCCCGTCGCACCCAAGTGCGGCGTCGGGGTCGGCGGACAGCGTCACCGTCGCCCCGACCCGTTCGAGCGCGCGCACGGCGGAGCGCACGTTGCCACTGCCGTAGTCGAGGACGACGACGTCCTTGGTCACAGAGCGCCCTTCGCGCTGGGGATGCCGACGACGCGCGGGTCGAGGGCGATCGCTGCCCGGAGGGCACGTGCGACGGCCTTGAACTGCGCCTCGACGATGTGGTGGGGGTCGCGGCCGGCCAGCACACGGACGTGGAGGCAGAGGCCGGCGTTGGAGGCGAACGACTCGAACACGTGACGGGTCATCGAGCCCGTGAAGTGGCCGCCGATGAGGGCGTACTGCTGGCCCTCGGGCTCACCTTCGTGCACGACGTAGGGGCGACCCGCGACGTCGACCACCGCGTGCGCGAGGGCCTCGTCGAGCGGCACGGTGGCATCGCCGAAGCGGGAGATGCCGCTCTTGTCGCCGAGCGCCTGCCGGAGGGCCTGCCCCAGCACGATGGCGGTGTCCTCGACGGTGTGGTGCACGTCGACGTGCACGTCACCGGTGGCCTTGACCGTGAGGTCGATGAGCGAGTGCTTGGCGAGGGAGGCGAGCATGTGGTCGTAGAACGGCACCCCCGTCGACACGTCGGAGGTGCCCGTGCCGTCGAGGTCGAGGGTGAGCTCGACGGACGACTCGGAGGTCGCGCGCGAGATCGAGGCGGTGCGGCTCATGGCTGCGTTCCTTCGGCGGGGTGGTCGGTGGCGGGGTGGCCGGTGGCGGGTCGGACGTGGTCGGGTGCCAGACGGGTCATCGCCTCGAGGAAGGCGGTGGTCTCGTCAGGATCCCCCGCGGTGACGCGCAGGTGGTGGGCGAGGCCGACGTCGCGCACGAGCACCCCGGCGTCGAGCAGCGCGTGCCAGGTCGCCTGCTCGTCGGTGAGGCCGCCGAAGAGCACGAAGTTGCTGTCGCTCGCCACCGGGGTGGCACCGAGCTGGGCGAGCACCTCGACGATGCGGTCGCGCTGGTGCTTGATGACCTCAACCGTGCCGAGCATGACGTCAGCGTGCTCGAGGGCCACCCGGGCCATCGTCTGGGTGGGGCTCGAGAGGTGGTAGGGCAGTCGCACGAGCCGGAGCGCGTCGACGAGCTCGGCCGAGGCGACGAGGTAGCCGAGCCGGCCGCCCGCGAAGGCGAAGGCCTTGCTCATCGTGCGGGTGACGACGAGCCGGGGGTGGTCGGCGAGCAGGGTGAGCGCGCTGCGGGTGCCCGGGCGTGCGAACTCCGCGTAGGCCTCGTCGACGACCACGATCGCGTCGGGGGCGGCTTCGAGCACGGCGCCGATGACCTCGAACGGCAGCGCCGTGCCCGTCGGGTTGTTGGGCGAGCAGAGGAAGACGATCGACGGCTGGTGCCGGCGCGCCTGCTCCGCAGCGGACTCGGCCGTGAGGTCGAACGTGCCCGGCTCGCCGGTGCCGCGCAGGCCGTCGACCCACGTGGTGCCGAGGGTCTCGCTGATGATGGGGTGCATCGAGTAGCTCGGTGTGAACCCGAGGGCCGTGCGCCCCGGCCCACCGAAGGCCTGCACGATGTGCGACAGCACTTCGTTGGAGCCGTTGCCGGCCCAGAGCTGGTCGGGGGTGACGGACGTCCCCGACTGCTTCTCGAGGTATGCCGTCAGCGCCTTGCGCAGCTCGGTGAAGTCGCGGTCGGGGTAGCGGTTGAGGCCCGCCACCTCGTCGGCGAGGGCCGCCAGGATCGCCTCGACGACCGGAGCGGGCACCGGGTAGCTGTTCTCGTTGGTGTTGAGCCGCACGGCGACGTCGAGCTGGGGTGCGCCGTAGGCAGTGCGGCCACGCAGGTCGGGACGCAACAGCCGTTGCACCTCGCTCGTCTCCTCCGCCTGGTCGCTCATCGGGGCACCTCGTCGCCGAAGCGCGCGGTCACGGCCTCGCCGTGGGCCGGGAGGTCCTCTGCCTGGGCGAGGGTGACGACGTGGCGCGCCACCTGCCGGAGCGCAGCCTCGTCGTAGTCGATGACGTGGATGCCACGCAGGAAGGACTGCACCGACAGGCCGCTCGAGTGGCTGGCGCACCCGGCGGTCGGCAGCACGTGGTTGGACCCGGCGGCGTAGTCGCCGAGGCTGACCGGGGCGTGCGCGCCGACGAAGATCGCACCGGCGTTGCGCACCCGCGCGGCCACCGCGGCGGCGTCACGCGTCTGGATCTCGAGGTGCTCGGCGGCATACGCGTTGACGACGTCGAGGCCGGCATCCACGTCGTCGACGAGGACGATGCGCGACTGTGTGCCCTCGAGCGCCTCGACGACGCGCTCGGAGTGCTTCGTCGCCGGGACGCGGCGCCGCAGGGCGGCACGGGTGCCGTCGGCGAGCTCCTCGCTGTCGGTGACGAGCACCGAGGCCGCGAGCGGGTCGTGCTCGGCCTGGCTGATGAGGTCGGCCGCGACGTGGTCGGGGTCGGCGGTGTCATCGGCGAGCACGGCGATCTCGGTGGGACCGGCCTCCGCGTCGATGCCGATGAGGCCCTTGAGCAGGCGCTTGGCGGCAACCACCCAGATGTTGCCGGGACCGGTGACGAGCGAGACGGGGTCGCAGACGACCGGCTCACCCTCGATCAGCTGCGTGTCGTCGACGAAGCCGTAGGCGAACATCGCGACCGCCTGGGCGCCGCCGACGGCATACACCTCCTCGACACCGAGCAGCGCGCACGTCGCGAGGATGGTGGGGTTGGGGTAGCCGGCGAAGACGCCGGCGTTCTCGCGCTGCGGCGGCGAGGCCACCGCGAGCGAGCCGACCCCGGCGATCTGGGCCGGCACGACGTTCATGATGACGCTGCTGGGGTAGACGGCGAGGCCGCCGGGCACGTAGAGACCGACCCGGTCGACAGGCACCCAGCGCTCGGTGACCGTGCCGCCGGGCACGACCTGCGTCGTCGTGTCGGCGCGCCGCTGGTCGCCGTGCACGAGGCGAGCCCGCCGGATGGCCTCCTCGAGGGCGGCGCGCAGGTCGTCGTCGAGGCCGTGCGAGCGCGGCCCGCAGCACGTCGGCGGGCACCCGGAGGTGGGTCGGTCGCACGCCGTCGAAGCGCTCACCGAGGTCGCGCAGCGCCTCGGCTCCGCGATGCGCGACGTCCTCACAGAGCGGCCGCACCTGCTCGAGGGCGGCCGTGACATCGAACTCGGCTCGGGGCAGGGCCCCGCGCAGGAAGCGCACGTCGAGCGTGCGTCCGCGCAGGTCGAGGGTTGACATCATGGGCACGAGTCTAAAAGGCCGCGCAGGCGCCCCCGCGCGCGTCTCAGCGTGCGGCTCCCCCGGGTTGGCTCAGCGCAGCGCGTCGAGCAGCACCGACGTCTCCCACGCCCACTGCCGCCACGTGTCGTAGCGGCCGGACTGGCCTCCGTGGCCACCCGCCATCTCGGTGCGGAAGATCACCGGCGCCGCCCCCTCGAGCTCACGGGTCTCGTGACGCAGGACCGCAACCCACTTCGCCGGCTCCGTGACGTAGACGCGCGTGTCGTGCAGGCTCGTCGTGACGAGCAGGGTCGGGTAGCGCTGGGCGGTGACGTTCTCGTAGGGCGTGTAGGACTTCATGAGGGCGTAGGCCTCAGGGTCCTCGAGGGGGTTGCCCCACTCCTCCCACTCGATGACGGTCAGGGGCATGCCGGGGTCGAGGATCGTCGTCAGTGCGTCGACGAACGGCACCGAGGCGTGGATGAAGCGGAAGCGGTCGGGCGCCTGGTTGGCCACGACCCCCATGAGCAGGCCACCAGCTGAGCCGCCTTCTGCCGCAAGGCGATCCGGCGCGACGATGCCGGAGTCGCGCAGATGGTCGGCGCACGCGACGAAGTCGGTGAAGGTGTGCGGCTTGGCAGCGAGCTTGCCGTCGTCATACCAGGAGCGACCCATCTCGGAGCCGCCCCGCACGTGCGCGATGGCGAAGACCCAGCCCCGCTGGAGCAGCGAGAGGCGCAGCACCGAGAACCACGGGTCGCTCGGTATGCCGTAGGCGCCGTAGCCGTGCAGCAGCCCCGGCGCGGTGCCGTCGGCCACGACATCGGCACGGTGCACGATCGAGATGGGCACGCGGGTGCCGTCCGGCGCGGTCGCCCACTCGCGCCGCTGGCGGTACTGCGCGAGGTCGTGGCCGTCCCGGACCCGCTGCGCCTTGAGCAGGGTGAAGGAGCGCGAGTGGACGTCGTAGTCCTCCACCGTGCGCGGCGTGACGAGTGACTCGTGCACGACCTGGAGCGTCGTCGTGGCCGACTCGGGGTTGGCGCCGACGTGGATGGTGCCGATGGGCTCGCCGACCGAGATGTCGTGAGCCTCGCCGAGACCGTGGGGCCCGTGGGGGTCGCGCAGCACGACACGCACACCGGTGCCGCCCTCACGCCGCAGGGAGATCGCGATGAAGTCGTCGAATCCCTCTGCGCCGGTGACGAACTCGTCCTCAGTGGTCAGGTCGAGCGGGGTCCACTCCTGCGCGGACGTGCACGTGATCGGCGCGATGGCGAGCTCGAAGTTGGTGCGAGCGGCGTTGTGCGTGACGAGCAGCTGGTCACCCATCGGCTCGATGTCGTACTCCACCCCCGGTCGGCGCTCGGCGACGATCCGGGGTGTGCCGAGGGGGTCGGCCGCGTCGAGCAGCCGGAACTCCGAGCTCGTCTTCGACCCGATGGCGATGATGACATGGCGGTCGTCGCGGGAGGAGCCCACCCCGACGAAGAAGCGCTCATCGGCCTCCTCGTGCACCAGGGCGTCCTGCTCGACCGGCGACCCGAGCTCGTGGCGCCACACCTGGTAGGGCCGCCACGCGTCGTCGACCCGGGTGTAGAACAGGTGCCTCCCGTCGAGCGACCACGCGAGTGATCCGCCCGTCGACCGCACGGCGTCGTCGAGCGTCTCCCCCGTGGCGATACGGCGCACCCGCACGTCGTAGCGCTCGTCGCCCGCGAGGTCGACGGCATACGCCAGCAGGTCGCCCGCGGGCGACACCTCGGAGGCTCCGACCCCGAAGAAGTCGTGCCCGACGGCCTGCGGCGTTCTGGTCGAGGAGCACCTCCTCACCCGCGGGCGGGCGGCCGTCGGAGAGTGCCGGCCGCTCGGGATGGTCGGTGAGGAGCACCCGCGCCTCGACCGCGTACTGCTCACCCTCGATCGTGCGGGAGTAGTACCACCAGCGGTCGTGGCGCACCGGCACCGAGAGGTCGGTCTCCTCGATGCGCGAGCGGAACTCCTCGAAGATCTGCTCGGCCAGTGGCTTGAGGTCGTCGGTCTGCTCGGTGGCGTAGGCGTTCTCGGCCGCCAGCAGCTCGAGCAGCTCGGACGAGTCGCGGTCGGCCATCCACGCGTAGGGGTCCTCGAACCGGTCATCGTGGTGGACTCGGGTGACGGGAGCACGACGGGCGATCGGCGGCTGCTGCATGCGCGCAGTCTAGGCACCGCGTCGGTGGACGGCAGCGGCCCCGGAGTCCGAGGACTCCGGGGCCGCTGCCGATCGGGATGGTCGCCTGCAGGTCAGCTGTGGATCTTGACCTGACCCTGCACCCGCTGCACGCCGCTGTCGTAGACGAGCGCACCGTCGGCGGCTCGGACGACGAGGCGGAGCGTGTCGGCCTTGCCGTCGTCGACGACGTCGACCGTGTAGGTGTAGCCCGTGGCGCCGTTCACCGTCGCGGTCCCCGCGAAGCGGGACGGCGCCACCCCGGATGACGAGGAAGTCGAACGAGGTGCTCGTCAGGGCGAACGGGGTGCCCTTGCCGCCCAGGCTGAAGCCGAACTCACCGGACGGGTGCGTGGCGCCCGCCTCGTAGTCGACGGTCGATCTCGAAGGAACCCTTGCCCACCCGTGTGGGGTCGGCGGCGAGCGCCCCGGCCGGCGACTGGATGAACCCGCCGCCGGTGACGAAGCCTGCAGCGTCGTCGGTGAGGTCGAGCCCGACGACGACCGGGTCGTGGTCGGAGATGCGGAACTCGTCCGGCGCGTAGAGCGAGGTCGACCTGGCTGGCCGACTTGAACTCGGTGTTGTAGTCGAGGACCGAGGGCTCGTCCGCGTTGATGTGCCAGTCGCCGACGCCGGTCACCTGGGTGGTGATCGACGCCGTGCCGAGCGCGTGGTCGAGGTAGCCCCACTGCCCGTCGAAGGCGTAGGAGTACGCCTCCGCGCCGTTGAGCTTCTCGATGAGGTTCGTGAAGCCGGCCGCCTCGAGCGTCGTGATCGGGTCCTCCTTGGCGTAGGAGTTGAGGTCGCCGAGGATCAGCACGTCGGGGTCGCCCGTGCCGGTCGGGTCGGTCGCCAGCCAGTCGGCGAGCAGCTGCGCCGAGACTTTGCGGGCCCCGTTGCAGTTGCCCTGGCCGTCGCCCTTGTCGTCGTCCGTGCCGTTGGGCCCACAGCCACTGCCCTTGCTCTTCAGGTGGTTTGCGACCCCGACGAAGATGCCGCCGGTCGAGTTGTCGCGGAACGCCTGTGCCAGCGCTGGACGATTCTTGGGGCCGTCGGTGCCGGCGTTGACGAAGGCGACCGAGTTGAGCACGGCAGTCGCGCCGACCGGGGTGACCTTGTCCGGCTTGTAGAGCATGCCGACCTTGATCGCGTCGTTGCCGAGCGCATCGACCTGGTCGGTGCGGCCGTCTGCGTCGATGAACGCCCACGTGCCGGCGCCGTCCTTCTCGTTGAGCCTGTCGACGAGGAACTGCTCGGCACTGGCGGCGCCGTAGCCGTCGTTCTCGATCTCCATGATCGCGACGACGTCGGCCTGCGTGCCGGAGACGGCGGCCACCGTCTTGTGCCACTGGCGGTCGAACTCCGCCGCCGTGTTGGCACCACGGCAGTCGATCGGGCGGCCCGGCGACGCCGGCCCGACAGTTGATCCCGGCGACGTCGAGGGTGTTGAAGAAGTTGAGCAGGTTCATCCCGACGACGCGGGTCGTGCCGCCGACCGTCGGGGGCGCCCGCCGGACGGGGGTTGGCCGCGCTCGAAGTCGACGGCGCCGCCGAGGGCGCCCAGCGGGCGCACCCGGTAGGCGTTCGGGCTCGCGCCGTTGCCGCCCCAGGTGAAGGTCATGACGCCGACGATCCCGGTGGCCGTGTCGCCGCCGCGGAGGGTGTTGGTCGCCGTCAGGGGCGCGCCGTCCCGCGCGAACAGGATCGGGTCGGGGTTCTGGGCCTGCGTCGCGTCGTCGACGATGATCTTGCGCAGGTCGTTGGCCGCCTGGAGCGGCGAGCGCCGGGGCGCCGGGAGCGACGACGTTGGTCGGCTGCTGGAGCCGCCCGCCCTGCGAGAGCGTGACCTGGCCGAAGCGGCCGAGCTGGAAGTGCTCCGTGACCGTCAGCTCCTGCGGCAGCTCGACGAGCATGCCCTCGAAACGCTCGAGGAAGGTCGGGCTGGCGGCCGGGAGGACGACATCGGTCGGGGCGACCGAGCCGGTGCCGCAGACGGTGACCCCACCGGTGGCCGCCGTGATCTGCGACTGCCCCTGGTTCTCACCGGCGGTGCCGGTGACCGTGACGACGTCGCCGAGCTTGACGGCGTCGGCATTGCTGAACTCGAAGACGAAGATGCCGTCGGAGGTGGCGGGGTTGCCGTCACCGGAGGCGTCCTGGAGGTAGAAGCCGCGCAGCGCCGGCGATGCACCCTCGTAGTCTCCGACGACGACGCCACGGGTCGTCACCGCGCCGCCGATGGCCACGGCGTCGCCACTGCCCTGGATGGCGGGGATGGTCGTGATGGGCGCCTCGCACGGGCTCACCGCGGGGGTCGAGAAGCGCACGATGACGTCGGCCGCCATCGTGTCGGGCGGGTCGTTGGCGTCGACGTCGGAGACGGCGGCACCGCTCACCGTGAGCGTGCACGCGTCACCGACCCCGAGGTCGGTCGTCGGGTCGAGCGTGAAGGTGGTCGGACCACCGGAGAGGGTGAAGGCCTTGGCGCCGGTGACAGAGCAGACGAGGGAGAAGGCCGAAGCCGGGGCCGTGACCGGCTCGGAGAACGTCACGGTGACGTTCGCCCCGGCGGTGACCGTGCTGCTGCCCTCGGCCGGGGAGGTCGACACCACGGTGGGAGCAGTGTCGGGCGTAGGCACCGTGTCGACGGTGTGCGAGCCCAGGCCGTCGAACGTGTCGGTGGCGAAGCCGTTCCACTCGACGGACGGGGTCGAAGTCGTCGGCTGCCGTTGGTGTCGCCGGCCTGGACGGATGCGCTTGCGGCGCAAGGTGTTGTCTGCCGTGGAGGTGAGGCCGCTGCCCCATTCGGTGCCGGGGTCGAAGCCGACCTGGCCGATGACGTCGACGTCGGTCGCCGCCCTTGCGCAGCACGACGGCGTCGTCGCCGTTGAACCAGTCGGCGTTGCCGCTCTCTGGTCGGCGAGGCCGCCGGATCGTGGCGTCGGCAGTCGTGTTGCCGACGACGAAGACGTCGCCGGCGCGCGACGGTGCCCGTGAGCGTCGATCGTCGAGGTCGACGTGCCGCCGTTGATACGACCTGAAGACGCTGTAGTGCCGGTCAGGTCACCGGGGCGCTGGTCCGGTTGTAGATCTCGACGGCCTTGTTGTTGCCCGAGCCCTCGACGTACTCGCTGAAGAACAGGTCCGCTCGAGGCCGCCGAGGCGGTCGGCGCCGCCGCGACGAAGGGGACGATCCCGACGGCGAGCGCGGCGGCGGTGGCCCCCGCGACCCGACGCAGGACTGGTCGTGACACAAGCATGTGATTCCTCCCTGGGGACCGGCTCCTCGGCGCGGTCTGCCGGTCACCCTAGACCGGCCCGGTGACTCCCGCGCGTCGGAGCAATGCCTCATTTCGGGACCAGCCGGTGAACGTCACCTGTCCAGCGGGAAACCCTGCGGCCGGGCTGGCCACCGACCGGTCCATGCAGCGAGCCGACGCCGGCTCACGAAGCGTCGCGGCTGCCCGTCGAGGGGGTCGTCGAACTCGAGAACCGCCGCCAGCAGCTGCAGCTCCTCGCCGAAGTCGTCGTCGGCAACGGCGCGGTCCCGCGGATAGAGCGGGTCGCCGACGATCGCGATGCCGAGCCCCGAGAGCTGGCAGCGCAGCTGGTGGGTGCGGCCGGTCGTGGGCGTCAGCCGATAGAGGCCGAGGTCTCCCGCAGTGTCGACGAGCTCGACGAGCGTCTCGGCGTTGGGCCGCTCCCCCGGCACCTCGCGGGCCTGGTGGGTGCCGTGCTGCTTGACGAGGTGAGTGCGGCGCACGAGCGGCAGCTCGAGGCCGGGGCTCACCGGGGCCACCGCGAGGTAGGTCTTGCGGACCAGTCCCGCTGCGAAGACCTGCTGGTAGGCGCCTCGCCAGCGCTGCTCCGTCGTCAGCATGAGCACGCCCGCCGTCGGCCGGTCGAGCCGGTGCGCGGGCGCCAGCCGGGGCAGCCCGGTGAGCACCCGCGCGCGGGCGAGGGCGCTCTGCACGACGTGGCTGCCCCGCGGCATCGTCGCCATGTGGTGCGGCTTGTCGACGACGACGAGACGCTCGTCGCGGTGCAGCACCTCGATGTCGGCGGGCAGCGCCGCCTCGTCGGGCAGGTCGCGGTGCGCCCACACCACCGAACGTGGCACGAAGGGCGCGTCGGCGGGCACAGGTCGGCCATCGGCATCGACGAACTCGCCCGCACTCAGCATCCGGTCGATCTCGTCAGCCGTCAGGCCGGCCGCCAGACGCTCCACGAGATGGTCGCGCAGGGTCCGCCAGGGCCCGCCCTGCGGCATACGGAAGCGTTGGGCATCGACCCCGTGGCGCAGCGGCAACGGCGACGCGGGCACTCCCCCGCGCGCCACTCAGGGCTCCCCACCGCGCACGACCTCGACGGGCTGGTCGACGAAGCGGCCGTATGCCGTCGCGGCCGTCTCGACGTCACGCCACCGAGCCGGCGTGAGCGGGGCGAAGGGCGTCACCTGCACGAGCACCCGGCCCCCACGCGTCAGGCGACGCCAGATGCCGGCGACCTCGCCGTCGACGACGAGCGTCGGCGCGAAGACCATGTTGCGGCCCGGCACGACGGCGGCACGGTGCTCGGGCGGCAGGGTGACGTCACGGGACTTGTAGCCGAGGAGGAGCTCGTCCCACTGCGGCAGCAGGTGCACCCCGCTCGGTCCGTCGTGGGGGGTCGGGGCATCGACGTGGGTCAGCCAGGTGACCCCGCCGACCTCCTCCCGCCTGAGGCGCGCGTCGATGAGCGCGAGCGCCTGCCGCGTCAGGCCCAGCGGCTTGCCGGTCCAGCCTGCGAGGTCCTTCTCGGTGACGGGCCCGTGGCTGCGCACGTAGCGCTCGGCCACCGTCGCGAGCCCCTCGTCATGAGAGAGGGTGCGAGAGCGCGGCACCCACGCGTCGATGAGCACGAAGCTCGGCTGTTTGCCGATGAGCGGCCCCTGGCAGATGAGGCCGGTCATGCAGTGGTGGCCGACGAGGTGGTAGGCGCGCTGGTCGGTCGGGTCGATGCCGTGCGAGGCGAGGAGAGCGATGAGCTCCGGCCGGCTCATCGGCTCGTGCAGGTGGTCCTCGAAGAGCCGCCCGGCCCGGTCGACGTCGGTATTGGTGAGACCGAGCTGGGCGTAGCGGGTCGTCAGGGTGGTGCCACCGGGCGCGGCGAGCAGCCTGCACATCCAGCGCGCGTCCTCGGCAGGCACCCAGTGGATGGTGCCGCGCATCGGCCAGGTGCGCACGATCTCGCGTGCGCGCACCGCGTCCTCGACCTGGCCGGCCGTGAGGCCCGACCGCACCCCGACCGACCACGCGCCGCTCGCGTAGTCCTGCGCCTGCAGGGCTCCCAGGGTGCGGGCGACGGTGACGGCAGGGACCGGCGCGTCGGCCGTGCCGAGGGCCGGGGCCACCCCGAGCGCCGCCATCCTCGCCCGGCGCAGGCGCCGGCGGTCGGTCGCCTTCATCATGCGGTCGCCCGCCTTCATCATCAGGTGAGGCAGGCTGGGCCGAGGAGTGCCTTGAGGTCGCCGAAGAGCGAGGACGTGGCGTTGACCCGGAGCGAGTCGTCCAGCGACATGAGCACCGACCGGCCGGGCTGGGTGAGCCGCACCTGGACCTCCGTGGCGCCCGGGTGCTCGCCGAGCACGTGCTTGAGGCTCTCAGCGACCGCGGGGGTGACCCGGCCGAGCGGCAGGGTCAGCACGACCGGGCCGCGCGGGCCCTCCTTGATGTCGGGGATCGTCAGCTCCTGGGCGAAGATCGAGATGGAGTCGTCGCGGGAGCTCACCCGGCCCTTGATCGCGCACACGGTGTCCTGCGCCAGCATCGTCGAGTAGGTCATGTAGGCCGACGGGAAGAAGAGGCACTCGATGGCGCCGTCGAGGTCCTCGACCGAGGCGATGGCCCAGAGGTCGCCCTTCTTCGTGCGCTTGAGCTGCAGGCTGGTGATGAGTCCGGCCACCGTCACGGGGGTGCCGTCGGGCTTGGCCTCGTCACCGAGCAGCGAGGCGATCGTGGTGTCGGCGTGGCTGGCGAGGATGTGCTCGATGCCGAAGAGCGGGTGGTCGGAGACGTAGAGCCCGAGCATCTCTCGCTCGAACGACAGCAGGGTGGCCTTGTCCCACTCGAGGGGCGGCACGGGCGGCAGACCGTCGAAGGCACCGGGGCCTGCGGCGTCGGTCGCCTCGTCCACCCCGAAGGACCCGAAGAGGCTGTCCTGGCCGATCGCCTCCTGCTTCTTCACCTCGACGAGGGCGTCGATGTAGCGCTCGTGCACCTCGATCTGGCCGCGGCGGCTCTCGCCGAGCGAGTCGAAGGCACCGCCCTTGACGAGCGACTCGATGGTGCGCTTGTTGCAGACGACCGCGGGCACCTTGGAGAGGAAGTCCTTGAAGGAGGCGAAGGCGCCCTTCTCTGCGCGGGTGCGGATGATCGCCTCGACGACGGGCAGGCCGACGTTGCGGATGGCGGCGAGCCCGAAGCGGATGTCGGTGCCGACCGCGGCGAAGTTGGCGATCGACTCGTTGACGTCGGGCGGCAGGACCTTGATGCCCATGTGCCGGCACTCGTTGAGGTAGAGCGCGGACTTGTCCTTGTCGTCGCGCACGCTCGTCAGCAGGGCTGCCATGTATTCGGCCGGGTAGTTGGCCTTGAGGTAGGCGGTCCAGTAGGAGACGAGGCCGTATGCCGCCGTGTGAGCCTTGTTGAAGGCGTAGTCGGAGAACGGCACCAGGACGCCCCAGAGCGCCGCGATCGAGGCCTCGTTGAAACCCTGGGCCTTCATCCCCTCGCTGAAGGGGACGTACTCGGCGTCGAGCACCTCCTTCTTCTTCTTGCCCATCGCCCGGCGCAGCAGGTCGGCGCTGCCGAGCGTGTAGCCGGCGAGCTTCTGGGCGATCTCCATGACCTGCTCCTGGTAGATCACCAGGCCGTACGTCATGCCGAGGATCGGGTCGAGGGCCGCCATCATCTCGGGTTGCAGCTTGCCCTTGAGCTGCGGGTCGAGCGGGATGAGCTCCTGCTTGCCGTTCTTGCGCAGCGCGAAGTTGGTGTGCGCATTGACGCCCATCGGACCCGGCCGGTAGAGCGCCAGCGCGGCCGAGATGTCCTCGAAGTTGTCGGGCTGCATGAGGCGCAGCAGCGCGCGCATGCCGCCACCGTCGAGCTGGAAGACGCCGAGGGTGTCACCCCGGCCGAGGAGCTCGTAGGTGGCCGTGTCGGTCATGTCCTTCGACAGCGCGTCGAGGTCGATGTCGAGATCACGGTTGAGCTTGATGTTCTCCAGGGCGTCGTCGAGGATCGTGAGGTTGCGCAGGCCGAGGAAGTCCATCTTGACGAGGCCGAGCGACTCGCAGCTCGGGTAGTCGAACTGGGTGATCATCTGCCCGTCCTGCAGACGGCGCATGATCGGGATGACGTCGATGAGCGGCTCGCTGCTCATGATGACGCCGGCGGCATGCACCCCCCACTGGCGCTTGAGACCCTCGAGGCCGAGTGCTGTCGCGACCACCTCTTGTGCGGCTGGGTCCTCGTCGTGCACGGCGCGGAACTCACCGGCCTCGTTGTAGCGCTTGTGCTGCGGGTCGAAGATGCCGACGAGCGGGATGTCCTTGCCCATGATGGCCGGAGGCATTGCCTTGGTGAGCTTCTCGCCCATCGCGAACGGGTGCCCGAGGACGCGGCTCGCGTCCTTGACGGCCTGCTTGGCCTTGATCGTGCCGTAGGTGACGATCTGGGCGACGCGCTCCTCGCCGTACTTCTCGGTGACGTAGCGGATCACCTCGCCGCGCCGGCGCTCGTCGAAGTCGACGTCGAAGTCGGGCAGCGAGGGACGTTCCGGGTTGAGGAAGCGCTCGAAGATGAGGCCGTGCGGCACGGGGTCGAGATCGGTGATGCCCATCGCGTAGGCGCACATCGAGCCGGCGCCCGACCCGCGACCGGGGCCGACACGGATGCCGTTGCGCTTGGCCCAGTTGATGAAGTCGGCGACGACGAGGAAGTAGCCGGGGTAGCCCTTCGAGACGATGACGTCCTCCTCGAAGGCCGCCTGCTTGCGCGCGTAGTCCGGCACCCCCTCGGGGAAGCGGCGCTGGAGGCCGGTCTCGACCTCCTTGATGAACCACGACGTCTCGTCCTCGCCAGGTGGGCAGGGGAAGCGCGGCATGTAGCGCCCCTCGCCCTCCTCGAACGAGACCTCGCAGCGCTCGGCGATGAGCAGCGTGTTGTCGCAGGCCTCGGGCAGCTCGCGCCAGAGGTGGCGCATCTCGGCGGCCGACTTGAGGTAGAAGTCGTCGGCGTCGAACTTGAAGCGGTTCGGGTCCATCAGGGTCGAGCCCGACTGCACGCAGAGCAGGGCGGCGTGCGCCTTGGCGTCCTCGGCCTTGGTGTAGTGCAGGTCGTTGGTCGCGACGAGCGGGAGCCCCAGGTCGCGGGCCAGACGGATCAGGTCGCGCTGGGTGCGGCGCTCGATCTCGAGGCCGTGGTCCATCAGCTCGACGTAGACGTTGTCGGGCCCGAAGATGTCGCGCAGCTCGCCCGCCACCTCGCGCGCCTCGTCGTAGAGCCCGAACCGCAGCTTGGTCTGGATCTCGCTCGACGGGCAGCCGGTCGTGACGATGAGGCCCTTGCCGTAGGTGGAGAGCAGCTCACGGTCGATGCGCGGCCACTTCGTGTAGACCTGATCGAGCGAGGCGATCGAGCTCATCCGGAAGAGGTTGTGCATGCCGACGTTGTTCTCGGCCAGCATCGTCATGTGGGTGTAGGCGCCGCCTCCGGAGATGTCGTCGCGCCCGCCGTCGCCCCAGCTGACCTTGGTGCGGTCGGAGCGGTGCGTGCCCGGCGTGATGTAGGCCTCCACACCGATGATCGGCTTGACCCCCGTGCCCTGCGACTTCTTCCAGAACTCGTAGGCTCCGAAGAGGTAGCCGTGGTCGGTCGTGGCGAGGGCCGGCATGCCCATCCGCGCCGCCTCGCTGAAGAGGTCGCCGATCCGGGCCGCCCCGTCGAGCATGGAGTACTCCGTGTGCACGTGGAGGTGCGCGAAGTTCTGGTCAGGCTGCGGGGCTGGGTGGGTCGACATCGTGGATGAGTCTAAGCCTCGCGGGCGACACCCCTCGGCGTGTCGCGCCGGGTGTCGTCAAGGGTCTCGGTCGCGGTGGCGGACCGGCCTCGCTCACCGTCGCGCAGTCACCACTCCGGGGTTGGTCAGAAGGTCGCGACGATGTCGAGGGCACGCTGCAGGTCCTCGGGATAGGGACTCTCGAAGTGGACGTACTCGCCCGTGCCGGGGTGCTCGAAACCGAGTCCCACGGCGTGCAGCCACTGCCGGTCGAGCTTCAACCTCGCAGCGAGCTTGGGGTCGGCGCCGTACATCGGGTCACCGCAGCACGGGTGGTGCAGGGCGGCGAAGTGCACCCTGATCTGGTGCGTGCGCCCGGTCTCGAGGTGGATGTCGAGCAGGCTCGCGTGCCGGAACGCCTCGATCACCTCGTAGTGGGTGATGGAGGGCTTGCCGTTCTTCATCACCGCGAACTTGTAGTCATGACCGGGGTGGCGGCCGATCGGTGCGTCGATCGTGCCGACGACCGGGTCGGGCAGCCCCTGCACCAGCGCGTGGTAGGTCTTGTCGACCGTGCGGCTGCGGAAGGCCTGCTTGAGGCGCGAGTAGGCAGTCTCGCTCTTGGCGACGACCATGAGGCCCGAGGTGCCGACATCGAGACGGCTGACGACCCCTTGGCGCTCTTGGGCACCCGAGGTCGAGATGCGGTAGCCCGCGGCAGCCAGTCCCGAGACGACGTCGGGTCCGACCCAGCCGACGCTCGGGTGGGCTGCGACACCGACCGGCTTGTCGACCACCACGAAGTCGTCGTCGTCGTGGACGATGGCCATGCCCGGCACCGGCTGGGCGATGATCTCGAGGCCCGGGGTGTCCTCCGGGCGCGGCAGCGACACCTCGAGCATGGCGCCGGCCGAGAGCCGCTCGGACTTCGCGACGGTCTTGCCGTCGAGGGCGATGTGCCCGTCGGCCGCGAGGTCGGCCGCCTTGGTGCGCGAGACACCGAAGAGGCGCGCCACTCCGGCGTCGACCCGCTCCCCCTCGAGTCCGTCGGGGACGAGGACGGTGCGCACGTCAGGCACGGTCACCACCTGCCCGCGAGGCAGAGTCAGCATCGGCCTGGTTCTCGGCCTCGGTGGTCGGCGCTCGGTGGCGGGCTGGCTGCCGGGCTCGGCTGCGGCGCGTACGTCGCGGTCACGCCGCCCGTCGACCCCGATGCCGAGCAGCGCGAGCAGCACGATGAGGCCGGCCGCGCCGACGATCCAGATGTCGGCCACGTTGCCGATGAACCACCGGTTGTAGTCGAGGAAGTCGACGACGTGCCCCTGTCCGCCACCGGGGGGGCGCGCGAAGCGGTCGGTGAGGTTGCCGATGGCGGCGCCGAGCAGCAGGCCGAGCGCGATGGCCCAGGCCCGGGAGCCGAGACCCTTGGCGACGAAGACGATGGCGACGAGCACCCCGACCGCAATGGCCGTCATGATCCACGTGTTGCCGGCCCCGAGAGAGAGCGCGGCACCGGGGTTGAAGATGAGCTTCAACCGGATGAAGTCACCGATGAAGGGGCGGGGCTGGCCGTCGGCCAGCGCGCGCAGGGCGATCGCCTTGGTCACCTGGTCGGTGACGTAGGCCGTCACCGCCACGATGGCGAGCAGGGCGAAGAGACGCCGCCGCTTCTGCGGCGAGGGGCGCCCCCGACCCGGGGCCGCTTCGGCGTCCGAGGGGGTATGCCGCGTGGTGCGCACGGGTGCGGCGGCGGGCTGGTCGTCGGGGCTGGACGCGCCGTCGACGCCCATGGGGGGCGTCGACGTGGCGGGGTCCGGGGTCAGTGGCGAGCGTGCTTCTCCTGGCATGGCATGCACAGGGTCGCACGAGGACGGGCCTGAAGTCGAAGTTTGCCGATCGGGTTGCCGCAGTTCTCGCAGATCCCGTAGGTGCCGGCCTCGAGCTGCTCGAGGGCGTGCTCAGCCTGGAGCAGTCCCGCACGGGCATTGGCGGCGACGGAGATCTCATGGGCACGCTCGGCGGTCTTGGACCCGGCATCGGCCTGGTCGTCGCCCGCCCCGTCGCCGCTGGCGCGCAGCACCTCGTCGAGCTCCCGCTCGGCGACCTCGACCTCGGCCCGGTGCTCCTTGATCTCGTCGACGAGGATCTGGCGCACCTCGGCCATCTCGGCCTCACTCCAGGGAGACTCGTCGTCCTTGACCCGGAGTCGCGCAGCCGCCCGCTTGGACGGGGTCTTGGTCGGCGGTCTTGGTCGCGGTCTTCGTCGCGGTCTTCGTCGTGGACGTCGGGGCAGTCGTGCTCGCGCCTCGGGGAGCTGCGGTGGAGCTCGGGTGGTCACAGGTGCCTTCTTGGTGGCTCGGGTGGGCCGCGGCGACGCCGCGGGGGTGGCTGCCGTCTTCGTACCCGATCGGGCGCCGGACGCTGCCGGCGACGCAGACTTTGTGGTGGCCTTCTTGGTGGGGCGAGATGCCTTGGCGGCGGACCGGCGTCGCGGCCTGTGCCGCAGGCGATTTCGCAGCTCGCTTCGCCCCGGGCACGGACGTGGCGACGGCTGGGCTCTGCACGGTCGCCCTGGGAGCGGCCTTGCCCGTGGTCCTGCCCGTGGTCTTTGCCGTGGTCTTGGTCGCAAGCTTCGTGGTGGTCTTCGTCGGAGTCGTGGCGGCGGACTTCGCCGTGGGGGACTTCTTCGCCGGAGCCGCCTTCGCGGGGACGGACTTCTTCGCCGTGGGGGACTTCTTCGCCGGAGCCGCCTTCGCGGGACGGACTTCTTCGCCGTGGCCGTCTGCTTCGCCGGAGCCGCCTTCGCGGGGACGGACTTCTTCGCCGTGGGGGACTTCTTCGCCGGACCTGCTGTTGCAGCAGCAGACGTCTTCTTCGCCGGGGCCGTCTTCTTTGCCGTGGCAGCCTTCGTCGCACCGGCCGGCTTCGTGGCGGTCCGTGCACCGGGCGAGTCCGTCGCAGACCCCGACGTCGTCGCCCGTGCGACCGCCGACTTCACCGACTTGACCGTGGCCCGCACGGCCGAGCCGACCCTCGAGGTCGTCGACCGGGACGGGGCGTCTGTCGTCGCCACGGGCTTCACGCTTGCCGTCGTGGCAGCCTTCGTGGCAGCGGACGCCGATCGCTTCGACGCCGTCCCGGGCGCAGCCTTGCGCGCGGCAGTCGTCTTGGCCGCCGTGCCCTTCGCTGCTGTGCTTCCAGACGCTGCGCTCTTAGCCACCATTGGACCCAGACCCTTCGTCGCTCACGCCGTCGACGTGGACAAGTGGGGCCGACAATAAGCCCCCAGCGTGCCGTGCACAAACGCGAAACGCCAGCAGCGACGGAACAGTTCGTGGCGAGACGGACGAACACCGACCGCCCGGGAGCTTCCGGGCGGTCGGTGTGGTGTCTGTCGGGTGAGCCGTGCGCTCAGCCGGTCTCAGCTCTGCTTGCCGGCGTGAGCGGGCTCCTGCACGCTGCCGTCGAGATCGTGCAGCTGACCCTCGATGTAGGACTTGAGGTTGCTGCGGTAGTTCTTCTCGAAGCCGCGCAGCTCCTCGATCTTGCGGTCGAGCAGGCCCTTCTGCTTGTCGAGCTCCTCGAGGAGGGCTGCCTTCTTCTGCTGGGCCTCGGCCACCATGCCGGTCGATCGCTCGCGCGCCTCCGTGAGCAGCTGGTCACGCTGCTCGGCGGCCTCGGCCAGCATCTTGTCGCGCTCGGTCGTCGCCTGCGCGAGCATCTGCTCGCGCTGGGCGGCAGCATCGGCGGCGAGTCGCTCTGCCTCCTGGGTGACCTCGTCGTGGTGCCGCTGGGCGGCGCCGACCAGCTCGTCGTGCTTGGCCTGGCCCGTCGACAGCAGCTCGGAGTGACGGCCCTCGGCCTCGGAGATGAGCTCGTTGCGACGTGACTCACCAGCCGCGACGTGCTCGTCGTGCAGACGCTGGGCGAGCGCGATGACACCGGCCGCGTCGAGGTTGGGCGTGCCCGTCGCAGCGGTCGTGGCCGCGGGCGACGCCTCGGCGGCCTCTGCGTTGGTGGCAGCGCGCGATGCGCGCTCCTCCGCCGCACGGGCCTCGGCCTCCGCGGCGCGGGCATTCTCCTGCGCCTCGGTCAGCTTCGCCTCGGCGTCGGCCACCTGCGTGTTGAGCTGGGTGAGCTTCGCCTGGGCCTCGTCGAGCGCCGTGTTGTCGACGGCCGACTTGGCCGCGACCTCGGCGCGCTCCGCCTCTGCCTTGGCGCGCTCGATGCGCTCACGAGCGGCCCGCTCGGCGTTGTCGGCGTCGGCCTTGGCCTTGGCGGCACGGTCGGCGGCGGCCTTGAAGGCGCGCTCGGCGTCCTGGATCTTGGCCGTCAGCACACCGAGCTTCGCGTCGTCGCCGGGCCGTCCCACCACCGGCATGGCTGCGGTCGCTCCGTCGGCCCGCACCGCGCCCTGGTTCTTGCTCGCGCGGCAGTCGTTGAGCTGCTTCAGGTAGTCGTCACGCTGCTCGATGAGCGAGCGCATCTCGGCCACGATCTCGTCGAGGAAGTCATCGACGTCCCTCTCCTCGTAGCCACGACGGAACTGCGTGGTCTGGAAGTGCTTGTTCAGCACCTGTTCCGGCGTAAGCGCCATGTGTCACCTCGATACAGACGGAGTGGATCAGGTCAACGGTATCTAACGAACAGGTCACGAACCAAAGCCGCACCCCGTTTGTGGCGCTGGCTGACCCTGTGGTGTCCACGCCTCGGACAAGTGGACCACCATGCGGACTGGTGGAGGCGTCAGAACATGTTGGGCACGCTGAGTGCGAGTGAGGTCAGGAGCATGAGCACCAAGAAGCTGAGGTCGAGGCGCACTCCGCCGAGGCTGGGCGACGGAATCACCTTGCGCAGCGCGCGAAGCGGCGGATCTGTCACGGTGTAGATGCCCTCGGCGACCACCAGAACGATGCCGCTGGGCTGCCAGGAGCGCGCCAGCACCTGCACCCAGTCGATGATGAACCGGCCGATGAGTGCGATGAAGAAGGAGAAGACGACCACGCCGTAGATCGCCCAGAACACGTCCATGCCCGTCAGTGTCGCTGATGAAGCGCGGCGAGTCGACGCCGGGGTCGACCGGGTCAGCTCTGGTTGAAGAAGCCGCGGGTCGAGACGGTGGGGGTCTCGGGCTCATCGGCTGCGATCTCGACGTGCGAGGGCGAGAGGAGGAAGACCTTGGAGGTGACCCGCTCGATCGTGCCGTGCAGCCCGAAGACGAGACCTGCGGCGAAGTCGACGAGACGCTTGGCGTCGGCGTCGTCCATGTCGCTGAGGTTCATGATGACCGGCACGCTGTCACGGAACCATTCACCGATGTTCTTGGCCTCGTTGTAGGTGCGCGGGTGGATGGTCGTGATCCGGTTGAGCGAACCGACCTCGGGGTCGCGCACCACAGCCGCGACGGGGCGGCGGGTCGGGAGCTGCGTCACGGCAGCGGTGTGCTCCGAGACCTCCGTCGAACCGCCCCGGCCGGACTCCTCGTAGCGGTCGGACTCGTCGTAGGACTCGTAGTCGTCATAGCGCTCGCGGTCCTGCCGCTGGTCCTCCTCGCTGAGTCCGAGGTACACCATCGTCTTGCGCAGTGCCCCTGCCATGCCAACTCCCCAAACCGTTCGGATTCCAGTGGGTTCGACGTTACAGAAGTGACGGCCGCGATCCGAGGATTGCCGTTCCGACACGCAGGTGTGTTGCTCCGTGTCGCACCGCCGCCTCCAGGTCGCCGCTCATCCCCGCCGAGATCCAGTCGGCTCGCGGGTGCCGCTCGCGTATGTCGTTCGCGACCTCGCGCAGCCGGGCGAAGGCTGCATCGGGGTCGCCTCCCAAGGGGGCCACCGCCATCACCCCGCGCAGCCGCAGCAGGTCGCGCACCGCCACGGCGTCGGCCAGCTCGCCGGCCTCCTCGGGGCCGCAGGCCGCCGCGGGCGGTGAGGACGCCGCCGGAGCCGTCGTCCGATCGGGTGGCGAGGTCGACCTGCAGGAGCACGTCGAGGTGTCGGTCGGCGGCGTGCGCGCCTCGGTCGAGGGCACTGACGAGGCGAGGCCGGTCGACCGACTGCACGACGTCGGCGTAGGACGCGACGTGTCCGGCCTTGTTGGTCTGCAGCTGTCCGATGAAGTGCAGCACGAGGTCCGCGGGGCCTGCGTGCCCCAGCGCGGCTCGCACCTGGGCAAACTTCTCCCCGGCCTCCTGGTCGCGGTTCTCACCGAAGTGGCGCACGCCGAGCTCGTGGAGCAGGAGCACGTCCGACGGCGGGAAGAACTTCGTCACGGCGATCATGGTGACCTCGCCCGGGTCGCGTCCTGCGTCGGCACAGGCCCGCCCGATCCTGGCTCGAACGGCGCCCAGCGCAGTGGCGAGCTCGTCGCGACGGCTTACGTCGTCACTCATCGGAGCGCCGCCTGGGGCAGGCTCACGACGCCGGCGAATCGGCCGGTGACGCCGTCGCGGCGATAGGAGTAGAGGCTGGGCGTCTCCCGTGTGCAGCCGGGGATCCATTCCACGGCAACGGATTCGGCGACCAGTTGCTCGACGACCCCTGCTGCGACGTCGATGGCCGGCGTGCCGGTCCACGACCTCGCCGCGGACGCTGCAGACACCGCCGCCGCGGCGGCAGCCATGTCGGCCGGCACCTCGTAGCATCGGCCGCAGACCGAAGGGCCCACTGTCGCGATCATCGTCGCGGCGCCGAGGTCGCGCATCGCGGTGACGGCCCGCGCGACGATGCCGGACATCATGCCGGGGCGACCGGCGTGCACGGCCCCGATGACGCCGGCCACGCGGTCATGCAGAAGCACGGGCACGCAGTCGGCGACCAGCACCCCGAGGGCCAGCCCGGTGGTGCGGGTGACGACGGCGTCTGCCGGCGACCCCGGGCCCGACGGGGGGCCCGACACCTCGGCCACGTCGCTGCCGTGCACCTGGTTCATGAGGACCAGATGGCTGCGGGGCACGCCCACCGCTGCCGCGAGGGCCTCGCGGTTGGCCTCGACGGACGCGGGGTCGTCGCCCACGTGACCGCCGAGGTTGAGGCCGGCATACGGTCCGGTGCCCCGCCCCGCCGAGCGGTCGGTGAAGCCGAGCTCGACGACAGCGCCGGACCCGGTCCGGTCGAGGGTCGAGCGCCAGTGGAACACGACGACAACCTATCGAGCGCGGTGGGTCCGGCGGGTCGGCGGGGCTGGTGGCCCGGCTGCCTACTTGAGGAAGTCGGGCACGTCCAGGTCGTCACCCTCGTCGAAGGTGACCTGCCGCGGCGGCTGCTGGACCGGCACCTGCTGGCGAGGGGCCTCCGCCGCTGCGGGGCGGGACTCGCCGCCGGACTGCGCTGGAGCCGACTGCTGCGCGCCGGACTGCTGCGGAGCCTGTGCCGGCGGGGCGCCGGGGGCCTGGCGCTGTGGAGCGGCCTGGGCCGCGGGGGCTGACCGACCCACGACCTGGCCCAGGGCCCGCTCATCGTCGCGGTGCGTGGGGCCGCCCGCGTCGAAGCCGGCAGCGATGACGGTGACGCGCACCTCGTCGCCGAGGGCGTCGTCGATGACCGCACCGAAGATGATGTTGGCCTCGGGGTGCGCCGCCTCCTGCACGAGGCGTGCGGCCTCGTTGATCTCGAAGAGACCCAGGTCGGAGCCGCCCTGGATGGACAACAGCACACCGTGCGCGCCGTCGATCGATGCCTCGAGCAGGGGCGAGCTGATCGCGAGCTCGGCGGCCTGGACGGCACGGTCCTCACCGCGGGCCGAGCCGATGCCCATGAGCGCCGAGCCGGCGCCCTGCATGACCGACTTGACGTCGGCGAAGTCGAGGTTGATCAGGCCCGGAGTCGTGATGAGGTCGGTGATGCCCTGCACGCCCGAGAGGAGCACCTGGTCGGCCGAGCGGAACGCGTCCATCATCGAGACGTTGCGGTCACTGATCGACAGCAGCCGGTCGTTGGGGATGACGATGAGGGTGTCGACCTCCTCGCGCAGGCTCCCGATGCCGGAGTCGGCCTGGTTGGCGCGGCGCCGCCCCTCGAAGGTGAACGGGCGGGTGACGACGCCGATCGTCAGCGCGCCGATGCCGCGGGCGATGCGGGCGACGACCGGCGCCCCGCCGGTGCCCGTGCCGCCTCCCTCGCCTGCGGTGACGAAGACCATGTCGGCGCCGCGGAGCACCTCCTCGATCTCCTCGGCGTGGTCCTCGGCGGCCTTCTTGCCGACCTCGGGGTCGGCGCCGGCGCCGAGTCCCCGGGTGAGCTCGCGGCCCACGTCGAGCTTGACGTCGGCGTCGCTCATGAGCAGCGCCTGCGCGTCGGTGTTGATGGCGATGAACTCGACACCCTTGAGGCCGACCTCGATCATGCGGTTGATCGCATTGACGCCGCCGCCGCCGATGCCGACGACCTTGATGACGGCCAAATAGTTCTGCGGTGCTGCTGCCACGGGAGTGGGCCTTCCTGACTGGTGGTGCCGGTCCTGCCTGCGTCGGTCGTGCTGGTTTGCGTCCACGGAGCCCTGGACCCCGCCGGACGTCGACCCAAACCTTAACCGTGGAGGTGAGAGTTACAGTTTGGTCACGAACCAGTGCCCCGACGGTATGCCGTGGGCCTCGCGTCGATCAACCCATCGGGCGGCGTGTCGTCGGGTGGATCGCCCCATTTCGGAGCGGCAGGTCACATGAGCCCCTGCAGCCCCATGTGCCACCGCTGCTGAGCACTGACTCGGCCGACGCGCGGTGGTCAGACGCCTCAGCGGCGGTGGATCAGCGCGTGATCGGCGCCGAGGGCACACTGACGTCGATCGTCGAGCCCGGTTGCGTGGCGAGGACGGCAACCAGCCTGGCTTTGGTGGCCCCGTCGCCGGAGCCGCCCCAGACGACCGTCTTGGTCGCGTCCTTGACCCTGAGCCGGAAGCTGACCTGGTCGGTCGGAGACACCGTGACGCCCGAGACGGTGCGGCGCAGCGCAGGGTCGAGCGAGGCGAGCGCCTGCAGCGCCGCAGTGACACCCGCCCTCGTCACCGTCGCCGCCCCGGACGCCACGACCGGCACGCCTGCCGGGGGCGAGGTGACGCTGGCGAACGCGACCCCTTCGGCATCGACGAGCTCGACCCGACCACCGGCTCCCCGGACGGCGAGCACCGCCACCCGAGGCGTGACGTCGATGACGACGGTGTGGGGCAGGCTGCGCGAGACGGACACCTCGCGCCACGCCTTGCCCGCCAGGAGTCGGTCCTGCACGGCGTCGGTGTCGACGCGCATGAGGGGACCTCCGAGGGGCACCGCCGCGACCTGACGCACCTGGGCAGCGGCTGCGCCCGCGGCGCCGCGCACCTCGACGGCCGTGGCGGTGAGCACGCTGCTGAACCAGCCCAGCCAGACCAGCAGCCCGAGCAGCAGCAGCAGCGCGACGCCGATGCCGGCGAGCAGCCGGGGGCGGCGGCGTGCGGCGGCGGCCCGCCGCTCGAAGCGGCGCCGGGAGGAGGCGAGCCCGCGGCCGGCCACCCGGGTGGCGCGGCTCGTCCTGGAGCCGGCGGCCGGTGACGCCGATGAGTCGGCTGCGGGTCTCGCGGCACGCGTGCGGGTGGAACGGTCGAGCATCAGGACACTCCTCGCAGCAGCCTCAGCACCTCGGGGCCGATCATGGTGACGTCACCGGCGCCTACCGTGAGCACGAGGTCTCCGGGCCGCGCGAGGGCGACGACGACGTCGGCGACCTCCGACCACGACGGCACGTAGCGCACACCGGCCCCGGGGCGGGCCCGGCTGACGGCATCGGCCACGAGCTGCCCCGAGACCCCGGGCAGGGGGTCCTCGCGCGCGGCGTAGACGTCCATCACGACGACCTCGTCGGCGGGGGCCAGCCCTGCGCCCAGCTCGCCCGCGAAGTCGCGGGTGCGGCTGTAGAGGTGGGGCTGGAAGACGACGATGAGGCGACCGGCGTCACCCACGAGAGCCTTGGCCGTCTCGACCACGGCGGCCACCTTGCCCGCGTTGTGGGCATAGTCGTCGATGACGACGACACCGCCCTGCTCGCCCTTGGGCTCGAACCGACGGCGCGTGCCGGTGAAGGACGCCAGCCCGGCGAGGATGCACTCGGGATCCTGGCCCAGCCCGTGCACCGCGGCGGCGTAGGCGGCAGCGGCGTTGAGGGCGTTGTGGCGCCCCGGCACGCCCAACGACATCCGTCGCGTCTCGCCCGTCGTGGCCGCGTCGCTCAGCCTGACCGAGGAGGTGAGTCCGTCGGCGACGTGGTCTGCCAGCGCGACGTCGGCGCCCGGGGTGAAGCCGTAGGTGACGACCCGGACGCCACGTGACCGGGCGCGGTCGGCGAGGCCCCGAGCCCCGGCGTCGTCAGCGCAGGTGACGAGCAGCCCGCCGGGGCGGATCGTGCTGACGAAGGCGTCATACGCGGCCTCGACAACTGTGAAGTTGAGGTAGAAGTCGAGGTGATCGGGCTGCACGTTCGTCACGATGGCCACCTCGGGGCGGTAGACGACGAAGGAGCCGTCACTCTCGTCGGCCTCGACGACGAAGATGGCGTCGTTTCCGTCGTGGGCGTTCGTGCCGTGCTTGGCGAGCTCGCCACCGACGGCGAACGACGGGTCGAGGCCGCACCCCTGCAGGGCGACCGTGAGCAGCGAGGTCGTCGTCGTCTTGCCGTTGGCGCCCGCGACAGCGACCGGCCGTCGGTCGCCCATGAGCGAGGCGAGCCCCTGGGCCCGGTGCAGCACGGGGACCCCGCGCTCACGGGCAGCGACGAGCTCGATGTTGTCGTCGCGGATGGAGGAGCTCATGACGACGGCGTCGGCCCGCTCCTGGTGACCCTCGTGGAAGCCCACCCAGACGGATGCGCCTTCGGCCTCGAGGGCCTTGAGGACGGGCACGTCCTTGGCGTCGCTGCCGGTCACGGCGATGCCCCGCGCGAGCATGATGCGGGCCACGCCCGACATGCCGGCGCCCCCGATGGCGAGGAAGTGGACCCGGCCGAGTCCGGCCGCGTCGGGCACCGGCCCGGTGAAGTCGAAGCGGGCCGCGGCGAAGGGGTGCTCGACGCTCGGTGTGCCACTCACGAGCCGCGCCCCGCCTGCCGCGTCGTCGACCATGTCGGCGAGCAGCTCGTCGGCCCGGGGCTCTCCCAGCTCTCGGGCGCGGCGACCCATCTCGAGGATCCGCCCGGTGTCGGCTGCGAGGCCGAGCAGGTGGGCGTCGATCCAGTCGGGCGTGAAGTCGGCGTCGTCGACGAGCAACCCCCCGCCCGCGGCGACGACGTCGGCGGCGTTGAGGCGCTGCTCGCCGTTGCCCACGGGCAGCGGCACGTAGACGGCAGGGAGGCCCACCGCGGTCAGCTCGCAGACCGTGTTGGCGCCGGATCGCGCGACGACGAGGTCGGCGGCGGCATACGCGAGCTCCATGCGGTCGGCATAGGGCAGGACGACGTAGCGCACTCCGGTCAGCGACGCGTCGGGCTCGAAGGCCTTGCCGAGCCCGGTGACGTGCAGCACCTGGATGCCGGCGTCGCCGAGCTGGGCCGTGCGGGCACGGAAGGCGTCGTTGAGGCGCTGGGCGCCGAGCGACCCGCCGGTGACGAGCAGGGTGGTGCGGCTCGGATCGAGGCCGAACGCGGCGGCCGCCTCTGGACGCGCCGTCGCGCGGTCCAGCGTCGCGACCTCGCGCCGCAGCGGCATACCGATGCGCCGGGCGCCGGCGAGCGCGGTGCCCGAGAAGGTGGTCGCGACGTGCCGGCTCCAGCGGGCCCCGAGGCGGTTGGCGATGCCGGCTCGCGCGTTCTGCTCGTGGACGACGATCGGGACCCGGCGACGCCGCGCGGCGAGGTAGGCGGGAGTGCTGACGTAGCCGCCGAAGCCGACGACGACCTCGGCCGAAGTCTCGTCGATCGCCGCCCCCGCCGCGGCGACGGCGGCCCTGAGGTTGCCGGGCAGCCGCAGCAGGTCACCGCTGGGGCGACGCGGCAACGGGACCTTGGGCACGAAGCGCAGGTCGATGCCGCGGGCGGGCACGAGCCGGGCCTCGAGACCCTCACGGGTGCCGAGGGCGGTGACCCGCACGTCGGGGTGACGGCGCCTCAGCGCATCGGCGAGCGAGAGCAGCGGCGACACGTGGCCGGCGCTGCCCCCTCCCGCGAGCAGGACGGAGGTGGGGGTGGACAGCGGGATCACCGACTTCTGCGACGGGTCGCGATCGACCCGGGCCGCGACGGGAGCACGGCCAGCGACCGGCGGAGCATGCTGGGACGGGCGTCGAGCAGGACCTTGCAGCCGGGCTCGCTGCGCGCGAAGGACAGCAGGATGCCGAGGGCGAGCAGCGTCGTCACGAGGGAGGACCCGCCGGCCGAGACGAGCGGCAGGGGCACGCCGATGACCGGGAAGAGACCGATGACGGCGCCGATGTTGATGATGGCCTGCCCGATGAGCCACGCCATGATGCCGGTGCCCGCGATCCGCACGAAGCGGTCCTGGGTGCGGCTGACGAGGCGGTAGCAGGCCCAGGCCAGCACCGCGAAGAGCGCGAGGATCATCAGCGTGCCCGGGAGGCCGAGCTCCTCCCCGATGATGGCGAAGATGAAGTCGTTGTGGGCCTCCGAGAGCCACTCCCACTTCTCCTTCGACGCGCCGAGCCCGACGCCCCACCACCCGCCGTCGGCGAGCGCATACATGCCGTGCACCGACTGGCCGCACATGCCGTTGGGGTCGGACTGGCAGGCGGGGTCGAAGAAGTCGGCGATGCGGCCCATGCGGTTGTTGCTGGTGTAGACCATGACGGCGACACCCGCCGCCCCGAGCAGGGCGCCGATGGCGAAGAGTCGCTTGGAGGCGCCGGCGACGGCGAGGACCGCGGCGATGATGACGAGGAAGACCATCCCCGTGCCGAGGTCGTGCCCGGCGAGCACGAGAGCGAGCACGATGGTGGAGATCGGCACGAGGTAGGGCAGCACGACATGCATCGTGCTCGCCATGCGGGCCGACTTGTTGGCGAAGATCAGGGCCCCGACGAGCACGAGCGCGAGCTTGGCGAACTCCGACGGCTGGAACTGCAGGGGGCCGATCGCGAGCCAGTTGCGGTTGCCGTTGACCATCTTGCCCAAGGGGATGACGGCCGCGAGCAGCCCGATGGACAGGACGAGGATCGGGAAGGCCAGCCGCTTCCACCACCGCAGGTCGAGGCGGCTGGCCAGCGCGGCGAGAAGACCGCCGACCACGGCGAAGGCGAACTGGCGGATGAAGACCGTGTAGGACGCCTGGTCGGCCAGCAGGGACTCCACGCTCGAGGCCGAGAAGACCATGATGAGGCCGATGACGACGAGGGCCGCCGTCGCGCCGAGCAGCAGGTAGTAGGTCGTGATCGGCGACTCGAGCTTGCCGATGACGGGCAGCGACTGCGGGACGGAGGCGCGGCCGGGGCGCCGACGTGGCCGTCTTTTCCGTGGTCGTGGTCGTGGTGGTGCTCACTCAAGCCCTCCGGAGGCCGCCTCGTGCCGTCGGACCGCCTCCTCGAAGGCGTCGCCGCGGGCACCGTAGTTGGTGAACATGTCCATCGACGCCGCAGCGGGTGCGAGCAGCACGACGTCACCCGGCTGGGCGAGTCGCGCTGCCTGCGTGACGACACGGTCCATGACCCCAGTGTCGGTGTCGGGCAGGTCGATGATGCGGACATCGGGCGCGTGTCGGGAAAGGGCCGCGGCGATCTGCGCGCGATCGGCGCCGATGAGCACGACGCCGCGCAGGCGTGAGGCCATCTCCTCGACGAGGCTGTCGACGTCGGCGCCCTTGAGCAGTCCGCCCGCGATCCACACGACGGAGTCGAAGGAGCGGATGGCGGCCGCGGCCGCGTGCGGGTTGGTCGCCTTGGAGTCGTTGACGAAGCGCACCCCGCGCACCGTCGCGATCTCGGCGATGCGGTGCCGGTCGGGCCGGAAGCCGCGCAGTCCGTCGCGCACGGCGATGGGGCCGACGCCGTAGGCCCGGGCGAGGGCGGCGGCGGCCAGGGCGTTGGAGACGTAGTGCGGGGCGGGAGGCGGGCCGTCGCCCTGCAGGTCGGCGAGCGTGCACAGCTCGGCGGCCGAGCGCTGCCGCTGCTCGACGAAGGCCCGGTCGGCGAGCACGTCCTCGACGACGCCGATCATCGACGGCGCCGGGATGCCGGTCGTGAAGCCGACGGCACGGCAGCCCTCGACGACGCTCGCCTCCATGACGAGCTGCTCGGTCTGGATGTCGGCCACGTTGTAGATGCAGGCCAGGTGGGTGTTCTCGTAGATCTTGCCCTTGGCCCGGAGGTACTCGGCATATCCGCCGTGCCAGTCGAGGTGGTCGGGCGCGACGTTGAGCACGGCCGAGGCGACCGCCGAGATCGAGCGCTGCCAGTGCAGCTGGAAGCTCGAGAGCTCGACGGCCAGCACGTCGTAGGGCTCGGGGTGCAGGACGGCCTCGAGCAGGGGCGTGCCGATGTTGCCGGCGCTGGTCGCGCGCAGGCCACCCGCCCGCAGGATGGAGGCGAGCATGCCCACGGTCGTCGTCTTGCCGTTCGTGCCGGTCACGGTGAGCCAGGGAGCGGCCCCCTCGGCCGCCCGCATGCGCCACGCGAGCTCGACCTCGCCCCACACCGGGACGCCCGACGTCGCCGCGGCCAGCATCAGCGGGTCGTGCGGGGGCACGCCGGGTGAGGTGACGACGAGCTGGGTGCCGCGCGGGCGGCTCGCTCATGTGCTCGGGCCCGAGGCGCACGTCGACGTCGAGGATCTCGAGGATCGTGGCGCGCTCGGTGATCGCCTCGGTGACGTCGCGCGACACGGCCGTCACCCGGGCGCCCCGTTCGGCGAGGGCGTCGGCGGCCGCGAAGCCGGACACGCCGAGTCCGACGACGAGCACCTCGAGGCCGGACCAGTCGGCGTCGCGGTGGGTCAGCCCCTCCCGGGGCTCGTAGGTCGGATCGAACGTCATTGCGATCCCACCACCCACTCGGCGTAGAAGATGCCCAGGCCGAGCGCGACGAAGAGCCCGGCGATGATCCAGAAGCGCACGACGACCGTCACCTCGTTCCACCCCACCATCTCGAAGTGGTGGTGGAGCGGTGCCATCCGCAGCACCCGTTTACCGGTGGTCTTGAACGAAGCCACCTGCGCGACCACCGACAGCGTCTCGAGGACGAACATGCCGCCGAGGATGATGAGCAGCAGCTCGGTGTGGGTCGTGATCGCGAGGCCGGCCAGCGCGCCACCGAGGGCGAGCGAGCCGGTGTCGCCCATGAAGATCTTGGCGGGCGTCGCATTCCACCAGAGGAACCCGAAGCAGGCTCCCATCCCGGCTGCTGCGACGAGCGCGAGGTCGTGGGAGTCGCGCACCTCGTAGCACTTGATGCCCGGGTTGGTCTGGCAGTTCTGGTTGTAGGTCCAGATGCTGATGAGGACGTAGGCGCCGAAGACCATCGTGCACACGCCCGTCGCGAGCCCGTCGAGGCCGTCGGTGAGGTTCACACCGTTGGAGGCGCCGGCGATCATGACGTTGGCGAAGATGACGAAGAGCATGACGCCGACGACGGTGCTCCCACCGAGCGCGAGGCTGATGTTGGTGTCGCGCACGAACGAGACGAGCAGCGAGGCGGGATTGCGGTACTGCTCGTTGGGGAACTGCAGCGCGAGCCCCGCGAAGATGACGCCCACGAGCGTCTGCCCGATCAGCTTCTCCCGCGAGCGCAGGCCGAGGCTGCGCTGCTTGCTGATCTTGATGAAGTCGTCGAGGAAGCCGACGAAGCCGAGCCCCGCCATGAGGAAGAGCACGAGCAGACCGCTCGCCGTGGGCGGGTTGAGGGTGAAGAGGTGGGCGAGGAAGTAGGCACCGAGCGTGGCCGCGAGGATGACCGCCCCACCCATCGTCGGCGTGCCGCGCTTCGTGTGGTGCGACGTCGGGCCGTCGTCACGGATGAACTGGCCGTAGCCCCGCTTGACGAGGAACTTGATGAACAGCGGCGTGCCGAACAGCGAGATGAGCAGCGAGAACGACGCCGCGAGCAGGACGCCCTTCACGAGGTGGCCACCTTGTCGTCGAGGGGTGCCGCGTCCCGGCCGGCCAGGCGGTCACCCAGCCACCGCAGGCCGCTGTCGCGGCTCGACTTCAGCAGGACGACGTCGCCTGGGGCGAGCAGCGCGTCGACGAGGTCGTGCGCGGCGTCGGTGTCGGGCACCCACTGCGCCCCCGGGAACGCGGCGGCGACGGGGCGTGCCCCCTCCCCCACTGCCACGAGGTGGTCGATGCCCAGCCGTGCGGCATACGCCCCCACGGCCGTGTGCTCGGCCTCGCTGTCGTCGCCGAGCTCGAGCATGCCGCCGAGCACGGCCCAGCGGCGGCCGGTGACGCTCATGGCGGCCACGGCGTCGAGCGCGGCGCGCATCGAGTCGGGGTTGGCGTTGTAGGCGTCGTTGACGACGAGCACGCCGTCGGCGCGCTCGGTCAGCTCCATGCGCCAGCGGCTCACGGCCTCCGCCGTCGACAGGCCGGCGGCCACCTGGTCGAGCGACAGCCCGAGCTCGAGCGCTGCAGCAGCGACGGCGAGCGAGTTGCCGACGTGGTGGGCGCCGCTCTGGCGCAAGGTGATCGGAGCGCTGCCGACAGGCGTCACGAGGGTGTATGCCGCCCTGCCGAGCTCGTCGAGCACGACGTCCTCGGCGCGCAGGTCGGCATCCGGCGACAGCCCGACGAGCTGCACCCGGCACGCCAGACCGTCGCGCATGGCCGCCACCAGTGGGTCGTCGGCGTTGAGGACGGCCAGCCCCTCGGCGGGCACGGCCCGCGGCAGCTCGGCCTTGGCCGCGGCGATGTTGGCGCGCGAGCCGAACTCGCCGACGTGCGCGGTGCCGACGTTGAGCACGACAGCGACCTGGGGCGGCGCGATGCGGGTGAGATAGTCGATGTGGCCGATGCCGCGCGCCCCCATCTCCGCGACGAGGAAACGTGTCGTCGGGGTCACGCGGCACACGGTGAGGGGCACGCCGATCTCGCCGTTGAGCGAGTTGACCGGCGCGACGGTGTCGGCGACCGACTCGAGCACGGCGGCGAGCAGGTCCTTGGTCGAGGTCTTGCCCGAGCTGCCGGTGATGCCGACGATGCGCAGCTCGGGGGCCCGGTCGACGACGCCGCGCGCGATCGCACCGAAGGCGGTCTGCACGTCGTCGACGACGACCTGTGCCACGCCCTCGACCGCGCGCGAGGTGAGGGCGGCGACCGCGCCGGCGTCCACCGCGGCAGCCGACGTAGGCGTGGCCGTCGGCGTGCTCGCCGACCCGGGCCACGTAGAGGCTGCCGGGGGTGCACGTCGCGGGAGTCGGTGGTGACGACCCCGTCGACGACGATGTCGTCGGGGGTGTCGGTCCCCACGACCTGTCCCCCGGTGAGGTCGCGGACCTCGGCGAGGGTCAGCGCGATCACGAGCCGCCGCCGGGGCCCGCCGCGGCGCCGAGCGCGGCACCTAGGGCGGCTCGCACGGCCTCCCGGTCGTCGAACGGATGCTTCACTCCGTGGATCTCCTGACCCTTCTCGTGTCCCTTGCCGAGCACGACGACGGTGTCGACACCGTCGTCCGAGCCGGCCGCGAGGACGGCGATGGCGACGGCCTCGGCGATCGCGCTGGAGCGCGACCCGCCGTCGATGATGTCAGTCGCCCGGGCCCCGCCCGACGCCACCGTCTCCCGGGCGCCCGCGATGACCGCCGCCGGATGTCGCCGGGCTCCTCGGTGCGCGGGTTGTCGTCGGTGACGACGACGATGTCGGCGCGCCGGGCGGCCGCGGCGCCCATGCCGGCGCGCTTGCCCCGGTCACGGTCGCCGCCCGCTCCGAGCACGGCGATCAGCCGCCCCGAGGTCGAGGGTCGGAGGCGCATCGAGGGCGGCATCGACCGCGTCGGGCGTGTGGGCGAAGTCGACGATGCACCGCGGGCCGTCGGGGCCGCCGGGGGCCACGACCTCCATGCGTCCCGGCACGTCCGGCGGGCACGGCCAGGGCCTGCTGCACCTCGGTCGCGTCGAGGCCGAGCGTCAGCAGGGCGAGGGCCGCGAGGGCGGTGTTGGCCACGTTGAAGTGGCCGGGCAGGTGCGACACGAGGGAGAGCACGCGCTCGCCCTCGATCTCGCGCACGCCGAAGGAGCCGCCGGCTCCCTCCTCGACGACCCAGTCGACCCCGTCTGCGGGGGCGGAGGCGAAGGTCACCGTCGGCACGCTCGACTCGCGCGCCAGCCGCGCTCCCCAGCGTCGTCGACGCACACGACCGCGGCCCGTGCCGGGCGGGGGTGAAGAGCGAGGCCTTGGCGGCGAAGTAGTCCTCCATGCTCGCGTGGAAGTCGAGGTGGTCCTGGGAGAGGTTGGTGAAGAGCGCGACGTCGTAGACGATGCCGTCGACCCGGTGCAGCTCGAGGGCGTGGCTCGAGACCTCCATGACGCAGGCGTCGATGCCGCGCTCGCGCATGATGGCGAGCAGGGCGTGCAGGTCGGTTGCCTCCGGCGTCGTGCGCATGGAGTCGAGCCGCTCGTCGCCGATGCGGGTCTCGACCGTGCCGATGAGCCCGGTGCGCTGCCCGCGGGCGCGCAGCGCCGACTCGATGAGGTATGCCGTCGTCGTCTTGCCGTTGGTCCCCGTCACTCCCAGCGCGATGAGCCCCTCGGCGGGGTGCCCGTAGACGGTCGCGGCGAGCTCACCGAGCACCTCCCGCGGGTGGGCTGCCACGAGCACCGGCACCCGCGGGGAGCCGAGGCGCTCGAGACCCGCCGCGTCGGTGAGCACCGCCACCGCACCGGCGGCGATGGCCTCGGCCGCGAAGTCCGCGCCGTGGGCGTTGAAGCCCGGGAGGGCGGCATACAGGTCACCGGAGGACACGGCCCGGCTGTCGAGGCTGACGCCGGTGACGACGACGTCACCGGCGGCAGGGTCCGTGGCGGCGATCCGCAGCAGGTCGCCGGACCCGATCCTGGACGTCAGGTCGTCGAGCGGCACGCCGGAGGTGGCGGGTCGAAGGAGGGTAGGTGACACGTCATCCCAACTTACAGGCCATCCCGCTTGGCCCGCGCATTGCTGATGACGGTCGGGTCGTTCTCGGACAGCGGCTTCTGGGCCCAGACGTGGTAGTCGAGGTCGGACTTGGGGCTGGGCGGGGCTCCGGTGCGCTCGAGCAGGTAGGTCATCACCTGGTTGAACACCGGTCCGGCGAGCATGCCACCGAACATTCCCGCGCTGGGCTTCTGGATGTACACACCGACGACGTACTTCGGGTTCTCGGCGGGCGCGTAGCCGATGAAGGAGGCGGTGAAGCCGTTGTAGCCCTTGGTCTTCATGTCGTAGCGGTCGGCGGTGCCGGTCTTGCCGGCCACGCGGTAGCCCTTGATGCGCGCGGCGCTGGCGGTGCCGTCGGCCCGGTCACCTCCTCCATCATCCGCGAGAGCTTGACCGCGGTGTCCTCGGAGACCACCCGCGAGGGCGTGTTGGCGGCAGCGGGCACGAGCGTGCCGTTGCGTCCACGGTGGCCTCGATGAGCGACGGTGGAACGCGCACCCCCTTGTTGGCGATGGTCTGGAAGACGCTCGTGGCCTGCACGGCGGTGACGGAGTAGCCCTGGCCGAAGAGCATCGTGTAGCGCTGGGGGGCGTTCCACTTCTCGGCCGGGGCGAGCTGGCCCGCGGACTCCCCGGGGAAGTCGACCGGGGTCCTCTGGCCGATGCCGAACTTGCGGTAGTAGGCCTCCAACATCGCGGGCGCCACGCGCTCGCCGATGAGCATCGTGCCCATGTTGGAGGACTTCCCGATGACGCCGGTCGCCGTCATCTTCTCGACGCCGTGGGCCTCGTTGTCCTTGAAGCGGATCCCGGCGCGGGGCAGCCGGCTCGGCACGATCACTCCGGTGTCGGGCGTGATCACCTTCTGCTCCATCGCGGCGGCCAATCGTCATGAGCTTGCCGGTCGAGCCCGGCTCGAAGGCCTCCCAGAAGGCCCGGTTGGCGAGGTTGCTCTTGGACGCACCCGGGGTGTTGGAGTCGTACGTCGGATAGCTCGCCGCGGCCCGGATCTTGCCGGTCGCGACCTCGATGACGACGGCGGTGCCCGACTCGGCGCCCACGCCGGTCACCTGCTTGGCCAGCGCGTTCTGGGCATACCACTGCAGGTCGGAGTCGATCGTCAGCTTGACGTCACGCCCGTTGACGACGGGGGTGTCGACCCGCTGCGAGCCTGGGATGATGTAGCCGTCACGGGCGCGCTCGGCCACGGTGCGGCCCGGGCTGCCGGCGAGGGTCTTGTCGATCATCTTCTCGACACCCGCGGAGAACTTCGGATCGTCGGGGTGCTCGAAGCCGACGATCTCACCGGCCGCCATCGCCGTCGGGTAGATGCGGTCGACCGTCTTCTCGCCGCCGATGCCGGGGATGCCGAGCGCCCGGATCTCGTTGTAGACGGCCGGGTTGACCTGCTTCTTGACGATCGCGTACAGCGTCTTGGGCCGGGTGAGGATCGCCGTCAGGTCGGGCGCGCTCATGTCGAGCAGCGGGGCCAGCGCCGCGACCGCACCGGCGACGCCGACCTGCGTGAGCGAACCATCGACCCGCACCTTGTAGGCCGGGACGGCCTTGGGGTTGGCCGCGATCGTGTAGCGCTCGACCGAGTCGGCCAGCACCTGCCCGTTCGTGTCGAGGATCTGGCCGCGCATCGCCGGGGTGAGGGTCTGCACGAGGCGTTTGCTGAAGGCCGCCGCCTGGGTCGCCGAGGCGTCGAAGGCCTGGATGCGCAGGAGCTGACCGGCGAAGACGGTGAAGACGACGAGGATCGCGGCGAACATGACGCGGGCGCGACGGCGCGGGTTCGCGGTCGAGATGCGCAGCGGCCGACGGGGTCGGCGCGGCGGCCGGGGCGTCGACGAGCGCTTCGGCGCCGGCCCGCGACCGCGGCCCGACGGAGCCGCAGACGCGGCGGCCGATCGCCCGGTCGGGCGGGCTGCCGGACGACCCGCTGACCAGCCGGCTGACGAGACGGCTCCCGAGGCGGCTGACGGTCCGGTGGGCGCCCGGTCGTGCCGCGCGCCGAGCCTCGGGAGGCGGTGCCGCGGACCCGGGACGCCTTGTCGGCGGACGAGCCCGCCGTGCCGGCCGAGCCGGAGCGCGGCCGGGACGGGCGTGCGGTCGTGCCGGACCGCCCGGGTGACGCGGTGCGCCGCTCGGGACGGTCGGGGCGGCCGGGCTCGGAGCCTCGGGTCGGCGTCACACTCTCACCTCGTCGTGGTCGGCGCGGGCTGGGTCGGCTTGTTCGTCGGCTGGGTGGCTGGGTCGGCTGGGTGGGCTGAGCAGACGGCGCCCCGCCCGTCCCCAGTGTGGGCGTCGCACCCGGCGTCGCGGCGGCACCCGGCGCGGTCGGCGTGGCGGCCGCGGCAGCCGCCTTCGTCCTCTTCGCCTCGGCGGCCTTGGCTGCCGCCGCCTTCTTCGCCGAGGTCTGGGCCTTCGTCGCCACCGAGGTCGCCGACGACAGCAGCCCCTTGACCTCCTTCGTGACCTCGAGAGGGGTCGGACTCGTGACGATCGGCAGGGCGAGGTCCTTGGTCGCGGGCTTCGGCTCCCCCGTCACGGTGCCGGTCGCGAGGTCGATGTAGCCGCGCTCGCCCATCCGCACCATGCCGAGCTGCGCAGCGCTGCGGGCGAGGGCCCCGCTGGCGGATGATCGGTCGATCTGCTCCTGCAGGTTGCCAGCCGTGTCGGCGAGACGCGCCGAGTCGCGCTGCAGCTGGCCGAGCGCGATCGAGCCCTGGGCGAGCACGGTGTTGAGCACGAGCAGCGCGATGAGGCCGGCAGTGAGCAGCACGATGCACAGCGTCGCGAACGCCCCGCTGCCCGTGCTGGCGATCCGGGCCGGCAGCACCCGCAGCGACGAGACCGGGGCCCGTCCGCGGCGCGGAGCCCGCAACGGGCGGGCGGTGGCGGTCATCTGGCTCATCGGGTGGATCCCTTCCGGCTGGTCGTGCTCTTCGTGCTGGTGGTGGGACCGGTCGCCCGGACCCGCTCGGCGACGCGCAGGTGGGCCGACGTGGCGCGGGGGTTGAGGGCGACCTCGGCGTCGTCGGGCTCCTCGCCGCCGCGGGTGACGAGCGAGAGGTATGCCGCGTGCTCGGGGAGCTCGACGGGCAACCCGGGCGGTGTGCTCGAGGTCGCGCCGGCGGCGAACGCCTGCTTCGTCGTGCGGTCCTCGAGGGAGTGGTAGGACAGCACCGCGATGCGGCCGCCGACGGCGAGCACGTCGATCGCGCCGGTGATCGCGCGGCGCCACACCTCGAGCTCGTCGTTGACCTCGATGCGCAAGGCCTGGAAGGTGCGCTTGGCCGGGTGCCCGCTCTGGCGCTGCGACGCCATCGGGATGGCCCGACGGAGCAGCTCGACGAGGCGGCCCGACGTCGTGAACGGCTCGACCTGGCGCTCCCGCACGACGGCCGCGGCGATCTTGCGGGCGAACCGCTCCTCGCCGTAGTCGCGCAGCACG
Source organism: uncultured Actinomycetota bacterium (assembly GCA_963697735.1). Lineage (GTDB taxonomy): Bacteria > Actinomycetota > Actinomycetes > Actinomycetales > Dermatophilaceae > Humibacillus. The sequence goes on along the minus strand of CAVOOZ010000013.1, from coordinate 208,818 downwards.
CGGGCGAGGTCGGCCGCGTCATAGGTGTTGAGCACGTCGGCTGCCGTGATGCCTGTCGACTGGTCCATGCGCATGTCGAGCGGTGCATCGACCCGGTAGGCGAAGCCGCGGTCGGTCTCGTCGAGCTGGAGCGAGCTGACGCCGAGGTCGAAGAGGATGCCGTCGACCGCGCTCAGCCCCAGCCCGGACACGACGTCGTCGATCTCGTCGTAGACGGCGTGCACCGGCCGGAAGCGGTCACCGAAGCCCGCCAGACGCTCGGTGGACAGGGCCAGCGCCTCTCGGTCTCGGTCGATGCCGACGACGGTCGTGCCCGGGAAGCGGTCGAGCACGCCCTCGGCGTGCCCTCCCATCCCGAGCGTCGCGTCGACGTGCACGCTCCCCTCTCGATCGAGGACGGGGGCCAGCAGCTCGAGGATGCGGTCGCGCATGACGGGGACGTGCCGGTCGCGAGCGGGACCGCGGTGGGCCCGGGCAGCGTCGTCGCCTGCCTCGGGCTGGTCCCCTCGGTCTGTCATGACGCGTCCTTCACGATCGGCGGGTGTCTCGTGGTGCTGGTGGTGCTCATGTCCCTGGTGTGACTGCTGATGTGCCTGGTGTGACTGGAATGTGGTGACAGGTCTGCGCTGCCGGCGTGAAGGTGGTGGGGAGGCGGTCTCGCTCTGGCGGTCGGGCTGTCGGACGGTGAGACCTGCGGGCGGGTCCCCATCCGCTACGGCGCCCGGGACGGGGGAAGTCGTCTCGGGTGCGAAGCGGCTGGAGGCCGGCTCTCAGGTCTGCTGTTCTCGGTGGTGGTGCCCTCGTGCAGTGGTTCCGTCGTGCGGTCGTGCCGTCGTGCGGGTCGCTGGTCAGAAGAGGCCCGGGATGACCTCCTCCGCCGTCTCGGCGAAGCTCTGCTCGGTCTGCTCGAGGTAGGCGTCCCACACCGTGCTGTCCCAGACCTCGAGGCGAGAGCCCGCCCCGATGACGGTCACGTCGCGGTCGAGGCCGGCGTACTGCCGGAGGTTGGCCGGGATGGTGAAGCGGCCCTGCTTGTCGGGAATCTCGTCGGACGCGCCGGAGAGGAAGACGCGCATGTAGTCGCGCGCGACCTTGCTCGTCGTCGGTGCCTGGCGCATCCGGTCGGCGACCTTGGTGAACTCGTCCATCGGGTAGATGAAGAGGCTTCGCTCCTGACCGCGCGTGACGACGAGACCGGCCGCCATCCGCTCGCGGTACTTCGCAGGCAGGAACAGCCGGCCCTTCTCGTCGAGCCGAGGTGTGTGCGTCCCCAGGAACAACGGTCCGCCACCTCCCCTTGCTCGACCCCACGGCTTCCAGTCATTTCCTTCGCTCCCCACACTACTCCACTTTGCTCCACCGTCAACGATCCCGTACCCATGTCGGGCCCTGCTCTCTCGCATCAACGCAGGTCAACGCGGGTGGGGCGAAGTGGAGGACGACCCACCCCCCAGGCCCCGACCGACCCGCCGACCCGGCCGGGCGGCATACGCCATCGCTCCACGCGGGAGAGGGTCACGCCTGCGTGGGGCTGGGCCACCCACGATTCCCGAGCGAGTTGGGCCATCTGCGAACTGAATGCACTCCGCAGACGTTCACCGTGGAGGAAAGTGGAGTGACTGGCGTCGCTGCGTGCGGTGAGCGCCGGCCCGGACCTTCCGCACCGCGGGTCCATGGGAGAAGATCACCGAGTGACGCGCGCCCGTCGTGAGCGGGCGCGCGCTGACATGGGGCAACCGAACCACCGGAGGACAGCGTGACCATGACCGAGACCGGCCTCGACGCGAACGCGGTGCCGCAGGCCGCCGACCTCGATCTCGTGCACGACGTGGCCGACCGGCTCGCCGGAGCGATGACGAGCGTGATCGAGGGCAAGGCCGATGTCGTCCGCACGACGGTGACCGTGCTGTTCGCCGGCGGCCACCTGCTCATCGAGGACGTCCCCGGGGTCGGCAAGACGATGCTCGCCAAGGCCCTCGCCCGCTCCATCGACGCCACGGTGCGCCGCATCCAGTTCACACCCGACCTGCTGCCGAGCGACGTCACCGGCGTCAGCATCTTCAACCAGGACGCCCGCCGGCTTCGAGTTCCGCCCCGGCGCGATCTTCGCCAACGTCGTCGTCGGCGACGAGATCAACCGGGCCTCCCCCAAGACCCAGTCCGCGCTGCTCGAGTCGATGGAGGAGCGGCAGGTCACCGTCGACGGCACGACCTACCCCCTGCAGGCGCCGTTCATCGTCATGGCGACGCAGAACCCCATCGAGATGGAGGGCACCTACCCGCTCCCCGAGGCGCAGCGCGACCGCTTCATGGCGCGCATCTCGATGGGCTACCCGAGTCCGCGCGCCGAGCTCGACCTGCTCGAGAGCCACGGCGCGCACGACCCGCTCGACGACCTCGTGCCCGTCACCGACGCCGAGACGATCAACCGCGTCGTGCAGCAGGTGTCCCGTGTCCACGCGAGCCCGGCCGTGCGCCAGTACATCGTCGACCTCGTGACCCGCTCACGCTCCACGTCGGCGTTGCGCCTCGGCGCGTCGCCGCGTGCCGCACTGCACCTGCTCCGCGCGGCTCGGGCACACGCGGCCCTCGAGGGCCGTGACCACGTCATCCCCGACGACGTGCAGCTGCTCGCCACCGCAGTGCTGGCCCACCGGCTCATGCCCTCGAGCGAGACCCAGCTCGCCCGGCGCACGACCGCCGAGGTCGTCGGCGACCTGCTCCGCCAGGTGCCGGTGCCGGCCACCTCCCGCTGAGGCAGCGGTCTCCATGCGCGCCCTGCGCGGCGTCCTCACCACCCGTGGCCGGGCCTTCATGGGCTCCGGCATCACGCTCACCCTCGCCGGCATGATCTTCGGCTTCCCCGACCTCACGCGCTTCGGCGTGCTGCTCATCGGCCTCCCGATCATCTCGGCCACCCTCGTGCGCACCCGCAAGACCCGCATGCGCATCGAGCGGCACACCCACCCCGAGCGCATCAGCGTCGGTCAGGACGCCTCCGTCACGCTCTCCTTCGAGAACGTCTCGTCGGCGACGACTCCGATCTTCCTCGCGGAGGAGCGGCTCGACTACGTGCTCGGTGACCGGCCGCGTTTCGTCGTCGGTCGCATCCCGCCCGGTCGAGTGCGCGCCATCGACTACCAGGTGCGCTCGCACCTGCGCGGTCGCCACCACCTCGGACCCCTCGGGGTGCAGGTGCAGGACCCCTTCGGCCTCGCCAACCGCAACGCCGTGCTCGAGGGCACGGCCGACCTCGTCGTCCTGCCTGCCGTCCACCCGCTCTCCTCGAGTCGCCACCCGAGCGCCGGCGTCGGCTCCGAGGGCGAGCAGGCGCACCTCATCGCCCTGCACGGCGACGACGACGTCACGATCAGGGAGTATCGCGACGGCGACGACCTGCGCCGCATCCACTGGCCCGCCACCGCCCGCACGGGTGACCTCATGGTGCGTCAGGAGGACCGGCCGGCCCAGCGGCGCGCGCTCGTCCTGCTCGACCCGCGTCCTGCCGCCCATGGCGGCAGTGGAGCCTCCTCGTCCTTCGAGTGGGCCGTGACGGCGGCCGCTTCGGTGGCGGTCCACCTCGTCGACTCGGGGTATGCCGTGCACATCGTCTGTGCCGAGACCGTGCACAGCACTCGCGCCGCCGACACGATGACGGTCGACGAGATCCTCGACGTCCTCGCCGTCACGACACCGACACGACGAGAGCGGGGAGGACGAGATCCTCCGTGCCGCCCAGTCGCTCGCGTCGTCCGGCGGGCTCGTCGTGGGCCTCGTCGGTCCCCACGACCAGGACGTCACCCTGCGCCTCGCGAGCCTGCGCCAGCCGGGCACGACGGGCATCGCCTTCGTCCTCGACGCCCGCAGCTTCGGTGACGCGGTCGCCGACGCTGCCGAACCGCACGTCGAGGCCCTCCGGCTCGCCGGCTGGCGGGCCGTGGCGGTGCAGCGTGACGACGAGGTCGCCCACTCCTGGGCCGTGCTGACGGCCGCCACGGTCGGAGGCGGCCGATGACCCGCCGCCGCTGGAGGATCACCGTCCTCGCCGCTCTCGCCACCTTGGCAGCCGTCTACCCGATCACGAGCCTGTTCGCCGACTCCTCATGGCTCTCCCAGGCGGTCGTGGTCATCGCCCTCTCCGCCGGCGTGGGGCTGTTGGCACGTGGCCTCACCCGGTCCAAGGTGCTCGTGGTCGTCGCACAGGTGATCGTCGTCGCCTACGTCCTGCTCTACCGCTTCGCCGGCGACACCTTCGCCTGGCTCCTGCCGACTCCTGCCAGCCATCGAGGTGGCCAACGCCCTCGGCCTGCAGGCCCTCGACACGATCCAGCGCTACACCGCCCCGGCCCCGCTCAACGAGGGCGTGACCTTCTGGCTCCTCGTCGTGGTCGGCGCTGTCGCGATCTGCGTCGACGCCATGGCGGCCACGTGGCGCAGCCCCGCGGCGGCAGGCCTGCCGCTCCTCACGGCATACCTCATCACCGCCGCCAACGGCCAGGCGGCGCTGGCGCTGCGCTTCTTCCTCGTGCCCGTCGTGCTGTGGCTGCTCATGCTGCACACGACCGCCCGGGCCGGCTTCTCCCGGTGGAGCACCGCCAACGCCGCCGAGGAGAGCGAGGTGGACGAGGTCGCACACGACCGCGACGCCGCTGCGCTCCTTCTCCCTCGGTGCGCTCAAGCTCGGCGCCCTCGGCGTCGTGCTCGCACTCGTCGTGCCCCTCGTCGTGCCGCACTTCCCGCCGCGCTACCTCACCGAGGGGCTCGGACGCGCCGACGGTGGGGGTGGCCAGGGGTCGGTGGGCTTCAACGACACCCTCGACCTCAGCCGGAGCCTCAACGACAGCGACCAGACGCCGGTCCTCAGCTACACGACGACAGCCTTCACGAAGAGCCCGCTGCGCGTGCTCGCCACGTCGTACTACTCCCGAGGTCAGTGGCTGCAGGCGGCGGCAGCAACGGCAACGGGCAGCCCCAGCCACTGCCGCCAGCCTCACAGCGGCGCGACTACGTCATCGACGTCACCGACAACACGCTGGCGGCGCCGCGCATCGCGGTGCCCTACCCCGTCGTGGCCGTGGCGATGGAGGGCACGCCGTGGGCCATCGACCCCATCACCCGCGACGTGCGGGTCGGGCGCGCCGTCGGCTCCTACCGCGTGACGTATGCCGATGTGGCCCCCTCCCCGCCCCAGCTGCGCGACTCGGGCAGGCCCGACTCCCCCGACGTCACCGACGACGACCTCGCCGTGCCCGACACGGTGCGCTCACTCGTGGAGCGCTGGTCCAACGAGGTCACCGCCGACGCCGACAACCCGCTCGACCGGGCCATCGCGATCCAGGACCACCTGCGCGGGTCCGACTACACCTACGACCTCGACCTCGGCGAGCCGTTGCGCGACGAGAGCGGCCGGCTCATGGAGCCCATCCGCAACTTCTACGAGACCCGCCGCGGCTACTGCGTGCAGTTCGCCACGGCGATGATCATGATGGCGCGAGCGCAGGGCATCCCCGCGCGCATGGCGATCGGCTTCCTGCCGGGTCAGCCCGTCGGCACCGACAAGTACATCGTCAAGGCGTCCGATGCGCACTCCTGGCCAGAGCTCTTCTTCCAGGGCTACGGCTGGCTGCGCTTCGAGCCGACGCCGGGCGCCCGGGCCGGCACTCCCCCGCCGTATGCCGTGCTCGGCAGCGACGCCGGGTCGACCGGAGGCGGCCGGTCGGCCACCGAGAGTGGGTTGTCCGGCACCGCGACGAGTAGCGCCACCACCACGACAACGGCCGTGGTCGCGCCTACGCCCGTGGAGCAGGGCGTGCTCGAGCGGGTCGGCTCGGCGCTCACCCTGCGCAACCTGGTCATCGCCCTGACCCTGCTCGTCGTCGTGCTCGCGCTGCTCGTCATGCCGATCACGGCCTGGCTCCTGCGGGTGCGCCGGCGGCGGGCCGCGGTGACCCAGCAGGACCTCATCGAGGCCGAGTGGGACGAGCTGACCTCCCACCTCGGCGACCTTGGTCTGGAGGCCCCGCACGGTGCGACCCTGCGCCAGCTGCGCGAGCGCTATGTCACCAAGGGCCACCTCGACGACGAGAGTGCGACGGCGTTGAGACGGGTCACCGCGACGCTCGAGAAGGCGCGCTACGACCGCCCCGAGCGCACGACGCCGCAGGAGGCGATCCGGCTGCACCGTGACATCCGTTCGATCAGGCGGCAGGTCGGTGGCACCCGGGCCCTCAAGACACGCGTGCGGTCCTTCCTGTGGCCCGCCCGTGGCGTCGCCTTCTGGCGCGAGGTGCCCGACCGGATCTCAGACCTCGCCAGCCGCCGCTCCTGATCGCAGCCCGGTCGGGCCGGACGGCGATCGCCGCTCAGCGGGTCAGCTCTCCCGCGATGTTGCGCTGCATCAGCGCGGCGACCGTGGCCGGGTCCGGGCCCTCGCCCAGCAGAACGGCCAGTTTGGTCAGGGCGGCTTCGCTCGTCATGTCGTAGCCGGGGACCGCGCCGGCGCGCAGCAGCGCAGACCCGGTCGCGTAGGCACCGGGCTGCACTGATCCGCGGACGCACTGGGTGACGACGACCACGACGATGCCGTCCGACGCGGCCCTCTCGATCGCCCTGAGGAAGTCACGGTCGTTGGCGGGGCCGTTGCCGGCGCCGTAGGCCTCGAGGACGAGGCCCTGAAGGGGCGGCCGACAGAGGTTGGCAAGGATGGACGCGGAGAACCCGGGAAAGAGTCGCATGGCGGCGACCTTTCCCAGCGGCCCCGGCACGAGCCGCGCCTCTCCGTCGCCGGCCGGCGTGATGGACGGGTTGGCGACGATGTCGATCCCGATGTCGGCCAGGGGAGCAAGGCGAGGCGAGTCGAAGGCGTCGAGTCCCGATGCGTCGATCTTGGTGGCGCGGTTGCCCCTGAGGACGACCTCGCCGAAGAGCAGCGACACCTCGCGGAGGTCGGGGCGGGCAGCGACCTGGAGCGCGCCGATGAAGTTCTGGCGCCCGTCGCTGCGGGTGCGCGAGATGGGGATCTGCGAACCCGTGACGACGACGGGCTTGCCGAACGACGGCAGGAGGAAGGACAGCGCCGACGAGGTGTAGGCCATCGTGTCGGTCCCGTGCAGGACGACGAAGCCGGAGTGATCCGCTCGGCGCTCGTGGAGCACCTGCGCTATCTCGCACCAGTCCTCGGGGGTCGCATTGGCGGAGTCGATCGGCGGGTCGAGCTCGAGGAACTCGATCGAGGGCAGGTCCCCCGCCGAGTTGTCGACGATCCAGTCCAGGTAGGGGGCGAGGGCTCCGGCCACCGGCGAAGCCCCCTCGGCGGAGTCGACCATCCCGATGGTCCCGCCGGTGTGGAGCACGAACACGCTGTCACGCACTGGCAGGCTCCTTCGTCATCCGCGAGGCGCCAAGACGACGCCCCGACTCCCGCGAGACTAGACGGCATCTGCCCCGGCGGGAGGAAGCGTGACTGTCTCGGTGGTCCGCGCGCCGGCGGTTCGGCTCGGCGGTGCCGGCCCGTGGACAGACCGCGTGCGATCACCCGAATCGGGTGGCTGCGCCCCGACGAGGCCTCGACGTCCCACTCCGCGGGACGACACCCCGCGCTGGGTCGTGACACCCGGCCCACGATGATGGAGGCTTCGGTCATCGTCCCGCCTGAGGAGGCCATCGTGACCCAACCGACACCCACACGGACAGCGCCTGTGCCGTCGGACGGCACCGAGGCAAGCGCCATTGCCTGGCACACGCTGCCCGCCGAAGAGGTCCTGCAACGGACCGGGGGCGACGCGGAGCGGGGCCTGAGCGCGGCCGAGGTCGAGGAACGCCTGCGTCGGTTCGGCGCGAACCAGTTCACTGCCGCCGCGTCCGAGACCCGCGTGCACGCCTTCCTGCGGCAGTACGCCGACCCGATGCAGGTCGTGCTCCTCGTGGCCGGGATCGGGAGCCTCTATCCGCTCAAGGAGGTGGGCACCGGCATCCTGCTGCTGTTGCTGACCGTGTTCAACGCGGTGCTCGGCCTCCGACAGGAAGGCAAGGCCGCCGCTGCGGTCGCCGCCCTGCAGAAGATGATGATCATCAAGGCCAGGGTCACGCGCGACGGCCAGCTGGCCCAGCTGCCCGCCGAGCAGCTGGTCCCCGGAGACATCGTCGCAGTCGAGGCCGGTGACATCGTCCCGGCCGACGGGAGGCTGCTGCGCGCCGCGACTCTCGAGGTCGCCGAGTCCGCCCTCACGGGCGAGAGCCTGCCGGTCTCGAAGGGCACGTCGCCGGTCGAGCAGGAGGAGACGCCGCTCGGGGATCGCACCGACATGGTGTACATGAACACCAACGTCACCCGCGGATCCGGAGTCTTCGTCGTCGTCGCGACCGGGATGACCACCGAGGTCGGCCACATCTCGGGGATGCTCCAGTCGACGAAGGAGTCGAAGACCCCACTCACTCGTCAGCTCGACACCCTGACGCGGCAGATCTTCCTCATCGCGGGCCTGGCGCTGCTGGTGTCGGTCGCCATCAACCTTGCCCGTGGCGCGACGTTCACAGCGATCTTCCACGCAGCGGTGGCCTTCGCGATCGGTGCGCTTCCGGAGAACATGCCGGCCGTGGTCACGACCATCCTCGCCTACGGGACACAGGCCTTGGCCAAGGTCGGCGCCATCATGAAGCGTCTCCAGTCGACCGAGACCCTGGGCTCCACATCCGCGATCAACTCCGACAAGACCGGAACGCTGACCCTCAACGAGATGACCGCCGTCCAGATGGCCCTGGTCGGTCGGCGCTACTCCATCGAGGGCACCGGCTACTCGTCGGAGGGACGGATCTCCCGGGTGTCCGGGCTGCCAGAGGTCGCCCTGGACCCGTTCCTCCTGCCGATGGTGCTGGCCTCCGACGCCGTCCTGGATGGCGGCGCGCTCATCGGCGACCCCACCGAGGGGGCCCTGGTCGCCCTGGCGGCCAAGGGCGGCGTGGACGCGGTGGCGACCCGCCGCGCCTATCCCCGCGTCGCGGAGCTGCCGTTCGACGCGGCCTACAAGCTGATGGCCACCTTCCACGAGATGACCGACGAGTCGGGCGCCCGAGTCGTCCGCTGCTTCGTCAAGGGAGCCCCGGACGAGCTGTTGGCGCGGGCCGCGACCGTCCACGACGCCGACCGGGGGCCGGTGCCGGCGGACGGCGCGGCCAAGGAGGTCTACCTCGCCGAGAACGCGCGGATGGGCACGGAAGGCCTGCGGGTGCTTGCGACAGCGCGCAAGGACTTCGACGCGTCGAGCTTCGACCCCGCCGCTGACCTGCTCGCGCTCGTCGCCGACGGCCTCGAGCTCATGTCGCTCGTCGGCATCGTGGATCCGCCTCGGCCATCGGCCAAGGCGTCCATCGAGAAGGCCACGGCTGCAGGCATCCGGGTGCGGATGATCACGGGCGACCACTCCGTGACCGCAGGGGCGATCGCCCGCCAGCTGGGCATCGAGGGCGAGGTGCTGACCGGGGCCGAGTTCGCCTCCATGGACGATGACGCAGTCCTCGCTCGGATCGACAAGGTCGGGGTCATCGCTCGGGTCACGCCGGAGGACAAGGTCCGCCTGGTCGACCTGCTCAAGCGGCAGGGAAACATCGTCGCGATGACCGGCGACGGGGTCAACGACGCGCCTGCGCTCAAGCAGGCGGACATCGGGATCGCCATGGGGATCACTGGCACCGAGGTCGCCAAGGACGCGGCCGTCATGGTCCTGACCGACGACAACTTCTCGACGATCGTCAAGGCCGTGGAGCTGGGTCGGGGGCTCTACGACAACCTCGTGAAGTACATCCGGTTCCAGATGGGCTGCCTCTTCGGTTTCATCGTCTCGTTCCTCGGCGCGGCCATCTTCAACCTCGCCGGGGGGATCCCTTTCCTGCCCCTGCAGACCCTGTGGATCAACTTCACGACGATGCTCTTCCAGGCGGTCGGCCTGGGCTATGGCGAACCGGGTGCCGGGCTGATGTCGCGCCGCCCACGTGATCCCGAGGAGCCGATCCTGCCCCGGCCCACGATGCTCTGGCTCGTCACCGTCGGGGTGGTGATGGGCGCAGCGACGCTCGCCACGATCGCCTGGGCGGAAGGCGCGTTCAACCGGCCGGTCGCACTGACCATGGGCGTCGTGACGTTCTCACTGGCCTGCATCCTTTTCTCCCTCGCTACCCGGGACGAGACGCGCACGGTGTTCTCGCTCGACACGCTCGCCGACAAGACGCTGGTCAGGTCCACTGCAGGGTCGGTCATCACCCTGATCCTGACGACCGTGTTCGGGCCTTTGCAGACGTTCCTGCAGACGGTGTCGCTCGACCTGGGCCAGTGGCTCGTCTGCGTGGCGGCCGCCCTTCCGGTGTTGATCGCCTCCGAGGTACGCGTGATCGTCCGTCGGCGCAGGGCCGCTCAGCTCGCGGCGTGACCGCGGACGGGACGGTATCGGGCTGGGCGGGACAGGTGAACTCCTACGATGGAGTCCGTGACCGCAGGCCGCAGGGACCCCCGGGTGGACCAGTACATCGACGCGCTCCCGGAGTGGCAGCGCGATGTCGCCCAGCAGGTCCGTCGCCTGGTGCACGAAGCCGACCCGGACGTGACCGAGGTCATCAAACGTGTCCGGCAGCCGTACTTCGTGCTCCAGGGCAACATCTGCGCCCTCCTCGGGGCCAAGGACCATCTCAACGTGTTCATCTACGACCCGATCGCGCCCGATCCGCATGGCCTGATCAACCAGGGCCGGGACAATGCCACGGCCCGCGGCATCCAGATTCGGCGTGATGACCAGCTTGACGAGGCGGCCCTGCTCGACCTGCTTCGCGCCGTGATCGCCAACAACCGCGCCGGAGGCTGGCGCAAGATCAAGGCTCAGGAGTGAGCGCCTCACCCAGCGGTGGACTGCGCCGAACGGACCGCGTCGCCCTCCACTGCCGCGCCTGCGGCCTCGGGAAGACGTGATGGACCTGCGGCGGCCGGACCTTCCGGCGAGGTGATCCGCGCCCTTCCGTCAGGGTAGGCAGTGACGTCCTACAGTGGGGCTGCCGCAAACGACAGGAGGCTTCATGCTTCTGGTACCACAGCAGTTGCTCCCCTCAGGTATGACTCGGGCATCCTCCTGGCCATGACCGAAATGCTCGCGGCACTGCTGGGCGCGCTCGTCGGTGGCCTGACGACGTTGTTCGTCGCCCGGAGGCAGTTCCAGCACGACCTGCACGCGCGTCGGCTGGAGCGGATCGACGAGCTGGTTGCGCAGCTTCACGCCGGCTTTCAGGCGTTGGGCATGGGCGGGCTGGAGCGCAACCCACCGGATCGGGCGCGTATGGAGTCGGTCGCTCTCCAAGCCAGCGTTCTGACGGCACGGGCGAGGGATCTCAGCCCGCACCTCGCCTCGATCGTGGACGTGGGCGCGGATCACTTCCGCGACGCCATGGAACGCCACCGTTCCGGGACAGGAAACACGCGGGCGCCGTATGTGCGCTCAGCGTTGGCGCATTCTGTCCTGCTGGGGCAGTGGCTCCGTGACCCGGAACGGTTCGAGAAGCACCGTCCGACTTTCGAGTCGGCGCTCGCGAGCGTGGACACTGAGTACCCGGGGGTCTCTGCGCAGCCTGAGGACGGCGGCGCCACCCCTTTGCCCCACTGATCCTCCCGTGGGTGAACGCGTTCACACCCACTTCGGGACGCCCTGTGGCCGTCGATGCACCAGATGCCGATGCGGCAGACCCCCGGGGTGCCCTGTCAGGGAGTGAGTGCGTCGGCCACCGTCGAGAGCACCAGATCCAGGCGCCATAGCCAGATCACGTGGTCGGCGTCGGCCGCGGTGACGATGTGGCTGTCGCTGGACAGGCCGGCGAGGCGACGCTGCCCGGCGTTCCAGGCCGCGGTGAACTTGGTGGCGTCCAGGGCCGCGGGCAGCCGTGGGGGCACTCCGGCGACGATGACCCGAAGCGGCACGTCGAGGTGGCTGATCCGGTCGTACGCCGCCCACGACTTCTGGGTCACGTCGTTGTCGCGCCGGATCGACTCGAGCATCGCGCTGAGCTCCGGGTCGCTCGGATCCGGCGGTGGCATCAGCGAGGGCAGAGCCGCGTGCCAGCCAGGCGGGATGGTATCGAGCAGCACCAGCGCCCGGGCGTCCAACTGGTGGCGGGCGGCCCAGGTCACGGCGATGGGGCCGCCGAAAGAGTGCGCGACGACCACCACGGGCCGGGGCAGCCGCAGCGCCGAGATGACCCCGTCGAGGTCGTCCGCGATGTCCTCGAACGTCTGGACCGCCGCCCGCGGGGGGTCGCTGTCCCCGATCCCGAGGCGGTCGTACATGCAGGTGCGGGCGGTGGCGCCGAGACGAGTGGGCAGGTCACCCCAGTCCCCCATGGTGGCGCCGAGGCCGCTGACGAGCAGCACCGATGGCCCCTGGCCGGTGCACTGTGCCTTGAAGTGGCGGCCGTCGACGGCGAGCTCCTGCTCAGCCTCCAGCGTCGCGCTCGAGGTCCGTGCCGGCGTGGACGGCAGCGCTGGCGCAGAGGACGGGTCCGCGGTCGTGCATCCCCCGAGCAGGACCAGCGCGCTCAGCGCCGCCACCCGACAGCGCGGCGACGAGAACGCCGGACTGCTCGCACGGCACCTCCTGCGTTGACCACGGTCCCTTCCATGGCCGCTCGAACGCGGACGAGCGTCCTGCGCGTCTTGCGATCGGTGTGCTGGGTGCAGGTGTCCATCGTGGCCTCCTTCGAGGTCTCTGCCGTGACTGCGGGGTGTCACGTCCACGATGGCGGTCTCACGGCGCCATGTATGTGCGCGTCACGACACTCCGCGCGTGCTGGCGCCAACGCTGACGCCCTGACGGCATGCGTGGCCCGCGGCGAGGTTCCGCGACGTGTCGCCAGTGGTCGACTCATCCCCATCAGGCGATGCCCGTCATCGTGCCGTTCGGTTGGCTGGAGCAGTGCAACCGTTCAGGAAGGCCTACAACGGGTCGTCCTGCGTTCGCGTCGGCGACTCGACCTCCGCTCACGACCCGCTACGTCCCGTTCGCGCGGTCGTTCTCGACGTACTCGCGGGTGAGCTTGCGCACCGATGTCGTCGCCGGTGTCACGGTCGCGGCCCTGGCCCTGCCATCGGCGATGGCCTACGCCCAGCTGGCCGGGGTCCCGGTCAGCTCCGGGCTCTACGCCCTGTTGCTGCCGGTGCTGGCGTACGCGGTCTTCGGGTCCGCGCCGCGGGTCGTGGTCGGCCCGGAAGGCACCGTGTCGTTGTTGATCGCGACGGTGATCGCGCCACTGGCGGCTGGTGCCAGCGCGCAGTATGCCGCCCTCGCGGCGCTGCTCGCGGTCATGGTGGGGCTCGTCTTCCTCGTGGCGCGCATGGCCCGCCTCGGCTGGATCGCGGACTACTTCTCGCAGGCCGTGCTGGTGGGATACATCACCGGCGTCGCCATCGTGCTGATCCTGGGTCAGCTCGGCAAGCTGCTCGGCATCTCCAGCGACGCGGAGGGAGCCATCCCCGAGACGCTCGACCTCGTCGGCCACCTCGGCAACGCCAACCCTGCCACGGTCGTCGTTGGTGCCGTGTCCCTGGCGGTCCTGATCGTGGCCGGCAGGATCAGCAAGCGGTTACCCGGGCGCACTCCTGGTCGTGGGCCTGGGCATCGCGGCGTCCTGGGCCCTGAACCTCGTCGCCGAAGGAGTGTCGATCACTGGCCCCGTGCCGAGCGGGCTGCCTTCGCTCGAGCTCCCGGACGTGTCGCGCGCAGACCTCGGCACGCTCGCCGCAGGTGCCCTGGCCGTGTTCCTCGTCGCGTTCTCCGACTCGATCCTCACGGCCCGCTCCTTCGCCGCGCGACACCACGAGGTCGTCGACGCCAACCAGGAGCTGCTCGCGTTCGGAGTGGCCCAGATCTCGGCCGGCGTCACGCAGAGCATCCCGGTCGGGACGAGTGGGTCGCGCACCGCGGTCAACGACGACATGGGCGCGACCAGCCAGGTCAGCGGGCTTGCCGCAGCGGGGACGATCGCCGTCATCCTCGTGTTCCTCACGGCGCCCATCGAGTACCTGCCCTCGGCGGTCCTCGGGGCGGTCATCGTGTATGCGGGGGCGAAGCTGATCGATCCAGCGCAGTGGCGCGAGCTGGCGCGCAGCAGTCGGGTCGAGGTCATCATTGCTGCCATCACGGTCCTCTGCGTGGTGACGAGTCGGGGTCCTACAGGCGATCATCGTGGCCGTCCTGCTGTCCGTCGCGGACATCATCCGCCGTGCGGCACGACCGGCGGACGCCGTGCTCGGGTGGTCCGCCCGCGAGGACCGTTACGTTGACGTCGCTGACCAGCCCGACGCCGGCATCACCGCGGGGGTGGTCGTCTATCGCATCCAGGACCGGCTGTTCTTCGCGAACGCCCACTTCTTCAAGCGCCGGCTGTGGGCCGCCGTGGACGGCGCCCCCAAACCGGTGCGTCACGTGGTCGTCGACGGATCCTTCATCAGTGACCTGGACGCCAGCGCCGAGGTTGCGCTGCGTGAGGTGATCGACGGTCTGCGGGAGCGGAACATCGAACTCCACGTCGCGAGGGCGGCACTCGAGCTGCGGGACCGCCTGGACTCGGTCGGTCTGGTGGCCGCCATCGGCGCCGACCACTTCCACGGCACCGTGACGTCAGCAGTGGAGGCCTGCCGCCCTTCGGCAGACAGCACCTGACCTACGCGAACGCGACGTCCCGAGCCCCGACCCGTCAGTCGAGGTAGTCGCGCAGTAGGGACGCCTGTGCGCTGCGCTGTCGTGCTTCGCAAACCGTGCAGGTCAGGAGCGCTGTGCAGTGAATTGCCATCGACTGACCGAACCTCTGAGGCCGGTGGGTCCCACCAGTTCCAGTTCCCCTCGCCTTCCCCATCCCCAACGCTTGGATCCCTTCCTCGTCAGCCGTGAGCGTGTGCATCGCGCCAGCGCTACGTCGTCGGTCTGTTGGCACAGCACGATCGGAGACGCCATGCCGCCCGAGCCTGCTCACCGCCCGACGCTCCCGCAGCGGCCGGCCCCGAGTCACCCCCTCAAGTCCAGCCCTTCCGGGTCCCACGATCACCTCGCCGTCCCTCGTCCCGCGCGTCAGGACAACGTCGGAACAGGGCGTCAGGTTGGTGCCGTTGCGCGCGTCCGTCCCGACCAGCCGGTAGCCGTCACTCGCTCCGATCGTGTCCACCTCGCGGACCGCGTCGAGGTCGCCGGCCATGGCCTTGTCCCAGAGCGCGACCTGCAGGCGTCCAGGCGCGCCAGCTCGAGTTCCTGGTGGTTCTCGACCGCGTCTCTACCGTGACGCGCCAGCGCTGGTGCACGATCGCGTGACGGTGCCACGGTTCGCGTAGCCCAGCTCGTCGGCGATCTCCTGGTACGTGCGGCCCTCGGTCGCCAGCTGGACGGCGCGGGCCTGCCGCGCGGCGGCGAGGCTCGGTTGCGGTGCCGACCGCTCGACCGGAGGAAGGACTGCTGGGACGCTCATGAGAACCATTCTCGCTCTGCTGTGCCAGTGCTGGCGAGGGCTCGCCGGGAGGGTCGAGATCGGCCTCAGGCTCAACGGTTGTGCGGCGACTGTGACCCTGTCGGACGCCACGGGATCTCAGGATCCGCGATCGGCGCTCCTCGCGTTTTCGCCCTGTGTCACCCAGCGCACAGACAGCACCGCGCCCCGCAGCGCACCCTGACGGCATGAACACCAACAAGAGCATCAGATGCGCCATCGGCCGGCACCGCTGGCAGCCCACCCCCGTCGCAGGCATGCACGAACGGATCTGCCTCGACTGCGGCAGCTCCCGCTTCGACGCCTCGATCCACCCGAACCACGAGGCACGCAGCGGAGCCGACAGCCCCTCGGGTCCTGCCCCCGCACGCTTCCTCGCTGACGGTGGATTCGGCTGGAGGTTCGGCGGCGGAGGGGCCGGCGGCGGCTTCTATGTGACCACGGTCGTGCGCAGTGGCCGACCGCCGCTCGAGTCGCCTCGCCGCCTGGCTTCCTGAAAGCGCAACCCGGCGCGTCCCACTCCCTTACGGTGGCGGCATGGCGGCGACGCTGGGAACCGCGATACTGGTTCACGGCCTGTGGGGGGACCCGCAGGACTGGCGCTGGGTCCGTGAGCTCGTCGAGGACGCCGGGCCGTCGTCATCACGCCCGACCTCCCCTCGCACCGCTCGAGCACGGCCGGCCTGCTCGAGGACGCCGACGAGGTCAGGGCCGCCATCCGCGGCGCCGCGCCACCGGTGGTCGTTGCCGGTTGGTCCTACGGTGGCACGGTTGTCAGCATCGCGGCCGACGGCGAGCCGTCCGTGGCCAGGCTGGTGTACGTCAACAACGTGCCGGCCCCCGTACGGGACTTCGGATACAGCGACTGGATCGACGAGGACCCGAATGTGCTCACCTACCCGGACGGCACGTTCGTGCTCGACAATGACTGGTGGCTGGACGAGGACGACGGACCCACGTTCCCTCCTGAGGTCCTCAGCCACCTCCGGAAGCATCCCCGGCGCCGGGTCACCCGCAAGTCCATGTCGGACCCGCAGCCGGCGGCAGCGTGGCAGAGCATCCCGACCACGGTCCTCTTGGGCCGGTTCGACGATCAGCCCGGCGCGAACGACCTCGAGGGTGCGGCCGCTCGGGTGTCGGACACCCGAGTCCTGGAGTGCGACCACTTCAGTATCTTCCGCGACCCTGCTTCCGTCAGCCGTGCCATCCTTGACGGCTTCCAGTCGCACCACGCGAGCCCGTGAGTGCCGGGCAGCCGCGGCTCAGATGCCCCCGCCGCCTGCGCCCCCGAAGTCGCCTCCGACAGGACCTGCGCCTGCCACGCCGCCGCCGGCTCCGGCTTCCCAAGCGGCACGCCCTGTCGCCCCCGCAGGGCGGACGAACACCGACGCGTTCGCCTGTGCTGCCTCGGGTGAGTTCGGGAACCCCGTCAGGGACTCCGTTGCGGCCTCCGCCGCGCCCGCCGCGGCTGCCACCGGGCCGAGCACGGACCCGGCGAAGAGCAGACCACCGGGACGGTCCCCTCCCGCTGGCACGAAGTGGCCTTCGGTGACGCCCTGACCGGGCCGACGCAGCATCCGGACCAGATACCCGTGGTCACCGTCATGAGCGGCCACGGCGGCACGCGCCAGTTCCGCCGGCTCGGTGCTCGTCGGCCGCTGACCCTCGGGCAGGTCATGACACAGCCGCAGGAACACCCGCTCCCGCTGCTCCCCGGTCAGATCGGCGAACGCCTCGCGGTGGACCTGCTGCAACAGGTCCGGCGTGGCGACCCGGAGCAGGTACGTGTACCGGGCGAGCTGCAACGCCTCCTGAGCCGGGTCGGGGTGTCGGTGTGTCGAATCCCCGCTGCCGGCGGTCCGTTGTAGACCTCCCGGCCAGGCGCGCGAGCCTGTCGCGAATTCCCATGACTACTCCTCCGATTCGTGTTGATGAGTCGGTCCGGCATGGAGGGCCTGGCCCCGGCGGCGGAACACGCAGCGGTAGCTCGGCGAAGGAAGCCCATGCCGCCCGGGCCTGCCCGCCGTGGACCGGATCGGCAGAGTCCAGGCGGGAAGTGCCACGCCGGGTGCCATATCAGGGGGTCAGCGCGTCGGCCACCGTCGAGAGCACCAGATCCAGGCGCCACAGCCAGATGATGGAGTCGGCGCCGGCCGCGGTGACCAGGTGGCTGTCCGTGGACAGGTCGGCCAGCCGGCCTGCCCGGCGTTCCAGGCCGCCGTGAACTTGGCGGCGTCGACGGCCGCGGGCAGCCGTGGGGGCACCTCGGGCACCAGAACCCAGAGCGGCACGTCGAGGCGGTTGATCCGCTCGTAGGCCGCCCACGACGTCGGGTCAAGGCTCTCGCGGTTGGTCATCGGGTCGTCGACGCGGCGCATACCCTCCAGCATCGCGGTCAGCTCGGGGTCCCCCGGGTCCGGCGGCGGCAACACGGAGGGCAAGGCCACCTGCCAGCCGGGCGGGAGGGCGTCGAGCAGCACCAAGGCCCGCGCGTCGGCCTGGTGACGCGCCGCCCACGTGACAGCGATGGGACCGCCGAGGTCAGAGGCAACGACGACGACCGGGCGTGGCAGCCGCAGCGCCGAGATGACCCCGTCGAGGTCGGCCGCGATGTCCTCGAACGTCTGGACCGGCGGCGGTGCGTCGCTGCGCCCGGTCCCGAGACGGTCGTACATGCAGGTGCGGGCGGTGGCGCCGAGACGGGTCGGCAGGTCAGCCCAGTCCCCCATCATGGCGCCGTAGCCGCTGACGAGCAGCACCGACGGCCCTTGGCCGGCGCACTGGGCCTTGAAGTGGTGGCCGTCGACGACGAGGTCCTGCTCAGCCTCCAGCGTTCCCAGGCTCGAGGTCCGCGCCGGCGTGGCCGCCGCGCCGGGCGAGGAGGCCGGTTCGGCTGACGAGCAGGCCCCGAGCAGGACCATCACGCTCAGAGCCCCGGCGGCGATAGCGGAGCCTGCCCTACGACCGGTGTGCTCAGTGGATGTGTTCATCTCGGGGCCTCCTTCGGGGTCTCTGCCGTTGTCTTCCGTGTTCACCTCGACGATGGCCGTCGCGCGGACCGGCGTCTGTGCGCGTGGTGACACTCGACGCGTGCCGCCGCCAAACACCGACCGCATACGTGCCCGGATATGAGGCGCTACGCCCCCCAGGAGCCATAAGGACGCCGAGCCGCACCCATAGGTGCCTCCGCTGCCATGCTGGGGCCGCTCAGGGCTTCCGCGACAGCGTGAGGGACCCGACTCGCAGGTTCCGGACCTGTCCGTCGATACTGTGCTGCCCGTATCGCGTAGCCGAGCTCGTCGGCAATGGCCTGGTGAGTCGCGCCCTCACGTTCGCCGCGTGGTTCATCAAAGAGAACGGACCGGCCGAGTTTCTGCGGTTGCTGCGGGAGCGTCGGCTGGCGGGACGTGCTCATGACAAGGGCACTCGTCGGGAACCGAATGGCGACGCCTACATTCCAGACTTGCCGATCGCGCTGATCGACGCTGAGCCCCGCGGCCCCACCACGCTCTGAAAGCTCTCATGAAACCCACGCTCTGAAAGCTCTCATGAAACAAGAGTAGAACTGCTCTACGCCTTCAAGGGGTACGTAACGCTCGTGGCACCGTCCCTGCGATTCATCTGTCCCACAATGGAATTGGATGGTGGAATAGGCTCACGAGGCAACGGGATCACCACGTCCGATACCGGGCTGGAAAACCCCCTCGGATGAGTTTCACGAAGGGCCCGTCGCAACAGCGGCGGGCCCTTCTCGCATGCCCGGACTCCGCCGGGCCTACAGAAAGGAAGACCCCATGCCCGCTCTACCGATCACCCTTCACGGCCCCGCCGACCTGCTCGCCGTCATCCCGCACCTGCTCGGCTTCGAGCCCGCCCAGGCGATCGTCGTCCTGGCGCTGCGGGCAACAGGGCTCGGCCTCACCCAGCGCATCGACCTGCCCAGTCCCGAACGCGTCGATGAGATCGCTCGCTCCTTGGCCCGACACGCCCTCAGGGACGAGGCGGAGGCCGTCCTGCTCGTCGGCTGCGAGCAGACCCGGGGCGAGAGCCTGCCGGTCATTGAGGCCGCCAATGAGCGGCATGCCACCCAGCGTACTTCGTTATCTGGACTAGAAGCGCTGTGCTGACCGAAAATGCCGCAGGTCAGGCCCCAATGGGCACCTGACCTGCGCAAACGCGATTCCGCGCGACAAACCGTCAGTCCAGGTAGTCGCGCAGCACCTGGCTGCGGCTCGGGTGACGCAGCTTGCTCATCGTCTTGGACTCGATCTGGCGGATCCGCTCTCGGGTGACTCCGTAGACCTTGCCGATCTCGTCGAGCGTCTTCGGCTGGCCGTCGGTCAGGCCGAAGCGCATCGAGACGACCCCGGCCTCGCGCTCGGAGAGCGTGTCGAGGACCGAGTGCAGCTGCTCCTGCAGAAGCGTGAAGCTCACCGCATCGGCCGGGACGACGGCCTCGGAGTCCTCGATGAGGTCACCGAACTCGCTGTCGCCGTCCTCGCCGAGGGGGGTGTGCAGCGAGATGGGCTCACGGCCGTACTTCTGGACCTCGACGACCTTCTCGGGCGTCATGTCGAGCTCCTTGGCGAGCTCCTCCGGGGTGGGCTCGCGACCGAGGTCCTGGAGCATCTGGCGCTGCACGCGGGCGAGCTTGTTGATGACCTCGACCATGTGGACCGGGATGCGGATCGTGCGGGCCTGGTCGGCCATGGCGCGGGTGATCGCCTGACGGATCCACCACGTCGCGTAGGTCGAGAACTTGTAGCCCTTGGTGTAGTCGAACTTCTCGACCGCCCGGATGAGTCCGAGGTTGCCCTCCTGGATGAGGTCGAGGAAGAGCATGCCGCGACCGGTGTAGCGCTTCGCGAGCGACACGACGAGGCGCAGGTTGGCCTCCAGGAGGTGGTTCTTGGCCTTCTTGCCGTCCTGGGCGATCCACCAGAGCTCGCGCTTGAGCTTCATGTCGACCTTGCCCTCGGCGTTCAGCTTCTCCTCGGCGAAGAGGCCGGCCTCGATGCGCTTGGCGAGCTCGACCTCCTGCTCGGCGTTGAGGAGGGCGACCTTGCCGATCTGCTTGAGGTAGTCCTTGACGGGGTCAGCCGTCGCGCCGGCCGTGATGACCTGCTGTGCTGGGGCGTCGTCCTCGTCGTCGTCGCGGATGACGAAGCCCGACTCCTCGGTCTCCTCGGTCGCGGCTGCGGCCTTCGGCTTGGGCTCGCCGTCCTCGTCGGTGTCGTCGGCATCGGCGTCTGTCGGCCACCTCGGCGACCGCAGCCACGACGGCGACGACGTCGACCTCCTCGAGCTCGGTCTCGACGACCTCGTCGGGCACGCTCTCGCCGTCAGCGGGCTCGACGGCAGCGTCGGCAGTCGCTGCGGTCTTCTTCGCCGCCGTCTTGCGCGCGGTCGTCTTCTTCGCAGCCGTCTTGGCGGGGGCCGCGGCAGCCGCCTTGGCCACGCCGGCGGTCGTCGTGGCCTTCTTGGCTGCGACCTTGCGCACCGGTGCCGCCTTGGCGGCAGGGGCGGCTGGTCTGGCGTCGGCGTCTCGTCGGCGTCGGCGGCAGCGGGGCGGCCCGCTTGGCCGGCGCCTTCTTCGTCGTCGAGGTGGTGGTCCTGGACGCGGTCTTCGTCGCCGCGGCCGTGGTGCTTCGAGCGGTGGCCACAGTGCCTCCCTTGGTCCCTGAGCGGGTCTTGTTGGTGCTCGTGTGCGGCGCGTCGACGACGATCTCGATGTCGTGGGCCTCGAGAGTCGTGAGCACCGGCTTCATCTGCCTGAGGTCGAGGGCTGCCTCGGCCTGGGCGTTGGCGATCTCGGTGCCGGTGATGCTCCCGTTCGAGCTCCCCTTCACGAGAAGCTGCATGATTGCCTCGTGCTGGAACACCTTCGGCAGGGTCTTGGGGGCTCCAGCGGTTGTTGCCTTCGGCACGGAAGCAGTCGCCTTTCATCGCTGTGTGCGTCGTGCTGGGCGCGCCACATCCGGGCATGCACCATCACAACGAACGAGAGTGGGGGTTCGTGCCAGATGTGCTTGGCCTGGTGGAGTCGGTCCCTGAGCGATCTCGCGGTGCGCCTCGTGCAATCCGGTACTCAGACATTATAAAACGCCGAAGGGGATGCCCGCGAACAGAACGCCCCCCCGGGCGCGCCGTCGCGGGCGCGTCGACCACCCGAGGGTGTCGAGCCGCCCGCGGGCCTACTCGGCCTTGACGGCCAGGACGGGGCAGCTGGCGTCGAGCAGGATGCGCTGGGCGTTGGAGCCGAGGATGAGCTTGCCCACCGGGCTGCGGCGGCGCAGACCGATGACGATGAAGTCGGCCGACACCTCTTGGGCGACGCTGATGAGGTCCTCGGCCGGGTCGTTGCCGCGCACGAGCTGGCGCACCTCGTGATCGAGCCCCTGCTCCTCGAGCAGGTCCGCCACCCGGGTGAGCTCGGCCTCGAACTGGATCGCCTCGTCGGGGTCGAAGTCCTTGCCGCCTCGATGCGAGCTGATCACGATCAGCCGCGTCTGGCGCAGGACACACTCCTCAGCGGCGCGCTTGAGCGCAGCGCGGCCTTCCTTCGTTGCGACATAACCAACGACAATGGCCACTTTGTCCGGACCTCCTTGGAGCGGTAACACCCGTGCCCGCACGCTACCGGAAAAGGGACCGGCGACGCGCGACGACTGCGCGCCCGCATCGGAGTCGCCGACGCCCTCCGCGACGCCGGCTCAGCGGGACAGGGCGTCGCGAATGATCCGACCGACCTGGTCCTCCTCGATGAGGAAGCCGTCGTGGCCGTAGGCGGAGGTGATGTGGGCACGCGTCGAGCGGGGCAGGGCCGCGTGCAGCTCGTCGGACAGCCGTGGTGGGTAGAGCCGGTCGGTGTCGACCGACACGACGGTGCAGCGCGCGGTGACGCGCGCGAGGGCCGCGGTCACGCCTCCACGGTCGCGTCCGACGTCGTGGGAGTTCATCGCCTCGGTGAGCCGCACGTAGGAGTTGGCGTCGAAGCGACGCGCGAGCTTGCCGGCGTGGTGGTCGAGGTAGCTCTCGACGGCGAACCGGCCGCGGTCGTCGCCGCTGAGCGGGTCCTCGCCGAGCTGGGCCTCGCGCCCGAAGCGCTCGCTCAGCTCGGTCTCGGTGCGGTAGGTGATGTGGGCGATCCGGCGAGCGAGGCCGAGACCGGTCTCCGGCGAGCGCCCGGTGGCGTAGTAGTCGCCACCGGCGTAGTCGGGGTCGTGCCGGATGGCGAGGAGCTGCGGCTGGCACCAGGCGATCTGGTCGGCAGTGGCGTATGCCGTCGAGGCCAGCACGAGACACCGCTCGACCCGCTCGGGGTGGGTCACGGCCCATTCGAGGGCACGCATGCCACCCATCGACCCCCCGACGACGGCTGCGATGCGGTCGATGCCCAGGGCGTCGAGCAGGGCAGCCTCGGCGGCCACCTGGTCTCGCACGGTCACGTAGGGGAAGCGGCTCCCCCACGGCTGGCCGTCGGGCGCGAGGCTCGAGGGTCCGGTGCTGCCCTGGCAGCCGCCGAGCACGTTGGACGCCACGACGAACCATTCCCCGGGATCGACGGGGCGGCCCGTCCCGATGAGCGAGTTCCACCATCCGGGTGAGGGGTGCCCCGGTCCGGCCTCCCCAGACACGTGGCTGTCACCGGTGAGAGCGTGCTCGACGAGGACGACGTTGTCGCGTGCCTCGTTGAGCGTGCCCCAGGTCTCATAGGCGATGCGGACCTGCGACAGGCGCCCCCCACGCTCGAGGTCGAGCGCCCCGATGTCGACGAAGCGGCGACGACCGACGGGATCGCCCTCGTGCCAGGCGCCGCTTGACCGCCCTGACCGTTCGGACCACATCGGCGCCTTGCCGCGCGCAGGCACGTCGCCGCCGGGCAGCGAGCGCAGCCGCGAGGTCGGGACGCTCGGGGCACTGGAGGCGCTGGCACGGGTGGGAGGGTGCGAGGCTGTGTCCACACCGCAGACAGCCTCGTCCAAACTGTCTGGTCGGGCGGCCTGGCGGTCGCTGACGGTCATGGAGAGTGCTCCTCGGCTCGCGCTTGCACCCACACGGATGGAGGGATGCCAGGTCCTCACCCGGGGCACCCCACCGCGAAGGAGGGTTGCCGGCCAGCGAGCCGGGGCTTGTCGCTGACACTCATGACCTAGCACCACCATACGCGAGAGCGCTCAGGCGCTCGATGGGCTGTTCCACGAACCGGACGCCCGCGACGGCCCGTCGGAGTCCTGGTGCGCCGAGCGCGATCCTCCGCCGCGCAACCCGAGGTCGAGCGACTGGCGGAGGAGCCGTGCCAGGCGGTGGTCGGGCTCGAGGTCCAGCGCCGTGTCGACGGCCACACCGGCTCGCGCACCGTCGCCGCGCCACCAGGCGATGCTGGCCACGATGGCCAGCAGGGGCGCGGCGTGCGCGGCCGGGGTGGCCCGGCACACGCTCTCGAGGCGCGCCTGGACCTGGTGCGGCGCGCCGGCCTCCTCCCACTCCCGCCAGTCCTCCCCCGCCTGAGCGGCTCGGGTGTCAGGGCGCCGGTCGAGGCGGTCGCCCAGGCGGCGACCCCGTTTGCGTCGTCCGCGACGCGGACGCGGCGCGGCAGCGGCGGCTGAGGCCCCGCGCACGTCCGAGCCGACGAACGCCTCCAGGAGCGCGACGAGGGAGGGTGGGTACTCGGTGAGCGGCACGGCACCGGGGCACAGCCAGGCGATCAGCGCGTCGCGGAAGGTGACGTCGCGCAGCGGCCCGACGAGGGCCGGCACCAGGTCGTCCAGACCGTCGCCGTCGACCTCGCCGTGCAGGACCTGGCTCCAGGCCGCCAACGACTGCGCGCGCAGGGGCTCCGACGACGACTCGAACGGGGCGTCGATGCTGTCGCGGACGTGGTCCCAGCCCCCGTCGTCCCCGTCCCAGCCAGCCGCACCGTCCGAGCCGTGCTCGAGCCGTCCCAGCCGTTCGAGCCGTCACCGACGCAGCCGAAGCCGTCGTCGCCGGCTCTCGAGCTCGATGACGGTCGCCTCACGGCCCACTGCGTCCGAGGCGCCCTCAGCCTCGTCAGCGGACTCCGCCCAGCGGTCCTCGTCCTCCTCTTCCTCGTCGCCGTCCCAGCTCTCAGCTCGGCCGCCGCCGGAGCATTCGTCGCTGCCGTCGTCGAGCCGCAGACCGCGAGCACCCCGAGCCCGGAGCCGGTCGATCGCGACCGAGAGGGTGTAGCGCGCCTGCCACGTGTCGACAGCCGCCTCGATGTCCGCGTGACGCAGGTCGTCTTCGCCGATGGGTCGCACGAGGGCGACGAGCGAGTCCCGGTCGCCGAGCACGGCGTGGCCGAGCGCGACATAGTCGGCGACCGCCGGCACGTCGGCCAGCTCCGGCATCGGCCGCCCGCCCGGTGGGCAGCAGTCGCACCCGACCGTGAACCAGCGCCCGTCGCGCACGACGAGCCGGTCGCCGACGTCGACGCCTTCGCGCTCGAGCCCGGCACGCAGTGCTTCGGTGAGCGAATCGGACTCACCGGGCTCGTCCTCGAAGCCCACGAGGCAGACACCGGACGGGCGGTCGCGCACCAGGGTGGGCAGGCCCGCCGACGCGGAGGCATCGGCGAGCGCCGCCGGCACGAGGTCGAAGCGCGCCACGAGGCCGAGCCGCTTGCCGTGGAAGCACACGACGACGACGCTGCGGGTCGGCTGGAATCCCAGGTGGAAGGGAAGGATGGTCAAGCAGGTCGGCTGGTCCCGACAGGGAGATCTTCGGCATGACACCGACACTCGCCGCGGAGCAACGCCCCTGACAGAGTCGTGCTTCTCGCTGTGGATGACGGACGGAGCCGCTCGGGAGGTGTGGACGACGCAGCTGCGTGGCGGCGCGACCGACCTCAGCGCTCGAGACGCTTGCGCATGCTCTCGAGCACGTAGTCGGTGGCCGCCTGCCGCACCCCTTCGGGCAACACGACCTTGCCCTCCGGCCCGCGGCTGCCGGCACCGGGGGCAGCAGCCCCCGTCGTGTCGCGGTCAGCTCGCGGGGCGCCGCGCCGCGGTGCCCCGCGGCCAGCCGCACCTCCAGCCGCACCTCCAGCACCGGCAGACGGGCTCGACCACGTGGCCTCGCCCGGCACCGTCTGGGTCGTGCGCAGCCCCTGACTGAGCTCCCACGCCACGAAGCGGTCGGTCTCCTCGATGAACGCCTTGACACCCCAGCCGATGACGACCGCGTCGTCGGCGGCTCCCGAGCACAGGCAGGAAGGCCTCGGGCAGCAGGTCGATGGGGGACGCGACATAGGCCACCGCAGCGGCGACGAGACCAAGGCGCCCCACGGTGGTGCCGGCATACGTGCCGTCGAGGGTGGCGCGCACGAGGCGCGGCACCGCGTGCACGCGCTCGACGACGCTGGGGCCCCCCGGACGCATCGAGGCGCGCACGACCGACGCGACCATGGCAGCGAGCTTGATGCGAGATGCCGTCTTCATGCCCGGTCCAACGAGCGGGCGGTCACACCGATTCCGCGCCTCACGGGCCGTTGCACAGTCGTCATCTGGGCGTCACGCTCCGGAGGGAGCCACGTGGGGGAACTCCTCGGCGGCCTGCGCACCGATGCGGCTCAGCATGTAGACGTCGATGGCAGCGCCGAGCAGGCCCCCGACGAACGGCACCGCGCGCCCGAGCCGGGCGAACGTGCTGCCCCCGATGCGCCCGAGGAGCCGGAAGCCGACCGCCTTGTTGAGCACCATGAGCGCGGGAGCCGGCAGGCGGCTGAAGGCGATGCCCGAGAGCTTGCCCCCCGCCGCGACGAGGCCGGCCTTCTTGAGCAGGTCGTCGCTGTCGGCACCGATGAGCGTGAGCAGCACGGCCGAACGGATGTCGGCCTGCTTGAGGTCGTAGCCGCGCACCTTGGCGGTCGCCGCAGTCATGCGGGTGCCGAGCAGGTAGAACTCGAGCACGTTGGCCGGCAAGGCGATCGGCATCGTGAAGAAGCCGCCGAGGCCCGTCACGAAACCGCCGACCGCGCCGAGCTGGCGGTGGTCGCGACGGATGATCTTGATCGCCTGCTCGACGTCACCGCGAGCGTGCTTCAGCGCCCTCTCGGCGATCGTCTCGGCGGAGTCGAAGGGTCCACGCCCGTCGATGCCGATGTCGAGCAGTCGCTCGACGAGCCGGGTCGCGGCACCCGTGAGACCACCCTCCTCGGCCCGGTTGGCGCGCTCGAGCGCCCCGCCGTTCGCGGCGGCCCGGACCTGCTTGACGGTGTCGTCAGCCGCCTTGGTCGCCTCGTCGCTGTCATATCCCAGGAGTCCCACGTGCCTGCCCGTCCCTTGGTTGAAGTCGCGTTCGTCGTGCACATACCCAGCCGGACCCCGCGACGGTATGCCGTGACGGATCGCCGTTGTCGGGGGGCGTGTGGGCGCGGTCTCGTAGGGTCGTCGGCATGGCCCCGCGCATCCTCGACGTGCCGCTCGACACCCTCCGCCGCGAGCGCACGAGCATCAAGTGGCGTCGCTACGGCGACGACGTGCTGCCGCTGTGGATCGCCGAGATGGACGCGCGCCCCTGCCCCGCCGTCGTCGAGGCCGTCGCGGCCGCGACGACCCGCGGAGACACCGGCTACGCCGGCGACGAGGGGTATGCCGCCGCGCTCGCCGAGCTGGCCCGGGACGAGTGGGGCTGGGCACCGGCCCACGGCTCCATGGTCCGGGTCACCGACGTCCTGACCGGCATCGCCCACCTCACGAGACTCTTCACCCAGCCGGGTGGTCCGGTCGTCGTCAGCCCACCGGTCTACAACGCCTTCTACGACGTCATCGCCTCGATCGAGCGCCAGGTCGTGGAGGCGCCGCTGACGGCAGAGGGCCGTCTCGACCTCGACCTGCTCGACTCGACGTTCGCCAGCGTGTCCGTGGGCGGCCGGGGGGCGGCATACCTGCTCTCCAACCCGCACAACCCGACGGGCACGGTGCACACGGCAGATGAGCTCGCCCGGCTTGCGGAGGCGGCGGAGCGGCACGGGGTGCGCGTGCTCTCCGACGAGATCCACGCTCCGCTCGTCTACGCGACGAGCACCTTCACGCCCTATCTCACGGTGCCGGGCAGCGAGCGTGGCATCACCGTCACGTCGGGCTCCAAGGCGTGGAACCTCGCCGGGCTCAAGGCCGCGCTCGTCGTTCCCGGCGGCGAGGCGCGCGCCGACGTCGCACGCCTCCACCCGTTCGTCACCTTCGGGGCGAGCCATTTCGGCGTCATCGCGCAGACGGCGGCCTACCGCGACGGCCGCGACTGGGTCCACCAGCTCGTCGACGAGCTCGACGCCAACCGCGCCCTGCTCGCCGAGCTCGTGCGCGAGCAGCTGCCAGGCGCCCGGCTGCTGCTCCCGGAGTCGACCTACCTCGCGTGGCTCGACCTGCGCCCGCTCGGTCTCGGTGATCACCCCGGAGCCACGCTGCTGGAGCGCGGCCGCGTCGCGGTCTCCGACGGCACGACGTTCGGCAGGGTCGGCGCCGGTCACGTGCGCGTCAACTTCGCCACCTCGCCCGACATCCTGCGCGAGGCAGTGGCCCGCATCGCGAGCTCCGTTGACTGACAAGGCGACCGGCGCACCGCTCGTCGCGCTCGTCGTCGGGCCGCTGGGGGCGTATGCCGTCGGGTCGGGCATCGACGAGGCGTGGGCCCTCGCCGAGGTGGGCCGGCGCTTCGTCACCGTGTCGACACGGCTCGCGCCGCGGTGGGTGGTGTGGTCGGCCGCTGCCACGCTGCGGGGCGTCGTCGGGGCGGGCATCGACGTCGCGCGCACCTGGGACCTCGCAGAGACGCACCGCATCATCCACGGCGGCTGGGCGGCGACTCCGGGCCACGTCCTCGCCGGCTGCCGCGGGCTCGACGAGGCTGACGTCCCACGGCCACGAGCACAGCGGCTGCACGGCTTCGACGCGGACCTCTTCGACCTCGCCGAGGGGGGCGACGCGACACTGCTCACGGCGGAGGGCCATCTGCGGGCCGACGCCCTGCTCCTGGCCACGGACTCAGCGCGCCTGCGCGACCTCGCGCTGCTCGCGCTCGAGTGCCAGACGTCGCAGCTCGAGGCCATCGGCCGCCTCGGCGGGGAGCACGCCGCGCGCCTCGAGCGCACGGTGTGGTCCGAGTCGGCAGCGGCCGTGCTCTGCCTCGAGCTCGAGCGTGACGGTCTCCCCGTCGACCGGCTCGCCGCAGAGGACCTCATCGCCGCCTCGGCCGGCCCGCGGGCCCGCGACGAGGGCGATGCCGCCCGCATCCGCTCCCAGCGTGACCGAGCCGTGCTGCGGCACGCCCCGGGCCGGGAGCGCCTCGACCTGCGCAACCCGGCTCAGGTGCGCGAGCTGCTCGCCTCGGTCGGGGTCGACGTGCCCAACACGCGCGCGTGGGTGCTTGAGCCCTACCGCCTCACCCACCCGCTCGTCGACGCGCTGCTGCGCTGGCGCAAGGACGAGCGCATCGCCACGACCTACGGCTACCGATGGCTCGACGAGCACGTGGGCGTCGACGACCGGCTCCGTGGGGCGTGGACCGCCTGCGACGGCGCGGCGGGGCGCATGACGGCCCAGAACGGCCTGCACAACCTCCCCGCTCCGCTGCGCCCGGCGATCTGCGCGGCCCCGGGGCACGTCTTCGTGCGAGCCGACCTGGGGCAGATCGAGCCGCGCGTGCTCGCCGTCGTGAGCGCCGACCGGGCCTTCGCCGAGGCCACCCGCAGCGACGATCTCTACGCCCCCGTGGCTGCCAAGCTGGGCGCCGACCGGCCGACGGCCAAGATCGCGGTGCTCGCCGCGATGTACGGCCAGCGCTCCGGCGCGGCCGGCGAGGCGCTCAAGGACCTCGAGCGTGCCTACCCCGTCGCCATGGGCCTGCTGGACCGCGCCTACGACGACGGCGTCGCGCGCCGACCGCTGCGCACCTGGGGTGGTCGCCTCATCCGCTTCGGGGTGGCGCCCCCGCAGCTCGGCGAGGGCGCCGAGCCGGAGGCGCTCGGTGGCGCTGGTGGCGCCGGTGGCTTCGCGGAGTCGACGGCCGGCACCGACGGCTCACGCGGGCGCTATGCGCGCAACGCGATCATCCAGGGGTCGGCTGCCGAGCTGTTCAAGGCATGGGCGGCGACCGTGCGCCACGCGGTGCGACCGCTCGGCGGGCAGATCGTCCTCTGCCTGCACGACGAGCTGCTCGTCCACGTCCCCGATGCTCACGCAGCGGCTGCCGCCGAGTCGGTCGAGCGCGCGCTGGCCCAGGCCTCGAGCACGTGGGCCGGCACCGACCAGGTGCGCTTCGTCGCCGACACCACGGTCATCCGCCGCTGGAGCGAGGCCAAGGAGTGAGCGCCGGAGCCACCCTCGGCGCGTGACGCCACCCTCGCGGGCCTGAGCCACCCGCACGCGCGTGGCTACAGCCCGTCGGAATGGCGCCGGACCCTCAGGGTGGCTTCAGGCCGTCAGCGTGGCTTCAGGCCGTCAGGGCGACGGCCGCCGACGCTACGACTGCTGGTCGTCGTCGGTGACGTCCTTGAGGAAGGCCTCGAACTCCGCACCGATCTCGTCTGCGGTCGGCAGGTCCGAGAGGTCGGTGGCGAGCAGGTTGCGCTGCTGCCGGCCCTCGAGGAAGGTGTCGTACTGCTGCTCGAGGGCCCGCACGACGGCCGTGATCTCGTCGGACTCCTCCATCTGCCGGGTGATCTCGGCGCGGTTGAGCCCTGCCGTCGCGATCAGCGCGCTGATGTCGAGGTCGAGACCGGTCGCAGCCCGCACCCGCTCCAGTCCGATGACGGCTGCGTCGCCGAACTCCGTCTGGCCGAGGTAGTGCGGCACGTGGATGGCGAAGCCGATGGCGTCGTGGCCCGCCTCGCCGAGCCGCAGCTCGAGGAGCGAGGAGAAGCTCGCGGGCACCTGCACGGTGCCGAAGGCCGGGTCGTTGCCGGTGATGAGGCGAGGGTTGGTGCCGTGGGCCGTCACGCCGAGCGGTCGGGTGTGGGGCACCGCCATCGGGATGCCGTGCACGCTGACGGTGAGGTCCACGCCGAAGGCGCGCACGAGCTGGGTCGTCGCCTCGACCATGCGGGCCCACTGGTAGTCGGGCTCGGGTCCGACGAGGAGCAGGAAGGGCACGCCCTCCTTGTCGACGACGCGGTGGAGCAGCAGGCTCGGGTCGTCGTAGCTGGCCCAGTGGTCGCGGTCGAACACCATGACGGGACGACGGCCGCGGTAGTCGAGCATCTGGTCGATGTCGAAGGAGGCAATGACACGCGACTCATGCGTCTCGAGGAGGTGGTCGGCCATCAGGCGCTGGGTGTTGCCGGCGTCGATGAATCCGCCGAGCGCGACGACGAGCACCGACGCCTGCAGCTCCTGCAGCATGCTCGGTGAGGTGTCGCTCTCGAACTGGAAGAGCTCGGTCGGGTCCTGCACGGGTCTGGCCTCTCGTCGTCATGGATCGCTTCGTGCAACGCCCTGCTCCACGTCAAGATTCCCACTCCGGCGGGCCTCGCGGTGCCGCCTCTGGAAGCTCGGGCACGATCGGGGGTCAGGCACCCACCTTGGCGATCGCCTTGAGCACCCGCTGGGGCGAGACGCTGTACGCGGTGCCGACCGTCTGCGCGAAGAGCGAGACCCGCAGCTCCTCGATCATCCAGCCGATGTCGACGACATCCGCTGCGCCGCGCTGGGTGGGCCGGAGCGAGTCGAGCAGGTCGGCATACCGGCCCTCGACGAGGTCGACCTGCTCCAGGGCCGCCGCGTCGCGCGCCAGGTTGGCGGGGGCCTTGTCGAGGCGGTGCCCGATGGCCCGGAGGTAGCGGTCGAGGTCGGGCAGGCGCCGCAGGCCGGTGTCGGCCACGAAGCCCGGACGCACGAGCTCTCGCAGCTGTGCCCGAACGTCGGCGAGCATCGGGCGGATCGCCGCGCTGCTCGAGCGGTCGAGGTCGGCGAGGCGGTTGGTGAGGGCGAGGTCCTTGGCGAGGATCGGCTCCACGAGCCCGACGACCTGCACGACCTTGGCCGTCGTGTGCGTGCGCACCGCGGAGAGCGCCCACTCGAAGTCCTCGCGGGTGCGCACGGCGTGGTCGGGACGGTCGGTGACGGCATCGTCGCGGATGGCGTCGATGGCCGCGGCGAGACAGTCGTCGAGCAGGGCCGGCACGCTGCCGTGCGGGTTGTGGCCGAGCGCCAGCTTCTGGGTGTTGGTGAGGCGCGCGAGGATCTGCTTCCACGGCGGGGTGATGCCGAGCAGGAGCAGTCGCCGCACGCCCAGTCGGTGCTCCGCCTCGGCCTCGGCACGGGTGGGCAGCACCCGGAGGTCGACGCCGGACCCGGTGTCGACGAGAGCCGGATAGCCCTGCACACCGGCCGAGCTCGCGAAGGTCTCGGGCACACCTTCGTCGGGGAAGGCGGTGAGGTCGGCGCGCTCGATGCGGGCCCCGGCGCGGCTCACCTGGCGCCGCAGCTGCGGCGTCGCCGAGTCCCGCACGGCCTCGAGGTCCTTGCCCGTGGCGACCGGCCGCCCGTCGAGGCCGTCGACGCTGAAGGTCACGTGCAGGTGCGCCGGCACCCGCTCGACCTCGAAGTCAGACGGTGAGACGGGCGCGCCGGCGCGACGTTGGAGGACCCTGGCGAGCGCCGGGAGCAGCGGTCCGCTCGCCGGGTCGAGCTCGGGCAGCACGGCTCGGGCGTGGTCGGGCGCCGG
Organism: uncultured Actinomycetota bacterium; assembly: GCA_963697735.1. Classification (GTDB taxonomy): domain Bacteria; phylum Actinomycetota; class Actinomycetes; order Actinomycetales; family Dermatophilaceae; genus Humibacillus. The sequence continues at coordinate 176,634 of CAVOOZ010000013.1, read as the reverse complement.
CACGAGGTTGCGCCGGATTCCCTTGGGCAGCGAGCGGATCAGCGCGGTGACCAGCTCCTCGCGGAAGCCCGGCACCTGCCAGTCGAAGCCGTCGGGCGTCACCTGGTTGAGCCGGTCGACCGGGATGTGCACGGTCACGCCGTCCTGCTCCGACCCCGGCTCGAACTGGTAGGTGATCGGCAGCACGTTCTCGCCCTGCGTCCAGGTCGTCGGGTGGTCCTCGTCAGCGATGCTGCCGGCACTCTCGCGCAGCAGCAGCTCCTCGGTGAAGGTCAGCAGCTCCGGAGTCTGGCGACGCACCTTCTTCCACCACGAGTCGAAGTGCCGACCCGAGACGGCGTCAGCAGGGATCCGCTTGTCATAGAAGGCGATCAGCGTGCTGTCGTCGACGACGATGTCGCGGCGCCGGGTGCGGGCCTCGAGCTCGCCGAGCCGTTCGATGAGGGCGGCGTTGTCGCGCAGGAAGGTGTGCTCGGTCGGCCAGTCCCCCTCGACGAGGGCGTGCCGGATGAAGAGGTCACGCGCCAGCTCGGGGTCGAGGCTGCCCAGCCCCACGACCCTGCCGACGACGAGCGGCACGCCGTAGAGCGTCACGCGCTCCGTCGCGACGGCCGACCCCCGCTTGCCCGACCAGCGTGGCTCGGAGTGCTGGCGCTTCACGAGGTGCTCGCCGAGCTGCTCGGCCCACACCGGGTCGATGCGGGCGTTCATCCGGGCCCACAGGCGGCTCGTCTCGACGAGCTCCTCGGCCATGACGAACTGCGGTTGCTTGCGGAAGAGCGCCGACCCGGGACTGATGCCGAACCGCGTGCCCCGCGCGCCGGCATACTCCCGCTTCTGCTCGTCCCGGACGCCGATGTGCGAGAGCAGCCCCGCGAGCAGCGACTGGTGCACGGCGTCGGCGTCGATCTCGCCGAGGGCCACGGCGGCGTCGCCCCGGTTGACGTCGAGCCCGGCCTGCTTGGCCGCCGTGCGGACCTGGCTGTGCAGGTCCTGCCACTCCCGCACGCGCAGGTAGTGCAGGTACTCCGCCTTGCACAGGCGCCGGAAGGCGCTCGAGCTGAGCTCGCGCTGCTGCTCCTTGAGGTAGGCCCACAGGTTGAGCCAGCCGAGGAAGTCGCTCGTCTCGTCGGCGAAGCGCTTGTGCGAGGCGGCCGCGAGCTCCTGCTTGTCCTGCGGCCGCTCGCGAGGGTCCTGGATGGACAGGGCCGACACGATGACGAGCACATCGCGCAGTACGCCGCGCCGGTCGGCCTCGATGACCATGCGGGCGTGCCGTGGGTCGATCGGCAGCGCCGCGATGGTGCGGCCGTATGCCGTGAGGCGGCGTCCCGGGCGTCGCCGCCCTCGTCCGCTCGGCGGGGCCTCGTCCTCCGGGGCGAAGGCCTGCAGCTCCTCCAGGAGGCGCACGCCGTCGGCGATCTGGCGCGAGTCGGGTGGGTCGACGAAGGGGAAGCGCGCAATGTCGCCGAGGCCGAGGCTCGTCATCTGGAGGATGACCGATGCGAGGTTCGTGCGCAGGATCTCTGGGTCGGTGAACTCCGGGCGGCTGTCGTAGTCGTCCTCGGAGTAGAGCCGGATCGCGATGCCGTCGGAGACACGGCCGCAGCGGCCCGAACGCTGGTTGGCGCTGGCCTGGCTCACCGGCTCGATCGGGAGGCGCTGCACCTTGGTGCGCTGGCTGTAGCGGCTGATGCGGGCCGTGCCGGTGTCGATGACGTAGCGGATGCCCGGGACGGTGAGTGATGTCTCGGCGACGTTGGTGGCCAAAACGATTCGCCTACCCGTGTGCGACGCGAAGACGCGGTGCTGCTCGGCCGCGGAGAGCCGGCCGTAGAGCGGGACGACCTCCGTCACCGGCAGCTTCATGCCGTTCAGGGCATCGGCCGCGTCACGGATCTCGCGCTCCCCGGAGAAGAAGACGAGGATGTCGCTGCTCGTGCCCGAGTGCCGCTCGGTCCAGAGCTCCTCGACGGCCTCGCAGACCCCGGTGACCATGTCGCGCTCCTCCGCCTCCGGGCGGTCGGGGTCGACGAGGGGGCGGTAGCGGATCTCGACGGGGAAGGTGCGCCCCGACACCTCGATGATCGGCGCGGGTGTGCCGTCGGGGGTGGCGAAGTGCTCCGCGAAGCGCTGCGGGTCGATCGTCGCCGAGGTGATGATGACCTTGAGGTCGGGACGCCGAGGCAGCAGCTGCTTGAGGTAGCCGAGGATGAAGTCGATGTTGAGGCTGCGCTCGTGTGCCTCATCGATGATGATCGTGTCGTAGCGACGCAGCTCGCGGTCGCGCTGCATCTCGGCGAGCAGGATGCCGTCAGTCATCACCTTGACGAGCGTGTCGCGGCTGCTCTGGTCGGTGAAGCGCACCTGGTAGCCGACGGCGGTCCCGAGCTCGACGGCGAGCTCCTCCGAGAGCCGCTCGGCGACGGCCCGTGCCGCGATGCGCCGCGGCTGGGTGTGGCCGATGACCCCGTCGAGACCCCGGCCGAGCTCGAGGCAGATCTTCGGGATCTGGGTCGTCTTGCCCGAGCCGGTCTCCCCGGCGATGACGACGACCTGATGGTCGCGGATCGCCGCTGCGATGTCATCGCGGCGCTCGACGACGGGCAGGTGCTCCGGGTAGGAGATGGGGGGCAGGGTGGCGGCCCGCGCCGCCCGACGGGCCTCGAGCTGCTCCGGGGTCGGCTCGGCGCGCCGCCGGCCCCCAGACCGTTGGCCCTCAGAGCGTTGGCCCTCAGAGCGCCGCCCCTGAGAGCGTCGACCGCCCCCGCGGGCGCGGGTGGTCGAGGTCTCGTCGGGCATGCCCGTCAGGATAGGTGGCTCGCACGCAGCGGGTCGCACGGGTTTCCCGAGAGCGCGAGACCGACGCGACGAGGGTGGAACCACCGCGGGCGTGACACCATCGGAGGGGTGCGCCGTCCGCGGCTCGATGGGCGACCGCGGTGTTGGATGGGCGCACATGACGACTTAGGGGGATCCGTGACCGACGCACCTTCGCGACCCGACCCGCTCGCACCCGACTACGGCTCTGCCGACACGGCTGCCGGGCGAGGCCGCCCCGACGCCCCGGACCCCACGGTCGACCACTACTCGGCCTTCGAGGAGTCTCAACCTGCCCCCCTGCCGGCGGTGCCGGAGCAGAAGGGCGGGCGCAACCGCAGGACTCGCCCGAAGCAGCCGAGGACCGCCTCCCGCAAGGCGTCCATCACCTTTGCCGCGGTGTTCGGTGCTCTCATCGTCATCCCCATGGTGCTCGCCGCCGTCATCGCCCTGGTGTCCAACGGCTCCGGCTCTGCTCGCGACGCGGACCCCGAGGAGCGTCAGGAGGTGGCGTTCACGCCGTCATCGGTCGCGCCGAGCGAGGTGCCCACGATCCCCGCCACGGTCACGTCGGTGCGCGTGGAGGTGCAGGGGCCCGATCGCATCGCCGATGTCCGGCTCTACCGCAGTCAAGACAGCACCGAGCTCGAGAACGCGGCGCTGCCCTTCGCGGCGACGATCCCCGTCGACTCCGACGACACCTACCTCACCGTGTCGGCCGATGACTTCGGCTACCGCGGCGCGCAGCCGATGCGGTGCACCATCTTCGTGGGTGACGTGGTGGTCTCGACCTCGATCGGCACGAAGAGTGTCGACTGCAAGGTGACCGATGCCACCTGGCAGCGCGAGCGCTGACGGTCGTCGTGTCCGATCCAGAGCGCCCGGCGCTCCCAGACCCCCAGCAGGACCGCCATGTCGCCTTCCCCGAGCTGACGCCCCCGACCAGCTCCACCGCTCGGCCGGCCCCGGTGCCCGGGCTGCCACCGACTGCGTGGGCGGGTCACGAGCCGAGGACGGGCCCCACCCCGGCACGGCCCGCGACCCCCTCCATCCTGACCACGCCACCGACGCTGCCGGGGCACCGGAGAGGGCGGCGCCGGCCTGCATGGCTCCCCTTCGCTGCCATCGTCGGGGTCTTCCTCGTCATGGGCAATGTCAGCACCAGCGGCGACGAGTGGACTCCCCCCTTCGACGACACCCGCTCGGAGCAGTATTGGGGTGGGTCCGACCCGGATGAGGTCTATGACGCCTACTCGGAGGGCTGGATCGAGTCCGTCGTCGACCTCGAGACCAAGCCGCCGCTCCCCCGAGACACCCGGATCTCACCGGTTCCCCCGGACGCCGAGATGCTCCGCGTCGAAGTGGTGGCACAGACGGAGGAGCCGGTGACGCTGCGGATCTCCAGTGACACCGGCCTGGACGATGAGACCACGGACGCGGCGACGCCGCTCGTGCGCGGGGTCCGCATCGGCACGGAGATGCACGAGGTCGACGTGACCGTCACCAGCACCAGTGGGACCGACGTGCCGGTGCAGTGTCGCATCTACGCCGGAAGGACACTGGTCGCCCTGTCGACCGGCCCCGTCGAGGTGTCGTGCTCGGCTCACTGGCCGTAGCCCCACTCGGGACGCGCGACCGCATGGTCAGATGTCGGCGACCTCGGCCGCGCGAGAAGCCTTGCGGCGCTTGTTGATCGCGATCCGGGCCGCCATCGCCTTCTCGAAGGCGAAGTGCCAGAAGCGGCTGAGCACGAGCTCGCGCTCCCCCACCATCTCCACGACGTCGGCCCCGGCGCCGAGCTTGAAGAGCAGGAGCCCGGTCAGGGGGCTCGTCGCCCCGAGCGAGGTGTTGAAGCCGCGGAAGTCGTAGGCCTCGCACCCGGCCAGGGCTGCGTCCTGCATCGCCTTCCACTGCAGGGCGTTGGAAGCCCTCGCGTCGCGGTTGCGCTCGGTGGAGCCGCCGTAGAGGTAGGAGAAGGTGCGACCGAAGCGGATCATCAGCGCCGAGGCGAGCACGTCGCCGTCGACGTGGGCCTCATAGAAGCGGGCCTGCACAGGGCCGTCGGCGCTCTCCGTCATGAACGAGCGGGCCATCAGGTCGAAGTAGGCCTTGGGACGCGGCAGGAAGTTGTCGCGTTCTGCCGACTCGACGTAGAGGTCGTAGAAGGTGTCGAGCCCCTCGGCGAGCGCCGTGCGCACCTCGACCCCGGACTTCTCGGCCTTCTTGACGTTGCGCCGCCACTGCTGGTTCATGGACCGCAGCAGCTCGGGCACGGCACGGCCCCGCAGGTCGACGATGCAGAGCAGCCGCGGCTGGCCCACGGCGACCCCGTCGCCACCGATGGAGAGCCACTGGTTTGCGTCGAGCCAGGCCTCCATGCTCCGCGCGACCGGGTTGTCCACGGCACTCGGCAGACTCGTGAAGCTCAGCAGGCCACCCTCGGCGACCTGCTTCTTGACCGGCTCACGGTCCCAGACCCGCGACACGATCGGGAAGCCGAGGCGCAGGGCGAACGCGCCGTCGCCCTTCGCCCAGGCGACGAGCGGGTCGAGCCACGCCTTCGGGTCCCGCGCCACGGTCTCCCACGGCAGCGCCGGGCCCTCGGGCAGGTAGGCGTAGGAACGCTTCAGCCGCGGGATGCTCCGCGAGAGCACGAGCCCGGCGCCGACGCGGCTGCCGTCGGCGTCGAACCAGCCGAGGTGGGCAGGTCGCCAGCCCTGCTTGGAGCGGGCCCAGTTGGGCGTCTGCAGGAAGCTGCCACCCAGCTCGAGGAGCGTGGCAGTCGCCTCCTCTGCAGTGACGGGTCGCACCGTCAACGGGAGGCGGATGGTGGCGGACGACGCGTCCGCCGTCATGCTCGGCCCCGGTGCCGGGGTCTGCTCAGTCATGGCGGCCACCCTATCGACGCGAGCTCAGGACTCCGATTCGGTGGCTGGGCCGACCGACGCCGTTGCCTTGTCGGTCGCACGACTGGTGCGCCGGATCCACCACAGTCCGACGAGCGGGAGCAGCAGCGGCACGTAGCCGTAGCCGGAGCCGAAGTGCGACCAGACCGTCTTGTCGGGGAAGGCTGACGGCACGGCATACGAGATGGCTCCGACGACGAGCACGCCGACGAGCTCGACGGTGAGCGCCACCTTGGCGAGGCGCACCGAGCTGCGGTCACCCCGCGCGAGCCCGATGGTCGCTACGACGTAGATGACGGCTGCCAGCGCCGAGAGCACGTAGGAGATCGGGGCACGCTCGAAGTACTCGCTGATCTGAAGGATCGAGCGCCCGGTGGCGGCGAGGGCGAGCAGCCCGTAGACGGCGACGAGCACGCGGCCGAAGCCGTGTCCCGTGTGCGGCTGATCAGGCATTGAGGCTCCAGACCTGCTGGAGCCGGGCGACGAGGATGGCCACGACGACCGCGCCGCCGAGCACGACGGCCATCGCCCACTGAGTCTTCTCCTTGATGGCGATGACGACCGTGACCGGGATGACGACCAGCACCGTGAAGAGGTAGGCGATGAAGGTCGCCCGCTCGGCTCCGTCGGCGATCGCCGACGCCTTGGTCAGGCCGACGACGAGCTGCACGAGCAACGCGACCTCGATCGCCGCCCCGGTCAGCACGATCGGGTCGTCGACGAGCCGGCGGCGCAGCAGGTGGTGGCCTGCCAGCAGCGCGAGCAGTCCGGTCGCGACGAGCACGACCACGGTCAGCGGTTGGAGCACCCGCGAATCCTACGTCGTGCGCCTGGCGCGAGGAGGCCTGCCCGGCCCGTCCCGGGCACGCGGTAGTTTGCAGCAGGCCGTCGGGTGACAGATGCGACCGGCGCCACCCTCCCGACTTCTTCCCGACGCCCCCCGACCGCCACGACCACGCAGGAGCCGCAGTGCCGATCCGCCCGATCACCGTCGACCGCGCCGCCGGGGTGCTGCTCGGTCAGGCCTGCGGCGACGCGCTCGGGGTGCCCTACGAGATGGCCGCACCACCCGTCGGCGAGGCCGTCATGAAGGGTGGCGGTCTGGGCCCCTACGACCCGGGCGAGTGGAGCGACGACACCCAGATGACGTTGTGCGTGGCCCAGGTCGCCGCGCAGGGTGGCGACCTCACCTCGCCGGCGGCGCTCGACCAGGTCGCCGAGGCCTTCACATCGTGGCTCGCAGGCGGCGCCACCGATGTCGGCACCCAGACCCGGGCCGTGCTCACCGAGGCCGGACGCCTGACCGGCCGTTCGCACGAGCGCCTGTCGCGAGCCAGCAGGGACCTGCACGCCCGGACAGGGCGCACGGCCGGCAACGGCGCCCTCATGCGCACCTCCATCGTCGGGCTCCCCCGCGTGCACGACCGGCAGGCGACGGCCCGAGCCGTGCGCGCCGTCGCAGAGCTCACGCACACCGACCCCTTGGCGGGCGACTCGTCGGTGTTGTGGTCCGAGGCCATCCGGCTGGCCGTGACCGAGGGACGCCTGGACCTCGCTGCCGGCCTCGACCTCGTCACCCCGGCGTATGCCGCCCGTTGGGGCGACTGGATCGAGGAGGCGACCGCTGCCGATCCGGGGCAGTTCCCCAACAACGGCTACACCGTGACGGCGCTGCAGGCCGCGTGGGCGGCGATCACCACGACCGACCGCGGAGATGCCTCCGCGATGCATCTCCAGCGTGGCCTGCAGGCGGCCGTGCGGGCGGGGCACGACACCGACACGGTGGCGGCCATCGCTGGTGCCCTGCTCGGGGCGCGCTACGGCGCCTCGGCCGTGCCCACCCAGTGGCGCCGGATGGTGCACGGCTGGCCCGGGTTGCGCGCCCACGACCTCGTCGAGCTCGCCGTCTCGACGTATGCCGGTGGGCGTCGTCACGGTGAGTGGCCGTCGGTGGCGTCGATGAGCGACACCGAGATCCCCATGCTGGGGCTGCCCCACCCGATCGACCCCGACATCGTGCTGGGCACGATCTCCGACCTGTCCCGCGTGCGCGAGCTCGAGGTGCAGGCCGTGGTCTCGCTGTGCCCGCTGGGGCTGCACGACATCCCGGCAGACGGCATGAGCTCACGCGACCACATCGAGTTCTGGATCAACGACGACGACGAGGAGGAGTCGAACCCTCACCTCGACTTCGTGCTCGACGACGCGTCGTCGGCGCTCCGTCAGTTCCGAGCCGAGGGCAAGCGGGTGCTCGTGCACTGCCGTCAGGGTGGACAGCGCACCCCTGCCGTGGCGTTGAGGTATGCCGTCGACCTCGGTGTCGCTCCCGAGCTCGCCGAGCGGTCCATCCGTCAGGCGATGCCGCACATCCGCGGAGAGGGCCGGCTCTGGCACGTGGCCGGCCACGGCGCCTGACCACGCCAAGGCCCCGCTTCGAGGTGATCCCGCGCGCCGCCCCGGTCGTCGGGGACTGAGCAACGGCCGAGAACTTCGTCGTGCGCGATCGAACGGCGTGCGTCTCCGTCGCCGTGCAGGACGACCGCGAGGTGATCGAGGCGGAGGACCCCGCCACCGTGTCACGGCGACCGTGACGGGCCACGCCGGGCTCGTCAGACCGTTTTGGCCTCGTCGACGTAGCGGCACAGCGCGTTGACGGCGCGAAGCTCATCCGGAGTGTGCACCTCGGCGTCGAGCAGCAACGGGCTCCCGACGACGACGGCGAGCGCCTTGGCTCGTGAGACGGCGACGTTGAGGCGGTGCAGGTCGTAGAGGAAGCCCACTCCGCGCGGGGCCACGGCAGCGCTCGTGCTGCCCATCGTGTAGATGACGACGGCACCCTGACGCCCCTGGAACCTGTCCACCGTGCCGACGCGAGCCCCATCCGGCAGCGCGTGCAGCAGAGCCGCGACATGGGCGTTGTAGGGCGCGACGACGAGGATGTCGTCCAGTGTCATCGGTGAGGTGACGCCGGCTGCGTCGGTCCACTCCCCCCGGAGCAGGTCGTCGATCAGCGAGCGGACGACGGCGGCCTCCTCGGTGCTCGCCTGCTCGCAGACACGGGTGTGCTCGACCGGCACCCATCGCAGGCCCTCCCCAGAGAGTGCTCCCGGCGCGTCGATGGCGAGCCGCTCCCGGCCGGGAGCGGACTCGAGACGGCCTTCGTAGGCGAGCTCGGAGATGAAGGACGTGAGGCTGGGGTGCATCCGGTAGGTGCGATCGAGGAAGACCCCGCGGTGGTCCGGGATGACGTCGTGCACGACCTCCTGCCCGCTCTCGACGGTGACCCGGAGGTGGTCGAGCGCGGAGACACCGGAGCCATACGGATGGACCGCCTTCGTGGGCTGGGTCAGCTGCTGTGGATCGCCGAGCAGCACCAGGGACCTCGCAGCCGGCGCCACGGCGACGGCGTTGGCCAGCGAGAACTGGCCGGCCTCGTCGATGACGAGCACGTCGACGGAGCCGACCATGTCGTCACGCGACCAGAGCCAGGCCGTGCCCCCGACCAGGGTGGCTTCACCGGACCGGAGGGCCTCGCCGATCGCGGCATTGTCGGTCGTGTGCCGGATGAAGGCGTTGGGGTCGAAGGGCTCGTCGCCCGCCTCCTCGGCGTTGGTGCCGTCCTTGTGCCAGGCCGGCCTCGCCACCTCGTCGAGCAGGTTGAGCACGACGGCGTGCGACTGCGCGGTGACACCGACCCGCAGTCCGGAGTCGAGCAGCTCGCGGATCAGTGCGGAGCCCGCGAAGGTCTTGCCGGTGCCGGGCGGGCCCTGCACCGCGAGCACCTCGCCGTCGAGGTCGGCTCCCACCCGCACCACGACGTCCCTGGGTGTCTCGCCTTGCCGGGGCGCCAGCACGGCAGCCGACGGCACCACCCGCTCGATGAGCCGCGTCGCGAGGTTGCCCTCACCAGCGAGCACCAGCCGGCCAGTGCGGGCGATGCTCTCGCGCAGCACCTGGTCCATGACCGGCCCCGGGCCTCCGAGCCCACGCGGTCGCGGCGGGTCGAGCGACTTCTTCATCGACAGCTCGATCCACCCGTCGACGGCGTCGAGGGCCACCACCTTGCCGACCGGCTGGTGGGTGTCGACATCGGGGACGTACTTGCCGACCGAGACCTTGCAGTCCTGCGGAGGGAACGGGTAGCGCCAGAGCCTCGACAGCTTGACGAGCCCGACCTCCTCCGGCTCGCCGAGGTCGCCGATGGCGGTGCCGTCCTCGACGAGCTCAGCCGTCTCGAGGTCCTTGTAGCGGAAGAAGTCCCACCACTCCGGCCGCTTCTCGCGCCGGTGCCAGCCGACGAGGCCGGCGAGCAGCTCGTGCCCGCCCCCGACGAGCTGCTCGGCGAGCTCGATCTCGGCGCGCTCAGCGTCACCGATCTCCTTGGGAGGCTCCGGGAGGGGCCGCGAGAGCACGTGGCCCCTGGCCTCGAGGTCGGCTCGACGGTCCTCCAACCAGACGTGCAGAGCGAGGGTCGACCGCACGTCCTCCTCGTTGTAGCGACGGATGTCGTCGAGGATCGTCTGGTCGGCGTCACCGTCGTCGCGGCCGGCCAGCCATCGTTCGTACTCGACCACGGAGGAGAGTCCGTCGGCGACTCCCGCGCCGTCACTCGAGCGCGTGTGGCCCCAGTAGAACTCCTCGAGCTTCTTGATGGAGTAGGAGCCCTTGCTGATGCGCACGCCCTGTCGCACGACGGCATAGAGGTCGACGAAGACCTCGTGCCGCAGGAGCTGGTCGAGCTCGGCCTCGCGCGTCGCGTGCTGTCCGACGAGCCGCTTGAGCGCCGTGGTCTCGTAGGGCGCGTAGTGGTAGACGTGCATCCCCGGGAAGCGTGCCCAGCGGTCGCTCAGCCAGTCGAGCAGCTGTGTCGTGAGCCGACCCTCCTGCGCGAAGTCGTGCGCCCAGAACTCGACGAACTGGCCTTGCCTTGTCCAGATGCCCGCGAGGTACTCGCGACCGGCGCCGCCCTCGGCCCAGGGGTCGCCCTCGAAGTCGAGGTAGACATCGCCGTCGTCGGGCTCGGGCAGCATCTGCAGGCCGCGCCCCGGCTCGGGGTCGAGCAGCTCGTGCTGGGCGACACCGGTCTGTCGCTCGGCGAGCTGGAGACGCGCCTGCTGCACCAGCCGGCGACGAGTGGCGACCGAGAGTGCCCCCGCCAGCTCGTCCTCGCCCGACTCGGCCAGAGCGCGCAGCGTCGGCACACCGAGGTCGATGAGGGCGGCGCGATGGTCCGAACGCATGCCCGCCACCTGGATGAGGTCGTCACGATCCAGCCACTCCTGCGCGCACCGGTCCTTCCACCGACACTGCCCGCAGTGCTGGACGCGGGACGACTCGGTCTCGCGCGGGCTCGCGATCGCGTCGAGCAGCTCGGCTCGGCGACGCCGGGCATAGGGTGCGACGTCGACGAGGCGCCACGGGTGCTGCTCCTGGTCGCCGGTGACGACGGTGAGCCACTGCGGCGGCACGCCTTGGAGCGTCTCGAGCCGGGCGGCATACGTGGCCATCTGGAGCAGCGCGGGCACCTTGAGCCGGCGCGCGAGCTTGGTGTCGGCGATGTCGTAGCGCCAGCCTCCGAAGGAGCTGCGCTCAGCGTCAGCCAGCTCGACGCGCACCAGGAAGTCGGCGAGCCCGACCCAGTGCCCGTCGAAGAAGGTCGCCTGGTAGACGACGTCGACCCCCCGGCGCATCGCGTCGACCGTGGCCGCCTCAGCCGCGGCGCCCTTGAGGCCGAGCGCCGCGATGTCCTCCACGTGACGCCCCTCGGCGCGCAACCGGTCGAGGTAGTCGCGCTCGTGGGCGAGACCCTTGGTGAAGACGAGGTTGAGCGCGTCGTCGACGCCCGCCGCCCGCGCGGCCCCCGCATCGAGGGCCTCGAGGTCGAGCGTCGTGATGTGCGCGCAGGCCACGTGCTTGGTCAGGTCGGTCGGACTGAGCACGAGGTGGCCGTCGATGCGCTGCATGAGGGTGAGTATGCCGTTGGCCTCGGACAGTGCCCGGCGCTACCTTCGGGCCATGCCCCTCGCGACGTACAAGGACCTGTGCATCGACGCCTGCGACGCACACGCCCTCGCCACCTTCTGGGCGGGCCTGCTCGGGCTCGACGCCAGGCTCGACGACGACGGCTCGGCGCGCCTCAGCGTTGGTGACCGGGTGATCGTGTGGGTCAACGAGGTGAGCGAGCCCAAGTACGCCAAGAACCGGCTCCACCTCGATGTCCGCGCAGAGTCGCTCGACGCTGCGTTGGCGGGCGGAGCGACCGTCGTCGACCAGCAGCCGCGCTGGACCGTGCTGATTGACCCGGACGGTCAGGAGTTCTGTGTCTTCGAGCGCGACGCGCCGATCGGCGACCGCTTCTACGAGCTCGTGTGGGACGTCACGGGCGAGGTCGACGCCGCGCACCGGGTCGCGCAGTGGTGGGCCATGGTGCTCGGTGGCAACGCGGTGCGCGAGGAGCGGTGGAGCTATGTCGACGGCATCGACGGGCTGCCGTTCGAGTCGATCGTGTTCCAGCCCGTGCCCGAGGACAAGGTGACCAAGAACCGCATTCACATCGACGTCTCGACCGACGACCTCGCCGCGCTGGTCGCGCAGGGCGCGATGCCGTCGCGCGACAAGGGCGACGACGGCATCGGCTGGACGGTCATGGTCGACCCCGCGGGCAACGAGTTCTGCGCGTTCACTCCCGACGACTGAAGCGCATCCCCGGACCGTCCTGGTCCGGGGATGCCCCTGTCGATGCCGAGGACTCGTCGGTCAGCGCAGGATGCCGTTGCCGACGATCCGCCCCCACCACCGGCCGAGACCCCACGTGTCTCCGGCGTAGGTGGCGGCACACACGGCGATGCCGAGAGCCTCGATCCAGTGGCTGTCGAACAGCGGGTTGGTCATGCCCTCCTGGCCGAGGGGGAACTCTGCGAGATACATCATGAAGAGCAGCACCGCGCCGGCGATCGCAGCGAGCTTGAGGCCGGCCCCGGCGAGCAGGGCGACCCCGATCCCGAGCAGCCCGGCCATGAAGAGCCAGTCGGCCCACGAGGCCGGCCATGCTCTTGAAGAGCTCGGCGAACGGGCCCTCGGCGTTCTTCATGAAGCCCTGGGCGGGGGTGCCGCCGTTGATCCAGGCCCGGGCGCTCGGCGTCGCGTAGCCGAGGCCGAACAGCTTGTCGAGGAAGGGCCAGAAGAAGGTGAAGCCCAGGACGAGCCGGAATGCGGCGAGGAGCCGGCGGGCCCACACGGACCGGACGACGTCCTCCTGGTAGATGACACCGGATCCGTCGGCGCTGCCGTATCCGGGCTCTGCGATGTCTCGATGGGTGGTGCTCATGTGATCAGCTCCCGAACTCGAGGGTCCCCGGCAGATCCCTGTCGGCACTACACAGCGTAGGACTCACAGACGCCGAGAGTCACCGACCAAACGCGTTGCGCCGCGTCACGATTCGGCGGCCCCGCGCGACACGCACTTTACTGGCGGACGCTCAGGAGCGGTGGGCAGCTCGAATTCACCTGGTGTCTCTGCGAGTTCACGAACCAGGTCGGCGAGCCTGTCGAGCGATCGACACACGGCGGCATACGACCCGTATAGACGGATGGGACGACCGAGGATGCGCGTGCCGCCGTTGCGGATGACGATCTCGGACTCCGGCGAACGATCACTGTTGCAGGGGACGAGCAGCCCTGTGGGGGGCCCATCGCTGTCGTGTAGGCGAGCTCGAGGTAGGTGCGGGACGCCCGGTAGCCGTCGGCGCCACCGAGTACTTCGCGTCCCCGACGAGGACGACCTCGCACCCCTCGCGCACCGCGAGGTCTGGGCCATCGTGACCGCGCGCGCCTCGTCGAGCCAGACGTCCTCGCCGTCGATGCGCAGGTCCGGCGCCGAGCGCAGGTCGAGCTCCTGCACGATCCACCGTTGGAACGCGTCGTCCAAGTCGACATTCAGGCTGTTGGCCTGTTGGCTGCTGGTCGCGGCCTCGTGGCCACTGAGACCTCAATTGCCCGACCTGCCCGCACCGACGCGTCGTCTGCCGCGCGGTGCTCGGCGCCACCGCTCCGGCGGGCATAGGCCTACGGCCGGACGACGTCGATCTGGCCGAAGCGCAATCGCGCGTTCTCCCAACGGAACTGGCCGAGCTCGTGTGGGCAGGTCCGGGGGCGCGCTGGCCTCGCGATCCGCCACGGGCGAAGAACGCGTCGACGGACTGCAGCTTGTCGGCGGCGTCCTGCGGCGAGGCCGGGGTCAGCAGGGTCACCTTGAGCAGGTCGACGACCTCGGCGTGGTCGTCCTCGGCGCGCCGCACGAGCGCCGCGAGCCACGGGCTACCGATGGGACCGAAGCCGACGTAGGGCCCGTCTTTGCGGGCCCAGTGGTTCAGCGCCTCCTTGAAGGCGAGCAGGTCGCTGCTGGCAAGGAGGTCGGCGAGGATCTCGCGCAGCTCACCGTTGCGGGCGGCACGCTCGGCGTCGAGCTCGGCGAAGAGGGCATGGGCGTCCTTGTCAGACTCGGCTGCACGCTCGATGAGCGCGTACTTCGCACGCCAACGCTTGACGTCGACGCTGTCGCTGCGGGTCATGGGGCTCCCTTGCACACGCCACAGGTCTCGGGCGTTCTCAGTTGCTGCGCGGGTGGAGGGTCGCGCAGACCGGGCCAAAGGTTACCTGCCGGTCGCCCATGGTCCGAACCGGGTCGCGGGCTGCTCACCGGGCACGCTCGGGCCCGTTCGGTGGGCGATGAGCCTGTGGATGACGTCGGTCGCTCGAGGTGCGACTGCGCAAAGATCATGAGAGCGTGCGAAACGAATCAGCACGCACCGTCACCAAACGACCAGCACTCGACCAGCACTCGACCAGCACGGTCGAACGTCTCAGATCTGCACGAGGGATGCCGATGACCTTCGCCGACCGTGGCACCGTCACGAGACGAGCGCGCCCGTATGCCGCGGGTCTGGGAGCGCTGCTCATCGCCGCTGGGTGCACGGCTGGGGCGCCCACACCCAACGCGTCCACGGCAGTGCCGTCGACGACATCGAGCAGCGCGACGCCGACGGCATCGCCCTCGGCGTCGACAACGACCACGACGCCCACCCCGACGGTCGACCCGGTGATCGCAAAGATCCCCGCCGCCGCCCGCCCCGAGACCATGGCCGGCGCCGAAGCCTTTGCCAAGTTCTACGTTGGACAGGTCAACAAGGCCTTCACAGCACGGCGATCCGCGGCCGCTTGTACGGGCTCTCACGCAGTCGACCTGCAAAACTGTGCTCTTCCGTGAGCGACGGCTGCAGGACTTTGACGACGAAGGTCAGCGCCACGAGCGCGCCACTCGCTCCAGGTCCCTCGTCACAGCTTCGAATTCGTCCAGACGCACAGGCGCGTCGTTAACGTGTTCTGTCGACCAGAACTCGGTTGACGTCGTCGATGACAAGGGACGAACAGTCGAGTCGAACGACAGCAGGCAAGGGTGCCTTCGTTATCACTCTCTCGCTTCGACGTGATCACTGGATCGGTTCTCGACTTCAGACGTGCAGCTCATGAGCGCTCTGCGGCCTCGATGCGCTGCCGCGACTTTCTGACCGTGACGGCAGCTCGCCTTGGCGGACTCACCCGGTCTGCGAGCGGCAGGCTGACATCCGCTCGATCTGTCCGGATTGCGGCACAACGCGGACGGCCTACCTCGGCTCTGACTCAGCGAAGCAAGTGCTGGCCCTGGAGAAGTTCCCTGGCGACGACGGCAGCAGCGCTAGTCGAAGCTCGGCCCGCACGACGCGCCCGTCTACGACTACATGTCGCTGAACGACTGCTGCTCAGGCCGTGCCCGAGACGCCGACGGAGCAGGTTTCCTGCGCTCACGCCCTCCGAGGACTGCCCTGAAGGCGAACTGGGTCCTCTGCTCCGGATCTGGCGACGAACCCTTGAGGCCGGTCACGGTCACCGAGCCGTGGAGTGTCGCGCGGGATTGACCTGCGCGGCGGATGTGGCTCCGGGGGCTCGGCCGACACTGTCGATGGCTGACATCAAGGCGCAGTTCATGCGGACCCCGTGGTCGAAGCCGCAAATCTCCAGCCAACCGGCCGGCAACACGACGCTCGTCAACCTTCCGACCTTCTACCAGGTCAACTGGGCACCGGCCGGCTTCGCCCCCGGTG
Source organism: uncultured Actinomycetota bacterium (assembly GCA_963697735.1). GTDB lineage: Bacteria > Actinomycetota > Actinomycetes > Actinomycetales > Dermatophilaceae > Humibacillus. The sequence continues at coordinate 160,769 of CAVOOZ010000013.1, read as the reverse complement.
AGGTCGACCGCTCCGTCCTTCGCGGCATCCCCGTCCGCATCCGCCCCAAGCTCGTCGGCTTCACCTACGTCTTCGGAGACGGGACGACGCTCGGGCCCACGACCTCGACCGGTGGCGTCTACCCCGAGGGCGATGTCACCCACGTCTATCGGGCCAAGGGCGAGTTCCCGGTGCGGGTCGAGACGACGTTCGGAGCCGACTTCAGCCTGGACGGCGCCGCGTGGGACGAGATCCCCTCGACCGTCACCGTGCCCGGACCGTCCACCACCATCTCCGTCCGGGAGGCCAAGGGCGTCCTCGTCAACCGGTGACGGGTCGTTCCCGTGCTGACGGCCCCTGCAGCCAGTCAGAGACCGGCGACGTCGCCGTTCGTCCGAGCGTCCTCGACGGGCTGGGCCACCAGGGCGTCCTCGTCCACCGCATTCCGGTCCCACCGGGACGAGCTCGTGCCGTCCGGCGTCACGCTCGTGATCTCACCGCCGAAGCCCTCCGCCGGGTCGGTCTCGGCCGGGTCGGCCTCGACGGCTGACTCCCCCTGAGGATCCTGCTGCCTCGCCATCACGGTCACCTTCGGGTCGTCGACGACGCCGCGCGGCGTCCTGCTCCCCGCGACGCTACCCCCGCCGCAGCGGCGACGGGGGTTGAGCGACGGGGATGAGCGCCGTGCGCGGCGTCCGTCAGGCAGCCACCGGCCCGTCGGACGGGAAGGCGGCCACCGCTTCGGGCGCCGCGATGGCCACCCCGAGCAACCGCACCCCGGCGGAGCGGCACGCGGTCTCGAAGGCAGCGCGCAGGTCGCGGTCACGCGGCGTGGGAGTCGGCTGGCCCGGCCGTCCGATGACGAGGACCACGTCGTGCACGCCTTCGGTCGCGGCCTCGGTGAAGAGCCGCGTCAGACCGCTCTGCACCCGGCCCACGTCGGCGGTCTGCGGCTCGTCGGGGAGGCAGAGCGGCTGCATCAACCGGCCGCCCTCGTGGCAGAGGAGCACGTAGGTCGAGCCTTCGCGCCGGGCCTGGTCGGCGACGATGAGGTCGACGACGCCCTCGAAGACGTCAGGGTCGGTGATCGGTCGCTGGGCCCAGTCGGCGGGCAGGTCCTGGAAGCTCATGGCCTCGAGCATGCCCGGAGCCGGTGACAGTCGGCCGGCGCCATCCACACGGTTATCGTGAGAGGAGCGAGGCATCGGCCCGCTGTGGAGGGAGGCATGCGGAGATGAAGGACCGCCGCCCCGCAGCGCTGTCGGCAACCGAGCTGCTGTCGGCCTACTCCAGCCGCACCCTGTCGCCCGTCGAGGTGCTCCGCGACGTGGCCGACATCGTCAGCGCGCGAGAGCCCACCCTCAACGCCCTGTGGGTCAACGACCTCGAGACCCGTCCCGACGCCCTGCTGGACGCCGCCCGGGCCAGTGAACGTCGCTGGGCCACCGGCACGCCGGCGGGACCCCTCGACGGCATCCCCGTCACGGTCAAGGAGAACCTGGGCCGGGCCGGGGTGCCGATGCCCTCAGGCAGCGCCGGGGTGACACCCGTGCGACCCGCACGGAGCTCACCCGTGGTCGAGCGTGTCGAGGAGGCCGGCGGCCTCATCATCGGATCGACCGTCATGCCCGACTGGGGAATGCTCAGCTCCGGTGTCTCGAGCTTGCACGGCACCACCCGTTCCCCGTGGGACTGCCGGCTCACGACCGGGGGCTCCTCAGCGGGTGCCGGCGCAGCCGCGGCCGCGGGCTACGGTCCACTTCACGTCGGGACCGACATCGGGGGCTCCATCCGCCTCCCCGGCACCTGGCTCGGGCTCAGCACCCTCAAGCCGAGCGCCGGTCGCGTGCCGCTCGACGCTCCCTACCTCGGCCGGGTCGCCGGACCCATGACCCGCACCGCAGCCGACGCGGCCCTGCTGCTGTCGGTGATCGGCCGCCCCGACGAGCGCGACTGGACCGCACTGCCGCCGGAGCGCCTCGACCTTGACGTCGACGTTCACCGCACCGACCCAGCCATCGGGTCCGCCACCCGGGTGGGCCTGCTCCTCGACGCCGGCTGCGGCACCCCGCTCGACCCGGAGGTGCGCGCCGTCGTCGAGGCAGCGGCTGGCGTCTTCGCAAGCGCAGGCGCCGCGGTCGTGCAGCTCGAGCCGTTCATGACCCCCGAGCTGCTGCGCAGGCTCGACCAGTTCTGGCGGGTGCGATCCCTCGTCGAGCTCGAGACGCTCGACGCCGATGCGCAGAGCCGGGTGCTGCCCTTCGTCCGGCGCTGGGCCGAGGCATCGCGCGACGTCGACGGCCGTGAGCTGATGCGTGACTACGCCGCCATCCTCGCCATCCAGCAGGCGACGGTGGCCGCGACCGAGCGCTATGACCTGGTGATCTCTCCGGTGGCGCCGATGGCAGCCTTCCCCGCCGAGTGGCCCATGCCGTGGGGCGAAGGTGACGAGGCGATGTCGCACATCGGCTTCACAGCCCCGTTCAACCTCTCGGGCCAGCCGGCGGGCACCGTCAACGCCGGCTTCACCGCCGACGGGCGCACGGTGGGACTGCACGTCTCGGGGCGCAGGTTCGACGATGCCGGCGTGCTGCGGGCGCTGCACTGGTTCGAGCAGCACCGACCCGACACCGCCCAGCCGCGGTGGCCCATCGACTGACCCCGGCTCAGTCGCCCGGCGTGCCGCGGTGGCAGACCGCCTCGACGTTGTTGCCGTCGGGGTCGCGGACAAAGGCGCCGTAGTAGGCGGGGTGGTACTCCGGCCACAGCCGAGGCGCGTGCAGCGACTCGGCGCCGATGCCGACCGCGCTGTCGTGGAAGGCGCGCACCGCCTCGACGCTGTCGGCTGCGAAGGCGCAGTGCATCTCGCGCGCCGGCCCCTGCCCGCTGAACGACGAGATCCAGAACTGCGGGTGCCCCTCGCTGCCGTAGCCGATGGCCACCCCGACATCCATCTGTCGTGAGTAGCCGAGGACCCCCAGCACCTCGTCGTAGAACGTGGCGCTGGCCTCGAGGTCGGAGCAGTTGATGCCGAAGTGATCGATCATCCCCGCACCGTAGGCCCCACCGCCGACAGTCCGGAACCGGTCGAGATCACCCCATCGGGCCATTGTGCTGCGGCTCAACCTTTGATCGACTGTGGGTGGTGGGTCCGGCCCATCCGGGGCCGGTCCCAGCGAACCGGAGGTGCCCATGAGCAGACCAACCCAGTCGGTCCCCGAGCAGGCAGAGGACGCCGAGCTCGAGGGGGCGCCTGCAGGCGTGCACGCCACCACGACCGTCGCCGCACCCGTCAACGAGGTGTGGCAGCACCTCATCAGCGCGCGTGGCACCGAAGCCCTCCTCGGGCCCGGCGTCACGCTCGGCAGCAAGGGCGAGTCGTGGCACAGCGGGGACGGACCTCACGGCGTCGTGCGCAGCTATCACCCGCTCCAGCAGATCCGCGTCTCGTGGCACCCGCACGAGGACGGCCCCCTGAGCATCGTCGACCTCCAGCTCAAGGGCGACGGCGACGGCACCCGTCTCGACCTCTACCACGAGGGTGAGGGCATCGCCGCCGACGGCGCGGGCGACAAGCGCCGCTGGGACGACGCCCTCGGCCGGTTCGTCTCGACGCTGCCCTGAGCCGCGACCGCTCGGGGCACGCCCCGACGCGGCGCCGGGCCGATCGGGTACATCTCCCACCATGTCATCGCGTATGCCGTCCGCCACCGTCAACGGTGCCCCCCTCGGTCTCGAGGGGGTGACCTCGGCGACGAACGCGCTCGACTGGTTGCGCTCCAGCGGCCTCACGGGCGCCAAGGAGGGCTGCGCCGAGGGCGAGTGTGGCGCCTGCGCGGTGCTCGTCGCGCGGCCCTGCGCCACGACGGCTGGCGATGCCACCGAATGGACCGCGATCAACGCCTGCCTCGTGCCTGCCGCGTCGCTCGACGGCCAGGAGATCCTCACCGTCGAGGGTCTCGGCTCCCCCGACGATCTCCACCCCGTGCAGAGGGAGCTGGCCGTGCGGGGGGGATCGCAGTGCGGCTACTGCACGCCCGGCTTCGTCTGCAGCCTCGCCGCCGAGTACTACCGCGCCGACCGCACGTCGCCGGGCTGCGACCCGCACGCCCTCTCCGGCAACCTGTGCCGCTGCACGGGCTACCGCCCCATCCAGGACGCTGCCGACTCCCTCGGTATGCCGTCCGGTGACGACCCCCACGCCCGCCGCCGTGAGGCGGCGGCCCCCGCTGCCATCCCGACCCGGCTGACGAGTGCGACCGGCTCCTACGTGCGGGCTGCGGACCTGTCCGACGCGCTCGCCCTGATCGCCGAGCATCCCGAGGGCGTGCTCGTCGCGGGCTCGACCGACTGGGGCGTCGAGGTCAACCTTCGGGCCACGCGTTCCCCCTTCGTCATCAGCATCGACCGCGTCGACGAGCTGCGAACCCTCGAGGAGCGCCACGACTGCGTCGTCGTCGGAGCCGCGGTGACGCTCTCGGAGATCGAGCAGCGACTCGGCGACCGGGTGCCACTGCTCGCCGAGCTGCTCCCCCAGTTCGCCTCCCGGCTCATCCGCAACGGAGCGACGCTCGGCGGCAACCTCGCCACCGCCTCGCCGATCGGGGACGCCGCCCCCGCGCTGCTCGCGCTCGAGGCCGAGGTGACCCTCGCTTCGGTCTCGGGGGAGCGCTCCGTGCCGCTCAGCGAGTTCTTCACCGGCTACCGACAGACGGTCCGACGGCCCGACGAGATCATCCGTCACGTGAGCATCCCCCTGCCGCTCAGTCCGATCGCGGCCTTCCACAAGATCGCGAAACGACGCTTCGACGACATCAGCGGGGTGGCCGTCGCCAGTGCGATCGAGGTCCGCGACGGGGTGGTCGCCAAGGCACGGATCGGTCTCGGCGGCGTCGCCGCCACACCCATCCGCGCCCTGGCCACCGAGCGACGGCTCGAAGGTCGACCGTGGTCGGAGTCGACCGTGCACGACGCAGCTGCAGCCCTGCGCGCGGAGGGCACGCCGATGGACGACCACCGCGCGTCCGCCGCCTATCGCCGGGCGATGCTCGGCACGGCCCTGTTGCGCCTCCATGCCGATCACGCTCGCCCAGAGCCGGCCGATGGAGTGCGCGCGTGAGCTCTCTCTCCCAACGTCCGGCCGATGCCGTTGTGGGGCAGTCGATCCCGCACGAGTCTGCTGCACTGCACGTGACCGGTGCCGCCCTCTACACCGACGACCTCGTGGGTCGGACCCCCGGCGTGCTCCACGCGTGGCCCGTCCAGTCACCGCACGCACGGGCCACGGTGACAGCGCTGCGGGTCGAGGCGGCATACGCCGTCGACGGAGTCGTCCGGGTGCTCACGGCCGCCGATGTGCCCGGCGTGAACGACGGGGGCGTCAAAGGCGACGAGCCACTCTTCCCGAGCGAGGCCTGCTACGTCGGTCACGCGATCTGCTGGGTCCTCGGCGAGAGCCTCGAGGCGGCCCGGCTCGGTGCGGAGGCGATCGAGCTGGACTACGCGCCTTCCCCCGCGATCATCACGGTGCGCGAGGCGATCGCCGCAGAGGCCTTCCAAGGCGGGCAGCCCACCCTGAGGAGAGGCGACGTCGACAGCGGGCTCGCCCGGGCCACACAGGTGTTCGCGGGGGAGCTCGACATCGCCGGGCAGGAGCACTTCTATCTCGAGACGCACTCGTCGCTCGCCCTCGTCGACGAGGCAGGACAGGTCTTCGTCCAGTCGAGCACCCAGCACCCGAGCGAGACCCAGGCGATCGTCGCCCACGTGCTGGGGCTGCCGAGCAACGCGGTGACGGTGCAGTGCCTGCGCATGGGAGGAGGGTTCGGCGGCAAGGAGATGCAGCCGCACGGGCTCGCCGCAGTCGCCGCCCTGGGCGCGACGCTCACGGGTCGGCCCGTGCGACTGCGTCTCAACCGCACGCAGGACATGACGATGACCGGCAAGCGTCACGGCTTCCACGCCCAGTGGCGCGTCGGCTTCGACGACGACGGTCGGCTGCAGGCTCTCGATGCCACCCTGACCTCCGACGGCGGCTGGAGCCTCGACCTCTCCGAGCCGGTGCTGGCACGCGCCCTGTGCCACGTCGACAACGCCTACTGGATCCCCGACGTGCGGGTCAACGGACGCATCGCCCGCACCAACAAGACCTCCCAGACCGCTTTCCGCGGATTCGGTGGCCCTCAGGGGATGCTCGTCATCGAGGACATCCTCGGCCGGTGCGCTCCGCTGCTCGGCTTCGACGCGGCCGAGCTGCGACGTCGCAACTTCTACGTCGACGGTCAGTCCACCCCCTACGGCCAAGCGGTGCGCCACGCCGAGCGCCTCGTGCACGCCTGGGACGACCTCACCGCCCGCGCCGACCTGGCGAGGCGGCGCCAGGAGGTCGCCGCCTTCAATGCCAACCACCCGCACGCCAAGCGCGGCCTCGCCATCACGCCCGTGAAGTTCGGCATCTCCTTCAACTTCACGACGTTCAACCAGGCCGGCGCGCTCGTGCACGTCTACACGGACGGCTCGGTCCTCATCAACCACGGCGGCACCGAGATGGGTCAGGGGCTGCACACGAAGATGATGCAGGTCGCCGCCACGAGTCTCGGGCTCCCCCTCGCGCGGGTCCGGCTCGCGCCCACGCGGACCGACAAGGTGCCCAACACCTCTGCCACGGCGGCAAGTTCGAGCGCCGACCTCAACGGAGGCGCCGTCAAGCACGCCTGCGAGCAGATCACCGAGCGACTCGTCGCGGTGGCAGCAGGACACCTCGGCGTCGCACCTTCAGCCGTCACCATCGCGGACGGCGTCGTGTCGGGCGGCGACGGCGAGTCCCTGACATGGGAGGCACTCGTCGCGCTCGCCTACGCCCAGCGCGTGCAGCTGTGGGCGGCCGGCTTCTATCGCACGGAGGGCCTGCACTGGGACTCGACTGCCATGCAGGGCTCGCCGTTCAAGTACTTCTCCTACGGCGTCGCCGCCGCCGAGGTCGAGGTCGACGGCTTCACGGGCGCCTATCGCACCCGCCGCGTCGACGTCGTGCACGACGTCGGCGACAGCCTCTCTCCGCTTGTCGACATCGGGCAGATCGAGGGTGGGTTCGTCCAGGGCGCAGGCTGGCTCACACTCGAGGACCTGCGATGGGACGAGGGTGACGGGCCGACCCGCGGCCGGCTCGCCACGCAGTCGGCGAGCACCTACAAGCTGCCGTCGATGTCCGAGATGCCCGAGGTCTTCAACGTCTCCCTCCTCGAGCACGCGCACGAAGACGGAGCGGTCTACGGCTCCAAGGCGGTCGGCGAGCCCCCGCTCATGCTGGCCTTCTCGGTGCGCGAGGCACTGCGCCAGGCCGCCGCCGCCTTCGGACCCGACCGCGCAGCCGTCCGACTCGCCGTCCCGGCCACCCCCGAGGCGGTGTGGTGGGCCATCGAGTCGGCCCGGTCCCAGTCCTGCGACGACGCGGACGCGCGACGCGCCGAGCATGCCGGCGTGACCGTTGGCCGGCGGGCGCTCGTCGTGGACCAGCCGGACCAACCCGACGCAGACGCCCCTCCCCTCGACCCGGAGTCGGAGCGCCTCGCCGAGTCAGGGGCCGCACCGTGAGCTGGCTCAGCGCCGTGCAGTCCCTCCGGGAGCAGCGCCGACCCGCAGTCCTCGTCACGATCACCGGCGTGCGCGGCCACGCTCCCCGCGACGCCGGAGCCAAGATGGTCGTCACGTCGGACGACAGCTGGGGCACGATCGGCGGAGGCAACCTCGAGGCGACCGCCCTCGAGCGCGCCCGAGCCATGCTCGCTGCCGACGCCGTCGAGCCGACGACGCTCACGGTGTCCCTCAGCGACAAGGCACCCAGCGAGCACGGCCAGCAGTGCTGCGGCGGAGAGGTCTTCGTCCTGCTCGAGCCGCTGCGCGTCATCCCCGCCATCGCGATCTTCGGTGTCGGGCACGTGGGTCTCGAGCTCGCCCGGATCCTGGTCCGGCACGACATCGAGCTGCACCTGGTCGACTCGCGCGCGGTCGCGCTCGAGCCGTCGCGCCTCGCCGTCCTCGACGATGCCGTCGCCCGCGTCCACGTGCACCACTCCCCCGTGCCCGAGGTCGCGCTGGGCCAGGTGCCCGCCGGCACCCACGTCCTCGTCATGACGCACGACCACGCCGAGGACGCCGCCGTCTGCGACGCCGCGCTGCGGTGCGGTCACCTCGGCTCGATCGGTCTCATCGGCTCGTCGGCGAAGTGGGCGCGATTCGAGGTGCTCCTGCGCCGCGAGGGGCATGACGACACCGCGGTGGGCCGCATCCAGAGTCCCATCGGGCAGCGCGGCCTCACCGGTAAGGACCCGGCGACCATCGCGCTATCCGTGGCCGTCGATCTGCTGGCGCGGGTCGAGACCGTCTCGTCCGCAAGCGGTTCGGCGCGGACGTCGTGACGATCGTCAGGGGCACATTCCTCGACACCCCGACCGGCGAGACGGCCGTGGGAGCCGCGCTGCGGGCTGACAGCGACGCCGCGCTCCACGTGGTCGACGGCACCATCGTCGAACGTGGCACATGGGACGACCTCAGCCGGCGGCATACGGACGACGAGGTGCTCGACCTGCGTGACGGGCTTGTGCTCCCGGGGCTCATCGACACCCACGTCCACTACCCGCAGGTGCGGGTGACAGGGGCCCTCGGCAGGTCGCTGCTCGAGTGGCTCGACGCGGTCGCGCTCCCTGAGGAGGCGCGGCTGGCGTCGCCCGACTATGCCCGAGCGGTGGCTAGCGAGTTCGTGGGAGGGCTCGCCAACGCGGGAACGACGACGGCCCTCGTCTTCGGATCCCACTTCGCGAGTGCCGTTGACGCGCTCTTCGACGAGGCGCAGCGGGTTGGTCTGCGGGTCACCGCTGGGCTCGTCGTCGGTGACCGACGTCTGCCCGAGGCCCTGCTGACCACGCCTGACCGCGCCTACGAGGAGTCCATCGCCCTCGCGGACCGCTGGCACCACGCCGCAGGCACCGGCCCGTCCCCACGCACGAGGTATGCCGTGACGCCGCGCTTCTCCTACGGTGCCACCGACGAGCTCCTCGAGTCATGTCAGAGCGTCCTCAAAGACGTGCCCGGCTCGTGGCTCACCTCGCACGTCAACGAGAGTCCAGCCGAGATCGCTGCCGTGGCAGAGCTCTTCACCGATGCCACGGACTACGTGGACACCTACGACCGGCACGGTCTCGTCGGCCCCTCCTCGGTCCTCGCCCACAACGTGCACCCGACCGCACGCGAGCTCGCCGTGCTCGGCGGGCAGCGTGCGAGCGTCGCACACTGCCCGACGAGCAATGCCGCCCTCGGCAGCGGGTGCTTCCCCCTGCGTGCGCACGTCGACCACGGTGTGCGGGTCGCGCTCGGGTCGGACGTGGGGGCCGGCACGGGCTTCTCGCTCTTCAAGGAGGGCTTGCAGGCCTACTTCGTCCAGCAGCTGCTCGGGCAGGCGGGCGTGCGTCTGGCGTCGGCGGACCTGCTGCATCTGGCGACTCGCTCGGGAGCGCTCGCCCTCGGACTCGACCACGAGGTGGGTGACCTGTCGGTGGGCAAGGCCTTCGATGCGCTGTGGCTGCGCCCCGCCGAGACCTCACCCCTGGCCATCGCGCTGCGTCACGCCGACTCTGCCTCGGAGGCGCTGGCACGCGTGTTCGCTCTTGCCGGCCCGGCCGATGTCGCCGGGGTCTGGGTGGCCGGCCAGCCCGTCAAGGGCTGACGGGCTCGCAGGCCTGCTCAGCGCGGGGCCGTCACCGCACGACCATCACCGGGCAATCGGCATTGTGGATGACGTTGTGGCTGACCGAGCCGAGCAACAGGCCGGTGAAGCCGCCACGGCCGCGTGAGCCCACGACGATGAGACCGGCGGTGCGGCCGAGATCGGCGATGGCCTGCCCGGGGTCGCCGTAGAGCACCTCCGTCGACACCTTGAGCTCCAGGTGCTTCGAGGTCGCGAGCCGGACCGCCGCGGAGAGTGCGTCGTCGGCGTGCTCGCGCAGGCTGTGCGCGTGCACCGTGCCGGCATGCGCCGTCTCCTCGTACGCCCAGCTGTCGATCGCGGGCACGTGCACGACGTGGGCGATCCGCAGCTCGGCGCCCTCCTCCATCGCGACGTCGGCGGCAGCCAGCACGGCACGCTGCGCCGGCTCGGAGTCGTCGAATCCGACGACCACCGGGTGGGCGGCATCCGGTCGCACGACCTCCAGGAGGCCGTCACTGAGGGAGGCCCGCTCGGGCACCTCGGTGTCGGCTGACGCGGCTGCCTCGTGACTCTGCCGAACGACGACGACCGGGCAGTGTGCGTGGGCGGCGACGGCATACGACGTCGACCCGAGCAGGCCACCCGTGAGGCGCCCGCGGCCGCGGCTGCCCATGACGATGAGATCGGCGTCGTGGGAGGCCTCGACGATCTGGGCGGCCGGGCTGCCGAGCCAGTACTGCGTCTGGATGCGCGAGGCATCGAGCGTGTCACCAGCGCGCATGGCACCGTCGTCGACGAGCCGCTTCGCGGCGTCCTGCAGCGCCGGCTCCACCTGCGAGGTGTCGAACGCCGGGAAGCCCGGGATGAAGCTGAGGTTGACGCTGTGCAACAGGGTCAGGCGGCTTCCGCGCCGCAGCGCCGTTGCAGCCGCCCAGCTGAGGGCCAGCTGCGACTCCGGCGAGCCGTCGTAGCCGATGACGACACCCGCGGTGCGGGGGTGGTGCCGGCCGGTCTCGTCGGCGGTCGGGGCGCCGGCAGCCTCGGTGGGGTCCTCGGTGGTGACCGTCGTGCGGTCCGTTCCCTGGCCGTTCATGGTGACGCATGCCTCCTCGCGAAGGCCGGGGCCGTTGCTCCCGGCCACCCCCATCATCTCGCGTTCCGAGCGGCGTGGGGGCTCGTCGTGACGGGCCAGACATGTGACCTGACGGACAGCCGGCAGGGATGCCGATCCAGGAGTCAGGAGTCGCGGGCGGCGGCGGTCGCTCGGTCGTTCGCCTTCTGGATCGCCTCGACGAGCTGGTCCTTGCTCATCGACGAGCGACCTCTGACGTCGAGGCGTTTCGCGATGTCGTAGAGATGCGCCTTGCTGGCGAACGCGTCGACGCCGCCCTGGGACTCGCCGTCGTCGCGGTGAGCGCGAGCGTCGGCCCCGCGCCGTGCGGCCTGCGCGTCGCTGGGCCCCTTCTCGGCCTTCTCCTCCCAGTGGTCCCCCACCTTCTCGAAGCTGTGCTTGAGCGACGCGAAGGCGGTGCGGTGGGCCCGCTCCCCCTCGCCGTACTGCTCCACCGCCGCGTCGTGGGTCGCCCGCCAGGTGTCCTGGGCCTTGGCCGACGAGCGCTTGATCGTCGAGGGCATGTCGTTCTCACGTCTCCGCTTGCTGGGCATGACCTTCCTCCTGCCGTATGCCGCGTGGGTCCGTGTGCTTCCTACCCGTCCGTCGCGCTCTTCGTCACGTCGAGGGCGTCGCGGCTGCCCCGACCGCTGCGGCCACGCGGAGAATGGCGTCGGCGGAGAGGTCGATGTCGTCCTCCGTCGTCGTCGCGTTGGAGACGGAGACCCGGATGAGTCGCCGGCCGCGCCACGTCGTGCCGCCGACCCAGCAGGTGCCGTCGCGCTGCACCGCCGCGATGGTCGCGTCCGTCTGAGCGGGGTCACCGAGGCTCACGAGGAGCTGGTTGAGCACGACATCGTTGTGCACCGTCGCTCCTCCGGCCTGCAGCCGGCTGGCCATGCGACGGGCCAGGTCACACGACCGGTCGACGAGATCGGCGACGCCCTCCGTGCCGAGCTCACGCAGCGCCGCCCACACCGCGAATCCTCTTGCTCTCCTTGATGACTCGGGTGTGAGATCACCCAACACGAAGTCGGATCCGGCGCCTGACCCGGTGAGGTACGAGGCGGCATACGACATCGTCGCAGCGTGGAGGGCGGCGTCGGCGCAGAAGGCCAGCCCACTGTCGTAGGGGACGTTGAGCCACTTGTGGGCATCGGTGCCCCACGAGTCGGCCTCCTCGACTCCGTCGACGAGATGGGCGGTGCGGGGGCTGGCGGCGGCCCACAGGCCGAAGGCACCGTCGACGTGCACCCACGCGCCGTGCTTCTTGGCCAGCGGGGTGGCGCGACGCAGGTCGTCGCAGGCACCGGTGTTGACGTTGCCCGCCTGCAGGCAGACGATCACCGGCTGCCCAGCGAGGGTGTCCAACGTGCGGCCGAGGGCGGCGACGTCGATCGCGCCCTGGGCCGTCGAGACCACGGGACGGATGGCCGAGGTGCCGAATCCGAGCAGCCGGGCGGCGCGGTCGATCGTGGCGTGGCGCTCCTCGCTCGCGACGAGCGCGACCCGTGGAGCTCCGAACAGCCCGTCTCGCTCGACATCCCAGCCTGCGTCGGCCAGCACGCGGTGGCGTCCCACTGCGAGGCCGACGGTGTTGGCTGCCTGCGCACCGGTGACGAACCCGACGGACGCGGTCGCGGGCAGGCCCAGCAGCTGCTTGGCCCAGCTGCCTGCTGCGCGCTCGGCCGCAGCCGCGGCGGGCGAGAGCACCTCGTTGTAAGCGCACTGGTCCCACCCGGCGGCAAGGATGTCGGCGGCCGTCGCCGACGGGGAGGACCCACCGATGACGAAGCCGAAGAAGCGCGGCCCCACGGTGCCCACGAGCCCCGGCTCAGCCGCTGCGACGAGCTGGCGAAGGACGTCGTCAGGCCGGGTCGCCCCGGCCGGGAGGTCCCCCCCGAAGGCTGCAGCCAGGGCCGCGAGATCAGGCGTCGGATGGACCGGACGCGTTGCCACCGTCTCGCGGTGGCGGGCACCCACCCCGGCCGCCGCGGTGAGCAGGTGCACCAGGTCGTCGTTCATGGCAGGCACGTTCCTCCGGGGCACTCAGAGAGCGCAAGAGACGACGGGGGCCGCGCGGCATACGGCCCCCGTCCTCAGTGTCCTGTGAGTCAGGCGACGCGCTGCTGGGGCGCGGTCTCCCTGGTCTTGCCCGGGTCCTTCTCGACGATGTCTCCGAGCACGTCGTCGATGCGGGTCATCAGCTCCGGCTCGAGCTTGACGCCGGCCGCCTTCACGTTCTCGGCGACCTGCTCGGGGCGCGAGGCACCGACGAGGGCAGCAGCGACGTTGGGGTTCTGCAGCACCCACGCGACGGCGAGCTGCGCCATCGAGAGGCCCGCCTCGTCGGCGATGGGCTTCAGGCCCTGCACGCGGGTCAGCACGTCGTCGTTCATGAAGCGCTTGATCATGTCGGCGCCGCCCTTCTCGTCGGCGGCGCGCGAGCCCTCGGGCGGCTGCTGGCCCGGCTGGTACTTGCCGGTCAGCACGCCCTGCGCGATGGGGCTCCAGACGATCTGGCTGACGCCGAGCTCCTCACACGTCGGCACGACCTCGCCCTCGATGACGCGCCAGAGCATGGAGTACTGCGGCTGGCTCGAGATCAGCTGGAAGCCGAGCTCCTTGGACAGCGCGACGCCCTCACGGATCTGCTCGGCAGTCCACTCGCTGACGCCGATGTAGAGCGCCTTGCCCTGGCGGACGACGTCGGCGAAGGCCTGCATCGTCTCCTCGAGGGGCGTCTCGGTGTCGTAGCGGTGGGCCTGGTACAGGTCGACGTAGTCGGTCTGGAGACGCTCGAGCGAGCCGTTGATCGACTCCATGATGTGTTTGCGCGAGAGGCCGGTGTCGTTCTTGCCGCCCGGGCCGGTGGGCCAGTAGACCTTCGTGAAGATCTCGAGGCTCTCGCGACGCTCGCCCTTGAGGGCCTCACCGAGCACTGACTCGGCCTTCGTGTTGGCGTAGACGTCGGCGGTGTCGAAGGTGCTGATGCCGGCGTCGAGCGCGGCCTGGACGCATTGCGTGGCGACGTCGTTCTCGACCTGGGAGCCGTGGGTGAGCCAGTTGCCGTAGGTGATCTCTGAGATCTTGAGTCCGCTGTTGCCGAGGTATCGGAAGTTCATGCGTCCACCGTATGCGGCCACGATCGACTGCGCGCCCCCGCCCTCGGGTGGTTCCGGAGGGCGGTCAACGGGTATTTCGCCGACATGGACGCGCAACCCCAGCCCCGCTCCCAGCGGCTCGACCACACGGACTCGGCTCGACCCGACGGCGCGGACCCCCACCGTGACGACCCCGACGAGCCCCGCCTCGACGAGTCGGCCGACCCCGACGACGACGTCAAGCCTGACTCGCTCCGTGATCTGCGACGTGACTCGTGGAAGTACGTGGCTCGCCGAACCGTGCGCGAGTTCTCCAAGGACCAGTGCACCGATCTCGCCGCCGCCCTCGTCTACTACTCGGTGCTCGCCATCTTCCCGGCCGCGATCGCGCTGCTGTCCGTCGTGGGGCTGGTGGGGCAGGCAGACCAGACGATCACGACCGTCAGGTCGGTGCTGGAGGACATCGGCGCGGGTAGCGTTGCGCAGACCATCACGCCGGTGCTGGAGTCGTTGAGCAACAGCACGGGCGCAGGTTTCGCCTTGGTTCTGGGGCTGCTCACCGCTTTGTGGTCGGCTTCCGGCTACGTCTCGTCGTTCGGGCGCGCGATGAACCGGATCTACGAGATTCCCGAAGGAAGACCGTTCTGGAAGCTCCGTCCCCTCATGCTGCTGCTGACGCTCGTGGCGGTCATCCTCGCCGCTGCCGTAGCGCTCGCCCTCGTGGTCAGTGGTCCCGTCGCCCGGGTGGTCGGTGACGTGATCGGGCTGGGCAGTGCCGCAGTCACGGTCTGGAACATCGTCAAGTGGCCGATCATCCTCATCGCCGTCGCCCTGATCTTCGCACTGCTCTACTACGCCGGCCCCAACGTCAAGCAGCCGAAGTTCCGCTGGATCAGCGTGGGCGCGGTTGTTGCGATCCTCGTGTGGGTATTGGCCTCTGCCGTCTTTGGCCTCTACGTGGCGAACTTCTCCAACTACAACAAGACCTACGGCACCCTGACCGGGGTGATCGTCTTCCTCCTGTGGCTGTGGATCACGAACCTCGCCATGCTCTTCGGCGCCGAGCTCGACGCCGAGCTCGAGCGGGCCCGCGAGCTGCAGGCGGGCATGCCTGCGGAGGAGTCGATCCAGCTGCCCCCGCGCGACACCACCAAGATCGACAAGGAGGAGCAGAAGCGCGCCGACGAGCTGGAGCGGGGTCGCCAGCTCGCCGACGGGTGAGGCCTGCGGGTCGCCCCCGCCCTCAGGCGTTGATGGTCTTCGTGTCGCGCCAGGAGAACTCCGGCGCGTAGCCGAGCAGCCGACGCGCCTTCTCGATCGAGAGCAGCGTCGTGTGGTCACCGATCTCGCCCCGGCGCTCCACCCCGGGGAAGACCTCGTCGAGCAGCTCGGCGTTGGGGCGCGTCATCACCGAGTCGGGTGAGGCGATGATGAATCGGTCGAAGCCCGGCGCGTCCAAGGCGAGCGCCTTCTCCACCGCCTGTGCGCCGTCGCGCCCGTCGATGTAGGCCCAGAGGTTCCACTTGCGGTCACGCGCGTTCGTGTCGAAGGGGAAGTCGGTGTAGTCCTCGACATCCATGACGTTGGAGAAACGCAGCCCGATGATCTTGAGGTCGGGGTGCCAGCGGCAGAGCTCGACCGCCAGCTGCTCCTCGAGGTGCTTGACGAGGGAGTAGACCGACTCGGGCCGTGCGGCATACTCCTCGTCGACGGGCACGTAGGGCGGCGGCGTGTCGAAGGGCAGCCCGAGCACCGTCTCGGACGAGGCGTAGACGATGTTGCGGATGCCCAGGCGGATCGCAGCGTGGAAGACGCTGAACGTCGTCACGATGTTGTTGCGGAAGGTCTCGATGTCGGGCGAGAGGCCCGGTGCCGGGATCGCCGCAAGGTGCACGAGCGCGTCCACGGTCGCTGGCTGTCCGCCGTCGCGGGCACCGCTCAGCGCATCGATGACCTGGCCGTAGTCCGTCAGGTCGACGCGCATGAACCCGCCGGCCCGCTCCCCCTCGCGGTCGAGGTTGACGACGGTGTGCCCGCCGTCGGTCAGACGGCGGACGACGTGGCGGCCGAGCTTGCCGGTGCCACCGGTCACGGCGATGCGCATGAGGACTCCCGGGGTGGTGGGGCTGGAGTCGGGAAACGTCTGCTTCCCGTACCCCCGTCACGCTAGTCGCCCGGCCTCGCGCGTCACGAGGCGGCGGTGAGCGGCTCCGGCAGTGGGGTGACGCCGTCGCGGGTCGCCACGTGGAAGCCGAGCAGCCTGACGCCGTGGGCTCGGCAGCGCTCGATGGCCTGCTGGTGCCAGGCCCGGTCGACGTCTGTCGGCACACCGCAGCCCGGCCGACCGCGCCCCATGAGCAGCGACCCGTCGCGTTCGACGACGAGCGGCAGCAGGAGGTCGAGGAGCGTGACGAGCGCGCCGAGGTCGGCGTCGTGCGGCACGTCGGACAGCACGATGGGCATGATGCCGCGGTGCTCCTCGTCGCACACCATGAGGGCCACGCATCCGGCCCTGCGATCACCGTCGCCGATGAGCAGGTCGATGACGTCGGCGGCGATGCGGCGGTCGGTGAGCGGCGTGTTCCTGACGTCCTTGGGCAGGTCTTCGAAGGTCATGCCGGACATCGTCGCCCTGCTGAGCGATCCGCCCGCCGAGTTATCCCCAGGCAGAGCGACCAGGGGCGCCCTCAGACGCGCCATGAGCGCGAAATCCCTTTGAGGGTAGCCACATTCGGCGGAAAGCTCTTGACTCTTGATTAGCACATATGTTCTAATCGGGTCAAGAGACAGAGGACGGGAGGTCAGCATGACCACGACGGTCGATGCCCTGCCCCTCGGCGCCAGCACCTCACCGGCGGGCAGGCACGTCTCCGACGCCGTCCTCGAGGTCGGGGATCTCGTCGACCTCTATCGCCGGCGAGACGCGACGCGTGCTCCGGTCAGACAGCAGGACCTCACCCTCGTCGAGCGCGCGGTGCGCACCGGCGTTGCCCAGCACCTGCTGGTGCAACGGGTGCCCCGGCTCGTGGCCGAGCTGCTCGACGCCACCGCTGACGACGTCAGGGCCGACACCGCGACAGCCATCGAGAAGGCAACCAATGCCGACCTCCGTGTGTTCGAGGCGGTGGAACGGTGCAAGGCCGTGCTCGACGCCGTGGGCCTGGAGGCTCTCGCCCGGCTCCAGGCCGACATCGAGTCGAGCGAGCAGGCCCGCTTCGCCGAGCTGGGGGGCGCCGTCCCGCCGGGCTGGCTCGACGCCGCTGAGCTCACGACGATGGAGGTCACCACCGCGACCGGGCTGGGCACTCACGAGGTCCACGAGCGGCTGAGCCTGGCGACGGCCCGCACTGCCGCGGCCGCCGAGCTCCGGTGGCGCCTCTCGGCCGGCTCCGTCACCCTGCACCGCGCGTCGACCATCCACGCGGAGACGCGCACCCTGCCCGACGACGCGGGCCTCGAGATCATCGACGCCGTGCTGCGGGAGAAGGACGGCGCCCCACCGTCGCCGAGCCTCCTCCGCCAACGTCTCAGCCGGGCGTGCCTCGCCGCAGACCGCGAGGCAGCCCAGCGCCGACGTGAGGCGCGGCGGCGGCGACGCGGCGCTTGTGCAGAGATCGACCCCGACGGCCTGGGTGCGCTGCACGTCACCAACGACGCCGATAAGATCATCGCGTCCATGGAGCGTGTCGACGCCATCGCTCGGGCAGCACGACAGTCCGGCGACTCACGCAACCTCGACGCCCTGCGAGCCGACGTCATCACCGACATCCTCATGTTCGGCTGGCCGAGCACGTCCGAGATGCCGGCCCCTGGCGATGACGACCCGCCCAGGGGCGGCAGCCCCGGCGTTGCGGCCCGTCCAGACGCCCGACTCGCCGAACGCGGGTCACCGGCAGACGCGTCGGGGCTTGTGGTCGGAGGAGGCCCGGCAGACGAGTCAGCATCGGCAGAGGAAGCGGGGCCGCCTCCTCGTGGCCAGTCGACGACGGGTGATCAGGCCCGTCGCAGCCAAGCGCCCGGCCGGGCTGCGACGGGGCGCGCTGGACGATCGGACGGCTCCGGAGGCCGATTGAATCAGCCTCGCGTCCTCGAGGACTGGTTCACCCGCCTCGGGCAACACCCGGGCGCCAGCGTCCGCATCATCGTCCCGTTCACCACCGCGGTCGGGGCCACGGATGCGCCGTGCGAGGTGCCCGGCTACGGCTGGGTGGTGGCCGATCACGCCCGTCAGATCATCCTCAACTCCGGCTCGACGTGGCATCGGCTCGCCGTCGATGCCGACACCGGCGGGGCCATCAGCCTCGAGACCGAGGCCTATCGACCCACCGCGGCGATGCGCGCGCACGTCGAGGCCGTCGACGGCACGTGCCGAGCCCCCGGGTGCACCGTGCCCGCTTCACGCTGCGACCTCGACCACGACATCCCCTGGCCACACGGCCCGACCGACGTCGGCAACCTCACGAGCAAGCACCGACCGCATCACAATGCGCACACGCATGGGCACTGGCGCGTCGCACGAGACCGCACCGGCAGTGTCCGCTGGCGCACCAAGGCCGGCCGCACCTACGAGACCAAGCCCCAGGACTGGCTTGAGGGCCCGTGCCAACCGACTGCTCGAGAGCGCCGATCCAGCACGCCTCCCGATGACGATCCACCGCCCTTCTGAGAGGGCGACTCCCCCATCAGGTCCACTGATGTCCGTCCCAGGGCATCCCAGCGGCTACCGCCCCTCTCGTCCGCCCTCTCGTCCGCTTTTGAGCCCGGGCGACACGGGCCGAGCCGGACGGCATACGCGGGGCTGACCTTGGACGCGTAGCAGGACTGACGGTATCGGCGGAATCTTCACGTGCGCTCGCTCGTTGGGCGGCTGAGAGCACGGTGGACAGGAAGGTCCATCTCCCGGCCCGAAGGGGGCACATCGTGAGGCAGAGGAAGTACGAGGAGTTCGAGGCCGACAACGGCACCGCGCTGCGCTACAGCCGACACGAGAACGGCGGCGGTTTCGTCGAGTCACGCGCCCGCGTCGCCACGACAGCCCACGTGGGCCCGTCCGCCTACGTCGACCGTGGAGCCATCGTCGGCGCCTACGCCCGCATCGGGTCAGGAGCGTGGATCGACGGCGGCGCGATCGTCCACGAGGGTGCCGTCATCGGTCCGGCCGCGCACATCGGTCCCGGTGCCGTGGTCGGTCGGGGTGCCAGGATCGGTTCCCGCGTCAAGGTCGGCGCCGACGCCCATGTCTGGGATGCCGCCCGCGTCGAGAGTGACGAGATCATCCGTCCGTCGGCCGTGGTGCACGCCGAGCAGCCGCGGGCGACGCGCCGCCTGAGCTGACGCCCGCGCATCACCACCGCGCGTGGACGTGCTCGCGGATGTCTGCGTCATAGACGGCGCGCAGGTCGTCGAGCAGCTGCTCCGAGAGCGGATCCAGCGCTGCCGCAGCGACGTTGCCCCGGACCTGGCTCTCGTTGCGCGCACCGGGGATGACGGTGCTCACGCCCGTCTGGTCGAGGATCCAGCGGAGCGCCACCTGCGCGGCGGGCACGGGGCCGGCGAGCTCGCTGACACGCCGCGCGGCGCGCACGCCGACCTCGAAGGGCACGCCGGCGAAGGTCTCGCCCACGTCGAACGCCTCCCCGCCCCGGTTGTAGGTGCGGTGGTCGCCGGCCGCGAAGGTCGTGGTCTCGTCGTACTTGCCCGACAGCAGCCCGCTCGCGAGCGGCACGCGCGCGATGATGCCGACACCTGCCGCCTCGGCCGCGGGGAGCACCTGCTCGAGAGGCTTGCGCCGGAAGGCGTTGAGGATGATCTGGACCGTCGCCACGTTGGGGCGGGCAATGGCCGTGAGCGCCTCGTCGCACGTCTCGACCGAGACGCCGTAGGCCGCGATCGCCCCCTCGTCGACGAGCGTGTCGAGCGCGTCGTAGACGCGGTCGTCGGAGAAGACGGTCGTCGGCGGGCAGTGCAGCTGCACGAGGTCGAGGCGGTCGACCCCGAGGTTGCGACGACTGCGATCGGTCCACCCACGGAAGGCCTCGAGCGTGAAGGCACTCGCGGCACATGGGGATCGGCGCGGCGTCCCATCTTGGTGGCGACGGTGAGTCCGGCGTCGGGACGCTCGGCCAGCAGTCGGCCGATGAGAGACTCGCTGCGCCCG
Source organism: uncultured Actinomycetota bacterium (assembly GCA_963697735.1). Classification (GTDB taxonomy): domain Bacteria; phylum Actinomycetota; class Actinomycetes; order Actinomycetales; family Dermatophilaceae; genus Humibacillus. The sequence goes on along the minus strand of CAVOOZ010000013.1, from coordinate 140,715 downwards.
TCACCGTAGACGTCGGCGGTGTCGAGGAAGGTGACTCCCGACTCGACCGCCGCGTGGAGCACTGCCATGGCGTCGGAGTCGTCGACCTCGCCCCAGTCACCGCCGAGCTGCCAGCAGCCGAGACCGACGACGGAGACCTGACGACCGGTGCGACCGAGCTGACGTGTCTGCATGTCTCGACCCTATGACGCGCCCGAGGCTGCTCGGACGGCAGCAGCGACCGCCGGCGCCACCGTGGCGTCGAAGACGCTGGGGATGATGAAGCTCGGGTTGAGCTCCTCCGGCTCCACGCAGTCGGCGATCGCCGTGGCGGCCGCGACCATCATCGCGTCGGTGATGTCGGAGACGCCTGCGTCGAGCAGCCCTCGGAAGAAGCCGGGGAAGACGAGCACGTTGTTGATCTGGTTGGGGTAGTCGGAACGGCCTGTAGCGACCACGGTCGCGTGCTGGCTCGCCGCGATGGGGTCGACCTCGGGCACGGGGTTCGCCATGGCGAAGACGATCGCGTCAGGAGCCATCGTCGCGATGTCGTCACCCGTGAGCAGGTCGGGCGCGGAGACCCCGATGAAGACGTCGGCGCCGGCGAGGACCTCCTTGAGAGAGCCGGTTTCGTGCCGCGGGTTGGTGTGGTCGGCGATCCACTGTCGGAAGGGATCCATGCCCTCGTGACCGTTGTGCACTGCGCCATCGCGGCCGCAGCCGATGATGTCGCGCGCACCCTGGGTCAGCAGGAGCCGGATGATGGCGTGACCGGCGGCCCCGACTCCGGACACGACGATGCGCACGTCCCCGATCGCCTTGCCCACGACGCGCAGCGCGTTGGTCAGAGCGGCCAGGGTGACGATCGCCGTGCCGTGCTGGTCGTCGTGGAAGACGGGGATGTCGAGCAGCTCGCGCAGTCGAGCCTCGATCTCGAAACACCGTGGCGCAGAGATGTCCTCGAGGTTGATCCCGCCATAGACGGGAGCGATGGCGCGCACGATCTCGACGATCGCGTCGGAGTCCTGCGTGTCGAGGCAGACCGGCCAGGCATCCACCCCGCCGAACTGCTTGAAGAGCGCCGCCTTGCCCTCCATCACCGGGAGCGCGGCGAGCGGGCCGATGTTGCCGAGCCCGAGCACCGCGGACCCGTCGGTGACCACGGCCACCGTGTTGCGCTTGATGGTGAGCCGCCTTGCGTCCTCGGGGTGCTCGGCGATGGCGAGGCAGATGCGCGCAACCCCGGGGGTGTAGGCGCGCGAGAGGTCGTCGCGGTGCTTGAGCGGCACCTTGGGGTTCACCTCGATCTTGCCGCCGAGGTGCAGCAGGAAGGTCTGGTCGCTCATCTTGCGCACCAGGCGCGCCCGGGATGCTCGCCATGGCCGCCGTGATGCAGCTTGCCGTGGGCCTCGTCCCTCGTGTCGCACGTGACGTCGACGACGACTCGGTCGGTGCGGCTCTCCGCCACGTCGAGCGCGGTGAGGGCCCCCCCGGCAGAGGCAACCGCCGTGGTGAGCGCTGCCGTGGCGGTGGCTCCTGCCGGCAGCTCGACCCGGACGGTGATCGAGTAGCCGGGGCTCGGCATGGCCATGAGCAGTCCTCCTGCAACGGTGCGCCCGGGCGCCAGTCCCCGACTCCCTCATCCTGCACCCACGCCGGTGTCGTCGCACCACAACACGACGAGCGCCCCGGCAAGCGGGACACAGGGCGCGGTTCGCGGTGTCGCGCACCGGCCCCCGAGGCGTGCCTGGTGGAGGAGGTGGCCGGGGGCTTCGGGACACCCGCGCTGGTTGTGGACGCGCGTCGATCTCCTCACATGCGTGAGCTGGTCCATCCATCCCCAGCCGTGGGGATCTGGAGAACATCCTGACGATGACGTCGGGGCCCACTGCGGGATCTTCAGCTCGACCACCGACCTGCTCCCCCACATTTGCCGCTCCTCGCCGCGCTCCGACCCGGTGGGGTCACACTGGATCGGAGGTGTGCCGGACGTCGGAAGGAGCTCGGATGTGGGAACTCCATCTCCTGGGTGACCGACGCCTCCTGAACACCATTGATGGGAGCGCCCGACCGGTGTCCGTGCGCTCCCTCGAGCTCCTGACCCTGCTCATCGTGCAGGCCGGCGTCCCCCAACCTCGGGAGAGGCTGGCCACAGCCCTCTGGCCGAGCTCTACGGACAGCCAGGCGCGAACCAACCTGCGTCGTGAGCTCCACGACCTGCGGCTGCAACTGGACTGCCCTTCGCTCGTCGTCGGCAAGCGGACCCTGACCTGGGAGGACTCCCAGCTCTGTCTCGTCGACCTGCGGATCTTCTGCCGCGAACGTGACGCAGCTCGGGCGACCCTGGCATCCGGCGAGGTTGCTCAGGCAATCAAGCACGCCCTCGCGGCCCTCAGCGCCCATCTCGGTGAGCTGCTTCCCGGCGTGTACGACGAATGTGTCATCGGCCCGAGGGACGACCTGCACCGCGACTGTGTGCAGCTGTGCGACCTTGCAGCGCAAGGCCTTCGGGACTCCGGGGAACTGGAGGGCGCACGCACCTTTGCCCGACGGCGCGTCCAGCTGGCCCCGCTCGAAGAGGTCGGCTACCAAGCTCTCATCGCACTCGAGCTCGAGGCCGGCGATCGCGCGGCTGCCCTGACGACCTACCACCGGTGCGTCGAGACACTCGACCGCGTGCTTGGCGTAGCACCCGACGACTCGACAACGTCGCTCGTGGACGGCGTGGCGCCGAGACCGGAGTATGGCGACGACATCCCCACGCGCCGAGGCCGCGCCCCTGCGGCGCCCTTCATCGGGCGTCGATCGGAGTTGGAGGCCATCACGGCCCGATGGCAGGACGCGGCGGCGGGCGAGAGCGGACTGGCCCTGGTCCTCGGTGAGGCCGGGGTGGGCAAGTCGCGGCTCGTCGGTGAGCTCGCGAACACCGTCCGCTCGCAGGGCGGCGTCGTCGTGTCGACGCGCTGTTTCGGCCAGTCCCCCCGGGTGGCTTTGGCGCCGGTCGCGGACTGGCTCCGAGAGCTCGACTGGCAGGGCATGCTGGGCGGCCTCGACCTCGTGTGGCAGACGGAGGTGGCTCGTCTGCTGCCCGGGCGTGCTCGCGATGGCCGCGCCGCACCGCAGATCAACCCCGGGGACGCCGTCGTCGAGTCCTGGCGTCGGCACCGGTTCTACGAAGGTCTCGCTCGCGCCGTTCTCAATTCGGGACGGCCCACCCTGCTCGTGCTCGACGACGTCCAGTGGTGCGACGACGAGTCGGTGACGTGGCTGACCTTCTTCCTGCAGCTCGCACGCACCGACCCAGTCCTCGTCGTCTGCACGGCCCGATCCGACGACATGAGGGAGAATGCGGTGGTCCTCGCCGCGTTGCGCGAGATCCGGTCGTGGAAACCGGTCGCGGAGGTGGCCCTCATGCCACTGCCACGAGAGGACACCGTAGCGCTCGCCGAGGCGCTGCTCGGGCGCGAGCTCGCGGCCCGGGAGCGATCCCTCATCAACGACACGACGGCGGGCCTGCCCTTCTTCGTCATCCAGGCTTCCCTCGCCGCCGACGGGGAGACGTCCGCCGAGGCGCCCAGGGTGGGCAGAGTCCTGGACGACCGACTCGAACAGCTGTCTCCGACGGCACGCGAGGTCGCTGGCCTCGCTGCTGCCGTCGGGCGCGACTTCACCCTCGACCTGCTCACGGCGGCAAGCGACCTCGACGCGGACACCGTCGTGAGTGCGGTGGACGAGCTCTGGCGACACCGGATCGTGCGCGAGCGGCGGCCGGGTTACGACTTCACGCACGACCTGCTGAGAGATGCCGCCTACGCGAGGGTGACGCCAGCGCGGAGGTGGCTCACCCATCGGCGGATCGCTCTGGGCCTCGAGCAGTCGGCTGGCGCCGACCTCGACGTGGTCGCTGCCCTGCTGGCGGAGCAGTACGAGCGTGGCGGCCGGCCCGATCGGGCGCTCGTGCACTACCTTCGGGCGGCTGCGACCGAGACGTCGGTGTTCGCAAACACTGACGCGGTCAGGCACTACGAGCGGGCGCTCGCGATCCTCGAGCACCAGCCCTTCTCACCCAGCCGCGACCACGAGGTGCTCGAGCTGTTGGTGACATTGGCGCCCCCGCTCAACGCCGCCTACGGGTACTCGTCGAAGCGTCTCGAGAGCGTGCTCGAGCGCACCATCGCACTCGCGGAACGCGCGGGCGAGGAGGAGACACTCGTCAAGAGCCTCGTGGGGCTCTGGGCCGTCAAGTACGTCCAGGGCGAATCGGTCCGGAGTGTGGCGCCCGCCGTCAGGGCACTGGCGCTCGCCCGGCCCGGCACCCCGCTGGCCGGCCAGGCCCATTTCGCCATGGGCGGCGTGGAGCTGTCGGCGGGGCGGCCGCGGGTCGGAGCCGAGCACCTGCGTGCCGCAGTCACCCTGACTCAGGACGCTCCCCTCTCGCTGATGGTCGGGACCCGACCCGAGGTGCACGCTCAGGCCTGGCTCGCCCATGCGCTGTGGCTCATGGGTCGTGCCGACGAGGCCCGCTCGGAAGCTGCCGCAGCGGTGGAGCGCGCCCGGGTTCGTGACCACCCGTACTCGCTGGCGGTGGCGCTGGCCTACAGCGGCCTGACCCAGCACCTGCTCGGCGACGTCCACGCCCTGCTCGACGCCACCTCCGAGCTGGCCGTCCTCGTCGAGAGGCATCGGTTCGCCTACTACGGGGAGTGGGCCGAGATGCTCAGCGGGTGTGCCCAGCACGACGCTTCCGGGGCGCGCCGCATAGGCGAGGCGATCGCCAGGCTCGCCGCGCGAGGATCCCAGGCGCGCACACCGTTCTGGCTCTCCCTCGAGGCCGATGTGCTCACCCGGACGGGCTCGACCGGGGCCGCAGCGGCCGTGCTCGACGCGGCGGAGGCATACGCCCAGGCGCGGGAGGACCTCTGGTGGCTGCCCGAGGTGCTCCGGTTGAGAGCATCCCTCGACCCGAGCGAGCGGGGCGCCGCCAAGCTGCGGGCGGCCCACGAGCTCGCCCGGCAGCAGGGCGCGGACGCACTGGCACAACGCTGTGAGCACGACCTCGCCGAGCGCTGACCCGCCGAACGGTTCGCGAACGCTCGCCTGCCTAGCGTCCCCTCCATTCGATGTTTCACCTGAGGAGGGACGATGTCCGACACCATCACCAGGTCCGCCACGATGGCGGCACCGTACGACGACCTGGCGGGAGCGCTGCGGGGGCCGCTGACGAGACCCGGCGATCCGGCATACGACTCGGCGCGCGCCGTGTACAACGGGATGATCGACCGCCACCCTTCCGCGATCGCCAGGGTCAGTGACGTCGCGGACGTCATGGCGTGCGTCAACTTCGCGCGCGAGCACGGGGTCCCTCTCGCGATCCGCGGCGGTGGACACAACGCGGGCGGCCTGGGAGTCGTCGACGACGGTCTCGTCGTCGACCTGTCGGGGCTGCGGAGCACGACGGTCGACCCCGACGCGCGCACGGTAAGGGTCGACGGCGGCTGCACGTGGGGCGACGTCGACCACGCCACGGTCGCCTTCGGGATGGCCACGCCTTCGGGGTTCCTGTCGTCGACGGGGGTCGGCGGACTGACGCTGGGAGGGGGTATCGGCTATCTGACACGACGCTTCGGGCTCACCATCGACAACCTGGTGAGCGCCGACGTGGTGCTCGCCGACGGCAGCTTCGTCACGGCGGCCGCTGACTCGCACCCCGACCTGTTCTGGGCGCTGCGCGGTGGCGGCGGCAACTTCGGGGTCGTCACCTCGTTCACGTTCGCGTGCCACGACATCGGGGAGCACGGCACTGTGATCGGCGGCCCGGTGCTCTACGACATCGCCGACACGACGGAGGTGCTCGAGTGGTACCGCGCCCTGCTGCCGTCCCTCCCGGAGGAGCTCTCCGGGTGGTTCGGCCTGATCACCGTCCCGGGTGGCGCGCCGTTCCCCGAAGAGCTCTGGGGAAAGAAGGCCTGCGCGATCGTGTGGTGCTACACCGGATCGCACGCCAAGGCGGACGACGTGCTCGCACCTGTCAAGGCCTTCGGTTCGCCCTGGCTTGTCGGCGTCGGGCCGATGCCCTTCAACGTGCTCCAACAGGCATTCGATGCGCTGTATCCGGCTGGGCTGCAATGGTACTGGAAGGCGGACTTCTTCACGGAGATCACTGACGGCGCCATCAAGACGCACGTGAAGTTCGGCAACGAGCTGCCAACGGCCGCCTCGACGATGCACCTCTACCCGATCGACGGGGCGACGATGCGTGTCAGCCAGTCGGACACGGCATTCGCCTACCGTGACGGGGGCTGGGCGGGCGTCATCGTCGGGGTCGACCCCGATCCCGCCAACGCCCCGGCTCTGACTCAATGGACGCGGAACTACTGGGAGGAGCTGCACCCGACCTCCGCCGGCGGCGCCTACGTCAACTTCATGATGGACGACGAGGGAGATGACCGGATCCGCGCGTCGTACCGCGGCAACTACGACCGGCTGGCCAGGACCAAGGCGACCTACGACCCCGGAAACGTCTTCCACGTCAACCAGAACATCCGACCAGCCTCCTGACGAGGGTGAGCGGGGTCCCGACGCTGATGCTCCCGGACGCAATCCGGGGGCATCGGCGTGCTGCTGTCGTTGTCGACCGCCCCGGGGCACCCATCGCGCACATTCAGTGACTCACACCCACGGCTGGGTACGTCGTCTACATGACCACCTCGAACCAGGACGCCCGTCGGCTCCCAGCACCCGCCCGCGCGGCGGTGGCACTGGAACAGAATGCCGGCCTCGACCCTGCCGTGGACACGATGCGCAGGGTCACTGCGCCCCTCGAGACCTCACCCGCCGGAGCGGTGCTCCGTGGCGAGTGGATGGGTCACGCGCTGCACCCCTCGCTGAGCGACCTTCCGCTCGGGATGTGGATGGCGACGACGGCACTGGACCTCTTCGGCGGTCCCGCCTCGCGAGAGGCCGCCCAGCGGCTCGTGAGCATCGGTCTGATCACGGCGGCACCCACCGCCCTCTCCGGATGGGCGGAGTGGCGTCGAGCTGACCGCCCGACGCAGCGCGTCGGGGTGGCCCACGCCGCGCTCAACGCCACGGCCGTGGTGCTGTATGCCGGGTCGTGGACAGCGCGTCGGCGTGACCGCCACCGCGTCGGCGCGGTTCTGGCGCTCGCCGGCGCCGGGGCCGCCGGGGCCGCCGGCTACCTCGGCGGCCACCTGACGGCGGTGCGCAAGGTGTCGAGCCGCCACCCCGCCTTCGACGGGGACGCGAGCCAAGTACAGGTGTGCCGCGGGAGCAGGGGCAGTGCCGTCAGAAGCACCGGCCGCATCGGACCGGCCTCGCCCCGCGACCTCAGACGACGTGATCGGTGCCATCGCGGCGCAGCACGCCAAGATCACGAGCCTGATCCAGCTCGTGAGCACGGCAGTTCCAGAGGACCGGGAGGCCCGGCTGCGTGCCCTGCTGGGCTATCTCGCCGGGCACGAGGCGGTGGAGGAAGCGCTGATTCACCCGCTCCTGCATGGCGGTGCCGCTCAAGATGTCGCGCGGCAGCGAGTCCTCGAGGAGGAAGGGGTCGGGCAGCAGCTGGAGCACCTCGAGCAGCTCGATCCTTCGTCGCCTGTGTTCAGCACCCAGTTCGCCCTCATCGAGGACGCGATCACGCATCACGCGAAGGCAGAGGAGGCCGAGGAGCTCCCGCGCCTGTCGAGTGCCATGAACGACGCGGACGCCTCGCTCATCCTCACCGCTCTCACCGCCCAGGAGGCCGCCGCGCCGACTCGACGGGGCAGTTTCGCCGAGATGCTCGCGGCCGCGAAGAGTGAGGTGCGTGCCCTCGACTTCCGTCACCTGTGAGCCTGCCGCTCCCCGGTCAGCGCTCTGCGCGCTGAGCTGATCAGGAGGCCACCTCACTCCCGCAGGACGGTCCCCTGCGAGCGCTGTGACCTTGCCAGGACTTGCGTCGGCGGCAGCTCCCGTCGACGGTGAAGCAGTGAGGGAGTGGCCCGTGGGCCACCCCCTCATTGCGAGGCCTGCAGGATCAGCTGCAGCCGCTGGTGCTTCCGCAGCCCTCGCAGACGTAGCAGGAGCCGGCGGGACGCATCTTGGTGCCGCAGGTCATGCAGATCGGTGCGTCGGCCGTGATGCCGCCGAACTTCTCGAGCAGATCGGCCGAGCTGTGCACCTCACTGGAGATCTCGCGGGCCGACGCTGCGCCGGCGCCGGACTTCACCTCGGAGGCCTTGAGCTCGACCTTGTCGTCAGCCTTGGCCTCGGGCGCCTTCTTGGCGACGGGAGCCGACTGCTGAAGCGACTCCAGCTCGTCCTCGAGGTCCTCGTCCGAGTCGTCGGAGTCCGCCTCGTAGGAGCCGGTCTCGACCTGACGGGCCCGCTCGGCAGCCGTGTGGATGCCCATGAACGAGCGGGTGTCGAAGTCGAGGTAGTCGAGCGCCAGACGACGGAAGACGTAGTCCATGATCGACTGCGCCATGCGAACGTCCGGGTCGTCCGTGAGACCAGCCGGCTCGAAACGCAGGTTGGTGAACTTCTCGACGAAGGTCTCGAGCGGCACGCCGTACTGGAGGCCGATGGAGACGGCGATCGAGAAGGCGTCCATCACACCGGCCAGGGTCGAGCCCTGCTTGCCGAACTTGAGGAAGATCTCGCCGAGCTGCGCGTCGTCGTAGGTGCCGGCCGTGAGGTAGCCCTCAGCGCCACCGACGGCGAACGACGTCGTCTGCGAGGAGCGGCGCTTGGGCAGACGGCGACGGACCGGGCGGTACTCGATCACCTTCTCGCACCTTGACCTCGGCGGCTGCGGCGTCGGACGCGTCCTTCTTGTCCTTGGCGGTGGAGCCACCGTCCGACAGCGGCTGACCGACCTTGCAGTTGTCGCGGTAGACGGCGAGCGCCTTGAGGCCGAGCTTCCAGCCCTGCAGGTAGACGTCCTCGATCTGCTCGACCGTGGCGTCCTCGGGCAGGTTGACCGTCTTGCTGATCGCGCCGGAGAGGAAGGGCTGCGTCGCGGCCATCATGCGGACGTGGCCCATGGCCGAGATCGAGCGCGCGCCCATGGCGGTGTCGAAGACCTCATAGTGCTCCGGCTTGAGGCCGGGAGCGTCGATGACGTGGCCCTTGTCGGCGATGTACTCGACGATCGCCTCGACCGTCTCGCCGGTGTAGCCCATCTTGCGCAGGGCGCGCGGAATCGTGAGGTTGACGATCTGCATCGAGCCGCCGCCCACGAGCTTCTTGAACTTCACGAGCGAGAAGTCGGGCTCGATTCCCGTCGTGTCGCAGTCCATCATGAAGCCGATGGTCCCCGTGGGAGCCAGCACCGACGCCTGGGCGTTGCGGTAGCCGTCCTTCTCGCCGAGCTTGATGACGTCGTCCCAAGCCTTCGTCGCGAGCTGGTGGATGCCACCGTCCATCACGTCGAGCGTCTTGATGTTGTCGTTGGCGGCCTGGTGCTTGCGCATGACGCGCTTGTGGGCGTCAGCGTTGCGGGCGTAGCCGGCATAGGCACCGACGACCGCAGCCATCTCGGCGGAGCGCTTGTAGGCGGCGCCGGTGAGCAGCGAGGTGATCGATGCGGCGAGCGAACGGCCCCCCTCGGAGTCGTAGCCGTGGCCGGTGGCCATGAGCAGCGCGCCGAGGTTGGCGTAGCCGATGCCGAGCTGACGGTAGTTGCGCGTCGTCTCGCCGATCGGCTCGGTCGGGAAGTCGGCGAAGCAGATGGAGATGTCCATCGCCGTGATGACCAGCTCGACGACCTTCTGGAAGGTCGGCGCGTCGAACGTGTCGTCGTCGCGCAGGAACTTCAGCAGGTTGAGCGAGGCGAGGTTGCACGAGGAGTTGTCGAGCGACATGTATTCCGAGCAGGGGTTCGACGCCGTGATGCGGCCGGTCTCGGGGTTGGTGTGCCAGGCGTTGATCGTGTCGTCGTACTGGATGCCGGGGTCGGCGCACTCCCACGCGGCCTTGGCGATCTTGCCGAAGAGCTCACGGGCGTCGACCGTGTCGATGACAGAGCCGTCCCGGCGTGAGCGCAGACCGAACTCGGTGCCGTCCTCGACGGCCTTCATGAACTCGTCGTTGACGCGAACCGAGTTGTTGGCGTTCTGGTACTGGACGGACACGATGTCCTTGCCACCGAGGTCCATGTCGAAGCCGGCGTCGCGCAGCGCGCGGATCTTGTCCTCCTCGCGCGCCTTCGTCTCGACGAACTCCTCGATGTCGGGGTGGTCGACGTCGAGCACGACCATCTTGGCCGCACGACGCGTCGCGCCGCCCGACTTGATGGTGCCGGCGGACGCGTCGGCGCCGCGCATGAAGGAGACCGGGCCGGAGGCCGTGCCGCCGGAGGAGAGCAGCTCCTTGGACGAGCGGATCCTCGACAGGTTGAGGCCCGCGCCGGAGCCACCCTGGAAGATCTTGCCCTCCTCCTTGTACCAGTTGAGGATCGAGTCCATCGAGTCGTCGACGGAGAGGATGAAGCAGGCCGAGACCTGCTGCGGGCTCTTGGTGCCGACGTTGAACCACACGGGCGAGTTGAACGAGAAGACCTGGTGCAGCAGGGCATGCGTGAGCTCGTGCTCGAAGACCTCGGCGTCCTCCGGGGACGCGAAGTAGCCGTTGCTCTTGCCCGCGGCGCCGTAGGTGAGCACGACACGGTCGATGAGCTGCTTGAGCGAGGCCTCGCGGGCGGCCGTGCCGACGGCTCCGCGGAAGTACTTGGTGGTGACGATCGTGCTCGCGTTGACCGACCAGAAGTCGGGGAACTCGACCCCTCGCTGCTCGAAGATCGTGACGCCGGTCTTCCAGTTCTGCTGGACGACGTCGCGCTTCTCCCAGGTCACCTCGTCATAGGGGTGGACTCCAGGCGTCGTGTAGATGCGCTCGATCTTGACGCCCTTGGCGCCAGCCTTCGAGCGAGAGCTCCGGTTACCGATCTCCGTCATGTCGTGCGGCCTCCCTGACCGTGGTGGACCCTCCCGGGGGCCCGATGGGCTTCGTGCTCGTCTCGTCGATGCCAGTGTCTCGCCGGGGTCTGACAGTCCCCTTGGCCGTTCGGCGGGTGTGCTCGTGGAGGATGGTGGTGCGGGTGGTGCCGCTGTTACCGCTGCGCGCCGAGCGGGGTCGAGCCCGATGGCTCCTCCCCCACCGCGTCGCGCTCGGCTCGAAGGAGGGCGATCGCACCCTCGAAGTCCTCGAGGCTCTCCCAGCCCTGGTAGACGCTGGCGAACCGGAGGTAGGCGACCTCGTCGAGCTCTCGGAGCGGCTCGAGGACGGCCATGCCGACCTCGTGCGCCTCGATCTCGGCGTTGCCGAGCGCCCGGATGGTCTCCTCGACCCGCTGGGCCAGCAGCGCCAGATCGTCCTCCGTGACCGGTCGGCCCTGACAGGCCTTGCGGACCCCGGAGAGCACTTTGGCCCGGCTGAACGGCTCGGACGCCCCCGACCGCTTGATGACGCTGAGGCTCGAGGTCTCGAGCGTCGTGAACCGACGGTTGCACTCAGGGCACTGGCGTCGGCGGCGGATCGCCGCGCCGTCGTCAGTGGTGCGCGAGTCGATGACGCGCGAGTCGGTGTGGCGACAGAACGGACAGTGCACGTCGGTCACCTCCCCTTCCGTGGTTGCCGCTGGTGAAACGCCCGGAGCCCCTCCCGTATGCCGTCCGCACGCCTCCGATCCGGCCCACCGACCCGCGCCGGTGTTCGTGGGCCCGGCGCGGGCCTGTGGACGGATCAGGGGTCGAGCTGGGGATGACCTGGGGACGACGTGTGGGTAACCCCCGTTTGCCTGGGGACTACATGTGGACGTCTTACATCCGTGTAACTACTAGATGTAGGGGTAACTGTAGGCACGGTGTGACCTGGCACCGCAAGCACACGACGACGATTCGATGCGACGAGTCGCTGACCTGCGCAAACACCTCACGAGTCACAGGGGCCCCGGCGTGTCGCCACCACATCTGGGGTGGACGACCCCCTCCGCTCCCCGATGTGGCGTCACCGCCGCCCCTTGCGCCTTCGCTCCGCCTCGGACTCGGCCACCGTCGCATCGGGCCGATCGGCCACGACGGCGGCGAGGTTGAAGGCGCTGTCGCTTCCCGCCTTGAGGTAGTCGGAGTGACCTCGCGACGTGCGGTCAGCGGCCGGCGAGCCCGCTCCGCCCGGCGCATAGGTGGACAGTGCTCGGGCGCCGACGACGGAGGCTGCGGCAGGGCCGAGGACGACGCCGCCTCTCGCGACGACCGCGTCGTCGATGGAGCCGAGCACGTTGAAGCCGCCGGGCTTCAGACCGGTGTCGACGATGGAGCGCACCGCTCCCCCGGTGCCGGGAGAGCCGATGAGGGCGACCCGGTCGATGCCGGTCGGCCGACGCAACGCGAAGGACAGCACGACCGAGCCGTAGGAATGCGCGAGCACGCTCTGGTCGGGCGGCAGGTCGCGCGCGGCGTCCAGGCCCGTCACGAACGCTGCCAGGTCGTCGGCCGCGCGCGCCGCCACCCCCGTCGCGATGACCGTGCGCGACGGCGAGAGCACCTCGTCGACCTGTGGTGCCGCGTAGCCCAGCCACGTCACCACGGCGACGTCGCCGCGAGCCATTCCCTGCGCGCTCGACCGGAGCCGGGCGAGGTCGCGGTCATGCCGATCGAGGTCACCCGCGACCGTCGTGGTGAAGCCGCCGACGAAGGTTGCGATGTGTGCAGCGGTGTCGATCTCGCCGATCGAGACCGCCGCCCTCGGATGTCGACCCGTGACGTCGAGCAGCAGCAGGCGCCGGCGGACGCCGTCCGTGCGCGACAGGACCCCACGCACGGCGCGCAGCGCGGCGAGGCGCCGCCGCACCAGCTCGAGCGCGGCGGCCCGCTCCGAGAGTCCGAGCCCGAGGACGACCGCTCCCCCGGCACCCAGCTCATCGGGCCGCGCCGACCCCCCTGCCTGGAGTGCCGCCAACCGCCCTGTGGCGGCGCGTTCCGCCCGGTCGAGCAGGACCCGGTTGGCGTGGTCGCGGTCAGCGGGAGGCAGTCCGTCGCGTGGCCCGACCCACTCCGGGTGCACGCTGATGATCCGGCCACGCTCCTCGCTCGTGAGGCTGCGCCACCAGGCGGCGTTCGCGAAGACGTCACCGGACGACGGGCCTGACGACGAGCCTGACGACGAGCCTGACGACGAGCCGGACCCGCCCGACCCGCCACCCACCGCGCCGGGCGGTGGCAGCGAGGCCAACACGCCGCGGTCCCCGGCGGTGAGCCGTGCCCGTCGCCGAGGCGACCAGGTGCCGTGAGAGCTCGATGTCGGTCTCGGTGGCCACTCGCTCGGCCTGCCTCAGGTATGCCGCCACCTCCTCGCGCATCAGCGCATCCGACCGCGCCTCGTGGCTGTCGAGCACCGGATCGCCGGTGGATGCTCGCAGCGGCACGACGATGCTGCCCGAATCGGTGACCTGGGCTCCGCGGTCGTGCGCCCGGGCGCTCGCTCGCTCGAGGAGCTCCACCGCTGCCCGCAGGCGCAGGCCCGCGTGGCTGAGCGCCTGGGAGCAGACGCCCAGATCGCCTGCGAGGTGCGCGAGCTCTCCAGCGAGGCCGGAGAATCGGCCGGCGGCTGCGGAGGCCGCGGGCCCTGACCAGCGCGAGGTTGTGGTGCCAGCGGCGCCCGCCCCCGAGGAGAGCCCCCGAGAGAGCCCCGGAGAGGACCCCGGAGAGGACCACTGACCGGCCGCGCAGCACGGTCTCCATCACGCCCACGACCGCCTGCCGGTGCTCCTCGACTCGCCGGGCCACCGCCGAGAGCACCTCTGGCCTCGCCGCACGTAGGTCACCGATCGAGACCCCCGTCACGGCGACGCAGGCGACGCAGGCGACGGTGGCGACGGTGGCGACGTGGCGAGCGATCCCCATGCCCGTCTGACCACCTCCTCCACGGCGTCGTAGCCGGCCGCCGCCACCTCGAGGGCCGCGCCCGTCGAGCGCACCTGCCAACGCAACGCCGCGAGTCGACGGCCCCAGACCGTGCACACCTGCCCCGCCGCCGCTGCGGTCCGGCCGCCGCGGAACGCCGCACCCACGACGCCGACATCGTCCGCGACCCGCACCCGCTCGAGCCGGGCGAGCGCCTCCTCGACGGCAGCCACGCTCGCACGCAGACCACTGGTCTCCACTCTCACCTGCATCTCCCACTCCCTCCACGTGCGAGCAGGCTAGGCAGCGGCCGACCACCGGTGCTCGGCCTCGTCCACAGCACGCAACGGAGCGCTCGCCGTCGTCCACAGGTCGGGCCTGCCGTTCGCGACGGGACAGCAGGACGGGACAGCAGAACGCCGCACCCTGGGAGGGGTGCGGCGCCCTGGGCGCGCTGAGGCGGGGTCGAATCGCCGTCGCACACCGGCCGCTGATGGTGGAGCCAACGCGGCCGTCGGGGGTTCTCAGCCGGTCACGGCTGGGGGATGACCAGCGCCTGCCCGGCGCTGATCTGGCTGGAGGACAGCCCGTTGGCGAGCTGGATCTCGATCACGCCGTCGGCGATCGGCAGGCCCGGCAGCTCACGGGCGGCGATCTCGGAGAGCGTGTCGCCCGAGCCGACGGTCACGGCGCGCGGCGCGGAGCCCGCGGTCGCCAGTTGGCCGGCGAGACCGACACCCAGCACCGCGATGGCGGTCGCGATGGCCAGTGCGATGACGAGGCGCCCGAGGCGGGTGAGCCGCAGCGGGGGCTCCATAGCCCGTGCCGCCCATGCTGGCCGCGCCGCCCGCACGGCGTCGGGACCGGTGGGCACGAGCACGAGGTGCGCGCGTCGATCGTGGTGCTCGATGATCGGTGCCTGGTGGGCGATGGCGCTCATGCTGACCTCCCGGTGGTGTGACCTCTGCGGTGGTGCGGACTGCTGCGGCGAACGGGTGTTCGATCGAACGCCTGTACGATTTGTAGCACGCCCGTTCGAAGAAGTCGAGACACGCGTCGAACAGATGTTTGGCAACTGTGTTCGAATCTCATAGTCTTTCCTCACACCACACACCTCACCAGTCACCACTGACACTGGTCGCACACCGCAAGGGGACGAGCATGGGCGTGACCGAGTTTCCCGACCGCGACAAGGGCGACGGGCTGACCGTGCGCCAGCGGCGCGTGCTCGAGGTCATCCGCAACTCCGTCGACCGCCGCGGCTACCCGCCGAGCATGCGCGAGATCGGGGACGCCGTCGGCCTGGCGAGTCCCTCGAGCGTCTCTCACCAGCTCAACGCTCTCGTCACCAAGGGCTACCTGCGCCGCGACCCCAACCGCCCGCGCGCTCTCGAGATCGTCTCGCCCGACACGTCCCCTGCCGAGCTGCTGCACCGCGGGGGCGACGTCATCGACATCGCCTCCTCGAGCGCCGAGCACTCCGGCCGCCACGACGTCGAGACCGACTCGGGCGACGCTCGTCCGCAGGCGGCCTACGTGCCCGTGCTGGGCCGCATCGCCGCGGGTGTGCCGATCACGGCCGAGGAGGTCGTCGACGACGTCTTCCCCCTGCCCAAGCAGCTCGTCGGCGAGGGCGAGCTCTTCCTGCTCAAGGTCGTCGGGGACTCGATGATCGACGCCGCCATCTGCGACGGCGACTGGGTCGTCGTCTCGCGCGCGCAGACGGCCGAGAACGGCGAGATCGTCGCGGCGCTGCTCGACAACGAGGCCACCGTCAAGACCTTCAAGCGCAAGGAGGGCCACGTGTGGCTGATGCCACACAACCCCGCCTTCGACCCGATCGACGGCGACCACGCCACCATCCTCGGCAAGGTCACCGCCGTCCTGCGCCGCCTCTGAGCCGCGAGCGAGCCGCTGGCCAGGGCCCACCCTCCGCCGCGCGACCGCCTCACGCCCGCCCGAACCCTCATCAGGCGGGCGTCGGCGGTCGCTGACAGGCTTGCCGTATGCCGCCGCCCCCGTCAGTCCCCACGCCGCCTCCCGCGGTGGCAACCACCCGCGACGTCGTGCAGACCTACCGCTATCTGCGCGGCGCCATGGTCGGCCTGCTCCTCGCCCTGCCGCTGTCCGTCGTGCTCCAGTGGTGGCTCGGCACCGACCGGTCGTGCTGGCTCGGCTCGGTCAGCGCCTACTACTTCACCCCGGCCCGCACCGTCGTCGTCGGCGCCCTCTGCGCCTTGGGCATCACGCTCATCGCCTACGAGGGCCACTCCCCGGAGGAGAACGTGCTGCTCGACTTCTCCGGTTTCATGGCGCTGCTCGTCGCCGCCGTTCCGACCGTGCCCGACCTCCGCTGCGGGACGAGCTCGTTCGACGAGACCACCGACGAGATCGCGGCCGGCATCGGCATCAGCGTGCCGACGCTGGTCGTCGCGACACTTCTCGCGCTGGTTGCCGTCGCTGCCATTCGCGTGCGTGCGATGCGTGGCGGGCAGCGCTGCACGCCCGGCCGCGGGCACCGTCGTGCTCTCGTTCGTGTGCGCCGGCATCGTCGTCATCGAGCTCGCGCTCGTGGCCCTCGCTGCGCGGACCCCTCGTCGCTGTCGCCCACGGTGTCGCCGCCACGACGATGGTGGCCGGGGCCATCGCGGTCATGGTGTGCAGCGCGCTCCGTGTCGACGAGCGGCACGGCGCCGACCCGTCCGAGCTCGCGACCGCGGCCGCCTACCGACGCACCTATCTCGCCCTCGCGGTGACGCTCGGGGTGCTGCTGGCCGTCACGGTCGTCCTCCACCTGACCGTGAGCGGCTTCGGCCTCACGGTGCTCGTCGCCGAGGTCGTCATCCTCGTGCTCTTCGGCGCCTACTGGGTGGTGCAGACCCTCGAGCTGTGGGACCTCGGGGACGAGGAGCACCCCGAGGCGCGCGAGGTCAGCGGGGTGCGCGCGTGACCGGGCCGGACGGCATACCCAGGCGGCGCAGCCCCCATCCCCAGCAACCGCAGCACCTTCAGTGGCCGAGGGCCCCGCGCAGCTGCGTGAGCGTGCGGCCGAGCGGCGCGTGCAGGCGCACGGTCGCCTCGGCGTCACCGCGGGTGGCCGAGCGCGTGACGATGGCCACGGGCACCCCGCGCTGGTGGGCGCGGCGAACGAAGCGATAGCCGCTCATCACCGCGAGCGACGACCCGAGCACGAGCACGGCACCGGCGGACTCGACGAGCGAGAAGCACCGCTCGACCAGGGTCTTCGGCACCGACTCGCCGAAGAAGACGACGTCGGGCTTGACGGTGTCGTGGCCGCAGACAAGACAGCGCGGCGTGTGGAAGGACGCCACGAGAGAGTCCTCGAGCACGATGTCGCCGTCGGGGCGCACCTGCTCACCCCATTGCGAGCCCACCGCGGCGGCGGCCTCCGCGAAGCGCTGCATGAAGCCGGGATTGGCCTCGGTCATCCGCTCGTGCAGCCCGAGGCGTGTCGTGACCTCGCCGCACGTCAGGCAGACCGCGCGGTCGAGGGAGCCGTGCAGCTCGACGACGTCGGTGGCGCCCGCGGCCTGGTGCAGCCCGTCGACGTTCTGCGTGATCACCGGGCCGACGTAGCCCTCGCGCTGCAGCTCGGTGACGGCTCGGTGTCCCTCGTTGGGTGCGGCGGCGTTGAAGCGCTGCCAGCCGATGTAGCTGCGAGCCCAGTAACGCCGCCGCGCCTCGCTCGACCCGGCGAACTCGCCGTAGGTCATCGGCTCGACGCGCCGGGTGCCGTCGGGGCCGCGGTAGTCGGGGATGCCCGACTCGGTCGAGAGGCCGGCGCCGCTCAGCACGACGACACCTCCCCCGCTCACGAGGTCGACGAGGTCGTCGAACGTGCCGAGGTCGTGGGTCTCGAGCGGGAGAGAGCGCGACGTCGCCAACCGCGTCGTCACGGCTGGGGGTAGGCCGGCCGGCTGCTGCACGCGTTCAGCCTACGTCGGGCGTGCTGGCCCCCGTTCCACTCGGCGGCCGTGACGGCCCAGCGGCGCAGCTCGGCCTTCGACACGCGAGGGCTGGCCCTTCCGACCCGGTCTGCGGGGACATGCTCGACGTGCAGGCTTCCGCATTTTGCATAATGAGGCGTTATGGTTGACGCATGATCGACGCAGCGGGACTCCGGGTCATGAAGGCCATCGCCGACGAGGGGAGCTTCACGAGCGCCGCCAACGCGCTCGGCTTCACCCAGCCCGCGATCTCGCAGATGGTCCGACGGCTCGAGCAGCGCACCGGCACGGTCCTCGTCGAGCGTTACGGCCGGCAGGTGCGCCTCACCGAGGCCGGTCAGGTGCTCGCCCGGCACGCCGTCGGAGTGCTCGCCGCGCTCGATGCCGCCGAGGAGGAGATCACCGCCATCGCCGGCCTGCGCGCCGGACGGGTCCGCCTGCAGGCCTTCCCGAGCTCGTCGGCGACCTTGGTGCCCAAGGCGCTCGCGATCCTGCGCGCCCGCCATCCCGACATCACGATGACCTTCACCGAGGCCGAGCCGCCGCAGTCGCTCGCGGCGCTGCGAGCCGGTGACTGCGACGTCGCCGTCATCTTCGCCACCACGGACGTCGACGCGGGCGAGATCGAGGAGGACCTCTCGCTCCTCGTGACCCGGCACCTGCTCGACGACGAGCTGCGCCTCGCCACCCCGAGGGACCACCCACTGGCGCAGACCGGCACGGCCGCCCTCGCCGACTTCTCCTCGGAGGACTGGATCGCCGGCTGTCCCCGCTGCCGGGCCCACCTCGTCGGCCTTGCCGACAAGGCCGGCTTCAGGCCGACCGTCTCCTTCGAGATAGAGGACTACGTCGCACAGCTCGGCTTGGTCACCGCGGGCCTCGGGGTCGCGCTCGTGCCCGACATCATCCTCAACGCCGCCAAGCACGACGACATCGCGACGCTGTCGCTCTCGCCGGCCTCGCACCGGCAGATCCTCGCCGTGACGACGCCCGACCTGCTGCGCGTGCCCGCCGTCGCTGCTGCCATGGACGCGCTCTGCGCCGCCGCCGGAGCCGACCCCGCAGCCTCGCCCGCCGAGCTCGCCGCAGCCCCCGCCTGACGCAGTGGCGCGCCGAGGCCGACCACCCGGCATACGGTGTCGTCATGGGTGACTCGACGCGCATCTCCTACCTGCCCCTGCCCGACCGCGAGGACGTGCCCGACGGGGTCACGCGGCTGTGGGACAAGTCCGAGGAGGCGTTCGGCTTCGTGCCCAACGTCTTCCGGGCGCAGGCCGTCAACGGTGAGCAGTTCCTTGCGTGGTGGGGCTACTTCAACCTCCTGGTCAACAAGGAGGGACACCTCAGCAACGCCGACCGTGAGCTGCTCGCCGTCGTCGTCAGCAGCGTCAACCGCTGCACCTACTGCGAGATCAGCCACGGCGCGGCGTTGCGCACGTTCAGCGGCGACGCCGTGACCGCCGACCTCGTCGCCTCCAACTGGCGCCAGGCGGACCTGCCCGAGCGCGAGGGCGCGATGTGCGCGTACGCGGAGAAATTGACCCTGCACCCGGCCGAGGTCACCGAGGCCGACCTCGCGCCGTTGCGGGCGGTCGGTCTCGACGACCACCAGATCGTGGAGCTCGTCCAGGTCGTCGGCATGTTCAACCTCACCAACCGGGTCTCGACGGCACTCGGCTTCGTGCCCAACGCCGACTACCACGCGATCGGGCGCCCGTGAGGCGAGACGGTATGCCGCCCTCCCGTCCGACCGCCACAATGCCGTCATGACGCGTGTCGCGCTCGCCGCCACTGGACCCGCCGCGCTCGACGCCGGCCTCGAGTGCGCGGCCGAGGGAGGAGGCGCGGTCGACGTCGCGATCGCGGCGGCCCTCGCTGCCATGTGCACCGAGCCCGGCGTCGTCAGCATCATGGGCGGCGCCTTCGTCAACGTGTGGCAGGCCGGTCACCGCCCGGTGGTCATCGACGGCAACGTCGAGATGCCCGGCCGCGGTCTGTCGGAGTCGGCGTTCGGCCACAGTGTCCGCGAGGTCCGCACCGACTACGGCGGCGGGGTCACCATCGGCGCCGGCCACGGGTCGGTCGCCAACAGCGGCGCCGTGCAGGCGCTCTCGCTCGCGCGGGACCGCTTCGGCAACCTCCCGTGGCGGCGCCTCGTCGAGCCGACCGCCCGCATCTGCCGGGACGGCTATCCCGTCGGCGCCTCCGCCGCCCTCTACCTCGGCATCGTGCGCGACACCCTCTTCGGCGCCGACCCCGAGGCGCACGCGCTCGTCACCGGCGCCGACGGCGGGGCCATCCAACCCGGCGAGATCTCGACCAACCCTGACCTCGCCGACATCCTCGAGCTCCTTGCGGTGCAAGGACCCTCGCTCTTCACGACCGGCGCTGTCGGACGGGTCCTCGTCGACGACATGGCCGCAAACGGCGGCCTCATCACGCGCGCCGACCTCCAGGCCTACGAGCCCGTCGTGCGCGCCCCGACCCTCCGAGCGGTGGGCGGGTGGACCGTGGCGCTCAACCCACCACCGTCCGTCGGCGGACCGATGCTCGCGGTGATGCTCGGCGAGCTGGCCCGCCGCGACCACCGGTCGTGGGCTGACGTCCTCGACATCCAGCGTCGCGTCCTCTCCTATCGCCTGTCCGTGCACGACCAGTCCCGTGACCTCGAGCGCGACGGGCACGCCCTGCTCGCCGACGTGGAGCGCCACGGCCTCGCCGGCTTGCCGACGTCGGCATCGACCGCCCACATCTCGGCCGTCGACGAGCACGGCAACGCCTGCGCCATCACGATGTCGTCGGGCTACGGCGCCGGCATGGTGATCCCCGGCACCGGCATCCTGCTCAACAACGCCCTCGGTGAGCCCGAGCTCAACCGGCTCGGACTGCACGCGGTGGCCTCGGGCACGCGCCTCGCGTCCAACATGGCTCCCACCACGGCCCGTGGCGCAGCCGGCTCGTCCCTGGCCGTCGGGTCGCCCGGCGCCGACCGCATCACGACGGCCCTGCTCCAGGTGATCGGGCACACGATGCTCGGCGGGGACACCCTGCAGGAGGCGATCGACGAGGCGCGGGCCCACGTGCGGTTCATGCCCGACGGCTCCGTCCGCGTCGATCACGAGCCGTCCGAGACGATCTCCGAGGGGATCGCGCGCCTCGGGCTCGCCTCGCACGAGTACCCCGGTCCGCACATGTACTTCGGTGGGGTGGGCGCCGCCGAGCTCGGGCCGCAGGGCCTGATCGCAGCCGGTGACGCGCGACGCGAAGCCGCCGTCGGCGTATCTCCCTAGCGCGTCGCGACGGGCACCCGTCACGACGCCGCCCGGACAGCCCTCCGCGCCCGGCCCGCAGCGACGAGATCGCGCGTCGACTCGCCGACCTCGTCACGCGTCTCGTCGGCGGCCACCTTTACGCGCTCCTGCGACCCGGTGGGCGAGGCCATCAGTGCTCGGAGGCGCGACTACGCGGGCGACGTGCGGCGCACGAGCGGCTTCTTCCCCTGACCGCCCAGGGCTCGTCGGCGATGATGGGCGCATGCGCCCTACCCTTGCTCCGCCCTCGACGTGATGCTCGCCGCCATCGTTGGTACCCCGCGTCCCGCCGCTTCGACCTCGCCGGCCTCGACGTGACCGACGTAGAGCTCGTCCGTGGCTGAGGCGCCCGACCCGCGCGACCCACGCGGTCTGCGTGCGCACGCTCCGTTGCTCGACGCCTGGCTGAGCCACGGCGAGCGAGCTCCGCACCCCTTCACGATCCCTGGGCACAAGCAGCGCCCCGACCTCGTCGGCGCCATCGTGCGCGACGACGTGCCGCTCTATGGTGGCCTGGACGAGGTGAGGTTGAGCGGCGGCGTGCTGCAGCAGGCCGAGGCACGTGCGGCGAGACTCTGGGGCGCCGACCTCTGCCGCTTCTCCGTCGGTGGCTCGACCCACGGCAACCAGGCCCTTGCCCTCGCCGTCGGGCGCCCCGGCGACCGCGTCATCGTGCAGCGCACGCTGCACCGCTCGATGATGCTCGGCCTCGTGCTCGCCGGGCTCGAGCCGGTGTGGGTCGCGTCCGCGCTCGACGACCGGTGGGGTATGCCGTCCGGCCTGGCCCCCGACGCCCTGGCCGCTGCGCTCGCGTCGGCTCCCGACGCGAGGGCCGTCTTCGTCACCGACCCGTCGTACGTCGGGACGGTAGGCCACCTCGGGGAGCTGGCCGAACAGGCCCACGCACACGGCATACCCCTGATCGTCGATGCCGCGTGGGCAGCCCACTTCGGGTGGCACCCGGACCTGCCACGCCACGCGATCTCGCTCGGGGCCGACGCCCTCGTGACGAGCGCACACAAGACGCTGCCGGCGTGGTCGCAGGCGGCGATCGTGCTGGCGCGCACGGAGCGGATCGACCCGGCGCGCCTCGACGCCGCCTTCGAGGCGACCCACACGACGAGCCCGGCAGGTGCGATCCTCGCGAGCACCGACGCTGCGGTGGCCCTGCTCGAGCACCACGGCGCCGCGCTGTTCGGCCGGCTCATCGAGCTCGTCGCGGACGCCCGGCGGGTACTCGCCGACGTGGACGGCCTTCGCGTGCTCGACGGTCCTGACGTCGATCCCGTGAAGCTCGTGGTGCTGCTCGCCGGCACCGGCGCGGACGGCGTCCTCGTCGAGCAGGGGCTGATCGAGTCCGGTCTGCCGGTCGAGATGGCCGACCGTGACACGGTCGTGGCACTCGCGACCCTGGCCGACGACGCCACGAGCATCGGCCACCTCGTGACGACGCTGGCGGCACTCGTCGAGCGACACCGCGGCGCGCCGCGGAACACCGTGCCCGCAGCCTCGTGGTCGGTGACGCCGGTGCAGGGCTGCAGTCCACGCGAAGCGTTCTTTGCGCCGCGGGAGCGCGTGCCGCTCGCCGCCGCCGTCGGGCGGGTGAGCACCGAGCTCGTCGCGCCCTACCCGCCCGGCGTGCCGGTGCTGGCTCCGGGCGAGGTGGTGACCGAGCAGGTCGTCGCCGCCCTGGAGTCGGCTCTGGCCGCGGGGGTGCGCATCGCCTACGCAGCCGACCCGGAGCTCGACACGCTCGACGTCGCCGTCATCGGCGTCGACTCCGACGCCGATGCCGAGCCGGCCTCACCGTGAGACCACCCTGATCTCGCCGTCGCGGCTGACGACGGCGAGGTCGCCCTCGAGGTCGGTGCGATGCACCGCGAATCCGCGGGCGTCGAGTGCCGCGAGGGTGGACGGCGTGGGATGGGCGTAGTCGTTGCCCGCTCCCACGCTGATGAGGGCCAGCCGTCCCGAGACGTGGTCGAGCAGGCGGTCATCCCGGTTGCCCGACCCGTGGTGGGCGACCTTGAGCACGTCGATGGTGCCCCAGCGAGCCGGGTCACGCTGCACCTCGCGCAGCACCGCCGCGGCGGCCTCACGCTCGATGTCGCCGGCGAGCAGGAAGCTCACACCGCCGACGTGCAGGGTCAGCACCACCGACCCGTTGTTGGCGACGGAGCCGGCGTCGATCTCGCGGGCCGGCCACCAGACGTCAGCCGTCACGGCGCCGACGTCGAGACGCTGGCCCGCCCTCAGCTCACCGACGCGCGTGCGGGTCGTCGCGGCGAGGCGCGCCACAGCCTCGACCTCACCAGGCGGGTCCCTGACCGGTGAGGCGCGGATCTCGGCCACCGGCCGGGCGGCGAGCACGCCGGCCAGTCCATCGACGTGGTCGGCATGGAAGTGCGTGAGGACGACGAGGTCGACGGCCTCGATGCGTAGTCGCCCGAGGCATTCGTCGATGAGCGCGGGGTCGGGCCCCGTGTCGACGACGACCGCGCGGCCCGGACCGCTCTTGACGACGAGCCCGTCGCCCTGGCCGACGTCGCACGCGACGAGGAGCCAGCCCGGTGGCGGCCACGCGATCGGGTGGATCGGTGCCGAGAATCCAACGGCCACCAGCACGGCCGCCGCGGCCACCGCCGGTCGGGTCCGGCCCCGGTGCCATGCCCACGGGATGGTGACGATGCCGGCAGCCGTCAGCCCGGCGAGCGCCACAGCGTGCCAGGCGGAGTCACCCCAGGGGATCGAGACGATGGGTGCCTCGGCGCACCGCCGTGCCACCCCGGCGATGGCCTGCGCAGGCACCGCGGCGGCCCACGCGAGCAGGGCGGCAGCGGCAGGCCAGACCACAGCCAGGGCCGCGACGGTGACCCCGGCGATGGTGGCCGGCGCGACGAAGGGGGCAGCGAGCAGGTTGGCCACGACCGCGATGACCGACACCGACCCCTGGAGCGGCACGACGAGGGGCGCGCAGACGGCCTGTGCGGCGAGGGGGACGGCCATGACCGGGCCGAGCCAGGCGACGCGGCGGGGCAGTGCGGCGGCGATGGCGGCGCCCCATGGCCTGACGAGCACGAGCAACCCCAGGGTGGCGACCGACGACAGCGCGAAACCGTAGGACCGGGCCAACCAGGGGTCCCAGACGAGCAGGGCCGTCACGGCACCAGCCAGCACCGGCACGCCAGCCCGCCGCCGTGACGTGGAGAGCGCGAGCAGGCCGACCGCGCCCATCACCGCGGCGCGGATGACACTCGGCTCCGGTCGCGCCACGGTGACGAAGGCGGCCAGCACGACGACCGCGACGAGAGGCCTCCAGCGCCGACGGACACCGAGCAGGCCGCACACCCACACGGCCGCCGCGACGACGAGGGTCACGTTGGTGCCGGAGACGGCCGAGAGATGGCTCAGTCCCGTTGCAAGCATGGCCTCGGTCAGGTCCTGCGGCGTGCGGCTCGTGTCGCCGACCACGAGGGCCGGCACGAGCCCTCGGGCGTCGGTCCACACGTGGTCAGTGGCCACCCGGTTGCGCTCTCGCACCGTCGCGGCAGCGTCGAGGACCAGCCCGGGGCCACCCGTCACCCGTGGCGCGCCGAGCGGTCTGGCGACCGCCACGACGTCGTCGCCCGGCTCGGACGGGGCGAGACGGGCCACCACCTCCACGTCGTCGTTCCACCCGAGGGCGCCCCACGCCGAAGCCGCACCGATCACCAGGACCGGCGTCTGCACCTGGGTGCGCACCCCGCGACCCACCACAGTGGTGACGTGGATGCGGACGACGACGACGGGACCCCCTCGGTGGCTGCTCGGGGTGACCGGCCGCGGGTCTGCCGTGAGGGTGCCGCTCAACCTCACGACCGCTTGGGACCGGGCCAGGTCGGCGACAGGCCCTGCCGTGCGGATCGTGCGGTGCGAGGCGCACGAGAGCAGGAGCAAGGACGTCAAGGCGAGGGTGAGCGCGACGAGACGTCGCGCCCCACCCGGTCGGCGGCTGCGACCGCCGGGGGCGATCAGCAGCACGGCGACGGCCAGCACCAGAGCCGAGCCCGCCCACACTGCGGCAGGGTCGCAGAGCAGGCCGGCGAAGGCCGTGACCAGCCAGGCGACGGCCACCGGCACCAGCAGGCGCAGGTCGAGACGCCGCTCGACCTGTGGACGGCGCCGGGGCGCGAGGCCCCGCCAGGTGCGCACCGTGCGTGCCGTGCTCACCGGGCGTGCCGTGCGTGCCTTGCTCACCTGGCCTGCCGTCGAGCCCGTCACAGCGAGACCTTCGGTCGCAGCTGGGCGAGGAGCTTGTCGCCGATGCCACTCACCTCGCCGAGCTCGTCGACCGACGTGAACCGGCCGTGCTCTGCCCGCCAGGCGATGATCCGCTGGGCCAGCACCGGGCCCACTCCGGGCAGCGTGTCGAGGGTCGCGAGGTCAGCAGCGTTGAGGCTCACGAGGGCGGGGCTGCCGCCTGAGTTGCCGGGTGCACCGCCGACGGCCCCACCCACCGGCGAGCCGCGGCCCGCCGCGCCCGTCGGGGGCACTGGTGGGGTGACGACCTCCCCGGGCTTCGGCACGTGCAGCTGCTCGCCATCCACGACGAGCCGGGCCAGGTTGAGGGCCGCGACATCGGCCCCGGGGCGCGCACCGCCCGCAGCCGCGACCGCGTCGGCGACCCGGGCGCCCACTCTCAGCCGGACGAGGCCGGGCCTCGCCACCTGACCGACGACGTGGACGACGATCTCGACGGCCCCCGCCATCGACGCCGCCCCTGACACCGCCCCTGACACCGGCCCCGACGCCATCCCCGTGGATGGCGGGCTCGCCGTCGTGCCCGACCCGTCCGGGATGCGCGCGGCCACCGGCGCGCCGTCCGCCCCGGTCACGACGACCCCGGTCTGCGCCGGGGCTTCGGGCGCCGGCACACCGGAGCCTGCCGAGCGCTCGGCCCACAGCACGCGCACCGCGAAGACACACGCGACCGCCACGGCGAGCGCGATCAGGGCCACCACCGTGGCGCTCGAGACCCACCACCGCCCCAATCGCAGCGGCTCGGGAGCCGACACGACCCCGGGCCGGCGAGCTCGCCGCAGATCGGCATCCAGCTCCTCGAGGGCGCTGGGAGCGGCCGATCTCGACGACGGCAGCACGGGCACCCATCCGCTCCGCTCTGGCTCGTCCCCCACCGGCTCGCCCGCGTCACCTCCCAGGATGCGAGCCACCCGCGCGAGGTCAGGTGGCGGTTGGGCGCGGCGAAACGGCATACCCCGACCGTAGGAAGCCCCCGCGACGGCGACCCGCCATCCGAATCCGCCTGGGGACAACGCCGCTCGGGCCGAGGGAGGTGTGGACGGAGGCCATCACGCGAGACGTGCACGGACCCGATTCACGGCGTCGCACCGTGCTGGTCCAGACTGCTCCAATGGCCCGGCACATCATGACCCTCACCTGCGACGACCGACCCGGCATCGTCGCAGCGGTCTCGGCGGCGCTGCTCGCGGTCTCGGCCAACATCGTCGAGAACCAGCAGTACTCCGACGAGGCCACCAGCCTCTTCTTCATGCGCACCGTCTTCGACGCCGACGCCGCCGACGTGGCGCAGGTGCTCGAGACGGTGCGCACCAGCCCCGCCATCGCGCACCAGCACCTCGAGGTGCGTCCCGAGGCGGAGCGGTGCCGGACCGTCATCCTCGTCAGCAGGTTCGACCACTGCCTGCTCGACCTGCTGCACCGCTGGAAGTCCGGCGACCTGCCCATCGACATCGTCGCCGTCGTGTCCAACCACGAGGACTGCCGCGGGCTCGTCGAGTACTACGGCCTGCCGTTCATCGTCATCCCCGTGACCAAGGAGACGAAGGCCGAGGCAGAGGCAGAGCTGCTCCGGCTCGTCGATGCCGAGAGCGTCGGCCTCGTCGTGTTGGCGCGCTACATGCAGATCCTGAGCGACGGGCTGTGCCGGGCCCTCGAGGGGCGAGCGATCAACATCCACCACTCGTTCCTGCCGGGGTTCAAGGGCGCCAAGCCCTACCACCAGGCCCACGACCGTGGCGTCAAGCTGATCGGCGCCTCGGCCCACTACGTGACGGCTGACCTCGACGAGGGCCCGATCATCGAGCAGGACGTCGTGCGGGTCACCCACGCCGAGTCGCCGGAGCGGCTCGTCGCCATCGGGCGCGATGTCGAGCGGCGCGTCCTCTCCCGCGCCGTGCGTGACCACGCGGAGTCCCGCGTCTTCCTCTCGGGGCACCGCACCATCGTCTTCTGACGCGCACCACACTCCGGTATGCCGCGTGGCGAGCAGCCGCGGCACACCCGACTCCCGCCGTGTCGACACCACGACGGGAGCGGGCGTGACGGGTCAGGCCAGCCCGAAGGCGTACAGCTTGTTGTTGGGCGTGCCGAAGCCGAAGTTGCTGTAGCCGGAGCCCCAGTAGACGGTGCCGTTCGAGATCGCCGCGCCGGAGAGGCACGAGCCGCCGCTCGCGAAGCTCCAGAGCACGGCGCCCGTTGCCGCGTTGAGCGCGTACATGTGCCCCTGCGGGTCGAGCGAGCAGCCGAAGACGACGCCGTTGGCCGTCGTCACCGGACCGGACGTGCCGCCGCCGTCCGGCGGCCTCGTCTGCCAGACGATCGCACCGGTTGCCGCGTCGAGGCCCGACCAGACGCCCGCTCGTCGAGCCCGCCAGCGCCCAGGGCTTGTAGTTGCTGTTCGCGTTGGCGGTGTAGACCCGCTTGCCGTCGACGGCGGAGCCCCACTGGAGCCCACCGGCCGTGCCGCCGGGGCCGGCCTGGGTCATCCACACGACCGCTCCGGTGTCGGGGTCGAGTGCCCAGTACTGACCGCTCTTCTGCCCGGCCCCGACGAGCTCACGCGCCTTGCCGGTCGCGCCTTCACCGTGAAGAGCGCCGGGTGCCTGCCCGAAGTCGTAGTCCGGGTCCGGCTGGCTCGCGGGCAGTTGCGCCGTCGCCGATGAAGGGGATGCAGTCCACCGTCCACGCGTCGAAGCGGCAGCGCGCGGGTCGCCCACTTGACGGCACCCGTCCTCAGGTCGAGCGCGACGATCGAGTCGAAGAAGTCGTCGGCCGGCAGACATGCCGACTTGGCCATCCGGGTCGTCCGGCCGCCGGCGACGCAGTCGAGCACCGTCGTCCGGCACGTCGTAGTTGTTGCCCGTTGCGATGTAGACCGAGCCACGCTTCGTGTCGATGGCGGGCGAGCTGCCCCAGACGGCGTTGCCCGGGATAGCCGTGCTCGGGCGTCATGTAGGTCTTCCAGAGGATCGCGCCGGTCGCCAGGTCGAGCGCCGCGCATGCTCCCGCGGAACGTGCAGCACGCGTAGCCGGCCGAACGCCGCGCAGGCCTCCTCCTGGGAGGCGACCCCGACGTAGACGACGCCGTCGAAGATGGTCGCCGACTGCGTGATGATCGCCGCCGGCGTGCGTCGTCGACCTGGGTGCGTCCACAGCAGCGCGCCCGGTGGCCTTGTCGATGGCGAGCACCGCGCCACCGCCGCCGAACGGGCCCTGGGTCGCCGATGACGAGGGCGGTGTCGGACAGGGCCGGCGTCGCGCGGGCCTTGTCGCCCGGCACCCCGTGTAGCTGCGTGATCGTCCGCTGCCACACGACGGCGCCCGTGGTCCGGTTCACCGCGTAGAGGTTGCCGGCCCAGTCAGGGACGTAGACCCGCTGGTCGTCGACCGCGGGGGTCGCGGAGACGTCACCACCGGTGGTCAGCTCCCACTTCTTGGTCAGTCTGCCGACCGTTGCGGGCGAGATCTTCGACTCGCTCGCGGCATACCTCGTGTTCTGCCGGTCACCGCCGGCCGAGTTCCATCCGTTGCCCCCCGGCGCGGCCATCGCCGCCGCTCCGCCGATCAGCAACGAGCCCAAGGCTCCTGCTGCCACAGCCATCCGTGCCCTACGCCATCTACTGGTCATCACGGCTCCTTGCTGACCACCCGCATGCGGGTCGTCCCGACCCCGAGTGGACGTCTCCCAACCTAAGCCCACCGCGCAGCACAGATCAGCGAAATCGCCTATCTCACAACGGTGCCCGCGTTGTCCGCGTATGTCAGGACACGGTGGACGATCAGCACGACACTGGGCTTCGAGCGTGGCGAGCGAGTCGACTCAGCCGACCCGACGCTGGCGCCACCAGCCGACAACGTTGTTCTTGTGCCGGACCAGCACGAAGAGCGCGATCGCCGTGAGCCAGACCCCCGTCCAGACGTCGCCGGGCCAGTGGCCCGTCCAGACGAGCACGGCGACCACGAGCATCGCCAGCGCGCCGAGGATCGAGCCGGCTGCCACCCACCGGGTGACGACGAAGCCGAGGGCGAAGGCGACGAGCACGACGGCGGCGATCAGTGGGTGGACGCCGAGGATCGCGCCCAGGGTGGTGGCGACCCCCTTTCCACCGCGGCCGTGGAGGAAGGGCGACCAGATGTGCCCCAGCACGGCTGCGAGCCCCACGGCATACGCGAGGTGGGGACCCACCCAGTGCGCGGCGATGACCGTCGGCACGAAACCCTTGAGGACGTCGAGCGCCCCGACGAGCACGCCCCACTTGCGGCCCAGCACGCGACCGGCGTTCGTGGCGCCCGGGTTGCCGGAGCCGGCGACGGAGAGGTCGGTGCCGCGCACTCGCGCGATCAGCGTCGCGGGGTTGACCGACCCCACGAGGAAGGCCGCGAGGATGGCAGCGACCCAGCCGAGCATGACGCCGACACTCACGGCGCGAGGGCCTCGGCCGGCTCGGGCAGCGGCTCCCCCGGGCGCGGCGACAGGGCGATGGCCACGGTGCCCGGTCCGACGTGCGCGCCGACGACCGCCCCCAGCTCGACGACGATCACGCGGGGCGAGCCGGGGATGACGCGGCTCAGATCCGCAGCGAGCTGCTGGGCGCGGCTGCTCGCGTCGAGGTGGTGCACGGCGATGTCGACCCGCAGGCCGCTGGCGCGCACCCGCTCACCCACCATCGCGACGATGCGCGCAAGCGCGCGAGAGGAGGTGCGCACCTTCTCGACGGGGATGATGCGCCCGCCGCGCACGGTGAGGATCGGCTTGATGGCGAGCGCCGACCCGAGCAGCGCCGAGGCCGCACCGATGCGCCCCCCACGGCGCAGGTGCTCGAGCGTGTCGACGTAGAAGAGGACGGCTGACAGCTCCAGCCGGGCTCGGGCCGCGGCGACCACTGCCTCCACCCCGGAAGGGCCGTCCTGCGAGTCTCCTTGCGCCGCAACCTCGGCCGCGGCGATGACGGCGAAACCCATCGCCATGCCGAGCGTCTCGCTGTCGACGACCTCGACCGGGATGGGCGCCTCCGCAGCGGCCAGTCGAGCCGCCTCGATGGTGCCCGACATCTGCGAGGACAGGTGGATCGAGACCACCGCCGTGGCTCCCTCGTCGGCCAGCCGCTGGTAGTTCTCCGCAAAGACCTGCGGCGTCGGGTCGCGACGTCGTGACGATCGTGTAGTGGCGCAGCGCCTCTGCGACCTGCTGGGCCGTCACGTCGTGACCCTCCACGTGGTCGCGCCCGCCGACGATGACGTGCAGCGGCACGACCTCGATGCGGTGCCGCTGAACGTCCTCCGCGGGCAGGTAGGCCGTGGAGTCCGTGACGACCCGGACGGTCATGTCCCGCTCCTTCCGACGATCACTGCCTGACGATGAGGGGAGGTCTCACAGGGGGACGATGTTGACGAGCTTGGGAGCGCGCACGATGACGGTGCGCACACCGGCCTCCGTCGCCGCCTTCACCTTGTCACGCGAAAGCACCAGGGTGCGCAGATCGGCCTCGCTGATGTCGGGCGACACCTCGACGCGGTCACGCACCTTGCCCTTGATCTGGATGACGCAGGTGACCTGCCCCTGGATGATCCTGGCGGGGTCGCTCACGGGGAAGGGGGCGTGCGACACCCCGGAGTCGTGCCCGAGCCGCGACCACATCTCCTCGGCGATGTGCGGCGCCACTGGGGCGACCATGAGCACCATCGCCTCGACGACCTGGCGCGGTGGCACGTCGAGCTTGGTGACGGCGTTGTTGAGCTCGATGAGCTTTGCGATCGCCGTGTTGAAGCGCAGTGCCTCGAAGTCGTCGCGAACGCCGGCGATCGTCTGGTGCAGTTGCGTCGTCAGGGCCTGGTCGGGCGCGTCGTCGGAGACCCGCACCGCGCCCGTCTCCTCGTCGACGACGTTGCGCCAGAGCCGCTGGAGGAAGCGCTGGCTGCCGACGACCGCGCGGATCTCCCACGGCTTGCTCAGCTCGAGCGGCCCCATCGACATCTCGTAGACGCGGAAGGTGTCGGCACCGAACACGTCGTACATCTCGTCGGGGCTCACGGAGTTCTTGAGCGACTTGCCGATCTTGCCGTACTCACGGTTGACCGTCTCGCCCTGCCAGGTGAAGGTCGGCTCCTCGCCGTGGCCGCCCGGGTGCTCCTCCACCTCGGCCGCCTGGACGTACTGCCCGCGGCTGTCGGTGTAGGCCCAGGCCTGGATGTAGCCCTGCGAGAAGTACTTCCGGAACGGCTCCGTGCTCGAGACGTAGCCCAGGTCGTGCAGCACCTTGTGCCAGAACCGGGCATAGAGCAGGTGCAGCACGGCGTGCTCGACGCCGCCGATGTAGAGGTCGACGCCACCGGGATCGATCGTGCCGGCTGGAGCGCCGGCGACGGGCTGGGCGTGGCGGCCAAGCCAGTAGCTCTCGTTGGCCGGGTCGACGAACGTCTCGTGGTTGGCCGGGTCGAGGTAGCGAAGGTAGTACCAGCACGACCCGGCCCAGTTGGGCATCGTGTTGGTCTCGCGGCGGAAGTGCCGCACGCCGCGCCCGTCGCCGAGGTCGGTCTCGACGTTGACCCACTCGGGCACCCGCGACAGCGGGCGGCTCGGGCGAGCTCGTCGCGTCGTCGGGGTCGAAGGTCTTGGGTGAGTAGTCGGGCACCTCCGGAAGCGTCAGCGGCAGCTGGTCGTCGGGGACGGCATACGCCACGCCCTCGTCGTCGAACATCACGGGGAAGGGCTCGCCCCAGTAGCGCTGGCGGCTGAAGAGCCAGTCACGCAGGCGATAGTTGACGGTGCCGCGACCGTGACCGGTGTCCTGGAGGAAGTCGATGATCCGGGCCTTGGCGTCGTCGACCCCGAGGCCGTCGAGCGAGACGAGGTCGTTGGCGGAGTTGATCGCAACCCCGTCGCCGGTGAAGGGCTCATTGTCGGGGTGACCCTCGGCGGGCTGCACCGTCCGGATGATCGGCAGCTCGAACTTCTCGGCATACTCCCAGTCGCGATGGTCCTGCCCCGGCACGGCCATGATCGCGCCGGTGCCGTAGCCCATCAGCACGTAGTCGGCCACGAACACCGGGATACGTTCTCCTGTGACGGGATTCGTGGCCCACGAGCCGGTGAAGACGCCCGTCTTGTCCTTGCCCTCCGTCTGGCGCTCGACCTCACCCTTGCGCGAGGCCGCGAGCCGGTATGCCGTCACGGCCTCCTGCGGGGTGGCGCTCGCTGCGGTGTCCGCCCCCTTCCACGACACCTTGGTGCCCTCGGGCCAGTCGCCCTGGGGCACCAGCGCGTCGACGAGCGGGTGCTCGGGGGCGACGACCATGAACGTGGCCCCGAAGATCGTGTCGGGCCGGGTCGTGAAGACCTCGATCGCGTCGCTGTCGCCCGCAGTGGTCAGCACAGGGAACGACACGCGGGCACCCTGCGAACGGCCGATCCAGTTGCGCTGCAAGCGCTTGACGTTGTCGGGCCAGTCGACGCCGTCGAGGTCGTCGGCGAGCCGGTCGGCATACGCGGTGATGCGCATCATCCACTGCGAGAGGTTGCGCTTGAAGACGGGGTAGTTGCCTCGCTCGGAGCGGCCGTCGTTGGTGACCTCCTCGTTGGAGAGCACGGTGCCCAGACCCGGGCACCAGTTGACCGGCGCCTCGGACTGGTAGACGAGGCGGAAGTCCCCGAGCACGTGGGCGCGCTCCGTCGCGGACAAGTCGGCCCAGCCGCGACCGTCGTCGGTGAGCGGCGCGCGCCTGCCCGACTCGAACTCCTCGACGAGCTCGCTGATCGGGCGGGCCCGGCCCCGTCCACCGTCGGGGCGCACCGCGTCAGCGTCATACCAGGCGTCCCAGATCTTGAGGAAGATCCACTGTGTCCAGCGGTAGTAGTCGTCGTCGATGGTGGCAAAGGTGCGCCGGTTGTCGAAGCCCAGCCCGAGGCGGCGCAGCTGCCGCTTCATGTTCGTCATGTTCTCCTCGGTGGTCTTCCGAGGGTGCTGACCGGTCTGGACGGCGTACTGCTCCGCCGGTAGGCCGAAGGCGTCGTAGCCGAGGGCGTGCAGGACGTTCTTGCCGAGCATGCGGTGGAAACGGCTGTAGACGTCGGTCGCGATGTAGCCGAGCGGGTGACCGACGTGCAGTCCCACCCCGGAGGGGTAGGGGAACATGTCGAGCACGACGAGCTTCTCGCCGAGGGACTCCACCCGCTCGGGCTCGGCCCACGGGCCGGCCGGGTTGGGGGCGTTGAAGGTGCCGGCCTCCTCCCAGCGGTCCTGCCACGCGATCTCGATGGCCTGCGCCATGCGGGCGGTGTAGCGGAACGGCGTCTCAGTGCTCTGCTCGGTCATGTCTTCTCTTTCGTCGCTGCTCGGGCTCTGGGCAAAAGAAAACCCCTCACACAGGAGGGGGAGCCGCGTTGATGTCGGGAGTCCCGACCTTGGTCAACGCGGCTGCGGAAGGAGCAGCAGACCAGCCATGCGTCTAGGTTAGCGCAGCGCCGCCCCCCACCCCCGAGTGGCCAGGAGGTCACACGTGCCACGCGAGGATCGGCTCGTTGAGGAGCGGCTCCGGCAGACCACCGCGCACGAGTGCTGCGCCGACGAGGCCACTCGACGAGGTGGGGCAGGGTGCTAGCGGAAGAGTCCGACGACGATGACCACCTGGGCGAGGTGGTAGGTCACGATGATCGTCAGGGGCGCCCAGCGGCGCTCGAGCACGAAGCGGTCGTGGCCGAGGATCGTGTCGGAGGCGGTGAACAGCGCACAGCCGAGCAGCACGACCCAGTCGCCGCGCCACGCAGCCGTGAGCACCAGGGCGACAAGGGCGAGCTGGTAGAGCAGGACCGCCCCCCGCTGCGGCCCCGCATGCCGCACGATGTCGCGACCCACCTTGGCGTGCAGCAGGACCAGCCCCGGCACGACGACCAGCAGCCACCACGGGAAGCCCCCGGCCCCGGTCGTCTCGAGGATGGCCCAGATGTAGGCGACGTGGGCGAGCAGGAACGCCCCGAGCCCCACGAGGAAGCGGCCAGCCGTGGCATTGAGCAGCGCGATGTCGCCGACGAGCGACAGGGCGAGAGCCACCAGCACGGTCAGCAGGGCCGGCGCCCCCGGTGCCCTGCCCTCGAGGTCGAGGGACCAGGCGAGCCCCATGAGCAGCAGGATGAACAGCGGCCTCGTCAGCCGTTCGACGAGCACGTCTCCGCGCACGACGGAGACCCAGTTCATCAGCGCTGCCACCCCGAGCGCCACCGCCAGGACCCAGAGGTGGTCGGTCACGGCCACAGGGTGACAGCAGCTCGGGCCGCACGCCCGCGCGACACGCGGAATCCGCCTGATGGGCCGCGTCGGACGCCGGGTCGGCACCGCCGCGAATGTCTGCAAGACTCAACCAATGCCCATGCGCAAGTTCCAGCACACCGTGTCCGCCGATGACACCTCGTCGAGCGTCGGAAGCGGTGACCTCGAGGTGCTGGCCACGCCGCGCCTCATCACCTGGTGCGAGAACGCCGCCTTCCAGGTGTGTCAGCAGCAGATCGACGACGACCACACGACGGTCGGCACGATGATCCGGATCGAGCACGTCAAGGGCACCCCGGTGGGTGCCGAGGTCACCGTGCTCTGCGCCGAGCCGATCAACGACGGACGTCGGCTCGTCTGTCACGTCGTCGTCAAGGACTCCGAGGGCGAGGAGATCGCGCGTGGCGAGGTGCACCGCGCGGTCGTCGACCCGGACCGATTCCTCCGCAAGTGCCAGCGGCTCGCCTGACACAGCGCACCACCCGCGAGACCACATCAGGGCCAGACGGACGTCAGAGCACGAACGCGTCCCCTTCTCGGCGGAAGCCGAGCCGCTCGTAGTAGGGGTCGCGCATGCCCGTCGGCGTCAGGACGCGACGGAAGCCGCGCCGGCGGAACGGGCCCTCGGGACCGAAGACGAACTCTCCCGGTGAGTAGTCGCGATAGCGCGGCGTCACCCAGTCGAGAAGCAGCTGCGCGGTGCCCGACCCCGCATCGCGCAGGATGACGGCGCCGACCGTCTCGTCACCCTTGAGCACGAGGTAGGACGGGTCACCCGCAAACGGGTCGTGCACGAAGTCCGGGTTGAACTGCCGGATGTCGCCTTCGTGCACCCGCAGCACGTGGCGCAGGTAGGTGTCGTCACCTGCCACCTCGAGCACCTCGTAGGCCTGCACGTCGTGCTTCTCGCGGGACATCTGCACGAGGTAGGTGATGTTGATCGCCGCGAGCACGATGTTGAGCCCCACCATGGGCCACACCTCGTTGGCCACGTTGTAGACGATGAGCAGGGCGCAGCCGACGAGGTTGATGACGCGCAGCCGTCGCAGCTGCGTCTGCAGCAGCGACCAGACGAGCACGGCCGAGCCGGCCCAGCCGAGCGCCTCCAGCCACCACGAGCCCATGTCGCGACCCTAGCGGCGTGACGTCTCCGGTGGAGGCCCGTCGGTCGAGGATGGGCCCACGACCTTGAGCCCGATGACGGCGCCGACGATCCCCCCGAGCAGCACGACCTTGACGACGGAGAAGGCCTCCTCACCGAACGTCATCGCCCAAGCGACGGTCAGCGCTGCCCCGAGTCCGGTCCACACGGCATACGCCGTGCCGATCGGGATGGTGCGGACCGCGAGGGCCAGCCCGAGCATCGAGAGGGCACCCGCGACGAGGAAGACGAGCGTCGGCAGCGGCTGGGAGAAGCCGTCGGAGGCGGCGAGCGCCGAGGCCCAGACCGCTTCGAGGACGGCGCTGGCGAGCAGGAGGAGCCACGGCATCATGCCACCGCCTTGAGGCCCGCCACGCACCCGACGAGCAGGAGCAGCAGCAGCCCCCGAGCAAGGTCAAGGCGCTCCTTGCCCCGGGCGACGGCGAGCAGGACGGTGCCGACGGCGCCGATCCCGACCCACACGGCATATGCCGTGCCGGCCGGGAGGCCCGTCATCGCCCAGGCGAGCCCGGCCATGCTGAGCACGAGCGAGATGCCGAAGAGGAGCGTCGGCCGAAGGCGGCGGAAGCCGTCGGAGGCCGCGAGCGCGGTGGCCCAGACGGCCTCCAAGGCACCGGAGATGAAGAGCACGAACCAGAGCACGACTTCCCGATCTGGCCGTCTTGTCGCTGGGCGGGTACGGCTCCCTCGTCCGCGAGCGCGACGCCGGCGCTCGCCCGCCATCCTACGGACCTCGCCCGCGAGGAGCGAACTCTCCGAATCCCGTATCACCGAAGGCCCCCGGGCGTACTGTCTGGTGCAGGGAGCGGTTCCTGCGGATTGAGGACTGCGATGACCCGTGACTATCTCGACTTCGACCTCGCGCTGACACGCGACGGCACGGCGTATGCCGTCCGCGTCGTCGCCTCGCCCGCTGGCGAGGCGTCAGCGCCCTTCGTGCTGCCTTTCGTGGCAACGGAACTCGCGCAGTTCATGATCGCCGTCGGGCCTCCGAGGGTCGTCTCGCGCAGGCTCGTCCCCGTCGCCGCCCGCGTCGGCGGGGTGAAGGACTACGGGCGACGCCTCGGCGACGCCCTGCTGACCGGGCCCGTGGGCGAGGCCTTCAGCTCGAGCCTCGAGAGTGCCGGGGCTCAGGGCAAGGACCTGCGGGTTCGGCTGCGGCTCGATGCGGTGCCGGAGCTTGACCCGGTGCCGTGGGAGTACGTCTACGACAGCCGACTGGAGCGCTTCCTCACCCTGTCGCAGGAGACCCCCGTCGTGCGTCTGCTCGACTCGCTGCAGCGACCGCCGGCCGTCGTCGTCCAGTCGCCGCTGCGTGTCCTCGTCATGATCTCGAGCCCCACGGACATGCCCGAGCTCGCCGTCGAGCGCGAGAAGCAGCTGTTGCTCGCCACGACGGCCGACATGGTGAAGAGCGGCCAGCTGGCCGTGACCGTGCTCGACACCGCCACCCTCACGGCGCTCCAGCGGGCGCTGCTCGACGACTACCACGTGTTCCACTTCATCGGCCACGGCGGCTTCGACGACGATGCCCAGGAGGGCGTGCTCGTGCTCGAGAAGGACGACGGCAGCAGCCACCGCGTCTCCGGCAACCGGCTCGGCACCCTGCTGCACGACGCCCGCAACATGCAGCTGGCCGTCCTCAACGCCTGCGAGGGTGCTCGCACGTCCGGGCGGGACGCCTTCTCCGGCGTCGGCCAGGCCCTCGTGCGGCAGGGACTGCCTGCCGTCGTGGCCATGCAGACCGAGATCTCCGACCGTGCCGCGCTCGTCTTCAGCCACGAGTTCTACTGGTTCCTCACCCAGGGCCTCGGCATCGACGCCGCCATGTGCGAGGTCCGCAAGGCGATGGCGGTCTCCGACGAGGCTTCTGAGTGGGGCACCGCCGTCCTGCTCCGCTCGGGCACCGACCAGCCCTTCACCTTCGCCGGCACCCCGCCGCCGGCCGCCTCGCCCGACACGCGGCTGCAGTCGCTCTACGACGCCGCGCGCGTCGCCATCAGGGCCGGCACGCCGGCCACGGCCCAGCCGCTCCTCGAGCAGATCACGGCCGAGAGCCCAGACTTCCGTGACGCGACCCTCCTCCTCGACCGCGTCCGCCCTCCCGACCCGGACACCTACCCGGACAACGCCCGGGACACCGCCCCCCGCATCGACCCAGGCAACGACCCGGGCAACGACCCTGCCATCGATCGTCGCATGGCTCTGGGCGCCACGGACACCCGCGACGACGTCGCGACCATCCCGGTCGCCCCCCCTCACCCAGCACCGCTCCCACCGACGCAGAGCCGCCCCACGCCGCAGAGCCGCCCCACGCCGCGACGCCCGCGGCGCATCCTCATCTGGGTCGGCGCCGTGGTCGGCGTGCTCGTGCTCGCCTTCGCCGCCTTCACCTGGTGGTACTCCACCTCGTCGTCGGTGGCCCAGGCCTGCGGCTCCGAGTTGGCCTCCCCGACCGTGCCCGACGGCGCCGTCACCCTCGGGTGCGCGACGACGGCACCGGCGATCGACGGAGCCTTCGCCGACTGGGCTGGCGTGCCCGAGCGGCGTCTCTCCACGCAGGTCTTCCCCGGCCAGCCGAAACCCGGGCCGGACGACCTGCAGGCCACGTGGCAGGGCCAGTGGGACTCCCGCTTCCTCTACCTCCACCTCAGCGTGGACGACGCCGACCGCCGCACGGTCGATGCCGGCAAGCCGACGCAGTTCTGGCAGGGCGACGGCGTCAGCTTCGAGTTCGGCCCCGACGTCTCGACGCTCCCGCTGACGACGAAACCGCGCTCCGGCAAGGACTTCCACGTCATGGTCGGCGTCACCCCGCTGGGCGGCCTCGCCTCGTTCAACATGGCCAACGCCGGCGCGATCCGAGCGGGTGGTGCCCTCACCGACGTCGTCCTCTCGCGCACCGACCGGCCCGGTGGCTATGAGGTCGAGATGGCGGTGCCCTGGACTGACGTCGGCCTCACGACGGCACCGGCCCGCGGATCCCTGTGGGGCATGAACGTCAACGTCAGCGACGCCGTCAACTCCACCCCGACGTGGAGGCTCGCGCGCATGCTCAGCACCAATCCGGTGCGGACCGCCACCAACCAGAGCCTTCCTGCCACGTGGCAGCACCTCGTCCTGGATGACAGCGCGGACTCCTGAACACCACCACCACACGGATGGAGCACCCCTCATGGCTGGGCACGTCTACGCACTGCTCGTCGGCATCGACGCCTACACCGGCGCCGTGCCGCCCCTGTCGGGCTGCGTCAACGACGTCACCGCCTTCAGCGAGATCCTCAAGGGTCGGGCGCCCGAGGACGAGCTCAGCATGGTCATCGTCACCGATGAGGACGCGACCCGCGCGACCGTCACGAAGGAGTTCGCCGCGCACCTCGGGCAGGCCGACGCAGAAGACGTCGCACTCTTCTACTACAGCGGTCACGGCGCGCACCAGGAGGCGCCGCAGGAGCTGTGGGACTACGAGCCGGACCACCAGAACGAGACGCTCGTCCTGGTCGACAGCCGTGAGCCGGGAGGGTGGGACCTCGCCGACAAGGAGCTGGCGGTGCTCATCGCGCAGGTTGCGGCGACCGGCTGTCACCTGCTCGTCGTGCTCGACTGCTGCCACTCCGGCGACGCCACGCGTGACGTGACGGAAGTCGTGCGCCAGGCCCCGCCGGACCCGCGGCACCGCCCCATCGAGAGCTTCCTCCCCGGCACCGTCCAACAGGCCGCCGCCCAGGCCGCGGCCGCGCAGGAAGGCATCGGCACCCGTGACCTCGACCAGGCGCCGCACGAGCGGTGGACGCCACCCGCCGGGAGGCACGTCCTGCTGGCCGCCTGCCGTTCCTCGGAGAAGGCAAAGGAGATCACGACGCAAGGTCAGCACCGGGGCGCGATGTCGGCGGCCCTCGAGAAGGCTCTCGTGCAGTCGGAGGGCAAGCCGTCCTATCGCGACATCCTGCTCATGGTCACGTCACAGGTCACGACCACCGTGCGCGACCAGCACCCGCAGTTCGAGACGGTGGACTCGAGCGAGCTGGACCGCCCTTTCCTCGGGGGCGCCATCCCGGACACGCCGCGCCCGCTGACCCTGAGCAGACGTCCGGAAGGATGGACGGTCGACTCGGGCGCCGTGCACGGGCTGCCGGAGCCCATCCGCGTCGGCGACAGGACCGACACCACCGAGCTGGCCATCTACCCGCTGTCCGCCAAGGGCCCGCGCGAGCCCCTTGCCACCGCCCTCGTCTCCCGCGTGCTGCCCGACCGGTCCGTCGTGACGGTGACGCCGGAGATCGACCCTTCGTCCATCTATCGCGCCGTCGTCACGTCCATCCCGCTCAAGCCCCTGTCGGTGGCCGTGGCCGGGGACGCTGCCGGCACCGCGGCCCTGCGGGCGGCCGCCGACAACGCCGACTCGACCCTCATCCACCTGATCGAGGCGTCTGACGAGGCCGCGCCCGCCGGGCCGACAGAAGGGCCGATGGAGGGCCTGGTGAACGCGCCGGCGACGCCTGACCTGCAGGTCGAGGCGACGCCGGGCGGCTTCGTGATCACGCGCCCCGGGCTCG
Source organism: uncultured Actinomycetota bacterium (assembly GCA_963697735.1). Classification (GTDB taxonomy): domain Bacteria; phylum Actinomycetota; class Actinomycetes; order Actinomycetales; family Dermatophilaceae; genus Humibacillus. The sequence goes on along the minus strand of CAVOOZ010000013.1, from coordinate 100,276 downwards.
TGAGACCGCTCGTGCCCGTCGTCGCCGGGGAGGGGCGTGAGGAGCGCACGATCGATGCCCTCGAGCACGTCGCCCGGTGGCTGCGCCTGTCGAACCTCACCAACCCGACGAGCCAGCTCGGCACGCAGGCCGTGCGCAGTGCCGTCGTGACGGCAGAGGGCAACACCGAGGAGGGTGGCACGGTCGAGATCGCCTATGCCGGCGAGAAGCCGCCGAAGTTCACCGTCACCCTCGAGAACACGACCACGGTGCCACTCTGGGCCGCACTGCTCGACCTCACCGACTCCTACGGCATCTACACCGACGCCTTCGCCGCCGGCCGGGTGGCACTGGGCCCCGGCGAGAGGACGAGCCTCGAGCTCGGCGGCGAGGTGCCGGACGCCCTGTGGAAGGAGGGCGCCGTCTCCGTCACCGACCGGCTCATCGTCGTGACGAGCACGATCGAGTTCGACCCCCGGTCGCTGCAACAGGGAGACCTGGCCGTGAGCGCGGTGCCGGGTCACGACGGCACCCGCGGCCTGGAGGGTTCTACGACGCGCTCGGCGTTCAAGCCCCGCTCGACCCTGGAGCGGATGCTCGGCAGCATCACCACGAGAAGACTGCCGCCGCGCACGACCGAGACGATCGCGGACTGGCGCACCAACCGGATCGACGTCGTGACGACGCGTCCCCACGGGTGAGGACCTCGACGGCCCGCATGACGAAGGGCCGCACGCATCGCGTCCGGCCCTTTGTCTTCCGGTGGAGCTGAGGGGACTCGAACCCCTGACCCCCTCCATGCCATGGAGGTGCGCTACCAGCTGCGCCACAGCCCCGTTCGGGTGCCGCCCCGGGAGGCGACTGCGTAACAATAGCGGTTCGCGTGGCCCGATCCCAAATCGGGTGCGCGTGCCTCGCGGGGCTCCACGCGAGCCATCGGAGGCACGACCTTCAGGTCGTCCAGGGCCCCAGGTTCCAGCCCGAGATGCGCCACCGGAGCGTCGCGGAGAAGCTCTTGCCCGCCGCCACCAGCTCGATCCAGTGACAGTTGTCGAGGCCGCGGAAGACGCGGTCGGAGGGTGCCCCCTGCCACACGCGGGCGGCGTTGTCGACGGTCTCGGAGTGACGCATCACGACGATCTGCCGCGGCGGCGGCCCGCCCGGCAAGAGGCTCACGCCCCAGCGTCGGCTTCGGCTTCGGGATCGTCCTTCACCGGTCGCGGGAGGGGCTCCACGAGGGACAGGTCGATCTCGGGGCAGTCCTTCCAGAGTCGCTCGAGGGCGTAGTAGTCACGCTCCTCCTCGTGCTGCACGTGCACGATGATGTCGCCGAAGTCGATGAGCACCCAGCGCCCCTCGCGCTCGCCCTCGCGGCGCAGCGGCTTGCTGCCGAGCTCGCGGAGGCGGTCCTCGACCTCGTCGACGATGGCGCCGACCTGGCGCTCGGAGGGCGCGGAGGCGATGACGAACACGTCCGTGAGTGGCATCTGGTCGCTCACGTCGATCGCCATCACCTTCTCGGCGATCTTCTCCTCGGCGGCGATGGCGGCCACCTTGGCGAGCTGGAGTGAGCGTTGTGCGGCAGTCACGGAAGTCCTTGGGTCGATGAGTGCATGCGGGGTGGAGCCCCGTGTGGGTTGACATACAGGTGGTACTTGTTGACGTACTGGACGACACCATCGGGCACGAGGTACCAGACGGGCTCGGAGGCGGCTACGCGGGCGCGGCAGTCGGTGGAGCTGATCGCCATCGCCGGCACCTCCTGCAGGGTCACCCGGTCCTCCGGTAGCCCTTTGTCCGACAGCTCGTGCCCCGGTCGCGTCACCCCGATGAAGTGCGCCAGCTCCCACATCTGCTCGGCTTGCTTCCACGAGAGGATCTCGGCGAGGGCGTCGGCGCCGGTGATGAAGAACAGCTCGTCGGCCGGGCGCTCGGCCCGGATGTCGCGCAGGGTGTCGATCGTGTAGGTCGGGCCGGGCCGATCGATGTCGACGCGGCTCACCGTGAAGCGCGGGTTGGAGGCGGTCGCGATGACCGTCATCAGGTAGCGGTGCTCGGCCGGCGAGACCTGCCGGTCGGCCTTCTGCCACGGCTCCCCCGTGGGCACGAAGACCACCTCGTCGAGCGCGAACCTCGACTGCACCTCGCTGGCGGCGACCAGGTGGCCATGGTGGATCGGGTCGAAGGTCCCGCCCATGACCCCGAGGCGCATGCTCAGTGGCTGGTCCCGTCGGTGTCGTGCGCTTGGTCGGCGCGGCCTGCCGGGGGCGCGACCGGCGCCCGACCCGGCTGGCCCACCTTGGCCGCGGTGTTGCGGAAGCTCCACGTGATGCCGAGCAGCACGAGGAAGGTCACGAAGGCGATGATGAAGTAGGCGATCACCGGCATCGGAAGCTCACGCGTGGCTTCCTCCGTCGCGGCAACAAGCGCGTTGACCCGTTGAGACATGCGGCCAGCCTATCGCTCGCGGGGCCTGGTCAGCCCCACAGGGCGGCATCCACGCGGGCGCACCATCACGGCGACGTGACCGCCGCACCTCACGGGCGGCCGTACGCTGGTGCCCATGGTCCCGCAGTTGTCCGTCGTCATCCCGATGTACAACGAGCAGGAGGTGCTCCCTCTGCTCGTCGGGCGGCTGCGCCCCCTCCTCGACGGGATGGGCGTCAGCTATGAGGTCGTCGCCGTCGATGACGGCAGCTCAGACCTCACCCCCGCGCTGCTCCAGCGCTACCACCGCGAGTGGTCCGCCCTGCGCGTCGTGCGCCTGCGGGCCAACGCCGGCCACCAGGCCGCCATCTCGGCCGGGCTCGTCAGCTCCCTCGGCGACTACGTCGTCACGCTCGACGCCGACCTGCAGGACCCGCCCGAGGTCATCCCCCAGATGCTCTCGGCCGCCAAGGACGACGGCGTCGACGTCGTCTACGGAGTGCGCGCCGACCGCTCGACCGACACGTGGTTCAAGCGGGCGTCGGCCCGCGCCTTCTACCGCCTCATCACCGTGATGTCGCAGACCAAGGCGCACGCCGACGCCGGCGACTTCCGCCTCATGTCGCGCGCCACCGTCGATGCCGTCATCAGCCTCCCTGAGCACAACCGAGTGCTGCGCTTCATCGTGCCCGCGCTGGGCTTCCCGTCCGACACGGTCGAGTACAAGCGTGACCAGCGCGCCGCCGGCACGTCGAAGTACCCGCTGATGAAGATGATCCGGCTCTCGCTCGACTCGCTGACCGGCTTCTCGACCGCCCCGCTGCGCATGGCGACCTTCGCCGGGCTCGGCGGCGCCGTCATCGCCGTGCTTCTCTTCCTCTACACGCTCATCGCGCGCTCGCAGGGCCACACCGTCGCGGGCTGGACCTCGACGGTCGCGATCGTGTCGGCCTTCGGTGCGGTGCAGCTCGTGTGCGTCGGCATCCTCGGCGAGTACATCGGCCGGATGTATGCGCACATGCAGGGCCGCCCCACCTACTTCATCGCCTACGACTCGCTCACGACCGACCGTGGCGAGCACGGACCCACCGACACGCCCCTGCCGGCCCACCCGGCCGAAGGTCGCATCCGCGAGGCGGCTCCCGACACCCAGCGCACCACCGTGAGCACGCCGGGTCGCTGATCAGTTGATCGGGCGGGCCTGCATCAACAGGCTGACGCCCGGCAGGTCCTTGACCGGCAGGTAACGCTCGGCCGTGATGATGCTGCGGAGCCCGAAGTTGACGACGGGGTGGAGGTCATCGAGGTCGGAGCCGGAGCTCCTCTTGCGTCGCATCGCCACGACGGGGCGGAGCAGCACGTTCCACGACTGCACCGACTCGACCTGGAAGCGGCCGCGCTCGAGCAGGTCGACGAGTCCGGGCCGGGTGTAGCGGCGCACGTGGTCGACCGCCTCGTCGTGCCTGGACCAGAGCCGCGGGTCAGCCGGCACGGCGATGAGGTAGGTGCCTCCGGGCCGCAGCACCCGGTGCACCTCGGCGACGGCCGCGTCATCGTCGTGGAGGTGCTCGAGCAGGTCGAAGGCGACGACGAGATCGAGGCTGTCGTCGGCGAGAGGCAGGGAGGTCGCATCGGAGCGCAGCGTTGCGAGCCCGCGACCGGCGGCCACCTCGGCACCGTCGGAGCCGTACTCGAGCGCGACGGCCTGCCAGCCGTGGTCACGAAGGACGCGGGTGTTGCCCCCACCGGCTGCCCCGACGTCGAGGGCCCGGCCCGGGGTCAGGCCTGCGATCGCTTTGGCGAGCAGGTGCCGACGCTCCCGATACCACCAGTGCCCATCCTCGAGCTGGGCGAGCTTGCGGACCTCTGTGGCTTCCATTGGGCCTCATTATGCACGGGGCTGTGGCAGGGCTGTGCCCCACCCACGTGACGGACCGATCTCGATGGACGGTGCCTCAGCGCACGTGTCCGTCGCCCTCGACGATCCACTTCGTCGTCGTGAGCTCCGGCAGCGCCATCGGGCCGCGGGCGTGCAGCTTCTGGGTGGAGATGCCGATCTCGGCCCCGAAGCCGAACTCACCTCCGTCGGTGAAGCGGGTGCTCGCGTTGACCATGACAGCCGCCGCGTCGACCTCGGCCGTGAAGCGTCGCGCTGCACCGCGGTCCTCGCTGACGATGGCCTCCGTGTGCCCGGTGCCGAAGCGCCGGATCCGCTCCAGCGCCTCGTCGAGGTCGTCGACGACGGCGACGCTCATCTCCAGGCCGTGCCACTCCGTGCCGAAGTCGCGCTCGCTCGCGAGGTCGTATGCCGCCCCGGCCGCCTCGGCGTAGTCGGCCACCTCGGGTGCCACATGCAGTCGCACGCCCGCCCCGGCGAGGTCGGTCAGCGCCTTCGGGAGGAAGTCGGCCGCGACGTCGCGATGGACGAGGAGCGACTCGGCGGCGTTGCAGACGCTCGGCCGGTGCGTCTTGGCGTTCAGCGTGATCGCGTGCGCCTTGTCGAGGTCGGCGGCGCGGTCGACGTAGACGTGGCAGACCCCGACCCCGGTCTCGATGACGGGCACCGTCGACTCGGTGACGACGGTCTGGATGAGCTCGGCGCCGCCCCGCGGGATGACGAGGTCGACGTGGCCGCGCGCCGTCATGAGGGCACGCGCGGCATCGCGGCCGCCTTCCTCCAGCAGGGTGATGGCCTCGACCGGAAGCCCTTGTGCCGCAAGCGAGTCGCGCATGGCCTCGACAAGGGCGTGGTTGCTGCTGGCCGCTGCCGACCCCCCGCGCAGGATGACGGCGTTGCCAGACTTGAGGCAGAGCCCCGCGGCGTCGACGGTGACGTTGGGGCGGGCCTCGTAGATCATGCCGATGACTCCCATCGGCACCCGCACCTGGCGGATCTGCAGACCGTTGGCGAGCGTCGATCCGCGCACGATCTCGCCGACCGGATCGGGCAGCGCGGCGACGTCGCGCAGCGCCTGGGCGACTGCAGCGACGCGGGATTCGTCGAGCCGCAGCCGGTCCTGGAGGCTCTCGCCCATGCCCTTGGCGCGGCCGCGCTGGAGGTCCTCGGCGTTGGCGGCGAGGACAGCCGGTGTGGCCGCCTCGACGGCGTCGGCGAGGTGCAGCAGGACGGCGTCCTTCTCGGCGCGCGACATGAGGGCGAGGCGCCGCGAGGCCACGCGGGCGAGGTCGGCGAGCGCGTTGACCTGCGAGGCGACGGCGGGGTCGATCGGCGTGGACATGTCTCAAGGGTAGGTCGTGGAGCCCTGCCCGCACCGGGACTCCCGTGGGATGGACGCCAGTCCGCACCGGCCGCGGAACCCTGCGGCGCCCGGCCTCGTTGGACCATGGCCACCACCGGAGAGGACATCATGACTGCTCTGCCGAGCGCGCTCCCCCACCTGACCCCCGCCGACGTCGATGCCGAGCTAGACCGTCAGACCCAGCGGCTGTACGACGTCGGCCATCTGCACCACCTCGGTTGGTCGCGGGCCGACCTGGAACAGCATGTGGAGGCGCTGCGAGCACCGTTGCGCGAGAACGCCATCCATCTGTCGCCGGCCAGCCGGGAACGCATGCCCTTCGTCCTCGTGCTGCCCGCGCTGCACCCGTCGCACGCCATCACGACCCAGCGTCTGGGGTCCCGGCCCGGCGTCCTCTCGGGCGACACCGCCGACATCGACGACTTCGCGCCGGTGGACGGGCTGGACGTGCCGACCGTGCCGTATGCCGTCGTCGACGTCAGTCGTGGCGACGAGCACCTGGGGCGCACCCCCGACGAGGCGATGGTCGACCTCGCGTCAGAGGGACGCTCGCCGCTGACGGTCGTCGAGGGACTTGCCCTGCTGACGGCCAACCCGCACGCGCTCGAGAAGAACCACTGCTTCCAGACACCGGGCTCACGCATCGGCGACCGTCGCGTGCCCGGCCTCTGGATCAGCAAGCGGGCACCCAAGCTCGGCTTCTGCTGGGCCGGCAACCGGCACTCGTGGCTCGGGATCGCCTCGTGCGCGCGACGCGTCGCACCTTGAGGACTCGCACCTGAGGACCGGGCCACCCGGCAGACGGACCGCTCGTCGCGCGTCGGCGACCACGGGACGTGGTGGCGCGGCGGCGGCCCGCCACGCTCACTACAGTCGGTCCTGTGTCTCCTCGCTCCGCGATCAGCAGTGCTCGCCGCATCGTCGTCAAGGTCGGCTCGAGCTCTCTGACGGGTGCCGACGGCGGCATCGACCGGGGGCGTCTCGTCGCGCTCGCCAACGCGCTGGCCCACCGTCATGCTCAGGGCACCCAGATCGTCCTCGTCAGCTCCGGAGCCATCGCCGCCGGGATCCACCCGCTCGGCCTCGTCGCGCGTCCGCGCGATCTGGCCACCCAGCAAGCCGCCGCGTCGGTCGGTCAGGGGGCGTTGCTCGCGGCCTACAGCCACGCCTTCGGCGCGCACGGGGTCACCGTGGGCCAGGTCCTGCTCACCGCCGACGACGTGACGCGGCGCTCGCACTATGCCAACGCGCGCCGCACGCTCGAGCGCCTGCTCGACCTCGCCGTCCTGCCCATCGTCAACGAGAACGACACGGTGGCGACGAGCGAGATCCGCTTCGGCGACAACGATCGGCTCGCAGCGCTCGTCGCACACCTCATCGACGCCGACGCGCTCGTGCTGCTCTCCGACGTCGACGCGCTCTACGACGGGCCGCCGAGCAGACCCGGCACGAGCCGGGTCCCGGTGGTCGCCGGTCCCGACGACCTCGTGGGCATCGAGATCGGCGGCACCGGCTCCAAGGTGGGCACCGGCGGCATGACGACGAAGATCGAGGCCGCCCGCATCGCGACGGCGGCCGGTGTCGTCACCAGCGTCACGGCCGCCGACCGGGTGACGGAGGTCCTCGCGGGCGCCGACGTCGGCACCATCTTCCTGCCCGTGGGAGTACGCGGCCGCTCCCGCCGCCTGTGGCTCGAGCATGCGACGACCGCGCGAGGCCGGCTCATCATCGACGACGGTGCAGTGGCCGCGCTCGTGCACCGCAAGAAGTCGTTGCTTCCGGCCGGCATCGTCGGCGTCGAGGGCACCTTCCATGACGGCGACCCCGTCGACGTCTGCGGCACCGACGGCATCTCCGTCGCCCGCGGCCTGGTCAACTACACCTCCGCCGAGCTGCCGGGCCTGCTCGGTCGCTCCACGAAGGAGCTGGCACGTGAGCTCGGGCCGGAGTACGAGCGGGAGGTCATCCACCGTGACGACCTCGTCATCCTCTGAGGCGAGCGCACCGGTCGGCCCGGGTCGGGGCCGGCGAGCAGGCCCGCGAGTCGGGACCGGTTCAGGTCGGTCGGGCCACGATCGTCACCGCCAACGCGCCGGAGTTCGCCGTCCAGGTTGATGTCGTTGATGCCGAGGGTGAGCTCGCCGTCGCGAGGGCAGTCGTAGCTCACCCCGGAGCCGATGAAGAAGGGATCGGTCTCGTCGATGCCGCCGATGAGTCCCGCGGTGTTGGCATCGGGGAGGCCCTCGACGTTGTACTTGTGGTAACGCTCCTCGGTGAGCCCGTCCGGCCCGACCGTCGAGCCGGCCGTCTGGTCGTGCTGGATCGTGCCCGAGGCCGAGATGTCGACAGTGGTTCCCGGAGCACACGTGACTCCGCTGGCCAGCCACCGGGTGTCACCTGGCACCGCCAACCTCGACCGGTGTCTGCGACTCGCCGCTCGAGTCGGGCGCCGTCTCGCCCTCGCTCGTCTGTGAGGTCAGCGCACCCGCGCCTGGAGCTCCGGCACCGTCCCCCTGCATCGACCGGTAGACGGCCGCCGCCACACCGCCGAGCACGAGGACGAGGACGATCCCCGCTGCGACGAGCAGACCTCGACGGTCACGGCCTGAGGGCACCGAGGGCCCCGAGGGCTCTGACAGCTCTGACGGCCCCGAGGGCCCCGAGTGCTCTGACAGCTCTGACGGGCCCGAGGGCATCGACCGCTCCGACGGCATCGACGGGCCGGACGGGTCGGAGGGCTCGGAGGGTCCTGACGGCTCTGACGGCTCTGATCAGCTCTGACGGCTCAGCAGCCCGGGGTGACGAGGCCGGCGGGATGGGCACGGGTGCCCCGCTCGCACCCTCCTCCTCCGGGGGCAGGTCGGAGACGTCGAAGAGCCGGGTGTCGGGGCCTCGGACGTAGAGCACCGGCGTGACCCACTCGAGAGTGCCCCGTCCGAGACCGAGGATGCCGATCCGGCCGCTGCGCATGGCCTCGTCGATGGTGCGGCCGTTGGCCAGGGCCGTGTAGAAGCCGCGAGCGAAGGCCAGGGCAGCACGGTCGCTGATGGTGAACTGCATGGCGGCCACCGACTGGATGCCGCTGCGCGCCAGTGCCGCGGCGGTGCCGGAGAAGGGGTCGTCGGAGCTGGAGGCGCCGGACTCGCACGAGTTGAGCACCACGAGGCGCGGCGTCGGGGAGGCCTCGTGCAGCAGGTCCGCGAGGCTGCTCGCATTGACGAAGTCGGCCCGCCCGTCCGAGCCGACGAGCGCGATGAGGCCCTCGTCGGCGGCGTCGTCGAAGGTGCCGTGCCCGATGAAGTGCAGCACATGCCAAGGCCGTCGCAGCAGCCGGTCGTGCAGCTCCTCCCAGGATGCGTGCTCCACCCATTCGAGGCGGACGCGACCGGAGCGCACGTGCTGGGCGAGCGCCTCCTCCAGGTGCTTTCGCTCGACGGCGACGTCGAGGGGCTGGAGCCCACGCGGCGACGACACGACGGCCAGCACCTGCAGCGGTGGTTTGATCGCGAGGGCCGAGGGCGGGTGGGCGCCTTCGACCTGTCGGACGAGCGGCTCCTGCCGGCAGAGATAGGCCTGGCTGTCGCGGTCGTAGAGCATCTCCCAGGGGAGCGCCGCGAGCCCGGGCGCCCCCAACCGCAACCGGACCTGCAGTCCCCGTCCGCGATCGGCGGCGACGGCGCGACTCGCTCGGTAGGTGGCCGCGACCTCGCCGACGAAGAGCGCGTCGAAGAGCGTCGCGCCCGTGGACTGGACCGACACCTCGGCCGCGGGCAGGATCCGCCGGGCCGACACCGAGGAGGCGAGCAGCACGGACTCGAGCTGCTGACGGGTCGCGAGCAGAGCGTCGACGTCGAGGGTGAAGCGCGCGGTGGGCTCTCCTCCCGCCACCGAGCGGGCGACGCGCACCGTGAACTCCCCGGGTGTCGTGCCGGGATCGATCTCGAGCTCCAGGACCGGGTCCATCGCGCCTCCCAGGTTGGGGTCCTCTTCACCCCAGAGTCCGCCCGCACTGCCGCACCCCGCAAGGGAATTGGCACATCACGACCGAACGGCCACGCCCTGCTGGGCGTGGCCGTTCGGTGGTGGAGGTCCTGCACGACCTCCGCGGTGCAGGCGGATCAGTGGCTCGAAGCCGTCTCGGCGCCGTGACCCGTGAGCGAGCGGACCTCCATCTCGGCGTACTTCGCCGCGTTGTACTCCTTGCTGGTCACCGTCCCGATGTAGCCGAGGATGAAGCCCAGTGGGATCGAGATGATGCCCGGGTTGTCGAGCGGGAACCAGTGGAAGTCGACGCCTTGGAGCATCGACGGGCTCTTTCCCGTCACGGGGTCGACCGGCTTGCCCGACACGACGGGGCTGAAGATGATCAGCGTGATGGCGCTGATGAGACCGCCGTAGATGCTCCACAGCGCGCCGCGGGTGTTGAACCGCTTCCAGAAGAGCGAGTAGAGGATGGTCGGCAGGTTCGCGCTCGCCGCGACGGCGAAGGCGAGGGCCACGAGGAAGGCGATGTTCTGCCCGAGGGCGAAGATGCCTCCGAGGATGGCGAGGGCGCCGAGGACGAGCGCAGCGATGCGCGCGACCTTGACCTCCTCCTCTGGGGTGGCTGTGCCCTTCTTCACGACGGTGTTGTAGATGTCGTGCGAGAGCGAGGCGCTCGCCGTGATGGTCAGACCGGCGACGACCGCGAGAATGGTCGCGAACGCCACGGCCGAGATGATCCCGAGCAGGATCTCGCCGCCCAGCTCGAACGCGAGCAGCGGGGCCGCGGAGTTGACGCCACCGGGGGCCTTCTTGATCGCACTCGCTCCAACGAGGTCGGCCGCGCCGAAACCGAGGACGAGTGTGAAGAGGTAGAAGATGCCGATGAGCCAGATCGCCCAGACGACCGAGCGGCGGGCCTCGCGGGAGGTCGGCACGGTGTAGAAGCGCATGAGCACGTGCGGCAGGCCGGCCGTGCCGAGGACGAGGGCCATCGACAGCGAGATGAAGTCGACCGGGTTCTTGTACTGCAGGCCCGGCTGGAGCAGGTCCTTGCCGCCGGCATCCTGCGACGCCTGGGTGGCCTCACCGAGCAGGTTCGAGAGGCTGAAACCGAACATGCTGAGGACCCAGATCGTCATGATGCCGGCGCCGATGATGAGCAGCACGGCCTTGATGATCTGCACCCACGTCGTGCCCTTCATGCCACCGTAGATGACGTAGACGAGCATGATGAGGCCGACGACGACGATGACGAGCCGCTGCCCCCACTGGCCCTCGATGCCGAGCAGGAGCGCGACGAGGCCACCGGCTCCTGCCATCTGGGCGAGCAGGTAGAAGAACGACACGACGAGCGTCGAGATAGCCGCTGCGATGCGCACGGGCCGCTGACGCAGCCGGAAGCTCAGGACGTCGGCCATCGTGTACTTGCCGACGTTGCGGAGCAGCTCTGCGACGAGGAGCAGGGCCACGAGCCAGGCGACGAGGAAGCCGATGGAGTAGAGGAAGCCGTCATAGCCGTTGATGGCGATGGCCCCCGCGATACCGAGGAACGAGGCGGCCGAGAGGTAGTCACCGGCGATCGCGATGCCGTTCTGGCGGCCCGTGAAGGCGCGACCGCCGGCGTAGTACTCGGCAGCGCTCCGGTTGTTGCGCGATACGCGGATGACGATCGCCAGGGTGACGACGACGAAGAGGGCGAAGATCGTGATGTTGATGGCCGGGTTGCCCACCGTCGTGGCCGTGGGCACGAGTGCGGGCGCGGAGGCGAGGAGCGAGCTCACTGGTGCTGCCCTCCCATCTTCTGAGCGAGGGCTTCGGCCTCAGGGTCGAAGACCCGGTCGGCCCAGCGGGCGTAGTACATCGTGATGGCGAACGTCGTGACGAACTGCAGGAGCCCGAGGATCAGGCCCCACGTGATGTTGCCGAAGACCCGCGTGCCCATGAAGTCCTTGGCGAAGACAGAGAGCAGGACGAACAGGAAGTACCACGCGAGGAACAGCGCGGTCAGCGGGAAGACGAACTTGCGGAACTTGCTTCGCAGCTGCTCGAATTCCGGGGAGTTCTGCATGGCGACGTTGGGATCGTCATCCACGCGATCTGGAGCTTCATTGCTCACGGGGCCACCTCCGGGGCGGTTGGGTCGTGCCGGTGCCTGGGTTTGTGTCGGCGCGGAGCGCCAGCCGATCATGCGACCGGCGGTGCACAGGCTAGGAGGGACGCGGCCGCCTTCGCAGCGGCAGAGCGGGCTCGATCTGTGAAAGGGCTCGAGGAGTCGCCGTGCGCCGTATCAGCCGCGACGAACGGTCACGTTGTCGCGACGAGCGGTAGCGCCTTGCACCGACCGCGGGGGGTTGCGCGACGGATCCGGGTGGAAGGAGCCCCGGTCGAGGGCGATGTGCTCAGGGGCGTGCAGCCGCACCATCGTGAGGTTGACGTGCTCGGGCACCGTCGACCGCGTGATGATCGAGGCGACGATCATCGTGGCAAAGGCCATCGGCACGGTCACCGCGGCCGGCTGACGGATGACGACACCGAACCAGCCCTCCACGTCGGCGCCGAAGGTGGTGGCCAGAACGGCCGACATCGAGAGCCCTCCCCCGACGACGAGTCCCGCGATGACACCTCGAGCCGTCAGTCCCCGCCACCAGATGCCGAGCAGCAGCATCGGGCAGAAGGTCGATGCGGCGACGGCGAACGCGAGCTCGACGGCTCTCGCCACCGGCACCCCCGCGGACACGAAGGTCAGCACGACCGCGACGCTCACGGCGAGCACCGTCGCGAGCCGGAAGGCGCGTATGCCGCCCCGCAGGCCAGGAGCCGTGCCACGGCGCAGGAGGTCCTGGCTGAGGACACCGGCGACCGAGACGACGAGGCCGGTCGAGGTCGACAGGAAAGCCGCGAAGGCCCCAGCCGCGACGAGCGCCGTGAGCCCCTGGCCCAGCGCACCGTCGAAGACGCGACTCGGCAGCACGAGCACGACGGTGTCGGACCGGCCCTGCGCCACGAGGTCGAAGGCGAGCAGCCGGCCGAGCACCCCGTAGAGGACCGGCAGCACGTAGAAGCACGCCAGCAGGACGAGCACGACGAGCGTCGTGCGACGCGCCGACCGCCCATCGCGATTGGTGTAGAAGCGGACGACGACGTGCGGCAGCCCCATCGTGCCGAAGAAGGTCGCGAGCACGAGGGAGTAGGTGAGGTAGAGGGCATGGTCGCCGCTCAACGGCTCGACCCAGTCGGCCATCTGCACGGGGTCGACGCCGGACGGCATGCGGCCGCTCGCCCACGCACCGGCGAAGAAGAACATCGGCGTCAGCAAGGCGACGAGCTTGAGCCAGTAGTGGAAGGCCTGGATGAAGGTCACGCTGCGCATGCCGCCCGGCAGCACATTGAGGCAGACGACGACGGCCACCGCGACCTGCCCGACCCACAACGGCGCCCCCGTGAGCGTGCGCAGAGTGAGGCCGGCGCCCTGGAACTGCGGGATGAGGTAGAGCATCCCGATGGCCACGACGAGCACACTCGAGAGCCGCCGCACGTGCATCGACTCGAGGCGCAGCTGGGCGAAGTCGGGCAGCGTGTAGGCCCCGGACCGGCGCAGTGGCGCGGCGACGAAGACAAGCAGCACGAGATATCCGGCCGTCCAGCCCACGGGAAGCCAGAGCATGTCGACACCGCGGGCCAGGATCAGCCCCGCGGCGCCGAGGAACGATGCGGCAGAGAGGTATTCGCCACTGATCGCCGATGCATTGAGGATCGGTCCGACCCCGCGGGAGGCGACGTAGAAGTCGCTCATCGTGCGCGAGACGCGCAGGCCGAAGGCACCCACGGCCAGGGTGGCGATCGTGACGAGCACGACCGCGACGATGCTCGCGGCAGCGGTGCTCACCGGCCCTCCAGCAGGTCGCTGAAGTTCTCCTCGTTGCGCTCGGCCTGGCGCACGTAGAGCCAACCGAGCGCGATGATCTCCGTGGAGGCCACGACGGTGAGGAGCAGCCACGGGGCCGGGACCCCGAGCACCTCGAAGCGCCCGATGGCGGGCACGAGGTGGAAGAGCAGCGGCAGCGCCCCGAGGGTGAGCGCCAGTGCGAGGAGCACCCCGAGGGCCAGACGCAGCTGGCTGCGGATGAGGGAGGTGACGTAGACCTCGCCGAGGCGCGTCTGGGCGTCGATCTCGGAGGCCACCGACGTCACGCGGGTGCGGGTCGCTCCCGTGCGGGGACTCGTGACCCGGACCCGACGCGGCGGCTGCTCACGGGCCGGCCGCTCGTTCACGGCGCCCCGCGCAGCGGCTGGGCACGTCGCACGAGTAGGTCACGCAGCTCGCGCGTGTGTCGCCGGCTGACGACGAGCTCGTGACCACCGGCAACGACCGTGGTGCGACCGCCCTCGGTGCGCCACTCGGTGATGTGGCCGAGCGCGACCAGGGAGGAGCGGTGGATGCGCACGAAGCCCGCGCCGGCCCACTGGTCGGCGAGGGTCGTCAACGGCACCCGCACGAGGTGGCTCTCGGTCGCGGTGTGCAGGCGGGCGTAGTCGCCCTGCGCCTCGACGAAGAGCACGTCGGCGCGCGGCACGAGCCGGCTGACTCCCCCCAGCTCGACGACGATGCTCTCGTCGGTGGTGGTGGGCGCGGGATCGGCTCCTTCCAGACGGTGCAGGACACGCCGCACCGCCTCGGACAGTCGCTCGTCACGGACCGGCTTGAGGACATAGTCGACGACGTTGAGCTCGAAGGCGTCGACCGCGTGCCGCTCGTGCGCGGTGACGAAGACGACGGGCGGCTGGGTCGAGAAGCGCGACAGCACGCGTGCGAGATCGAGACCGCTGAGGCCGGGCATCTGCACGTCCATGAAGATCGCGTCGAGCTGCTGCTCGTGGATCACCCGCAGGGCCGCCTCTCCCGAGGCCGCGGGGATGACCTGCCGCACCGCGGGGTGACGCTCGAGCATCCAGACCAGCTCGTCGAGCGCCGGCGCCTCGTCGTCGACGGCCAGCACGCGAAGGGTGCCGGGCAGCGGCTCCGCATCCGACGGCATACCGGCTGGGGGTGGTGTGCTCATGCGCGCACCCCGGGCTGGAACTTCGGCAGGCGCACGGTCACCTTGGTGCCCGCCCCCTGGGCCGTCTCGATGACGAGCCCGTAGTCGTCACCGAAGGTCGCCCGCAGCCGCTCGTCCACGTTGGCCAACCCCACGGAGTCGCTCGACGGGTCGCCGCCGAGCACCTGGCGCAGACGCTCGGGATCCTCGCCGACGCCGTTGTCCTCGATCGTGACGACGCACTCACGGTCGGAGTCCTGCACGAGGATCGTGATCTCGCCGTCGCCGGGCTTGCGCTCGAGACCGTGGCGCACGGCGTTCTCGACGATCGGCTGGAGACAGAGGAAGGGGACGACGACCGGCAGCACCTCGGGGGCGACCCGCAGGGTCACCGTGAGCCGGTCGCCGAAGCGGGCCTTCTCGATGACGAGGTAGGCCTCGATCGAGCGCAGCTCCTCGGCGAGAGTCGTGAACTCGCCGTGCTTGCGGAAGGAGTAGCGGGTGAACTCCGCGAGGTCGAGCAGCAGGTCGCGCGCCCGCTCGGGGTCGGTGCGGGTGAAGGAGGCGATCGCCGTCAGCGAGTTGTAGATGAAGTGTGGGCTGATCTGGGCCCGGAGGGCGCGCACCTCGGCCTCCATGAGCCGCGTGCGCGACGCGTCGAGCTCGGCGAGCTCGAGCTGCCCCGACACCCAGCGGGCGACCTCGTTGGTGGCGCGCACG
This sequence comes from uncultured Actinomycetota bacterium, assembly GCA_963697735.1. Taxonomy (GTDB): domain Bacteria; phylum Actinomycetota; class Actinomycetes; order Actinomycetales; family Dermatophilaceae; genus Humibacillus. The sequence continues at coordinate 84,867 of CAVOOZ010000013.1, read as the reverse complement.
AGGCCCGCCGACGCCTGGTCGGTGAAGACCTGCAGGGTGCCGACCACCTTCTCCTCGATGTCCAAGGGCGCGACGATGGCGTGCCGCACCACGCACGAGGGCTCGTCGCAGGCGATGTCGGCGCCGTCGACGACGATGGTGCGCCCGTGGCCGAGCGTGGCTGTCGCGATGACCGCCGGCTGGCCGGCGTGGTGGGCTCGGCCGCCCACCCAGGCGAGCAGGCGCGTCGTGTCGGTCATCGCCACGGCGGGCGCCCCGAGAAGCGTGCGCAGGTGCTTGAGCGAGCGCTCGGCGCTCGCCGGGTTGAGACCCTGGCGAAGGGGCGGCGAGGCGAGCAGGGCGGTGTGGAGGGTCCGGAAGGTCGCCCGGTCGGCCTCGGTGCCCAGGTGGCCCCGACGCAGCAGGGCGCCCCACGAACTCATGGGTGACACCCTATGCGCGAGGACCCCGGCGTATGCCGTCTCCGCGGTCCCAGCCCGGAGTGAGGTCAGGCGTCGGTGTCGTGTCGGCCCCGGTGTCGCCCTCGGTGTCGCGCAGCTGCCAGAGGCCGGCCCGGCGCTCCGCCTCCAGCTCCTCCTGGGTGGCGGCGCGGGCGGCGTAGCGGTCGCGCTGGGACTCGCGCTTCTCGTCACGGGTCGGGCGCGAGGACTCGGACAGTCGCAGGTCGGTGCCGCGGTTGCCGAGCAGCTCGGCACCGGCCTGCAGGGTGGGCTCCCAGTCGAAGACGACCGCGTCGTCACCCGGGCCGATGACAACGGTGTCGCCGGCGACGGCGCCCACCTTGAAGAGCTGCTCCTCGACACCGAGGCGCCCGAGGCGGTCGGCGAGGTAGCCGACGGCCTCGTCGTTGCTGAAGTCGGTCTGACGCACCCAGCGCACCGGCCGGGCGCCGGTGATCCGGTAGAAGACGCCGTCGGGGCCGCTCTCCTTGGCCACCGTGAAGCCCTGGTCGTCGGCGGCGCGCGGGCGCAGCACGACGCGCGGCGGCACGACGTGCTCGATCGCCTTGCGGGCCTCGTCGACGTGGCGGGCCATCGCGAAGCTCAGCTCGCGCAGGCCCTGGTGGGCGACGGCCGAGACGATGAAGACCTCGATGCCGCGCGCCTCGAGGTCGGGCTTGACCATCTCGGCGAGCTCCCGGGCCTCGGGCACGTCGGCCTTGTTGAGCACGACGATGCGGGTGCGCTCGGCGAGGGGGCGGCCGCCGAGGTCGGCGTCGGGCACGTAGAGCGACAGCTCGTTCTCGATGACGTCGAGGTCGGTCATCGGGTCGCGGCCCGGCTCGAGGGTGGCGCAGTCGATGACGTGCACGAGCACCGAGCAGCGCTCGACGTGGCGCAGGAACTCCAGGCCCAGACCCTTGCCCTCGTGGGCGCCGGGGATGAGGCCCGGCACGTCGGCGACCGTGAACCGGCTCGATCCTGCGGTCACGACGCCGAGGTTGGGCACGAGGGTCGTGAACGGGTAGTCGGCGATCTTGGGCTTGGCCGCCGAGAGCACCGAGACGAGCGAGGACTTGCCGGCGCTCGGGAAGCCGATGAGGGCGACGTCGGCGAGCGACTTCAGCTCGAGCACGACCTCGATGTCCTCGCCCGGCTCACCCAGCAGGGCGAAGCCGGGGGCCTTGCGGCGGGCGCTCGCCAGGGACTTGTTGCCGAGGCCGCCGCGGCCACCGGCCGCGATGACGTGCTCGGTGCCCATGCCGACGAGGTCGATGATGATGTGTCCGGCACCGTCCTTGACGACGGTGCCCTCGGGCACCGGCAGCACGAGGTCGTCGCCGTCGGCGCCGTTGCGCTCGTCACCGGCGCCAGGCGCCCCGTTCCCGGCCTTGCGGTGCGGGTGGCGGTGGTAGTCGAGCAACGTCGTCGACGACGGGTCGACGCGGAGGATGACCGAGCCTCCCCGTCCGCCGTTCCCGCCGTCGGGGCCACCCAGTGGCTTGAACTTCTCGCGCTTGACGGAGGCGACACCGTGTCCGCCCGCTCCGGCGCTGAGGTGCAGCACCACGCGGTCGACGAAGGTCACTGCCATGGGAGGTCACTCTTCCAGATCTGGGGTGGCGGTATGCCGGGTCGCCGGGGAAAGCCGGAAGGGCGGGCCATACGGGCCCGCCCTTCCAGAACATCAGGTGGTGATCACGGTGGATCACTCTGCAGCAGCGGTCTCCGGGACCTCGATGTTGACCGTCTTGCGGCCACGCTTCGAGCCGAACTTGACCGCACCGGCCACGAGGGCGAAGAGCGTGTCGTCGCCACCGCGACCGACGCCGTCACCGGGGTGGAAGTGCGTGCCGCGCTGGCGGACGAGGATCTCGCCGGCCTTGACGCGCTGGCCACCGAAACGCTTGACGCCGAGGAACTGTGCGTTCGAGTCGCGACCGTTGCGGGTCGAGGACGCACCCTTCTTGTGTGCCATGTCAGTCCTTCTCTCGTGAGTCTCTGGGTTCCGGGTGGATCACGCGTTGATCGCGGTGATCTTGACCTGGGTCAGCGGCTGACGGTGACCCTGACGCTTGCGGTAGCCGGTCTTGTTCTTGAACTTCATGATGACGATCTTGGGGCCCTTGGCGGCCTTGACGACCTCCGCCGTGACCGAGACCTTGGACAACTTGTCGGCATCGGACGTGACGGTCGAGCCGTCAACGAGGAGCAGCGGCGTGAGCTCAATGGCATCGCCGGGCTGACCCGTCACCTTGTCGACGAGCAGGACATCGCCCACCGACACCTTCTCCTGGCGACCGCCAGCGCGAACAATCGCGTACACAGTGAAACTCACTCTCTCATCAAGGGGTGGGACGCCGCTTTCAGCACCGGCTCGTCAACACGGGCCCGGTGGGCGCACCGAGGGGCTAGATTACCGGCTCGACCGGCTGTGGACCAAACCGGCCGAGCGCGGGGGACGTGCGTGGGGACAGCCGCGGCGTCAGGCGTCGCCGCCGTCGGCACCCGCAGCGCTGCCGCGCGGAGGCCCGGCGGGGGCCACCACCCGGCCGCGGCGACGGCGACCGCGCGGTGCGGGCTCGACCTCGACCTCCACCTCGACGGGCGCCTCCGAGACCACCTCGGCCGTCACCGCGGGCACAGTTGCCTCCTGCTCGGGTGCCTCCTGCTCGGGTGCCTCCTGCTCGGATGCCTCCTGCTCAGACGCCTGCTCGGGTGCTGCCTGCTCGGTGGCTTCCGGGACCTCGGACTCGAGCTCGACGGCGGGGGCCTCGCCCCGCGCCGACTGGGCGGGGGCGTCGTCCCCAGCCCACGGGCCGTTGTCGTCGGGGAAGGCGTGCGGGTGGCCGTCGCCGACGGCGGTGGCCGTCTTGAGCGCCGCGGCGTGCGCGGCGGCCGCGATCTGGGCGGCGGTCGGTCCGGTGTGCTTCGGCGGCTCGACCGGGGCGGCTCCGTCCGAGCGACCCGAGCCCGCACCGTTGCCGGAGGAGCCCGATCCGTTGCTGCCGCTGGAGCCGCTGCCGCACGTTGCCCTGCGGAGTGATCCCGGCGCGGCCGCCGCGACGGCGTCCGCCGCCACTCGGCTCGCTCGGAGCCTCCGGCTGGTTGACACCACGGTCGACCGGGTCGGTGTGGATGATGAAACCGCGCCCGTTGCAGTGCTGGCACGTCTCGGAGAAGACCTCGATGAGCCCGGAGCCGACCCGCTTGCGCGTCATCTGGACGAGGCCGAGCGAGGTCACCTCGGCGACCTGGTGCTTGGTGCGGTCACGCCCGAGGCACTCGAGCATGCGGCGAACGACGAGGTCGCGGTTGCTCTCGAGCACCATGTCGATGAAGTCGATGACGATGATGCCGCCGATGTCGCGCAGCCGGAGCTGGCGCACGATCTCCTCTGCCGCCTCGATGTTGTTCTTGGTGACGGTCTCCTCGAGGTTGCCACCGGATCCCACGAACTTGCCGGTGTTGACGTCGACGACCGTCATCGCCTCGGTGCGGTCGATGACGAGCGAGCCGCCGCTCGGCAACCAGACCTTGCGGTCCATGGCCTTGGCGAGCTGCTCGTCGACACGGTGGTGCACGAAGAGGTCCTCCTCGGAGGTCCACTTCGTCAGCCGCTCGGCGAGGTCGGGCGCGACCGAGGCGATGTAGGGGTGGATCTCGTCCCAGGCCTGGTCGCCCTGGACGACGAGCTGCTTGAAGTCCTCGTTGAAGACGTCGCGGATGACGCGGACCGTGAGATCCGGCTCACCGTGCAGGAGCATCGGGGCCGCGCCGGCCGTCACCGAACCGGTGCCGCCGTTCTTCTTCCTGCCCTTGCTCTTGCCGGCCCGCGGCGTGGAGGACGCCTCGGCCTGGGTCTGGATCTCCTCCCACGTGCTCGTCAGGCGCTCGACGTCGGCCCGCAGCTCCTCCTCGCTCGCCCCCTCGGCCGCGGTGCGCACGATGACGCCCGCACTCTCGGGCACGACCTCGCGCAGGATCTTCTTCAGACGGGCGCGCTCGGTGTCGGGTAGCTTGCGGCTGATGCCGGTCATCGAGGCGTTCGGCACGTAGACGAGGTAGCGGCCCGGCAGCGAGATCTGCGAGGTGAGGCGCGCGCCCTTGTGGCCGATCGGGTCCTTGGTGACCTGCACGAGCACGGTCTGGCCCGAGCTGAGGGCGTGCTCGATGCGCTTGGGCTGACCCGCCTCGAGGCCTGCGGCGTCCCAGTTGACCTCGCCGGCGTAGAGCACGGCGTTGCGGCCCTTGCCGATGTCGACGAATGCCGCCTCCATCGAGGGGAGGACGTTCTGCACGCGCCCGAGGTAGATGTTGCCGGCCATCGACACGTTGGTCGCCTGGTCGATGTAGTGCTCCACGAGCACGCCGTCCTCGAGCACACCCATCTGGGTGCGGCCCTGGCGGTTGCGCACGACCATGACCCGGTCGACGGCCTCGCGGCGGGCGAGGAACTCGGCCTCGGTGATGACGGTGCGTCGACGGCCGGCCTCGCGGCCCTCGCGGCGACGCTGCTTCTTGGCCTCGAGCCGGGTCGAGCCCTTGACGCCGGTCGGCTCGTCGCTGACCGGGCGCGGCTGGCGCACCCGGGTCGACACGCTGGGCGTGTCATCGCCCGAGTCGGACGAGGACCCGGCGCGGCGGCGGCGCCGACGACGCCGGCTCGTGGCGCCCTCGTCGTCGGAGTCGGACCGGTCACCGGCCTGGGCGTCCTGATCGTCGTGGTCCTGCTGACCGGCAGGCTCGGAGTCGTCGGCGGGGGTGGCGGCGGTGTCGGACGAGGCGTTGTCGTCGCCGGGCTCGTCGTCGAGGTCGGAGAAACCGCGACCCCGGCGGCCCTTGCCGCCGCGACGACGACGCGAGCGACGCGGCGTCGACTCCTCGTCGCCCTCGACGAGGACGCTCTCCTCGCTCTCGGCCGCGTCGGCCGGCGCCTCGTGCGCAGCGTCGTCGACCTCGTGCTCGGACTGGTCCCGTACCGGGGTCTTGGACAGGGTCGTGGACGGAGTCGTGGACGCGGTCTTGGACGGGTCGCGGCCGGTCGGGGCCCGGTCGGCGGGCTCGGCCGACGGGGTGACGGGCCCGGCATCGCGCACGGCGGAGCGGCGACGCCGAGTAGGGGGGACCTCGGGTGCCTGGAACAGCAGGCTGAGGCTCGGCACCGCGGGGCCGGAGGCGTCGCGCTCGGCGGACGGGCCGTCGCCGACGGCGCCATCGTCCGTGTCCTCGTCAGCGTCTTGATCGACGGTGTTGACCTCGGTGTGCTTGTCGGTGTGCTCGTCGGCAGGGAAGGCCTGCCCCGCCACCAGCTCCTCGAGGGCTGCTGCGGCGCGATCGGCCGGCTCGGCCGGCTCGCGGGGTGGCCTTGGCTCGCGAGGCCCGCTTGCGCGGCGCCCGCTTCGCCGCCTTCTTCGCCGGCGGGGCAGCGACGTCGCCACCCTCAGGAGTCTCTGGAGACCCCGCGTCAGCCGGGGACGCGGCGTCAGCGCCGTCGGCCGCGCCGGATGCGGATGCGGCGCCTGCCGCACCGTCGGCGGGGACGGCCTCGGCCGACGGTGCTGCGGCCGCCTTCTTGGTCGTGCGCTTGGCCGTGGCGCGCTTGCGCGTCGTGCGCGTCCTCGGCGCAGGAGCCGCTGCGTCACCGGGCCCGGCGACGCCGTCACCGGCTCCACCGGCTTGCGGAGTGGAGAGAGTCGAGTCGTCGGTGTCGCTCGAGGTGGGTGTGGTGTCGCTGGGTGCCATCAGGCAGCCTCCCGTCAGGTGCGGTGTGACCACACGCTCGGCCGGGGGGCCGTCGACACCGCACTGGTGCGGATCGCAGTCGTCGTGCCGCGTCTGCGGCGGACGGAAGTCGTCTCACTACACCCGAAAACGGTTCGCGCTGGGCGCGGCCCCGTGATCGAATGCCGTCGACCCTCTCGTCGGCAACCCCTGCCGGTGTCTGACCCTGGATTGGGTCAGGTCAACGGGTCGGTCACCCTCGCGGTTGCGGTGTCGAGCGGTCCCTGCGCCAATCGCGTCACCAGTGGTGGACGCGGCGGCTGCAGCTCGGCGATCTCACGCAGCGCGGTCAGAATGTCGTCGGGGCGTACGGCAGGTGTGGTGTGTCGCACGACCATGCGCAGTATCGCACAGTCCGGCGCGATGGCGTGATCAGGTCCGAGCTGCGCGGCCGTGTCGGCCGTGGCCGCCAGATCCGCACGCGCCTCCTCCGGCGACTGCACGACGGCGGTGAGCACGGCCGCGCGCACGTCGAAGGTGCGCGGACCCGACTTCGTCAGGCGCGTGACGTCGGCCGTGTCGCGAGCCAGGAGCGTGTCGAGCGCGACGCGGAGGGTCGCCACGTCCAGCTCCCCGAACTCGAGCAGCCAGTCGCTGGCCTCGAGGCGGTCCGCGAGCGCACCGGGAGCGGCCTCGACGACGGTGAGGACGTCGATGCCCGGCGGGAGCGCCTCGTCGAGCGCCACCCGCACCGAGTCCGGGTCCACGCGCTGCGTCACGGAGATCTCGAAGTACTCCGCCTCGCTCGCCGTGCCCGTGGAGGCCGCGTTGGCGTAGCTGATCTTCGGGTGGGGGTGAAAACCGGCCGAGAAGGCCATCGGCACGTCAGCCCGGCGCAGGGCGCGCTCGAGCGCCCGCTGGAAGTCGCGGCTGGAGGTGAAGCGCAGCCGGCCCCTCTTGGTGTAGCGGACACGGAGCTTCTGCACGGCCGGGTCGGGCGCCGGACCCTCGGGGACGCGCTGACGTGCCTGAGGTGCCATGGCCCGAAGGGTACCTGGCGCGCTCGCCACGCCTCCTTCACTAGAGTTGCGAGGGTGCACGGACTCATCCTGTGGTGCGGTTTCATCGGCAGCTGGCTGCTCTTCGCTGGCCCGGTTTACCAGGCTGCGGTCGAGCTCAGCACGGAGGAGTTCGAGCGCGACGAGATCGGCGCAGCGATGCGTGGGATCGAGCAGCCCAAGCGCGTCTCCGCCTGGTGGTGGCTGCTGCCTCCCGTCGGCTACATCCTGCAGAAACGCAACAGCCGCGACTACCAGCTCGCCGCATTCGCTGCGCTCACCCAGGAGCAGCGCTCGCAGTTCGTCCACTTCAAGGCGACGGCGACCGGGTGGCTCTTCGTCGCTGCCGGCGCGGTGCTCATCGCGGTCAAGGAGACCTACGAAATCCACGAGTACTACGAGTGGCCGTCGTGGCTCGGGGCGGCGGCGGTCGCCGTGATGCTGTTGGCAGCCGGCCTCAACACCGCCGTGCGGGTGCGGCGCGGGCACGAGCTGCTGGCTGAGGAGCGACCCGGTCGCGACCGCCCCCAGCGGCGCGAGCACCCCGACCACCCCGAGCGGCGCGGCCCCGGCGACATCCGCGCCTGAGGTCAGCCGCCCTGATGCTTGGCACGCTCCGCCTCGCGCTTCGCGCGCTCCTCCTTGCGCTTGCGGATGCGCTCGGCCGCCTCCTCCCGGTCGAGACGGGTCGCCTCGGCGAGCGTCGGGGCGGTGCCACCGAGGCTGGCGGGCAGGAACTTGAGGTCGGGACCGGTGAGGGGCTCGTAGGCGGCGCGGGCGACGTCGAGCATCTCAGCCATCTTCGCCTTGTAGTGGGCGGTCACCTCGTTGACGTCGGCGTCGGCAGCCACCGGGATCGGCTCACCCACCGACAGGATGATCGGCACGTTGGTGCGCCCAAGCCGGCGCGGCAGGCCTTTGGTCCAGACCCGCTGCGAGCCCCAGATGACGAGCGGGAGGATCGGCACCCCGGCCTCCGCGGCCATCCGCGCCGCGCCGTTCTTGAAGTCCTTCAGCTCGAACGAGCGCGAGATCGTCGCCTCTGGGAAGACCCCGACGATCTCCCCGTCGCGCAGCGACGCCACCGCAGCGGCATACGACCCCGCGCCAGCGGCGCGGTCGACGGGGATGTGCTTCATGCCGCGCATGAGCGGCCCGCTGATGCGGTGCGTGAAGACAGTGTCCTTGGCCATGAAGCGCACGAGCCGGCCGGATCTCTGTGCGGCGAGACCGGCATACGCGAAGTCGACGTAGCCCGTGTGGTTGATGACCATCACGGCTCCCCCCTGCGTGGGCACGTTCTCATCGCCGAGGATCGTGAACTTGAGTCCCTGCGCCGCGAAGAGGACGCGCGCGAAACCGATGACGGGGGTGTAGACGGGCTCCATGGGGACACTCTGCCCTGCCCCGCTCCGCTTCGGCGCGCCGATGGCCCATCGGTTGCCGTTGTTCGGCAGCGGGGCCGCTGAAAGGCGGTCGAGGGCAGTGCGGTGCACGTGGAAGGATTGGGCGCATGACTGATGCACCTGCGCCCACCTCGCGGATCCCCGAGCGCCCCACGCTCGACGGCCTCGAGGAGAAGTGGACGCAGGTATGGGCCGACGACAGGACCTACCGCTTCGACCGGCAGCGGGCTCTCGACCTGCCTCGCGGCCAGGTCTTCGCCATCGACACCCCGCCGCCCACGGCGAGCGGCAGCCTGCACGTCGGCCATGTCTTCAGCTACACCCACACCGACTGCATGGCCCGCTACAAGCGCATGCGCGGCCTCGAGGTCTTCTACCCCATCGGCTGGGACGACAACGGCCTGCCGACCGAGCGCCGGGTCCAGAACTACTACGGCGTCCGCGGTGACGCGACCCTGCCCTACGAGCCGGACTTCGCGCCGCCCGCCGAGGGCGGCGTCGACGCGAACGGCAAAGCGGTCAAGGCGGCCGACCAGAAGCCTGTGAGCCGCAAGAACTTCATCGAGCTGTGCGACATCCTCACCGTCAAGGACGAGGTGACCTTCGAGTCGCTCTTCCGCCGTCTCGGCTTCAGCCTTGACTGGGACATCACCTACCGCACCATCGACGCCCGCTCGCGCGCCGTCGCGCAGCAGGCCTTCCTGCGCAACCTCGAGCGCGGCGAGGCCTACCAGAGCGAGGCGCCGGGACTCTGGGACGTCACGTTCCAGACGGCCGTGGCCCAGGCGGAGCTCGAGGCGCGCGACTACCCCGGGGCCTACCACCGCGTCGCCTTCCACCGTGACGGCGGTGAGCAGGTCTTCATCGAGACGACCCGACCCGAGCTCATCCCGTCCGTCGTCGCGCTCATCGCGCACCCCGACGACGAGCGCTACCAGCAGCTCTTCGGCACGACGGTGCAGCTCGCCGCTCTTCGGCGTCGAGGTGCCGGTGCTCGCCCACCGCGCGGCCGAGATGGACAAGGGTGCCGGCATCGCCATGTGCTGCACGTTCGGTGACCTGACCGACGTCATGTGGTGGCGCGAGCTCCAGCTGCCCATGCGCTCGCTCATGACGCGCAATGGCCGGCTCCAGGCCGAGACCCCCGACTGGATCTCCGGGGGCCCCGGTGAGCAGCTGTATGCCGCGTCGCTCGCGACCAAGACGACCTTCAGCGCCCGCGAGGCCGTCGTCGCAGCCCTGCGCGAGTCGGGCGACCTGGACGGAGAGCCCGTCAAGACCCAGCGCAAGGCGAACTTCTACGAGAAGGGTGACAAGCCCCTCGAGATCGTCACGTCGCGCCAGTGGTACATCCGTAACGGCGGCCGCGAGGAGGCGCTGCGCTCCAAGCTCGTTGGCATGGGCGACGTGGTCGACTTCCACCCGGCCTTCATGCGGTCGCGCTACAAGAACTGGGTCGAAGGGCTGAACGGCGACTGGCTCATCTCGCGCCAGCGCTTCTTCGGCGTGCCCTTCCCGGTCTGGTATCCCGTCGACGCCGAGGGCGAGGTCGACCACGACCACCCCCTGACGCCGCCGGCCGCAGCCCTCCCGGTCGACCCGCAGATCGACGTGCCCGCGGGCTACGACGAGTCGCAGCGCGGCCAGGCGGGTGGCTTCGTCGCCGACCCCGACATCATGGACACCTGGGCCACGTCGTCGCTGACGCCGCAGATCGCCGCCGGCTGGCCGGTGCGCGAGGGGGCGGACGACGGTGACCGGCTCGGCTCGGACGAGGCGCTCTTCGCGAGCATCTTTCCCTACGACCTGCGGCCGCAGGGGCACGACATCATCCGCACCTGGCTCTTCGCCACGGTGACGCGCTCGTACTTCGAGCACGGCGTGGCTCCCTGGAAGCACGCCGCGATCAGCGGCTGGATCCTCGACCCCGACCGCAAGAAGATGAGCAAGTCCAAGGGCAACGCGGAGACGCCCGAGGACGTCGTCAAGGCCAACGGCGCCGACGCGGTGCGCTACTGGGCCGCCTCCGGTCGCCTCGGGACCGACGCCGCCTACGACACCGGCCAGATGAAGGTCGGGCGCCGGCTCGCGATCAAGGTGCTCAATGCGAGCAAGTTCGCCCTCGGCTTCGGTGACGTCGACGGCGAGCTGCGCGCAGCTGTCACGCACCCCCTCGACCTGTCGATGCTGGCGGCCCTCGCCGACGTCGTCGACAAGTCCACTCAGGGCTTCGAGAGCTGGGACTACACGCGCTCGCTCGAGGCCACCGAGACGTTCTTCTGGACGTTCTGCGACGACTACCTCGAGCTCGTCAAGGACCGCGCCTACGGCGGTCAGGGCGACGTGGCGGCCGCGAGCGCCCGCGCCGCGCTGCGCCTCGCGCTCGAGACGCTGCTGCGCCTGCTGGCGCCGTTCCTGCCCTACGCCACCGCCGAGGTCTGGTCGTGGTTCGGTGACGGCTCCGTGCACCGCCAGGCCTGGCCGACCCGCGACGAGCTGCCGTCGGGTGGGGACCCTGCCGTCCTCGCGTCGGTCGGGGCGGCCCTCGCCGGGGTGCGCAAGGTGAAGTCCGAGGCCAAGGTCGGCATGCGTGCCGAGGTGCGCACGATGACGCTCGTCGCACCCGAGGCAGCCCTCGGGCACGTGCGCGAGGCGGAGAGCGACCTGCGCGCGAGCGGACGCATCACCGACCTCCGGTATGCCGTGGGCGAGCTCGTCGAGGTGCGTGACGCCGAGCTCGTCCCCGTCGAGAAGCAGCCCACACAGTCCTGACCCAGCCGACAAGGCCCCCGTCACCGACCTCTCGGGCCCGTGGTCCGGGACTCCCCCGCCGCGGGGTGCCCCGGACATAGGCTGGCTCGCATGTCGAGGCGAGGGGTGCTGGTGGCCGTCGCGTGCGGCATCGTCGTCATGGCGGCCCTCGTCGTGGCGGCGGTGGCGCGTCCGGTGGCGCTCTTGTCACGTCCGGACGTGGCGGTTCCCCTGCCGCCGGTGCCGACCATCGCGACCAGCAGCGGGCCGTCCCCGACCTCGACGTCGACCGCGACCGCGACCGCGCTCCCCCCGTCGGACCCCTCCCCCTTCCTCATCGCCCTCGTGCAGATCGTCCTCGTCCTGGCGGCCGCCATCGTGCTCGCGGTGCTCATCCGGATCCTCATGGCGCTGTGGCGACGTCCGCGCATCACGCTGCACGAGGACCCCACCTTCGTGATCCCCGACGTGCCGGTCGAGCTGCTGCGCTCGGCCGAGCAGCGCGTGTCGATGCTGCGCACCGGCACGCCACGCAACGCCATCGTCGCCGCGTGGCTCGACCTCGAGACCGCCGTCGCCGCCACCGGGCTGCCCCGCGACCCCGCGGAGACCTCGACGGAGTTCACCGAGCGCGTCATCGGCACGTGGGACATCGACCGCCTGCGGCTCGGGGACCTCGCCGCGCTCTACCGCGAGGCCCGCTTCTCGGTGCACGAGCTCGACGAGTCGCACCGCGAGCGGGCCGTGCGCGACCTCGAGGCCCTGCACGCCGACCTCGCCCGGGTCGTCAGCGTCGGAGGTCCCCGGTGACCCGGCCGGACGGCATACCCTCGCCGGTGACGCCGACCACGCAGGCGCCGGCGTGGCGGTGGAAGGACGCCGCAGCGGCGCTGAAGCCGTGGAAACGGCGGATCGTCGGGCTGCTCGTCGCATGGGTCGTCATCGCCGGAGTGACGGTGGCGTTCGGCACCGCCCCCAACGCGCCGGTGCTGCTCGCGGTGCTCGTCTCCCTGGCGGCGCTGCTCTGGCACGTCGTCGACCACGCCGAGGCGCATCAGCTGACGGTCTGGCCGCTCGTCGACGGTGAGATCACCGGTCAGGGCCGGGGCAACGACTTCCGGGTCACCAACCTCGCCGGGAGGCTGGCTGCGGCGAACCTCTCCAAGGAGGGTCGCGAGGCGCTCGTCCATGACCTGCACCTGCAGGTGCAGGTGCTCATCCGCGAGCGCCTCTATGCCAAGCACGGGCTCGTCGCGGAGGAGGAGCCGCGCTGGGCGGAGGCGGTGACGCCTCCCGAGCTCTGGCAGCTGCTCGTCGGGTTGCCGCCTCCCGACCTCTATCGGCCCGACCGGCTCGACCCCCTGTTGACCCGCATCGAGAAATGGTGACCTGATGAGTGGACCGGTGAGTGAACCCGTGAGCGAACCCCTTCCCGTGCCCGAGAGGTCCCCGGCACCGGGGACGATCGACATCGCGCGGGCGAGCGAGCTGGCGCGCGGGGTGCTCGACGAGGTCGACCGTGCAGTCGTCGGCAAGCGCGAGGCGCTCACCCTGGTGCTTGCCGGGGTGCTGGCTGGCGGCCACGTCCTCATGGAGGACTTCCCCGGGCTCGGCAAGACCCTCGCGGCGCGCAGCTTCGCGCAGGCCCTCGGCCTCGACTTCAAGCGCGCGCAGTTCACGCCAGACCTGTTGCCCGGCGACATCACCGGGTCGTTCATCTTCGACCAGCGGTCGGGCGAGTTCGAGTTCCGGGCCGGCCCGCTCTTCACCGGGCTGCTGCTCGCCGACGAGATCAACCGCACGCCCCCCAAGACCCAGGCGGCGCTGCTCGAGGCGATGCAGGAGAAGCAGGTCACCGTCGAGGGTCGCACCTTCCAGCTGCCTCGCCCCTTCCACGTGCTGGCGACCGCGAATCCCGTTGAGTACGAAGGCACCTACCCGCTGCCCGAGGCACAGCTCGACCGCTTCCTCATGCGGGTCTCGTTCGGCTACCCGTCGCTCGACGAGGAGTGGCAGATCCTGTCGAACCGGATGGCCCGCCAGCAGGAGGAGCAGGTGCTCGACGCCGTCGTCACCCCCGGCGAGCTGCTCGCGATGCAGGCCGCCATCGAGGCGACGGTCGTCGACGAGTCGATCGGGCGCTACTGCGTGGCGCTGGCGGCCGCCACCCGCACCCACGGAGACGTCCTCATGGGCGCGTCTCCGCGGGGTGCGCTCGGCCTGCTGCTCTGCTCGCGGGCGTATGCCGTGATCGGCGGCCGCGACTACGTGACCCCCGAGGACGTCAAGGCGGTCGCCCTGCCGGTGCTGGCCCACCGGATCACCGTCAAGCCCGAGCTGTGGATGAGCAATGTCAGCGGCGCAGGAGTCGTGTCGGGCATCCTGCGCACGGTCGACACGCCCTCGGCCCGCGAGGCCGCGCCTGGGTCAGGTCGAACGCCCGGGTGGCGGACGGCATACCCCATGAGCGCACGGAGCCTGCGGGCGACGGCATCGCGCACCCTCGGGGCGTGGGACGCAACGGCCGCGCACCAGCGGGCCATCGCCCTGGCCGGCCTCGGGGCTGTGCTGGCGGCGCTCGGCCGGCGGCCCGACCTGCTCGTGCTCGTCGCCCCGCTCGCCGTGGCTGCGGTGTGGGGTCAGCTGGCCCGACCGCGCGGGGCGGTGACGGCGTCAGCCACGCTCTCCGACGTGACGCTGCGGGAGGGGCAGGCCGTCGGACTGCGCGTCGCGACCGAGCCGAGCCTGCCCGACGTGCACGGCGTGGTGACCGTCGCATGGGTGCCCTTCGTCGACCGGCAGCCGGCAGGCGGGGTGGCCATGCTCGATGCCGGGGTGGCCACGATGGGTCTGCGCAGCACCCGCTGGGGTCGCCGCCGGGTCGGCACGGTGTCGGTGTGCCTGACGAGCGCATGGGGCGCGTTCCGGGTCGGGCCCGAGGACCTGCCCGACCTCGACACGGCGACGCTGCCGCTGCCTGCGGCCTTCGACGCGAGCGCACCGACCCCCCACCCGCGCGGCATCGTCGGTCTGAACCGGTCCAACCGGCCCGGGTCGGGCAGCGAGTTCAACACGATCCGGGCCTTCCACCCCGGTGACCGCCTTCGCCGGATCAGCTGGCCCGTGTCGCTGCGCACCGGCGCGCTGCACGTCACGTCGACGTTCACCGACGAGGACGCCCACGTCGTCCTGCTCGTCGATGCCTTCAGCGACCTCGGCCCGCGCGAGGGCATCGACGGCCGGCCGACGAGCCTCGACGTCACGGTGCGAGCCGCCGGGGCGATCAGCGAGCACTTCCTGCGCAGCAACGACCGGCTCACCCTGCGCACCGTCGGCGCGGCCGAGGTGCCGGCGCTCGGCACCGGCTACGGCACCAACCACCTGCGCCGGGTGCTCGACACGCTCTCGCTCATCACCCCTGCCACCGAGCGGCACGACTCCGGCGAGCACGCGCTGCGCGGCCTCGACCCCAACGCCCTCTGCCTCGTGCTCTCACCGCTCATCGACCCGACGATGGTCTCGCTCGCCCACACCATGGCGGCGCGTGGCACGACGGTCGTCGTCGTCGACACCTTCCCCGAGCACCTCGTCGCCGGCACCGGCGACATCTACCAGTCCCTCGCTTGGCGGATCCGCCTGCTCTCCCGGGAGGCGCAGGTCACCAGCCTTCGGATGCGGGGCGTGCCCGTCGTCCCCTGGCGCGGACCCGGGTCGCTCGATCTGGTGCTGCGCGACATCGCCCGTCGCGCCTCGGCGCCCAGGCTCGTGCGGCGGTGACGTGATGCGGCTGTGGGAGAGACTGATCGGACGAGGCCGCACGACGGTGGCCAGGCCGCCCGATGCGCCGCGCCGTCGCCGCACCCTGCGCTTCGGGGCCGGACCGGAGTGGTCGTTCGCGCAGCTCGCGGCCACAGCCGTGGCCACCGCGGGAGTCCTGGTCTTCCTCGGCGCGTTGCACCGTGCGGTGGGCGGCTTCGACGCGGTGTGGTGGCTGCTCGCGCTCGTGCCGATCGTGGCGATGCAGTGGGCAGGGTCGGCCGCCCCGCTGGCGCTCTGGGGGGTGCTGCTCGTGGGCTGGTTCGTCCTCACGCCTGCGGGGACCTTCTCGTGGTGGGCGTTGGTCGCGGCGGCCGGGGTGATCGTGGGGCACGCCGCACCGGCGCTGTCGGCGGCCTCTCCCCCGGCCGGGTCGTTCAGCCGAGTCACGGTGCAGCTGTGGATGAGGCACGTCCTCGCCGCCTACTGCGCCGCAGTGGCCGTCGCCGTGACGGTCGCTGCGCTCTCGAACCGCGACCTGCAGCTCGGGGCCGTCGGCCTCGTCGTCGGGCTCCTCGGACTCGCTGCCGGGCTCTGGTGGGTGCGCACGAGCCCGCCGGCCACCCCGGAGTGACCGGCGGCCGCCTCGTCCGGAGCGGCCCGCGGGGCGGACTTGCATCCGCCTGATCCGCGATCTACTCTCGTCATGAAACGAAACAGTTTCGTTTCATGGGAGTCGGAGCGAGGTGGGGGATGCAAGGCGTGACCGTCGCGACTACTCCGACCAGCCGCCCGCGAGTCTCCGGTGAGCGCGAGCAGGAGCTCCTCGAGGCAGCGATCGACGTGCTGCGCGAGGTCGGCTACGACCGACTGACCTTCGACGCCGTCGCTGCCGCAGCACGGGCCTCCAAGGCCACCCTCTATCGCCGATGGCCCCACAAGAGCGATCTCGTCATCGACGCGCTCCACCTCTTCATCGGGTGTCCCGCCGATCGCGATCCCGACACCGGCTCGCTCCGGGGCGACCTCATCGCCCAGGCGTGCGCCGTCGGAGGTCTCGACGACGAGGTCGTCATGCAGACCTGGAGCGCCCTGCTCCCCGTCATCCACCGCGAGCCTGAGATGGCCCGCGGCATCCACGAGCGCTTCATCGCTCCCAAGCTCAAGGCGGCCCGAGCCGTCTTCGAGAACGCCCGACGACGGGGTGAGGTCGGCCCCGACGCCGACCTCGACACCCTCGTCATGATCCTCCCGGCCATGTCGATCCACGAGACCTTGCTCTCGGGGAAACGACCCGGCCCGGACCGCATTGCCGACTTCGTGGACACCGTCGTCCTCCCGGCCTGCGCCGCCACCGTCACCGCCCCAGCCAGCCACCGCTGACTGGGTCCGTGACGGGGCGACCCACCGCACCCGCACGCCCTCGAGAGGAAACACCCATGTCTACGTCTTCGACCTCGGTCGACGAGGTGATCGACCCGTCAGAGGAGTTCACCTCCCACGACACACCACCCAAGAAGCTCGGCCTGGCGCTCTTCATCATCTGCGCTGCGCAGCTGATGATCGTGCTCGACGGCACCATCGTGAACATCGCCCTGCCCCACATCGAGGAGGACCTCGGCTTCAGCCAGGCCAGCCTCCAGTGGGTCATCACCATCTACACGCTCGCCTTCGGTGGCGCTCTGCTGCTCGGCGGCCGGCTCGGTGACCTCTACGGCCGCCGCAAGATGTTCGTCTGGGGTGTGGCGCTCTTCACGCTGGCCTCTCTCGTCGCGGGCGTTGCCCAGACCGAGTCCCAGATGCTCATCGCCCGCGGCGTCCAGGGTCTCGGCGGCGCCCTCGCCGCCCCCAACGCGCTCGCGCTCATCACGACGACCTTCCCGGCCGGCAAGGAGCGCAACAAGGCAATGGGGGTCTTCGCCGCCATGTCCGGCGCCGGAGCGGCCATCGGCCTCATCCTCGGTGGCGCGCTGACCGAGATCGACTGGCGCTGGAACTTCTTCATCAACCTGCCGATCGGCGTCCTCGTCGCGTTCTTCGCGCAGCGCATCCTCACGGAGTCCGAGGACGGCCGCGGCTCGCTCGACATCCCGGGCGCCATCACCTCGATCGCCGGCCTCTCCTCGCTCGTCTACGGCCTGACTCACGCAGCGAGCACGTCGTGGGGCGACCCGACGACGGTCACCTATCTCGCCGTCGGCGCGGTGCTGCTCATCGCCTTCGTCGTCATCGAGACGCGGGTGGCGCACCCCCTGCTGCCGATGCGCATCCCCGGCAACCGCACCCGTGGCACGTCCTACTTCGTCATGCTCATCGTCGGCGCGGGCATGTTCGCGATGTTCTACTTCCTCGGCATCTACATCCAGACGATCCTCGGCTACTCGGCCCTCACGACCGGGCTGGCCTTCCTGCCCTTCTCGGTCGGCATCGTCGTCGCCGCGCAGGTCGCCTCGCGGCTCGTCGCCCAGGTCGACCCGCGCTGGATCGCGGGCACGGGCGCCGCGTTCGCGTCGCTCGGCATGTGGGGTTTCACCCACCTCACGCCCGAGAGCACGTATGCCGCGAACCTCCTGCCCTGGATCGTGGTGCTCGCCTTCGGGCTGGGTCTCATCTTCGTCCCGCTCACCCTGACCGCCGTGCACGCCGTGGCGCACGAGGACAGCTCGGTCGCCTCGGCCGTGTTCAACACGATGCAGCAGGTCGGCGGCACGCTCGGCCTCGCGACCCTCAGCACGATCTTCGTCAACAGCCTCAACGACAAGGTCTCCGAGCTGACCGCGAAGCTGCCCCAGGGCGGTCCTGCCCCCACCCAGGAGCAGCTGGCGGCCGCGCAGAAGATGATCGCCGACGACGCCTTCACCTACGGCGCGAGCAAGGCCTACCTCGTGGCGGCGATCATGATCGCCATCGGCGGCGTCATCACGCTCGTCTTCCTCAACGTCAAGCACGAGGAGCTGGCCCACGACGGCGCTGCCCCCGCCCACGTCGGCTGAGGCCAACCCCGGATCGAGGGGATCCCGGCACCCACGTGGGTGTCGGGATCCCCTCGATCCACAGCGGAGATCAGCGGGGCGAGTCGTCCCAGACGGCGGCCCACGGCACGTCCCAGCCCGCGAGCCGTAGCCGGCGCTCGATGAAGGCTCGCCGCGGCAGGTCGAGCACGCGACCCGTCGAGGGTTCGTAGACGTCGAGCTCCTGCTCCCCCGACGACGGCATGACGAGCACGACGTGTCGCGGCAGTGAGGCGTTGCCGACGTAGAGCAGCGCGGGACGGCCGTCGCAGACGCGAGCCCGCAAGGCGGCATACGCCTGCTCGAGACCAGCGCGGCTGCGCAGGCGCAGCCACGTGACGTCGTAGTCGGCGTCGGGATGGGACGCCCCGAACTCGAGCTCACGCCGGGCGCCCCAGGGTGGTGTGCCCAAGGCGCGCGGCCAGGGGAGCTGCAGCTTGCCCCCCGCACCCACGAGCGCGTTGGTCCGCCCGGCGACCACCTGCTCGTAGGTGGCGAAGCGCTCGGCCACGGTGCCGACGTCGGACGCACCGGACCCGTCGGCAGCACGCGCGTCGTGGCGCACGCCAGCCCGGATCCACTCAGCGAAGGCCGGGTTGACGAGCATCCGGGCGACCGTCAGGGCCGCGGAGCCGCAGGTCGTCCCCGTCTGCTGGGCGGGCGCGGTGTCGCCGAGGTGCAGCCTGAATGGCGTGGTCACGTCGCGCAGCCGTCAGCGCTTCGCCGGGCGGGTCAGGCCGATTCCTTGCGCTGACGCTTGGCGCGCGGCTCCACCTCACGGCGCACGATCGTCGGGTTGACGTTGTCGAGGACGACCTCGCGGGTCACGACCACCCGGGCGATGCCGTCGTCGCTCGGCACGTCGAACATGACAGGGAGCAGCACCTCCTCCATGATCGCGCGCAGGCCACGGGCACCGGTGCCGCGCAGCAGGGCCTGGTCGGCCACCGCCTCGATGGCCTCGTCGGTGAACTCGAGCTCGACGCCGTCGATCTCGAACATCTTCTGGTACTGCTTGACGAGCGCGTTGCGCGGCGCCGTGAGGATGTTGACGAGGGCCTGCTGGTCGAGCGGCGTCAGCGTCGTGAGCACCGGCAGGCGGCCGATGAACTCGGGGATGAGCCCGAACTTCAGCAGGTCCTCGGGCATGACGTCGGAGAAGCTGTCGCCGAGGTCCTTCGGGTTGTGCAGCGGCTGGCCGAAGCCGAGGCCCTTGCGGCCCGAGCGCGACTCGATGATCTTCTCGAGGCCGGCGAAGGCGCCACCGACGATGAAGAGCACGTTGGTCGTGTCGATCTGGATGAACTCCTGGTGAGGGTGCTTGCGCCCGCCCTGCGGCGGCACCGACGCCGTGGTGCCCTCGAGGATCTTGAGCAGCGCCTGCTGCACGCCCTCGCCCGAGACGTCGCGCGTGATCGACGGGTTCTCGCTCTTGCGGGCGATCTTGTCGACCTCGTCGATGTAGATGATGCCCGTCTCGGCCTTCTTGACGTCGTAGTCGGCGGCCTGGATGAGCTTGAGGAGGATGTTCTCGACGTCCTCGCCGACGTAGCCGGCCTCGGTCAGGGCCGTCGCGTCGGCGATGGCGAACGGGACGTTGAGCATCTTGGCGAGCGTCTGTGCCAGATAGGTCTTGCCCGAGCCGGTCGGCCCGATGAGCAGGATGTTGGACTTCGCGATGTCGACGTAGTCGTCGTCGCGCTTGGGGCCCTCACCGGCCTGGATGCGCTTGTAGTGGTTGTAGACGGCGACCGCGAGGGACTTCTTGGCGGTGTCCTGCCCGACGACGTAGTTCTGGAGGAAGTCGAAGATCTCGCGTGGCTTGGGCAGGTGGTCGAGGCCCAGCTCGCTGCTCTCGGCGAGCTCCTCCTCGATGATCTCGTTGCAGAGGTCGATGCACTCGTCGCAGATGTAGACCCCCGGACCGGCGATCAGCTTCTTGACCTGCTTCTGGCTCTTTCCGCAGAAAGAGCACTTGAGGAGGTCTCCGCCTTCTCCGATGCGTGCCACCGATTCGCTCCTGGTCCGTCGGCGCCGAGCGTTGGGGTGCACCCGGCAAGCCCCAACGTCCGGGGCCGACTCCTATTAGACGACGGACCGGGCCGTGCCCGCTCGCGCAACGCCGTTTGTCCGCTGATGGCTGACAAACGACGCGCCTGTGACTCGAACCCGCTTCCACCGAATAACCGCAGGTCAGCGGGCCTGCGCCCGGCCGGGCTCGATCGCGCCGCCGCTGCCTCCTTGCGACCCGCCGCCCTCAGCCGTGGCTGGATCGTGGCGGGCGTGGGCCGCCTCTGCCGCATCCATCCCGCCACGGCGGAGTCGTGGCTGAGCCGCGCGGCCGCTCACGTTCACCGGCCGGCTCGTGCAGGTCCTCCGGCAGGCTGGTGAAGTGCCGCCGCCACTGCTCGTCGACGGGCGGCACGGCCATGCCACGCTGGCGCATCGCGGCGCGGATCCGCTGCAGGGTCGCCGCTGGCGTGCGGTGGAGGTCGGAGGCGATGACCACGACGATGCGCCAGTCATGGCCGTCGAGCCACTCGCGCCGGCCCAGGTCCGAGCCCCACTGGGTCGTCGAGTCCGCGTGCTGCCGGCCGTCGTACTCGACGACCAGACCGGCGTCCGGATAGCTGAGGTCGAAACGGAACCGGACCCGGCCGTCCGGCCAGCGGATCTTGTGGTTGACGACCGGCTCGGGCAGCCCGGCGAGCACCATGAGCATCCGCAGCCGCGTCTCCATCGCCGAGTCGACGTCGGCGCGGACCAGCCGTGCAGCCCTGCGGGCCAGTCGACTGCCTGCGCCTCGGTGAGCCGCCGCCGCCCCGACGAGCAGGTCCGCCGTCACCCGGTTGCGTCGCACGAGCGAGTCACCGAGGACGACGAGATCCACGAGGCCGAGCGACCGAGGCGAGGTCGAGGAAGGTCTGGATCGGAGTGGTCACGGGCAACCTGCGCCAGACCGTCGTCGCCTTGCGTCGGGCCGAACCGGTGCGATCGGATGCCGTTGACCTGGGCTCGCCGGCTCGGGCAGGCCAGGTGCACGAGACCGTCATCGGGGACGATGCCGCCCCACAGCCGCGCCGCAGTGTGGTGCGAGAGCGTCGCATCGGGCACGACGAGGAGCGCTGCACGCGCGAGCAGGACCGGGGTCAGCTCGGTCGCTCGGTCGACGTAGACGTCGTGGAAGAGCCGGCGGAAAGCGGATGTTCGCAGGTGCCAGTCCGTCACACCGGGTGGTCGCTGCCCCCGACGGAAGGGCGAGGACTCGTCTGCCATGTCCCGATCCTGCCGGGACGCGGACGACGCTCCCCCGCTCCATCCACAGGCCACCGGATCCCCGCCGTGGCTGGATCGTGGCGGGCGTGGGGCCGCCTCTGCCGCATGCATCCAGCCGTGGCGGGATGGCTGCGGTGGACCGGGACCTCGGCCGCAAGCATCCGGCCGTGGGGACCGGGTCAGACGAAGCTCAGGCGGAGGTCAGATCGCGCACGATCGCGATGTACTGCTCCTCGGCCGCCTCGGGGGCGGTGCCGGACACCTTGGCCCAGGCGTCGTACTTCGCCCGTCCGACGGGGTTCATCATCCCCGGCCGCGATCCTGTGGCATCGCCCTCGGTGACCTGCTTGTAGAGGGCATAGAGACGCAGCTTGACGTCGTTGCCGGGGTCACGGGTCAGTCCCTTGACACTCTCGACGGCGGACTCGAACTCAGCGGTGGCCATGCGCCCCAACATAGCCGGAATGCCGTGGGGCCCGGTCCAGACGGACCGGGCCCCACGGCATACGGGCTGGGCGCTCAGCTCACTGCTCGAGCGACGCCTTGCGCGAGGCGAGCACCTCGTCGATGAGGCCGTACTCCTTGGCCGCCTCCGACGAGAGGATCTTGTCGCGCTCGATGTCGGTGCGCACCTGCTCCGACGTGCGGCCCGTGTGGTGGGCCATCGTGTCCTCGAGCCAGGTGCGCATGCGCAGCACCTCATTGGCCTGGATCTCGATGTCGGACGCCTGACCGTAGTCGCCGCCCGAGAGCGCCGGCTGGTGGATGAGGATGCGCGCGTTGGGCAGGGCGAAGCGCTTGCCGGGAGCGCCGGCGCCGAGCAGCACGGCCGCGGCCGAGGCCGCCTGGCCGATGACGAACGTCTGGATGTCGGGCCGGACGAACTGCATCGTGTCGTAGATCGCCGTCATGGCGGTGAACGAGCCACCCGGGCTGTTGATGTACATGAGGATGTCGCGGTCGGGGTCGAGCGACTCCAGCACGAGCAGCTGGGCGATGATGTCGTCGGCCGACGCGTCGTCGACCTGCACGCCGAGGAAGATGATGCGGTCCTCGAAGAGCTTGTTGTAGGGATCCGAGCGCTTCATGCCGTAGGAGGTGCGCTCCTCGAACTGCGGCAGGATGTAGCGGCTGGAGGGCTGGGCCACGTCGCCGAGGCGCGCGGTGGGGTTGATCATCATGTCTGTCTCCACAATCCTTCGGGGGCCGCCGGGCTCAGCTGTCGGTCTTCGCATCGGCCTGGCCGACGCCAGTGCCCTCGACCGCCTGGTCGGCGCGGCTGAAGACGTGGTCGACGAAGCCGTACTCCTTGGCCTCCTCCGCGCTGAACCAGCGGTCGCGGTCGGAGTCCTTCTCGATCTGCTCGATCGACTGGCCGGTGTGCTCGGCGATGAGGCGCGCCATCTGCTTCTTGACGTAGAGCATCTGCTCGGCCTGGATCTTGATGTCGGTGGCCGTGCCGCCGATGCCGCCCGAGGGCTGGTGCATCATGACGCGGGCGTGGGGCGTGGCGTAGCGCTTGCCCTGCGTGCCGGCCGAGAGCAGGAACTGCCCCATCGAGGCAGCCATGCCCATGGCGACGGTGGCGACGTCGTTGGGGATCCAGTTCATCGTGTCGAAGATGGCCATGCCGGCCGAGATCGAGCCACCGGGGCTGTTGATGTAGAGCCAGATGTCCTTCTCGGGGTCTTCGGCCGAGAGCAGCAGCAGCTGCGCCGCGATGGCGTTCGCGTTGTCGTCGCGCACGTCGGACCCGAGGAAGATGATCCGCTCCTTGAGCAGGCGGTTGTAGATGTGGTCGTCCAGACCACCCGGCATGCTGGTGCCGTTGGCGGAGGTCTCCGAAATCACCGTGTCTCCATCGTTCGAAGTGGTCCAGTCGCGCGGGCCCACCCGAGGGTGGAGCGCTCGCCGGCTGGCTCGTCACTGACCCTAACGCCCGAGGTGGGGACCAGATTTCCCGAACCGCGCCGTGTTCGCCCTGAGCGCACAAACCTGAGCGGGGCACGCGCAAGAGCGCGCTCGGGTGGCAAGAAGGACCCCGCCGACGTATGCCGTCTGGCGGGGTCCGTGCTGTCATCGCCGGGTCTGCGAACGCCGGGTGTGCGACCGCAGGGCGGCCGGCCGACGCGGCGACGAATGCGACTACTGGGAGAGTCCGTTGTCCTGGCCGGAGTCGCCGGCGTCGGAGGCGCTGGGGTCCCCGAAGCCGCCGGCGGCCTCGTCGGCGTCGGAGGCGTCATCGAAGGAGCCGTTGCCGCCGGCCTCGTCGAGGGCCCGCTGGCGGGGCTCGCTGACGGCAGTGCTGCCGTCGAGGTTGCCGCGGTCAGCGTCGTCACCGGACGCCTGCTCCCCGGTCGAGTCACCAGTGGGGTCGGCGATGCGGTCCGTGCCGCCGGGGTGCGTGCTGTTGATGTCGGAGTCCTCCATGGAGGCGCCCGACTCGTCGATGGTGCTCATCTCTGACTCCCTTGTCACGCTGCGCGCCGCCGCGGTGGCGACTCCCGGGGACGTACCCCTGCGGCAGGCGCGCCAATCCGGCGGACCCGTCCCAGCGGGTCGTCCGCGGTGGTGGAGCGGTGGCACGCCGAAGGCCGGCTCCCGAGCGGGAGCCGGCCTCACGGCATACGTCAGGCGGTGGATCAGGCCTTTGCCGCGGCCTCGACGTGCGTGGTGTCGTCGCCCTCGGCCGCGGTGTCGACATCGACGTCCTCGTCACCCTCGGTGCCGGGCACGGCCTCGTTGAGGTCGACGACGTTGCCTGCGGTGTCCTTGACGGCGACCTTCTCGAGCACCGACGCGAGCGCCTTGCGGCGGGCGACCTCGGCGACCATGCCGGGGATCTGCCCCTCCTGGTCGAGCGACTGGGCGAACTGGTTGGGGTCCATGCCGTACTGCTGCGAGCTCATGACGAGGAACTCGATGAGCTCCTCCTGCTGGACCTGCACCTGCTCCTTCTCGGCGATCGCGTCGAGCAGCAGCTGGGTCTTGAGGCCCTTGCGGGTGCT
This sequence comes from uncultured Actinomycetota bacterium, assembly GCA_963697735.1. Taxonomy (GTDB): domain Bacteria; phylum Actinomycetota; class Actinomycetes; order Actinomycetales; family Dermatophilaceae; genus Humibacillus. The sequence goes on along the minus strand of CAVOOZ010000013.1, from coordinate 60,437 downwards.
CTCGTCGACCTCGGCGCGGTGCTCGTCGTCCTCGAGGCGACCCTCGCCGTCGAGGTGGCTGTTGACCTCCGCCAAGACGATGCCCTCGGGGATCGGCACCTCGACCTTGTCGAGGATGAGCTCGAGCAGCTGGTCGCGCGCGGAGACGCCCTGCGCGAACTTGGCGTCGATCTCGGCCTTGGTGGTGAGGTCGGCCTTGAGCTCCTCGAGCGTGTCGAACTCCGAGGCCAGCTGGGCGAACTCGTCGTCGAGCTCGGGCAGCTCGCGCTCCTTGACGGCGGTGACGGTCACCGTGCAGGCGGCCTCCTGGCCCTCACGGTCGCCACCGGCGAGGGGGGCGGTGAAGGTCTTGGTCTCGTCGGCCGACATGCCGACGAGGGCCTCGTCGAGACCGTCGAGCATGTTCTTGCTGCCGACCTCGTAGGAGACGCCGGTGACCTCGTCGATGTTCTCGCCCTCGATCTCGGCGGCCAGGTCGATCGAGACGAAGTCGCCGTCCTGGACGGCGCGCTCGACGCCCTTGAGGGTGCCGAAGCGGGCGCGCAGGTCGTCGAGGCGCTGCTGCACGGCCTCGTCCTCGACCGTGGCCTCGTCGACCGTCAGCTCGATGTCGGAGAAGTCGGGCAGGTCGATCTCGGGACGGGTGTCGACCTCGGCGGTGAAGCTCAGGTCGTCACCGTCGGCGGCCGGCACCGAGAGGTCGGTGATCTCGGGCTGGCCGAGCGGGCGCACCGAGTTCTCCTCGATGGCCTGACCGTAGAACGTCGGCAGGGCGTTGTTGACGGCTTCCTCGAGCACGGCGGCGCGGCCGACCCGCTGCTCGATGATGCGGGCGGGCACCTTGCCCTGGCGGAAGCCGGGCACCTGGATGTGCTCACCGATGTGCTTGATGGCTGCGTCGAGGCTCGGCTTGAGCTCCTCGAACGGGACCTCGACGGTCATCTTGACCCGGGTCGGGCTGAGGGTCTCGAGCGCACTCTTCACTGCGGGTACTCCATTGGGTGGTGCCGACGTGGACGTCGACGGTGAACGGACGGGCCAGCGCACCATGCTATCGGCCCGCACCCAGATGGCTAAATGCGCGGGTCGTGGCGGTCCGCGCATCGCCTAGGCTCGGGCCCCATGAGCGAGTCGCCGGCCCCCTCGCCGCAGCCGTCCGGCGCCCCGGATGGGGCGGCGCTGCGGCCGATCCAGATGGTCAGCGCGATGGTCGGCATGGGCGCGCTCATGCTCTCGGCGGTGCGCATCATCGTGGACCCGTCGGCGCCGATGCCCTCCGCTCTCGCCGTCGGCCTCGTGCTGGTCGCCCTTGTCGGGTCGGCGCTGCTCATCCGCCGCATCGGCTACACCGTGCCGGCCCTGCCGCAGGGCCTCCCACGCGCGAACGCCGAGGCGACGAGCCTGCGGTTCTTCACCTCGACGACGATCCTGCGCACCGCCCTCGCGGAGGCGCCGGTGCTCGTCGCCTTCGCCGTCTCGTTCGCCTTCACCCCGCACAGCTGGCTGACGTTGCTGATCGCGCTGCCGGGTGGCCTGGCACTCTTCTGGCTCCATGCGTGGCCCTCGCCCCGCACCGCCGCTGCCCTCGAGGAGGGCCTTGAGGCCGATGGCGCCGAGAGCTACCTCAGCGAGGTGCTCGGCTTCCGCTGAGCCGCTCTCCCGGGCGCGCCTTCGCGGCGGGGGTATGCCGGAGGGCCGGGTCAGTCGACCGTGCCGCCGCTGCGCCAGTACTGCCCGTCGGCCCGGTCGAGGAAGCCCTCCTCGACGAGGTAGCGGCGCAGGGCCGCCACGTCGGGGTGGAAGGCGCGAAGCCGGTTGTTGACCGCGGTCTCGTCGTATCGCTCCCCCGGCTCGAACTCCTGGGACAGCCGGTCGAGCACGACGAGGCGCTTGCGGATCTTGGTCGGAATGCTCGTCAGGCTGCCGTCAGCGGCGAAGAACGACCGGATCACGGCATCCCTGTCGCGCAGGGCATCCTGCAGGTCGGGGCGGAACATGTGCTCCACCGTAGGGGCGCCGGTGTTGGGGGCCAAGGCATTTCAGGCTCTGGAGCGGGCGACGAGAATCGAACTCGCGTGATCAGTTTGGAAGACTGAGGCTCTACCATTGAGCTACGCCCGCAGGCCGCCGATGTGACCCGGCGATCCGAGGCGCTAGCCTACTGGTTCGCGTCCCGAGAGCCGAAATCGACGCGGCCCGCGGGTGTGCGCGTGTCGCGGCCTGCATCGGCGGGACATCGACGGGACGCGGCAGGGCACGACGGGGCATGGCGCAGTTTGGTAGCGCGTCCGCTTTGGGAGCGGAAGGTCGCAGGTTCAAATCCTGTTGCCCCGACCAGATCTTCGACAAACACACCGAGCAGTCGTCAACATGTCGTGGTGTGCCACGGGGAGTTGTCGTTTGCTCGGTGTGTTGCGGGAAGCGGGTCTGGTCGGTCAGTCGACGAGGTCCAGGCGCAGCTCGGTGATCGCGCGGCCGACGGCGACACCCTTGGCCTCGAACCCGTCAGAGGGGCGCCAAGCCGGACGTGGCACACGGCTCGCCTCGAAGCGCGGGTGCTGGGCAACCTCCGCGAGGGCGTGGTCGGCGTAGAAGTCCTGGTCGGTGGCGATGAGGACGTGTCCGCCGGGCCGCAGCACCCGCGCGAGCAGGTCGAGGTTGGTGGCGCTGACGAAGCGCCGTTTCGTGTGCTTCTTCTTGCGCCACGGATCGGGGAAGAAGAGGTGGATCGCCTCGAAGGTGTCGTCGGCGACCCGCTCCTGCAGGAAGAGCACGGCGTCGCCGACCTGCACCCGGAGGTTGGGCACCCCCGCCTCCTCGGCGTCGGCGAGCATCCGCGCCAGCCCCGGTGTGTGCACGTCGACGGCGACGAGGTCGTGCCCGGGGAAGGCAGCGGCATACGCGATGGCGGCGTGGCCGTGGCCACACCCGATCTCGAGCACGACCGGAGCGACGCGACCGAAGGTCTCCGGTGCGTCGAAGCGACCTTCCGGCAAGGCCCGTGACGGCCCCAGGAGCTCCATCCGGTCGCGGGTGAGGCTCGAGAGCCGACCGCGTCGCACGAAGCTGCGCACCCGCGCGGGGTGGGCAGGCTCGGAGGCGTCCGGCTGCTCTGGTGGGTCGGGCTGCTCGGAGTGGTCGGTCACGTCGGCATCGTAGTGACGCCAGGCGCTCTCACTGGTCAGCTGCGCCAGATGGTGACGACCGCCCGGTCGTCACCGAAGCCCGCTGCCGCCTGGTCGCAGAGTCGCTGGGCCAGGCCTTCGAAGCCGGTGCGGATGAACGACTCAGCCCGGCCGAGCATGCGGTCGATGCCGTCGGTCAGGGCTCTGTCGCGCGCCTCGATGACCCCGTCGCTGTAGAGCACGAGGGCGTCGCCGCGGCGGATGGTGCCCGACTCTCGCGGGAAGTCGGCCCGTTCGATGACACCGAGCAGGGGCCCTCGGCCGCCGGCGAGCATCCGCCACCGGCCCGACCCGGCGGCGTACTGAGCGGCAGCCGGGTGGCCGGCATACCCGATGGTGAAGTGGCCGGTCTCGAGGTCGATGGCGACGTGCACGGCGGTCGCGAAGCCCTCGGCCCAGCGCAGTCGGAGCAGGTGGTTGTTGGCGGACTGGAGGAAGCCACCCTCGCTCATCTCGCCGAGGAGGCCGCCGAGAGCACCCGACAGCAAGAGCGAGCGCGCGCCGGCCTCACGACCCTTGCCCGACACGTCGACGAGCGCGACCTCGAGCATGCGGCCGTTCGTCGAGCGGCTCGCGACGACGAAGTCTCCGGCGAAGCCGTCGCCGTAGGCCGACTCGAGCGCGACCTCGGCTCCCCAGGACGGCGGCAGAGTGGGCAGCTCACCCTGGGCGCGCAGGCGGTCGCGCATGTCGACGAGCATCGACTCGCCGCCCACACCGACGACACCCGCCTGGGCGCGGGCGTTGGAGAGCCAGAGCATCAGGCCCATCGTGGCGAGCGTGGCGATCTGCGCCCCGAGCGTCGCCGGTTTGATCGGGCCGAGGATGGCGCCCAGCGTCACCATGGCGAGGAAATGACCGACATAGACGGTCACGAGCAGCCTTGGCTCGAGGAAGAGTCCTGCCGCGACGGCGAGGAAGGTGAAGGTCGTCCACGGCACCTGCATCGGCCAGATGGCGATCGCGACACTCGCCAGCACGCCCAGCAGCAGGAAGAACGTGACGATCACCCACGGACGTCGGACGAGCCACTGGCCGAGCAGACGCAGCCGACGGACGGGTCCGGCCGCATAGCGTGGGCGCCGAGAGACGATGCTCTCGCTGGTGGCCACCTGGCCCCCTCTCCCCGGCTCGTGTCGGACCGGGCCGGGCTGCGCCGGGTCAGATCGCGCCCGACTCCGGGAGCGCCGGCAGGTCGCCCGTGTTCTCGTACGCGGTCACCATACCCAGCCTGCGGCTGTGCCGTGCATCATCGGTGAATTCGGTCCGCACGAAGGTGTCGACGATCTCTGTGGCGACCTCGACCGACGTGAAGCGGGCACCGATCGACACGACCTGCGCGTCGTTGTGTTCCCTTGCGAGAGCTGCGAGTTCGCCCGACCACGCCAAGGCCGCTCGGATGCCGCGCACCTTGTTGGCCGCCATCTGCTCACCGTTGCCGGACCCTCCGAGGACGACCCCGAGCGACCCCTCGTCGGCCGCCACTGCCTCTGCCGCCCGCAGGACGTAGACGGGGTAGTCGTCCTGGGCGTCGTAGCGCGCCGGGCCGTGGTCGACGACGTCGTGCCCGCCCTCGGTGAGGTGGGCGACGAGGGCCCGCTGGAGCTCGTATGCCGCGTGGTCGCCGCCGATGTGGATGCGCATGTCCGTCCTTGGGTGCCTGGGAGGGGGCGAGGGAGGGGAGGGGGTGGAGCGTGCTGCTCAGTCGAAGATCGGGCCTTGCGAGCGCGTCCGCTTCAGCTCGAAGAAGCCGGGGGTGGCCGCCACGAGGACGCAGCCGTCCCACAGCTTGGCGGCCGCCTCACCACGAGGCGCCGGCGTCACGACCGGGCCGAAGAAGGCGACGCCGTTGACGGCGATGACCGGGGTGCCCACGTCGGTGCCGACGAGGTCGATCGCGCGCTGGTGACTGGCCCGCAGCGGCCCGTCGTTGGCGTCGGTGCTCGCGAGCCCAGCCAGCTCGGCGGGCAGGCCCACGTCCTCGAGCGACTCACGGATGACGGTCGCGACGTCCTGCTCTCCCCCGGGGTGGAAGCGCGTGCCCATCGCGTCGTAGAGCGGCTTGATGACCGAATCACCGTGCTGCGCCGCGGCGCCCATGACGACGCGGACCGGGCCCCAGGCGCGGTGCATCATCGCCTGGTAGGCGGGGGGCAGGCTCTGGGCGTGCTCGTTGAGGACGGCGAGGCTCATCACCGACCAGGTGACGTCGATGTCGCGGTGCTTCTCGACCTCCATCAGCCAGCGTGAGGTCATCCACGCCCAGGGGCACATCGGGTCGAACCACATCTCGACGGACTCCTTGACGGTCGGGGTGGTCTCGTTCGCATCGGCCATGGGCCCCATCATGGCACCGCCACCGGTGTGGCAAAGCGGTGGTGGCACCCCTCCCCCCTCGTGCGAGGATGGCCGCCGACGTCGCCGTCGGAAACGGCGCGTCGTGCCCACGCAACCCTGCCCAGGAGGTCACCCCCGTGCCCGGCAAGAACCTGACCCGCGACGAGGCTGCCGCTCGCGCCAGCATCCTGACCGTCGAGAGCTATGCCGTCGGGCTCGACCTCACGACGGGCGCAGACCACTTCCGCACCGTCACGACGGTGCGCTTCGGCTGCTCGGAGCCCGGTGCCGAGACCTTCATCGACCTCATCGCGGCGTCGGTCGAGGCGGTGACCCTCAACGGGGAGCGGCTCGACCCGAGCGAGGTCTTCGCCGACTCACGCATCGCCCTTCCCGGCCTGAAGGCCGACAACGAGCTCGTCGTCGACGCGACGGGCAGCTACACCAACACCGGAGAGGGACTGCACCGCTTCGTCGATCCCGTCGACAACGAGGTCTACCTCTACACGCAGTTCGAGGTCCCCGACTCGCGGCGGATGTATGCCGTCTTCGAGCAGCCCGACCTCAAGGCGAGCTTCGCCTTCACCGTCACGGCCCCCGCGCACTGGAAGGTCGTGTCCAACTCCCCGACCCCGGTGCCCCAGGCGGCCGGCGTGGTCGAGGGCCTCGAGCGCGCGACATGGACGTTCGCGCCGACCCAGCGCATCTCCTCCTACATCACGGCCCTCATCGCCGGCCCCTACGACGAGGTGCGCGACGAGGTGGCCACCCGCGCGGGCGTCGTGCCGCTCGGCATCTTCTGCCGCAGGTCGCTCACCGAGCACCTCGATGCCGACAACATCTTCGAGTGCACGAAGCAGGGCTTCGCGTTCTTCGAGAAGGAGTTCGACCAGCCCTACCCCTTCGAGAAGTACGACCAGATCTTCACGCCCGAGTACAACATGGGCGCGATGGAGAACGCCGGTGCCGTGACCTTCACCGAGGTCTACGTGTTCCGCAGCAAGGTCTCCGAGGCCAAGGTCGAGCGTCGCGCGCTGACGATCCTGCACGAGCTGGCGCACATGTGGTTCGGCAACCTCGTGACGATGAAGTGGTGGGACGATCTCTGGCTCAACGAGTCGTTCGCCGAGTGGGCGTCGACGACATGCCAGGCCGAGGCCACCGAGTGGACGAGTGCGTGGACGACCTTCGGCACGTCGGAGAAGGCCTGGGCCTACGACCAGGACCAGCTCTCCTCGACCCACCCGATCGCGGCCGACATGCGGCACCTCGAGGACGTCGAGGTGAACTTCGACGGCATCACCTACGCCAAGGGCGCCTCGGTGCTCAAGCAGCTCGTCGCCTACGTCGGCCGTGAGCCCTTCGTCGCCGCGCTGCGCGAGTACTTCGCCAAGCACGCGTGGGGCAACACGACCCTCGCCGACCTGCTGAGCGAGCTCGAGAAGGCGTCGGGCCGTGAGCTCGCGCAGTGGAGCACGCTGTGGCTGGAGACGGCCGGCGTCAACACCCTCCGTCCGGTCTTCGAGGTCGACGCCGACGGGCGCTACACCTCTTTCGCGGTCGAGCAGAGCGCGGCCGCCTCCCACCCGACGCTGCGCCCGCACCGCCTGGGCATCGGGCGGTATGCCGTCCGGCCCGGTCAGTCGGGCGACGTGCTCGAGCGCGTCGGCTACGACGAGGTCGACATCGACGGGCCGCGCACCGACATCGACGCCCTCGTGGGCCAGGAGCAGCCGGACCTGCTGCTCGTCAACGACGACGACCTCGCCTACGCCAAGATCCGGCTCGACGAGCGCTCGCTCGCGACCGCCCTGTCGCTGCCGCGGGGCTTCGTGGACTCGCTGCCTCGCTCGCTCGTGCTCGGCGCCACGTGGGACATGACCCGCGACGCCGAGATGTCGGCTCGCGACTTCGTCCGCTTCGTGCTCGAGACGCTGCCGGGCGAGACCGACTCGACCCTGCTGCGCGTCCTCGTCGGCCAGGTCGTGACGGCGACACGTCTCTACACGGCTCCCGAGCACCGGGCCGAGACGGCCGCCCGGCTCAGCTCGTCGCTCGCGGCGCTGGCCCGGACCGCAGCACCCGGCAGCGACGCGCAGTTCCAGCTCGTCGAGGCCTGGGCCAACACGACCCGCGACGCGGCCGACGAGCCGCGCCTGCGCGCGCTGCTCTCCGGCGAGTCGGCGTTCGAGGGCCTGTCCGTCGACACCGAGCTGCGCTGGACGTTCGTCAAGGCGCTCGCCGCTCTCGGCGTCGCCGACGAGGCCGAGCTGCAGGCCGAGCTCGACCGCGACCGGACGTCGACGGGCCGCGAGCGGCACGCCGAGGCACTCGCGGCCCGCCCGACTGCCGAGGCCAAGGCCGACGCCTGGGCCCAGGCGGTGGAGCAGAACGTGCTGCCCAACCAGATGGTCGAGGCCGTGAGCGCAGGCTTCCGGCGCAGCACCGACCTTTCGCTGCTCGAGCCCTACGTGGAGAAGTACCACGCGATGCTCGTCGACGCCTGGGAGGCGCGCAGCGTTGCGATCGGTGAGCGGGTCGTGGGCGGCTTCTATCCGTTCGCTCTGGCGAGCGAGGAGCTCAAGCAGGCCTCCGACCGGTGGCTGGCGGAGCACCCCGACGCGGCACCCGGCCTCGTGCGCACGGTCGCCGAGAACCGCGACACCGTCGCCCGTGCACTGCTGGCCCAGGCACGCGACCGCCGGGGCTGAGCCCGACCGGCCGGGGCCGGGCTGCTTCACGCCGCCCGGCCCCACGGCATACCGTCGGGGCAGGCCCTGACCGGCGCGGCCACGACGCCACGGAACCCAACCGACCCCTCCCGACTGAGACGCTGTGATCCTTCACCTCACGACTGCCCCGCCCACACTGGTCGCCCCGACCGCGACCCCGCCCCCGCCGACACCGTGGGAGGAGGAGCCGATGCAGACCGTCTCCACGACGCTGACGACCCTGAGCACCGTGACCTGGGACGAGGTCACCGCCTGGCTCGTCGGCACGCCGCTGCTCATCATCGTGACGCTCGTCGTCGGCTTCGTCGCCCGCTTCCTGCTGCACCGCCTCATCGACCGTGTCGTGATGACGGCGACCTCGCGACGTGCGGAGCACCTGGCCGGGATCCCCGGGGCGGGGCTCGCTCTGCAGGCGATCGGTGTCGCGCAGACCCGGCACGTGCAGCGCGCCCAGACGATGGGAGCCCTGCTGAGGAGCATCTCGACGTTCGTCGTGGGAGGCATCACCGCGCTCACGGTCCTCTCCCTCGTCGGCATCCCGCTCGGCCCCATGCTGGCGTCGGCGAGTGTCGGCGGCGTCGCTCTCGCCTTCGGGGCCCAGAGCCTCGTCAAGGACTTCCTCTCCGGCATCTTCATGATCATCGAGGACCAGTACGGCGTCGGTGACGTCATCGACACCGGAGAGGTGATCGGCACCGTCGAGAACGTCTCGCTGCGGGTCACCCAGCTGCGCGACGGCAACGGCATGACGTGGTATGTCCGCAACGGCGAGATCGTCCGCGTCGGCAACAAGTCGCAGGGCTGGTCGACGGCCACGGTCGACGTCGCCATCGCCTACGACGAGGACGTCGACGCGGCGATCAAGGTCATCCGCGACGTCGTCAGCGTCATGGACGAGGACGAAGCGTGGCAGGACGTGCTCCTCGAGGAGCCAAACGTCGTCGGCATCGAGTCCATCACCGCCGGCGTCATCACCATCCGGGTCCTCGCCAAGACAGTGGCCAATGAGCAGTTCGGCGTGCAGCGCGAGATGCGGGAGCGCATCAAGCGGGCCCTCGACAAGGCCGGCGTGCGCAGTCCCCAGCCCGTCCTGCCGCCCTACGGTGGCGCGGCGCCGAAGGGCACCGCGACCTGAGCACCCCCAGCACTCTGGGAGAATCGTCGGCGTGACCTACTACGACGACTTCGGGGGCCACGAGACCTTCGCCAGGCTCGTGCGCGAGTTCTACCGCGGCGTCGCACAGGACGAGCCGCTGCGGGCGCTCTACCCGGAGGACGACCTCGGGCCGGCCCAGGAGCGGCTGCGGATGTTCCTCGAGCAGTACTGGGGCGGCCCGACGACATACTCCGAGCAGCGCGGTCACCCGCGGCTGCGCATGCGACACATGCCGTATGCCGTGACGCCCGACATGCGCGACCGCTGGCTGCTGCACATGATGAACGCCGTCGACTCCCTCGAGCTCTCGCCCGAGCAGGACGACCGGTTGCGCGACTACCTGACGCGGGCCGCCCACTCCCTCGTCAACAGCGGCGGGCCGACCGAGTCCTTCTGACGCGCACGGGTCGCACCCGCCGGGACTCGGAGCGGCCGTCCCGGGGGACGCCGGCTCACAGCAAGTCACAGGCGGATCACGGTGCGCTGCGCACCCGCTTGGTGTTCTCTGGAGGGAGGACTCCTCCGGCGTCGGGCGTCAGCCCGGCGTCCAGACGAAGGGACACAGATGGCCTCCATCCGCACGAAGGCAGTGGGCCTCGCCGCAGCAGGTGCAGCGGTGGCCGCGATCGGGCTCGCCGCCACGCAGGTGGCGCGGGCCGACGACGCCACCCCGACGCCCACCCCGTCGGCGACCGCCACCCAGGGCGATGCCAACAAGAGCGCCGCCGACCCCGGGGCAGGACCCGGTCCGGGTAAGGGCTGGGGCCCGGGCGGACGCCACGGCGGCGGCATCGGCAAGGGCATGGGCATGGGCAAGGGCGCTGCCCTCGCGTCCCTCGCCACGACGCTGGGCGTCGACGAGACGACGCTCAAGGACGCCATCAAGGCCGTCCGTGACGAGCAGAAGGCCGCCCGGCAGTCGAGCGGCAGCACGACCAAGCCTGACCCCGCGGCGGCGCAGGACGAGTTCGCGACCAAGCTCGCCGCCGAGCTCGGCATCGACGCGGCCAAGGTCAAGACCGCTCTCGCCGACCTCCGCGCTGCCGAGCAGGCCGAGCACCAGAAGGCCTTCGACGACAAGCTCGCGAAGGCCGTGACCGACGGCACCCTGACGCAGGCGGAGGCCGATGCGGTGAAGAAGGCCGCCAAGGCGGGCATCATCGGGATGGGCCGCGGCCCGCGCTGACGTGACGTCGTAGGTGACGTCGCCCGGATCCGGGCGACGTCAGCTGCTGGTCAGGCGAGCTGCGGCGGTCCGGCCTCGACGCGGCGCCGCACCTCGGCGAGTCCGTCGGGTCCCTGCGGCACGTCCCACCAGCTCTCGACCCACCACGTGGCCCCCGCCTCCTCCCAGGCCGCTGGCTCGGCCGGCTCCAGCGAGGTGAACGACCCCCAGGAGTCGGCCTCCAGCACGACGTCGTAGCCGTCCCACGGGAGACCCAGGTCACCGCGGATCCTGCGCACGCCATCGACGACCGCCGCGAAGTCCTCCAGGGACTTCGGGGCACCGTCCTCGGGCGGGTGGATCGCCGGCAGCAGGCCCTGCCAGCGGGCGGCCCTCTCGAGCGAGCGCTGCCGCCCACCGCCAGGGGTCGGCGCACCGACGACCCACACCGGCGGGTGCGGGCGTTGCGGCGTGGGCGGCGGCAGCATGAAGTCGTTGGCGCCAGCGCTGTAGTGGCGGCCCTCGAACGTGAAGGACCCGGCGTCCTCGAGCAGCCCGGCCCACACGGCGAGGCCCTCGTCGAGCTTTGCGGCTCGCACCGCCCGGCCCTCGTCGGGCTCGAAGGCCGTCCAACCCGGGTGCAGCGCCCCCAGTCCGACCGACATGATCGCCCGCCCGCCGCTGATCCGGTCGACGGACCCGACACTCGAGGCGAGGTCCCACGGACGGTGCCGGGAGGCGGGCGTGAGCAGCGTGCCGAGCCGGATGCGCTCGGTCACCATTGCCGCGGCTCCGAGCTGCACCCACGCGTCGATCCCGTAGAGCGCCTCCCAGCCGAAGACGGCATCCCATCCCCGCTCCTCGCCGAGGCGCGCCAGATCCACGAACTCACGCTCAGCGGCATACGGAATGACGAAGCCGGTTCTCATCCGACCGTTCTACCTCTTCGCACCGACGGCCGACTCGGTCGTGACACGGCCGACTCATGCAATTTCTTGCAGACCTGTTTGGAATCTTGCCCTCCATGGGGAACGATGGTGCGTCGTGACCCGAGCAGCAGCCTCCACCATGACCCCCGACCGGACTGACCGCGAGGGCGCCGACGCCATCCGCGAGGCCCTCACCCCGGTGCACGTCGCTGACCGGCCGGATGCGGCCTGGTGGCGCCACGCGGTGATCTACCAGATCTACCCGCGGTCGTGGGCCGACAGCGACGGCGACGGCGTCGGCGACCTGCCCGGCATCACCGCGCGCCTGCACCACCTGCGCGACCTCGGCGTCGACGCGCTGTGGCTCTCACCGTTCTACACCTCGCCCCAGGCCGACGCCGGCTACGACGTCGCCGACTACCGGAGCGTCGACCCCCTCTTCGGCACGCTCGCGGACGCCGATGCCATGATCGAGCGGGCGCACGAGTTCGGCCTCAAGATCATCGTCGACATGGTGCCCAACCACTCCTCCGACGAGCACGTCTGGTTCCAGGCGGCCCTCGCGGCCGGCCCCGGTTCGGCCGAGCGGGAGCGCTACATGTTCCGTGAGGGCCGCGGCGAGCGTGGCGAGCTGCCTCCCAACAACTGGGAGTCGGTCTTCGGCGGCGCTGCGTGGACGCGTGTCAGCGAGGCCGACGGCGAGCCCGGTCAGTGGTACCTCCACCTCTTCGACCCCAAGCAGCCCGACTTCAACTGGGAGCACCCGGAGGTGCGCGCCGAGTTCGAGGCGATCCTGCGCTTCTGGCTCGACCGCGGGGTCGACGGCTTCCGCGTCGATGTCGCACACGGGCTCATCAAGCAGCACGGCCTGCCCGACACGAAGGAGGAGCGCACGGTGATGCTCGGCAACACCGACTTCGAGTCCGAACACCACCGTGTCGACACCCCCTACTGGGACCAGGACGGCGTGCACGAGGTCTACCGCGCCTGGCGGAGGATCCTCGACTCCTACGGCACGCCCGACCGCATCCTCTGCGCCGAGGCGTGGGTGGAGCCGCAGGAGCGCGCTGTGCGCTACGTGCGCTCCGACGAGATGCACCAGGCGTTCAACTTCGACTTCCTCGCCGCGCCGTGGGACTCCGATGCGCTGCGCGCCGTGATCCGGTCCTCGCTCGAGGCGGCCGACTCCGTGGGCGCGCCGTCGACCTGGGTGCTCTCCAACCACGACGTCGTGCGTCACGCCTCGCGTCTCGGCTTCCCCGTCGGCACGCCGCGGATGAACGGCATCTCTGCGACCGACCCGCAGCCCGACCGCGCGCTCGGCCTGCAGCGGGCCCGCGCCGCAACGGCGCTCATGCTGTCGCTGCCCGGTGGCGCCTACATCTACCAGGGTGAGGAGCTCGGCCTCCCGGACTCGACGGACATGCCGTCGGCCTACCGCCAGGACCCGACCTTCGCGCGCACGTCGGGCAAGGAGACGGGCCGAGACGGCTGCCGCGTGCCGATCCCCTGGGAGGCCGACGCGCCGAGCCTCGGCTTCGGCCCGTCCGACGCCTCCTGGCTGCCACAGCCGGCCGTCTACGCCGACTATGCCGTCGATCGGCAGCAGGGCGTCGACGGCTCGACGCTCGAGCTCTACCGCTCCCTCCTGCACCAGCGCCGCATGCTCGGCCTGGGCACCGGGTCCCTCACCTTCGTCGACGGGTATGCCGCTGACGTCCTCGCCCTCACCAACGGCGGCGACGACCGCGACCGGGTGCTCGTCGTGACCAACTTCGGCGACACGCCCGTCGACCTGCCCGTCGGCGCCGAGGTGGTCGTCGCCTCCGGAGCCCTCGACCAGGGTCGGGTGCCGAGCGACACGACGGTCTGGGCCGTCTGGCACTGACGAAAGCAACGCTCGCAGAGGGCATCCCGCCGCGCGGGGTGCCCTCTGCGCATCCTGTGGAGAAGTCGCGGGGCGGCTCGACGAACCTCCTTAGTGTCTCTTCATGGCGCGCTACGAGATGGATCGCGAGGAGGTCTCCACGGTCGGGGGCGCGATCAGCCGCGATGCTGCCACCTTGCGCGCCGTAGCCGACGCCGTGGCTGCCGCGTCGGCTGCGGCCAGGTCTGGTGTCGGCGCCGGCCAACCGGGGCTCACCGCGGAGATCGACCGATTCCGTCTCGTGCACGCGCAGCTCGTCGACGCCATGGCTGATGCCGTGACTGCGCTCCGTGGGGGCCTCGACCTCGCCGTGCGCAGCGAGCGAGACACGGAGCTCGCGGCGTCATCCGCGCTCGGCTCGGTCACCGCCGCCCTGGGGCCACGGCGCGACGCGAGGTGGCAAGGGTGAGCCATGGGCGCTTCCCCGTCTCCGGCGGGCCGCCCTACTCCCTGATCTCCGGGTCCGCCGCGCTGCCGTCCCCTCCGGGTGACACGGACGCACTGCGGGGGGCCGCGGGCGCGCTGCGCCGAGCGGCGCACACGGCACACACCACCGCCACTCTCCGCGGCCGTCTGACCACGGTCCTGCCGCTCGTATGGACGGGGTCGGCCGCCGAGGCCGCCGTGCACGAGTCGGCCGAGCTGGCGCGTCGGTGTGCCGAGACGCTGCTCCACCTGCCCGCCGCCGCGTCGGCGATCGAGCGTTATGCGGCCCTTCTCGATGACACCCAGCACGCCGTCGTGCGGCTCCAGCGCCACTGGGACCGTGACGTCGAGCAGCACCTCCTGACCGTTGCTGCCGTGCGCCTCCGGATAGGCACCGATCTCGAGGCGGTCAGTCTCCTCGTCCGCCTTGCCGAGGAGCACGAGGCAGCTCTGGTGCGACTCTCGGGGCAGCACGCCGAGCTCCGGCAGGAGGTCGACCGCGCAGCCACTCGCGCCGCTGCGGCCCTTGCTGCGCTTGATGACGAGGCGCTCCCGCTTGGCATCGACCTGGCGTCAACCGCGCTGCGCGACAGGCTGATCCACGGCCTACCCCTCGCCAGCGGAGCTGCGGCCGAGGAAGCCATCAGGCGCGTGGCCGGAGCCGATGCCGAGGGCCTCCGGCGCCTGCTCGCGGTGGGGCCACCCCAGTCCGCGACCGTGTCGGCCCTACGGGACTTCCTGCGGGCTGTGGAGGGTCGCACAGGCGACGCCCGCTATGCCCAGGCCTTCGTCGAGGCGTTGGGTGTCGACGGCCTGGGCCGACTCGTGCTGGCCCTCGGTGGCTCCGACGTCGCGGTCGACGTCTCGAGGCAGGCGATCGGCGCGCTCGGCGTGCTCCTGCTGGCCGCCGTGGCGCCGGGAGACTCGGTCGAGCACGACGCCGGCACCGCCCGACGTCTCGACTCCACGGCTGCCCTGCTCGGCGACGACCTCGTGGCCTCCCTGAGCCGGGTGGTCGGTGCCGACTCGACCACGACCCGGGCCACCGGCTATTGGCTCCTCGGGCAGCTCGTCGTCGGTGCGAGGCAGTCGGGGTGGTCAGCGCGGGTGCCACAGCCGCTGCTGGTTCGCCTCACCGCTGGTGCGGCAGCGGCCGAGATCGGCGAGACCCGTGACGCCGACGCTCAGCGGGTGCACGGCACGACGCTGACCCCTCCAGGCGGTGCGCGTTTCGCATCCCTCTTCGACGACGCCGACGAGACCGGAGACGCGCTCCACACCCTGCTGCTCGAGGCCGGTGACGACCCCGCGGGAGTCGTCGAGCTGCTGTCAGCGCCCGTCGAGGGGCGTGGCGCGACCAACTCCCGAGGGGGTCCGCTCGTGCTCGCCGAGGCTCTGGTCCGCCGCTGGCTCACCCACGAGGCGAGCTCGACGTCGACCCACACCGAGCTCGCCCTCGAGACCAACGACGACCTGGCGCGACTGCTGGCAGCCGTGGGCCGGCTGACCGGCGACGCCAAGGCAGCCAGCCTGCGGGCTCGCGTGATGGCCGAGATCAGTCGGACCAACTCCCATGCCCAGCAGGAGTATTCGACCCTCCTGCTCTATGAGCGCAACTCCTCGGCTCTCGAGTCTGCCGCTGTCGACTGGGTGCTCGACATGCCGGAGTCCGTCAACGCGACGCTTGCCCACCCCGACGCTGGGGCAGCCCTTGCCTGGAGCGCCCCCGTGGGCGAGCGGCATCAGCCCCGCCTCCGGCTGGATGAGCTGACCGGCCTCGTCGGTGCCTTCGCCGTCGGGGTCGATCACGCTCGGGCCACCGGGTCGGCAGGGTCGGCCGGGTCGACCGCGCCGCCCTCACCAGACCACGAGCGGCTCGTCGAAGGGGAGCTGGCCCGGGCCGCGCAGCAGAGCGCGCGGGGTGAGGGGCATGCCGACCTCGACGACGTGACGACGCGCATCGGCTTCTTCGAGCAGGCGACGTCGGCGGCGCTCGTCGAGGTCGCCCGACGCCGGGATGCTGCCAACCAGTCGATGTGGCGCACCTTGGCCGAGGCCAAGGCCCTCGCGGTCTCCTACCGCGAGGGCCCCCGGGCCCTGGGTCTCGCCCTCGCCACGCTGGTCCGCGGCGGCACCAACCGCAGCACGCAGGACGACCTCGTCATCTCGCTCGTGCGCTCTGACATCGAGCTCGAGCAGACGAAGGTCGACGAGCGACGCACCGCGGCCATCACGGCCAGACTTGATGCCCTGCGCTCCCTCGGAGGTGGCTCGGACGTCCCCACGACCGCACTGCTCGCCGCCGGGGCCCGGCGAGCACCGTTCCTCCCAACGAGCGAGCAGGTGGCCGCTGCCCGCCGACAGGAGCGACTCGACGCCCTCTTGGGCATCATCTCGGACCGGGAGCCGACGACGGCCGACGCTGTGCGCCGGCCTGAGCCCGATCCGCGAGCTCAGTGTGCTCCCACGAGGCAGGAGTGCCCACACCAGACTCGTGGAGTCCGAAGCCGAGCTCCACGCCCTCTTCGTCACCCTGACTGCTGGTGGACTGCCGATCGCCGCAGGCGCTTATCCGGGCAAGGGATTTCGCCGCCGCGACGGTGTGATGGTCTTCATCCGTGACCACTCCAGCTCCGGAGGTGCCACGATCGACGTGGTGCTGACGGACGGATCGACGAGAAAGGTTCACATCCGATGAAGTGGCAGATGCCTCCGGAGCAGATGACGGACGACGAGCAGCTCGACGAGCTGCTCGCGCGGGCGTCAGACGACTGGGTGCACCCCGCAGACGTCTTCGACGTCGCCCGTTTCTCCGGAGTGACCGACCAGGACGCCTACGTCGAGCAGGCCATTCACCTCACGAGCGAGCTGCTCCGGCGCGGTCTCGTCACTGCCGGTGACCTCACCGACGCTGGCTGGGAGCCTTGGCGCATCGGGCCCGACGAGTCCGCCGAGCGGATCTCGAGGCAGTGGCGCGAGCAGCCGGACGCGGCGCCGACGTCATTCTCCGTGTGGCTGCAGGCCACGCACGCAGGCATCCAACGCGCGCGACAGACACCCACCGGCCGGGGATAGCCTCGGACGCATGGCACCGCCGCGCCCTTACCTCGCGCACCCCCCCGTCGCCCTCGCACACCGCGGGGGCGCGCTCTATGCCCCCAACCTCGGCCTGGAGAACACGCTCACCGCCTTCGGCAACGCCGTCGCCCTCGGCTACACGCACCTCGAGACCGATGTCCACGTGACGAAGGACGGGCAGCTCGTCGCCTTCCACGACACCCGGCTCGACCGGGTGGGTGACCGTGCCGGGCGGCTTCGCAGCCTGCCCTGGGAGCAGGTCCGGGCCGCCCGGCTGGGGTCGGGGCCCGAGCACGAGCGCGTCCCCCGTCTCAGCGAGGTGGTCGAGGCCTTCCGCGGCATCTGCCTCAACATCGACCTCAAGGCGTCGGGCACCGCCCTGCCGGTCTGGCAGCTCATCGAGGAGCTCGACCTGCACGACCGCGTGTGCGTGGGCTCCTTCCAGCAGCGTCACCTCTCGGAGTTCCGTCGGCTCTCACGGGGTCGGGTCGCCACCGCGGCCGGCGTGACCGGCACCGCCCTGCTGCGCTTCTCGCCCGAATGGTTGACAGCCCTGGTCCGCACGCCTGCAGACGTGCTGCAGGTGCCGGCCAGCGTCCCGATGCGGGGCCGCCGGTTCCACCTCGTCACCGAGCGCTTCATCGAGGCCGCGCATCGCCACGGCAAGCACGTGCACGTGTGGACGATCGACGACGAGGACGAGATGCACCGCCTGCTCGACCTCGGCGTCGACGGCCTCGTGAGCGACCGCATCGACGTGCTCAAGGCCGTCCTCGTGCAGCGCGGCGTGTGGACGGGAGCCCGCTGAGCGGCATACCTGCTCCGGGTGGCGTCAGCGCACGAGCACGTGACCACGTGAGGTGCTGAGGCGCGTCCACCTGCCGTGGGCGGCCACGGCCGCCTGCTCACCCGGTGCGGTGAAGCCGAGCACGTGCGCGCCGAAGGCGAGACCCGCAGCGATCGGCGGCACCGTCTCGCTCATCGCCGACCACACCTGTCGCCGGAGCGCCGCGACGGCTTGGCCCCCCGCACCGTCCGGAGCGCCCTCGGCGACCTGCGTGATGCCTTGTCGCGCAACCGAGTCGATGTCCTCGCACGCAAGACCGCCCACCGGCTCCCAGCCGCCCCGAGGCGCCGCCAGCGCCGCCCAGGGCACCCGCAGCTCGGCCGGCGGCACCGTCAGGACCCGCGTCGTGGCGTCGGCCCGCGCGAGGCGGTCGGACACCGCCGCGAGCGCCACCGTCGTGTCGAGCTCGCCCTCCGAGGCGACCCGCACGGCCCGCAGGCCGAGCACCGTGCCCTCGCCGAGCAGCCCCGAGCCCTCGATCACCGCGACCGTCGTGACGAGGAGCGGGCCAACGAGCTGGAGCCGCACGGCGCCGTCGGGGTTGGCCTGCTTGGCGCGACCGACGAAGGTCGCGAGGTCGGAGACCGCGCGAGGGTCGCCGAGGTCGATCTCGGTCACCGGAGTCGGCACGCGTCACCGCTTCCGGCGGCGGAAGGGCGCCGCGCCACCCACGTGCTCGAACACCGAGGCCCGCTCCTCGGGGCGCATGCGCCGTGGCATCGCCGTGCGGAAGTCGTAGAGCGCGAGCTCCGTCTCGGCGACGGCATAGATCGTGCCGCCCGGCCCGTCGCCGACTCCCTCCGGGTCCGTCACGATGTAGGCGACGTCGAACCCTGCACCACCGACGCGCGAGACCCACAGGTGGATCTCGACGGGCTCGTGGCGGAAGCCGAGCGGCCGGCGGTACTCGATCTCGTGGCGCGAGACGAGCACGCCCTCGTCGAGCAGCGAGCGGTCGGTCGCACCCCCCGCCTCGAACCAGTCGCGGAACGCGATGACGCGGGCGTCCTCGAGCAGGCGCAGGAACTGCACGTTGTTGATGTGTGCGTAGGCGTCCATGTCGGACCAGCGCAGGGAGACGTGCGCGGCATACGGCGGGTGGGCACGGTCAGCGAGGTCGGCACGGTCGGTCATGCGCCCATCCTTCCAGTCCGTGCACACCCCCGCCGCCCGGTGCCGCGCGTCCACACCCCACCGGTATGCCGTCCGGCGAGGTCGGTGGGGCCCCGTAGGTTGGGTGCCATGTCGAGCACACCCACCGCCCCCGTCCTGGTCGACCTGCGCGAGCGCGCCACGTCGGCCCTGCGGCGGCTGGTGGGACGCGACGACGTCGACTTCCGCGAAGGCCAGCTCGAGGCGATCACCGAGCTCGTCGACGGCCGCCGCCGGGTCCTCGTCGTGCAGCGCACGGGGTGGGGCAAGTCGGCCGTCTACTTCGTCGCCACGGCGCTGCGGCGGGCGGAGGGCGCCGGCCCGACCGTCATCGTCAGCCCGCTGCTGGCCCTGATGCGCGACCAGATCGCCGCCGCCGAGCGCGCGGGCATCCGCGCGGTCACCCTCAACTCCACCAACGCCGACGAGTGGGGCGCCGTCTCCGGGGCCCTGGCCCGCGGTGAGGTGGACGTGCTGCTCGTCAGTCCCGAGCGCCTCAACAACCCGCGTTTCCGTGACGAGCAGCTGCCGGCGCTCGCCCAGTCGTGCGGGCTCCTCGTCGTCGACGAGGCGCACTGCATCAGCGACTGGGGCCACGACTTCCGCCCCGACTACCGCCGCATCCGCGATCTGCTGACGACGCTCCCCGACCACACGCCAGTGCTCGCGACCACGGCGACGGCCAACGCGCGCGTCGTCACGGACGTCGTCGAGCAGCTCGGGGCCGGTGGGCGCGACGTGCTCACCCTCCGGGGACCGCTGGCGCGCGCCTCCCTGCGTCTCGGCGTGCTGCCCCTCGCAGCCCCCGAGCAGCGCCTCGCCTGGCTGATCGCCCACCTCGGCGAGCTGCCCGGCTCGGGCATCGTCTATGCCCTGACGGTCGCTGCTGCCGAGGACGTCGCGGTTGCGCTGCGCGAGGCCGGGCACACCGTCGCGGCCTACACGGGTCGCACCGAGACGTCCGAGCGGGTGCGCCTCGAGACGGCCCTGCGCGACAACGAGGTCAAGGCGCTCGTGGCCACCTCGGCGCTGGGCATGGGCTTCGACAAGCCCGACCTCGGCTTCGTGCTGCACCTCGGTGCGCCGAGCTCGCCGGTGGCCTACTACCAGCAGGTCGGTCGTGCGGGGCGCGCGACCGAGCGCGCCGACGTGCTGCTCATGCCGGGCCCCGAGGACAAGGACATCTGGCGTTACTTCGCGTCCGCGTCGATGCCTCGACAGGACCAGGCTGACGCGGTGCTGCGAGCGCTCGCCGAGGCCGGCCGACCCCTCTCGACCGTCGCCCTCGAGTCGATCGTCGACGTGCGGCGCACTCGCCTCGAGCTGCTCCTCAAGGTGCTCGACGTCGACGGGGCCGTGCAGCGCGTCCAGGGCGGCTGGACGGCGACGGGCGCGCCTTGGAGCTACGACGCCGAGCGCTACGACCGGGTCACGGAGGCCCGCGAGCGCGAGCAGCAGCTCATGGTCGACTACGAGCGCACCGACCAGTGCCGCATGGCGTTCCTGCAGGAGTGCCTCGACGACGACACGGCCGAGCCCTGCGGGCGGTGCGACCGGTGTGTCACGCCGTGGTTCGACACCTCGGTCCCCGAGGCCGCCGTCAACACGGCGCGGTCGCGGCTCGAGCGGCCGGGTGTGGTCCTCGACGCGAGGGCGCAGTGGCCGACCGGCATGGACCGGCTCGGGGTGCCGCTCAAGGGCAAGATCGCACCGGCGATCGCGATGGACGAGGGCCGCGCAGTGGCCCGCCTGTCAGACCTCGGTTGGGGGCAGCGGCTGCGCGAGCTGCTGCGCGGCCCTGATCGTGCGGTGCCAACCGAGGTCGTGCGGGCTTGCGTGGAGGTGCTCGCGGGCTGGGGCTGGCAGGAGCGCCCCGTCGCGATCGTGTCGATCCCGTCCCGGCGCCGCCCCGAGCTCGTGCGGTCGCTCGCGGCCGGACTCGGCGAGCTGGGCCGGCTGCCCTATCTCGGTGCGCTCGACCTCGTCGAGGGAGGCCCGGTCGGCGACCCGGGCGGCAACAGCGCCTTCCGTCTCGCCAACGTGTGGGGACGCCTCGCGGTGGGGCCCGACCTCGCGACCGCGCTGCACGGCATACCGGGACCGGTGCTCCTGGTCGACGACGTCGCCGACTCCCGGTGGACCCTCACGGTGTGCGCCGGGCTGCTGCGCGAGGCCGGGGTGCCGGGCGTGCTGCCCCTCGTCCTCGCCCAGGAGGCTTGAGGCGCCCACGACTCCCGCGTGACAGCGCTGGCAGCGCCACGACTCCTACGCCGGCACTGACGGCGAGACCGGCACCGCGTGTCCAGGGGACGTCGCGTCACGGGGACGCGAGGCAGCCTCGGTAAGGTCACCTCGTGACCGACACCTCCCCCGCACCGTCGCCCATCGACGACCTGCTCGACGTGCTGGACCTCAAGGACGTCGGGACGGCGCGCATCTCCGTGACTGACGTCGCCGGGCGCGACGCGGCCGAGTCGATCGGCGCCACGTCGGCCCGGGTCTTCGAAGGGCGCAGCCAGAAGATGCCGCACGGCCGCGTCTTCGGTGGGCAGGTGCTGGCCCAGTGCGTCATGGCGGCGGGCATCACGGTGCGTGACGTCAGTGACGGCGACGGCGCCCGACCGATCCACTCGCTCCACGGCTACTTCATGCGACCCGGCGACGACACGCTGCCCATCCGCTTCGCCGTCGAGGAGATGCGTGACGGCAACTCCTTCTCGACCCGCCGGGTGCACGCCGTGCAGAAGGGCGCCCCGATCATGTCGATGGTGTGCTCCTTCCAGGAGCGCGCCGATGGGCTCGACCATCAGGAGCCCTCGCCCCATGTCCCCTCACCCGAGGACCTGCGCTCACTTGCCGACGAGTTCCGTGGCGTTGACCACCCCGGTGCGCGGCACATCGCGGAGTCCCGTCCGATCGAGCTACGGCCTGTCGAGGGCAACCTCTTCCTCGATGCCGGCGAAGACCAGATCGCGAGCAACCACGTGTGGATGCGCGCCATCCACCGCCTCCCCGACGACTCGCTGATCCATGCGGCCGTGCTCGCCTATGCCAGCGACTACTCCCTGCTCGAGCCGGTGCTGCGGCGCCACGGCCTCGTCTGGACCGACCCCCGCCTGCGGGTCGCGAGCCTCGACCACTCGATGTGGTTCCACCGCGACGCCCGCGCCGACGACTGGGTGCTCTACGCCCAGCAGTCTCCGTCTGCCATCAGCGGACGTGGCCTCGCGATCGGCCACATGTTCTCTCGCGACGGCGTGCTCGTCGCGACGACGGCCCAGGAGGGCATGATCCGCGTCAAGCAGTCCTGACCGGCTCGCTGACCTTCCCCTGACCTCCAGCAGCCGCGGTCTCGGTGCCGAGCAACTGTCTCGGCGCCGAGCACTGTCTCGGTGCCGAGCCACTCGTGTGCCGGTGGCTCGGGCCTGACAGGGTGGCTTCGGACTGTCAGCGTGCCTCGGGCCGGGGGGCGCCAGGGGTGAGCGTCAGCTGGCCGATCCACGCTGCGGGGTGGCCCGTCAGAAAGTGCGGACCACCACGACGTCGTGGCCGTCGAGGCGCACACCCTCCCCGCGGATGATCGGCGCACGCCCCCAGGACGCCAGCACCCGGTCGACCTCACCGGAGAAGGGCACCACCTGCGAGCGCCCGGCGAGGTTGGCGACGACGTGCACGGTGCCGCGCGACATGACGATCCAGCGGGCGTCCTCGTCGACCTGCACCGACGTGGCCCGCAGGTCACCCGAGGCGACGTCGGGCTCGGCGCGGCGCACCTGCAGGAGGGCGACGTAGAAGTGCATCATCTCGACGTGCCCCGGGGTCGCCGTCTCGGCCCACCGGAGCACGCTCGCGTCACGGGTGGCGCGGTCCTGCGGGTCGGGCACGTCGTCCTCGGCCCACCCGTGGGCCGCGAACTCCGCGCGCCGCCCGTGCCGCACGGCGGCCGCCAGCGCCTCGTCGGAGAACGAGGTGAAGAAGGCGAAGGGCGTGCTCGCGCGCCACTCCTCGCCCATGAAGACCATCGGCGTGAAGGGAGACAGGAGGTAGAGCGCGGCGCCGACCGCCTGCTGCCCCGGTGAGACCGAGTCGCTGATGCGGTCGCCGGCGGCGCGGTTGCCCACCTGGTCGTGGGTCTGGAGGTAGGCGAAGAACTGGTGGCCCGACCGCGCCTCGGGGTCGACCTTCTCCCCCCACGGGCGCCCGCGGAAGGTCGAGACCCGTCCGTCGTGCAGGAAGGCGTCGGTCAACGTCTTCGCGAGCACCGACAGCGACCCGCCCTCCGGCCAGGCCTCGGTGCCACCCGCGAAGTCGGCGTAGTAGCCCTCGGTCTCACCCGTCAGCGCGACGTGCAGCGCGTGGTGGATGTCGTCGTCCCACTGCGCGGTCATGCCGAGACCACCCTCGGCGGTGGGGGTCACCATGACGGGGTCGTTGAGGTCGGACTCGGCGATGAGGTCGAGGGGGCGGCCCAGCTCTGTTGCCAGAGAAGCGATCTCGTCGGACAGCTCGGCCAGGAGGTGGCGCTCGGAGTCGTCGCGCAGTTCGTGCACGGCGTCGAGCCGCAGCGCGTCGACGTGGAAGTCACGCAACCAGCGCGCGGCGTTGTCGATGATCCAGCGCCGCACCTCGTGGCTGCCGGGTCCGTCGAGGTTGACCGCCGGTCCCCAGGGCGTGTGGTGGGCGTCGGTGAAGTACGGGCCGAACTCCCCGAGGTAGTTGCCCGCCGGCCCGAGGTGGTTGTAGACGACGTCGAGCCCCACGCCGAGCCCCCGCACGTGGCAGGCGTCGACGAAGCGCTGGAAGGCCGCCGGGCCACCGTAGGCGTGGTGGACGGCATACGGGTGCACGCCGTCGTAGCCCCAGCCCCACGGTCCGTCGAACGCCGAGACCGGCATGATCTCGACGAGGTCGACGCCGAGCGCGACAAGGTGGTCGAGGTGCGCCACCGCCGCATCCAAGGTGCCCTCCGGCGTGAAGGTGCCCACGTGCAGCTCGTAGACGACGCCCCCGGCCACCCCGCGGCCGCCGCGGGTGCCCCGCCAGTCACCGTCACCCCAGGGGTATGCCGTCGGGTCGAAGGTGCGGCTCGGCGCGTGCACCCCGCGTGGCTGCCAGGGGCTGCGCGGGTCGGGCCGTGGGTGACCGCCGTCGACGCTGAACGCGTAGTCGATCGGGACACCCTCGCCCGGGACGGGCAGGGTGGCGCTCCACCACCCGTCGGCCTCGGCCGTCATGGGTGACAGGGTGACGTCACCCGACGGCTCGGCGTCGACGTCGGGCTCGGCCGTGACGGCCGACCAGGCGACGGCAACCTGCTGCGCCTCGGGAGACCACACCCTGATCACGGCGCTCACTGGTCGTCCTCCACGCGCACGAGCAGGGCGACCGGCAGCCCGTCGGAGGCCCCGATGAGCGAGGCGAGGGGCACGGGGCCTCCGTCGAGGGTCCGCTGCGAGAGGACGTCGCTCCACGAGCCTTCCGGCAGCGTCACGGTGGCGTCGCCGAATCCACCGGTGTCGTGCAGCCGGCCGGCGAGCCGGGTCACGACGGCGACGACCGAGATCTCGTTTCGCGTGCCACGCCCGAAGGCCACGGCGTGCGGGCTCGTCGTGTCGAGCGGCTCGTAGGCGGCGTCGGGCCCGACGAAGCACTCGGACCAGTCACGTCGGGTGCGCAGCGCGGCGGCCGTGACGAGCAGCTTCTCGTCGTGCAGGTCGGCCGGGTCGGCGCCCGCGTCGAGTCGTGCCAGCCGGCGGCGGCGCTCGTCGTAGTCGACGAGCCGGCGGTTGTCGGGGTCGACGAGGGAGAGGTCGACCAGGTCCGTGCCCTGGTAGACGTCGGGGATGCCGGGCATCGTCAGCTGCACGAGCTTCTGCCCGAGCACCGCAGCCCGCGTCGCCGGTCGCGTCGCCTCGACCCATGACTCGACGTGCGCGACGATCTCTGGACTCGTCACGACACCGGAGACGAAACGTGCGACAGCGGCCTCGTAGGCCTCGGCGGGCTCGGTCCACCGCGTGTAGAGCTTGGACTCGCGAATCGCCTTGAGTGCGTAGGCCTGCAGCCGCACCTCGCTGATCGGCCAGGCGCCGACCACGGTCTGCCACAGGAAGTACTCGGTCAGCACGTCGAGCTCGTCGGCGCGCACCGGCCCGGCCAGCGTGCGTGCGGTGCGCACCCAGGTCGCCCACGCCTCGGGGCGCTCGGACAGCACGAAGAGGCGCGCGCGCACGTCCTCGGCCCGCTTCGTGTCGTGGGTCGAGAGCGTCGTCATCGTCGCGGGCGACCGCTCGAGGAGGCCCCGCGCGAAGGCGTGGAAGGCGTCGGCGGACACGCCCACGCGGGTGGGGTCGCCACCGACCTCGTTGAGCCCGACGAGGCGCACGTAGCGGTAGTAGGCGGTGTCCTCGATCGCCTTGGCCATGGCCGGCCCGCAGGTCTGCTGGAAGCGCACGACGAAC
Source organism: uncultured Actinomycetota bacterium (assembly GCA_963697735.1). Classification (GTDB taxonomy): domain Bacteria; phylum Actinomycetota; class Actinomycetes; order Actinomycetales; family Dermatophilaceae; genus Humibacillus. Next base: position 35,042 of record CAVOOZ010000013.1, on the reverse strand, counting down.
TCGTCCTGCGCCGCCTGGTCGACGGGAGAGGCCTGGCCCAGTGCGAGGTCGATGACCGCCTCGACGACTGGTCGCGGCAGCTCCTCGGTGCGGCCGTGCGAACCCCGCGCCACCGTCGCCTCGAGCTCGGCAGCGTCGGCCGCCTCGGCCGGCACGCCGGGCCGGACGTAGACGCGGTAGCGGTCCATGCCGACGAGCATCGCCTCGACGACCTCGCGGGCGGCGCCGGGGTCGAGGTCGGGCCGGGCCCGCGCCACGAGACGCAGCAGACGGCTGACCTCGGTCGCGAGCATGACCGTCACGACCCAGCGCTTGGACTCGGTGACGATCGCCTCGAGGTCCTGCCGCTCCCCCAGCAGCTCGGTCGAGAGGTCATCGAGGGGCTCGGCGCCGTCGGGGTCGACGAAGAGCCCGCCGACACGCAGCAGCGCGTCGTAACCGGTGGTGCCGGCCGTGCGCCAGGTGCCGGGCAGCTGCTCCTCCCCCTCGAGGATCTTCTCGACGACGACCCACGCGCCGTCCGTCTGCTCCGCCAGCCGCTCGAGGTAGCCCTCGGGGTCGGCCAGACCGTCCGGGTGGTCGATGCGCAGTCCGTCGATGGCGCCGGCCCGGATGCCGTCGACCAGACGGTGGTGCGTCGCGTCGAAGACGGCGGGGTCCTCGACCCGCACCGCGATGAGCGAGGTGACGTCGAAGAAGCGCCGGTAGTTGAGCTCGTCGTCGGCGATCGTCCACGAGGCGAGGCGGTAGTGCTGGGCGTCGAGCAGCTCGGCGAGCGGCATACCGGCGTCGACGCCCGGGGCGAGGGGGAAGACGTGGTCGTAGTAGCGCACGACCGGCTCACCGTCGTGCTCCCCGACCTCGATCTCGCCTGCCGCGAGCGCCTCGTCGAGGGTCGCGCCGAGCACGGGCATGAGGATGCGCCCGCCCTGGGCATCCCAGTCGATGTCGAACCACGACGCATACGCCGAGGCCCGGCCCTCGCGCAGCACCGACCACAGCGGCCGGTTGAGCGACAGAGGAGTGGGAGTCGTCATGTGGTTGGGCACGACGTCGACGACGAGTCCGAGCCCGGCCGCGTGAGCGGCCGAGACGAGGCGGGCGAAGGCCTCGTCACCCCCGAGCCCCTCGGCGATCCGGTTGTGGTCGATGACGTCGTAGCCGTGCTTCGAACCGGACGACGCCTGCAGCACGGGCGACAGGTAGAGGTGCGAGACACCCAGCGCCGCAAGGTGGTCGACCTGGGCCACCGCGTCGTCGAGGGTGAAGTCGGGCTCGAGCTGCAGCCGGTGGGTCGAGACGACGGGCCGGTCGCCGATCACGCGGTGGCCTCCTCGGTGAGCCCGGGGACACTCGCCGGCACGGAGACCCGGGGGCAACGCAGCACGACGATGCTGCGGGGCTGCACCTGGATCTCCGACGAGGGGTCGAGCGGGTTGCTCTGCAGGTCGTGAGCCGCAGTGTCGACGACCGGGATCCACTCCGCGCCGTACTCCTCGTCCGGCAGCCTGAAGCGCTGCGGCTGGCTGTGGGCGTTGAACATCACGAGGAACGAGTCGTCGAGGACCCGGTTGCCGCGCGGGTCGGGCGCCGCAATGGCCGAGCCGTTGAGGAAGACCATGAGCGAGTTGGCGAGACCCTTGTGCCACGCGTCCGCGTCCATGTGCTCCGCCTCGGGCGTGAACCACGCGATGTCACCCACGTCGCTCTCGCCGCCGTGGTCGGCGTCGCCAGCGAAGAACCGGCGCCGGCGGAAGACGGGGTGCTCGCGGCGCAGCCTGACGAGCGACTGCGTGAAGGTGAGCAGCTGCTGGTCGTCGCTGTCGAGGACCCACTGGATCCACGAGATGTCGTTGTCCTGGCAGTAGCCGTTGTTGTTGCCCCCCTGGGTGCGACCCAGCTCGTCGCCGTGCAGCAGCATCGGCACGCCTTGCGAGAGCATGAGGGTCGTGAGGAAGTTGCGCTGCTGACGCAGCCGGAGGTCACGGATCTGCGGGTCGTCGGTCGGACCCTCGACGCCGCAGTTCCAGGAGCGGTTGTGGCTCTCGCCGTCGTTGTTGCCCTCGCCGTTGGCCTCGTTGTGCTTCTCGTTGTAGGACACGAGGTCACGCAGGGTGAAGCCGTCGTGCGCGGTCACGAAGTTGATCGACGCGATGGGCTTGCGTCCGGAGTGCTCGTAGAGATCGCTCGATCCGGTGAAGCGCGAGGCGAACTCGCCGAGCGCACCACCGTCTCCGCGCCAGAAGTCGCGAACGGTGTCGCGGAACTTGCCGTTCCACTCGGTCCACAGAGGCGGGAAGTTGCCGACCTGGTAGCCACCCTCACCGACGTCCCACGGCTCGGCGATGAGCTTGACCTGGCTGACGACCGGGTCCTGCTGGATGAGGTCGAAGAAGGCCGACAGCTTGTCGACCTCGTGGAACTGGCGCGCGAGGGTCGCCGCGAGGTCGAACCGGAAGCCGTCGACGTGCATCTCGGTGACCCAGTAGCGCAGCGAGTCCATGATCAGCTGCAGCACGTGAGGGCTGCGCATGAGGAGGCTGTTGCCGGTGCCGGTCGTGTCGTAGTAGTGCGAGAGGTCGTCGCTGACGAGCCGGTAGTAGCTGTGGTTGTCGAGTCCACGGAAGGCCAGGGTCGGGCCCATGTGGTTGCCCTCGGCCGTGTGGTTGTAGACCACGTCGAGGATGACCTCGATGTTGGCCGCGTGCAGCGCCTTGACCATCGCCTTGAACTCCAGCACCTGCTGGCCCCGCTGGCCGCCGGCGGCGTAGGCGTTGTGCGGCGCGAGGAAGCCGATCGTGTTGTAGCCCCAGTAGTTGGACAGGCCGCGATCGACGAGCGGCGCGTCCTGAACGAACTGGTGCACCGGCATGAGCTCGATGGCGGTGATGCCGAGGTCGCTGAGGTGCTTGATCATCGCCGGGTGGGCGATGGCCGCGTAGGTGCCGCGGATCTCCTGCGGGATCTCCGGGTGCATCATCGACAGCCCCTTGACGTGGGCCTCGTAGATGATGCTCTCGTGGTACTCGTGACGCGGGGGCCGGTCGTCGCCCCAGTCGAAGAACGGGTTGATGACGACCGAGTGCATCGTGTGGCGCAGGCTGTTGTCGAGGTTGAGCTTCTTCGTCGTCGCGGCCTTGGGGTCACCGAAGGTGTAGGAGTAGAGCGACTGGTCGTTCTCGGCCTGCCCCTCGATCGCCTTGGCGTAGGGGTCGAGGAGGAGCTTGCTCGGGTTGCAGCGGTGACCCTTGGCCGGCTCGTAGGGCCCGTGCACGCGGAAGCCGTAGCGCTGGCCGGGCTGAACGTAGGGCACGTAGCCGTGCCAGACGAAACCGTCGGTCTCGGGCAGGTCGATGCGGGTCTCGACGAGGTCGTCGTCGACGAGGCAGAGCTCGACGCGCTCGGCGACCTCGGAGAAGACGGCGAAGTTCACACCCGATCCGTCGTAGGTGGCTCCGAGGGGGTAGGGCTTGCCGGGCCAGATCTCCATGGACCTTCTTCCGTCGTCGGTCGCGACACAGGGCCGCGGCGCCACGGCGTGGCGACAGGCGGACGACAGTGGCCGAGGGACATTCTTGCGTGCCCGACGCGCCCGTGCATAACCGGCAGGTATGCCGGGAGGCGCGGCAGCGCAGCCTCAGCTGGCTCGTCCGTGCTTCCAGTACCCCATGAAAGCCACCTGGGAACGCGGCATCCCGCCCTCACCCACGAGGAGGCGACGGCAGGCCTTGACGGTGTCGGAGTCGCCCGCGACCCAGGCATAGGTGTCGTCCGGTCCCAGCCCGCTCCCATCGTCGGCGGCGGCGCTCACGTCGTCACCGGAGGAGCTGTAGACGGGCGTCTCCCACACGTCGTCGTCGAGGTCGGCCCGACCGAGGGAGGGCAGGTCGGAGACGGACCGGCCGTCGGTGTCGAGGCGCAGGCACTGCCGCAGGAGGGCGAGCGTCTGCTCGCCGCGTGCGCGTCGGCCGCGGGCGACCCAGTGCGCCTCGATGCCGGCGGGGATGCGCACGTCGAGGAAGTCGCAGGCGTCGGGCACCTCGATGACGGCGACACCGGTGGTGTCCGCGGGAAGGGACTCGAGGATGGAGGCGAGCGCCGGCACGGCGGTCTCGTCGGCGACACACACGATGCGCCGGGCCGCGCCGGGCACGAACTCGATGCCCCCGAACCCGCGCTCGCTCCCACGGCGCGGGGCGAGCAGCCCGAGCTCGTCCCCGACGGCGGCGCCGGCCGCCCACGTGCCGGCGGGCCCGGCGCCGGATCCGTGGTCGTCCGGGCCGTGCAGGACGAAGTCGACGACGAGCTCGCGCTCCATCCCCTCCCCCTCGACGGCGCGGGCCGTGTAGGTGCGGATGTGCCCGCGGTCGGCCTCGGGAAGGGCGAGCCAACCGGCATACCAGCTCTCGGGGTCGAGCAGAGCCGTGGGGACCGGCCGCCCTGCGGCAGGGATGAGCAGCTTGACGCGCTGGTCGAGGGTCGGGCCCTCGGGCCCGAGGTGCTCGAAGCCCCGGCCGCCGAAGCGGATCCGCACGAACGACGGGCTCAGCCTCTCGACACCGCGCACGACGGCGGTGAGAAGCAGCACGGGGCTGACGGTGGTCGTGGTCATGAGTGGGCTCCGATCGGGGCGGCATACGGGTGGACCGGCGCGACGCAGGCGTCTCCCGGCTCGTCGGGATGGTCGGTGGAGGTCGGCACCACGAGGGGCGATCCCGTCACGGGGTCGGGCACGACGCGGCTGCCGAGCCCGAAGACCCTGCGGACGAAGTCCTCGTTCACCACCTCAGCCGGTGGCCCGGCCGCGACGAGACGTCCGTCGCGCAGCGCCACGACGTGGTCGGCGTAGCGCGCCGCCAGGTTGAGGTCGTGCAGCACCATGACGACCGTCGTCCCGTGCCGTCGGCGCAGGTCACGCAACAGGTCGAGCACGTCGATCTGGTGGGCCACGTCGAGGAAGGTGGTCGGCTCGTCGAGAAGGACGACATCGGTCTCCTGCGCGAGCGTCAGGGCGATCCAGACCCGCTGCCGCTGACCGCCGGACAGCTCGTCGACGTGACGGTCGGCGAGCTCGATCGTGCCCGTGGCGCGCATTGCTCGCGCGACGGCGGCGTCATCCTCGTCGGACCACCGGCGCATCAGGGTGTGGTGCGGGTGACGGCCGCGGTCCACCAGGTCGACCACCGTGATTCCCTCGGGCAGCGGTGGGCTCTGGGGCAGCAGCGCCACGCGGCGGGCGAACTCCTTGGGACGGATCGACCAGACATCAGTCAGGGCGTCCCTGCCGTCCGGTGTGTCGGCAGCCGCTCTGGCCGTCAGCTCGACGGTGCCGGACGTGGGGCGCAGCAGCCGGGAGAGACCACGCAGCACCGTGGACTTGCCGCACCCGTTGGGGCCCACGATGACGCTCGTGCGCCCGGCTGGGATCTGGAGGTCGAGGTCCTCGATCACCGTCCGGCCGTCGTAGGCCAGGGTGAGCCCCCGGGCGCGCAGGGCCGACCCCGCCGGCGCGGTGGACCGGCGGACCCGGCCTTGGCCCCGCTGGCCCCCCTGGTCTCGGTCTGGGTTCGGGTGTGGGTCTGGTTCATGTCAGGCCTTTCCGGCTCGACCCGCGGCGACGATGACCGCGATCATGAGGGGAGCGCCGATGGCGCCGGTGACGACGCCGACGGGGAGGTTGACGTCAGGGATGAGGTAGTCGCCCAGGAAGTCCGAGAGCACGACGATGACGGCGCCGGTGAGGGCGGCGGCCCACAGCGACGGACGACCGCCGCAGAGCCGACGGGCGATGGGCCCTGAGACGAAGGCGATGAAGGCGATCGGCCCGGTCGCAGCAGTCGCAACGGCGGCCAGTGCCACCGCCGCCACGAGCGCCAGCCGGGCTCCGGACGCGGGCGCACCGAGGGTCGTCGACAGGTCGTCACCGAGCTCCGCCAGATGCATGCGGCGCACGAACAGGACGAGCACCGGCACGAGCACCGCGAGCACGATCGCGAGCACGCTGATGACGGGCCACGTCGCGCGCGCGAGACTGCCGGTGAGCCAGACGAGGGCCGCCTGGGCGTCCTGGATCGACGTCCGTGTCATGACGAACTGGATGACGCTCGCCAGCAGGGCTGCGATGCCGATGCCGACGAGCACCATGCGCTGCCCGGCGAACGACGTGCCCCGCCCCACGGCATACATCAAGAGGCTCACCGCGACGGCGCCGACGAGTGCTGCCGCGGGGAGCCACAGCCCCTGCGCGTCGAGGAAGGTCAGCGCGATGACCGCCGCGGCGGACGCGCCGAGGCTCACGCCGATGATGTCGGGGCTCGCCAACGGGTTGCGCAGGGTGGTCTGGAACATCGCGCCGGCAGCGCCGAAGGCCATGCCGGCCAGTGCACCGAGCAAGGCCCTGGGCAGCTTGGCCTCCATGACGATGAACGAGGCGCCCGGGGCCTCCGCGAGCGGGTCACCGCGCAGGATGCGCACCAGGTCGACGACGGCGACGGTGTAGTCGCCGAGCAGCACGCGGACGAGCACGGCCACGAGCACGAGCACGGCGAGCACCGCGATGACCCAACGGATGCGACGCAGCGGTCGACGCCGGGCGCGGGCGACGTGCCTGCGGTCGTCCTCCGCGGTGAGAGCTCCGGCGTCGCTCGCTGCCTTCTCGGGGCCCGCGGGCGTGAGGGTCACGTCGTGGCTCGCGGCGACGTCGACGGTCACAGCGACGCCATCCTTCCGCGACGGACGAGCACGATGAAGAACGGGACGCCGACGACGGCGGTCATGATGCCCGCCTGCACCTCGGAGGGCTGCGCGATGAGCCGGCCGACGACGTCGGCGGCGAGCAGCAGGGCGGGCCCCACGACGAGGCACACCGGGATGATGCGTCGGTGGTCCGGGCCGACGACGAAGCGGGCGACGTGCGGCACGACGAGCCCGAGGAAGCCGATCGGGCCGGCGAGAGCCGTCGCGGCTCCGCAGAGCACCGCCACCCCCACGGCGACGGCGCCCCGGGCCAGCAGGAGGTTCTCCCCGAGGCCGCGCGCGAGGTCGTCGCCGAGGGAGAGGGCGTTGAGCTGGCGCACGGCGAGCAGCACGACGGCGAGGCCGACGAGGACGAAGGGCAGCACGGTGACGACGAGATCCAGCCCCCGGCCGCCGATGGTGCCCACCTGCCAGAACCGGAAGGAGTCGAACGACTGCTTGCTCGACACGAGCAGGCCCGAGCTCCAGCTGGCCAGGCCGGCGGTCAGGGCCGCGCCGGCCAGAGTGAGGCGCAGCGGCGTCACACCGCCGCCCGCCAGCCCGGCGAGCGCGTGGACCGCCACCGCCGCGATGCCCGCCCCTGCCATGGCCCACCAGACATAGCTCGTGAGCGACCCGACGCCGAAGACGGCGATGGCGACGACGACGGCCAGCGACGCGCCGGCGTTGACGCCGAGCAGACCGGGGTCGGCCAGGGGATTGCGCGTCAGACCCTGCATGGCCGCGCCGGCGACGGCGAGCGCAGCCCCGACGAGCAGGCCGACGGCCGTGCGGGCGACGCGGGCCTCGATGATCCCCTGGTCCTCGAGACCGGCGCCGCCCCCGGTCAGCACCGAGACGACGTCGCCGAGCGGGACGGTCTTCGACCCGAGCATGAGCGAGGCGACGAGCGCGGCCGCCAGCAGCGCGAGCAGCGCCAGGGTCAGCAGCCTCGACCTCCGCCGTCGCCTGGCGCGGGCGGCCGACGGGTCGGCGGCGAGCTCGCCGGCGACCGCGTCGTCCCGCGGCGACGCATCGCCGGCGGCGCGCTGCGCACCGTCGAGGACGCGGGTGCTGGACATCAGGCGGCGTCGGCCTTGTCGGCCGCCGCGGCGATGAGCGGCACGAAGAGCTGCGTCATGTACGGGATGCTGAGCGGGGTGGGCGAGCTCATCGTGAGCCCGACCTTCTGGTCCTTGGTCGCCACGAGAGCGCCGGCCTTGATCGCCGGCACCTGGCCGATGAGCGGGTCCTTCTTCATCGCCGCCACCTCGGAGTCCTCCGTGATGTAGCTGAGGAAGATGTCGGACTTCATGCTGGCGGCCTTCTCGGAGCTCACCGTGAGGTAGAACTCCGACTTGCCCCTGGCGCCGTCCTCGACGACCTGGGCGTTCTTCATGCCGAGCTCGGTCAGCATCTGCGGGCGCAGGTCGCTCGGCGTGTAGTAGCCGATCTGCGACATGTCCGTCGGGGCGATGTAGCCGTAGATGAAGGTCTTGCCGGCCAGCTGCGGGTACTTCGCCTTGGCCGCATCGAGTGACGCGATCGTCTTGGCCTCGACCTCCTCGGCCTTGGCGCTGCGTCCGAGGGCCTTGCCGATCGTCTCGAGCGAGTCCTGCCACGACGTCCCGTAGGCGACCTTCGGGTAGGCCACGACCGGAGCGAGCTTGCTCAGCTTGTCGTACTCGTCCTTCGTGATGCCGGAGTTCGTTGCGAGGATGAGGTCGGGCTGCAGCTGGGCGATCTCCTCGATCGGGTTGCCGTCGGCGTCGTCGAAGCGCGTGGGGGCCGTGCCACCGAACGTCGCGAGCTGCTCGTCGAACCAGTCGGACGAGAGGTTGGCGTTGCCGCCCCAGGTGACCTTGGGAGCGCCGACGGGTGCCACGCCGAGGGCGGCCACGTGGTCGGCGTCGGACCAGCCGAGGGTCACGACGCGCTTGGGCTCCTGCGTGATGGTCGCGGTGCCGAAGGCGTCCTTGAGGGTGACGGGGTATGCCGCTCCGTCGGCTCCTGCGGCCCCGGCGGACGTGGCGGCGTGGCGCGGCGGGCGCGGCGCCCCCCGAGGAGGGGCCGGTGGAACAACCGGCGAGGACGAGGGCGACGGCGACGGACGCAAGCGCGGCGGTTCTGAGGCGGGACACGGGCGTGGCTCTCTCTGTCAGGGACTCGGACCTGCTGCGATGCACGACGTGCCGCATAAGGTGAGCCTTACCTTAGTAAGCCTTACCTAAGTGCTGTCAAACCCTGCTCGGCATGCGTCCGGCCCCGAGCGCGTGCACGGGGCCGGACGGCATACGGCAGCGGTGAATCCTGTTGCCGGGCGGAGGAATCCGTCAGAGCGCGCCGCCGAGCGTCACGCCACCGTCGATCGTGAGCGTCTGACCGGTGATCCAGGAGGCGTCGGCGCTGAGCAGGAAGCTCACGGCACCCGCGATGTCCTCGGGAAGCCCCAGACGCTTCATCGGATAGGCGCGCAGGACCTTCTCCTCGCGTCCCTCGTAGAGCGCCTCGGCGAACTTGGTCTTGACCACCGCGGGCGCCACCGCGTTGACCCGCACGTCCGGACCCAGCTCGAAGCCGAGCTCGGTCGTCAGGTGGATGAGGGCGGCCTTGGACACGCCGTACCACCCGATGACCCCCGAGGCGCCCTGGCCGGCGACCGAGGCGAGGTTGACCACCGCGGCGGGATGCGCCTCGTCGCCGAAGCCGGCGGCGATCGCCTTCTTGATCCAGGAGAAGGCCGCCACGACGTTGACGTCGAGCACCTTGCGGGCGACCTCGAGGTCGGTGTCGACCATGGGCCCGTAGACGGGGTTGATGCCGGTGTTGTTGACGAGCAGGTGCAAGCCGCCGAACGTCTCGTGTGCCTGGGCGATCACCTCGTCCTGGTGGGCCTCGTCGGCGGCGTTGCCCGCGACGCCCAGGGCATGGGCCGGGCCGCCGAGCTGCTCGACGGCTGCGGCGAGCGCATCCGGCCCGGCGGGCCGTGATGACGACCTTGGCGCCCTCGGCGACGAGCCGCTCCGCGATGCCCAGACCGATGCCGCGGCTCGCGCCCGTGACGATCGCAACCGCTCCCTCGTGAGCTCCCATCAGAAGCCGAGGTCCCGGCCGATGAGCTCCTTCATGATCTCGTTGGAGCCGGCCCAGATCTTCGTCACCCGGGCGTCACGCCAGGCGCGGGCCACGCGGTACTCGTTCATGAAGCCGTAGCCGCCGTGCAGCTGCACGCAGTGGTCGAGCACGTCGTTCTGCACGTGCGAGCTCCACCACTTCGCCTTGGCCGCGTCGACGGCGGAGAGCTTGCCCTCGGCATGGGCGGCGATGCAGTCGTCGACGTAGGCCTCGGCCACCTCGATCTTCGTGACGAGCTCGGCCATCAGGAACTTGTTGTGCTGGAAGGCGCCGATCGGCTGGCCGAAGGCCTTGCGGTCCTTGGCGTACTGGATCGTCTCCTCGAGGATCGCCTTCGCGTGGGCGACGTTGGAGACGGCGGCGCCGACGCGCTCCTGCGGGAGGCGCTGCATCATCGCGATGAAGCCCATGCCCTCCTCGCCGAGGCGGTTCTCGTCGGGCACGCGGACGTTCTCGAAGAAGAGCTCGGCGGTGTCGGACTCGTCCATGCCGACCTTGTCGAGCTTGCGGCCGTTGACGAAGCCCTCCATGCCGCGCTCGACCATGAGCAGGGTGATGCCCTTGGCGCCCTTGCTCGGGTCGGTGCGCGCGGCCACGATGACGAGATCGGCCTGGTAGCCGTTGGTGATGAAGGTCTTGGAACCGTTGAGGATCCAGCCGTCGCCGTCGCGCACGGCGGTCGTCTTGAGGGCCGCGAGGTCGGAGCCGCCGGAGGGCTCGGTCATCGCGATGGCGCAGATGAGCTCGCCGCTCGCCATGCCGGGAAGCCAGCGCTGCTTCTGCTCCTCGGTGCCGAGGTCGACGACGTAGGGCGGGCAGACGTCGGAGTGGATGCCGAAGCAGGAGCTCGTCGCGGCGTTGAAGCGCGACATCTCCTCGGCCACGACGGCGTTGAAGCGGTAGTCGTCGACGCCGGCGCCCCCGAACTCCTCGGGGATGTCGAGGCCGAAGAAGCCCTGCTTGCCGGCCTCGAGCCAGATCTCGCGCGGGATCGACTTGCTCGCGATCATCTCCTCAGCGCGCGGCGCCAGCGTGCGGGCGACGAACTCGCGCGCCGACGCGCGCATCGCCTCGTGGTCCTCGTCATAGATGTTGCGGGGCATCCGTCCTCCATCGGGCGTGATCACTGGGTGCGGCGCGCGACCCGCCGTACCGACAGGTAACTAAGCGCTTGCTTAGTTTCTCTCCCCTGCGGCATGCTGTCAACGTGCCGCACCCCACGACGACCCCCAGCGCGCCTCCGTCCCCGAGTCCGGGCACGAGTCCGGGCACAAGTCCGGCCCCGAGTGTGACCCGGACGACGGCCACCTCGGCGACCTCGGACCCCGACGCGTCGACCGTCGACCGACTCATGCAGGCGGCCTCCCACGCCTTCGCCGAGAAGGGCTTCCACGCGACCACGACGCGCGACATCGCGTCGGGTGCGGGCCTCTCGCCCGCCGGCGTCTACGTCCACTTCGGCTCCAAGGAGGAGCTGCTCTTCAACCTCAGCCGCAGCGGCCACGAGTCGGCCCTGCGCCTGCTCCGACGGGCCATCGCCGAGGGAGCGACCCCGACCGAGCAGCTCGAGACCCTGATGGCGCGCTTCTCCGAGTGGCACGTGGAGCAGTACCAGGTCGCGCGCGTCGTGCAGTACGAGCACCATCACCTGACGACTGAGCACCACGCCGAGGTGCTCGCCCTGCGCAAGGAGATGGACTCGCTCGTGCGGGACGTGCTCGACCGGGGTGTCGCCGACGGCACTTTTGCGGTCGACGACAGCGCCGACACGGCGCTCGCCCTGCTGTCGATCGCCGTCGACGTGGCCCGCTGGTACTCCCCGACGATCAAGCGCACGCCGACGCAGATCGGCGCGACGAATGCCGCCCTCGCGCTGCGCCTCGTCGGCGCCGGTCGCTGACCCTGCACCGCGCGCGAGCGGATGAGCGGTCACAGCGTCCTCCTCGTGCCGGTGCCCGCTCTCGAGACCTTCGTGCGGGCTCGGAGCGAGCACTACGACCGCGACTACGTCTCGGCGGATCCGCGCTTCGTGCACGCACACGTCACCGCACTCGGGCCCTTCCTCCCGCCGGCCGAGCTCTCCCCCGAGGCAATCGGACAGGTCGCCGAGATCGCCTGCACGACAGCGGCCTTCGACTTCGCGCTCGAGGAGTTGGCGGTCTTCCCCAACGGGATCATCCACCTCCTTCCCACACCGTCGGCCCCGTTCGAGGAGCTGACCCGGCGGTTGTGGCGGGCCTTCCCCCAATGTCCGCCGTATGCCGGGGAGTTCGGCGCCGTCGTGCCCCACCTGACGCTCGACGCCCTATCGGACAAGGTCACCCCGGAGTCGACACGGCAGCTCGTCGCGTGCCACCTGCCGGTGCGCTGCCGGGCGGATCGACTCGACCTCGCGTGGTATGCACCCGGTGACTGCCGCGTCCTGCAGTCATGGCAGCTGGGAGGCTGACCGCGGGGCGCCTGTCGGCTCAGGCCGGCTCGTCGGCGAGGAGGCTGGCTCGGTCGGAGACAGTGGGCGTGACCTCGGGTCCGAGGTCGACCGTGAGGCGCGGCAGGAAGAACTGCACGAGCGGGCCGATCGTCACTGCATACAGCACGGTGCCCAAACCGACGGGGCCACCGAGCAACCAGCCCACACGAGCACGACGACCTCGATCGTCGTGCGCACCAGGCGGATCGACAGTCCGGTGCTGCGGGCGAAGCCGGTCATCAGGCCGTCCCGCGGTCCCGGGCCGAGCTGGCTGCCGATGTAGAGGCCGCCGGCGATGCCGTTGAGCACGATGCCGGTGACGAGCATGAGGGCGCGCGCCCACAGGTCCGCGGGCGGGGCGATGAGCGCGAGCGCGGCGTCGGCGGCCAGGCCGATGACGACGACGTTGGCGATGGTGCCGAGGCCTGGCCACTGGCGCAGCGGCAGCCAGAGGAGCAGCACGAGGGCCCCCACGACGATCGTCACCTGTCCGAAGGTGAGCGGCACGTGCGTCGCGATGCCCGCATGGAAGACGTCCCACGGGTCGAGGCCCAGTGTCGAACGGATGAGCATCGCCATCGAGACGCCGTAGAGCGTCAGCCCGACCATGAGCTGGACGACCCGGCGAGGGAGTCGCCCGGCGCGCAGCTGCTGACGGGGCGAGAGGTTGCTCAGGGGGACGTGGCGTCGCATACCGACCAGTCTGCCTCTTATTGGTCTGGGTTCTAAGGGCCAATCGTGCGACAGTGGTCTGGTGCGCACCGTCTCCGCTCGCTCACTCGCCCTCCTCCTCGGCACCGCTCCCCTGCCGCGCCCGGCCTACCGCGGTCTGGCCGACGGCATCCGCCGGCTCGTCTCCGACGGGCGCCTCCTCGTCGGCACCCGGCTGCCGAGCGAGCGCACCCTGACCACCGAGCTCGGGCTCTCGCGCACGACCGTCGGGGCCGCACTCGACGCCCTGCGCGACGAGGGCTTCGTCGCCACCCGCCGTGGGTCCGGCAGCGTCGTCTGCCTCCCGGCCGGGCCGTCGGGCCTCGCGCTGTCGCAGGCCGGGCTGATCCCGACCGACGTGCCGCCCGACGTCATCGACCTCACGTATGCCGCCCTGCCGGCCGCGGCCGGTGTCACCGCGGCCTACGAGCGCGCCCTCACCGAGCTGCCGCGCCACCTCGCGACAGCGGGCTACCACCCGCACGGACTGCCCGAGGCGCGCGCCGCGGTCGCGGCGTGGTTCGACGGTCGCGGGCTGCCCACCGCCCCCGACCAGGTGATCATGACCTCCGGTGCTCACGCCGGACTCTCGGCCGTGCTGCGTGCCGAGCTCGAGGTCGGCGACCGGGTGCTCATCGAGAGCCCGACCTACCCCAACGCCATTGTGGGAGTGCGACGCTCGGCCTATCGCGCGGTGCCCACGCAGCTGACGCGGCGGGGGTGGGACGTCGACGGCATCGAGCTCGGGCTGCGCCAGAGCGGTGCGCGGGCGGCATACCTCATCCCCGACCACCAGAACCCGACGGGGCTCCTGATGCCGGCCGCCACGCGCCAGGCCGTCGGGGACGTGCTCCGCGGCGCGCGTGCGGTGCCGATCATCGACGAGACCTTCGTCGAGCTGGGGCTGGACGGTGTCGACGGGACGGCCACCCGGGTGGCTCCGTTCGCCGTATCGGCCCCGGAGGCGCACACGCTCGGCAGCGCCGGCAAGACGTGGTGGGGTGGCCTGCGCGTCGGCTGGGTGCGCGCGCCCCGCGGGTCGGTCGAGCGCGTCATCGAGGCACGGCACAGCCTCGACCTCGGCACGGCGGTGCTCGAGCAGCTCGTCGTCGTCGACCTGCTCAGCCAGGGGGAGGTCCTGCTCGCCGAGCGTCGACGCGAGGCGCGGGCCCGACGTGACGCGATCGTGCGGGCGCTGCGGCAGCACGTGCCGGACTGGCGATTCACGGTGCCGGGCGGCGGTCTCAACCTCTGGTGCGAGCTGCCCGACGACCGCGGCGACGACCTCGCGCGAGTGGCGGAGTCGGCTGGCGTGCGCCTGGCGCGCGGCGGGCAGTTCGGTGTCGAGGGCGGCCTCGGGCGCTTCGTGCGCGTGCCGTTCTGCGTCGCCCCCGACCAGGCCGACGAGGTGGGCCGCAGACTGGCGGAGGCGTGGCGACTGGCCCTCGGCGAGCGACCCACCACCCGCGAGGTCAGCCCCCTCATCGCCTGACCACGCATGCGGGGTGTAGGACTGGGTGCGTGGACACCAGCACAGGCGAGATCGCGCGCGAGGGGCAGGTCACGACGCGCCGGTGGGAGGACGGGAAGGTCGTCGAGGAGGACTTCCGCCTCGACGAGGTCGTCCGAGCACCTGGCCCGCGACGGGTCGCTCGTCTGGGTCGACCTCTGCGAGCCCGACCACGCGCGAGCTGCTCGCCTCGCCCACGAGCTCGGTCTCGACCCGCACGCCGTCGAGGACGCGATCACGCAGCGGTGAGCGGCCCAAGGCGACCCGCCACGCGAAGCACACCTTCCTCACCGTCTACGCGACGGACCTGGAGCCGATGACGACCTCGACTGCGGCCGCCGGCAGCGAGTCCCGCCTGCACACGAGCCGCATCTCGGCCTTCGTGCTGCCGCAGCGGCGTCATCACCGTGCGCGGCAGCGACCGCTTCGACATGGCACCGGTGCTCGAGCGCTGGAACGACGACCCCGAGCTGCTCCG
Source organism: uncultured Actinomycetota bacterium (assembly GCA_963697735.1). Taxonomy (GTDB): domain Bacteria; phylum Actinomycetota; class Actinomycetes; order Actinomycetales; family Dermatophilaceae; genus Humibacillus. The sequence continues at coordinate 20,003 of CAVOOZ010000013.1, read as the reverse complement.
GCTCGGGCGTCGGGCGCCCTCGTGCACGGGCTGCTCGACACCGTCGTCGACGGCCACTTCGACACGATCCAGCGGCTCGACGACGCCATCGAGGGGCTCGAGGACCAGCTCTTCGACGAGCGCGGCCAGACCCATGCGGTGCAGGTGCGCACCTATCGCCTGCGCAAGGAGCTCGTCGAGCTGCGCCGGGTCGTGCTGCCCATGCGTGACGTCGTCAACGCGGTGCTGCGCCACCGCGGCGAGCTCTCCGAGCGGCACACCGAGCTCGACGGCTTCTACGACGACCTCAACGACCACGTGCTGCGCGCCGCGGAGTGGACCGAGTCGCTGCGCGACATGATCACGACGATCTTCGAGACCAACCTGTCGCTGCAGGACGCCCGCCTCAACACCGTGATGAAGAAGCTGACCGGCTGGGCTGCCATCATCGCCGTGCCGACGGCGGTCACCGGGTGGTTCGGCCAGAACGTGCCCTACCCCGGCTTCGGCCAGCCGGCCGGCGTGCTCATGAGCGCCGTCATCATCGCCGGCATCGGTGGGCTGCTCTACGTCGTCTTCCGCCGCAAGGGCTGGATCTGACGCCACCGGGGGCTCGTCGCTGTGGCGGGCCGACCTGCGCTGTGGCAGCCCGACGCGCGGCGGCGCGACGCGCGCTGTGGCGGGCCGACGCGCGCAGGCCCCGGCCGAAGCCGGGGCCTGCGGCTCCGTGCTGACGCGGAGTTCAGTCGCGGGTCAGCTTGCGGTAGGTGACCCGGTGCGGGCGGGCCGCGTCGGGACCGAGCCGCTCGATCTTGTTGGCCTCGTAGGACTCGAAGTTGCCCTCGAACCAGTACCAGCTGGCCGGGTTGTCCTCGGTGCCCTCGAAGGCGAGGATGTGCGTCGCGACCCGGTCGAGGAACCACCGGTCGTGGGTGATGACCACGGCGCAGCCCGGGAAGTCGAGCAGGGCGTTCTCGAGCGAGCCGAGCGTCTCGACGTCGAGGTCGTTGGTGGGCTCGTCGAGCAGCAGCAGGTTGCCGCCCTGCTTGAGGGTGAGCGCGAGGTTGAGACGGTTGCGCTCCCCGCCGGACAGCACACCGGCCAGCTTCTGCTGGTCGGGTCCCTTGAAGCCGAACTGCGAGACGTAGGCGCGCGAGGGGATCTCGACGTGGCCGACCTTCATGTAGTCGAGGCCGTCGGAGACGATCTCCCAGAGGTTCTTCTTGGGGTCCAGCCCCTCGCGACCCTGGTCGACGTAGGAGATCTTGACCGTGTCACCGATCTTGACCTCGCCGCCGTCGGGCTGCTCGAAGCCGACGATCGTCTTGAAGAGCGTCGACTTGCCGACACCGTTGGGGCCGATGACGCCGACGATGCCGTTGCGTGGCAGGGAGAACGAGAGGTTGTCGATGAGGACCCGGTCGCCGAAGCCCTTCTTGAGGTTCTTGACCTCGATGACCGTCGACCCGAGGCGCGGGCCCGGCGGGATCTGCAGCTCCTCGAAGTCCAGCTTGCGCGTGCGGTCGGCCTCGGCCGCCATCTCCTCGTAGCGGGCGAGGCGCGCCTTGCTCTTGACCTGACGGCCCTTGGCGTTGCTGCGCACCCACTCGAGCTCGGTCTTGAGGCGCTTGGCGAGCTTGGCGTCCTTCTTGCCCTGGATCGTGAGGCGCTCGGACTTCTTCTCGAGGTAGGTCGAGTAGTTGCCCTCGTAGGGGTAGAGGCGGCCGCGGTCGACCTCCGCGATCCACTGGGCGACGTTGTCGAGGAAGTAGCGGTCGTGGGTGACGGCGATGACGGCGCCGTGGTAGCTCTCGAGGTGCTGCTCGAGCCACAGCACCGACTCGGCGTCGAGGTGGTTGGTCGGCTCGTCCAGCAGCAGCAGGTCGGGCTTCTGCAGGAGCAGCTTGCACAGGGCGACGCGGCGGCGCTCGCCACCCGAGAGGTTGGTGACGGGTGAGTCACCGGGCGGGCAGCGCAGGGCGTCCATCGCCTGCTCGAGCTGGCTGTCGAGGTCCCACGCGTCGGCGTGGTCGATGTCCTCCTGGAGCTTGCCCATCTCGGTCAGCAGCGCGTCGTAGTCGGCGTCGGGGTCGGCCATCTCGGCGGAGATCTCGTTGTAGCGGTCGAGCTTCGCCTTGATCTCGCCGGCGCCCTCCTCGACGTTGCCGAGCACGGTCTTGTCCTCGTTGAGGGGCGGCTCCTGCAGGAGGATGCCGACCGTCGCCCCGGCCGCGAGACGGGCCTCGCCGTTGGACGGCTGATCGAGGCCGGCCATGATCTTGAGGATCGTCGACTTGCCGGCGCCGTTGGGGCCGACCATGCCGATCTTGGCGCCCGGGTAGAACGACATCGAGACGTCATCGAGGATGACCTTCTCGTTGTGCGCCTTGCGGGCACGGGTCATGGTGTAGATGTACTCGGCCATGTCCCGAAGGCTATCGGCCCGTGCGGGTCCCACCGAATCGGTGGCTCGCGGCCACCGACGCCGGGAGCCGCCGCTGCGAGGCACCGCCGGGACGCCGCCGCGCGGTCGACGGGCGGGCACCGGCAGGCGCTGCTCAGGCCGACAGCGGGGGCACGACCTCGTAGTCGTCGGTCTCGGGGTCACCCAGCTGTGAACGGCGCGGCTCGACCTCGTCGTCGTGCTGGTGCGCGCCGTCGAGGTCATCGACCTCATCGAGGTGTGGGTCGTAGTCGTCGCCCACGACCCCGTCGGCGTCGACGTGGGCGGGGCGCGTCTCGGCCGGCGGGGCCGCTCCCTCCGCGATGGCGCGCACCGTGGCCTGCACGTCAGGGTCGGCCGTGCGGTCGTGGCCGAGCGCGGCGGCCCGGCTGACCCGCTCGAAGCGTCGCCCGTCCCCAGGACAGGTCGTGCCCGACGTGGTCGGCGTCGATCTCGGCCGTGGTGCGCAGCTGGCCATCGCTGCCGACGTACTGCTTCACCGTGAGGTTGCCCTCGGCGACGATCGGCTGGCCCTTGCGCAGCGCCACGGCAGCGTTGGCCGCCAGCGCACTGAACGTGATGACGCTGTAGAAGCTCGTCTCGCCGTCGTAGTAGCGACCGTCGGCGCCGCGGCGGTAGGGCGTGTGGGCGACACGGAAGGTCGTGTAGATGCTGCCCGTGCGGCCGGTGCGCTGCACCGGGTCGGTCACGACGTTGCCGTGCACGGTGATGCGGGTCTCGTTCATGCGCAGTGCTCCTCGTCTCTGTTCCGGCGGCGCGATCGCCGCCGATGAGCACCACTCTGGGGTCGCCGCCCGACAGGCGCAGAAGCCCGCACCACGGCCCTGTGGACGACCGCTGCGACCCCCTGAGGGGGTGTGGACGACGAGCACCCGTCCCGCAGGCGGGGGTCGCCGGCCCGAGGTCGTCAGCCTGCGGCGACGTCGAGGTGCTGCCGCGTCTCGCGGTGCCGTGAGAGCACCTCGGAGACGGGGGCGAGGATGCGTTCGTCGGCCACCGCGGCCACCGACGCCGTCAGGCGGTCCGCCCACCACGGCTCGTCGGCGCCGGGCGCCGATGCGGGCCCACCAGCGCGACAGCACGCCGAGGCCGAGACCGAGCAGCACTCCCCCGACGAGCATGAGCAACGGGACGGGAAGGATGCCGACCGAAGGCGTCTCGGGACGCGGCAGCGCCAGCAGCCCCACGACCCACAGCACGGCCAACCAGACGAGGCCGGCGATCGCGATGACTCCGAGCGCCCACTGCACGATGTTGACCAGGAGCCACCAGATCGGCCGGCGCGCGCGCAACGAGGTGGTGAGCATCGCCTGGTCGAGGGCGTCGGCGAGCCCGCCCGTCTCCCCCGTCGACGGCGTCCTCGACCGACTGCTGCCATCGCACCGGAAGTCCGTCGGCGGCGTCGCGCACGAAGGTGCGGGTCGCGAGGTCGACGGCCGACACGGTGGCTGCGGTGGGCGTCGGGATCGACGAGCGCCCGAGCACCGCGCGCACGTCGGCGCCCTGCGATCTCGACCGGGATCGGCGGTCGCCCACCGGTGCGGTCGAGGCGCAGCCGGCGCAGGGGGTCGGCGGCGAAGCCCTTGGTCCAGCGGGCGAAGAGCCAGCCGGTGTGCGCGAAGGCCTCGCGGCGGTAGTCGCGCGCCACTGCGTCGAGCACGATCGGCACCCCGGCCGACCTCGCGAGCGCGGTGTCCAGCGGCTCGGCGGTCGAGCGTGGCGGTGTCTGGCTCGCTGTCTGCGACGCCGTGTCGCAACGCGGATGCCGCGCCGACGAGGTCGGAGCGCAGTCGCTGACGCGAGGCCGCATGCCCTGCAACGGCATTGGCGAGACGCTGGCGCAGCTTGTCGAGGCCTGCACCCGTCACCGTCGAGGTGGGCAGCACCGTCGCCTTGCTGACTCCGTCGGACTCGAGGAGGGCGCCGAGGTCGCTGGCGACCGCCTTGACCCCGGCCTCGGACAGCCGGTCGGACTGGTTGAGCACGGCCAGGGTCACGGCGCCGTGTCGCGACAGGATCGAGACGAAGTCGTCGTGCAGCCGGGCATCGGCATACTTCTGCGGGTCGGTCACCCACACGAAGATGTCGACGAGCTCGAGGACGCGCTCGGCCTCGACGCGGTGGGCGATCTCGCGCGAGTCGAAGTCGGGCAGGTCGAGCAGCACGAGCCCGTCGAGCGCTCCGAGGGCTCCCACGGCTCCGGGGGCGCCCACCGAGCCGCCTTTTGCGGCCGCGTCATCGGGCGTCGAACGCGTCCTCGACGACGTGGCGGGTGTCGACGCCCAGCCAGTCGAGCAGCTCGCTGGCGTCGGCGTCGCCCCACACGGCTGCGGTCGGCAGCGAGGTCGTCGGGCGCCGTGCGCCGATGGTGGCGACGTCGGCACCCACGAGGGCGTTGAAGAGCGAGGACTTGCCGCTGCCGGTCGCACCGGCCAGCGCGACGACCGTGTGGTCACCGGTGATGCCGCCGCGCTCGACCGCCTTGTCGACGACGCGGCGCGCGCGGTCGACCGCCAGCGGCTCGAGCTCGGCCGCGCCCGTGAGCAGCGCCATCGAGAGCGCGCTCGTGCGCTCGCCGACCTCGCTGGCCTGCACGGCCTTGACCTTGGCGCGGCCCATCCTCAGCGGGCTCATCGGGCGGCCCGCACGGCTGCAGCCGCCTGCTCGAGGGTCCGGGTCTTCTCGGCGTCGACGTGCACCGTCGTCACGGCTCCTTCGTAGCGCTCGCGCTCGGCGGCATAGAGCTCCTCGACCCGGGCCAGCAGGCGCTCGCGCGCCTCGCGGGCGAGCTCGCGCACCGCCTGGTCACCGAAGACGGCCTCGAGCAGCTTCTGGCCGACCACGGCCGTGCCGCCGGCGATGCCGATCTCGGCGCCGGTCACCCCGGCCGTGCTCGCGAAGGTGACGAGCATCAGCACGACGCCCAGGCCGTTGACGCCGTAGGCCATGATGCGGGCCGTCGTCCGACGGTCCTTGCCCTCGTTGCGCACCATCTCGAGGATGTCGCCCTGCCAGTCGCGCACGAGCCGCTCGGCCCGTGGCCCGGCCGCGTCGCTCGACCGGGCGAGCGCCGGGTCTGCCGCGAGCAGCTGCTCGCCGCCGGGCAGGACGCGCCAGGCGCGAGCGGTCGTGGAGGCCGCGAGCTCGGCCCGGTTGGAGATGAGGGCCTCGACGCCGGACTGCAGCGCCTCGCCGAGGTTGTCGGCGCGCGCCGGCTCGCCCTTGAGGAAGGCGGTGAAGCGGTCGCGCACCCGCGAGACCGTCGACTCGACCTGACGGAAGAACTCGCCCGTGCCGACGAACTCCTGCCAGCGGGCGAGCACCTCGCCGCGCAGCAGGCTGCCGTCCTCCATGCCCTCGTGCACCTGCGTGATGCCGTCGCTGTATGCCGTGCGGGCTGCTTCCAGCAGCGCCTCCCCTGCCGCTGCCTGCTCGGCTGCCGCGGACAGCAGGGCCTGCGTGCGCACGTCGAGCGAGGTGAGTGCCCCCTCGAGCGTCTGCCGCACGACGACGGCTCGCGCCTGCGCGTCGCCGGCCAGCGCCGCGAGCCACCCGCTGAGGCGCTCGATCTGGTCGGCGGGCAGCAGCCCGTCGACGAGCTCGGACTCGAGCACGGTGAAGATGGGGGCCCGCTCGAGTCCCTGCTCGCGCAGCATCGCCGCGAGATGCGTGCGGATCTCGTCGACCGCGGCGGGTGGCACCCGGTCGAGCACGACGGCGACGGCAGTGCCGCGCTCGCTGGCCTCGCGCAGCAGGTGCCACGGCACGGCGTCGGCGTAGCGCGCGGCGGTCGTGACGAAGAGCCACAGGTCGGCAGCGGCGAGCAGCTGGCCGGCGAGCTCGCGGTTGGCCTCGACGACGCTGTCGATGTCAGGGGCGTCGAGCAGTGCGAGGCCCGCGGCCACGGACTCGCTCGAGACCAGGCGCACGGCCCCGGGGCCGTCGGACGACGAGTGCCGACCGGTGATGCGCGCGAGACCGGGCAGGATGCGCTGGCCGGAGAACCATGCCGCATCGGACGGGTGGTGGACGAGCACGGGCGATCGGGTGGTGGGGCGCAGGACCCCGGACAGGGAGACCTCCCCGCCGACCACGGAGTTGACGAGGGTCGACTTGCCGGCGCCCGTCGAGCCGCCCACCACGGCGAGCAGGGGCGCGTCGATCGAGGTGAGCCGCGGGATGACGTAGTCGTCGAGCTGGTCGAGCAACCGGGTGCGGGTCGAGCGTCCTTCGCCCGAGCCGGCGAGATCGAGCGGGAGGCTCACCTCCGAGACGGCGGACCTCAGGCCCTGCACCGCCCCGAGCAGCCGGGCATTGCCCGCCCCTGATTCACCCGCCACGAGCGCAATCCTCCCTTGTCGGCACGAACTCACCAAACCGAAACGCCCTTGTCTCGCAGGGGATCTGCGGGCACCTTGATGGGCCCTTCATCGGCACCTCGTGCACCTGCTCGATCGCCACACCATCACCGCGTCGTGCGTGACTGCCAGTGGCGCTCGAGGACAGGTGTCTCGACCAGTCGCTCCACCCGCACTCCGGCAGGCAGCGACCGTGGCCGCACCGGCTCGATGCCCCGACTCTGCCGGCTGGCGTCGCGGGTCGAGCAGATCCGCAGATCAGGGCTCCCGACCGGGGCGGCGCGGGTCAGCTCGCGCAGCGTCGTGCCGTGCAGGAGCACCGCTGCGCAGTCCACGAGCCAACGGGCCCGGGCCAGCACGTCGGGTCCGGGCCGGCCCGCGTGCACCCGTGGATCCTCGACGGGGCTCTCGACGCCGTCGCCCAGCCACACGTGGGCATCGGTGCCGGCGAGCAGGGACTCGAGGCTCGCGATGACGGCGGCGTCGTCGGCCCCCCGCGTGTCCACCTGCACCACGACCTCCGGGATCGACCACACGAGGTGCGTGCCCCGCACGTCGGCGTCAGGCAGGCGGCGGGCGAGCGCGAGCGTCTCGGCATTCTTCGTCGCGGTGAGGTCACCCCGGCCGGGCAGGTCCGGCCCGTCGTGCCAGACCACCGCGTCAGCGAGCCATCTCATCTCGGCACCGGCCACGTGGGCCCGGTGACCGTAGTCCCAGTCCTCGCCGCCGTAGGCACGGAAGGTCTCGTCGAAGCCTCCGAGCTCCTCGTGCAGGTGGCGGCTGACGCTGACGGCCGCGCCCAGGACGAGCTGGTAGGCGCGGTCGTCGGGTCGCGTCAGGTCCGCGGTGCGCTCGTAGCCGTCGAGCAGCCACGTGGGCTCGTCGAGCAGCTCGGGCTGCTCGCCGTCGCCGCGGAGCCATCCGCGCACGGCCTCGCCCGTCCAGCCGTCGAGGTCGGCGTGCAGGCGGTGACCCACCGTGAGGTCCCACGGCGTCGTGGTGACCGACAGCACCTTCTCGAGGTAGTCGGGAGCGGGCACGCAGTCCTGGTCCAGGAAGACGAGCACCTCGCCCACGGCGGCCGAGGACCCGAGGTTGCGGGCCGCAGCAAGACGGAAGCCCTCATCGGACTGTCGGACGACCGTGGTCGCGAAGTCGCGGTCGCCGACGCGTGGCTCCACGCTCGACCCGTCGTCGGCGATGACGACCTCGAAGGTCGAGGCGGGCAGGGTCTGGAGGTCGAGCCCGGCGAGGAGCCGGTCGAGCTGGTCCTGCCGCTCGTAGAAGGGCACGACGACACTCACCCGCAGGCCTGCCGACGACCGCGGGGGTTTCGGCGGCTGCGGTTGCGAACTGTCTTGCGGGGCAAGGGGACTCACGAGACACTCCTCAGGACGGCCTCGTGCGCATGGGCGCTGCCAGCCCATGTGGGGCCGAGACGGACGTCGTTGTCGAGCCAGGTGCGCTCGGGTGCCTCCAGCGCGCCCTCGATCGCGGTCGCGAGGCCAGCCGCGTCCTCGACGAGCGTGACGACGCCGGGCATCCGCTCCGCGAGCTCGCGCGTGTAGGCCCCGGCCAGCACGATGGGCCTGCGCCCCAAGGCGATCCACGAATTGATCGATCCGGATGCGGAGATGTGTCGGTGAGCCGCCACGGGCACGGCGACCGCCTTCAGCACCTCGGGGAGGTCACGCTCGGGCACGTAGCCGGTGAGGGTGAAGCGCGTGCCCAGGCGACGGGCGCGGGCCGTCAGGTCGTCGACGAGCGACTCATGACCCGACGAGACCCCCCCGATGTTGACCACGACGACCTCCCGCTCGCGAGCGACGGTCGCGGCGGCGCCGATGACCGACTCCAGTCCCTTGCCGGGATAGAGGAATCCGAGCACACCGACCTGGGCCACGCCGGGCCGCGGCTCCGGTCCCGCCGCCGCGGCGGCCTCCGCTCGCTCGAGGGGCAGTGGGAGGACGACGACCGGCGTGTCACTCGACTGCTCGAGGCACCGGGCCAGAAGGGTGCGCTCGTGCTCGCTCGCCACGACGACGACGGAGGCGCTCTCGACGAAACGTCGGTAGGCCGCCCGCCGCCGAGCGTGCCGCGCCTCCCCCTCCTGGGGTTGGGGCACGTCGTGCAGGCAGAGGGCGAGCGCGCCGGTGCGGCCAAGGTCCTCGACGAGGTCGGCGGCCTCTGCGGGGCTCCCGCCGAGAAGGTGGTCGGTCACGTGGATCATGGCGCTGTCGTGGCCGACGAGGGCACGCCGTAGGTCGTCCGCGACCGTCGCGGGGTCGGTGGCGCTGATCCGGACGAGCCGCGCGGCCAGGCCCGGGGCGGACGCTGCGAGACGGAGAGCGTGGATGACGACGCCGTGGCGCTCCGGGCCCACGACGGCATACGCGCTCATCGGCTGGCCGGGCCCGCCGGCGGCGCGGGGTCGTCTGCCAGCTCGGCTATGAGGGCGAGCTGCGTGCGGTGCCTGCGCACGATGTCGTCGAGAACGCGGGGTCGACTCCGCAGCCAGGCCAGCTGCGTCGCGGCGACCTCGGCGTCGGTCACCGGATCGCCCGCGATGAGCCAGGACTCCCTGGCCGCGCTCGGGTCGAGTCCGAGACCCTCCAGCACCCCGGCCTCGACCGGGGCCTGCACCGCGTCGAGCAGGCGCCGGCCGGGATCGACGGCCGTGGCCAGCAGGCCCAGCTCCTCCTGCACCCGTCGGGCGAGCGCGACGAGCACGAGGTTGGCGGGATGGTTGACGGTGCGCATGGCGCCGGCTCCCGCCTCCAGCACGAGATCGCTGACGGGCACGGCCCCCGCTGCCCGCTCCCGCCTGCGCAGCTCCCCGATCGACCACTCCGAGACGGCGGCCGCCGCCTGCGAGGCCGGGCGGAGGGGGGCACCGCCGGCGGCACGCAGCACCGTGCGGGCATCGTGGTAGGGCACGAGGGGCGGGGCACCCTCCTCGGCGTCCTGGTGCACGATCTGCCAGGGGTGCAGCCCGGAGTAGAAGATGACGGGCCACACGACGGTGCGGGCCCGCGCAGCCGTCTGTTGCACCTGACCGGCCCCCACCGGCAGGTCGTGGTAGTCGTCCCCGATCGGCTGCGTCAGCACGACGTCGGCCTGACCGAGCAGCCGGTGGAGCAGCGGCACCTCGTCGGCGGCCAGCTCGTGCACCGGGGGGATGCGCACGCTCGACCACGGCGCGCCGGGCGCGTCCTGGAGCAGCTGTCGCAGGGACTCCGCCTGGCAGTTGCCGTGCACGACGAGCAGGGGCCGGTCACCGTCGGGCAGCGGTTCAAGCCCGTAGAAGTGTCCGTAGTGGCGCGCCCGGCCGGGATCGGCCGTGATCGCCCGGACGTCGCGCAGGGCATCCGGGCCATCCTGGGGATACCGGGCATCAGGGGCATCCGCCGCATTCACCGCATGCGCCGCATCACGGGCGTGGCGTGCCTCAGGCTCGGTGGAGGGTGCGTCTGCCAGGTCCCGGGTCACAAGGAGCCCGTACCCGTCCGGGACTTGACGGCCCTCACGCGGTCCCGCCACCCGAGACCGCACCCCGCCGCAGCCGAGCACGGCCGTTTGCTCGCGCCCGCGCGCGGGTAGGAGTCAGGCGTGACAGGCACAGACCAGAACCCGGCAGGGTGATCGGCGACCACAAGCCGGCCCTCGGACGCCCCGACGGCGTCCAGCGGTCCGGCACCCTGACTCGCTCCGTCAGTGTCGTGCGCGACCTCGTCAACGGTCGCGCATGCGTGCCCCTGCGGATCGCCCTCATCGCACCGTGCGACCACGCCATCGCGCAACCCTTTGCGGGCGGCCTCGAGTCGCTCGTGTGGCAGTTGCGACGCGCGCTCGTCGCCCGCGGCCACGACGTCACGCTCTTCGCCGCCGACGGTTCGGACGACGCCGACGAGGAGCACGTGCTGCCCGTGGGGGGCTGGGCCCCGTCGCGCACCGCCGCCGGGGACGTGTCGATGCCGGTCGAGGGCTTCATGGCTGCCCACCACGCCTATCTGCGCCTGCTGATGTCGCTGGCCGGCCCTAGGGGCGACGCGTTCGACGTCGTGCACAACCATTCCCTCCACCACCTCCCCGTCGCGATGAGCCCGCTCGTCGTGCCGCCCATGCTGACCTCGCTGCACACGCCGCCGACGCCGTGGCTGGAGTCGGCGATCGAGCTGACCCGGGGCGACAGCGGCCGGGGCGAGTTCGCTGCGGTCAGCCGCTTCGTGGCCCGGCAGTGGCGGGTCCTGCGGCCCGACGACGAGGCCCACGTCGTGCCGAACGGCGTCGACCTCGACACGTGGCAGGCGGGGCGCGGAGGGCCCGAGCTCGTCTGGTCGGGCCGGCTCGTGCCCGAGAAGGCGCCCCACCTCGCCATCGAGGCCGCCCGGCTGGCCGGGATGCCCCTCGTGCTGGCGGGCCCGATCGCGGACCCCGAGTACTTCGACGCCATGGTGCGTCCGCGCCTCGGACCGCAGATCTCGTATGCCGGGCACCTCGCGACCCCGGACCTCGTCTCCCTCATCGGGTCGTCGGCGGCCGCGCTCGTGACACCGGTCTGGGACGAGCCCTACGGCCTCGTCGTCGCGGAGGCGCTCGCGTGCGGCACGCCAGTGGTCGCCTTCGCCCGCGGCGGCATACCGGAGGTGCTCCACGACGTGACCGGACAGCGTGCCCCCGGATCCCTGTCATCCCTGGGGCGGCTCGTGCGCCCCGGCGACGTGCCGGCGCTTGCGGCCGGCGCCGTCGAGGCGGTCGCCCTCGACCGCACGGTCGTGAGGCGCCACGCCCGTCAGCACCTCTCGCTCGACCGGATGGTCACGGCCTACGAGCTGCTCTATGACCGGCTGCAGTCAGGTGCCACCTGGGAGTCCGGCCAGCCAGCGTGATGAGGCCCTCGTCGGCGAAGGCCGAGAGCCAGCCTTCCATGGGGAACCACCCCCACCGTCCGGCGAAGCGGTTGCTGTTGCGCACGATGTCGGCGAGGTGACGACGCGGCGGGGTCTCCACCTCGTGGTGCTGGTGGTATGCGGGCGCGCCCCCCACCCACCAGAGCCGGCCGTCCGCTCGCGCCAGCTTCATCGCGAAGTCGGTGTCCTCGCCGCCGTAGCCGTCGTAGCCCTCGTCGAAACCGCCGACCCGCTGCCACGTGTCAGCGGTGATGGCGAAGGAGAGCGACCAGAAGAGCCTGAGGTCCTCGGCGGCGACGACGCCTCCTGGCGGGGCCACCGGTCGAGCCGCATGTGGCCGCGACTGCTCGAGTTCCATTGCGGTGTAACCTTCCCCGTCAGCCCGTGGCGGGAGATAGTGCACGGCACCCGACCACACGTCGTCGGACCCGGGCGTCGCATCCCGCGCCACCTCGCGGTAGCGCTCGACGAGCCGCTGCCCGGGGATGCAGTCGACATCGAGGAAGACGAGCAGCTCGGCCCCCGAGGCGATGGCGCGCTCCGCGGCCCGGTTGCGCGCGGTCGCCAGCGGCAGCGACCACCGGTGGCCATCGACGGCGACGACATCGACGGGCACCTCGCGCGGGGCGTGGGTGCGCACGACAGCCGCGATCTCCGGGTCGTCCATCGCGGCCACGACGAGCAGATCAGGGGCGACCGACCCGCCCGCGAGTCCGCGCAGCAGCCCCTCGAGGTGGTGGTGGCGACCGTGGGCGAGGGTGAGGAGCGCGGTCGTCGGCGCGGCGGTCGTCACGATCTCTCGACACCGGCCAGGGCGTCGATGAGCGCAGCACACCGCTCGGCCCCGCCCCCGTCGGTCCAACGACTCCACCCGTCGACGTCCATCCGGGCGGCCGACTCGAGCAGGCTCGGCCACGCGCCGGGCTCGGGCCAGGTCGACAGGCCGTGGCCCACTCCGGTGGCTTCGAGTCCCCGGACGGTGAAGTGCTGCTCGTCGTGCGGACGGCGCTGGGCGATGATGACGGCACCGCGCCGCGCAGCGGCCACCTCCGAGACGACGTTCTGACCGGCGTGACCGACGACGACGTCGGCGTCCTGCAGGCTCTGCCACAACGCGTCGGGACCCACGTCGCGGCAGACCGTCCATGACCAGTCGGACGTCGCCCGGCGGGCCGCGTCGATCTGAGCCTCGGTGACGTCGGTGCCGCCCGCGCCCCAGACGAGCGCGACCCGGCGGCCTCGCGGCGGTGCGACGGGCGTCCGGTCGTCGAACCGCGAGAACGATCCGAGCCAGGTCGTCTTGGCGTCCCAGCGGGGCTGCCAACCCCCGACGATCGAGGCCTCCCGCGGCCAGGTCGCGATGAGCGCCGTGGCGCTGTCGTAGGCGAGCTGGTGCTGGCGGTCGCCCCGGTCACCCGGCTTGACGAAGGTCGCCACCGGCACACCGAGGAGCCGCACGAGCAGCGCGACCTCGACCGACACGTCGGTGACGAAGACCGCCGGTCGCTGATCGGCGACCCAGGCCGAAATCACCTGCATGCGCGCGCCGAAACCCTCGTGCGCCAGCGGTGCCCAGTGCAGCACCCCGCCGGCAGTGTGGTCGTGGCCCTCGGCGGCGTCATCGCGCGGGAGGTCGACCCACCGCTCCCTCGGCCAGGCGTCAGGTCGCCGGGCCGAGCTCAGGATCGTCACGACCGCCTGCATCCGCGCAGCCACCACGCGGGCGCGGGCCACGTGGCCGGCGCCGACGTGATGGGCATACCAACCCACCACCGGACGACCGTCGCGGCCACTGTCAGGGCGACCAGAGGTCGGGGGGGTCGCCGCTGTCACGTGGCGCCGACCGGCTCGAGCGCGTCGTCGGTCGGCCCGTGGCGATGTCCGCTGACGACGGCGGGTGCGGTGACCGAGCGGCCCAGCAGGGCGGCATACAGCTGCTCGTGGCGCCAGCTGAGGGCGGCCTGCTGCTCGACGCGCTCGGCTGCGTCCGCCTGCCAGTGTGGACGGTCCCAGAAGGCCAGCTGCACGGCGGAGAAGACCTGACCCTCGTCGGGGTCCTCGCCCGCACGCCAGCCGAAGGTCAGCAGGGGCTGCTGCTCCACCCACCGGCCGGTGCGCGGCGCGAGCACGGTCGTGCCGAGGTCATGGCAGGCCTCGACCCAGCCGGAGTGCGTGCCGAAGGCATAGGGCAGCACCGAGAGGTCGAGACCACGCAGGTGCTCCCACAGCTGGGCGTCCGAGCGACGGTCGTGCACCGCGAGCCGCAGGCGGCCCCGGCCGTCGAGGTCGGCGAGCGACTGGAGCAGGAAGCGGTCGTGGCGCGGGTGGGTGGGCTCGAGGACCTCTCGGTGGAGGTCGACGACGAGCTCCGCGTGCGGAAGGGTCGCCACTGCCTCCGACACGACGCGCACGATGGGCTCGGCGACCACGTTGGCGCGCAGGCTCTTGAGGTCGATGCCCACGACGAAGGGACGCGTGCCGTCGTCGGCGCTTGGCGGGGGCGCGCCCACGAGCTCGATCGGTGCGACATGGGGGTGTGCGAGCACCTCGGCCGACCGCCCCCAGCGCTGCTCGATCTCCGCGGCCGCACCTGCCGTGAGCGTGATGAGAGCATCGGCGGCCGGGACGAGCACGTCCAGGCGGTCCCGGTGATCGCGCTGGTCGGTGAAGTGCGGGTTGACGAGGTCGTGCAGCGTGAGGACGAGGGGGATGCCGGCCTCGCGAAGGGCGAGCACCCACCGACGCAGGTCGGCCGGCGACGCCGCATCGAAGCCGAAGTGCAGGTGGACGACGTCGACCTCGCCGGCATGGCGACGGACCCACTCGGCGTCGAGCGCGGTGGGGGGCCACCACTGCCCGGCAGGCGCCCCCGGCACCGCCGGGTCGTCGAGGTGCACGACCCGGCTCGCGTCCGGGCTCGTCGAGCGCAGTCGCTCGGAGTAGGGATGGGCACTCGGGATGGCGAGCACCCGCAGGGCAGGGGTGAGTCGGACCGGTGGCAACCGAGGCTCCTGGGTGAAGGGGTATGCAGATCAGTACCCGTTCTCGCCCTACGCGCAACGCGCCCCCGGCAGGACTCGAACCTGCGACCAAGAGATTAGAAGGCTCTTGCTCTATCCGCTGAGCTACGGGGGCTGGTCCCACCGTGGTGGGCGACGTCCCATGATAGGCAAGCGGACGGGCGCGCCGGATCAGGTGACGGGCGAGCCCACGAAGTCGCGCCGGTGCGCCGTGATGGCCTCGAGCAGCACGAGCTCGCGCCGCGTCGCATCGGACTCGGCGGTGCCGTGGACGAGCCGGGAGCGGAGCAGGGCGAGGTCGCTCGCGCTGTCCTGGAAGGCGTTCATCGACCGCTTGGCGGCAGCGCCGCCGGTCTGCCGGGCCCAGGCCCGGGCCTCGCGACGCTGGCGCAGCGAGGCGAGCATCGACACCTCGCCGTGGGTGAGCCATCCCGCGTCGGCGTAGGGCGAGAGGTACTGCCCGATGAGCCGGCCCTCACGTCGGCGCAGCCACACGAGGAAGCCGATGAAGGCGAGGAAGAGCGGCACCTGGTAGGTCACGTAGGCGCCGAGGAAGCCCTCCATGCCCGCGAGCGCCGAGAGGTTCCAGAGGCCGTGCAGCAGCATGGCGCAGATCCAGCCGCCGAGCACCGCGAGGACCCGCACGAGCGGGCGGCGCGACGTGACGGCGATGCCGATGCCGATGCCGGTGAGGGCGGTGAAGAGCGGGTGCCCGAACGGGCCCATGATGCCGCGCACGACGAAGGTGGCGGTGAGGCCCTCGTCGCCGTAGGTGTCATAGGCCTGCCCGAGGTAGAGGATGTTCTCGCTGAAGGCGAAGCCGGCCCCGATGATGCCGCCGTAGACGATGCCGTCGATGATCCCGTCGAACTCGCGGCGGCGCAGCAGGTAGACGAGCAGGATGCCGAGGCCCTTGAGGGTCTCCTCGGTGACGGGCGCGAGGTAGACGGCACCCGTCTCGAGCGGGTCGGTCCACTGCGACTCGACGAGCAGCCGTAGCCCGTAGGTGTTGAGGAAGAAGGCGCCGACGACGGCGACGAGCGCTCCCCAGAAGAAGGCGAAGAGGAGGTAGCGCACCGGCTCGGCCTCGAAGCGGTCG
Source organism: uncultured Actinomycetota bacterium (assembly GCA_963697735.1). GTDB lineage: Bacteria > Actinomycetota > Actinomycetes > Actinomycetales > Dermatophilaceae > Humibacillus. The sequence goes on along the minus strand of CAVOOZ010000013.1, from coordinate 4,173 downwards.
AGCCACAGGAAGGTCGGCACGATGACGAACAGTGGGATGATCGCGACGAGCGCCGCCGTGGTGAGGGTGTGCGCCGTCAGGCGCTCCCCGAGGATCGACAGCAGGATGAGCAGCGCGACGAGGAAGACCGACGCCGAGACGCCGATGGTGATCGCAGTGCGCAGTATCGGCCGGCGGGTCGGGTTGGGCGCCGGATTCCACTGCGGCCCACCGGCATTCACTCCCCCGCCTGCCGGCTGACCGGTCGTCACGTCCCCTGAGGCCATGCCCGCAGGCTAGTGCAGGGATGGGCGGTGTGGGCAGCGCGACCGACGACGGCGCCGGCTGCCTTTATGGTGGAGCGGTGAGCGACTCCAACCACAGGGCCATGGCTGACCGGATCGTCTGGATCGACTGTGAGATGACCGGGCTGTCCCTGCACGCCGATGCGCTGGTCGAGGTCGCGGCGCTCGTCACCGACTTCGAGCTCAACCAGCTCGGTGAGGGCATCGACGTCGTCGTCAAGCCGCCGGCCGAGGCCCTCGAGCAGATGGACCCCTTCGTGCGGGACATGCACACCACCTCGGGCCTCATCACGGAGTTCGATGCCGGCGTCACGGTCCAAGAGGCCGAGCACATCGTGCTCGACTACATCCGCACCTTCGTCCCCGAGCCGCGCAAGGCTCCGCTGGGCGGCAACACGGTCGCCACCGACCGGGGCTTCCTCGCCCGTGACATGCCCGACCTCGAGGCCTACCTGCACTACCGCATCATCGACGTCAGCTCGATCAAGGAGCTCTCGCGCCGGTGGTATCCCCGGGTCTACTTCAACGCCCCGAAGAAGTCGGGTGGGCACCGCGCCCTGGCCGACATTCGCGAGTCGATCGCGGAGCTGCGCTACTACCGCCAGGCCGTCTTCGTCCCCCAGCCCGGCCCCGACAGCGCCACGGCCAAGGCGCTCGCGCAGCCCCACGTCATCGCGCCCTGAGCGCCGCACGGGCACTCCGACGAGCCGGTATGCCGTGCGGCTGAGGGTGGTCACAACCACCCTCGGGCAGCCTGTACGATTGACGACGCAGTCCCACGACGCCGAGCCCTCGGGCCCGGCTCGTCCTGTGCATGGTGGGTGTAGCTCAGCTGGTAGAGCACCTGGTTGTGGTCCAGGTGGCCGCGGGTTCAAGTCCCGTCACTCACCCCATGTTTGAGCAGAAGGTGCCCCCACGAAGGTCAAGGGAGCGCCGGGAGCACGGCGGTTTCGCCGCGGCGTGCGGAGCCGACGCAGCTCGGATCCGCACAGCCCTCCACCGCGTCGGCGATGGGCGCTTCCCTCCAGGCGAAGCACGCACGCAACTCCGGCTTCCCGTGCGACGTCGTCGTTGGTGGGCCATCCAGGTACGTCATCATCGACGTGCCGAGGTCCCACACCTGGGACGCGTCGACCGTCGCTACGCTCGATGCCATCACCACGAAGTACTCACGCAAGGGCAGGAGCCGTCACCATCACCGGTGCCCACGACTCGAGTCTCCACGCCACGACGGGTTGGCAGCCACCTCGGAGGCGGCACCGACCGTCCGGCACCACCTGCCCGCCACCACCGGCGCCGCCGCGCCGCAGCAGAAGGATCACCATGACACCGCACCCGACCACCTCGGGCCGACCGACCGTTCCACACCGTCTCGGGCGTGACCTGTGAGCACCGGCGGGGGCCGCCGGCAGCAGTCTCGGGGCCGGGGCAGAGGCGCCGGGCGCTCCCAGGGCCTCCCGGCACTGCCGCCCGACGGCCTGCGCATCGTCCCGCTCGGTGGGCTGGGTGAGATCGGCCGCAACATGACGGTCTTCGAGCACTCCGGGCGACTGCTCGTCGTGGACTGCGGCGTGCTCTTCCCGGAGGAGCACCAGCCTGGAGTCGACGTGATCCTGCCCGACTTCTCCTGGATTCGCGGGCGCCTCGACAAGATCGACGCCATCGTGCTCACCCACGGCCACGAGGACCACATCGGGGGTGTCCCCTACCTGCTTCGCGAGCGACCGGACATCCCGGTGGTCGGCTCTCGGCTCACCCTCGCCTTCCTGGAGGCGAAGCTCAAGGAGCACCGCATCACGCCGGTCACCGTCGAGGTGAGCGAGGACGACCGCCGCACCTTCGGCCCCTTCGACTGCGAGTTCGTCGCCGTCAACCACTCGATCCCGGACGGCCTCGCCGTGGCGATCCGGACCGCCGCCGGACTCGTGCTGCACACGGGCGACTTCAAGATGGACCAGTTCCCGCTCGACGGCAGGGTGACCGACCTGCGCGCCTTCGCCCGCCTCGGTGAGGAGGGCGTCGACCTCTTCCTCGTCGACTCGACCAACGCGGAGGTGCCCGGCTTCACCGTGTCCGAGGGCGAGCTCTCCCCCGCCATCGAGGCGGTCTTCCGGACGACGCCCGGCCGGGTCATCGTGTCCAGCTTCGCCAGCCACGTCCACCGCATCCAGCAGGTGCTCAACGCGGCCCGCGACCACGGCCGCAAGGTGGCCTTCGTCGGCCGCTCGATGGTGCGCAACATGGGCATCGCGGCGGATCTCGGCTACCTCGACATCCCCAAGGGCCTGGTCATCGACCTCAAGCAGCTCGAGCGCCTGCCGGCCAACCAGATCGCCTTGATCTGCACGGGATCACAGGGCGAGCCCCTGGCCGCCCTGTCGCGGATGGCCAACCGCGACCACCCGATCCGCGTCACCGAGGGTGACACCGTGCTGCTCGCCAGCTCGCTCATCCCCGGCAACGAGAACGCCATCTACCGGGTGATCAACGAGCTGACCCGCTGGGGGGCCAGCGTCGTGCACAAGGGCAACGCCAAGGTGCATGTCTCGGGCCACGCCAGCGCCGGTGAGCTCGCCTACTGCTACAACATCGTGCGGCCCTCCAGCGTGCTGCCGGTCCACGGGGAATGGCGCCACCTGCGGGCCAACGCCGACATCGCCATCCGCACCGGGGTCGACCCCGAGCGCGCCCTCATCGCCCACGACGGGGCCGTCATCGACCTCGTCGACGGCCGGGCAAGCATCACCGGCTCCGTGCCCGCGGGCCTCGTCTACGTCGACGCCATGACCGTCGGTGGCGCCACCGAGGAGTCGCTCCACGTGCGCCGCACCCTTGCCGAGGAGGGAGTCATCACGATCGTGTGCATCGTCGATCCCGACACCGGCAAGCTCACCGAGGAGCCCGACTACCTGGCCCACGGGTTCGAGCACGAGCCCGGCGACTTCGCCAAGGCCACCCCCGCCATTCAGAAGGCGCTCACCACCGCCACCAAGGAGAACATCGAGGACATCGAGCAGGTCGAGGAGCTGGTCCGACGCGCGATGTCGACCTGGGTCCACCGACAGGCTCGCCGCAGCCCCCTCATCATCCCCGTCATCGTCGACGCGTAGGTCGTCGACGCGTAGATCGTCGACGCAACCGGGTCGTGACGGAAGGTGACGTCGTCTCGGTCATCGGCGTCGGCCCAATGGGCTCGGCGGCCGTCCCGACGTCGCGTGCCGCCCACCGGCGACACTGACCCGGGCGGGTCCGCCGACCGTTCAGGGCCCTCGCTTCGGCGCTCCTGCCATCGCATCAGTGGCCCGGGTCCCTCGCCGGAACCCTGCTGCGGCAAGGCCTCCGCCGATTTTGTGACCGTGCGGCGCGGCTGCTAACGTTTCCCCTCGTTGCGCCGCTAGCTCAATTGGCAGAGCAAGTGACTCTTAATCACTGGGTTCGGGGTTCGAGTCCCTGGCGGCGCACTCGTTAAGGCTGGTCACAGCCTCGTCGTTGCCCGAGAGTGCTCGTCGCTCTCGGGCTTCGGCGTCCCAAGCACGCTTTACCGTCCGCCTTTGCCTCCGATCAAGGTGACAACGGGCACCCACGGGCAGTAGCCACCCAGCACCGATGCTTCGTTTCCGCCCTCACCGGGCGCTCGCGGGCGGAGACGCGCCATGTGACTCGTATCGCGAAGGTTCGGGGTTCGACGTCCGGGTCGCAGCCTGACTCGAGTCGTGGACATGCTGACATTGCGTAGGCCAGCGCAAGCCCGTGACCTCACTTCGTGACACGACTGCGTAGACAACAGCCATGATCACCGAGGTCACGGGCCCGCACGTCACCGACGCGACCCGGACCCTGCCCGGCCAACTTTGAAGACCCGGCATGGGCGAGCGACCGCGGTGTCGAC
>CAVOOZ010000012.1:0-169607 GCA_963697735.1 uncultured Actinomycetota bacterium | reverse complement strand
CCGGCGCCGCCTCGCGGCGACACTCCACCCGTGGCCGCGACCGAGCCGAAGCCCCTCCGCGTGGACGCCGCGCGCAACCAGGAGCGCATCCTCTAAGCGAGCGGCTCGCCTGGATCGTCGACGCGCTCGGCGTGCAGCCGGCCGACCGCGTGCTGGAGGTCGGCTGCGGCCACGGCGTCGCGGTCACGCTGGTCTGCGAGCGCCTCGCGGGCACCGGGCACGTCACCGCGCTCGACCGCTCGGCGACGATGACCGCCGCGACGGCGCGGCGGAACGCGGTGCACGTCGCGGCCGGCACCCTCGAGGTCGTCACCGCGACGCTGGCGGCCGCCGACCTGGGCGGCAGGCGCTACGACCGCGTCGTCGCCGTGAACGTCGCCAACCTGTGGCGCGAGCCGGAGGCCGCGCTGCTGCGGGTGCGCGCGCTGCTCGCGCCGGGTGGCCGGCTCTTCGCGTGTGGCGTGGGCAGCCCCGGCTGGAGCGACGCGGCGGCGGCCCGCGCCGACGGCGAGCGCGTGGCGGCGACGCTGCGCCAGCACGGCCTGCACCGTCGACGAGGTGCGGGTGCGCGAGGACGGCGTGCCGTCGTTCTGCGTCGTCGCGCGGCCCTGAATCCGATCGCGCCGGTGCGTCCGTACCGGTCGCATGCGATCGCCGATCGCGGCCCTCGTCCCGGCGCTCGTGCTGCTCGCGGCAGCCGCGCCGGCGCGCGCCGCAGACCCGCTCGCCGCCCACCGTGGCGACCCCGTGGCCGATCCGGCCACCGCGACCACGATCTACCTGCCGACCGCCGTCGAGACGTCCGGTCCGTCCTTCGCCCAAGCGCTGTGGCGCAGCGACGACGCCGGGGCGACGTTCCGGCAGGTGCTCGTCGGAGCGCCCCTTCGCCTGGCACGAGGAGTTCCTGCCCCCGCCGACGCCGGCGGTGGCGGTCGCCCCCGACGGGCAGCTGCTCGTCGCGCTGCGGGACGGCACCGTGCGGCGCTCGAGCGACGGAGGCGCGTCGTGGGCGTCGGCGCCCGGCCTCGGCTTCGTGAGCGCCCTGGCGTTCGGGCCGGCCGCCCCGGCGTCCACGGTCTTCGCCGTCGTCTCGCATCCGCCGGCTCCCGTCGAGGACGGTCGCCGGCTCGCCGACGAGGGCGACGGCGTCTTCCGGCTGGAGGGGGCCCGCTGGCGGCGCGTGCTCTCGGGCGTGGTGTGGCAGGTCGTGCCGCACCCGGCCGACCCGTCCCGCGTCTACGCCACGGGGCCGGACGCCGTCTACCGCTCCGTCGACGGCGGCGCCACGTTCGAGCGTGTCGCGGCGCAGGTGCTGTACTGGGTGGTCGTCGACGGCACGCGTCCCGACCGCCTGCTGGGCGTGGACAACGACGAGACGCTGGTGCGCTCGGACGACGCCGGCTCGACGTGGACCCACGCCGCCGCGCCCTTCGAGGACGCACAGGGGCTGTCGCAGCCCGTCGCCGGTGCACCGCACCGCGTGCTGGTCGCGCTCGACGACAACGACGAGGACGACCCCTCGGTGGTCGCGTCGGACGACTTCGGGGCGACGTGGCGCGGGCTCCCGCCGACGGGGCGGACGTCGTTCGTCCTGCTCACCGTCAGCCCCGCCGACCCCGACCGCATCTACGGGCGCACGGTGAATTCCACGGGGGCGGAGGCGATCGCCACGAGCGCAGACGTCGGGACGTCCTGGAGCGCCCACGGCCTGCCGCTCGACGGCCTCGGCCCTCGCGTGTCGCTCACAGCGCCGACCATCTCCCTGCTACGCACCGCCGGCGGGGTGGAGCGCCCGCGCGCCCGCATCCCGCTGCGCCTCCCGCCGGAGGAGCGCGCGCTCGTCGAGGGCGAGGTGCGGCTGGTGGCCCGGCTGGGTGGCCGCGACGCCACGATCGGCTCCGGCGAGTTCGAGTCCGACGGCCACCACACGTTCACGGCGTCGGTGCGGATCGGCCCGCGCACCGCCGCGCGGCTGCGGGCGGCCGGCCAGGTGCGCGGCCTGCTGCGCATCAGAGCGACCGACGACGTGGGCGAGAACGCGCGTTCGCTGGGAGCGGTTGACGATCGACGCCCGTCAGGCGGGCGCGGGCAGCTGACCGCGCGACGCCAGGAGCGCCTCGAGCGCGTCGCAGCCAGGCGGTGTAGTACGCGTCGCCGCCGTCTCGTCCGGCGCCGCCGGCCGTGCTGCGATCGCGGCGACCAGGTGGTCGCGGAACTCGGCCCACGACGCGCCCGTGCGCTCCAGCACGCCGACGCCCATGCCGAGCGCGCGACCCTGCCAGGGCTCCTCGAAGACGAGCTCGCCGTTCGTCGCGCGGGCAGCGGCGCGGGTCGGCCAGCGCGGCGTCGACCTCGCGCGAGCGTCGTCGCGGCTCACGGCCGGCGGCGGCAGCGCCGTCGCCGTGCCGATCATCGCAGTCGCGCGTGACGAGCGCGGCGAGCTCGCTCCTCGCTCCAGACCTCGGTGCCGGCCGGGCGCATCGGGCAGCACGAGGTAGCGGACCTCGGCGCTCGAGTCCCAGACGCGGATCTCGACGTCGTCGGCCAGCTCGAGCCCGAACTCGCGCAGCACGGCGCGCGGCTCGGCGACGACGCGGGCGCGGTAGGCGGGCTCTTGTACCAGCTCGGCGGCAGGCCGAGGACCGGCCACGGGTAGCAGGAGCAGAGCGTGCAGACGATCACGTTGTGGACGTGCGGCGTGTTCTCGACGACGACCATGTTGTCGCCCTCGACGCCGCCGAAGCCGAGCTCGGCGATCGCCGCCGTGCCGTCGGCGAGCAGGCGCTCGCGGTAGGCGGGGTCGACCCAGGCGCGCGCGACGACGCTGCGCGCCGTTCTGCGGGCCGACGTCGTGCTCGTAGTGCTCGACCACCGCGTCGATCGCGTCGGTCGAGACGAGGCCCTTGCTCGACCAGCAGCGCCTCGAGCGCGCGGCCGCGCGCAGCGCGACCTCCGGCCGCGGCCGGTCGTCGCCGTGGTGGTCGTGCGTCGTGGTCGTGTCCGTGGTCACTCGCTCCTGCCGGCTCCAGGTAGGTCTCCCAGAGATCGAGGAGCACCGTCCACGGCGGCTCGCCGCCGGCGCCCCAGAGATCGTCGCGACGTCGAAGCGCGACCGAGTAGACAGGCTCGGGCTCGGCCGTCTCGCCGTAGACGGCGCGGTCGGGAAGCCGTGTCCGCGCCCTGCACGCGCTCGACGTCCCGCGCGCGCCGCGGGCGTAGCGCGGGCAGCGCGTGTGGCCGGCCGGGCGCATCCGCCGCACGCGCACCCGGTCGCCGGGCGCGAAGCGCGTCGTCGCCGGCGGCCGCCAGCGGCGGCCCGCGCGAGCACGGCGACGATGCGCGCTCGGCCAGCGTCGGGTCGCTCCGGTGAGGCTCCGGGCGCCCGCCGCCAGCCGCTCCATCATCGCCTCGACCTCGCCCGGCGCGATCGTGCCCTTCCGCAGCCAGGCGCCGCTCGGCGCTCCACAGCCAGCGCTCGTAGTAGGACGCATCGAGGTACTCGCCGGGCGGCATCTCCTCGCGCGTCGGCGCGTCCGCCCGGGCCCGGCGCCGAGATCCTCGGAGCCGATCAGCAGGTGCAGCGCGAAGACGCGCGCCTCCCAGTCGCTCGTGGTAGACGACGTCGCTGCCCGGCTCGACGACCGCCCCGAACCCGTGCATGCCGCCCATGTCGTGGACGCCGTCCATGGCGGCAGGGTAGTCCGTCGGGACCTCCCGCGCGGGCTCCCGCGTAGTACCGTCGTGGGAGCGGTGGCTCCGGAGGCGTCGGTGGCCGGCTCGTGGCTCGGGCGTGCGCTCGGGCGAGGTCGCGGCGTGCCCGAGGAGGCGTAGCTCGTGCGCCAGGCCCAGCGTGGCTCCGAGGACGCGCTCGCGACCCTGTTCGATCTGCACTGGCCGCGGCTGTTCCGTGCGGCGCTGGCCGTCACGGCCGACGCGGCCGCGGCCGAGGACGTCGCGCAGGAGGCGTTCATCGCGGCCGTCGGTGCGCTCGACCGCTTCGACCGCTCGCGACCCTTCGGGCCCTGGCTGCACCGCATCGCTGTCAACCGCGCGATCGACCACGCACGCGCGCGGGCCGCCCGGCGTGAGCTCGGCGTGGAGGGGCTGCCGGAGCCCGGCGTCCTGCCCGCCGAGCCGGGTGGCGCGGACCGGGTCGCCGCGCTGGTCGCTGCGCTGCCGCCGGAGCAACGGGCGGTCGTCGCCCTGCGCTACCTCCTCGAGTACACGCCCGGCGAGATCGCCGACCTGCTCCGAGCTGCCGCGCGGCACCGTCAACTCGCGCCTGCGCCGGGGCTGGACGCCCTCGCCGAGCAGCTGGGGGAGGAGGCGGCGCCATGAGGGATGAGCGCGTCAGTGCCCTGCTCGATCCCGGCGCCCCGGTCGCGGATGCGGCGCGCGCCCGCGCGTGGACGGTCGTCCGGCACGCGTACGCCTCGCGCGAGCCGGCCGGCCGCCCGCAGCGCCGCCCCCGTCCCCGCCGCGTGCTCGTGCTGGCCGCCGTCGCCTTCGGCCTGGTCGGCACCGCGGTGGCGCTGGCCTCCCGCCGGCGGCGCCCGTGCGGGACTGGATCGCCGAGCGGCTCGAAGCCCGCCCCCGTCGACCGCCCGCGCCTCGTGCCGCAGCAGCAGCCGCGGCCCGTGGCCCCGCAGCCCTCGCTCACGCTGCCGGCCGAGGGTCGCCTGCTCGTGCTGACGCCCGTCGGGCCCTGGGTCGTGCAGCGCGACGGCACCCGCCGCCTGCTCGGCCGCTACGACGACGCCACGTGGTCGCCGCGCGGGCTCCACGTGGCCGTCGTCCGCCGGCCGCGAGCTGCTCGCCGTCGTCCCCGGCACGGGCGCGGTGCGCTGGACGCTGACCCGTCCGGGGCGGCTCGCGCTGCCCCGCTGGGCGCCCGGCGACGGCTACCGCGTCGCGTACCTCGCGCAGTCGCCGGCGGGCTGGCGCGTCCGCGTCGTGAACGGCGACGGCAGCGGCGACCGCGACCTCGCCCCCGCCGGCGGCCGACGTCGCCCCGGCATGGCGCCCGACCACGGCGGACGGGTACGTGCTGGCACACGCGCTCGCCGGCGCGGCCGTCGCGCTCACGCCGGTCGACGCGCCTGGCGAGCGGGTCGTGCACCGCCTGGCGGTCCGGCCCGTCGCGCTGGCGTGGTCGGGCGACGGCAGCCGCCTCGCGGTCGTGCTGCCGGGTGCCGTGGAGGTGCTGGGTCCGGACGGGCAGCGCCTCGGCCGCCGCGCGCTGCCGGACGGCCTGCGTGCCCGCGCGGCGACGGCCATGCCGGGCGAGCAGCGACTGCTCGTGCTGGCGGACGACGCCGCGGGCGGCAGCCGCGTGCTGCTGCTCGATCTCGCGGCGCCCGGCCCGGCGCGGGTGCTCTACGCGAGCCCGGCCACGATCGGCGAGGCCGCGCCGTCGCCCGACGGCCGCGTGGTGCTGGCCACCGTGCCGGGCGCGGACCAGTGGCTCGTGCTGCCGCTGGTGCCAGGCCGGCCGACGGGCGCGGTCGACGCCGTGGCCGGGCGCTTCGATCCCGACGGCGTGGGCGCGGCGCCGCAGCCGCATCTCGGCGGCTGGTGCTGCGCCGCTGCCGGGGCGATAACGTCAGGCGGCCGCGGCAGCCGGCGCGGCATGCCGGTGCCGTGCGGGCGAGCGCGCGGTCGGCCAGTGCGAAGGTGACGACCGCGGCCACGATCAGCACGGACAGGGCCCAGGGCAGCGAGGTCGCGTCCGCGGCGAAGCCGATCAGCGGCGGGCCTGCCAGGAAGCCCAGCGAGCCCATGGAGGACACTCGCCCCGATGCCCGGGCCGGGCGGGACGTCGGGCAGGCGGCCGGCGGCGCTGAACATGAGCGGGACGCCGTTCGCGACGCCGAGGCCGACGAGGAACAGGCCCGCGAGCGCCACCGCCGGCTCGCCGACGAGCAGCAGCGCCGCCAGCGGGATGCCGGTCAGCAGCGCGCCGCCGCGCAGCAGCGCGACGGGGCCGACGCGGTGGTTGATGCGGTCGCCGATCACCCGCCCGAGTCATCGTGCGGCCGGTGCTCGCGATGGACTGCTCCATGTCGATGAACCGCCGCGTGAACTTGTCGTTCGCCTTGCGCAGCGCGGTTTCGGGTTCGATGCCGAGCTTGCGCGACAGGTTCGCGATCGAGAAGAGCAGGTCGCCCATCTCGTCTTCCGCGCGGGCGTGGTCGAGCGGCGCGTCCGACTCGACCACCTCGCGAAGCTCGTCCACTTCTTCCTGGATCTTCCCGCATCACATCGTCCACGCGCGTCCAGTCGAAGTTGACCGAGGCCGCGCGCAGCCCGATGTGGTAGGCGCGCAGCAGCGCCGGCAGCGCGGGCGCGATGCCGCCCAGCAGCGATCGCGGGCTCGCGGCTCGACGCCTTTCACCGCCGCGTCGCGCCGTTCCTGCGCTTTGATGTCTTCCCAGCGCACGCGCACGGCGCCCGCCAGTCGAGCGTCGCTGCGCCCTCGGGCGCGGAAGACGTGCGGGTGGCGCCGCACCAGCTTGTCGGCGATCGCACGCAGCGAGTCGGCGATCGTGAAACGGCCCGACTCCGCCTCCATCTGCGCGAGGAACACCGCCTCGAACATGAAATCGCCCAGCTCCTCGCAGAGCGCGGCGTGATCGTGGCGATCGATCGCCTCGAGCACCTCGTAGGTTTCCTCGAGCACGAACGGCTTCAGCGAGTCGATCGTCTGCTCGCGATCCCAGGGACAGCCGTCGGGGGCGCGCAGCGCCGCCATAATCTCGACGAGCCGGGTGAACTCCTGCGCCGCACTGTTCGACATGGTGGCCTCACCGCACGATAGAATGAGAGTCGATGTCCGATCAACCGCCGCCGCCCGCTCTCAGCTTCACGGCCTTCGTGCTCTCGCTCGCCAGCACCGCCGCGATCCATTTCGGCGACCTGCCGATCCGTATCCGGCCAGCGCGCGGAGCTGAACCTCGAAGGCGCCGCGCAGATAATCGAGATCCTCCCTCGCGCTGCTCGATCAGAAGACGCGCGGCAACCTTACCGCCGAAGAGCGCCAGGTGCTGGAGCAGGTGCTGGTACGAACTGCGGCTGCGGTTCGCCGAAGCCACCGGCGCCGGGAAGCGCATCATCGAGCCCTGATCTTGAAAATCACGCTGCTCGGCACGGGGACATCGCACGGGGTGCCGGCGATCGGCTGCGACTGCGACGTCTGTCGCTCGCCCGATCCGCACGACCGCCGTCTGCCCGTCGGTCCTCATCGACACCGGTATGCGCGACGACGGGTCCGCCGGTTCCACGTCCTCGTCGACACCTCCACCGACCTGCGCGCGCAGGCGCTGGCGTACGGCGTCCGGCGCGTGGACGCCATTCTCTTCACGCACGGCCACGCGGACCACGTGCTCGGCCTGGACGAGGTGCGCCGCTACAACGCGATGCAGCGCGCGTCGATTCCCTGTTATGCGGACGAGGCGACGCTCCGGCGATCTGCGGCGCATGTTCACCTATATCTTCGAGCCGCCCTCGGCGGTGGCGGGCGGCATTCCGCAGCTGACGCCGGGCCGCATCGCCGGGCCCTTCGTGCTGGGCGGGTCGAAATCGTCCCGGTTCCGATCCTCCACGGACGGCGGCCCATCCTCGGCTTCCGCCTCGGCGCGTTCGCGTACCTGACCGACTGCAGCCGCATTCCCGACGAGTCGTGGCCGCTGCTGGCCGGCGTCCGCGTGCTCGTGCTCGACGCGCTGCGCGACCGGCCGCACCCCACGCATTTCACCGTCGCGCAGGCGCTCGAGGCCGTGGCGCGCATCGCGCCCGAGCGCGCGTACTTCACGCACATCTGCCACGATCTGCCGCACGCCGTCACGTGCGCGCGGCTGCCGCCCGGCGTGCAGTTGGCATACGATGGGCTCGTCCTGGACGTGGCCTGAGCGCCGGACATCACCCAATGGAGATCATTCACCGCTTCCGGACGACCAGCGGCCCGCGCGATGGTCGCACCCGGTGCTGGCGCTCGGCAACTTCGACGGCGTGCACCGCGGCCACCGGAAGATTCTCGATCGGCTGAAGCGGGTGGCGGGCGAGCGCAACGTGCCGGCGGTGGTCATGACCTTCGACCCGCACCCGCCGCGCGTCGTCCGCCCCGACCACCGACAGGTGGTGGCGCGGGTACAGGCATGACGCTGATCGGCCGAGGCAGAAGGGTTCCTGGCTCGCGAGTACCGGGGTGAGCCACCGCTGGAGTGATTGCCGGTCTCTGTGCGCCACATCGTGGATCAGCCTAGGCACGGATCCGAGCATGAACGCACTACCTGAGCTGCCACCGTCGGAGGTCAGCTGACGGAGTACCCGCAGGAAGCGCTCCTCGTCGAGGAGGATGTTCGTTGTGGGCCCGCCGGTTGAAGGCGCCGGCAGGACGATCGGGTTGCGCACCGCCTGACGAGCCGCCTTCAGGTCTTCCCCGTTCGCGAGGTAGCGGCTGCCGCACTGGGTGTCGCGGCGGCACTGCGCCAAGAGCTCTTGGACGACCGCGGGGAGTGCCTGCGCCGCGATTCGTGCCGGATCGGTTCCCGGCAGGAGGGGCGAGTCCAGGATGGCCAGGCGAAAACCTCGCGGATTGGACCGAAGGAGCTCCACGACCACTCGTGACGCGGTCCCGTACGCGGCGATGTCCACGCGCTCGAGCCGCAGGGCGCTGCGGACGTCCTCGAGGTCGGCGGCCATCTCCGGCACGCCGTAGCTGGCCACGTCCGTACCGGCCCGGCCTAGACGGGTAGAGCACCGCGCTGCGGCATCCGCGAGCGACTGCGTTTGTTGGTCTGAGGGGGCGGCCCAGCCCTGTGTCGCCGCCTGGTGGACCTCTGGGCAGTCCAGGGACGGTTCCGAGTGGCCGGTCCCGCGCGCGTCGACGATGAGCACCTCACGATTCGCTCGCTGGGCGAGCGGAGAGATCCCCAAGTAGTTCGGAATGGCCGCAAGATGCGTCCCTGCCACGAGGATCGGAATCTGGGTCGCGTGACCGCCTGGTCGGATATCCGCGTCACGTGGACTCGCACGGTGCCCGACGCTGCGCCCGTCGGCGTTATACCAGTGCGGCGCGGATCTCGGCGCTCGGGCACTGTGACCAGGAGGCAGGTGACGGTCCCGACGACGACGTCAGCGATGTCGTCGTCGCACGGCGTCGGGGCTACCGCCGGGCGCGGACTGGGGGCGGCGGATCTCGCTTCGAGTGGTGCGGGGGCGTCGTCGGTGCAGGCGCCCAGCGCGAGGACCAAGCCGACCGCCACCGCGGCCGCCCGCGTGGGGCACGATCTGCGGTTCATTGGACCCGCCGCCATGCCTGCTCGGCGAACAGGATCGATCTGGCGGGGCACGACTCCTGGATCACCTCGAACTGGGCCGCTGGACCGTTCACGGACCAGGTGTAGGTTCCCGCACCTCCTGTTTGGCATCCGGGGTGGTCCACCAGCGCGTTCGTCGTGAGCCGCGAGCCGGACACTGTATAGCTCGCGCCGGTGGTCGGATGCGGGTACTGGGCGGGAGGGTCGATGAGGATGCGTCCATCAGCTTCCACCGTCATGCGCCACCGCCCCGACATCCCCTCCCGTTGTGCTTGGCCGCTGGCCGGAAGCTCAAGGTCCCACGTGCCTTGAAGGGCCGACATGATTTGAGTTGGAACTCCGGACACGGAAGGCGACGCGGGCCCAGGGCTGTGATCGGTGAGCCAGCCGGGTACGACCGAGATGATGATGGCGGCGGCGCCGAGTGCGGCAGCACCCAGCGCCCACGCTTTTGCCGTTACGCGTCGCCGGTGTCGCCGCAGCACGGTCTGTAGCGCGGCCTCGGTGGGTGTTTCTACCGTGGCTCCTTCCCGCCTCAGGCCGATGCGTAGCCGTTCCTCAATCGACATGCTCGGTGACCTCCTCGCCCAGTTCGAGAGCCAGGCGTTGACGTGCTCGGAAGAGATGCTGTTTGACGGTGGAGTCGGAGACTTGGAGGACACGGGCTACCTCGCTGACCGGTAGGTCCTCGAGGTAGTGCAGGACCACCGATGCGCGTTGCTTGGGTGGAAGCGCTCCGAGAGCCCGCGCGAGGTCAACGTCGGGCCACCACGGCGTTTCCGCACTGCCAGCGGGGTCGGCTCTGGCGATGACTTCTAGGAGGGTGCGGCGTCGGTCACGCCGGGCCGCGCGGACGGCCATGCGTACGGCGACCTTCCTGACCCAGGCCTGCGGGTGCTCGTAGTCGGCTACGACGGACCACTTCTGCAGCAGTTCGAGGAAGGCGTCCTGGCAGATCTCCTCGCCACGGGCGTGGTCACGTGTGATGAGCACGACCGTGCGCAGCAGCGAGGGGTAGGTGGTTCGGAAGAACCACTCGTAATCCGTCAGTAGGTCGCGACGCAAGGCTCCGCCTCATGAGACCCGTGTGAGTGGCTTTGTGAGGTAGGCGCGCCAGAAGGCCTCGTCCGGGATGCCCTTGGAGTCAGGCAAGCCGTTGGCATCATGCGACTTCCACGTGAGACGAAGGTGGTCGCCCTCCTTGGTGAACGCGAACACGGTGGTCTGGCCCTCGGCAAAGGTCATGGAGATGTTCGAGCCGGCCACCTCGTAGCGGCCGTCGTCGGCGACCTTCCAGACCCGGTCGGGGGTCATCCACAGGGCCTTGAACTTGCCCCCGTCGAACGTCCACTGCCACTGGTCCAGGTCCCAGGTCTGCTCGGCGCGCACGAACTCCTCGGCGCGATCGCCGAAGCCAAACTTGTTCAGGTGCGCTTTGACGTCGGCCTTGGTCTGCTTCAGTGCCCAGACCCCGTCAAGGGGTCCCCGCACCGTCTGCGTCGTACTCGGCGTGACCGGTGCTGACATCGACGTACTCCGTGACACAGACGGACCGCTCGGCGCAACCGCGCCAGCGCCCGCTGAGCAGGCGCCCACCGCGATTGCCAGCGTCAACCCGAGAGCGGTGCAAGTGGCCTTCATCGCTACCTCCCCAAATGCGGAGTCAGTCCGCCTCTGGAACGACCGCGGTCGGTCGTCTAATACAGAAGGACCTGGGAACGGCAGGTGGTTGACATGACCAGAACCCGAATGGGCGGAGTGTCGCCCGGGTGAAGCAAATCGACGATATCGACGTGAGCGTGGTGACGTCCCGGAACGACGGAACCCCGTTGTCGACCGCGGCCGACTTCCGGCATCATGCCCCCCGCAAGCCGGCGCTCGGTGTTGTCCGTGGGAGAGAGCCGGTTCGGCGATCGGAGGCGCAGTGGCCTTCGACGAGGTCGTCGTACACGACCAGGAGCGATCCCGTTCGGCGGGACTTGCTGCGGTTGCGCGCGTGCAACGAAGCGACCCTGGACTGCGGCACCATCGCCATCCACCGCGCGGAGATCACATGACGGGCAAGCGCCAGCTCGTCGGCGGTGAACCGGTAGCCCAGAGCCCTCGGGCTTCTACGTCAGTGCCGGTGCAGGCCGGCGGCCGACGCTGCGACGTGTGAACTCATGCGGTGGTGCATCTCACCGCACGCGGCGGCGCTCACTTCGCAAAGCTCCGCCGCCTGTCGGCCGGACAGTCGCTCGACCGTGCGCCGACTGGCGGCGGAGTGCTGGCCTCGGATCGCGCAGCCGCGATGGGAACGAGCCCGGCGGCCACCCTGCACTCCCTCGTTCGCTACTACGAGCACCACGGCGCACTCATCCTCAAGCTGTACGCCGAGGCAGGTCAGGCGCCCGGCGTGCCGGAGCTCGCGGCCCGCGGCCGGGCCTACCACGTGAACTGGTGCCGCGAGGCGTTCTCCGAGGCGCTGGGACACGCCCAGGACCACCTGACGCGCGACCGGAGGCTGGCCCAGATCGTCGCCGTCTGCGACGCCACGACGTGGCGAATCCTCCGGTTCGACGGCCACCTCTCACTCGAGCAGACTGAACAGGCACTCCTGGAACTGCTTGTCCCGTTGCTGCCACCCCAGCCCCACTGACGCCTTACGAACTTCCTGCGCAGCGTTGGATGGCGACCCGGGAGTGGACCTGTATCCCCGCCTCCCGCGAGTTCTCCGGCTCCCTCGAGGACGAGTAGGCAGGTCAGAACGACGACCCTGCAGGCGCCGGACCCCGTCCGCCATGGGGTCTCAGGCCGCGCCGCAGCTCAGCCAGCGGTGCGGGCCCAGTCCTCCAGGTCGTGCAGCACGAGGGGGAGATGACGACGTCGTCGAACGCGGCGTCGGCGTATGACAGGGGCTGGCTGGGCCTGGCGTAACTCAGCGTGAAGCTGTCGTAGTGGTCGGCCTTCATCAGTCCCGCTCCCGCTGCGTGCTCCCGGGTGCGGGAGCTCGCACCATCCGGCGTACGCCGGCAACTGGTCGTCTGGGTAATCGTGACCATAAGCCAGCAAGCCGCACAGCGCGTGACACCGAACTCGCGCGTACCTGAGTGTCGTACCGGCCCAATGCTGTTCGTAGCGTAGGTAATGGCGGACGTCAGGTTCGCCCGACGAAGGGAGCAGAGATGCCTCAGTACCTCATCTACTTCAACCAGCAGTGGGTCGGCGATCACGACGAGGCGTGGTTTGAGAGCCGCGGCGAACCCTCCACGGCGGTCGTTCGAGAGATGCAGGACCAAGGCGTCCTGGTTTACGCCGGCGGACTGGTCGAGGAGCTCGAGGAGGCGGCAAGCGCGGACGCCACCAGTGGCCAGCTGGTCGTCACGGACGGGCCTTTTGTGGAGACCAAGGAGTGGCTCGGTGGGTTGACCATCGTGGAGGTGCCCGACGACGAGTCGGCGCGCATGTGGGCGGGGAGGGTGGCCGAGGGGTGCGGCTGGCCGCAGGAGGTTCGCCGCTTCAAGGCCGGCTCGTTGCAGGCGCTCGTGCTTGGGGGGTGAGGCGCCGGCGCCGAGCGGCATCGTCACGCGACGCAACGCCGCCATGGAGTCGTTCTCGGCGCTGCTGAAATCGACATGGAGGGCGAGGTTGTACGCGTACAAGGTTGGAGAGCCTCGCGAAAAGGTGATCGCCGGCAGGATGTCCGTGAGAAGCTGCAACGTCTACCGAATGACCACGTGCGCGAGGGACTCGCCGCCCTCGCCCTCGCCGTCACGACCAGGTCGCGTCCTTGCCGATGAACGAGGCGTCACCCGCGATGGATCGCTCAGCGCCGGTGTTCTCGGTGACAGGCGGAGATGCCCGGCCCGCAGCGGTTCCTGCCGCGCTCGGCAAGTGACTGCTGCCAAATGACCGCTGGAAGGCAGCGGCGCGCTACGTTCGGAGAATGCTGGACAGCGGAAGCGGTCCCGACCCCGACGTGGTCGTCGTCATGGGAGTGTCCGGGAGCGGCAAGACAACGGTCGCCAAGGGGCTCTCGACGGTTCTCGGGTGGGAGTTCGCCGAGGGTGACGCCTTTCATCCCGAGGCCAACGTCGCGAAGATGCGCGGCGGTGTCCCGCTCACGGACGAGGACCGCTGGCCTTGGCTCGAGGCGATCGGTTCGTGGATCTCGGCCAAGGAGAGCCGGGGCGAGTCGGCGGTCGTGACATGTTCGGCGTTGCGCCGGGTCTACCGCGACCTGCTCCGCGACGGCAGGCCGCACGTCCGATTCCTGCACGTCGACGGCTGAGTCCGACGTCATCCGGGACCGGATGGAGCACCGTCCGGGCCACTACATGCCACCGTCCCTGCTGCCCAGCCAGCTGGCCACGCTCGAGCCGCTGGGAGCCGACGAGCCGGGCGTGACCATCACCAACGAGGGGAGCGCCGCACAGGTTCTCGACCGTGCGCTTGCCGCCCTCGGCCACCGGAAGGAGAACGCCTGATGTCTCTCATCGCACTTCCCGCCGCCGTGTCCGCGGCCATTCCGGACGGACTGTCGGCCGCCGATGCACCCCCTGTGTATGCCGGGAACGCGCAGCTCGTCGCGGCCTGCATCCTCGGCATCCTCGCCGTCGTCGTGCTCATCACCTGGGCCAAGGTCCACCCGTTCCTGTCCCTGATGCTCGGGTCAGCGGTGCTGGGTGCGGTAGCCACGATGCCACCGGGTGAAACCGTCAAGAGCTTCGTGGCGGGGTTCGGCGCGACGGCTGGTGCGGTCGGCATCCTCATCGCGCTCGGCGCGATGATCGGCAAGCTGCTCGAGGACTCCGGCGGCGCCAACCGCATCGTCGGCACGATGGTGGGCCGGGTCGGCCCGGGCGCCTGCCGTGGGTGATGGCGGCCATCGCGGCCATCCTCGGGCTGCCGCTGTTCTTCGAGGTCGGCGTGGTCCTGCTCGTCCCGGTGGTCGTCCTCGTGGCCCAACGGACCGGGCTGTCATTGATGAAGGTCGGGATCCCCGCCCTGGCCGGGTTGTCCGTGCTGCACGGGCTCGTGCCACCGCACCCGGGGCCCGCTCACCGCCATCGGCCTGCTCGACGCAGACCTCGGGCGCACGCTGATCTTCGGCATCATCATCGCCATCCCGACGGTTGCGGTGGCCGGACCGCTGCTCGCGGGTCTCGTCGACCGGTGGGTGCCCAAGTCCGCGGACGACCTGGTGTTCCTCGGCTCGTCGACCGGCGGCGCGGCGCCGGCAGTCCCGGGCCGAAGTGCTCACCGGTGCTCGGGCGCACGGTGGCGTCGACGAGACAGACAGCGGCCTCCCGGGCGGTGACCGGGACCCGATGACCGGCCCCGATGCCCCGGCGACGCGCGCCACCGCAACGGCCGGTGAGGACGCCGGGGCCAACCAGGGGCTCGGCTCCTTCGACGACCCCCTGGCACCCGGGCGCAAGCGGGTCAGCTTCGCGACCGCGATCATCGGCATCACCCTGCCGGTCGTCCTCATGCTGATCGACGCGATCACCAAGCTGGCCGTCACCGACGAGGAGGCCGGGGTCCGCACGGTCGTGGACTTCATCGGCACCCCGATCGTCGCTCTGCTCATCGCGGTGCTCTACTGCTACATCGCGCTGGGTCTCGGATCGGGCCTGAACAAGAACCAGGTGAGCGAGTCGGTCGGGTCCGCGCTGCCAGCGGTCGCGAGCATCATCCTCATCGTCGCCGCCGGCGGCGGGTTCAAGCAGACGCTGATCGACGCCGGGGTCGGCAACGTCATCAAGGACTGGGCCACGGGCGTCAGCATCTCCGTGCTGCTGCTCGGCTGGCTCGTCGCCGTGCTCATCCGGCTCGGTACCGGGTCGGCCACGGTCGCTACCATCACCGCGGCAGGCATCGTCGCGCCGCTGGCGCCGACCCTGTCGGCCAACCACCTTGCGCTGCTCGTGCTTGCGATCGGCTGCGGATCGCTGTTCTTCTCGCACGTCAACGACGCGGGCTTCTGGCTCGTCAAGGAGTACTTCGGACTGACCGTGGGCGAGACGATCAAGTCCTGGTCCGTCATGGAGACCGTCATCTCGGTGTTCGGCTTTGCCCTCGTGATGGTGGCGAGCGTCCTCGTCACCTGATCGGGGTGGCGGGCTGGCCAGGTCCCAGGGCTGCAGGACCCTTGGCGGCCAACGTGCGTGTGCCCGGAACCGAGCGGTCAGCGGCTGAATTCAGGCAGGGGGTGCCGCTCCTATCGACGGCCTGTCAGGCGGTCGAAGAGACGGTAAGGAACCACCCACCGGGAGACCCGCTGATGTGCCAGACGGCCGCGTCGATGGGGGCGACGACGGCGTTGAGGGCATCGCGCAGTGAACCTGACGGCAGGGACACCGAGATGGTCGGCCCATCGCCGTCCTCGAGCTCTTGGAACAGCTCTATGCCGTGGTCTCGGAGTCGGAGCCGGTCCTCGAGGATCCGCCACAACCCCTCGCTCTCGCAGTCCAGCTGGTCTACCTGGTCGTCGAGGACGGAGTGGGACGGGAAGACGTTGATCAGGTCGTCTGCGGTGAGATCCCATCTGTAGGAGTGGTTCTCGGCGACCACGGCATCCAGCAGCTCGCGTACGGTCCCGATCTCGGGGCTGGCGGCGGACGGGTTGATGAGGGCAGGGTCCTCGAGGCAGCAGGCGCGGATGCCCCACTCACGCAACCGTGCGCATACCGCGGCGGGGGAGGCGACCACGACGCCTGGGGGGAGCGGTCGGTCGAGCAGGGAAGCGCTCGAGGCGGTCATGGCTTGTACCGTTCCGTTGTCTCGTGGATGCCGACCTTCTCCGTCTGAAAGAGCAGCGGCATGGTCTGGCCGGGAAGCGGAGGCCCGATCTCGCGGTCGAGGGTGCGGTTGAGGGTGAAAGGCCCGGCGAAGGTCGTCCACGTCGTGCCCGAGTCGGGGCTGTATTGATAGACCTGAGAACTGGTCATGATCGCCGGGAGCGTATGAGTGCCGGTGGGTACGAAGTCGGCGGAGCGCACGGCCGATGTCGGCATCCAGTGCGTGTCGGTGACGCCGTTGAACTCCAGCTCGGTGGGGCTGACCACTGTGGTGCGCGCCGGCGCGAAGCTGACCCCGGCGCCTGGGGGCAAGATCGTGGGGTCGGACGGGCTGATCCGGTGGGCGAAGTCATTGCGGGAGTAGGTGACTCGCTCACGCCAGTTGAGTCGGGCGGACTGTGCCTGCAAGTCGGTGACCGCTCCCGAGCTGCTGCCGCAGCGGAACTTCAGCTGGAAGCCGTACCGCGAGGCCCCGGGGGCCCAGCTCGTGAGGAGCTGTTGGAGGTTGACCGGCACGGCCGCTGAGCCCGAGCCGGAGCCGGAGCCCGAGCCAGATCCGACGCCCGCGTCGGTCTGGTCGATGAAGCTGCCATCCGTGCCGTCGGCGCCCTCCTCGGTCGACAGGACGTCGAACACGTCCGAGCGACGGAGCGCCTCGTGGTGGGGCGCGTGACGTCGGGGCCGGTGGGTCGCGATGGCGCTGATGTCGTGGCCGAGCCCGAAGGGCGGATCGTCGAGTGCAGCGAATGCGCCCCTCGGCTGTGGAACGGGCTGCGGTGATCGACTCCGGGCGCGGTCGGCGATCTGCGACTGCGGCTCCTGCTCAGTGTCGACGCCCCTCGTCGCCCATGCCCTGCTCGTCATGACGCGTCCCCGTTCGCACATGCACTTCCTTGGGATACCGATGGTGAGGCCTGGCCCCGTCCGTCCAGCGTCCGCCGGTGAGCACGGCACCGCAACCACTTTGACGGAATTGGGGCAGTTGGGACCTTCCGCTCGGTAGAACGTCGAGGAGTCTCGATTCGGTGTGGCGTCGTGATCCACCGACCGTTCTGCACGACCACGAGGGCCCAGGCCGCTCAGAGCTGGGTGGTGAGGTAGCGCTGAAGTGCCGCGACGGTGCGGCTGTTCCACGTCGTGGCGCCGTCGAGGTAGAGACCGAGGTATCGCTGCATGGCCGCCATCGAGCGCGGTCCCCAGACGCCGACGACGGCGGCACCGATCCGGGCTTGCAGGGCACGGATCGTCGCGCTGTCAAAGACGCTGGTCTGCGATATCCCCAGCCAGCGCTGCAGCGCCGCCTTCGTCAGCGGGCCGAAGTAGCCCGTGACCGGCAGCCGCGGCGCGAGCAACCCGTATTGCGCCTTGACCGTCAGGACACGCATCACCGCCGCCTGGACCCGCCCACGAAACACGGTGTTCGACGCGGCTCGCGCGGACACCGCCTTCACCATCGCAGGGATGACATAGGGGTTGACCGTCAGCACGAGGTCACCGCCCGCATCGATGAAGCCGACGGCACGAGCACCGGGCGACCACGCAGCCACCTGCTTCGCGTTCCCGAGGTCATCACTGACGACGACGCCCGAGAAACCGAGGTCGCCGCGGATCATTCCGCGGATCACCGTGGGCGAGAAGACTGCCGGGTGCGATGCGTCGATGCGCGTGTAGTAGGCCGACGACACCATGAGCAGATGCGCACCTGCGCCGACAGCCGCCCGAAACGGCGTGACGTCGGCAGACGTGCGGGTGGTCACCGTGTCGGTCACCCCCGCCCTCGTGTCCGTGTTCCCCGTCACCCGCCCGAGTCCGGGGAAGTGCTTGGCCGTCATCGCCAGACCCGAGACCTGCATGCCCCTGAGGAATGTCGTGCCCTTGTCCGCGACGACAGCTGGGGTGTACCCGTACTCGCGCTGGTAGTAGCCGATGGGCTGGTTCACGCTCGCGAAGCTCTTTGCCACGGTATCCATGACCGGTGCGAGATCGACGTTGACGCCCGAGCGCATCATCTGCCCGCCCCAGGTCCTGGCGTACGCCGTGAGCGAGGTGTCGGACCAGGTGCCCTGGGTCAGGGCGGTCGGCATCCGCGAGAAGCCCGGCCCCTGCAGGACCTGCACATAGCCGCCCTCTTGGTCCGAGGCAACAAACAAGGGCACCCCGGCCGTCGCGGCGGACGTGGTCAACGTGTCGGCTCTACCCGTGAGGTACCGGACCGGCGGAGTACCCGTGGTCGTGCGACCGGTCAGGACCAGGTTGCCGACGTGGTACGTGCTGATAGCCGTCGTGGTGGCCGACCCGAGGCCAGTCACACCACCGCCGACCATGAAGAGCTGGCCAATCCGCTGGGCCGTCGTCATCCGGTCATAGGCGGCCCGGGCCTGTGCGGCCGACGTCAGGGTGAGGCCGAGCGTCTCGGTCGCCAGCATGGGCGCCGAGTCGGCGCCGGCCGGACTGAGAGAAACCAACGGTGCTGCGGAAACGGCGACCGCACCGGCGCCGACCGGGGCCGAAGCGGCCGAGATGCACGCCGCAATAAGAAACATCCGTCGAGCACGCATGTGATCCACCAACCCAGTCGAGGGAATCAGGCGCGACGCGTCATCATTCTAGGCCGTGTGAGCAGTGCAGGAAAGGTGCTGAGTGCCACCACGCTGTCACGCTGACCACGCGGCCGAGGACAGGTCTCGACAGGTCGCCATATTCGACCGTCGCCACGGTTCAGTTCTCGAGCGTCGTCGACCAAGGGTGGTTCAACGCGGGGGGATCTGGGCAGGGAGAAGGGACAGCAACGGGCGGCGTCACAGGTGTCGCTCAGAGACGAGCAGGAGGAGATGACATGAGCACACGAGTCGAGAAGACCCTCCTGGTGAATGTCCCGGTGAGCCGGGCCTACAACCAGTGGACCCAGTTCGAGGACTTCCCACAGTTCATGGGAGGCGTCCAGCGCGTGGAGCAACTCAGCGACGAGCGCCTTGAATGGGTGGCTGAGATCGCTGGGGTGCGGCGGCAGTGGCAGGCTCGCATCCTGGAGCAGATTCCCGACCGGAAGGTCGCTTGGGCGGCTACGGAGGGAGCGACCAACGCCGGCGCAGTGACGTTCGAGGACGTGGGCGGTGACCAGACGTCGGTCACCCTCACGCTCGAATTCGAGCCGGAGGGCATCGTGGAGAAGGTCGGTGACAAGCTCAACGTCGTCGAGAACCAGGCGGAGCGAGACCTCGAGAGGTTCAAGCAGTTCATCGAGTCCGAGGGCTACGCCACGGGGGCGTGGCGCGGGTCCGTGGGTTCCTCTGCCGCCGTCGGCACGCCGGGAGTCGCGGAGGCCGGGGCGTCACGTGGCGACTCCGGCAAGGCTGGAGTGTCGGCAAAGGTCGTCGCAGCAGGCGTCGGCGTGGCGGCTGCGGCGGCAGCGGCGGCTGCGGCCGCGACCGGTGGCTCCCGGACCTCGTCGGACGACCTCACCTCGGAGAGCGTCGAGGACACCGTTGTCGAACGGGACAGGGTTCCCAGCGAGGGAGGCGGCGGTGACATCCGCATGCTGACCGACGAGGAGATCGATGCTGGGGCCTCGGACGTCCCGCCTAGCGCCGCCGAGAGCAGCAGTGACCGGGACACCAGCGGCTGACCAGCCAGTCGAGAACTGGCCGGGATGATCCACCAGCGTGCCCATCCCGTCAGGGGTGGGCACGCTTGGTCGTGCTGGGAGAACGCGCGCCCGGTGAGGCGACAGGCCGGCTGAGAAGTCGCCGCTCCGAGGCTCGCCGGTGTAGCGCCGGAGCGGATTCGGGCACGCGATCTCTTGGCACTCTCGGTGGTGACGAGGCCAGGACTCACGTGAGGCACCTTCACGCGTAGAGGGACGCCCGCCCGTGAGGAGTGCCCGTGACTTTGACCTCTCGTCGAGCCGACGACCGCGCCGCACAACACGCAGCCAAGGGCAACGGTGCGGAGGAACGAACTGCGGCAGTGCTGGCTGAGGTGCTGAGAACCGGCGGCAAGGTGGTGCCAGGGATCCGGCACGTCGCTGTCAGCGTTGTCGGCCATCGAAAACGGTTGAGATCCGTCGCCTCGGTGCGTCTGAGCTGGGCCGATCGCGTCCTCGGCGCGCTCACGGTGTATTCCGAGGACGCGGAGCCGGTGCCCGAGGCAGTCTTGGAGTTCGCCCAGGCGTTTGCGGCCCAGTGCTCGGCCACGTTGGCGTGCGCCCGCAAGGCTGATCAGATGGAGGTTGCAATGCTGACCCGCCAGCAGATCGGTCAGGCGGTCGGCGTGCTAATGGAGCGATTCGAGTTGTCTCCAGAGGCAGCCTTCAGTTATCTGCGACGGGTGTCGCAGACTCGCAACGTCAAGTTGCGCGAGGTCGCGAGGAACTTGGTCAACACGGGCGCGCTGCCGCTCGTGGCCGCCGAGGGTGACGAAGGAGCGCGCTAGCGGGCGCGGTGGGGTGTGACGTCCAGGGCGCCGGTGTCGATGACGTCGAGTGCCACGGCCTGCAACTTGCGGTTGGTGTTCTGGCTCGCGATCCGTAGAAGATCGAAGGCCTGATCGCGTGTCAGCTTGTGCTGGGCCATGAGCACACCCACTGCCGTGCCGATGTCTCGGTTGGACGACAGAGCTCTCTCCAGGTTCTCGGCTCGGTCGCGAAGGTGGGCGGCCGACACGGCCTGAGCTGCGTGGGTGGTCAGCAGGAGTCCTTCAGCGAGGTCATGCTCGTCGAAGGCGTCCGGCTCGCGTCCATAGAGGTTCAGACCCGCGATCACGCCTGCGAACTCGAGGTTCATCCGGTAGGACAACATGCTGCTCAGGCCGAGCTCGGCCTGGACGCGACGCCCGTACTCCGGCCAGCGTTCGTCCGATGCGAGGTCCTGGGGGTTGTAGATCGCTTGGTCGACGATGGCATCGATGCAGGGGCCTGAGCCCAGGTCGTACTGGATGGCATCTGCTCGCCTGGCGACATCGTCGGTGGCTGCCGATGTGACGAACCGACCGTTCTTGAGTGTCGTGATGCTCGCAGCTGTCGCATGGGGAATGCGGTCCAAGGCGAGCCGGGTGACTGCACCGAAGGGATTGGCCTCCGACGAATGCAGGAGCTGCTGACCCAGACGTTCGAAGTCGTCCGCAACCCGACGCAGGTGGCCGGGAATGTGGGCCCTTCTGTCCGTCTCGTTCATTGATGTTCCCGTCGATATCCCACCGCTCGGGCGGGGTCAGGGTCGCGGAGGCGCAACTCGCCGCCACCTCCACGACCGGATCGGGTGACACCCGTCCGTTGTGCACCTACCCATCCGACGCAGGTTCACCCGTTCGGCTTGGCTGCGAGTGCGCGACGCTAGCGGGTCTGGGGAGGGTGGACGATGAACAGCGCCAGGGCGACGACTGGGACACCGGCTCGGGCCGCTGCCTGCCGGAGGTTGTCCTCCGCCTCCTCGAAGCTCACGTGGTGGGTCTCACTGAGGACACCGATGGCAGTGCTGATGGTGTTGGCGTCCTCGATGCGGCCCGGGGCCTTGACGGCTTCGAGGCGTGAGCTGAAGGAGAGGTCAGCATTGCTGATCGCACCGGCCGCCCAGGCCCCGAACAACTCGGCCAACGCCTCGTGATGGCCAGCGAAGGAGTCACTGCGGCCTCCGTAGAGGTTGACCCCGCCGGTGACCCTGGACTCATCGAAGATGGGTAGCGACAGGGTGCTCAGGACACCCGTGGCGGCGCTGGCCTGTGCGAACAACTGCCAGCGACCTTCATCGAGGAGTTCGCGGTGGTCCACCGCGACGTGCTCACCCCGCTGGGCTGCGGCCTCGCACGGGCCGGCATCGACGTATTGCAGCGCATCGAGCGTGCCAGCGACGCCGGGTGCTGACACGTAGGTCAACGTCACCCCGTCGCTGATCTGCGTGAGACTCATCCCGACGAGGCTCGGCACGAGGCGTCGTGCGTCGTCAGCCAGCTGCAACATCTGAGCCTCGACGTCCTCGTCCTGGTGCTGCGAGAGATGATGCAGTGCTGCCCGGGTCTCAGGAATGGGTTCCACAGGCTCCTCCTACCCCGACATCCCAGGTGTGAGCGGGTCAGTCTCCCGCCGTCACATCCAGGCCGTGCTGTGCGCAGGTGAGCGCCCGTGCCCTCACCGAGGGGCCCAGGCGCTCACCCGCCCCAAACGTCAGTCACCCATCACCGTGAAGCGGTCCCACACCCGGTGAAGAGCGAGTAGCTGCGCCAGCTCCGCCAGGGCGTCGCCCGGCGACGCGGCGTCATCGGCGGTCACGATCCCGACTCCGCTCGCGGGAAGCCCGACAGAATCCAGCACGGCCCGTCCTGCGTCACCAAGTGTGACGACCGCCTTGCAGTGACGCCACATTTCGCCGACGATGATGCCGACTCGCGGATCCGTGGGAGCGGCTGACGACAGGCTCGGCTGGGCAGCGCGCGCGTCCAGGATCGGCAGCGCGTCGGCGCCGGGAGCGGCACCGAGCACGACCAGGGCATCGAACTCGAAGGATCGCGCCGTGGCATACGTGCGGGCAACGACGAGGTCACCAACCTTGCCCGCGCTGGGGGCGATGAGGAACGGCACCATGTCGAAGGCTTCCACGCCGGACACGACCGCGGCAGCCTCTGTGGGACTGGTCGTGGCGTCCACGACGACACCGATCTTTCGTCCGGTGGGCGGGTATGGCGTGCCGACCTGCGACAGGGCGGAGCTCGTCTCGACGTCCACCAGCTCGATCGTGGACTCCGGTGCCGGCAGCCCCAGGGCTTGGGCCACCGAGGCGCACAGATCCGTGTCGATGTTGGCCAGGCACTGGAGCTGTCGTTCACGGACAGCCTGCTCGTAACACTTGGCGAGTTCGAACGCATACGCCGCCTTGATGTGCCCCTGCTCCACAGGGGACATCGAGCGGTAGAACAGGCGGGCCTGCGAGAAGTGGTCATCGAACGACCTGCTCTGGGCGCGCACCTTCGTGCTCTCCTGCACGAGAGCCGGCACCTCGACGAAGGGCCGGTCGCTGGATGCCGCGTGGAACGGGCAGCCTCCGTCGAGCGAGTTCGGACGGTAGGGTGCGACGCCGCTGTGGACCGCGTGCTGGTGGAAGCCATCACGCAGCATGTCGTTGACCGGGACGTGGGGCCGGTTGATCGGGATCTGATTGAAGTTGGGCCCGCCGAGCCGCGTCAGTTGCGTGTCGACGTAGGAGAAGAGCCGAGCCTGCAGGAGCGGGTCGTTCGTCACGTCGATGCCCGGCACGAGGTTGCCCACGTGGAAGGCGACCTGCTCCGTCTCTGCAAAGAAGTTCGTGGTGTTGGCCGTCAACGTGAGCAGCCCGATCGGCTGCACGGGCGCTAGCTCCTCGGGCACCATCTTCGTCGGATCGAGGAGGTCTATGCCCTCGAACGTCTGCTCCGGCGTGTCGGGGAACGTCTGGATGCCCAGCTCCCACTGCGGCAGGTGCCCGGCCTCGATGGCATCGGCGAGATCGCGGCGGTGGAAGTCGGGGTCGCCGCCGGCGGCCAGCTGGGCTT
Source organism: uncultured Actinomycetota bacterium (assembly GCA_963697735.1). GTDB lineage: Bacteria > Actinomycetota > Actinomycetes > Actinomycetales > Dermatophilaceae > Humibacillus. Next base: position 145,990 of record CAVOOZ010000012.1, on the reverse strand, counting down.
CTTCCCAGACGAGGGAATGCACTCCTGCTCGCGGCTTCCAGTGGAACTTCACCAGGGTGGTCGCCCCGTCTGCCGCCACGAGTCTGAAGGTGTGCACACCGAAGCCCTCCATCATCCGGTAGGACGCCTGAATGCCACGGTCGGACATGTTCCACATCGTGTGGTGCTGGGCCTCGGTGTGCAGCGAGACGAAGTCCCAGAACGTGTCGTGGGCGGACTGAGCCTGAGGGATCTCGCGGTCGGGGTGTGGCTTGGCCGCATGGATGACGTCGGGGAACTTGATCCCGTCCTGGATGAAGAAGACCGGCATGTTGTTGCCGACCAGGTCGAACGTGCCCTCGTCGGTGTAGAACTTCACGGCGAAGCCGCGGGTGTCTCGGACGGTGTCGGCCGAACCGCGAGACCCCAACACCGTCGAGAACCGAGCGAACACCGGTGTCTCCACGCCGTCAGCCAGAAAGCCGGCCCGCGAGATCGACGACGCCGTGCCGTAGCCACGAAACATCCCATGGGCGCCCGTCCCACGCGCGTGCACGACACGCTCCGGGATGCGTTCGTGGTCGAAGTGCGTGATCTTCTCTCGCAGGTGGTGGTCCTGCAGAAGCGTCGGACCGCGTTCACCAGCCTTGAGCGAGTGGTCGGTGTCGTAGAGCCGCGTCCCCAGACTGGTCGTGAGGTGGGCGCCCGACTGAGCGCGGGCGGTGCCCGCTGCGCCCGTCGGCTTGCCGGTCGCGCTGACGACCTCGGGGGCGGCCTGGTCCGGTTGCGGCGGGTAGGGGTCGTGAGCGACTGTCGGCTCGGCGACGGTGGGTGGTGTCCGGGGCTCTTCCACAGCAGTCTCCTTCGGTCGGTAGCTCCTCACTACCCCTCGCGGCGCCTGCCCACACGCAGCTCGCTCGTCGAGAGGTAAGCAGCAACGCTGCTCAGGCGGGGGCGACTGCGTCCGGTGAAGCAGCCGGCGTCGATGTCGTGCCGGCCTTCTCGCCTATCGCGAGGTGTCCGCCGAAGTAGCCGGCGACTCCTGCCCGCCTGGTCGACCCGTCACGCCGGCGAGATCGCGGCGACGGCTAAGGAGCCGACACTGCGCAGTGACGGGCGCCCAGTCCCTGACCCGCCCCACTGGCGGAGCTCGTCGATGAGCTCCAGTTCCCGCTACGTCAGGTCCACAAGCGCCGCCGGCCCAGCTGCGAAGCCGATGCCGGAGCGTGAATGCACTGTCGCATGTCGCACGGCGTCCTCCACGTTGGCCAACTCGACGATGAGCGCACGAATCGATCGGCTCATGGTCGGGGGATACCCGAAGGGCGACCTGGCCAACACGCGCCGAGTGACACGAATCGGGTGGTCAAGATGACGACGGTGGAGGTTCAACCTCGGACACCGTGGGTAGGCGGAGAGGACAGATGATCGCCGGTCACTGCCAGAGAACTCGCCACTGGCATCTCGCGGGCCGGCCTGGAGGAAGGGCACACCATGACGCAAAATCCCCAGACCCCGTCGGGCACGTCATTCGACGAGCCCGACCCGATCTTGACACCGTCGAGCGCGGCCTACGACGACTCGACGTCGGTGACGAGCGCATCCCCGACCGGGGTCAGCGACCCTGTCGACCCGTTCCCGGGCACGATGCCGGCGGGCGGTCTGTCGGGGTCTGCGGGCGGTAACGGTGCCGCCTCGACGTCGGTGCGCGACGAGGCGGCGTCGGTGACCTCGGACGCCGCGCAGAGCGGCCGCCAGGTGGCCGACACGGCTGTCTCGGAGGCCAAGGACGTGGTCGCGGAGGCGCGTTCGCAGTTCAGTACGTTGTTGGAGCAGCTCCGTGGTGAGGCGACCGAGCAGGCGTCGGGGCAGAGCGACCGCGCCGTGGCGGGCCTGCGCAGCCTGGGTGACGAGCTCCGGCAGATGGCCTCCACGTCGCAGCAGAGCGGCATCGCGACCGGTCTGGCTGGCCAGGCGGGCGATCGGGTGCACTCGGTGGCCGGCTGGCTCGAGCAGCGCCAGCCCGGCGAGGTCCTGGACGAGGTGCGTGACTTCGCGCGCCGCCGCCCGGGCACGTTCCTCGCCGCAGCAGCCGCAGTCGGCCTGATCGGCGGCCGGTTGACCCGGGGCCTGACGGCGAGCTCGGGCAGCTCGGGCGACTCGGGCGCACCGGCTCGCGCGCCGCCGTCGGCGACGGCCTGACGCACCCGAGCCGGGTATGCCGCTGCGCCGGTCACGAGCGTCGGGACCGACCCGACGCGGGTGGACGCGGGTATCGACCCGGTCACCTACACCCACCCCCGGCCCGGGTATCAGGGCGTGGAGGGTGTGGGGGGCGCCGAGGGCGGGCAGGGGCTGCGATGAGCACCCAGGCTTCGCGCCCGGTGGGCTCGCACGCGGGTCCGGTCGATGAGGTGAGTGCTCACGAGAAGGCCGACACGGCGTCGTTGGGTGACATCGTCGGGCGACATCAGCGCGGGTTTGTCGACGCTGATGCGTCAGGAGGTCGCGCTGGCCAAGGCGGAGGCGCGGGAGTCGGCGGCGCAGGCGGGCAAGGCTGCGGGCCTTGTTCAGTGGTGCGGCGCTGGGTGGCTGGATGGCCGCCCTCTTCCTGTCGCTCGCGGTGTGGGAGTGGATCGCGGGAGCCATCGACAACCGGGGCTGGGCTGCGGTCATCGTGATGGCCATCTGGGCCGTGGTCGCAGCGGTCCTCGCTGCGATGGGCCGTCAAGACATGAGACGTGTGAGTGGCATGCCCCGGACCCTCGAGACCACCAAGCGAGTTCCGGACGCCCTCAAGGGACAGGAGACGACATGAGCACCTACGACAGCGAGACGCAGCAACGACCCGGACGTGATCCGGGAGGAGATCGAGGCGACCCGCCGCAACCTGAGCCGGGACGTGAACGCGCTCGGTGAGTCGGTGTCCCCGAGCCACCTGGCGCGGCAGCAGGCCGACAGGGTCAAGGTCAAGGCCAGCGGCCTGAAGGACCGGATCATGGGCAGCGCCTCCGAGGTGGGCGGCTCGACCGCCGACCGGGCCTCGGGTCTGGCCTCGGACGTGGGCGAGAAGACCCAGGGTGCTGCTGCGGCGGTCAAGGACCGGGCCGTCGGCAACCCGCTCGCGGCGGGGCTGATCGCTCTGGGTGCGGGGTGGCTGCTGGGGTCGCTGCTGCCGGCGTCGGCGAAGGAGCGCGAGCTGAGCGAGACGGTCAAGGAGAAGGCGGCGCCGGTGGTCGAGGCGGCGCAGTCGACCGTCAAGGACGTGGCCGCTGAGGCCGGCGAGCACCTCAAGGGCCCGGCGTCCGAGGCGGTGGCCGCGGTCAAGGACCAGGCGCAGACCTCGGCCGGCAACGTCAAGGCGGAGGCCCAGCAGGCCACCAGCGACGTGCGCGAGAGTGCCGCCGACTCCGCGAGCGCGGTCCGCGAGCAGCACTGACCCCGCACGGGTAGCACGCAGGGGTAGCACGGAGGGCGCCGACCACCAGGTCGGCGCCCTTCGCACTGCCGTTGCCGTCACACCTCGGGAGACGATGCCCCTCGGTATGCCGGCTTGCGCCAGTTGGGGACTCGCGCGTGAGCCAACGCTGCGCGGGCCGCGTTGGAGCCGCACGCGCCGTGGACTCCTCCACCTGGATGCGCCGAGGCCGAGCCCAGAAAGAGCCCCTTGACGGGCGTCTCCGCTCGCCCCAGTCCCGGCACCGGACGGAACACGAGCTGCTGCTGGAGGGCAGCGGTGCCACCGTTGAGGGCGCCTCCGCGCAGGTTTTCGTCGAGGCTCTCCAGCTCGGCGGGTCCGAGCACCCGACGGGCCACGATCCGGTCGCCGAAGCCCGGCGCCTGGAGCTCCATGCGGGCCTGCACCCGGTCTGCCATGCGTTCTGCAGAGTCCCGGGACCACGGACCGCGCTCGATCGGAGCCAGGCCAGCGGACCCGGGGCTGGTGTGGCGGACCACGCTGGGCACGTGGGTGTAGGCCCAGACCGACTCGGCACCGGCGGGCGCACGGCTCGAGTCGGTGGTCGCCATCTGCCCGACGAGGACGAGGCCCTCCATGGGCACGACACCGGCGGCCACTTCTGCACCCGCGACCCCGAGGGAATCGACCGAGGGGGCGAGGTGCACCGTCCCCGGAGCCTCCTTCGGCGCACCGGTCCAGGGGATCGGCCCATCAAGCGCCCAGTCGACCTTGACCGTCCCCGGATCCCACTCGAAGCGCTCCATGCGCTTCCGTAGCCGCGGCGGCAGATGGCGCCAGTCGACCAGTCCGCCGTAGAGAGCAGGCGCTGACACGTCGGCGATGATGCACCGACGGCTGTCGATGCGCTCACCATCGGCCGTGCGCACTCCGGCTGCCCGCCCTCGCTCCACGACGACTTCTGCGACCCGGCAGGAGGTCCGCACGGCGCCACCTGCGAGCTCGAGCCGTGCCGCCATCGCTTCGGCCAGTCTCCCTGCGCCACCGCGCGGAACCGGAAAGCCGAGTTCCTGCCCGAGCATGACGAGCAGCAACCCCATGAGGCCCGAACCGGGTGAGTCGACCGGGATGTCGGCGTGGGCAGCGTTTCCAGCGAGCAGCAGCCGCGCTCCCTCACCACGGAACAGCTCCTCCCCGAGACTGCGCACCGGCAACAGCAGGCGCCGCACGACATCGAGGCCACCGGCCCGGGCCGCTCGCACGGCGAGCGCCGACCCGTGGCGGACTGGTGGGAAGGGAGTCAGGAGCGCGCCCACGAGCGGCTCCGAGATCCGGCTCCACCAGCGGCAGAGCGCCAGCCAGGCGTCCCCGTCTCCCGGGCACAGCTGCTCCAAGGAGGCGGCCGTCATGTCGCGATCACGGTGCACGACGGCCCAGCGCCCCCCATCCAGTGCGTGTCCCACGACCGCGGGGGCGTGCACCCACTCCAGCCCATGGCGTTCAAGCCCGAGCGCCGCAATGGTGGGGGACGCCGCGGCCAGGGGGTAGAACGAGCTGAACGTGTCGTGGACCCAACCCTCGCGCACGGTCGAGTCGCTGGCGACAGCACCGCCCACCCGGGGTTGGGCCTCGAGGACCAGCACGTCCCAGCCGGCGTCGGTGAGCAGGTTGGCGGCGACGAGGCCGTTGGGGCCGCTGCCGATGACGATGGCGTCGGGATCAGTGCTGGGGCTCATCCGACTGCCGCGCCTTCCCCTCGGCGAGCATCGCCAGTCGTCGCAGTGCTTCGCGGTTGCGGGGGAGGATCAGGGCCTGCCTCACCGGCTTGGGGACCAGGGTGGCGGGCCCGGCCACCGCATCCTCACGGATGCTGACGACACACGACCGTGCACCCTGGGGCCGCACCTCCACGGTGACGTGAGCCTTGCCGACCGGCCACCCACGCGCCTCGAGGACCAACCGGTTCGGGGCCGAGCTCTCGAGCGCCGACGTCGAGTCGTGCAGCAGCAAGGGCCAAACCCCGACGGAGTGATGGATCCGGGTGTCGACCGAGGGCCAGGCATCGTCGACCGCTCTCACCCGTGCCGTCCCCACCACCCAGGTGGCATAGGACCACCCGTCGGCGAGGACCGACCAGACGGCATCGGCTGCGGCGGCCACCTCGCGCTCTACCGTCGGAGCGTTCTCAGGAGTGCTCATGATCGTTGTCCCTTCTGACTGCTCGATGCTGCTGCCCGGTCGTCTCTTCCATCCGCCGTGAACTCCCTCCCCGCCGGGATTGGGGGTGAGAACGTTGCCGGGCGTCGCCGCGACTCTCTCTCGGGATAGGCCGCCGCGGCGCATGAGCGGCGTGACGATCCGGTCGAAGACTCCGGGAAGAGCGCGAAAGCCCAGAACCACCAGGGGGTTCAGCGGGCCTACGGATGTCTCGCGGGACGGGTGGTCGATCGCCTTCACGACCGCACCGGCCACCTGCTCGGGAGACGAGACGGGCGGGGGAGGGCGGCCGTGTACGCCGAGGTAGCTCCCGGCCTGACGGTAGACGGGAGTATCCACGCCGCCGGGCGAAACCAGCGAGATGGAAATCCCGGGCGTCTCGCGGGCCTCGATCTGCAGAGCTCGGACGAGACCGTGCACGGCCCACTTCGACGTCACGTAGGTGCTCATGAACGGAGTGGCGATCTTGCCCAGCAGCGAGCCGACGACGATGAGCGACCCCCGGTCGCCATGTGCCCGAAAGTGGTTGAGGGCGGCCCGCGCGACGTTCACGGTTCCGCCGACCGTGGTCTCGACCGCCGTGTGGAAGACATCCGGAGGGATCTCCTCGAACCGCCCGTAGGCGAGGGCGGCTGCGGAATGGATGACGACGTCGAGACCGCCCAGCTCGCGCTCGGCCACGGCGAAGGCACGTCCCACGGCCTCCTCGTCGGCAACGTCCGCGACGACGATCACGGCCGAGGAGCCACGCTGGGCACACGCCTCAACGACCGCACCGAGCGCTGATGCCGACCTCGAGATGAGCACCAGGTCCCAGTCCTCGTCCGCCAGCTGAATCGCCGTGGCGCGACCTATGCCGCTGGACGCTCCCGTGACGAGCGCTCGTCTGCGGGACCCGGGAGGTCGACCGTGCGGCATACGCTGAGGCATCACGGGCTGCCGGGACCCGCGCAGGGGACGGGGGAGCAGGAGAAGGCGGCCGCGACCGGTAGGTGGGCGTCGCACTGCCCACCGTGCTGATCCGCGAGCTGGCTACTCCCGACGTGGCTGCCTCCTTCGTCGAACCCTGCATCCCCCGTTCCCAGGGTGGCCGGCATCAAGACGCTCATGCGCGCTCCATCGCGGCCACTGCCGCGGGCAGCTCCTGCACGACGTCACGGGCCAGGAAGCCGGGGGTGCGCCGCGCCAGTCGTTCGCCGGCAACACCGTGACAGTGGGCTGCCCACGCCGCCGCCTGTTCGACCGCGGCGCCTCGAGCGCACAACGCCACCGCTGCCCCCGCCTTGACGTCGCCGGACCCGGCCGTTGCCAGGCCCGGCGGCCCGGCCGTCGTGACCCAACATCGCCCGTCGTGGGTGGCGACCACGGACCTCTCGCCTCCGCCGAGCACCGTGGCCCCGGTCTTGCTGGCGAGCGTCCGGACAGCGCCCTCGGGGTCCTGTCGAACGTCACCCGAGTCGATCGCCAGCGTGGCCGCGAGCTCGGTGAGGTTGGGCGTGATCAGCACGCGGCCCGACAGATGCGCCACGCGTCGCAGGTCAGGGGTGAGGTAGGCCGTCGCGAGGGCATCGAGCACGAGGGTGCAGTCGATCTGAGGCACGACCTCCGCGAGGAGGAGTGAACTCGCAAGGGGGTCGGACATGCCGGGTCCCATGAGGAGGGCGTCGGCATCGGCGGCAAGCTCGAGGATGCGCCCGGCGGACGACGGCAGGAGGTCCCCAGCCGCCGACTCGGGCAGCCCTTCGACGTACCCCTCGGGCAGGGCGACCGCCAGGTGAGCGGCTGTCGATGTGGTGGTCGCGATCTGCACCTTGCCGGCCCCGAGGCGCAGGGCGACCTCAGCCGCGAGGAGCACGGCTCCCGGAGTCTGCCTGCCGCCACCCACGATGACTGCCGTGCCGCGCGCGCTCTTGTCCCCGTCGAGCTGGGGGAGCGACCACTCCTGCAGCAGCTCAGGGCTCAGGGGCACTGGAGGTGAGTCAGCCATCGGACGCGGTGTCCTCAGTGTCGTCCGCCGGACTGTGTCGAGGCTCCTCGCGCGTCGTCGGGGCATCGAGCGAAGCCAGGTGCGACGTCGCACCGAAGGCTTCGAGCCGGAGCGGCTCTCCCGCCTGCCGGGTGTAGCGCGTGAAGGAGCAGTTGGGGAGCGCCTCCGACCGGTCGATCTCAAGGAGTCGACGCTCATCCAGCTGTTCGATCACGAACCGGAAGCTCATGATGACGGCCTGGTGCGTGAAGATCCACACTCGTCGACCGCCGTGGGCCTGACGCAGCTCCGTGAGGAACTGCCGGATCCGCAACGCCACGTCCGTCCAGCTCTCCCCACCCGGAGGGCGGTAGTAGAACTTGCCGGTCGTCGAGCGGCGGAGGGACTCCTCCGGGTAGCTCTCGCGGATGCCAGTCCCGGTCAAGCCGTCGAAGGCTCCGAGGTCTCGCTCCCGCAGCCGTTCGTCGGACAGGGCCTCTACCCCCAGAGCCTCGATCGCGAGGGCTGCTGTGCGGGCGGCCCGGACATACGGAGAGGTCAGCACCACTTCGGGCTGCTGACCGGCGTCGAGGGCGTCGAGGTGGCGACCAACCGCGCGCGCCTGGCGCTCTCCACTGGGCGAGAGGGGCGTGTCCGCGTCTCGCGTGGCCAGTTCGAGGCGCGCCAGGCCCTGACGGCGGGCTTCGGCGTCGGCCACGTTGCCTGCACTCTGACCGTGCCGGACCAGCACCAGCTCGGCCACCTCAGCGGTCAATCCCACGTGTTGCATCGCCGACCTTTCGTCTGGAGGCTCTTGATGTCCGGCTTACCCATCCGCGAGGCCTCTGAGGACTCGCTGCCGAACGTACGCACACGCACAGGCCGGCCGGTCTCAGGTGGGCGCCTGGTCACCGGTCCGCCAACCCTCGAACTGGGTCGCACATCCGGTGCAGGTGTACGTGAATTCGATAGGGCGCCAAGGTCGTTCGACAGCATCTGGCCCTCCATGGTGTGACTCTGGTTCGTCCACTCCACCAACAGCAGAAAGCGTCAGTCGTCCTTCTTGAGGCTGGGGTACTTCTTCTCGACGGCCGCGCGGACCTTCTTCTGCTCGGCTGCGGACCCGTGTTGCGCCACCCGTGCCAGGGCGTTGCGTGCATGCTCGATGTCCGGGATCGGGTACTTCTCCTGATCCGGCAACGCGAACGACGACTTCTTCAGGTTGTCTCGGTTCTTGCCACTACTCAGGTCCTTGGACACGGCCCAATCCTCTCTGAAGACAACAACGGTCGACATCTCCCTACCCAGCGAGCCGGTGATCATGCCGGTGTTCGGGAGCCCCATCAGGGAGCGTGTCCGCCATCGGTGGTGGGATCGGTCTGGTGACGGCAGCCCTTCCGGTGCCCACCACTCTGCTCACCGCACCCCGTTCGTCTTCTTCGCCGCCCTGACCACGACGAGCCCCCGGTCAGGCCGGCCGGCCGCTGAGCACCACGATGGAATGGGCCTGCACGGTCATCCGGCCTTCGGGGACCCCGGGTCCGGTCGGCGAGAGGTGGGGTGGCTGGCTCCCGCTGGTGTCGACCAGGACCCGCCAGGAGGCCGCCACCTGAGCGGTGAACTCCAGTGGCGCGGAGTAGGCGTTGACCATGACGTACAGGTCGTCCTCGTCGTAGCTCGCCCCGGAGAGGTGCCAGGCCAGGGTGTGCGACTCTGCCGAGACGTCGGGCGCACCCGTGGTGCCGAACCAGCGCACATCGTCACGCCAGAACCGGCTGCGCGCAATGCTGCGCCGGGACTTGCGCAGCGCGATCATGCCTTTCGCGAAGTCGAACAGCTCCCGGTTCGTCGTGAGCCGATCCCAGTCGAGCCAGGTTGTCTCGTTGTCCTGGTTGTACGGGTTGTTGTTGCCGTGCTGCGTGTTGGCGAACTCGTCGCCGGCCACGATCATCGGCACGCCGTTGCTCAGCATGAGCAGCGCGAAGTAGTTCTTCATCTGCCGGAGCCGGAGCGCTCGGACGGGCCCGGGGACGCCTTCATCCCCCTCCCACCCTCCGTTCCAGCTCCGGTTGTCGCTGGAGCCATCGGTCCCGTCGTGGCCGTTGGCCTCGTTGTGCCGCTCGTTGTAGGACACCAGGTCGTAGAGGCAGAAGCCGTCGTGGGCGGTGATGAAGTTGATGCTCTGGTAGGGGCGGTAGACGTCGCCCGGGCCGTCGGGGAACAGGTCAGAACTGCCGTAGACCCGGGTCATGAGCGCCGGCACGAGACCGTCTTCGCCCCTGACGAAGCCGCGGATGTCGTCGCGATATCGGCCGTTCCACTGCCCCCACATGATGCCGGGGAAGGAGCGCCCCAGCAGGTAGGCACCCATGTCCCACGCCTCGGCCACCACCTTGACGTCCAGTTGCGCGGCAAGGGCACCGACCTCGTTGATCAGGGGCGGGGAGGAGGTCGGGTCGAAGGCCCCGTCAGCGTCCCGGGCCAGGATGGACGCCAGGTCGAACCGGAATCCGTCGACGCCCTGCTCAGCCCAGTGCCGCAGGCTGCGCACCACGAGTGCTCTCATGGCGGGGTCGGCCCCCTGGGTGGTGTTCCCGCACCCGGAGTCATCGACGTACGAGCCGTCCTCGGCAACGAGGTAGTAGGAGTCGTTGTCGATCGCCCGCAGGTTGTAGGTCGGCCCGGCCGGGCCTCCCTCGCAGGTGTGGTTGTAGACGACATCGAGCCATACCTCGATCCCGGCAGCGTGCATGGCGGCGACCATCTCCCGGAACTCGGCCTCAGGCTCACCGTTGGCATAGGTGTTGTGCGGAGCGAAGAAGTTCAAGGTCATGTACCCCCAGTAGTTGCCCTCCTGGGGGTCGAACTGGTGCACGGGGAGCAGCTCGAGCACAGTGATCCCCAGCTCCGTGAGATAGGGGATCTTCTCGATCAGCGCGGTGAAGGTGCCTCGATGCGCAGCCGTCACCCCGCTGTTCTCCCGAGCCGTGAAACCCTTGACGTGGGCTTCGTAGATGACCGTGTCGTGGGTATGCCGTGGCCCGGGCCGAGGCGCAGGCTCCTGGCCCCATTCCCGTCGGGGCAGCTGGCCGAGCACGGCCATCCCGTCGTTCGGCGCGTCCCCACGAGCGGCCTCGCGCGAGAAGGCCGCTGGAAAGTGCAGCCGTTGCGCGTAGGGGTCAGAGAGCACCTTGGCCGGCGCGAAGCGGTTCCGGCCGCCGGAGGGGCCGTCGACCTTGTAGGCGTAGTAGGCCGCTTGCGGAACGAGCGCGGCGCTGATCATGCAGTGCCAGATCCGGCCGGTCTTGTGCACCAGAGGGTCGTGCGGAAACGACAGGATCGGCGTGGTCACGTCCTCGGCGCTGTAGATGAGGATGGTCACGCTGGTGGCAGCTCGCGAGTACAGCGCGAAGTTCCACGCCTGCTCCGATTCCACCCAGGTCGCCCCGAGCGGGGCAGGGGCGCCCTCCTCCCGCTCCCACGTCTCGATGGTGCTCAGGTTGCCCATTCGCGGCGTCACAGCGGCATCCCGACGTCGGCATGCGAGCCTCCGGGCGGGTCGAGGATGAGGTCGATAATCAGCGCGGTCCATCCGGTCTGGTGCATCGCCCCGAGCCCGGCGCCGTTGTCTCCGTGGAAGTACTCGAAGAAGAGGAGGTTGTCCCGCCAAGCGGGGTCCTCCTGCAGCCGGGCTGTGCCGCCGAAGACCGGGCGCCTCCCATCCGCCCCCGGAAGCCAGATCGAGAGCATCCGCTGGGAGAGATCCTGGGCGACCTCGCCGAACGTGCGCTCGACCCCGGACCCGGTCGGGTACTCCACCGTGACGTCGGCGCCGAAGAACTCGTCCAGCCGGACGAACTGACGGATGGCGAGGTAGTTGAGGGGGAACCACACCGGTCCACGCCAGTTGGAGTTGCCCCCGAACATCGCGGTGGTCGATTCGGCCGGTTCGTAGTCGATGGTCGCGCCAGGAACGCTGTCCAGGACATACGGCTTCCTCTCGTAGCGTTTGGAGAGGGAGCGCAGCCCGTAGGGCGACAGGAAGGCGTCCTCGTCGAAGAACTCACGAAGGGTGTTCTTGAGCTCGTCAGGGTTGATCACCGAGACCAGAACGGTCCGCTGGCCGCCGATCTCACGAACGCGCCCCACCATGCTGCCCCCGGTGTCGACCCAGTTCTGCCTCACCCGGGCGAAACGCTTGCCCACCTCGTCCGCGCTCGCTGCCGCGGCCGCAGACAGGCCGGCCGCCGGCAGCAGGGGGATCAGACCGGCGATGGTGCGAACCTTGACGGCCGTGGACTCGCCCGAGGACAGGACGAGCCGGTCGTAGAAGAAGCCGTCCTCGGGATCCCACAGACCTTGGCCACCGAGCGCGCCGGCGATCTGGAGGAACTGCTCGAGAAACTTGATCACCATGTCCTGGTAGACGTCGTTCTCCTCTGCCAGCTCGGTCGCGATCACGAGCATCGAGAGCGCATAGAAGGCCATCCAGGCCGTCCCGTCGGCCTGCTCGAGGCTGACGCCGTCCGGGAGGTTGGAGCGGTCGATCGGGCTGATGTTGTCCAAGCCGAGGAACCCTCCGGTGAACAGATAGTCCCCCTCGGGGTCCTGGCGGTTGAGCCACCACGTGTAGTTGATCAGCAGCTTCTGGAAGACGCGCTCGAGGAACTCGCGGTCGCGGCCGCCGTCGATGATGAAGACACGCAGCGCCGCCATGACGTGCACGGGCGGGTTGACGTCGTCGAAGTTCCACTCGTAGGCCGGGATCGAACCGGTGGGGTGCTGGAACCACTCCCGCAGCAGGACGAGCATCTGGTACTTGGCGAAAGCGGGATCGATGTGCGCCCACGCGATGGCGTGGAACCCGAGATCCCACGCTGCGAACCACGGATACTCCCAGGGGTCGGGCATCGCGAGGACGTCGAAGGCGTCCAGGTGTCGCCAGCCACGGTTGCGCCCGCGACGGTGGCCGGGCCGTGGCGCCGTCGGGCTCGGATCACCCTCGAGCCATCGGGCGACGTTGTAGGGGTAGATCTGCTTGCTCCAGACCAGACCAGCGCAGGCCTGGCGGAGCACGCGCATCTCTTCTGGCGGGGTGCTCGCGGGAGCCAGTGCGGCAAGGAACTCATCGGCATCCGCGGTCCGTGCCGACAGGACCTGATCGAACGGTCGCTCGGCCCAGGCGGCGTCGCCAGTGGATGCGTCTGCCGCCGACGGCCGGTGCAGCTGCAGCCGCAGCTCCGCCGTCCCGCCCCCGGGCACGGTGAGCCGGTAGCGGTATGCGGCCTTGGTGCCGAAGCCCTCGGGGTTCACCGTCGCCGCGCCCGACACGACGTGGTCGTTGATGCCGTCCTTCGGGTAGGGCGTCGTCGGTTCCGAGCCGAACAGGCGAGGCGCGTTCGTCTCGTTGTCGCAGAACAGTGCCTCGGGAAGGCGGCCGTCGGGGCCGGGGGCAGCATCGAGGCGATAGCCGGACAACCGGTGGTCGCGCACCGACAGGCCGGCTCCGTCCCTGACGATCCGCGGCTTGGGAGCACCCAGGTCCCATGACCAGGTGTTGCGGAACCACAGCGTCGGCAGCACGTCGAGCGTGGCCTCCTCCGGACCGTGGTTCTCCACGACGATCTGCATCACCGTGGTCGACGGTGAGGACTTCGCGTACGTGACGTTCACCGACCAGTAGCGGTCGCCGTCGAACACGCCGGTCTCCAGCAGCTCGAGCTCCGGGTCGCCCGGGCCGCGCCCGTGGTGCACGAGCTGGTCGTAGGGGAACGCGACCTGCGGGTAGTGGTACCTCCACTTCAGCAGTGCGTGGCTCGGGAGTCCCTCGAGGTACCACCAGTACTCCTTGGCGTCCTCACCATGGTTGCCCTCCGGCCCAGCGAGTCCGAAGATCCGCTCCTTGAGGATCGGGTCCTTCCCGTTCCAGAGGGCCAGGCCGAGACACACCTCGTGCCGGATGTCGGAGATCCCGGCCAGCCCGTCCTCGTTCCACCGGTAGGCGCGGGAACGGGCGTGATCGTGGGGAAAGTAGCTCCAAGCATCCCCATCGTCCGAATAGTCCTCACGCACGGTGCCCCACGCGCGCTCGCTCAGGTAGGGACCCCACTCGTACCACGGGTTGGCAGCAAACAGATCGTCTTCCGCGCGACCGGTGGCCTCCGCCAACCGAGCGTGCTCTGCCGTGCGAGGTGACTCCTGCTCAGGCTCCAACACAGTCCTCCACCGTTCGCCGACCCACCGTGCGGATCGGCATCGTCGATTCGGCGAGCCACGTCAGACTCGCCTTGACTACGACTCCCGGTGGAGCGCGGTCAATTCACCCGTTGCGCCTGCCGAGCCTCCCAAGGCGCAGACGGGTCGAGGGGGAGCGGCGAGCACAGCAAATCACGGAACCGAGCCAGCTGAGCGAAGCCCGCGGATGATGTTCGCACCCCGTTGACATCAGGGCCGCGCCCGGACGCCTCGTCAGTCGTCGAAGACGGACCAACAGATGGCGTTTCGGCGAGCCTGATCCTGCAGGACGAGCTCACGAATCTGCGCGTGGAGCTGGTTGCGCTGCCAGTCACGCTCACGCCGGCCCGCATCGGCCTCGCGCGGGTGCGCTGCCTGAACGGCCTTGATCGCATACGCGGCGGCGCCGAGATCGTGCTCGGGCACGTGGCCAACGCAGGCTGCCTGACCGGCGGCGTATGCCGCGAACCGCGCAGCTCCTCGAAGCGGACGGGCGGCACCCATGGCGTGCCCGCCGCGGGCTCGGGCATCCATCATCTTCATCTCGCCGCGCGCCCACGCGCGTGCTGCATCGATCGCGTTGCGAGGGCGAGGATCCGACGACTCCTCCGCCTCGAACAGATCCAGAACGTGCTCGGCACACTGTGCAGCCCACAGTGCCAGCAGCCGGTGATCCGGGTCGCTCAGCAGTCCGCCACGGCGGATCGTGACCAAGCGCGGGTCGCGGACCTCGGGCAGGATCATGCCACCAGACTGCCAGCCAGCCTGCTGCCAGGAACAGGACGGCAGCGCCGACCCCCGTCAGCGGCAAGCGTATGGCAGGCGGATCGGGCAGGGGCACCAGAGCCGACGCAGCGTTGGGCACCGACGGTGCGCCGAGTGCCATCAGCCAAACCAGCGAGATTCCTTCTTGCGCAACGTCGACCAGGCGGCGGCGAAGTCGACAGCGGCGCGGTCCGCTCTGGCCTGCTCAAGTGCGTGCAGGCGGCCGAACGTGAAGGCGTTGTCCCCCTCGAGGTGAGCCTGCATCCCGTACTCGCGCAGACGTTCACGAGCGATCACGGAGTCCTGGTGGGCTCCGAGAGCCTCCTGGACCTTCTTGGCCGACCTCGCCAGGGAACGGGCGCGCTTGCCGACGGCGGGAGTGGCGCCCTCCGCGGCGTATCGCAGCCGCTTGGCCTTCTTGCGGGCCTCGTGAAACGCGGTGTCTCGGTCTTCGGGTTCCTCAGCGGAGCTGATCGCACGGACTTCCCGATGCAGCCGTCTCGCGTCGCGGCGGAGCAGACGGGCCGCCCCCTTCTTGGCCGCCCTGTCGGCGGTCGGCCTCAGCGGCGGGGAGTCGACCAGCCCTTCGAGGGCATCGAGCAGCCGGAAGTACCGGTCGCTGTCGAGGGCGGCGAGGGCATGCTCCCGTCCGGTCTGATATGCCGCACTCAGCTGGTCGTCGATGCGCGTGGCGACCGAGCCGATGACCAGCTCGGGGGACTCGTCGGCGATCAGCGCTCTCAGGTGCTCTCGCATGACCTGAGCGTCCCTGGCCTGCGCGAGCGACGCGCCGAGCCAGCGCAGCTCGTCTCGCACCGGATCGGTCACGGTCCGGTCGAGCAGCGGAGCATAGGTGCTCATCGCAGACCGGAGCCGGCGAGCGGCGATCCGCAAGCGGTGGATCGACTCGGCCCGACCGGCCCGGACCCCCGAATCGTGCGCCTGAAGCTTGGCCGTGTGCTCGGCCAGCTGCGCGACCAGCAGCTGTCCGACGGTGCCTCGTCGCAGGTCCTTCGTCGAGGTGCGCGCAGGAGCCATCGGTGGGAGCTCGCCGATGGTGCGTGCCAGTTTCGAAGCGACCTTCGCAGGCCGGGCGCCGGCGGCCAGGAGGTGAGACCTCCATCGTGTCCAGCAGGGTCGGAGACCCGCCGTCGAGCTCGACTTCCCATTCCCGCCAGGCCTGCACGGGATCATCGCTGCCCAACCTCTGCGCCTGCACATGGTCGTCGCAGACGACGGCGAGGACGCCGCCGTCTGCATCGCACAGCGCGTACTCACGCCGTCTCGTTGCGACCGACGCGACGGGAGCGAGTGGACGGTCCCGCACGATGGCCCGCACCTGCGCGAGCAACGGCTCGGGCACAGCCGCGCCATCCGGGCCGAGTGGTGCGTGCAGCTCGGTTCTCGTGTCCCGGCCGGCGGGAAGCTTGAGGTGCCAGCCGGCGTCATGACCACCGCTCCGTCGGCGCAGGGTGATCCGCCGGCGCGCCAGATCGAAGCCCACCGTGTCGAAGTAGACCGCCTCCAGCTGGAACTCGTCGGGTGGACGCACCGAGCTCACACGGCCTGGCTGGGCCAGGTCCGGCAGCACCGAACCGAGCTCGACCTCGTACTTTCGCTCGACTTCGTCCTGGCGACTAGGGCTCATGTCCACCATTGTCTCGTAGGAGTGCGGCCGCGGCATTTTCTCCCGGGGTGAGCGGCTCGATCCGGTGGGCTCCTGGCCACGCTGGGCATCGTGCTGGCATCGTCCTGGGCACGCCATTGACCAAGAAGCGGATTCGGCTGCCAAGGCGCCCCCATCGGCCGATACTGGGCTGGACGCGGCTCGTCGCTCCCCGCCGACACCGGGTGCACGGCCCGGGCTTGCCGCACCGAAGGAGTCCGTCATGAACGGTGACAGCCCCACGCTATTTCGCATCGACTCCAGCATCCGCGACGGGGCTTCGGTGTCGCGCGCGGTGGCCAACACCTTTGAGGTGGCTTGGAGGTCCGCACATCCCGGTGGCGGGGTCAGCAATCGCGAGATCGGCCTCTCCCCGTTGCCCTACCTGACGGAGCTCGAGCACGTCGCCATGTTCATTCCGGTCGAGCACCGCAGCCCGGAGCATGTCGCATCGCAGGCTCGCGCCGCTGCCTTGGCGGACGAGCTGTTCGCTGCCGATGTGATCCTGCTGACGGCACCCCTCTACAACCTGGGCATCCCGGCGTGCCTGAAGACGTACCTCGACCATGTCTTCACCGACATCCGGCTCTTCCCGGGCTTCGGCATCACCAAGCCCCTCGCCGGCCGGACCGTCGTGGTGGTGAGTGCGCGGGGCGGTGCCTACGGGCCCGGGATGCCCCTCGAGGGCTGGGACCACGAGGAGCCCTACCTTCGCCGACAGCTCGTGGACATTCTCGGATGCGACCTCGAGGAGATCATGATCGATCTCACGATGGCCACGGTGAACCCCAAGCTCGCGCACCTGACCGGGGTCGCCGAGGTGAGTCTGGCCGACGCCCACGCCCGGGCAGCCGAGCTCGGCGGCGGTCTCGTGGTGGGGGCGATCGCCAGCTGAACGCTGCGGTCAGCCGGGTTGGTCAGCCGGCCCGTTGCCACTGGGCCGCACGTGCCGCCAGCAAGTGGAGGGACAGGCAGGCGCGCCATGGGGGAGAGCTCGTGACCGACATCCTCGTCTACAGGTATGACCCCGCTGCCCCCTCGACGAGGCGCGACTCACCTTCGCGAAGATGCTCGCGTATGCCAGCCACCTCGGGCTCTATGCCGCGGAGCCCGAGATCCTGCGCGCCGGTCAGGGTGATCCGATGCCTAGGCTCGCCTGGCCAGACGCTGCACGGCCAGACCGGTCAGGATGAAGCCGACCCCGATCGCGGTAGCCATGAGGGCGACCCCGAAGGAGACGACAGAGGTGAAGAGCGAAGCGCGCAGGAAGGAGGCGGTCATGACGGTCTGGCGCTTGGGGTCTTCGCGGTCGAGCTCGGCATAGGTCTTGCCGCCGCTGGTCTCCATGGCGTGCGTCTGGATCACCTCAGCCTCGGTGTAGGCCTCCCACGGGGTGTCGACCTGCTGACCCGCGAAGCGGGGCGCGTCCTCGGAGACCGTGATCTTCTCGGCCGCGAGCTCATTGCCCACGGCGACCCAGGTGACCACTCCTGCGACCGCCATGATCGCCCCGAAGATGATCAGCAGCAGTCCCATCAGGGCCACGCCCCGAACCTTGCCGGCCGTGGTGTCGCCTCTTGTCGTGTTCTCGGTGGTTGACATGCGGGGCCTCCTCAGGCAGTGACTGCGTGGTCGCCCGGCCACGACGCCCATCGTCGGCACCAAGCTCGGTGTCGACGATATGACGGTGGGGCCGGGGCCACATACCCCCTTCAGGGTGATTCGTGGAGCGAGGAAGAGCTCGTTCGTGACAACCTCGTGCGATGAAGGCAGTGACCGTGCACCCAGGCGTCGCAGGATCGGTGCGCTACGAGGAGGTGCCCGAGCCCGACGAGGCTGCGGGGTCGGTGCTCGTGGAGGCCATGGCGGTGGGGGTCTGCGGGACCGATGTCGAGATCGCCTCTGGGGCCTACGGTTGGGCCCCACCGGGCCGGGAGCGCCTCGTGCTCGGCCACGAGTCGCTGGGTCGGGTGATCGACCCCGGGCCGGCATCCGGCCTGCAGACCGGGGACCTCGTCGTGGGCATCGTCCGGCGCCCGGACCCGGTGCCGTGCAGCAACTGCGCGGTGGGTGAGTGGGACATGTGCCGCAACGGGCAGTACACCGAGCGGGGCATCAAGCAGATCGACGGCTTCATGTCGCAGCGCTGGCGGATCGAGCCAGGATTCTTCACCAAGCTCGACCCCTCGCTCGGCCTCCTCGGCGTGCTGCTCGAACCGACCACCGTCGTCGCCAAGGCCTGGGAGATGGTCGCTGCGATGCGGGCACGGGCGTTCTGGGAGCCCCGGACTGCGCTCGTCACCGGCGCCGGTCCGATCGGGATGCTCGCCGCGCTCATCGGCGTTCAGCACGGTTTGGAGCTCCACGTGCTCGACCAGGTCACCGAGGGCCGCAAGCCTGAGCTGGTGCGTGAACTGGGGGCGACGTATCACTCGGGCAGTGTGGCCGACCTGGGCTTCGCCCCCGACATCATCGTGGAGTGCACCGGGGTGGGGCCGGTGATCGTCGAGTCCATCCGCAAGGTCGGACCCGGCGGTGTGGTGTGCCTGACCGGCGTGGGCAGCGGCGGGCGTCCGGGAGACCTCGCGCCCGCAGACCTGGGTCGCGAGGTCGTCCTGCAGAACAACGTGATCATGGGGTCCGTCAACGCCAACCGCCGACACTTCTATCGTGGCGCCCAGGCGCTCGCCGCGGCCGACCCGGACTGGCTCGCGCGCCTCATCACCCGCCGGGTGCCGCCGGGGGACATCGCCCACGCCCTCGAGCGCGGGCCCGACGACATCAAGGTCGTTGTCGACTTCGACATTGCCGAGTAGCCGGCTCCATCACGTTCCGATGCCACAACTCTGTCCGGGTTCTGGATGCAATCCGCAGCAGCCGTGGCCACGTATCGTCATTGCTGTAGGCCGGACCCGGGCAGTGCCGTGCTGGTCCATGTGCCTCCGGCATCGCGCCGACCACCCGTTCGCCTCGCCGGGCCGCCGGGCCCCTTCAGGTGGCCTCGACCAGGTCCATCACGCCGGGGGCCTCGCGCCAGATCTGCCGTGACACCTGCTCCGGGTATGCCGTGACCTCCGGTTCGCAGTCGAACAACCGTGTCGCGCCGGTGTCGTAGCCGGCCCAGCCGGGGTCGCCGTGCGTCGCGAACGACACCCACGCGGTGCGCATCTGCGTCGACAGAGCCTCGGCCTCAGGTGTGGGCTCGCCGATGAGCCATGCCGTCTGGCCGGTGGTGAGGTTGCCGAAGACGAGCGGCACGTCCAGGCCGTGACATGCCCCGAGTACGCCGCCCATGCCCGGCGCCGGCCAGGTCAGCTCGTAGAGGTGTGCCCGGCCACCCACCGCGAGCTGTGCCTCCGCAAGGTGGAGGGACGGCATACGGAAGAGCCAGTCGGACCGCACCACCTCGTAGAGCTCCTCGGGGTCGGGGAAGCTCTCGCGGTAGCGCTGCGGATCGGGCCCGAAGACGGCTGCCGTCTCGGCGGCCTGCTCCTCGGTGACCTCGCCGAGGAGCCCACTCAGCGCCGTGAGCAGCCGCTGCTCGTGACGCGTGTGCCCGACCATCAGCTCGACCGAGCCGCTCAGCCCCCTCCACGGCGTGGTCGGCAGCACGGCGCCGTCGACGACCGGCGCGAAGAGCGCGGGTGCGTGCGCCGCCCGTCCCCAGCGCGACGCGAACCGCCCGATCGTGGCGGCGACGGCATCGCTGGCGACGGGGAGCAGCCTGGGGTCGACAGTCGGCAGCTCGACGGGCTCGACGCCGAGCTCGTCGGCGCATGCGCTGGCGATGTCGGCTGCGAGCCGGGGCGTGAAGTAGGTGCCCTGGGCGCTCTGCGCGATGGCGCGGTGGAAGAGGCCCGCCGCACGCGGCATCGCGAGCAGCGCCGCCACCGATCCTCCACCCGCGGACTGGCCGAACACGGTGACGCGGCCGGGGTCGCCGCCGAAGGCGCCGATGGTGTCGCGCACCCACTCGAGCGCCGCGACCTGGTCGAGCAGGCCGCGGTTGACCGGCGTGCCCCCGATGTGGCCGAAGCCCTCCAGCCCGACCCGGTAGTTGAACGTCACGACCACGACGCCGTCGCGCGCGAGGGTGCTCCCGTCGTATTCGGGCAGCCCGGATTTGCCGAACGTGTAGGCGCCGCCCTGGATCCACACCATGACCGGCAGCCGACCGCCGAGGTCGCGCGACCACACGTTGGCCGTCAGCCACACGTCGCCGTCGTCGCCCTGAGCGCCCTCATCCGGGGCGTCCATGCCGAACATCCCGGACTGCGGCGGCGGCGGACCGAAGCGAGTCGCCTCGCGCACGCCGCGCCACCCGACCACCTTCTGCGGCGCGCCGAAGCGGACGGGCAGGGAGGCATACGGGATGCCGCGGAAGACCGTGAGTTCGCCCTCGGTCCTTCCGCGGACGATGCCACCGGTGACCTCGATGTCGCTGTGCACGCTGCCAGTGTCGCCACCGCGGTCGCGGACCCGCCAGCGGTTTGTGCCCGAGCGGTGCTGGGCGGCCGCGCGTCAACACCATCGGCGCGCCTGCGCACCCCCGACGCGTCCTGCCACCTCGACTCTGCGGTCAGCCGAGCAGGAGGCATCACCCCCGCGGGGTGATGCCGGGCGGCGTGACCGCCTGCAAGGCTGCGCGAGCCCACGGTCGGCAGATGCGACGGCCCGGCCGAACGGCATACGGCAAGGTGGTCTGAGGGGGGCACGATGGCGGCGACGATCTCGACGGGGAGTCTGCCCGGTGAGGAGACGGTGCGTGCCCTCGTCACGGCGGCGCACGCCGAGAGCCTCAGGGTGCACACGGGACTGGTGGCGACCTACATCCCCCAGCTGGCTGAGGCCGACCCGGACGCCTGCGCCGTGTCGGTGGTCTCGGTGCGGGGCCGATCAGTCGAGGTAGGAGACATCGGTGAGCGCTTCTCCATCCAGAGCGTCTCCAAGCCCTTCGTGCTGGCACTCGCCTGCGATGCCCTGGGCGCCGATGTCACGCGAGATCGCTTGGGCGCCAACGCAACCGGTATGCCGTTCAACTCCGTGATGGCGGTCGAGCTCAACGAGCAGCGCACGATGAACCCGATGGTCAATGCGGGCGCGATCGCGGCCACCAGCCTGCTCGTCGACGCCGGTGGTGACCGGGAGGCGGGATGGGTGCTCGTGCGCGACGGGCTCAGCCGTTTCGCGGGGCGTGACCTCGTCATCGACGAGGAGGTCTATGACTGCGAGACGCGCACCAACGTGCGCAACCACGGCATCGCCCACCTGCTGCACAGCTACGGACGGGTGGTCGGCGACCCCGACGTGGCGACCGATGTCTACACCCGTCAGTGCTCGCTCTCCGTCGACACCCACGACCTCGCCGTCATGGCGGCCACCCTGGCCGACGGCGGCGTCAACCCCGTCACGGGCGAGCGGGTGGTGCAGGAGGACACGTGCGCCAAGGTGCTCGCAGTCATGGCCACGGCCGGGCTCTACGAGCGCACGGGCGACTGGCTCTGGGACATCGGGCTGCCCGGCAAGAGTGGCGTCAGCGGGGCGATCGTCACGGTGTCTCCAGGAAAGGGCGGCCTCGCCACGTGGTCACCCCGTCTCGATGCCGCCGGCAACAGCGTGCGGGGGCAGCTGATCACCCGACGGCTCTCGATCGATCTGGGGCTCAACATCTTCGCGTCTCGTGCGGTCCAAGAGTGACGGTCGTGCGCCTCGTGCCGGACTCGTGATCGACCACGCGTCGCTGAGGCGACGGGCGCAGGAGCTGCTACCCGCCGACGTCTTCGCCTACTACGCCGCGGGTGCGGGAGCCGAGGTCACGCTGGCCCGGGAGACGCGGGCGTGGGACGACGTGCTGCTGCAGCCTCGCGTGCTGAGGGACGTGTCGGGCACGACCACGACGACCCACGTGCTGGGGCAGCCCGTGGCCGGGCCGGTGCTCGTCGCGCCGACGGCGGCGCAGCGTCTCGCCCACCCGGCCGGGGAGGTCGGCGTTGCTCTGGCGGCGCGTGGGGCGGGGAGCCTCATGGTCCTGTCGATGCGCTCGAGCACACGCGTCGAGGAGGTGGGCGCGGTCGCGCCCTTCTGGCAGCAGCTCTACGTGCTGCAGGACCGAGGGATCACCGACGAGGTGGCCCGTCGGGCCGCTGACGCAGGGGCGCTCGCACTGGTCGTCACCGTCGACACGCCGCGGGTCGCGCGCAAGCGCGCCGGCGTGCCGGAGATCCTGCCGCCCCTCGGCATCGTGCCTGCCCTCGACGTCAGCGACGTCAGCGAGCGCTCAGCGACGTCCAGCAGGCCGCGGACGTCGGTCCGGGTGACCTCGAACGGCTGGCCGACATCAGCGGCCTGCCCGTCGTCGCCAAAGGGGTGCTCTCAGCGCGGGCCGCACGTGACTGTGTGGCGGCAGGCGCCGCTGCCGTCGTCGTGTCGACCCACGGCGGCCGCCAGCTCGACGGAGTGGTGCCCTCGACCGTGGCGCTGCCGCAGGTCGTCGAGGCGGTCGGCGCGCGCGTCGAGGTCTACGTCGACGGCGGCGTGCGCACCGGCTCGCACGTGCTCAAGGCACTGGGCCTCGGGGCGCGAGCAGTGCTCGTTGGCCGCCCCGTCCTCTGGGCGCTCGCCGCAGGCGGGTCCGACGGGGTGCGTGCCCTCCTGGACGAGCTGATCGAGGAGGTGCAGGAGGCCTTGGCCCTCGCCGGCTGCCGGTCCTGCGCCGACGTCGGGCCGGACCTCGTGCGTCGGTGACGGCGCTCGAGGTCAGGCAGGCACGTCGGCGCCGGTCGGGTCCTTCTCACCGCGCTGCGTAGCGGTCTCGAAGAACGGCGCGGCCAGCGCCGCCAAGGCGCCACCGATGAGGGGTGCAACGATGAACATCCAGACGTGGGCGAGGGATTCCCCACCGTTGAAGAGCGCTGGGCCGATCGATCGAGCCGGGTTGACCGACGTGCCGTCGAGTGGGATGCCGACGACGTGGATCACAGTGAGCACGAGTCCGATCGCCAGGCCGGCGAAGCCCGGGGCAGCAGCGCGGCTCGTGACGAGCAGCACGACGAAGACGAGCAGGAACGTCATCACGACCTCGAGGACGAAGGTGCCGCCGGCCGTGATGGTGGGGCCCCAGTTGTTGGTGCCGAGCCCCCCGGACTCGTCCGTGGTGCCACCGAAGCCCGACACCATCAGCTTGAGCAGGCCCGCACCGACGATGGCGCCGATGAGCTGCGCGATCCAGTAGTAGACGGCCTCCCTGGTGGTGATCCCCTTGCGCATGAGCACGCCAAGCGTCACAGCGGGATTGACGTGGCAGCCGGACACCGGACCGATGGTGTAGGCGAGGGCGAGCAGCAGGAAGCCGAACGCGACGGCGACACCGAGCTTGCCCATGGTCTCGATGCCGAAGACGGCGGAGCCGACGGCGAAGAAGACGAGGATGAACGTGCCGAGAGCCTCGGCGACGGCCTTGCGGGTGATGTCGGGAGCCGGCGCGTTCACCGGCGTGTTGGTGTCAGGCATGAGGGACCCCTTGTCTCGCGAAAGGCAGCCCGACACCGGGCTGTCGGTTCCGAGCCTAGGGCGCCGTCCACGACGGGGGCGGGACCCACGCCCGCGCCACTCCGCTGGACCACCGTGTTTCGCGAGCGCCTGGCCGCCCGGAGGTGGAGACTGCTGGAGAGGACAAGGGAGTTGCTCACGGCGTGATGGAGGACTCGCATGAGCCGGTTCGAGAAGTCGAATGGCCCGGCCGGGGTCGACGGTGTGCGCGCCCTCGAGGTGCGGCTGGCCGAGGTGCAGCAGCAGTTCCGCGCGACGAGCGACATCCTCAAGGTGCTCACGAGCGTGCGTCCGGGCAGACCCGCGTCTTCGATGCGGTCGTCGACAACGCCCGACGGCTCCTCGACGCCCAGGTGGCCCAGATCTACCTCGGGGAGGGCGAGTACTACGTCCTGGCGCGCTCGAGCGGGCTGTCACGAGGAGTTCGTCGACTTTGTCGCTCGCCACCCGGTCACTCGCGATCGCGGCACCATCGTGGGGCGCGTCGCCATGGACCGGACCGTGCATCGGATCACCGACGTGCTCGCCGACCCGGAGTACGGGCGCAGTCGACTTCCAGCGCATGGGTGGCTACCGGTCGATGATCGGCGCCCCCATGGTCGTCGATGACCAGGTCGTCGGGAGCCCTCAACGTGTGGCGGACGACGGTCGACCCCTTCGACGACGCGGCCGAGGCCCTGCTCGCCACCTTCGCCGAGCAGGCCGCCCTCGCACTGCTGCCACGTCCAGCTCGTCACCGCCCTCGAGAGCCGGTCGGCCGAGCTGGCGCGCAAGGTCGACCAGCTCGAGGCCCTCGCCGAGGTGGGGGAGGCGATCAGCTCGACGCTCGTCGCCGACGAGGTGCTGACGACGATCGTCGCGCACGCCGTGCAGCTCTCGGGCACCGACGGCGGCTCGCTCATGGAGTTCGACGAGTCGACGGGTCTCTTCGGAGTCCGGGCTGCGTCTACGGCACCGAGCCCCGATGTCATCGAGGCCCTGCGTGCCACCGAGATCCACGTCGACCGCACCTGGGTGGGGCGTGCCGCTCGAGTCCGGGAGGTGCTGCAGATCGCCGGACCTCGGCGCCGAGACGCCGCCGCTCGACCCGCACCTCGACCTGCTGCACGCCGACGGCTGGCGCTCGCTGGTCGCGATCCCGCTCGTACGTCCCGATCGGGTCGTCGGGGCGCTCGTCGTGCGTCGCAAGTCGGTCGGGTCGTTCAGCGACGAGACGTGTGAGCTGCTCGCGGCCTTCGCGAGCCAGTCGGCCGTGGCTCTGACGAACGCCCGCCTCTACCAGCAGCTCGAGCAGCAGAGCGCGGAGCTGGCCGACGCCAGCCGTCACAAGTCGGAGTTCCTTGCGAGCATGTCCCACGAGCTGCGCACACCGCTCAACGCCGTCATCGGGTTCTCGGAGGTGCTGCTCGAGCGGATGTTCGGCGAGCTCAACGAGCGCCAGGAGGACTACCTGAGAGACATCCACTCGGCCGGTCGCCACCTGCTCGCCCTGCTCGGCGACATCCTCGACCTGTCCAAGATCGAGGCCGGCCGGATGGAGCTCGACCTCACGACGTTTCCCGATGGACGACGTCATCGGTCAAGCACTCGCGCTGGTGCGCGAACGGGCGACGCTGCACGGCATACGGCTGACCCTCGAGGCGGACGGCAACCTCGGCACGGTCTCCGCCGACGAGCTGCGGCTCAAGCAGGTGCATGCTCAACCTGCTCAGCAACGCCGTGAAGTTCACGCCCGACGGAGGTCGCGTCACCGTGCGTGCGTGGCGCGACGAACGACGAGATCGATGTCACCGTGACCGACACGGGCATCGGCATCGAGCCGGCCGACCAGGACCGCATCTTCGACTCCTTCCAGCAGGGCGAGCGCTCGGCCTCGTCGAGCGAGGGCACCGGGCTCGGGCTGACGCTGAGCCGCCGCATCGTCGAGCTCCACGGTGGCCGTCTGTGGCTGTCGAGCACACCGGGGGAGGGCAGCACCTTCGGCTTCGCGATCCCGCAACCGGCCTCCGCCACCGCGCCGGAGCCGGAATCGGGACGACGACGAGCCGGAGATGAGCGGGCCGACGATCGTCGTCATCGAGGACGACCCGCGCTCTGCCGAGCTCGTCGAGCTGCATCTGCGCGCCGCCGGCCTGCGCACCGTCGTGGCCTCCAGCGGCGAGCAGGGCCTCGACCTCGTGCGGGCCGAGCAGCCTGTGGCCGTCGTGCTCGACATCCACCTGCCCGGGATGAACGGCTGGGAGGTGCTGGCCGCCCTCAAGGGCGACCCCGAGACGGCCCAGGTGCCGGTCGTCGTGGTCAGCGTCGAGCCCGAGCGCGGCCGCGGCTTCGCCCTCGGGGCGACGGAGTACCTCGTCAAACCCGTGAGCGGTGAGCACCTCCTCGCCGCCGTGACACGGCTGCTGCCTCCATCCTGGGTCGTCGAGGGGGAGGAGCCACGCCGCCTGAGCGTCGTGGTCGTCGACGACGACCCGCTGGCGCTCAAGCTCGTGCGCAGCACCCTCGAGCCCCTCGGGTGGGAGGTGCACACGTGTGCCGGAGGCCAGCAGGCTGCAGATCTCGTGCGCGCCGTGTCGCCATCGGTCGTCGTCATGGACCTGCTCATGCCGCAGGTCGACGGCTTCGCCGTCATCGACGAGCTGCGCCCCGAACGCGACTCCGAGGGGCCGCCGATCGTCGTGCTGACCGCGAAGTCCCTGACGCCACAGGACCGCTCGCGCCTCGAGGGCCGCATCGCCTTCGTCGCCGAGAAGGCCGGGATCGACCTGCCGAGTCTCGCTCGGCGGCTCGCGGTGGTCGCCGGCGAGCACGCTGCCGGCGAGCGAGACGCCACCGGCGAGGGGGATGCGTCATGAGCCGGCAGCCCGTCGTCCTCGTCGTCGAGGACAACCCCCGCAACCTCAAGCTGGCCCGCGACGTGCTGGAGTATGCCGGCTTCCTCGTCGTCGTCGCCACGACGGGTGAGGAGGGTGTCGAGCGGTCCCGAACGGCCCTGCCCGACGTCATCCTCATGGACCTCCAGCTGCCCGGCATCGACGGCTACGCCGCGCTCGAGCTCATCCGTGGCCACGGCCAGACCGAGCACATCCCGGTCATCGCCCTGACCGCCTTCGCCATGCGGCGCGACCGCGAGCGGGTGCTCACGGCGGGGTTCGCCGGCTACCTGGAGAAGCCGATCAGCGTCCGTGAGTTCCCGGCGCAGGTGCGGCGTCACCTTCCGCGACCCGACGAGACAGGGCAGCCGTGACCGTCCCGGGCGACGACGCGCGGCAACCGGACAGCGGGGTGACCGTGCTGGTCGTCGACGATCTCGCGGCCAATCGCAAGCTGATGCATGCCGTGCTCGAGCCCCGAGGCTTCCTCGTGCGGTCCGTTTCCTCCGGGGAGGCGGCGCTCGCCGTGCTCGAGCAGGACGACGTCGACGTCGTGCTGCTCGACGTGCTCATGCCGGGGCTCGACGGCTACGCCACGTGCGCCCGCATCAGGGCCGACCCCCGCACCGCGATGCTTCCCGTCGTCATGGTGACGGCGAGCGGCACGCAGCAGCGCCTTCGAGCGCTCGAGGTGGGCGCCGACGACTTCATCGCCAAGCCCTTCGACCAGGCCGAGCTCGTGGCGCGGGTGCGCTCCCTGGCCCGGGTGAAGCGTCTGCACGACACCGTCGTCGAGCAGCGGGCAGCGCTCGAGCGGTGGAACGGCGAGCTGGAGCGTCGGGTCGCCACCCAGGTGGAAGACCTCGAGAGGCTGGGCCGTCTCCGCCGGTTCCTCTCGCCCCAGATCGCTGGGCTCATCGTCGAGACCGGCGACGAGTCCTTCCTCGAGAGCCACCGTCGCGACATCACGACGGTCTTCACCGACCTGCGAGGCTTCACCTCTTTCGCCGAGACGGCCGAGCCCGAGGAGACGATGGCCGTGCTGCGCGACTACCACGCGGCGCTCGGTGCGCTGGTCTTCGCCTACGAGGGGACGCTCGAGCACTTCGCCGGTGACGGTCTCATGGTCTTCTTCAACGACCCACCGCCCTGCACCGACGCGCCCGCGCGTGCCGTCCGCATGGCGCTCGACATGCGAGACCGTGTCGACGCGCTGGCGGAGTCGTGGCGCCGCCAAGGGCACGACCTGGGCTTCGGCGTCGGCATCGCCCAGGGCTACGCGACGCTGGGGCGCGTCGGGTTCGAGGGACGCTGGGACTACGCCGCCATCGGCACCGTCACCAACGTCGCCGCAAGACTCTGCGATGCGGCAAGGCCCCGCCAGATCCTGATCAGTCCGCGAGTGCTCGCCGGACTCGACGACCGTTTCGAGACGCGCCCGCTCGGGCCCCTCGAGCTGCGTGGCATCTCTCGGCCCGTGGACGTCCACGAGGTCATCGGCACCGTCGACCCGGAAGGCAACCCATGAACGCCAGTGCGACCACCGGAGCACCCGACCTCGCGCAGACCGAACTGCTCGACGACCTCGACGAGGGCGCGCGCCAGGACCGCTTTGCCGTCCTCCAGCAACGAATGCCCGACGTGTGGCGGCTCTGGCGGCAGGACGATCCTCGCGAGTCGGTCGTCGTCGTGCCCTCCATGAGCATCGACCGGATGGCGCCGAGTGCGGGCGCGATGAGCCAGGCGATGGAGGAGCGCTACCTCTTCCTGCTGCTCCTGCTGCGCCAGCCCCGGCTGCGGATGGTCTACGTCACCTCGATGCCGATCAGTGATCAGATCGTGGAGTACTACCTGTCGCTGCTGCCAGGCGTCATCCCGAGCCACGCGCGCTCGCGGCTGTCGCTCGTGTCCGTCGGCGACTCGTCCACGACGCCGCTGACCGACAAGCTGCTCGCTCGCCCGCGCCTGCTGGCGCACGTCGCGTCTCTCATTCCCGACACGTCGCGCTCGCACCTCATCCCCTACAACAGCACGTGGCGGGAGCGTGACCTCGCGCTCATGCTCGGCATACCGATGTATGCCGCCGACCCGCGACTCTTCCCCCTCGGGACCAAGACGGGTTGCCGAAGGGCCTTCGCAGAGGCCGGGGTGACGTATCCGTTCGGCGCTGAGGACCTGCACTCGGTCGACGACGTGGTGGCTGCGCTGCTCGATCTGCACGCTGCTCGGCCGGCCGCGGGTTGGGCCATGGTGAAGCTCAACGAGGGAGCCTCGGGCTCGGGCAACGCGCTCGTCGACCTGCGCGAGCTGCCTGCGGCCGGCGACCTGCGTGCAGCCGTGACGGACCGCGTCGAGGCGATGCAGCTGGAGAGCTCGAGGATCACGCTCGACACCTACCTGCAGCGCCTGGCCGACACAGGCGGCATCGTCGAGGAGCGCATCGTCGGTGACGAGGTGCGCAGCCCGAGCGTGCAGATGGCGGTCACCCCGCTTGGCGAGCTCGACATCCTCTCGACCCACGACCAGATCCTGGGTGGGCCGTCTGGCCAGGTCTACCTCGGCGCCCGGTTCCCCGCCGACCCCGCCTACGCGGCGACGATCACGCACGAGGCCGAGGCGGTTGGTCGGGTGCTCGCCGACAAGGGCGTGCTCGGTCGCTTCGCACTCGACTTCGTCGTCGTCCGCCAGGGTGACACGTGGGAGGCGCATGCCATCGAGATCAACCTCCGCAAGGGAGGCACGACGCACCCGTTCCTCACCCTGCAGTTCCTCACCGACGGACGCTACCTGCCCGACGAATGCCGGTTCCGCACTCCGGCAGGAGAAGAGCGCCATCTTGTTGCGACCGACCACCTGGAGGACGACGCTCTCAAGGGCATGCGGGTCGACGACCTCTTCGACCTCGTCGCCCGTGCGGGCCTGCACTTCGACCCCTCACGACAGGCGGGCGTCGTGTTCCACATGATCAGCTCGATCACCGAGTGCGGCCGGGTGGGCATGACGGCCATCGGGGACACGCCGGCCTCCGCCCAGGATGTCTTCGACCGGGCGGAGGCGGCCTTGCTCACCGAGGCGCGCGACTCCCTCTCGCCGGCGCCCCTGGCGCCGTCGCGGCCTCGGTGAGTGTCCGAGATGCCTCAGGGCGAGATGCTCGCCGAGTGGATGAGGGCACCGACGAAGGCCTGGTGCCAGGTGAGCCGGACGACACCGGAGCGCGCCGACGCACCGCCGCACCCGCACTCCCAGGTCCATCCACCGACCAGGGCACGTCGGACGTGCGGGTGGTGGTGGGCGAGGTCGGTGCGGCCGCGTCGTGCGGGGGTCGGGGTGGTGGTCGTTGTCATCGGAGTGCCTCTCTGCGGGGAGTTCGTCACCGGGACCTCGGTGGATCCCTTCTCCCCTGACGATCCCCGCGTCGCGCCGGCCGGTCTGTGTCCGCGGCGACACACGAGGAGGACTCGCGACCTCCGCTGCTGCATGGTCGTGCCCGGATGACGCCCGACCTCGGGCTGCTCTCCGAGCTCCGCCCCGCCGAGCAGCGCGCGGTGATCTCCCGGATGCATCGGCACACCTACGCGGCCGGCGAGACCATCTGCCACGAGGGCGATCTTGCCGACACGATGCACTTCGTCGTCGAGGGACGCGTCGTCGCACGTCGCGCTTCGCAGGCCGGTGACGTCCACGCGTACAGCCTGATGGGGCCCGGTCAGGCGTTCGGCGAGCTCGCGATGATCCGGCCCGTCCGGCGCCGCACCGTCACGATCGAGGCCATCGAGCGGACGGTGACCATGACGCTCGCCTACGCCGACTTCGAACGGCTCTGCGCCAGCCACCCCGAGGTGAACCGCCTGCTGCTGCGCCTGCTCGTCGCCCGCATCGACCGCCTCACCGATGGGCTCATGGAGGCGCTTCACATGCCGGCCGAGCAGCGGGTGCTCCGACGGCTTGTGAACCTCTGCGGCATGTATTCCACTCCGACGCACAGAAGCTCACCGGTCACGGTGTCGTTGAACCAGACCGGTCTGGCCGAGCTCGCCGGCGTCACGCGTCCGACCGCCAACCGCGTGCTGCGGCGCCTCGAGGCGGACGGTGTTGTCGAGCTCCTCCGGGGGCGCATCACGGTGCGCGACCTGCCGGCCCTGCGGCGCGCCGCGAGCCCACCCAGCCGCCCGTGAACGACTGGGTGGGTCATGGCGTCGAGGTCACTTCGGGACGACGTAGCGCGGCTCGGTGAGCCCACCGCGGTCCGAGAGGGCGACCGGGGGCCGAGCGTCGGTGCACTCCATCGACAGGCTGCACGCCTGGAGCGTGTTGCTCGTTGCCGGCGACAACGGCTCCGACGTATTGCGTGAGATGCGGAACGTCGACTCGTCGGCGTCGAGGTGCCACGTCCAGCCCGAGACGACCTGGTCACCGTCGCCCCCGAGGACGACCTGCCCGTCGGTGACGCGCACGATCCCGGCGCTGAACCAGAACCCGCCGTCAACGTAGTGCGAGCCCACGAGATAGGTCCCTTTGGCGGAGAACGAGCCCGGCATGAACAACGTCGGGTTCTCGCCCGCGCCGCAGCGCTCGATCGTCTTCGGGAACGTCGGCTTCGTCAGGTCGACGACGGCCCAGCAGACGTCGTCCATCGCGTCCGTGGCCACGAACCACTGGAGGGCCGCCCGGGTGCGGTCCGGTGACACTGCCACGAGGTGCGCCGGCAGCTTTCGGGTCTGGCCCGTGGTGACGTCCCACTCGAGCGAGCCCTCGGACGCGTCGCCGGTCAGGTAGGCGACGTCGCCGACGACGGCACCGACCTCGCGGACATCCTGGCGCTGGCCCACGACCGTCCCGTCCGGCGCGTAGACCACCACTGTGTTCGCCGAGCCGCTCTTGACGAGCACGCGGGTGCCGTCGGGCGACACGGCGAACGTCCCTGACGGGCCCACGGCCCGCACGGTGCGGCCGGCCGGGGAGAGGATCTCGATCTCGCTGTTCGACGATCCGGTGGACAGATGCGACTGGAGGACGAAGCCGCCGTTCGCGAGCACCGCGAAGCTCTCGACGACGGTGCCCTTCTCGAGGCCCAACACAGTGTCGGCGAAGCGGATCGTGTCGTCGAGGGCGTATGCCGCGCCCCGCGTCGCGACCGCACCCGCCGGTGGCGCCGTGGTGGCCGGGGGGCTCTCAGTGCCGGCCGGGGTGGTCGGCGGCGTGGTCGGCACGGAGCTGCTCGGCGAGGGGATCGAGGTCGTCGCCGTGGTCACCGCAGGCACGGGCGGCTGGGCGCCGCGGTTGGCCGACCACAAGGTGGGCACGAGGATGACGGTGACGGCCGCCACGGCTGCGAGGACAGCCTTGGTGCGCTGGTCGTTGCGGCGTCTCATGACGGCCGCGGGAGCGAAGTCGCCGGGCACGGAGACCGTGTCGGCCTGCCGTCGCAGCGCGGCCCGGAGCTCGCGCTCGTCCTGGTCGAGGTTCATGGCGTGACCTCCGTCATCGTTGCTCTGAGTGACCGGATCGCCCGGCTCGTGTGGCTCTTGACGGTGCCGACGGTGCAGCCGAGGATCTCGGCAGTCTGGGCCTCGCTGAGGTCCTCGTAGTAGCGCAGCACGACTGCGGCTCGCTGCTGTGGCGCGAGGCTCTGCACGTGAGCCCACAGGTCCCCGTCGTGGGTGGGCTGGTCTGCGGCGGCCGGCTCGAGCACACGGATGAGCTCGCTGTCGGTGCGCTCGCGGTGGCGCCACTGCCGCCGCCACCACGTCGTGTGCTCGTTGACCATCACCTTGCGCACATAGGCGTCGGGCGAGTCCACCGTGCTGATGTGATCCCACTTGCCGTAGACCTTGGCGAGCGCCGACTGCACGAGGTCCTGCGCGGAGTGTGGGTCGCCGGTCAGCAGGTAGGCGAAACGCGCGAACGAGGCCTGACGCGCTCGCACGTAGGCGGTGAAGTCCGCCTCGCGATCTGGGCTTCCCACGTGTTTCCCCTGTCGTGCCTGGTTGGGACGCACTCTCAACGCTGCGAGGGAGCGATCCGGTTGTCACGGCGGAGCTGCTCGTCGCTACATCCCAGTGTCGACCTGCTGACCTGGCTCGGGAGGCGTTCTCGCGCGGTCCGGTCCGTGCGAGGGTGGAGCCCGTGATCTACCACCTTGCGGAGCTGCCCCACTGGGAGCAGGCACAGCGGGACGGCGCCTACAGGCGCTCGACCGTCGGCCGGTCACTCGACGACGTGGGCTTCGTGCACGCCGCGTCGGCCGAGCAGTGGCCGGGAGTGCGCTCGCGCTTCTA
This sequence comes from uncultured Actinomycetota bacterium, assembly GCA_963697735.1. Taxonomy (GTDB): domain Bacteria; phylum Actinomycetota; class Actinomycetes; order Actinomycetales; family Dermatophilaceae; genus Humibacillus. The sequence continues at coordinate 113,046 of CAVOOZ010000012.1, read as the reverse complement.
TGCCGCCGTCACCGAGCCGCTCGTGCTGCTGCACATCGACGAGTCGCGGCTGACCTCACCTCTCGTGCTCGAGGTCGGGGATCCAGAGACGGGAGAGCGGTTCCCGCACGTCTACGGGCCGATCGACCTCGCTGCCGTCGTCGGCACGACGCCGCTGCACCCACCCCACGCCTGATCGGGCGTCTGGCTGCGTCACCGGACCCGGTTTGAGAGCGGGCGGGTATGGGCAGGGTGAGGTGAGCGGATGCGCCACCCTCCTCGAGCTGCAAGGAGCACCATGTCCACCGACGCCATCGTCCTGCTGAAGTCCGACCACAAGGAGGTCAAGGCCCAGTTCCGGGAGTTCCAGAAGCCGGGCAAGACCCCGGCCCAGAAGGGCAAGATCGTCGACACCATCCTCGAGCTGCTCACCGTGCACACGTACATCGAGAACGAAGTGATGTATCCCCGCGTCCGCGAGTTGCTGCCCGACCTGGAGGACGACGTGCTCGAGTCCTACGAGGAGCACCACGTGGCCGACGTGCTCTGCATGGAGCTGGCCGGGATGCAGCCGAGCGACGAGCGCTTCGATGCGAAGACGACCGTGCTCATCGAGAACGTCACGCACCACATCGACGAGGAGGAGCAGGACTGGTTCCCCAAGGTCCGTGAGGGCCTCGGGCGCAAGCAGCTCCAGGAACTCGGGGCCGAGATGCTCGAGGCGAAGAAGACGGCGCCACGGCGCCCCGAGCAGCCGAGCGCCATGAAGAAGGCCATCGACGCGGTCGTCTCCTGAACGATCACCGTCCGTGAAGGCGCCCCCGTGGCGCGCCCTCACTCGCCGGTGACGCGACCTCGCCCTGACTTGATGTCCGATCGGCGCTTCTTGCTCTCGAGGCGCCTGCGCTGCGACCCCTTCGTGGGTTTGGTCGCTCGTCTCCCTGCCGCCGCGGGAGCGAGTGCGGTGCGCAGTATCTCGGCGAGGCGGCTGCGCGCAACGGACCTGTTGCGCAGCTGCGACCTCTGCTCGGAAGCCACGACCGAGATGCGGCCCGCGACGAGCCGGCCGGCCAGGGTCTCTGTCAGCCGCTCGCGCTGAGCCTCCGTGAGGGCAGCCGACGATGCCGGCTCGTAGAGCAGCTCGACCCGGCTGTCGGTCGTGTTGACGCCCTGACCCCCGGGCCCGGATGAGCGGCTGAACCGCTCGACGAGCTCTGACGCGGGGATGACGAGTCCGCGCCGCAGGCCGGGGCCGGGTGCGATCACGAGGTCGTCCCCGGGCTCGTTCATGCGTCCAGTGTGCCGGGCGTGACCGGTGGCCCGCCTCGAACTGGCCGTGAGGAACTGGGCATTCGACGGGGTGGGGCGTGTGAGGAACGGGGCACTCGACGGTCGAGTGCCCGTTCCCCACCGTTGGACCGGTGGCGGGGCGCTGGGCCTCAGCGCGGCGGCATACGCAAGGCGCCGTCGAGGCGGATGACCTCACCGTTGAGCATCGGGTTGTCGACGATGTGCCGCACGAGGCTGGCGTACTCCTCGGGCCGGCCGAGGCGTGAGGGGTGCGGCACCTGCTTCTCGAGGACCTCCTTGACCTCGCCGGGCAGCCCAGCGAGCATCGGCGTCTCGAAGGTGCCCGGGGCGATCGTCATGACCCGAATCGCCTTGTCTGCCAGGTCCCGAGCCGCCGACAGGGTGAGCCCGACGATGCCACCCTTGCTGGCGGCATACGCGGCCTGGCCGATCTGACCGTCGTAGGCCGCGATGCTCGCGGTGTTGACGATGACCCCGCGGTCGCCGTCGACGACCTCGTTGGCGACCATGGCGGCGGCGACCAGCCGCAGCACGTTGAAGGACCCCACGAGGTTGATGTCGATGACCGTCTTGAAGGTCTCCAGCGACAGTGGCCCGCCACGGCCGATGACCCGGCCGGGGGTGGCGACTCCGGCGCAGTTGACGGCAATGCGCAGCTCCCCGAGCTCGCACGCCCGATCGACGGCTGCCTGCACCTGGGCCTCGTCGCGCACGTCGGCGGCGACGAAGACGGCACTGCCCTCGCGGATCGAGGCCAGCTCGTCGACGAGCGCCGGGGCGCTGCTGCCCTTGAGGTCGATGATGACGACGGTCGCGCCGTCAGCCACGAGGCGACGGGCCGTGGCACCACCGAGGCCGGAGCCGCCGCCGGTGACGAGGGCGACGGTGGATGGGCGCAACTGCATGGGAGGACCTTTCGCGGGTTCGTGAACGTCAGCGGGTGAGCAGGTGGCGCGAGATCACGAGGCGCTGGATCTGGTTGGTGCCCTCGAAGATCTGGGTGACCTTTGCCTCGCGCAGGTAGCGCTCGAGTGGGAAGTCCTCGGTGTAGCCCGCTCCACCCAACACCTGCACGGCATCGGTGGTCACGCGCATGGCGGCATCGGTGGCGACGAGCTTGGCGACGGCCGCCTCCTTGGAGAAGCCGCGGCCGGCATCCTTGAGACGCGCCGCGTGCAGGTAGGTGGCGCGGGCCGAGGTGACGGCTGCCTCCATGTCGGCGAGCAGGAACGCCAAGCCTTGGAAGTCGCCGATGCGACGGCCGAACTGCTCACGCTCCGAAGCGTATTCGGCGGCCCGGTCGAGCGCGGCCTGGGCCAGCCCGGTCGCCGCCGCAGCGATGCCGAGGCGACCGGAGTCGAGGGCCGACAGGGCGATGTGCATGCCCTCGCCCTCACGGCCGACGAGCCGGGAGGGGTCGATGCGCACACCGGCGAAGGTCACCTGCGCGACCGGGTCGCAGTGCAGGCCCATCTTCCGCTCGGGCTCGGCGAAGCTGAGCCCTTCGGCGTGTCCCGGCACGATGAAGGTCGACAGTCCCCGCCCCCCGTCGTCGGAGGTGCGCGCGAAGGTCGTGTAGTAGTCGGCGTGCCCGGCGTGCGAGATCCAGGCCTTGGTCCCCTTGAGCGACCAGCCGTCGTCGGAGCGGGTCGCCCGGGTCGTCATCGACGCGATGTCGGAGCCGGCGAGCGGCTCGGAGAGGCAGTAGGCGCCGAGCTGCTCGCCGGAGAGCATGCCCGGCAGCAGCGCCTCCTGCTGCTCACGCGTGCCGAACGCCGCGAGGGGGTAGGCCGTGAGGGTGTGCACACTGACGCCCACGGCGACGCTCATCCAGACGGAGGCGATCTCCTCGACGACCTGCAGGTAGACCTCGTAGGGCTGGTCGGCGCCGCCGAACTCCTCGGGGTAGGGCAGCGAGAGCAGACCCGCTCGGCCGAGCGTGCGGAACGCGTCCTGCGGGAAGGTGCGTGCCCGTTCCGCGTCGTCGACCTTGGGCGCGAGGTCCTTGCGGCAGATCTCTCGCGTGAGCTCGATCAGGTCGGTGGCGTCGTCGGTGGGCATCAGCCTCGTCGCTGGCATGCCTAGATACTAGGACGTCCGAGCATTTGGTCCAAAGTGTGAGACGAACGATGCAGGAAACGAGATGACGGAGACCACGACCCGGGCCTAGCGTCGGGACCGTGCTCACGCTCCTGCGGCGCCCACTGCGCGAGGCGGAGGCGACGCCCACCTTCTATGCCCTCACAGCCGTCGCGGCATTCGCCTTTGCGCTCTGCTTCACGCTCAACCTCGTCTTTCAATACCGCGTCGTCGGCCTCAACCCTTTCCAGATGGTGCTCGTTGGCACGGTGCTCGAGGTGACGTGCTTCCTCTTCGAGGTGCCCACCGGCGTCGTGGCGGACCTCTGGAGCCGCCGGGTCTCGGTGATCATCGGCTTCGTGCTCGTCGGGACCGGCTTTGCCGTGGAGGGCGTCGTGGCGACGTTCGCCGCAGCCATCGTCGGCAACATCGTGTGGGGGATCGGCTACACGTTCACGTCCGGGGCCCTGCAAGCCTGGATCACGGACGAGGTGGGCGAGGAGCACGTCGCCCAGGTCTTCACCCGGGAGACCCAGGTCGATCTCAGCGCCACCGTCCTCGGCACCCTCGCGGCGGGTGGGCTGGGCCTCATCTCCCTCCGGACGCCGATCATCGTCGCCGGCGTCATGCTCGTGCTGCTGGGGGTCGTGCTCTGGGCGGTCATGCCGGAGCGCAACTTCAGCCCGACGCCCCGTGGCGAGCGCGAGACCTTTGCCCACCTCAAGCAGCAGCTCGTCTCCGGGCTGCGGATCGCCCGGACGCGTCGGGTGGTGCGTGCCTTCCTGCTCGTCAGCGTGCTCGCGGGGATCGCGAGCGAGGTCTTCGACCGGTTGTGGCAGGTGCGGCTGCTCGACACCTTCGCGATGCCCGCCATCTTCGGCGGGGACGAGGCGGTGGCGTTCACCGTCTTTGCCCTCGTGGGGACGCTGGTCTCGTTGACCGCGTCGCTCGCCAGTGGCCGATGGCTCCCGCGACACGTCATCGACTCGCAGCCCGGGCTTCCCGTCGCCATCGCCGCCGCGGCACAGGTCGCAGCCGTCGTCGGCGTGGCGCTCGCCGGCAACCTCTGGCTGGCGCTGGCCTGGGTCTGGCTGCGGGGTGCGGCGATGGCCTTCAGCGGTCCGATCGAGGCAGCGTGGCTCGCCCGCAACCTCGACTCGGCGACCCGGGCCACCGTGCTGTCGATGAACGGCCAGGCCAATGCCATCGGTCAGGTGGTCGGTGGCCCGCCACTCGGCGCCCTCGCCACGCGCACCTCCATCCCGGCCGCGATGCTCGTCGCCGCCGCCGTGCAGGCCCCCACGGTCGTTGCCTTCCTTCGCATCCGCAGGCTCGGTGGCACGACCACGTCGGCCGATCCCGCGACGCCAGCCTGACGCCCCCTCTCAGCGCGGGTAGGTGCGCACCTCGGTTGCCTTGACGGCGGCCCACACCTCGCGCCCCACCTGGAGCCCCAGCGCGGCCACCGACTCGAGCGTCACCTCGGCGGTGATCGGCACGACGCCGACGAGACCGATGCGCGCCGACTGCCCCTGCATCGTCACCGACGCGATGCGCAGCCGCCACGTGTTGCGGGGGGACCCCTCGGGCTCGTGCTGGTGCAGCGACACCGCCGTCGGTGGGATCGTGGCCCACACGGCTCCCTCGGTCGCACTGGTCGTCACCATGAGCCCGCCGTCGGGGGTCCGCAGATGCCCGTGCGAATCGCCCTGAGCGGCATACAGGTTGAGCCCGACGACAGTGCCGACATAGGCGCTGCGCGGCTCCCGCAGCACCTCGCCCGGGGTGCCCGCCTGGGTGACCTGGCCGTCCTCGACGAAGATGAGGTGGTCGGCGAGGGTGAGCGCGTCGAGCGGGTCGTGGGTGACGAGCACCGTCACCCCGGGGTATGCCGCCAGACGGGTCGCGAGGTCACTGCGGGTGCGCGCTCTGGTGTCGGGGTCGAGCGCCGCGAGAGGCTCATCGAGCAGCAGGAGCGCGGGATCGGTTGCGAGAGCCCGAGCCAGGGCGACCCTGGCCTGCTGCCCGGAGGAGAGCTCGCGCGGCCTCGAGGCCGCCCGGTCGTCGAGGCCGACGCGCTCGAGCTCGACGTGGGCGCGCTCGCGGGCGGCGGGCCGGTCGACGCCCCTGCTCCGAGGTCCGTAGGCCACGTTGTCGAGGGCACGCAGGTGCGGGAAGAGCAGGCTGTCGGCCAGCATGAGACCGACGGCGCGCTGCTCGGGCGCGAGGTGGCATCGGTCGTCGGCCCAGATCTCGCCCGCGACTCGGACGTGCCCGTCATCGAGACGGAGCACGCCGGCGAGGGCGAGCACCGTGGTCGTCTTGCCGCCGCCGTTGGGGCCGAGCACCCCGATGACCTGACCCGGTTCGGCGGTCAGCGTGACATCCACCTCAACGGCCCCGCGTGACACGCCAATTCGCGCATCGAGTCCATGACGGTCGGGCGTCGCGACGTTCACCGCAACCACCGCCCGCGCAGCACACCGAGCACGAGCACGCTGACCGCGAGCAGCATGATGCTGATCGAGATGGCCACCTGAGGGTCGCGCTCGAGCTCGACGTAGACGAGCAACGGGAGGGTCTGGGTGCGGCCTGGGAAGTTGCCGGCGAAGGTGATCGTCGCGCCGAACTCCCCGAGCGCGCGGGCCCAGGCGAGCGCGAGACCGCTCGCGATCCCCGGCAGCACGAGGGGGATGGCGACGGTGCGCAGGTAGCGCAGGTCGCCCGCGCCGAGCGTGCGCGCGACCGACTCGAGTCGTGGGTCGAGGCCTCGCATCGAGGCCTCGACCGCCAGCACGTAGAAGGGCATCGCGACGAAGGTCTCGGCGATCACAACGGCCACGGTCGTGAAGGGGATCTGGATGCCGAAGGGGGCAAGGTGCTGACCGATGAGGCCGTTGCGTCCCCACGTCATGAGCAGGGCGACACCGCCCACGACCGGGGGCAGCACGAGAGGGACGGTGAGCAGCGCCCGCGCCCAGCTTGTCGCTGGGTGGTCAGAGCGCGCGAGGAACCACGCCAGCGGGGTGCCGAGCAGGAGGCACAGCACGGCCGTGATCGACGTCGTGGTGAGTGAGAGTCGTAGTGCCGGAAGGACGGTCGGCGTCGCAAGGTCAGACGGGATCCGAGCCCAGTTCGCCTGCACGAGGAGGGCGACGAGCGGTATGACGAGCAGCAGCAGCGCGAGGGCAGCGGGCACGCCGAGCACGACCCGAGAACGCCACCGGCCGGCATACCCCCTTGGTGGGCCTGCCCCGCGCCCCGGACCCGGCCCGTGTCGGGCGGTCGAGGTCATGGGGCACCGAAGCCGAACGACTGCACGGTGGCCAGGCCGGCGGGACTCAGCAGGTAGGCGACGAACGCCCGGGTCGCCGCATCGTCGGTGAGCGTGATGACGGGGTAGGTGAGGCTGGTGTTGAGCTGCGGTGGGATCTCGACGCCGCGCACGGCGTTCTTCGCGGCGATGACGTCGGAGCGGTAGACGACTGCGGCGTCCGCCTCGCCGAGCTTGACCTTGGCGAGCGTGGCCTTGACGTCGACCTCCTTGCTGACGACGTTGGGCACGACGCGGGCTTTGCGGAAGGTCGCCGCGGCTGCCTTGCCGCACGGCACCGTGTCGGCGCACAGCACGACCTTGACCGTCGGCGTGGCGAGGTCGCCGATCGACGCCACGTTGGCGGGATTGTCTGGGGGAGTGGCGATCTCGAGGACGTTGGTCGCGAAGGTCCGCGTGTCCCTGACGAGCCTCGGGTCGAGCGGCTCGGCGGCGGACGTGCCGGCGAGCGCGATGACCGAGGCGGGTGCGCCGTTGTTGACCTGCTGTACGAGGGTGGCACTGGAGCCGTAGGACGTCTCGACCGTGATGCCCGGGTTGGCGGCCTCGAAGTCTTCCTTCAGGGCGTCGAAGGACTCGGTGAGGGAGGCTGCTGCGAGCACGGTCACGGTGCCGCTGGCGCCCGTCGCGCCGCCGCCGGTCACGTCGGAGGGTGTCGTCGAGGTGCCGCAGGCGGCGAGCAGCGCGACGAGTGCGCCGGTCGCGACGGAGCGGTGGCGCCGGCGAACGGGACGGGGTGCGGCGCTCACGCGGGGATCTCCACGACGACGTGCGTCGACTTGACGCTCGCGACGGCGACCGAGCCGACCTCGAGCTGCAGGTCCTCGACCGACTCGCTCGAGAGCAGTGACACGATGCGGAACGGGCCGCACTGCATCTCGACCTTGGCCATCACGGTGTCCTTGGTGATGGCGGTGATGATGCCGCGCATCCGGTTGCGAGCGGACGCACCCCCGATGGCGCCGACCGCAGCCGGATGCGCGAGCTCCTGGGCGACGGCAGCGAGCTGGGCGCCGTCGACGGTGCGGCGTCCGGCGTCGTCGGTGCCACCCTCGAGCCGACCCGCGTCGACCATCCGTCGCACGGTGTCGTCGGAGACCCCGAGAAGGGCGGCGGCCTCGGTGATACGCAGGTGCGGCATGAAAGGAACTCTAGCGCCGCAGATGCGGTGAGGTCGTCCCCCAGCTTGCACCGCTCTCCGGGGCGAGGCGGCAAGGGCGCGGAAAGGGGTTGACGCGCGCGGCGCGCGGGTGTGTAATCAACATGTCAGTTGATAAAGGAGTTTGTTGATCATGATTCTCGCGCCCGTCTCCGAAGACGACCTGGACCGTAGCTTTGCGGCCCTGGCCGACCCGGTGCGGCGCGCGATCATCGCCCGCCTCAGCCGGGGCGCCGCGACGGTCAACGAGCTCGCCGAGCCCTTCGAGATCAGCAAGCAGGCGGTGAGTCGGCACATCCAGGTGCTCGAGACCGCCGGCCTCGTCAGTCGCAGTCGCGACGCGCAGCGTCGTCCCGTGCACCTGGAGGCGGCCCGGCTCGAGGCGATGACGGCCTGGATCGACCGCTATCGCCTCGTCACCGAGCAGCGCTTCCGGTCGCTCGACGCCGTGCTCGACGACGTGCTCGACCATGCCGCTGCCACCCCGCAGCAGGACCACACCCGCACCACCCACCCGCACCACACCGACAAGGAGCAGCAGTCATGAGCAACGCACTCACCCTCGACATCCCCGCAGGCGTGCCGTGGATCGACTTCACGCGCGAGTTCGACGCACCGGTCGAGGCGGTCTGGAACGCCCACCGCGACCCCGACCTCGTCCGACAGTGGCTCGGCCCGCGGGGCTACGAGATGGACATCGAACGCTGGGACTTCACCACCGGCGGGGGCTACCGCTACACCCACCGTGACGGTGACAACGTCTACGGGTTCCACGGCACCTTCCACACGATCCGCGACAACGACCTCGCCATCCAGACCTTCGAGTTCGAGGGCGCCCCCGACGAGGTCGCCATCGAGTTCATGCGCTTCGTCGACCTGGGCGACGGCCGCTGCCGCCTCGAAGGCCGCAGCATCGGGCGCACGGTCGAAGGCCGCGACATGATGGTCGAGAGCGGCATGGAGAAGGGCATGGCCGAGGGCTACGAGCGCCTCGACGAGCTCGTCGCGCAGCCGGCCACGTCCGGGGCGGTCCAGGCCTGATCATGGACTGGACCCTCGAAGTCGTCATCGTCCCCGTCAGCGATCTCGACGCCGCCATCGCGTTCTATCGCGACCAGGTCGGCTTCGACCTCGACCACGACACCCGCACCGACCAGATGCACGTCGTCCAGCTGACCCCTCGCGGCTCGGGCTGCTCGATCGTCATCGGTGACCTGCCTTCTCAGCAGGCGATGAGTCCCGGCAGCCTCCACGGCCTGCAGCTGGTCGTCGCTGACGCGGCTGCCGCCCGCGAGGAGCTGGTGGACCGTGGCGTCGAGTGCTCGGAGGTCACGGTCTTCGACGACCGCGACGGGGGGACGTTCTTCGGGTTCAGCGATCCGGACGGCAACTCGTGGGCGGTGCAGCAGATCAGGGCCCGCGCCGAGCAGCCGCTCATCCCGCTGGAGGCGCGAGGCCGCTTCGGGGAGGGCGTCGAGCTCTGACCCGTGGACAGTGCCCACTCGACCAGAAGCGTCGAGTGGGCACCTGCCCCCTCCCGATCACCCAGCCCTCGGCGAAGGGGCACGACGCCTGACGACGCAATCGGTCGTGTCCACCGCCTCAGGACGGCGGGTTCGTCACTCAAGCCGGCACCGGGGTGCGGAATGCGCAGCCCTCCTCCACGGCTCCCGGCTTCCATCGGGAGACGACCGGACGGCATACTGACCGGCATGAGCAACGTCCCCCAGCAGCGGCTCCTGCAGACCGCGATCCCCGGCCCCCGCTCGACCGAGCTCCAGCAGCGGAAGTCCGCGGCGGTGTCCGCCGGTGTCAGCACGGGCCTGCCCGTCTACGTCGAGCGCGCGGGCGGCGGCATCCTCGTCGACGTCGACGGCAACCAGCTCATCGACTTCGGCTCCGGCATCGCGGTGACGACGGTCGGCAACGCCGCCCCGCGGGTCGTCGAGCGCGTCACCGCACAGGTGCAGGACTTCACCCACACGTGCTTCATGGTGACCCCCTACGAGGAGTACCTCGAGGTGGCCGAGGCGCTCAACGACCTGACACCCGGCGACCACGAGAAGCGCACCGCGCTCTTCAACTCCGGCGCCGAGGCCGTCGAGAACGCCGTCAAGGTCGCGCGCCACTTCACCGGCCGCAACGCCGTCGTCGCGTTCGACCACGCCTACCACGGCCGCACCAACCTCACGATGGCGCTGACCGCCAAGAACATGCCCTACAAGCACAGGTTCGGCCCCTTCGCCGGCGAGGTCTACCGCGCGCCGATGAGCTACCCCTACCGCTGGCCGGGCGGCCCCGCCGACTGTGCCAAGGAGAGCTTCGACGCGTTCGTCGCGCAGGTGCACGCGCAGGTGGGGGAGGACAACCTCGCCGCCGTCATCCTCGAGCCGATCCAGGGCGAGGGCGGATTCATCGTGCCTGCACCGGGATTCGTCAAGCAGGTCGCCGACTGGTGCACCGACAACGGCATCCTCTTCATCGCCGACGAGGTGCAGACCGGCTTCTGCCGCACCGGTGACTGGTTTGCCAGCGAGCACGAGGGTGTCGTGCCCGACCTCATCGCGACGGCCAAGGGCATGGCCGGTGGCCTCCCGCTCGCCGGCGTCACCGGCCGAGCCGACGTCATGGACTCGATCCACGCCGGCGGTCTCGGCGGCACCTACGGCGGCAACCCCGTCGCCTGCGCGTCCGCCCTGGGGGCGATCGAGACGATGAAGGAGGAGGACCTCTGCGGCCGCGCCAAGCAGGTCGAGGCCCTTTTCGTGCCGCGCCTGGAGGCCCTCGCCCAGAAGCACCCGCAGATCGGCGACATCCGCGGCCGCGGCGCGATGCTCGCCGTCGAGCTCGTCAACGGTGCGGGCGACCTCACGCCCAACGCCGCCCTCACCGCCGCCGTCAACAAGGCCTGTCACGCCGAGGGACTCGTCACGCTCACCTGCGGCACCTACGGCAACGTCTTCCGCTTCCTCCCGCCGCTCGCCGCCAGCGACGAGCTCCTCAGCGAGGGCCTCGACATCTTCGAGAAGGCGTTCGCGGCCTCCGTCTGAGGCCGCGCCGATGCGCGCCGGTATGCCGTCCGGCTGAGCCCGCCGGACGGCATACCGGCTCGTCGCGGCTGGGACGGATGACGCACCTTCGAGCGCCCTTGGGAGCGAGTCGTGCTCAGGCGACGGCGGCTGTCGCCCGACGGTGCGTCATCGGTCCCACATCCGTGGCTCCCTCGGCGCCTCGCTCTGCCCGTCGCCGGCGCACGGTCCGCTCGATGACGCCCGCCACCCACTCCGGTCGCAGCATCACCTGCTCCCACGTGAAGCGCAGCACGAGCCAGCCACGCGCGACGAGCTCGTCGTAGCGCTCGCAGTCGCGCGACATCGCGGCCCGCTCCCCGTGGAACTCGAAGCTGTCGGCCTCGAGCACGATGTCGAGGGCGTCGTCGGCAAGATCGACGCGAGCGTAGAAGTCGTCATAGCGGATCCGGTGTTGCGGGTCCCAGCGCGTCCCGTCGACCGACAGGGCGATGGCGCGCAGCACCGACTCGAAGGGGTTGGCGGCCCTGGCGCTCGCATGCCGCTCCACGGCCAGCACCCTGGCGCGGTGGCGAGGACCGAGCGGACCGGCCGCCGACACCACCGCGCGCCGCGGCAGCCCGGCGCGGAGGGCCGAGTCGAAGACCGACAGCGCTTCGTCGAAGGGCAGGTCGATGCAACAGTCGATGACGGTCCGCACGGGAGTCGTCACCCAGCCGTCCGACACGTCGGCGGGCGTGAGCGTGCGGCGACGGGTGGTCGCGATCCCGATGGCGCTGTCTCGGACCTTGCGACCCGAGGGGATCGTGACGTCGGGGAGAGGGGGGACCGTCTTGACCTTCCAACCCCAGTGCAGGGCGGCCGAGCGGTGCGACACGAGGCCGGTCAGCTGCCGCGCGGCCACACGGGCCTGGTCGGTGCTGGGCAGCGCGTAGGTGCCCGTGCCCGGGTGCCGGATGAGCCCTGCGTCGACAGCGCGGCCGATGAGCCGCCAGGGCACGGCTCGACGCAGCTCGCGCCACGTGCACGTGCCCCCGAGCCGCTGCACGGCGGTGACGACGTCGGCGGAAGTGCGGCCGCGTCGTGCCCTGCGGCGGGGTCTTGGGCGGGTCGACACTGTGGTCATCCACCGAGGGTGGCGGAGCCGGGGGAGGGCGTGCCGCGCTTCTCCACAGGCTCGATCAGCGGGACGGGTGACGCACCTTCGTGCGGCCGGCGCCGCACGTCGTGCTCAGCCGCGCGGGTCAGCTCGGCGATGGCGGGTCACCTGTCCCACACGGCGGGGGTATGCCGTCCGGCTGAGCCAGCCAACCGGCATACCGGGGCGTCGGTGGCTGGGTCAGACGAGGGGGCCGACCTCCGGGCGCTTGGCCTGACGGTGGTCCCCGGACGAGCGCCCGGTGAGACGACGGTGGACCCACGGGCCGACGTACTCCTTGGCCCACTGGGCGTTGGCCTGCAGGGCCTCGCGTCGACCGATCGGCGGGGCGGGCTCGAGCGGGGTGGCCCAGTCCGGTCTCGGCCGGCGTGTGACCGAGGGACTCGAGCGCGGCGAGGGAGACGCGGCGGTGCCCCTCGGTCGTCATGTGGATGCGGTCCTCGCTCCACATCCGCCAGTCGCGGAGGGCGTGCAGGCCCCACTGGTCGACGACGTGGGCGCCGTTGCGGCGGGCGATGCTCCAGATGTTGGCCGTGTGGATCGCGGCGCGGCCGCGGGTGGCCTTGACGAGCGGGGCGTCCGCCGGGTCGACGGGCGTCGCCATGAGCACGTCGGCCCCGGTGGCGCGGATGCGGGCGACGGCGGCCTCGAGCCGGGCGGCGAGACCGTCGAGGTCGGCCTTGGGGCGCAGGATGTCGTTGCCGCCGCCGACGATGCTGACGAGGTCGGGCTGGAGCGACAGCGCGTCCTCGAGCTGGGGGCCGACGACATCGGCGAGCTTGCGCCCGCGCACGGCGAGGTTGGCATAGCCGAAGTCGACCCCCTCGGTGCGGGCGATCTCCGACAGGTGCGACGCCAGCCGGTCGGCCCAGCCGGCGAACTCGCCGTCGTGGCCGAAGGATGGGTCGTCGTCGCACATCCCCTCGGTGAAGGAGTCGCCGATCGCGACGTAGCGACTCCAGACCGTTGGTCGGGAGATCTCGGGCGCGGGCTGGGTCATGTCAGCCTCCAGTCGATGGGTGGGGCGCCCTGCTGGGCGAGCAGGTCGTTGGTGCGGCTGAAGGGCCGCGAGCCGAAGAAGCCGGAGCGGGCCGACAGCGGGGACGGATGGGCCGACTCGATGCGCGGCACGTCACCCAGCATGGGCGCGAGCGACTGCGCCTGTCGGCCCCAGAGGATGGCGACGAGCGGGCCGCCCCGCTCGACCAAGGCCGAGATCGCCTGTGCCGTCACGGTTTCCCAGCCTTTGCCCTGGTGACTGGCTGACGCTCCCGGCCGCACGGTGAGCACCCTGTTGAGCAGCATGACGCCGCTCGCGAACCACGGAGTGAGATCGCCGTTCCGAGGTGTGGGCAGCCCGAGGTCGCTGCCGAGCTCGGCAAAGATGTTCTGCAGCGATCGCGGCACGGGCTGCACGTCGGGTGCGACGCTGAAGCTGAGGCCCACCGGGTGGCCGGGAGTCGGATACGGGTCCTGACCGACGATGAGCACCCGCACGTCGGGCAGCGGTAGCGAGAAGGCGCGCAGCACTCGGTCACCCGCGGGCAGGTAGCCCCGGCCGGCCGCGACCTCGCCGCGCAGGAACTCGCCCATCGCGCTGATGGTGTCGGCCACGGGTTCGAGGGCTGGCGCCCAGGTCGGGTGGACGAGCTCACTCAGCGGTCGGGCCGGCACGGGCACACGTTACCCCCGCCGGCTCGGACCGTTCGAGGTGATCCCGCCACCGACGTGGGTCCCCGCATCCCCTCGGATCGCAGAAAGTGCGACAGAATCGGCGTCGATGAACGCCACACTTCGCGGACCTGCCCTCGTCGACGACGCCGTGCTGCCTGACGTGCTCGTCCGCGTCGACGCTGACCGCATCACCGCCGTCACCCCCCTCGCTTCGGGCACCGAGCCCCCGCCCGGCGCCGACGCAGCGGAGCGGGTGAGCGGCACGATGCTGCCGGCCTACGTCGACATGCACTGCCACGGGGGCGGGGGCACGGCCTTCACCGACCTCGACGATGTCGCCGCCGCCCGTGCTGCCGCGCACCAGCACGCTCGCGGGTCGACGAGCCTGCTCGCCAGCCTCGTGACGATGAGCCCGCGCGACCTCGAGCGGGGCGTCGCCATGCTCGCCGAGATCGCCGACGACGGGCTCATCGACGGGATCCACCTCGAGGGGCCCTGGCTCGCCGAGGCACGCTGCGGCGCCCACGACCCGACGCTGCTGCGCGACCCCACGCTCGCCGAGGTCGAGCGGCTTCTCGCCGCGGGGCGGGGGCACATCCGACAGGTGACCCTGGCCCCCGAGCGTGATCACGGGATGGACCTCGTGCGCTGGCTCACGACGGCCGACGTGCACGCAGCGGTGGGTCACACCGCGGCGAGCTTCGTCCAGGTCGAGCAGGCGCTCGCGGCCGGAGCCGATGTCGCGACCCACCTCTTCAACGGGATGGACCCGTGGCATCACCGCGTGTCCAGCGCCGTGCCCGCCCTGCTGGGCGCCGCAGCCCGTGGCAGCGCGGTCCTCGAGCTCATCGCCGACGGCGTGCACGTCGCCGACGAGACCGTGCGCACCGTCGTCGACCTCGTCGGCGCGGGCTCGGTCGCCTTCGTCTCCGATGCCATGGCCGCGGCGGGGGCGGGCGACGGCGCCTACGTGCTCGGCGGCCTCGACGTCGTCGTCCACCACGGCGTCGCTCGCCTGACCCACGCCCCTGACGGCACGTCGCCCGGCTCCATCGCCGGAGGCACGAGCCACATCGCCGACATCGTCAGCCGCCAGGTCCGTCACGGGCTCCCCCTGGTGTATGCCGTCCGGGCCGGTGCGCGCACCCCTGCCCGCCTGCTCGGGTTGCGTGACCGCGGCGCGCTTCAGTCGGGAGCGCGCGCCGACCTCGTCGTCGTCGACGAGGACACCCGGGTGCAGCGGGTGATGCGGGCCGGACGCTGGCTCAGCGGCTCCTGAGCGGTTGGCTACGCTCGCCGGGTGACGACTCCTCGCTGGTCCACTGCCGTCTTCGACCTCGACGGCACGCTGGCCGACACCATCAACCTCATCGTCGAGTCGTACCAGCACGCGTTCCGCACCGTGCTGGGCTGCGAGGAGGACCCCGACGTCATCCGGTCCTGGATCGGTCGGCCGCTCATCGGTGCCTTCCGCGACCACTCGCCGGAGCAGGCCGATGAGCTGTACTCGACATATCTGCAATGGAACTCGGACAACACCGAGCGGCTCATCCGGACCTATGACGGCGTCATCGACGTGCTCGGGGAGCTGCGTGCGGCCGGCGTGCACGTCGCCATCGCCACGTCGAAGCGACGCGAGTCGGCCCAGCAGGCGATGGACATCCTCGGCATCAGCCAGCACGTCGACGTGCTCGTCGCGATGGAGGACACCGACCGCCACAAGCCCGACCCGACCCCCCTGCTGCTGGCCCTCGAGCGGATGGGGCGCGGCAGCAACGACGCCGTCTACGTCGGGGACGCCGTCGTCGACGTTCTCGCCGGCAAGGCGGCTGGCATGGACACCCTCGCCGTGACGTGGGGTGCGGGTCTGCCGGATGCGCTGCACGCAGTGCGGCCCAACGCCGTGGCGTCGACCGCTGACGAGCTGCGCACCGCGTTCCTCGGCTGAGGTCCAGCTCAGGTCAGCGCGACGTCGCCACCAGCCACCACGGGTCGCAGCGGGTCACCACCAGCACAGGCAGAAGGGGTGCCCGACGGGGTCGGCATAGACCCGGTAGCCGGCGTCGGCCGAGTGCTCGTGGCTGCGCAGGTGCCGGGCGCCGAGACCCACGGCACGCTCGTGCGCGCTCTCGATGTCGTCCACGTGGAAGTCGAGGTGCAGCTGCTGTTGCACCTCCGGGTCGGGCCACGTCGGCGCGACGAAGCCGGCGGCGCGATGGAAGCCGATCCCCGCGCCGCCGTGTGGTGCGTCGAGCGTCACGGCTCCGCCCTCCTCGAGCGCCTCGGGCCCGACCTCGGGCATCGGCCAGTCGAGCAGCCGGGCATAGAACCGCGCGAGCTCCGCCGGGTCGGGGCAGTCGAGCACCACCGTGTCGAACGTCGGGACCGCGTCGTCTCGCGTCGGTGCCACCGAGGCCTCCCTCATCGGGTCAGGGCCGGCTCGGACCAACCGGCCATCTCGCCCTCCGACGCTACTCGCGTCACCGGCCCCGACAGGCCTGAGCGCGCCAGAGCGTGCGAAGTGGTGCCGGCGCGAGGGCCTAGCATCGGCCCGTGCACAGCTTCGACAAGGACCCCGACGACATCGCCGTCGACAAGGTCCTCACCTACGCGCGCGAGCGCCTCCTCATGGACCCGATCCCGCTCGACGGGCCACAGTCCGAGGACTACCTGCTCTCGGCAGCCGGGCAGACGATCACCGCTGCCGGTCTCGGCTCGACGCGGGCGATGGAGCTGTTCGAGCACACACTCGCCCCCGCGTGCCTGTCGACCGACCACCCCCGCTATCTCTCGTTCATCCCGTGTGCCCCGACTCGGGAGGCCGCCGCCTTCGACGTCGTCGTCGGTGCCTCGTCGATCTACGGCGGCTCGTGGATGGAGGGAGCCGGCGCCGTCTACGCCGAGAACCAGGCCCTGCGCTGGATCTCCGACCTCGCGGGCCTACCCGAGCAGGCCGGCGGCGTCTTCGTGCCCGGCGGCACGGTCGGCAACCTGTCGGCACTCGTCACCGCGCGGCATACCGCCCGCGCGAAGGCGCTCGCGGAGGGCACCGGTGCGCGGCCCTTCCGCATCGCGGCGACCGACAACGCCCACTCGTCGGTGACCTCGATGGCGGCCGTCATGGACGCGGAGGTGTGCGGCGTCGTCGTCGACGACATGCTGCGGATGACCGGCCCGGAGCTGCGGCGCACGCTCGAGGAGCACGGCCCCGAGACCTTCTTCGCCGTCGTGGCAACGAGCGGCACGACCAACTTCGGCGTGGTCGACGACCTCGACGGGGTGGCCGAGGTGTGCGAGGAGTTCGGCATCTGGATGCACGTCGACGGGGCCTACGGCGGCGCCGGCCTCGCCGCCCCCTCGGTGCGCCACCTCTACGAGGGCATCGAGCGGGCCGACTCCTTCATCGTCGACCCGCACAAGTGGCTCTTCGCCCCCTTCGACTGCTGCGCGCTCATCTATCGCGACCCGTCGCTGGCGCGCGCCGCGCACACGCAGGAGGCGGGCTACCTCGACGTCATCACGAAGTCCAGCGAGTGGAACCCGACGGACTACTCGATCGGCCTGACGCGCCGCGCCCGCGGACTGCCGCTCTGGTACTCCCTCGCGGTCCACGGCACCGACGCCTACGTCGAGGCGATCGAGGACACCCTCGCTGTGACGCGGCACGCCGCTGCCGAGATCGAGCGGCGCCCCTACCTCGAGGCGGTGCGGGAGCCCGACCTGTCGGTCATCGTCTTCCGCCGCCTCGGCTGGTCGTCCGACGACTACCAGGCGTGGACCGACCGCCTCCTCGGCCAGGAGTTCGCCTTCGTCGTGCCCACGACCTTCCGAGGCGAGACGCTGACGCGCTTCGCCGTCGTCAACCCGCAGACGACGAGGGCGGACGTCACGGCCATCCTCGACACCATGGCCTGAGGGGCTCCTGGGGCGGCTGTGACCGGTGGAACGCGGCTGGCGACACCCGGTCGGGACACGCCCGCCAGGGGCCCTGAGGCAAATGACACCCCTGTCATTTGGGTCTATGGTGGGGGCGGAGCCAACGCCCGACCGCACCACCTGACGACCGCAGCGAAGACGGGGACATGAGCACAGACCACGCCACGGCGCAGCCACACCGCCACGACTCGGAGGCCGGCCTCTCGGCCCGCGACCTCGAGATCCTGGCGTTCGAGCGCCAGTGGTGGAAGTACGCCGGGTCCAAGGAGCAGGCCATCAAGGAGCTCTTCGACATGAGCTCCACGCGCTACTACCAGGTGCTCAACGCGCTGCTCGACAACCCCGACGCGCTCGCCGCCGACCCGATGCTCATCAAGCGGCTGCGCCGGATGCGCGCGAGCCGCCAGCGCGCTCGCACCAGCCGCCGTCTCGGCATCAACGTCTGAGCCGGTCCACGCTGGACCTCACGTCCACGCATCGGCGCGCCGGCCGTGATTCACTTCGGGCATGGCCGAGGTCGTGATCCGTCGCGCGGGTCCCGATGACGCCTTCGTTGTCGCCGCGCTGCACCTGCAGTTCGCCCGCGAGCTCGGTATGCCGTCCGAGCAGGGCTACCTCGACCGTTTCGTCGACGCGTGGCTGGCTGACCGCCCAGACCGCCCGACGTGGATCGCCGAGAGTCGCGGCGAGCACGCCGGGTTGCTCGAGACCCGTCGCATCCGGGCGCTGCCCTGGCCGGCCCGGGCCGATGTCAGCTGGCTCCACGTCGGCGGCCTCTTCGTCGCGCCGACCTGCCGCGACCGCGGGGTGGGCCGCGCGCTCACCGAGGCGATGATCGAGTGGGCGCGCACGACCGACGTCAAGTGGATCCGTCTCAACGCCCCGGACGCGCAGGCGCAGGAGTTCTACGAGCGGCTCGGCTTCAGCTCGCCGGGCCGGCTCATGGAGTTCGAGCTGCGGGAGTCGCAGTGACCTCGGGCCCGGCGGGTCGGGCCACCGGCGCCGGCCCCACCAACTCGCTCGTCGACGTCACGGGCATCCAGGTCGGCCACCTCACCCGCGACGAGCCGGGCTGGCTCACGGGAGTCACCGTCGTGCTGACGCCCCCCGGCGGTGCGGTCTGCGGGGTCGACGTGCGCGGGGGTGGGCCCGGCACGCGCGAGACCGACCTGCTCGACCCGCGCAACCTCGTCGACCGGGTCGACGCCGTGCTGCTCGGCGGTGGCTCCGCCTTCGGTCTCGCGGCCGCCGACGGGGTGATGGACGCGCTGGCCGCCGACGGCCGTGGCTGGCCGATGGCCACACCACCTGACGCCGCCCGGGTCGTGCCCATCGTGCCCGCAGCCGATCCTCTTCGACCTGGGACGCGGCGGCACGTGGACCCATCGTCCGCGTGCCGAGGACGGCAGGGCGGCATACGCCGCGGCGACAGAGGCACCCCTCGCCCAGGGCAACGTCGGCGCTGGCACGGGGGCCAAGGCTGGTGGGCTCCGCGGCGGGGTGGGGAGTGCGAGCGTCGTGCTGCCGTCGGGCGTCACTGTCGCCGCGCTCGTCGTCGTCAACGCGGTCGGCTCGGTCGTCGACCTCGCGACCGGGCTGCCGTATGCCGTCCGGCTCGGACTGCCGGGCGAGTTCACTCATGTGCGGCAGCCGAGTCCAGCGGATCTTGCTGCGGCACAAGAGCGCTCGCTGGCTGCCGTCGAGGCGGGGGAGTCGGCCCTTCCGGGTCTCGCAACCACGATCGGGGTCATCGCGACCGATGCGACCCTGACCAAGGCGCAGTGCCAGAAGATGGCGGGGGTCGGGCACGACGGCATCGCCCGTGCCGTGCGACCGGTCCACACGCTCTTCGACGGTGACACGCTCTTCGCCGTGGCGACGGGGGGCCGGGCTGCGTCCGACCCGGCTGAGCAGACCGTGGTCATGGAGGCCGGCGCCGACTGCGTGGCGCGGGCGATCGTGCACGCGACCCTGGCTGCAACGAGCGTCGACCGGGCCGCCGACGGCGGGGTGGCGCTGCGTTCGTGGTCGGACGCGTTCCCCAGCGCGCTGGCCTGACCTCGCGTCTGGCGTCGTCGGTCAGAGCCAGGTCTCGAGCAGGTTGTGGGCCAGCGCGCGCGACAGGCCGGGGCGCAGCGTCGAGAGCTCGCCGTCGGCCGACGCGACCAGACGGCGTCGGGGCTCCAGGGTGGCCCGGTCCGCGGTGACGGGCCGCGCCTCGACGACCTCGATGCGCAGGTCGTCGCGCGGGTGGCTGTCGTCCCACCGCAGGTCGGCGGCCTGGGCTCGGACGCGGGCTGCAGCGATGTCCGAGGGGGTGGGAGCAGGTCGCACGCGCACCTGCTCCAGAGCGGCGAAGGGGTCCTCCCTCCGGCGGGCGGCCGAGCCGGCAACGGTGTGCAGACCGTTGGTGTTCATGACGGTGAGCAGGAGCCGCACGACCGCTGCGGTGCCGGCGACGTCGGCAGCGCGGAGGTCGGCGCGGTACTCCCGGCGCTGTCGGTCCGCCGCGGCCAGCCGCTCGAAGGCGAGCAGCAGCGCCAGGGCAGGGAGCGACATCAGCCGCAGCAGTCCCGAGCCCACCGCGTTCATGGTCGCCGTGCCTCCCCAGCCGCCGTCGTCGACGTCCGACCTGTCCAGCGCGGAGTAGGCATCCGCGGGCAGCGGGGTGATCAGCGTGGCGAGCCGCTCGAGCACGGCATGGGCCTGACCGACGAGCACGGCGCGGAGGGTGTCGCGCGCGGCGAGATGACCGAGCTCGTGCCCGAGGAGCGCGATCCGCTCGTCGTCGGTCAGGTAGGTCCAGCACGGCAGACCGATGACGAGCGCCGGTCGCAATCGCCAGCCGGTGCTGACCACATGTGCGTTGAAGTCGAGGTCGACGTGGATGCTCGCCGGTGGCCGCGCGCCGACCTCGTCGGCCAGGGAGGTGACGAGACGGTGCGTGTGCGGGAACTCCTCCGCAGGCAGGAGCTCCGCGTCGGTGACCTGCTGCGGGCGAGGGAGCACGGCAACCACCACGACCCAGCCGACCACCACGCCGACCCAGCCCCACACGCCCTTGGGCTGGACGGTCGCCCAGAGGAGGACCACGACGGAGGCGACGAGCCCGAGCAGGACGATCACGGAGAAGCCCACGAGTGCCGCCGAGGTGGCACGGAGGGACGAAGCTGCCCCGTGCGCGACGACGTCGTCGTGGGCGCGACGCGCGGCCCGGTCGACGTAGGCGCGCTGACGGCGGCCGAACCACGAGGCCTGCGTCACCTCGCCGGCTGCATCGACGAGGGCACTCGGGCCGGGGGTGTGACCCGGATGCTGCTCTGACACGGGTGTCCTTCTGTGACGGGTTGCGACGGGCCGCGACGGGCCGCGACGGGCCGCGGCGGGCGCGGTGACGGGGATGCTCCGGCCCGGATCCAGCAGCACGCCGGGGGCGCCGCCGGCGTGCTGGTGCCCGAGGCCGTCAGGTGACCGGAGGGTTGGCCTGCTCCCAGCCGCGACGGATCGCGGACCCGAGCCACTCGAGAGGGTAGGGCAGTCGGTCGTCGGGCTCGCGCAGCGCCTCCTCGAGCGACTGGCCTCCGAGCCGGCGGCCGCGGATCACGGAGGCGACGGCCGCGATGTCGTCGCGCTGCGCTTCCACGAAGGCGGTGTCGACAGGCCGTCCGTGCCCGGGGATGACGACCGTGCGCTCACTGGTCTGGTAGAGGTGCGAGGTGAGCGTGTCGGGCCAGTCGAAGGGCCAGCAGTCCCCACCGAACGACGGGTGCGCACTCTCCTCGACGAGGTCGCCGAGGAAGACCGCGTCGGTGTCGGGCACGACGACCGCGATGTCTCCGTCGGTGTGGCCGCGACCGGCATACGTCATCGTGACGACGCGGTCACCGAGGTCGATGGTCGCGTTGCTGCCGAAGGTGCGGTCGGGTGCGCGCACGACCGTGGCGAGCACGTCCGCGGCGTCCTGCGCGCTGTAACCGAGCTCAGGAGCCGGCCCCGGGTCGGCCCGGAAGAGCGCCTTGACGCGCTCGGCGTCGGCACTGAGGGTGCGCCCGACGTTGTCGTGGGCGTGCACCGTGGCCGTCTCGAACGCGGCGTTGCCGAAGGTGTGGTCGAAGTGCACATGCGTGTTGACGACGTGGGTGACGGTGATGTCGCGGCCGAGCCGTCGCACGTCGTCGAGGGCGTGCCGGCCCTGCACGTCACTCGAGCGCGTGTCGATGACGACGGCGCCGTCGCGGCCGAGGACGAGGCCGACATTGACGTCCCACTCGGGGTAGCGGGCCACGAAGACCCGGTCGGCGACCTCGACGAAGCCGCGGGCGACCGGTGGCCTGGTCGGTGGCCTCTTCGGTGGCTGCGCCGTCATGGCCCCACGCTAGTGGCGGGAGCATTCGGCAGGCTCTCAGAGGCCCGATCCACGCCGTCTTCGTCTACGTTGGGTGGCCATGTCTCTCGAAACCCGCACCGGACGACGACAGGCCCGCCACCGCCGCAACCTCGTCATCGGGGCTGTCATCGGCCTCGCGGCGGTGCTCAGCGCCGCCCTGGTCGGCGTCCTCCTCGTGGTCGGCCCGGGTGACCCATCGTCCGCCGCGCGCCCGGCGGGGCCGTCGTCGAGCGACTGGTCCGGGGCGTCCGACGATGTCCCGAGCGGCGTCGCACCGCCGACCCCAGCGGCCACCTCGACAGCCACCGTCAGCACGGTCAGCACCGTCAGCACCGTCAGCACGGGAATCACCGGCACTCCGGCCGCCGGAGCCGGCTCCTCCGGGCCCACGGCCCAGTCGGGCACCTCGTCGACGCTCACGCCTCGTCGCACCGCCGTCACGGTGGCGCGCACCGCCACTGTGCGGCAGCCGTCGGCCCCCGCGCCGCAGCCGTCGGCGCCCGCGCCGCAGCCGAGGCCGACCGCGTCGCCGAGTTCCCCGACCGACGTGCCCCCGGGGCAGCTCAAGCGGCCGAAACCGAAGAACACCCCGCCGCCGCGTCGATGAGTCGTCGATGAGTCGTCACTGAGACGTCACGAGATCACCACGTGGGAGCCTGAGCGCATGGACTGTGTCTTCTGCTCGATCGTCGCAGGTCAGGTGCCCGCCGACGTCGTGCTCGACGAGCCGGACTTCATCGCCTTCCTCGACCGTCGCCCGGTCTTCAAGGGCCACGTGCTGCTCGTCCCGCGGGATCACGTCGAGACCCTGCTCGAGCTCCCGCCCCGACTGCACGCCGACCTGACCGAGACGACCCAGCGCCTGGCCCGCGCCGCCGTCGAGGGCCTCGGTTCGCAGGGCACCTTCGTCGCGACCAACAACGTCGTGAGCCAGTCGGTGCCCCACCTGCACGTGCACGTCGTGCCCCGCACGAAGGGCGACGGGCTCCGCGGCTTCTTCTGGCCGCGGACGTCCTACTCCTCCGCCGAGGATTCCGCGGGGTATGCCGCCCGCATCGCCGCCGCGCTCGGGCCCAGCCGCAGAGGCTGACGCGACCGGACGGCATACGGCAGCGTGGCCAGCCCCTGTCGGGGCTGCTCGCAGGCGCGGGCCGTTGCGCGTCCGCGAGCGCCCGAGCGTTTGCACTCTCACCCGGAGAGTGCCAATAATGGCGTTAGCACTCTCCATAGGGGAGTGACAGATCCGGGCCGTATGCCGAGGGGCTGGGTCCCACAGCGACGTGAGCTGCGGGGGTCGGTCCCGTCCGTCGCGGGCGACATGCGGTCCACCACACATTTTTCGCGTGGGAGGAACCACCCGAATGGCAAAGACCATTGCTTTTGACGAAGAGGCACGCCGCGGCCTCGAGCGGGGCATGAACATCCTCGCCGACGCCGTGCGAGTCACCCTCGGCCCGAAGGGCCGCAACGTCGTGCTGGAGAAGAAGTGGGGCGCACCCACGATCACCAACGACGGCGTCTCGATCGCCAAGGAGATCGAGCTCGACGACCCCTACGAGAAGATCGGCGCGGAGCTCGTCAAGGAGGTCGCCAAGAAGACCGACGACGTCGCCGGCGACGGCACCACGACGGCCACCGTGCTCGCCCAGGCCATGGTGAAGGAAGGCCTGCGCAACGTGGCCGCCGGCGCCAACCCGATGGCGCTCAAGCGCGGCATCGAGAAGGCTGTCGACGCCGTCTCCGCCACCCTGCTCGAGCAGGCCAAGGAGATCGAGACCAAGGAGCAGATCGCCTCGACCGCCAGCATCTCGGCGGCTGACGAGGAGATCGGCGCGCTCATCGCCGAGGCGATGGACAAGGTCGGCAAGGAAGGTGTCATCACCGTCGAGGACTCCAACACCATGGGCCTCGAGCTGGAGATGACGGAGGGTATGCGCTTCGACAAGGGATACATCTCCGCCTACTTCGTCACCGACACCGAGCGCATGGAGACCGTGCTCGACGACGCCTACGTCCTCGTCGCGAACTCCAAGATCAGCAACGTCAAGGACCTGCTGCCCCTCCTCGAGAAGGTCATGCAGTCGGGCAAGCCGCTGCTCATCATCGCCGAGGACATCGAGGGTGAGGCCCTCGCGACCCTCGTCGTGAACAAGATCCGTGGCACGTTCAAGTCGGTCGCCGTCAAGGCTCCGGGCTTCGGCGACCGCCGCAAGGCCATGCTCACCGACATCGCCATCCTCACCGGTGGCCAGGTCATCTCCGAGGAGGTCGGTCTCAAGCTCGAGAACGCCACCCTCGACCTGCTCGGCCGGGCTCGCAAGGTCGTCGTCACCAAGGACGAGACGACCATCGTCGAGGACGCCGACGACCGCTCGCAGATCGAGGGCCGCATCTCCCAGATCAAGGCCGAGATCGAGAAGTCGGACTCCGACTACGACCGCGAGAAGCTCCAGGAGCGCCTCGCCAAGCTCGCCGGCGGCGTCGCCGTCATCAAGGCGGGCGCGGCCACCGAGGTCGAGCTCAAGGAGCGCAAGCACCGCATCGAGGACGCCGTGCGCAACGCCAAGGCTGCCGTCGAGGAGGGCATCGTCGCCGGTGGCGGCGTCGCCCTCATCCAGGCCGCCAAGGTCGCGTTCGAGTCGCTCAACCTCGAGGGTGACGAGGCGACGGGCGCCAACATCGTGCGCGTCGCGACCGAGGCCCCGCTCAAGCAGATCGCGATCAACGCCGGTCTCGAGGGTGGAGTCGTGGCCGAGAAGGTGCGCGGGCTCGAGTCCGGATGGGGCCTCAACGCCGCGTCCGGCGAGTACGTCGACCTGCTCGCCGCCGGCATCATCGACCCGGTCAAGGTGACCCGCTCGGCACTGCAGAACGCAGCCTCGATCGCGGCGCTCTTCCTCACGACCGAGGCCGTCATCGCCGACAAGCCCGAGAAGAACGCGCCGGCGATGCCCGGTGGCGACGACATGGGCGGCATGGGCGGCATGGGCTTCTGAGCCCAGCACCTCCCAGCAGCACAGCCTGACCGACGGGCGGTTCCCCACGAGGGGAGCCGCCCTTCGGCGTCATCTGTGCCGTGCCGGAGCTACCGCATGCCCCGCCGCGGGCGGAAGGCTCAACGGAGCCGGGCGAGGGAGTCGGTCACGGTGGCGAAGGTCGCGGCGTCGACAGCGACGCCGGACCGCCGGAGGGCGAGGACCGCTGCGCCGACGAGACCGTCCGTGACGACGCGAATCGACATCGAGCGCCCGGCGCTCGCCAGCGAGGCCCGGACGCGGTCGGTGACGCCGGCCTGGTGCACGAGCACACTGCCGCCGAGCACGACCGGTCCGTCGAGGTCTGGCAGCAGGGCCGCCGCCAGGGTGTTGGACAGGGCCAGGCCGGCCCGCGCGATGATGTCGGCGGCGACCGCGTCGTCGCCCGTCGCAGCCGCAGCGAAGGCGAGCGGAGCGAAGCGGGCGAGGTGGACGGGCGGCGCGGCATACAGCTCGCGGACGAGATGCCGGAGTGCGGGGTGCTGCACGGCGCCCGGCCCGAGGGGCTCGCCCGCCCGCCGAACCGCAAGCGGGACGGCTTCGAGCAGGAGCGACGTCAGGGCGGTGGACGCACCACGCCCGTCGAGGTCGGCGCTCACGGCGCGGACCACCTCGCGGCCGATCCAGAAGCCCGAGCCGTCGTCTCCGAGCAGCCAGCCGAGGCCGTCGCTCGTGGCGACCACCTCGCCGTCGACGATGCGCACGGCCGCGGCTCCCGTGCCGGCGACGAGCGCGTAGCCGCTCGGCTCGTGCGTGCCGGAGAAGTAGAGAGCGAGCAGGTCGGGCTCCACGGTGAGTGCAGCGGACACGCCGGCCGTCACGAGGGCGCCGCCCAGGGCCGCCGCCACCTCGTCGTCCTCGGCAACCCGGCTGCCGCCCGCCATGGCCACCGAGGTCGAGGTGACCGCTGAACCGGGGAGCCCGGCCGCGGTGAGGGCCTGCTGCACGGCGTCGCACATCGACGTGGCGGCGACCGTCGGTCCTGCGGAGATCGGGTTGCCGCTGCCGGAGCGGCCGTGGCCCAGGCAGTGTCCACCGGAGTCCAGCACGACCGCTCTCGTGGAGGTGCCGCCGGCATCGATGCCGAGGTGAGTCATCGTTAGCGTTTTGACATCATCCAATCGTTGACCCCGCGGCCGGGATGGGAAAGATTTTCACTGTTGCCTCCAGACAAGTGAGATGAATTTTCACATGCCCTCAGCGAACCGCGTGTCGCCACGAGCAGGATCCGCCGACGCCAGCCCCGGCGTCGCGCACCGGATCCGTGCCAAGCGCCCGCAGATGTCCGCTGCCATGGCCAAGATAGCCGCAGTTCTGCTCGAGAATCCCACGGCGCCGCTCAACCTCTCGATCACCGAGCTCGCCAAGGAGGCAGGCACCTCTGCGGCGACCGTGACCCGCTTCTGTCGGGCGATCGGCTACGCCGGCTACGTGCCCCTGCGGGTCGGGGTCGCGGCCGACGTGGGGCGAGGCGATGCCAACGAGTCCTGGCACACCGACATCGGCCGCGCCTTCGAGCCGGACGACTCCGCGGCCCAGGTCGTGCAGGCCCTGCTCGACACGCACTCGCGCTCCCTCCAGGCGACGGCGACCTCGGTCGACCTCGAACAGTTCTCCCGGATCGCCGGCCGGATCGCCACCTGCCACCACCTCGACATCTACGGGATCGGGGGCAGCGCCGGTATGGCCACCGAGATGGCGATGCGGCTCTACCGGATAGGCATCAACGTGCACGCGTGGTCAGAGGTGCATCTCGGCCTTACGAGTGCGGCGATCCAGGACGAGCGCAGCGTCGCCATCGGCATCTCCAACACCGGCCGCACCCAGGAGACGGTCCAGATGCTCTCTCAGGCCCGGTCGACCGGCGCCTTCACCGTGGCGATGACCAACCGCACGGACTCGACGCTGGCGATGCTCGCCGACGAGCACCTGCTCACCGCGACCCCGGACGAGTACCTCCAGCCCGACGAGCTCTCGGCCAAGCACGCCCAGCTCTTCGTCCTCGACCTGCTCTACGTCCTCATCGCCCAGCAGAACTTCCCCCGCACGACCACGAAGCTGGCCGCCTCGGCGATGGCGGTGCTGCCGCACCGCCGGCCGCTCCGCAAGCAGGCAGGTTCAGGGCCCCGCATCCCAGCCGTGGGCGACGCCACGGACACTCGGAGCTTCACCCCGACTTCCACCCCACGACCCACGTTCGGAAAGGACGCACCCCATGGCTGACCTCATCGGGCAGATGACCGAGGAGACGACGAGCCGGATCGAACGGATCGCCGAGAACGCCCGCCGCGGTGGTCTCGACGACGCCATCACCCTGATCGTCGACGCCATCTCGGCCGGTGGCGTGCTGCAGGCGTTCGGGACCGGCCACTCCCAGGCCTTCGCCATGGAGATCGCCGGGCGGGCGGGGGGCTTCATCCCCACGGCTCGGACCGCACTCAGCGACCTCGTCGTCCTCGGAGGTCAGGACCCGTCGGTCCTCGCCGACGCCTCCACCCTCGAGCGCGAGCCGACTGTCGTCGACGCGCTGTGGGAGCTCACCGCCGCTGCCCCGGCCGACGTCTTCCTCATCGCCAGCAACTCCGGCGTCAACGGCTCGATCGTCGGGTTCGCACTCAAGGCAAAGGAGGCCGGGCACGGTGTCATCGCCGTGACCAGCCTCGAGCACACCGCCCGGGTGACGCCCAAGCACCCGAGTGGCAAGCGCCTCAGTGAGATCGCGGATGTCGTCATCGACAACCTCGCCCCCTACGGCGACGCCACGCTCACGCTGCCGGGGGACGTCGCGGTGGGGGCGGTCTCGTCGATGACCGCCGCCTTCATCGCCCAGCTGCTCACCGTCGGCGCCGCCGGCCGGCTGGCGGCATCCGGCACGACTCCGCCCGTCTACCTCTCGGCCAACATCCCCGGCGGTGACGAGCACAACCACCGCCTCGAAGACCGCTACGGCGACCGACTCCGTCGACACGCCTGACACACCCCACCCATGAAAGGTATGAACTGCACCATGAGCATCGAGAAGAAGGCATTCGACCGCCGCACCTTCGTGCGTGGAGCCCTGGGGCTCGCCCTGGCCGCTCCACTTGCAGGCACCCTCGCGTCCTGCGCGGGCAGCAGCAGCAACAACGACACCGGCGCCCCGCCTGCTGCGACGGGCGCGACCTCGAAGGACAACCCGTTCGGCATGGCGGAGAAGGCCACGATCGACGCCGTGATCTTCAACGGCGGCTACGGCATCGACTACGTCGACTTCGCCGCGAAGATCCTCGAGAAGAATCACCCCGGCAGCACGGCCAAGGTCTCGCCGTCGACGCAGATCGCGCAGGAGCTCCAGCCGCGCTTCGTCGGTGGCAACCCGCCCGACCTCATCGACAACTCGGGCGCCAACGCGATCGGCTTCAGCACGATCATCGACCAGCTTGAGGACATGACGAGCCTCATCGAGGCGCCGAACCTCGAGGGCACCCCGATCAAGGACACCCTCTTCGGCGGCGTCACCAAGCCGGGCACCTTCGGCGACAAGTTCGTGGCGCTCAACTACGTGCTGACCGTCTACGCGCTGTGGTACTCCGACGCCCTGTTCCAGGCCAACGGCTGGACGCCTCCGAAGACCTGGGACGACGCGATGAAGCTCGGCGCCGAGGCCAAGGCCAAGGACAAGTACCTCTTCGTCTGGGGCAAGGAGGCCGCGACCTACTACCAGACGATGGCGATCGCCTCGGCGATCAAGCAGGGCGGCGACGAGGTCCGACTCTCGCTCGAGAACCTCGAAGGTGACTGCTGGTCCAAGCCGGCGGTCCAGGCGGTGTTCAAGGCCATGGGCGAGATCGTCAAGGCCGGCTACTTCAAGCCGGGTGGGGCGGGCACGCAGTTCACCGCCGCGCAGGCCCAGTGGAGCAACGACGAGTCGGCTCTGCTCTACCCCTCGGGCTCGTGGATCGAGAACGAGATGATGAAGCAGACCAAGTCGGGCTTCAAGATGACCGGCGCCCCGGAGCCGACCGTCGACGCCAGCTCGTCGATGCCCTACGAGGCCATGCACAGCACGGCGGGCGAGCCGTTCGTCATCCCCTCCAAGGGTGCGAACGTCGCCGGCGGCAAGGAGCTGCTGCGCGTCATGCTCTCGAAGGAGGCGGCGACGAACTTCTCCAAGACGCGCCTGTCGCCCACCATCGTCAAGGGCATCGTGCCCGAGGACGGCTTCGGCTCGACCGCCCTGGTGTCCCAGACCAAGATGCTCGAAGGCGCCGGCGACAAGATCTTCACGTGGAACTTCGTCGACCTCTACGGGATGAACACGAACCAGCTCGTCGTGTGGAACAGCTTCCTCGCCGGTGACGCCGACGCAGCCGAACTGACCTCCGGCCTGCAGAAGATCACCGACACCGTGCGCAACGACGACTCGATCAAGAAGGTCAAGGTCTCATGACCAACCCCGCGCTGGTCGGGGCCCCTGACGGCCACGCGGGGTCGAGACGACGGCGGTCCAGACGGCGGCTGACCTTCGACCGGGTCAGCTTCATGGTCGTGTTCCTCGGGTTGCCGCTGACGATCTTCATGGTGTTCGTCATCTGGCCGTTCGTCCAGGCGTTCTACTACTCCTTGACGAACTGGTCCGGCTTCACGCCCGACATGGACTTCATCGGCCTGGCGAACTACAAGAAGCTCCTCGCCGACGACATCTTCATGACCGCGCTGTGGAACAACGTGCTGCTGGCCATCGTCGTGCCCCTCGTCACCATCGTGCTCAGCCTCGCGCTGGCCACGATGGTGACGATCGGGGGCTCCAGCCAAGGGGCCGTGCGAGGGCTGCGGAACTCGAGCTTCTACCGCGTCGTGTCGTTCTTCCCCTACACGATCCCGGCCATCATCACCGGGTTGCTGTGGGCGCAGATGTATGACCCGTCGCGAGGCCTGCTCAACGGGTTGCTCACGGGGATCGGGCTCGAGCAGTTCGAGTCCTTCCCGTGGCTCGGTGACACGCGGACGGCGATGCCGGCGATCATGTTCGTCATCATCTGGAGCTTCGTGGGGTTCTACATGGTGCTCTTCGTGGCGGCCATCAAGGGCATCCCGTCCGAGATGTACGACGCTGCCCGGATCGACGGCGCAGGCCGGCTGCGCACCGCGTTCTCGGTGACGCTTCCTCTCATCCGCGAGAACGTGCAGACGGCCTACATCTACCTCGGCATCCTCGCCCTCGACGCCTTCGTCTACATGCAGGCGATGAACCCTGGCGGGGGACCCGAGAACACGACCTTGGTGATGTCGCAGACCCTCTTCACGACGGCGTTCTCCAAGGGCCAGTTCGGCCTGGCCAGCGCGATGGGGGTCACCCTCGCGGCGATGACCCTCGTCTTCGCCGGCCTGGTCTTCCTGGTCAACCGGCTCACCGGGGGCGGCCAGCGGGGGGAGGCGCGATGAGCACCACGACACACGCCGAGCCGGCAACACCCACCTCGAGGCCGACCGCCTTGGCGCGCAAGGCATCCGGGGGGGACCGGGCGTTCAACATGTCGGCACACACGGTGCTGATCGTCTGGTCGACAATCGTCATCGTCCCGCTGTTGTGGACGCTGATGACGTCGTTCAAGACGACCTCGGAGATCTTCGCGTCGCCGTTCACCCTCCCGCAGGAGTGGAACTTCACGAACTACGTCAACGCGTGGACCACCTCCGGCATCGGCGACTTCTTCGTCAACACTGTCGTGGTCGTCGTGTCGGCGCTCATCATCGTGATGATCCTCGGGGCCATGTGCGCCTACGTGCTGGCGAGGTTCGACTTCTTCGGGGCCCGGGCGATCTACTACCTCATGCTGGCAGGGCTGACCTTCCCGGTGTTCCTCGCCATCGTGCCGCTGTTCTTCGTGCTGAAGAGCATCGGGCTGCTCAACACGCTCCCCGGGCTGACCCTCACCTACGTCGCGTTCGCGCTGCCGTTCACGGTGTTCTTCCTCTACCCGTTCTTCAAGGACCTCCCGGATGAGATCTCCGAGGCGGCCGAGGTGGACGGCGCGGGGGAGTGGCGCAAGTTCTTCCAGATCATGCTGCCCATGGCCAAGCCGGGCATGGCCTCGGTGGCGATCTTCAACTTCCTCGGGCTCTGGAACCAGTTCCTGCTGCCGGTGGCGTTGAACACGAACCGCGACAACTACGTGCTCTCGCAGGGGATGGCCTCGTTCGCCTCACAGGCCAACTACGCCGTCGACTTCGGCGCCCTCTTCGCGGCCGTCGTCATCACGGTCGTGCCGGTGCTCATCGTCTACCTCATCTTCCAGCGTCAGCTGCAGGGCTCGGTCACGGCGGGCACGATGAAGTAGTCCAGCCAACTGCACCGCAGGGAGGTCCCGTCGCTCGACGGGACCTCCCTGCGGCTCTCTGCGCCCGGCACGGCCATCCAGGGGTCAGGCCCTGCGCCGGAGATCGTGGGGTTGAGGTGAGGTCGGGTGAAGGTCTATGGGTCACCGCGCAAAGAGGGCGCGGGTCGCGTTCTCGTGCTCGAGGTAGGCGCCGGCCACCCGGGAGGTGAGGCTCCCGATGTCGGAGATGACCTCG
This sequence comes from uncultured Actinomycetota bacterium, assembly GCA_963697735.1. Lineage (GTDB taxonomy): Bacteria > Actinomycetota > Actinomycetes > Actinomycetales > Dermatophilaceae > Humibacillus. Next base: position 81,409 of record CAVOOZ010000012.1, on the reverse strand, counting down.
TTCATGCGGGCCTGCGCGCTCTGGTAGTCGTGCATCACCCGGACGAACTCCGCCTTGGCCGGCCCCTCCCAGGCGCCGTCGAGCGAAGCGAGGCGACCCCGCAGGGTCGCGACGTCGGCCTGGATGCTCTCGGCCAGGCGGTTGATGTCGCCGGCGGCTGCGGCGATGACCTCGGTGTCGACGATCGAGCGGGACATGGTGGCTCCTTCGGCTCAGGACGTCCGGTCTGACGTCCTCTCCCGATCGAGGCTAGGGCGGTGCGCGTCGCCGCCTCGGCCGTCATCCACAGGGCCGGGGTATTCGGACGCTGCCCTAGGCTGCCGGGGTGACGGTGTGGATCGACGAGCCCATCTGGCCGGCCCACGGTCGGCTCTTCGCGCACCTCGTGAGCGACAGCTCCTACACCGAGCTGCATGCCGTGGCGAAGGCCGCGGGGCTGCACCCGCGGTCGTTCGACGGCGACCACTACGACGTGCCCGACGTGCGCTGGCACGACGCCGTCGTCGCTGGGGCGACACCGACATCCGGGGTCGATCTCGCCCGCAGGCTCAACGCCTCGGGCCTGCGGCTGCGCAAGCGCAAGCACGACCGCGGCGTGGCCCGTCAGCTCGACGTCCCCTTTCCCAACGGCTCGAGCGACGTCGACCTCGTGGCCTCGACCGTGCCCGTCGACGAGCGACGCGTGATCGCCGCGATGGTCTTCGTGCGCGACGCCCGCGGCGACTTCGCGGCCGTGCACAGCGTCCGTCGCGGCGAGTGGGGATCACCCGGTGGCTGGCGAGAGCCCCACGAGTCGCCCGTCGACAACGCGGTGCGCGAGACCCAGGAGGAGACCGGCCTGGTCCTCGACCCGGCGCGCGTCTTCCCTTGCGGCTACGAGCGATTCACGCCGCGCACCGATGACAACGTCATCGACGTCGCCAAGCCCTACCTCCAGGTCTTCCGGACCGAGCTCGACACGGTGCGGCCCCCGCTCACCGACGGCGACGACGGCATCCACGCCACCCGCTGGGTGACACCGCCGGAGTATGCCGCCCACTGCGGGCACCTCTTCTGGTGGCCGCTCGCGGTCGAGGTGTTCGCCGACCTGCGGGGTCTGGTCCCCGCCCCGTGACACAGGTATGCCGCCCGCCTGAGCCAGGCGGACGGCATACCGGAGCGGGTGCTCAGCGCTGGTTGGTGAAGGACAGCGCGACGTCGAGGTCGGCCTCGCGCAACATGCGCTGCACGGCCTGGAGGTCATCGCGGCTCTTGCTCGAGACGCGCAGCTCATCGCCCTGGATCTGGCTCTTGACGCCCTTGGGCCCCTCGTCGCGGATGAGCTTGTTGATCTTCTTGGCGTTCTCCTGCGAGATGCCCTCCTTGAGGGGCGCGTCGAGGTGGTACTCCTTGCCCGAGATGCGTGGGCCGGCCTCGGGGACGTCGAGGTGCTTGAGGCTGACCTTGCGCTTGACGAGGTGGGTCTGCACGACGTCGAGGACCGCCTTGCACCGCTCCTCGGTGCTGGCCTTCATCTTGATGACCTCGCCGGCCAGCTCGACCGAGGCGCCGACGTTCTTGAAGTCGTAGCGCGTGGCGATCTCCTTGCTCGCGCTGTTGACGGCGTTGGCGATCTCCTGCTTGTCGAACTTGCTGACGATGTCGAACGAGGAATCGGCCATCTGGGGCTCCTTCAGGTCGGGTGCGAGGTGGGTGTCGGCGGGCCGGGCGAGGCACGTCCGAGGGGGTGGGGGAGGTCGCTCTGACCTCGATTTCGGACGGCGCTCGATCTCTTGCTATCCTTCCATGCGCACGGGGCAGGTTGTCCGAGCGGCCAATGGAAACGGACTGTAAATCCGTCGCGAGAGCTACGAAGGTTCGAATCCTTCACCTGCCACCCAGTGTTCAGAAGGGCCCCTGACCAGCGGAAACGCTGGTCCGGGGCTCTTCTGCTCTGGGGCTGTCCGGCTGTGACCGGCTCCAGACGGCCGTTTGCGGCTGGCTGTGCAGAATGCCTGGTCCGCCATGCCTGGGGGGCTGCGGAGAGCACGCGGAGAAGTTGTCGCCACCGGTGAGACCCGCCGCAGCGCCGTAGCCATACGCGCGGCTTGCGGATGAGCGGTGGGCCGATGGCGGCTAACAAGCGCTGGTGCGACGGCGACGGAATAGCATCGACTTGGGCTCGGGCCGTGAGGAGGAGCGAACTAATGACTGCACAGTCACCCGACGTGGAACGCCAGTGGGCGGCTGAGAAGCGCGACTTCGTCGCTGACCGGCGCGATGAGTTGGCCGATGAGCGCGACGTGGCCGGGGACGTGCGAGACATGACCGCTGACGCCCGGGAACGCGCGTTGGACGAGCGGGAACGCGAGTTGGACGCCCGGGAAGCCAAGCTTGGTCTGGCGCGCGACGTCGAGCCGGCAGCGGAGCGGCTCGAGGCTCTCGTCACCCGCGGGTTGGCGCGGGCGAACCGCGAGGGGTTGGCGGTCGAGCGCGATGCCGCCGCTGGTGCTCGTGATGAGGCGGCGTGTCGACGGCTGGAGGCCACCCCGACCACGCGTCTGGCCTCCGCCTTCGCCGCCATCGCCGAGCACCTCTACACCGCGGGCTCCTACGACGCTGTCCTTCTGCGCATCGTTCAGACCGCGGTCCGCACCGTCGCCGGGTGTCAAATGGCCAGCATCACGCTCAGTGAGGCCGGGGCGTATCGCACAGCCTCGACAACGGAGGCGGCCGCGTCGGCGGTCGACCAGGCCCAGTACGACGCCCACGAAGGCCCGTGCTTGGACGCGGTCGACACACCCATCGTGTATGCGAAGTCGTTTCCCGATCCCCGTTGGCCCGCCCTCGCGTCACGTCCCGCTGAGTTGGGCGCGAAGTCAGCCGCCTCCTACCGCCTTGCTGCGGCGACCCAAACGGCCGTGGTCACCGGAGGATCGCTCAATACGTATGGCATCGAGGAGGATGCGTTCAGCGACGAGGCTCGGCAGATGGGACTCATCTTGGCCGCACACGCCGCAATGGCTGCGGGAGCGGTCCGTGAGCGCGACGCCCTCGAGGATCTGGCAGACAATCTGCACAAGGCCTTGTTGACCCGAGATGTGATTGGCCAGGCCAAGGGGATCCTGATGGAGCGGCTCAAGCTGACCCCGGACGGCGCATTCGACGTGTTGCGCCTCGCCTCGTCACGGTTGAACGAGAAGCTCCACTCTGTGGCCCTCAATCTCGCAGAGACCGGCGATCTGGATACCGCAGACGCCCCCGACTGACGGTCACTCAGGGGCACAAACGAAGTCGGTGGGGCCGCCCGCCGGCGAAAGGGCGCCGGCAGCGCGAACGGTCTGGGGACCGCGCGGGATGGCTGTCCTCTGCGCAGGCGGAACGTTGTCGTCCCGACGGCGGCCCCGTCGACCGAGATCGTCACCAGGTAGAGCCCGGCTCCGAGGGGTTTGCTCGCGAGGTTGTACGCGTAGCCGCATCCGACGATCCGGAAGGCTGGGACTCACTGGTCGACCAACGAGCCAACGTCGGCGATCTCCCACGCTTCGGTGATCTTGCCGTCCTGGAGGTGGCAGATGACGGCCTGATCCATCCGGAAGGATTGCCCCGTTCCTGCGATTCCGGCGAAGTCGTGGCGAAGTGTTCCGGTGACGATGACACGGGCCATTTCCACGTTTCCCTGGGCCACGACTTCTTGCACCTCGTGGCGAAGGTCTGGCATGGCCGCTAGGGCCTGCAGCCACACCTGCTTCTCTGATTCGAGGTCCTCCGTTGAGAGCCCCCTCGGTGCGTGGACGACGACGTCCTGATGCAGCAGGTCATCGAAGGCCGCCACGTCCCCCGAGTCACCGGCGGCCAGCCAGCGGGCCACGACGGAGGGCAGCTCATCCATGCCTGATTGTCTACCCCAGTGCTGACGAGGGGGATACACCGGTTCATTCCTGCGCGCTCGCGCGACCTCAACGATTCCTCGCGCGGCGCAGCGAGGACGGCTCACCTCCGCGAAGTCACCGGAGGGGGCGCCAGACCGACTCCACCTCGCTCGGCCCCGGCGACCACGCGGAGATCCACGGTCCGGTGCCCTCGCTCGGGTCGAGCATGCCCTCCTCGAGCCAGGTGTGGTCGCCGGCCAGCACACTCCGCGCCAGCCGTGCGTCGGTGTCGTCAGTGTTGGTCCAGAGGGCGGCGAACAGTGTCTCCACGCGCAGCCGGCTCTGGTCGCAGAACGCGTCGGCGAGCTGTTGGGCGTGGCGGCCGCGCACCTCGTCGTCGACGCGCAGCATCTCGGCCCGGCTGCACGCGGCCGTCATGGCAAACAGCTCGGCGCCGATGTCCACGATCCGGCCGAGGAACACCTGTCGGTACTCCAGCTTCGCCTGCCACCGGGACATGCCGTAGAACGTGTGCCGCGCCAGTTTGCGACTGGACCGCTCCACGAACCGCAGGTGCTCGGCGAGAGGCCCGAACTCGGCATACGACATCGGCGCGGAGCCGCGGCCGGCCACGAGGTGCGGTAGCCATTTCGCGTAGAACCCACTGGCTCCCACCGCGGCCCGCGCCTTGTCCTCGAACGTCGCGTCCTTGTCCGCCAGCGCACCGGCCGCCTTGAGGTGGGCGTCAACGGCCTCGCGGGCGATGAGCAGACGCATGATCTCGCTCGAGCCCTCGAAGATGCGGTTGATCCGCACGTCGCGCAGGACCTGCTCGGCGGGCACGGCACGCTCGCCGCGGGCGCGCAGGGAATCGGCGGTCTCGTACCCTCGGCCACCGCGGATCTGCACGAGCTCGTCGGCGATCCTCCACGCCATCTCGCTGGCCCACAGCTTGGCGAGTGCGGCCTCGATCCGGATGTCCTTGCTGCCGGCGTCCGCGAGCTGCGCCGACAGCTCCAGCACCGACTCCAGGCCGTAGGTCGTGGCGGCGATGAAGGCGATCTTCTCGGCGACGGCGTCGTGCTCGCCGATCGGCCGGCCCCACTGCACCCGCTCGGAGGACCACTCGCGCGCGATCTTCAGCGCCCACTTGCCCGCCGCCGCGCACATCGCGGGGATGGCCAGCCGGCCCGCGTTGAGGGTGGTGAGCGCGATCTTGAGGCCGTCGCCCTCGTTGCCCAGCCGGTTCTCGGCGGGGACCCGCACCTGGTGGAACCGGGTCAGACCGTTCTCGATCCCCCTGAGCCCCATGAAGGAGTTGCGGCGCTCGACGGTGATGCCCTCGGAGCTGCCCTCGACGACGAACGCGGTGATGCCTCCCTTCCGGCCGTCATCGGCGGGCACCCGCGCAATGACCACGAGCAGGTCGGCAACGACGCCGTTGGTGGTCCACAGCTTCACGCCGTCGAGGAGGTATGCCGTGCCGTCCGCCGTGGGGATGGCGGTGGTCGCCAGCCGGGCCGGGTCTGACCCCACGTCGGGCTCGGTGAGCAGGAACGCGGAGATGGCGCCCGCGGCGCAACGGGGCAGGAACGCCTCCTTCTGCTCGGAGGTGCCGACGAGCTTGACCGGCTCCGGGACGCCGATCGACTGGTGGGCCGACAGCAGCGCGCCGATGCTCGGGTGGGCGGAGCTGGCAAGCATCAGCGCCTTGCCATAGGACGACGTGGTCAGACCGAGCCCGCCGTACTCCCGGGGGATCTTCATGCCGAAGGCGCCCACGTCGGCCAGCGCCTTGACGTCCTCGTCAGGAATCTGTGCCTCGCGCTCGATGCGGGCGCCGTCGATGTGGTTGCAGACCTCGCGCATCCGGATCAGGAACTCGTCACCGCGGGCGTCGTCGGCAGGGTCGGCCCGCGGGTGCGGGTGGACAAGGTCGAGGTCGAAGCGGCCGAGGTAGAGGCCCCGGGCGAAGCTCGGTCGCTCCCACCCCTTCTCGCGCGCCGCCTCGACGACCGCGCGGGACTCCCGCTCGGTGGCGTCGACACGACGGGCGCGGTCGGCCTGCTCGGTGGACTGGTTCTCCCTGACGTCGCTGCTCATTGGCCTCGCCTCCTATACCCCAGTGTTACCTCTGGGTAGCCGGAGCGAAAGCGCTAGGAGCCGACCTTTCGAAGCCCGGCAAGTGCTCCCGCACGCATACTGCACCGGCTGAGCGCGCAGTCCTTGCAGATCACGCGGTGACCGCACCTGCTTGTGCAGGGCACGCTCACCGGTGTCGTCGTACACCAACGCTATGGACTCAGCTCGAGATCGCGTCCGCTCACAGGACCGCGATCGCTGTGGCTGCATCCGGCCTGCTGGCACGTCCTGCGTCGGCGAGGCCACGGCGCCCGGCCTGAAGTCCCCGGACCGCGTGGCCCAGGGTCATCCCGAGTGGATGACGCGTCGCCTGCCGAGCGCTCCTAGCGTGGACGGCAACGGGACGGTCGTTCCAGGCGGTGCACTCGAGTCGTCCCCGACGGACGACTTGCCGCGGCAACGCACGAGTGCGACCCCCTGATCACGCACAGTTCCCAACCGGACCCCCAATGAAGGAGAACTGACATGACAGTCAACATCGACGAGCTCGGTCCGGTGGACTGGATCGTCGTCGAGTTCGAGGGCACCAGGCTCAACGGAGACATCGCCCCGATCCTCAAGGACTACGTGGATCGCGATCTCATCCGCGTGCTCGACCTGCTCTTCATCAAGAAGGATGAGGATGGGGGCTTCGAGGCGTTCGAGGCGACCGACCTCGACGACAGCGAGATCGGCGAGCTGCGTGCCTACGAGACCGAGCTGGCGATGTTGCTCAGCGAGCAGGACGTCGCCGACCTGGTCGCGACCATCGAGCCGGGCAGTTCTGCCGCCGTGCTCGTGTGGGAGAACCTGTGGGCCGCTCCCTTCGGCGCGGCCGTGCGGCACGCCGGGGGCCAGCTCGTGGCCAGCGGGCGCATCCCGATCCAGGCGGTCATCGCCGCCATCGAGTCCGACGAAGAGGAAGGAGCCTGACATGCCACTTGCAGCCAGGCGCAGGAGAAGGAGAGTGGCCGCCGTCGGCGGTGCTGTCGTGGTCGCACACGGGATCCACCGCCGTGGTGAGCGTCGCGAGGACCGCCGAGAGGACCGACGGGACCGTCGCTGAGCGGCGGCCAACCCGGCTCCCGGGCACGGGGTGGCCTGTCAGTGCAGGCCACCCTTGCCTGGAGGGGTCTCGAACCTCAGCTCGACGCGCTCGCCCGCGAGGCGCTCCTGCTCGCGCGCCAGCCGCTTGAGCGCACGCACGTCGGCGGGCGTCGGGCGCGAGGTGTCGAGGCCACGCGGCCAGAGACGCAGGTGCAGCACGACCGCGACCTCGGCGCTGTAGAGCAACGCCTGGCTGACGAGGTAGAGCAAGGCGAAGCACCCGGCAACCGTCGCGAAGCTCCCGTAGACCGGTCCGGCGCTGGACACCAGCCTGGCCAGCAGCCTGCCGCCGGTCGAGAGCACCAGCGTCACGGCGAACGCCCCGGCCGCCGCGGCCAGCCACGTGGTGCGCAGGGTCACCGGCCGGGCCACGAGCAGCTTGGCCGCACCGACGAGCACGAGGAACACGACGGCATACGTGGAGCCCGTGGCGTAGACGCGCTGCAGCACGACCAGGTCGGGCCGCGTCGAGGCCGCCACGGTGAGCGTGGACACGACGACGCCCGACGCCACGACGGCGACGAGCATGACGAGGACCCGCGCGTAGCGGGAGACGAAGCCGAAGCGTGCCCGCATCGGCACCCCGGCCACGTGGTTGAGCGTCTCGTAGGCCGAGAACACCACACCGGTGCCGGCGAACAGCAGACCGAGGATGCCGACGGCGAGCGGGAGCCCGGATGTCGGCATGGACGTCAGCGCCGTGTCGAGCGAGTCCTGCAGGGGCGGGGGCACCAGGTTCTCCACGATGTCGGCACGCAGGTCAGCGTTCGCGACGAGCACCGTGGTGAGGAGGGACACCGCCACGAGCAGGAGGGGGAAGATGCTGAGGAACCCGTAGTAGGTGATCAGTGCGGCCTGCCGCCCACCGGCGTCGTCGCCGTACTTCTTGATCACGGCGTAGGGGAAGCCCAGGACGGCGTGGCGACGTTGCAGTCGGTCCGCCCACGCCAGCAACCGGGCCCCGTATGCCGTGGCTCGGCTCGGGTGCCGGTCTTCGCTTCCCTGCTCGGCGGGCATCGGCTCGCGTGTCCTACGCCGACGACGCCGGTGCTGATCGGGAGGACGTCCAGCTCGATCCGGCCCTGGAAGTCCGTGACATGAAGCCGCCTCTCCCTCGTCCCACGGCTGCAGGCGCTCGTGGAAGGGCTCGTCGTGACCGGCGCGGAACTGGACGAATCCTGCGCAGCCGCGCAGACGACAGTGCCACCCTGGTCATTGGGCTGCCCCCGGACGTCGAGGGCACTCTGAGCGTGGCACCGAGCGCCGGGCCAAGGATCATCCGAATGGGGTGACCCTGGGTCCTCGGTGCTCAGGAGTGCCGGGTGAGCAGAGCGGCGTGAGGTCAGCCGGCGAGAGCCGGAGCTGCGGCGTACTCCTCGTCGGTGACCGGCGTCAGCCACTGGACGACCGCGTGCTGGTCGTCGCCTTCGTTGACGGCGAGGTGGACCATGAGCCGGTCAGGGGCTGCGCCGTGCCAGTGCTCCTCGTCCGCCTCGAAGAGGACGCGGTCTCCCGGTCGGATGACCTCGACTGGTCCTCCTCTGCGCTGGCACAGGCCGACGCCTTCGGTGACGAAGACGGTCTGGCTCAGCGGGTGGCGGTGCCAGTGGGTGCGCGCGCCCGGCATGAAGTGCACGAGGTTCGCCGTCAGCCGTGACGGGGGCGGGGCGGAGGCGACCGCGTCGATGTAGACGTCGCCGGTGAACCAGTCGGTGGGGCCCTTCGCGGTGGCGATCGAGCTGCGCGTGATCTGCATCAGGTTCCTTCCTCGTGTTCGTGTTCGAGCACTTCGCGGCGCTCGGCTCCGTGGTCGGGCCGCGACTTCGAGACTAGGCCGCGTCGAGGCCCTGCCGGAGGCGGGAGGGATGCCCTGTCGGTACACCCACCGACAGGGACTTCCAGGCCGCCGCGCCAGCGCGTTGACTCGACGTCGTGGGGCCGCTTCGGCCACACCACCGCCGCACCGCGTCAAGCCCGCGGCACGAGATCCCACGACGAAGAGGAGCACCTGCGATGCGCCAGGTTGTCATGCACGGACCAGGCGACGTGCGGGTCGAGGACCGAGCGGACCCCCGGATCATCGAGCCCACCGATGCCATCATCCGTCTGTCGGCCACCTGCATCTGCGGCAGCGACCTGTGGCCCTACCGCGGCGCTGAGCCGGTCGACCACCAGGTCATGGGTCACGAGTACGTCGGCGTGGTCGAGGAGATCGGCCCGGACGTGCGCACCGTGAAGGTCGGTGACTTCGTGGTCGGCTCCTTCTGGGCCTCCGACAACACGTGCGAGATCTGTCGCTCCGGCTACCAGGCGTACTGCGTGCACCGTGTCCTCATGGGCACCATCGGCACCCAGTCCGAGCGGGCCCGCATTCCGCTCGCCGACGGCACGCTCGTCGCCACGCCTGGAATGCCCGATCCCGACCTCATCCCCTCACTGATGGCCGCCTCGGATGTGCTCGGCACCGGCTGGTTCGCTGCCGTCGCCGCCGAGGCCGGACCGGGCAAGACGGTCGCGGTCGTGGGTGACGGCGCGGTGGGGCTGCTCGGCATCCTGGCCGCCCGGCAGCTCGGCGCGGAGCGCATCATCGCGTTCAGCCGTCACGCAGACCGTCAGGCGCTGGCCCGTGAGTTCGGCGCGACCGACATCGTCGAGGAGCGTGGCGACGACGGTGTGGCTCGGATCAAGGAGCTCACCGGGGGGCTCGGCGCACACTCGGTCATCGAGGCCGTCGGCACCCAGGAGGCCATGATGCAGGCCATCAACTCGTCGCGCCCCGGCGGGCACGTCGGGTTCGTCGGGGTCTCGCACGACGTCGCCATCCCCGGCGACGACCTCTTCATGGCCGGCGTCCACCTTCACGGCGGCCCGGCTCCGGTCCGGCGCTTCCTCCCCGAGCTCGTCCAGCTCATCTGGGACCGCACGATCGACCCCGGCAAGGTCTTCGACCTGACCCTTCCGTTGGCAGAGGCAGCCCAGGGCTACCGCGCGATGGACGAGCGCACGGCCACCAAGGTCCTGCTCACTGTCTGACATCCGTCCCCCAGAGACGGTGACGCTGCGCAGCGGATCTGCGGGCTCGAGGGCCCCGTCACCGTGACCGCCGAGACGGAACGTGGCTCACCGTGACTGACGCGGGCAGGACCCCAGCGCCTCGGTCAACCGGCCCAGCGACGTGCGAGGCGAGGCGACGCCCCGCTCGGGGGATCGGGACGCCGCCCCGCACCGACTACATCGCGCCGCACCGGCGATCGTTACGAGCGACCGGCTGCGGGGTCACCCCGCGGTGTCGCCGTCGGGAGCCGCGACGAGGATGACGACGAGGGTGCGCGGTCCGTGCACGCCCTCGACGCGCTGGAGCTCGATGTCGCTCGTCGCGCTCGGTCCGCTGATCCAGGTGAGCGGTCGGGCGTGGCCCGGTGCCGGGCGCAGCCGGGCCACGGCCTCGGGGACGTCGTGCACGATGACGCCGGCGTCGATGACGCAGACGTGCGTATCGGGCACCAGCGTCAGCTCGCGCCGACCCTGGTCCGGACCGTGGTCGAGGACGATCGTGCCGGTCGTCGCGATGCCGACGGCCGAGCCCGTCACCACGGCGTCGACGGCGTCGAGCTCCGAGTGGGTCGCCGCGTCGGCTTCGTGGCTGACCGTCGCCACCCCGACCAAGGCCTGCACCCAGGCGGCGTCGAGGCCGGTCGGCACCACGACCGAGCGGCAGCCGCTCGACCGCACTGCCTCGGCGACGGCGGTGGCCACCTCCGTCGGGCGGGTGCGGATGACGGTGGCCCGGTAGTCCGCGACGTTCTCGGCAAACAGCTCCACCGTCTCGGAAACCCCCGATGAGGATGCCTCGATGACCTGCACCGGACCACGCGCCCCCGGCTCCGTCGTCACGTCGGCCACGGCCGCTCGCACCCTGGCGAGGATCTCGTCGCGTGCGCTCATCGCTCGTCTCCCTCTGTGTCCTGCTTGGTGCCAGGCCCGGTGCCCTGCTCGCTGCCCTGCTCCCTGCCCTGCTCCCTGCCGTGCTCGCGGACCCACCACTGCCGGAACGTCTCGGTGGGCGGGGTGGGCAGGTCGCGGGCGTTGGTCCATGCACCGAGGCCGGGCACCGACCGGATGGTGCGCTTGCCGATGATCCGCCCGGCGGTCGTGGCGGCTCGCTGGGCGCCCGCCAGTCGCTTGGGATCCGACAGCACCCAGGCCGCCGCCTTCATGGCCGCGGACTCGGCCCGGTGGCCGCCCTGCTGGGCGACGGTGCCGCGCAGCTCCACGAGCAGCTCCGGGATGTTGATGCGCACGGGGCAGGCGTCGAAGCAGGCACCGCAGAGGCTCGAGGCGTAGGGGAGCGACTGGTCGATCGCGCTCGCCGTGCCGCGCAGCTGGGGGTTGAGCACGGCTCCGATCGGTCCCGGATAGACGGAGCCGTAGGCGTGGCCGCCGGTGCGCTCGTAGACCGGGCACACGTTGAGGCAGGCGGAGCAGCGGATGCACCGGAGGGCCTGGCGTCCGAGGCGGTCGCCGAGCACGTGGGTGCGCCCGTTGTCGAGGAGGATGACGTGCACCTCCTGGGGCCCGTCGCCTGCGTGCACCCCCGACCACATCGTCGTGTAGGGGTTCATCCGCTCGCCCGTGCTCGATCGTGGCAGCAGCTGGAGCATCGGCCCGAGGTCCTCCCACGTGGGCAGGACCTTCTCGATGCCGACGACCGAGATGAGGGTCTCGGGCAGGGTCAGACACATGCGTCCGTTGCCCTCGGACTCGACGACGACGAGGGTGCCGGTGTCGGCGATCGCGAAGTTCGCACCCGACACCGCGACCTTGGCCCGCAGGAACTTCTCGCGCAGGTGCAGGCGGGCAGCCTCGGCCAGTCTGGCGGGGTCGTCGGTGAGGTCGGCGGGCGCCGGTCGCCCGACCTTGCCCATCTCGCGGGTGAAGATGTCGCGGATCTCGCTGCGGTTGCGGTGGATCGCCGGCACGAGGATGTGGCTCGGGCGGTCGTGACCGAGCTGCACGATGAGCTCGGCGAGGTCGGTCTCCCACGCGCTGATGCCAGCGGCCTCCAGTGCTTCGTTGAGCTCGATCTCCTGCGTGGCCATCGACTTGACCTTGACGACCTCGTCGACCCCTTTGGCCCGCGCGATGTCGACGACGATCTGGTTGGCCTCGGCGGCGTCGCGCGCCCAGTGGACGACGGCGCCGGCGGCGGTGAGGGTCCTCTCCAGCTGCTCGAGGTAGTCACCCAGATGGGTGAGCGCCTCGTCCTTGGCCTCGGCACCGGCCAGGCGCAGGGCCTCCCACTCCGGCAGCTCGGCCACGACGTGGGCTCGCTTGGCGCGGATCGTGTGGGTGGCATTGTGCAGGTTGCGTCGCTGCTGGGTGTTGGCCAGCGCCGTGCGTGCCGCGTCGGGGAATGTCGGCATCCCGACGAAGGTCGCCGAGGTCCGCTGGAGCGGCCCGCCGGCCGGCTCGCCAGCCGTGCGGGTCGTGCTGCCGTATGCCGCGTCGCTGGGTCCCGCAGGTGGCGTCGTCGTGCTCATGCTGGGTGCTCCTCTGTCGAGGCCAGGATCTCGGCCAGGTGCAGGCGGCGCACCCCGGAGCGCTCGCGCCCGAGGATGCCGCCGATGTGGGCCAGGCAGGAGTTGTCGCCGGCGACGAGCACCTCGGCGCCGGTCTCGACCACGTGCCGCGCCTTGTCGGAGCCCATCGCGATCGACACGTCGGCGTTCTTCATCGCGAACGTCCCACCGAAGCCGCAGCACTCCTCAGCGCCGGGCAGCTCGACGAGCTCGATGCCGCGCACGGCCCGCAGGAGCTGGAGGGGTCGGTCGCCGACCCGGAGCATGCGCAGGGAGTGGCAGGTGGGGTGATAGGTGACGCGGTGCGGGAACCAAGCGCCGACATCGGTCACACCCAGCACGTCGACGAGGAACTCCGACAGCTCATAGACCCGGGGACGGAGCTGCTCGACGCGGCCCTCCAGACCCGTGTCGCCAGCCGACGAGGCGATCATCAGGTGCTGCTCGCGGACCGAGCCGACGCACGATCCCGACGGGGCGACGACGGCGTCGTAGTCGCCGAACACGTCGACGAAGCGGCGCACGAGTGGCAGGGCCTCAGCGGCATACCCCGTGTTGGTGAGCATCTGCCCACAGCAGGTCTGCTCCATCGGGAACTCGACCCGGCAGCCGAGTCGCTCGAGCAGGCGGACGGTGGCCTTGGGGGTCTCGGGCCACATCGTGTCGTTGAAGCAGGTCGCGAAGAGGGCGACGCGCAGGTCGGTCGCGCGAGGAGGCTGCGTGGTCATGTCATCATCCAAGCAAGAACGCGGCGCTGCGGTGGCCCGACGAGCAGTCACAGTGCGGGGACAGGGCTGAGCGGCCCCCCGAGTGTGCTCTGCGCCTCAGCCACCTCGACGTGGCGGAGCCCTGAGAAGACGACGCCTCCCGGCGGACTGGGACCGGCACCCCTTGGGTACGAGTGGAGGACAGGCGGTCGCCGGCCAATTTCCCACGGCTCAAGACACGGGTCCCTTGCGGCCGGCACGTCGGAAGGACACATCATGACCCAGCATCCACACACCCCGTCGGGGAGCTCGTTCGACGATCCTGAAGCCACGACGCTGTCGCAGCACGCGGCCTACGACGACACCACGTCTGTCACCAGCGCATCCCCGACCGGGGTCAGCGACCCTGTCGACCCGTACTCGGGCACGATGCCGGCGGGCGGTCTGTCGGGGTCTGCGAGCGGTAACGGTGCCGCCTCGACTTCAGTGCGCGACGAGGCGGCGTCGGTGACCTCGGACGCCGCGCAGAGCGGTCGCCAGGTGGCCGACACGGCTGTCTCGGAGGTCAAGGACGTGGTCGCGGAGGCGCGTTCGCAGATCAGCACGTTGTTGGAGCAGCTCCGTGATGAGGCGAACCGAGCAGGCGTCGGGGCAGAGTGACCGCGCCGTGGCGGGCCTGCGCAGCCTGGGCGACGAGCTCCGGCAGATGGCCTCCACCTCGCAGCAGAGCGGCATCGCGACCGGGCTCGCCGGCCAGGCGGGCGATCGGCTGCAGTCGGTGGCCGGCTGGCTCGAGCAGCGCCAGCCCGGCGAGGTCCTCGACGAGGTGCGCGACTTCGCGCGCCGCCGTCCGGGCACGTTCCTCGCCGCAGCAGCCGCAGTCGGCCTGATCGGCGGCCGGTTGACCCGGGGCCTGACGGCGAGCTCCGGCAGCTCGACGAGCGCCGACTCGCGCGCCGACGTCGGCCTCAGCGCCACCCCCCGGTATGCCGCTGCGCCGGTCACGAGCGTCGGGACCGACCCGACGCGGGTGGACGCCGGCATCGACCCGGTCACCTACACCCACCCCCGGTCCGGCATGGAGGGTGTGGAGGGCGCCGAGTTCGGCCAGGGGCAGCGATGAGCACCCAGGCTTCGCGCCCGGTGGGCTCGCACGCGGGTCCGGTCGACGAGGTGAGTGCTCACGAGAAGGCCGACACGGCGTCGTTGGGTGACATCGTGGGCGACATCAGCGCGGGCCTGTCGACGCTGATGCGTCAGGAGGTCGCGCTGGCCAAGGCGGAGGCGCGGGAGTCGGCGTCGCAGGCGGGTAAGGCCGCGGGCCTCTTCAGCGGCGCAGCCCTGGGCGGCTGGATGGCCGTCCTCTTCCTTTCCCTCGCCGTGTGGGAGTGGATCTCGGGAGCCATCGACAGCAGGGGCTGGGCAGCTCTCATCGTGATGGCCATCTGGGCCGTGGTCGCAGCGGTCCTCGCTGCGATGGGCCGTAAAGAAATGAAACGTGTGAGTGGCATGCCCCGGACCCTCGAGACCACCAAGCGAGTTCCGGACGCCCTCAAGGGACAGGAGACAACATGAGCACCTACGACACCCCGACGAGCAACGATCCCGACATGATCCGGGAGGAGATCGAGGCGACCCGCCGCAACCTCAGCCGGGACGTGAACGCGCTCGGTGAGTCGGTCACGCCCAGCCACCTGGCGAAGCAGCAGGCCGAGAAGGTCAAGGACAAGGCCAGCGGCCTCAAGGACCGGATCATGGGCAGCGCCTCCGACGCCGGCAGCTCCACGGCCGACCGGGCCTCCGGTCTGGCCTCGGACGTGGGCGACAAGACCCAGGGTGCTGCTGCGGCCGTCAAGGACCGGGCCGTCGGCAACCCGCTGGCGGCGGGGCTCATCGCCCTCGGTGCCGGCTGGCTGCTGGGGTCGCTGCTGCCGGCGTCGGCGAAGGAGCGCGAGCTGAGCGAGACGGTCAAGGAGAAGGCGGCGCCGGTGGTCGAGGCGGCGCAGTCGACCGTCAAGGACGTGGCCGCTGAGGCCGGCGAGCACCTCAAGGGCCCGGCGTCCGAGGCGGTGGCCGCGGTCAAGGACCAGGCGCAGACCTCGGCCGGCAACGTCAAGGCGGAGGCCCAGCAGGCCACCAGCGACGTGCGCGAGAGTGCCGCCGACTCCGCGAGCGCGGTCCGCGAGCAGCACTGACCCCGCACGGGTAGCACGCAGGGGTAGCACGGAGGGCGCCGACCACCAGGTCGGCGCCCTTCGTCGCGCCGGTGGCCAGCGGCGCGCCCACTCTCCCGCTCGATCCTCATCGTGCCGGTGGGGGTCTCGGAGCTGCCGGCAGACACTGGCACGCGCCGGCTCGAGCTGACCCGTCAGGGCCGCCGCTGAGGCGCGCCGCGAGTGGGTAGGGGTCATGCGTGCAGACGTCCTACGGCTCGCGTGTCCTCCTTGCGGCCATCATCGTCACGGCCGTCGGGTCGGGCTGCTCCGCGCAGCAAGGCAACCCGGAGGCCGGGGACGTCGCCTCCGTCGTGGCTCAGTTCAATTCGCACGCGGTCTCGGACGCGGACGGTGCGTGCGCTCTGCTCGCACCCGACACCGCGATGGAGCTGGAGCAGGCCGCCGGCAGCTGCGGGCGCGGCTCGCTGACTGCTGCGCAGCTCGCGGACGGTGGACGCGTGCGAGACGTGGAGGTCTACGGCCTCGACGCCATGGTCCGTCTGGACAACGACACCGTCTTCCTGGCCCGCTTCGACGACGGGTGGAGGGTCACCGCGGCTGGGTGCGTGCCCCAGGGCGACGGACCCTACGACTGCGACATCAAGGGAGGATGACGTGCGAAGCATGTTCATCGCCTACCTCGTCTTCATCGTCGCGGTCCTTGCCTGCTGTCTGGTGATCGGTGTGATGCACCGATGAGGTGGCTGCGCGAGCAGGGCCTCAGCCTGGTCTTCGCGACCCTGCTGCTGGGCGCTCTCGTGGGGCAGGCCCTCACGGGCCTGGCCAGCTACAACGAGCAGGCCAGCGCTGCTCAACGTCCACAGATGAGTCTTCGCTCAGTACGTGACGTCCTCGCCGTTCGCCGTCGACGTCGCCGAGAACTGGCAGTCCGAGTACCTCCAGTTCCTGCTCTTCGTCCTCCTCACCGTGTGGCTCGTGCAGAAGGGCTCGCCCGAGTCCAAGCCGCTCGACAAGATCGGGCGTGAGTCCGACGAGGAGCAGAAGGTCGGCCCTCATGCCCTGACCGACTCTCCGGCGTGGGCCAAGGCCCGGGGCTGGCGGCGGTCCTTCTACTCTCGCTCGCTCGGGCTGATGATGGGCCTGATCTTCGCGCTCTCGTGGCTCGCTCAGTTCGTGGCGGGGCGAAGTGCCTACAACGCCGAGCAGATCCAGCAGCTCGCAGGCGCCGCTCGGCTGGGGTGAGTACCTGCGGCGGCACCCGACTTCTGGAACCGCACCTTCCAGAACTGGCAGTCGGAGTTCCTGGCGGTCGGCAGCATGGTCGTGCTCAGCATCTACCTTCGTGAGCGCGGGTCTCCGGAGTCGAAACCGGTCGGGCAGCCGCACGCGTCCACGGGCGTCGAGGGCTAGGGTCGCCGCAGGCTTCCTCGGTCCTCGTCGGACGAGGCCGACCAACGACAAACGCTGCCCCGCAACCGCGACCGCACCCGTCCTGGGACGCCGGACGACGGGCGCGTCAGCCCGGACTGCGCTCCGCGTTGAGGCGCTCGAGCTGCAGGCCGACCTCCGCGGGCACCACACCGGTGCCCGGGAAACCGAGGATCCGGCCGACCGGGGCCGACCCCAGCAGCGTGAGCATGTCGGGGTCGTCGAGGAAGCGCGACAGCCCGGGCCGGACGATCTCGGCAGCCTCCTCGTCGGCCATGACCTCTCGCATGCGTGGAGTCGAGCGACAGCGGCAGCCTGACCTCGTCCCCCTCGACGCTGACGGTCACGGCGAGCCGGAGGTCGCGACTCGATGCACCGACCTCGACGGCATACGGCCCACCCTCGACGACCCAGGCACCGGTGCGCACGTCCCAGTGCGCGAGGTCCGCTCGTCGGACGGGCAGTTCGACGATGCGGCGCTCTCCTGCCTCGCAGCGGCACCGACGCGAAGGACGCCAGCTCGCGCGGCGGCCTGGCGACCTGCGACGACATCGGACGGGTGTAGACCTGCACCACCTCGCGGCCGTCGCGCGTGCCGGTGTTGGTCACCGTCAGGCTCACGGTGAGCCCCTGCGGCGTGCGCCGTCACCGACAGGTCGGAGTAGGCGAAGGTCGTGTAGGACAGACCGTGGCCGAAGGGGTAGGCGACCTCGAGGTCGCGGGCGTCGTACCAGCGGTAGCCGACGAAGACCCCCTCGCCGTAGCGCACGTGCCCGTGCTCGCCGGGGAAGTCGAGGTAGGCGGGGGAGTCCTGCAGCCGATGCGGGATCGTCTCGGCGAGCCGGCCCGACGGGTTGACCGGCGCCGTAGAGCACGTCGGCCACGGCGGTGCCGCCGGCCTGGCCGAGAAGCCAGCCCTCGACGACGGCGGCCGCACGGTCCGCCACGTCGCCGAGGCGCACGACGCCGCCGTTGGAGAGCACGACGACGGTGCGCGGGTTGACGGCAGCCACGGCGTCGAGCAGGGCCAGCTGGTCGGCCGGGAGCTCGATGTCGTCGCGGTCGAAGCCCTCCGACTCGAGCTCGGCCGGCAGGCCGAGGAAGAGCACGGCCACGTCGCTCGACGAGGCCAGCTGCGACGGCCTCCTCCAGGAGCGTCTCGGCGTCGGGCGTCCCGAGTCAGCGCCAGAGTCGAGCGCCGGAGTCAGTGCCAGAGCCGGCGTCGGGGAGGAGGAAGCCGGCGGCATACGTCAGCCGGTCCGCAGCGGCGTGCTCGCGAAGGCCGTCGAGCGCGGTGTCGAGCCGGGTGGGGTTGATGAGCGAGCTCCCGGCGCCCTGGTAGCGGGGATGGGTTGCGAACGCCCCGATGACCGCGACCCGCGTCGAGGGGTCGAGAGGGAGGATGCCGTCGTTCTCCAGCAGGACGATGCTGCGCGCCGCCACCTCGCGGGCGAGGGCGTGGTGCGCGTCGACGTCGTCACCCCGGGTCCCGTCGCCGTCGCGCTGGCCTCGGTCGTGCTGCCGTGGCGACGCAGTGACTTCTGCACGAGGTCGACCACCCGCGTCGCGGCGACATCGAGGACCGACTCCTCCAACCTGCCCTCCCGGACCGCCGCGACGATCTCGGCGTCGGTGCGCCCCTCGCTCGAGGGCATCTCGAGGTCGAGACCGGCAGCCACCCCGGCGACGCGGTCGTCGACCGCGCCCCAGTCCGACATCACGAGGCCGGTGAAACCCCACTCGCCGCGCAGCACGTCGGTGAGCAGCCACCGGTTCTGCGAGGCGTAGGTGCCGTTGACCTTGTTGTAGGAGCACATGAGGGTCCACGGCTCGGCGTCCGTCACGACCCGTTGGAAGCCGCGCAGGTAGATCTCGCGCAGCGGGCGCTCGTCGACGTCGGCGGAGACCCGCATGCGGTCGGTCTCCTGGTTGTTGGCGGCGAAGTGCTTGAGGGAGGCTCCGACGCCCTGGCTCTGCAGGCCGCGGACGAGCGCTGCGCCGAGCATGCCCGAGACGAGAGGATCCTCCGAGAGGTACTCGAAGTTGCGGCCGCACAGCGGCGAGCGCTTGATGTTGATGCCGGGGCCGAGCAGCACACCGACGTCCTGGGCGACTGCCTCCTCGCCGAGCGCGACGCCGACGCGCTCGAGCAGCTCGGGGTCGAAGGTCGAGCCCAGCGCCACGGCCGGCGGGAAGCAGGTCGCCGGCATGCTGTCGGCGAGTCCGAGCTGGTCACCCCCGGCACGCTGCTTGCGCACGCCGTGCGGTCCGTCGGTGAGCATGACCTCGGGGATGCCGGCGCGCGGGACGGCCTGGGTGAACCAGAAGCTCGACCCGCTCGTGAGCGACGCCTTCTCCTCGAGCGTCAGCCTCGCGACGACCCCCTCGGGGGTGTCAGCGAGCATCGCCCCGATGTCCTCGGCGGTCGGGGGTGCGGCGTCGTGCTGGAGGTCGGTCACGGTCGTCCTTTCGGGGGCGCAGGCCCCGCGACCCAGCCAAAACCATACGACGCTCCGTTTTTGCGCCGCAAGGGCCGGACGAATCCCGGATGGCCAGCGGGAAACGTACGCGAAGGGCGTCGCCGAGCGCGCCGACGTGCCAGGGTTCGTCCATTTCCATGCCGAGCTCTCGCACGAGGCCGCGCAGCAGACGTCGTCGGGCGCTACGTCACCGACCGCCTCAGGAGGACACGACGTCCGCGATGACCGCGAGGGTCGCAGGGTCCTCGAAGAAGCTGACGTGGTCGGTGGCGAAGCCCGACGGGACGCTGGGGGGCTGGGTGCCCAGCCCGGGTTATGGTGGAAAATGATCGAACTGAACGAGGATGAGAGGGGCCCGCAGGTGACCGCACCGCTCACTTCGCCGCCGATCACCGACGCACTCCGCGCGCAGGCTGGGGCGAATCCCGGCGCGTGGGTCTACGCGGTGGATCCTGAGTTCGATGGGTCGGAGCGCGTGCCGCCGGAGGGCATCGTAGGCGCATGGCGCTCCGACGACAGAGGTGAGCTGAGCGGGGAGTTCACACCCAATCCCCGATACGTTCCGTCTCCGCCCGCCCGTGGCTGGCCGGTTCCGGCGTCGAAGCTGGAACGCGTCCTGCAGCTCGTGAGGGCAGGGCACGCTCCCGGTGAGGAGCTGGACCGAGAATTCGCCTCGACGGACGTCTTCGTCAACAGCCGTCCCGAGGGGGGCATTTTCGTCGCGCCGGAGGGTGACGACGCCGGTCTCGCCTATGCCTTCACGGATGCGGCGAAGGCGGCGGCATCCGGCTACTCCGAGCATGTCGCGATCCGCGGCGATCAGTTGGCCGCCGCGCTCCCCGCGGGTGTCCGGATCGCCGTGAACCCCGGATCCGAGGTCTCGGTCCTCATCGATCCGGCCGATATCACGCGCGCATGATCACGAGCCCGCAGACGATCCACGTGAGTCGCGACGGCGTCGCCCACGAGGCGACGATCTCATGGCGTGCCGAAGATCGGCTCTGGGGCGTCGCGATCGACTCGCCGGAGTTCGAGCCGGTCGAAGCGCGGGCCCACGACGCTTTCGAGGCGCTCTGCCTCGTGCGTGGGGAGCTCGAACCGCACGGATGGCGCATCGGTGTCGCCGGCGCTCAGGCCGACGTCTGGCCCAGCGGAATGGCCCGTGATCAAGGTGGCGGTCTGCGCGCCTATCGGATGACCGAGGAGCGGGTCGGCGACCTCGTCGACACTTTCGAGCCCGTGGACCCCGGCACGGTGACCACCGTCGTCGAGCAGCGGGCCGAGGCCGATCGTCTGTACGAAGAGATCCGCCGCAGAGCTCAGAAGAGCTGATCGAGCCGAATCATGGGGATGACCAGGGAGGTCCGCTGATGGACATCAGTGAGCTGATGCGGATTGTGCGCGATGAAGGGCTCGATAGGCCGGTTCTCTCCGGTGTCGGACGCCTTCTCAACGACGCGGTCGTGCTCGACCGCGACGGTGATACCTGGACGGTCTATCTCGTCGACGAACGGCATGCAGTGATCGAGTCGACGCTCCGAACGTTCGACAGCGAGTCCGCTGCCCTGGAGCGCGTGCTGCTCAAGCTTCGTCAGGTCGCGAAGGCACGCCGTTCGCGTGCAGCGCCGTTGACTGAGCGGACCGGAACCGTGGACCTCAACATGGCCATCGTGGTGTTCCTCAAGAACTATCCGGGAAGCAACGACGAGGAGTTCGGGTCCAGGTTCGGCACGGATGCGGCTCGCGAGGAAGTTCGCGCGATTCTGCACGAAACCTCCGGCATCGGGATCGAGTGGGGCAACAAGTCGCTCGTCGACATCGGAGAAGAGGTCGAGAGGGTGATGCGCGAAAGACACCCCGAGTTGTCCACCGCTGCGCTGGAGAAGCTCTCGAACTATTTCACCTATCTGGTGAAGTGACTGCTGTCCGCGGTCCAATGCACGCGGCGTGATCCACGACTCGTGGGAAGTGCTACCCATGGTCAGCTCGAGACTCGAAACGTACATTCGAGTCAGGAGGACGAACCCGTTCACGGCGGTGGGTGCGGGTCCGATGCTGCTGATCAAGAAGAAGGTGCTGAATGCGGCGGTAGATATCGCTGCGGAGCAGTTGCTCACTTGCTGCCGATGGCGATCGAGCCGATGTCGGAGCAGCTGCCGGCGGTGATCGATGCGGTTCTGGATGCGCGCCATGCAGCTTCATCGCCGACTGTGCAGCGACGGCGATCGGTCGACTCGGCAATCCGGGTGACGACGGCGGGCACCTGGGCGCGCACCGCTTCTTCGAGTGACACGCCGGATGAGGGGGTCGTGCCTCAGATGGCCAACCTCAACCGGGATCGGGCTGGCGTGCGACCCGCCCGCTGCGGTCGGTCCTGATAACTTCACAGTCGTCTACGTGGTGTCAGATCCTTCGACACGCGATCCCTTCGATAAGCAGTCACAGATCTTCCCCCCGCATCGACCAGCGATGAACAGACCCGAGAGGAACTCCATGACAGGCGATGTCACCGCCGATCTCTTCCGCGCCCTGATCGGCAATTTGGAGGATCCCGTCGTCGACTCGGACAGCTGGGAATCGGCGGCGATCCTTCTGGAGTTCCCCGACGGCGAATTCAACGAGGCTCACGGCTACCTCTACTCGCCTCACGGGGTGATATCAGCCGTTGCCTCGGATCCGTGGGCCGTCACGCCCGCCGTGAAGGCGTACACCGACAGCTACTACAAGCCCGGTGAGGCGCTGCCGCGGAAGATCCTCGTACAGTTCGACCGGATGACGGGCAAGTACGACATCAACTTCGAGGAGACGGACGAGGCGCGTTGGAAGGTCACTCCGCGAAACTACAAGCAACTCCGTGAGGAGCTGCGTCCGAAGTTTGACTGAGACGGCCGCATGACGGCCCCGTGCTCGCAGGATGTCGGGTGGGGGTCGTTACGTGACAGATGTGAATCCGGCACGAGCAGCTCGAAAGCGTCGATGAGGCGGCGGCTGATGTCGCACCGCTCCGACTGGACTTCGCCGCCGTCACGTCGTGCCGGTCGCGCTCCCGGTCGGGTGACACCTGCCGGGCAGGGTTCACACCTGCGGGCTCGCGGCGATGCGCCGGGCGGTGGCGGCGGCGTCCTCTCCCACCCCGAAGAGCAGCGACGACCGCCGGCGGCGCAGGAAGTGAACGCCGACGAAGTGCAGGCCCGGGGCGACGGCGCTCTCGCCGTCGTCGTGCGCGGGGAAGCCGAGGTCGTCGACGAGGCCCGGCACGTCGATCCACTCCGCGTAGCGCGAGCGGAAGCCGCAGGCCACGACGACGGCTCCGAAGCCGCGCAGGTCGAGCTCGGCCGGGGCCTCGGTCATGAGTGGTGTGGGCGGCGGGATCTCCGGCACCGGCCTCCCTTCGCGCGAGCAGGCCTGCGCGACAGCGCCGCTCACGAGTCGGAAGCCGGCGTCACCGGCGGTGATCGTCCGCTCGAGGTCGGGCAGCAGGTATGCCGTGTGGCCGGCGACCCCGGCCAGGTGACCGACGAGGCGCACCCCCAGGCCTGCGAGCACTCGGTAGTGCAGGTCGTGACCACCCCGGGCGCCGGTCGCCTGGACATTGGCACCGTGCCGGGCGGCCGGGCTCGCGAGCTCGTCGGGTGGCTGGTCATAGAAGTCGGACGCCATCAGCCAGTCGAAGAGGTCACGGTCGTCGAGACGGCGATAGAACCACGGGGCCCTGCCGCACGCCATGATGACGTCGCGCCCCGACAGGACGAGCTCCTCGGCGATCTGGCACGCGCTCTGGCCGCTGCCGACGACGAGCACCGGGCCGTCGGGGACGGCCGTCGGGTTGCGATAGGTCGAGACGTCGATGACGGCGATGTCGGGAGAGAGGCCCGCCAGGGCGGACGGGCGAAGGGGCTGCTGGTAGGCACCCGTCGCGATCACGGCGACGCGGCTGCGGATCAGCCCGTTGTCCGTGTCCAGCTGGTAGCCGGAGGAACTCGCGGGCTTCAGTCGGTGCACCGGAGTGCCCGTACGGACCGGCGCCGCCAGCCGGGCGGCATACCCCTGCAGGTGCTCAGCGATCTCGACCCGCCCCATGAAGCCGTCCGGGTCGTCACCGGTGTACGGCGCACCCGGCAGCCGAACGGTGTGGTTGGGCCCGACGAGGGTGAAGCTGTCCCAACGTCCGAGCCACGACGACCCGGGCACGGCCGACTCGAGCACCACGTGGTCGACCCCCAGGGCGGTCAGCTCGTGGCTCGTGGCGAGACCGGCCTGCCCGGCCCCCACGACGACGACATCGATCTCCTCACCCATCACCACACGGTGTCACGTCGGGGCCCAGCGGAGGTGCGCAACACCGACAGCGGTGATGCCCGGCCCGCCGACGGGCCCATGCCGCACTCCGAAACGTGATCCACCCGGCCCGCGATTCGCCACGCCAGGGATGGACACTTATGGGAGCGTTCCCCCAACAGCCCACCCCTCCGGCCGGAATGAGCAGATCATGGTGCGCGCGGTGAACGCGGAAGAGTCCGTTGCACATGGTGCACCCGGCGGGGGCCGACCGGACGCGCCCTCCACAACGCCTTCGCCGTCGTCGGCCCGACCAGGGCGACTCCGCGGCCTGTTCTACGCCACCATCCCGGGATGTTGGGGTGCCGTGATCTTCGCGGCCCTGTCCTTCACGCCGTCGCTGCTCCCGCGGGGCGGCTTCATCCAGGGCCTCGTCTGCGGGATCACGGCGGCCATCGGCTACGGCCTCGGCGTGCTCGCCGCCTGGCTGTGGCGCGGCTTCGCGGATCGGGAGGCGCGCAGCCCGAAGCCGTCGTCGTGGCGGGTCCTGCTCATCGGCGGCGGACTGCTGCTCGTGGGGGCCTTCGGCCTCGGGCAGTACTGGCAGGCCGAGATCAGGTCGCTCATGGGCGTGACCGAGTACAACATCGCACTGGTCATCATCTCGCCCTTCGTCGCGGTGTTCTTCTTCGCGCTCTTCCTGCTCATCGGGCGTGGCATCCGGCGGGTCTACCGCTGGGTCGCGGAGCTGCTGAGCCGACGGTTCGGCAAGCGGGCAGCGAGCGCCACCGGTTGGGTGCTCGTCGCCGCCGCCGTCTACCTCGTCATCAGCGGCGTCCTGCTCAACGGTCTCGTGACGGCCATGGACGAGGCGTTCTCGGTGCGCAACAACATCACGGAGGAGGGTGTTGTGCAGCCCACGACTGCCCTGCGGTCAGGCGGTGCCGGGTCAGTGGTGCCCTGGCACACGCTCGGCCGGGAGGGGCGCACGTTTGCAGCATCGGGACCCACGGCGAGCGAGATCGAGACCGTCGTCGGCCGGCCGGCCATGGAGCCGATCCGCACCTACGCCGGTCTCGACTCAGCCGACGACGCCGAAGGCCGCGCAGCCCTTGCCGTCGACGACCTCGAGCGGGCCGGTGGCTTCGAGCGCGCGAACCTGCTCGTCATCACCACGACCGGCAGCGGATGGGTCGACCCCGCCCTCATCGCTCCCTTTGAGTACCTGACTGACGGCGACGCCGCCAGCGTGGGAATGCAGTACTCCTACCTGCCCTCGTGGCTCTCCTTCCTCGTGGACCAGACGAAGGCGAGGGAGGCAGGACGTGCCCTCTTCGACGCGGTCTACGAGCGATGGTCGCAGCTGCCGCAGGACCAGCGTCCCCGGCTCTACGTGTCGGGGGAGAGCCTGGGGACCTTCGGCGGCGAGACCGCCTTCAGCGGGGAGTTCGACCTGCGCAACCGGACAGACGGCACGGTGTTCGCCGGGCCCCCGAACTTCAACACGCTCTTCCGC
Organism: uncultured Actinomycetota bacterium; assembly: GCA_963697735.1. Lineage (GTDB taxonomy): Bacteria > Actinomycetota > Actinomycetes > Actinomycetales > Dermatophilaceae > Humibacillus. The sequence goes on along the minus strand of CAVOOZ010000012.1, from coordinate 56,165 downwards.
GACTTCAGCGACCACCGCGATCCGGGCAGCCCGGAGATCGAGCCGGTCTACAAGAACGGCCGGACGGTGCGCTTCGCGACCGATGTGGGGACCGCGATCCCGCCGACAGGGCAACCCTGGGACGGCACCCGAGTCATCTACCTCATGCACCCGTCGGACCCGATCGTCTGGTGGAGCCCGAACCTCATCTTCACTGAGCCCGACTGGATCCGCGAGCCGCCCGGCAGGGACGCTCTCGAGGACATGGTCTGGATGCCCTTCATCACCTTCTGGCAGGTCACCGCCGATCTCCCCTTCTCGACGGGGGTCCCGGCCGGACACGGGCACAAGTACACGACGGAGTACGTCGACAGCTGGAACGTCGTGATGCGGCCGGAGGGCGTCACCGCAGAGCAGCTGACGGCGATCAAGGCGGCGGTTGCGGAGCTCGGCTGAGCCGGAGCACGACGAGGTCGGTGGCGGCTCTCGAAGGGTGGGCCAGCACGGTGCCGGACATGGCACAGTGAGAACGGCGCCGGACACGGTGGCCCCAGGTCGCTCACGACGCCCGAGCGTGAGCCCACGTCCTGGACCTGCCCGACCCTGAAGGGAGCTCCCCGCCCATGAGCAGCGAGGCGCGCCGCTTCCCCCGCTCCGTCTACGGGCAGGGGGAGGATCCCGACCCCCGCTTCAGCCTCGCCAACGAGCGCACCTTCCTCGCGTGGGTGCGCACCTCGCTCGCGTTCGTCGCCGCCGGCCTCGCCGTCGAGGCCCTCGAGCTGCCGGTCTCGCAGCCGCTGCGCCTCACCATCTCGCTGCTTCTCCTGCTCGCCGGCATCGCCGCGGCTGTGCAGGCGTGGCTCGGCTGGGCGCGCACCGAGCGGGCCATGCGCCACGTGGGCTCGCTGCCGTCATCGGGCCTCAAGCTGCCGATCGTCGTCATCCTCGGCATCGTGTGCGTGGCGGTGCTGGTGGGCCTGCTCCTGTGAGCGTGCCGAGCGGCCCCGGGCTCGCGCAGGAGCGCACCGCGTTCGCGTGGCGACGCACCGCGCTCAGCGTCGCCGTGGGCTCCATGCTCTGCCTCCGGGTCCTCCCGCCGCAGCTCGGCCCGGCGGGCTGGGCGCTGGCGGTGCTCGGCCTGTGCTGGAGCGCTGACCTCGCCTGGATCGGCTGGCGGCGCCAGCACGACCTCGTCGGGCCCCCCCAGCCGGACCCGGCACCTCCAACCGTCGGCGCCGACGTCGTGCGCACCGCGGTCGTCACCCTCGTCGTGGGTGTCGTCGCCCTGGTCGCGGCGGTCCTCATTGCCGGCCGCACCCTCTCGGCCTGACGCGGTCAGGCGAGCGGCGTCGCGAGCACGCCCTGGATGGCGCGAACGGCGGTCTGCCACGGGTCGACGGTCGCGGGACACGTGACCACGGGCTCGGCGGGCCCCTGGTCGAAGACGGTATCGACGGCTTCGAGCGCGGTGACCGCACGCTGCAGGTCGGCGAGTGGCCAGGACGACAACATCTGCGGCAGCACCGAACGCTCCTGCGCTCGGGCATGGCTCAGCACGGCGGCCTCGAGGGTGGCGATGCGGTGGTGCACCACGGGGTCGTCGAGGTCGAGCACCAGCGCGAGACCCAGGAGCGGCGCGATCCGCCCGGTCGCGTCGAGCCTCGCCTCCGTGTCCGCGGGCTCGCGGGCCAGCGCGATCTGCTCAGCCGCGACGTGCAACACGAGGTAGTGAGAGAGCCAGCCCGCCGCTGAGGCCCGGTCCGTCCCACTGCACAGGGCCACCTCGTGGAGCAACCCCCGGATGCGGGTGTGCTGCCGGGTGACCACACGGACGACCTCGTTCACGGCCGGTCGTGACTGCATCGCTCACCTCCTCGGCAGCGCTCACCACGGGTGGGGCGACATGTCGGAGAACGCGTCGCCCGCCCTCTGCCAGGGCCCTACCCGACTTCGCCTGTCCCAGACGTAGGCCCCTCCGCGCTCGTTCCGCGTGCCACGTAGGGTGGTGCTCGCCGGCCCCTGGGCCGCACCGACCCCGACGACAACCGGTGATCGTGGAGGAACGGCGTGGATCGCTACCAGTACCTGCTCCTCATGGCGGCGTGCCTCGCGATCACGCTCCCGCTCGAGTTCGTCCTCGGTGCCCGGGTCTATCGCCGACCGGCTCTGCTCGTCGCCGCCACGGTGCCCGTCGTCGTCGCCTTCTCGGTGTGGGACATCGTCGGCATCTGGCGCGGCCACTGGTCCTACAACCCGCTCTACGTCACCGGCATCGAGCTGCCTCTGCGCATGCCCCTGGAGGAGCTCGTCTTCTTCATCGTCATCCCGATCTGCGGGCTGCTGACCTACGAGGCGGTCGGGCGGGTGCTCCGCCTCGTGGGCAAGCTGCGGTCGGGGGCGAACGCCGATGCCTGAGTACACCGCCCTTGCCGTGGTGGCGGTCGTCATCACCATCGCGCTCGAGCGCTGGTCGGGCACGCGCGTGTTCACCCGGCTCCAGTTCTGGCTGGCCATGGCGATCGTCTTCGCCTTCCAGGCGATCGTCGACGGCTGGCTGACCAAGCTGACGGCGCCCATCGTCCTCTACAACCCCGAGCACCACCTGGGCCTGCGGTGGCCCTGGGACGTGCCGGTCGAGGACTATCTCTTCGGGTTCGCGATGGTGGCGAGCACGATCGTCCTGTGGGAACGTGCCAAGCGTTCACGCCGGACCGACCCCGAGCACCAGCCGGCGGTTGCGCACGACCACGACGAGGAGGACCGGTGGACGCAGGGCAGGTGACGCGCACGGAGGTGCCGGAGGCCTTCGACGAGGTGGCCGAGCGCTACGACCTCATGGTCGGCATGAGCCCGGGCTACCACGCCCAGCTGCGGGCCTCGGCCGACGCGCTCCTCGGTGCCATTCCGGACGCAGCTTCGGTCTCGGCCGGAGGCGAGTCGGCGCGGTCTGCCGCCCTGCACCTGCTCGACCTGGGCTGCGGGTCGGGTGCCTCGACCCGCGCTCTCGTCGATGCCGTGCGCCGGCACGCCATGCCCGGGGGCCGCTCCGCTTCCCGACCGGCTGCGGTGCTGGCCGTCGACGGCTCGCCCGGCATGCTCGATGCCGCACGCAGCAAGGCCTGGCCCTCCTGGGTCGGCTTCGCCGAGGGGCGCGCCGAGGCGCTGGCGCACCAGCCCGAGCTCGCCGGCGCGCGCGAGGCCGGAGGCCTCGACGGGGTGCTCGCGGCCTACCTCGTGCGCAACGTGCTCGACCGCGACGCGGTCATCGCGGCCATCCGCGACGAGCTCCGCCCCGGCGGGGTGCTCGCCGTGCACGACTACTCAGTGCGTGGGCAGCCGGCCGCGGCGGCCCTCTGGACTGCGATCTGCTGGGCGATCATCATCCCGCTCGGCTGGATGACCTCGCGCAACACGCGTCTCTACCGCTACCTCTGGCGCAGCGTGCTCGACATGGACTCCGTCGCCGAGCTCGAGGCGCGCCTGCGACGGGCCGGGCTCGTCGACGTGACGACCCACCACGCGCGCGGGTGGCAGCGCGGCATCGTGCACACCGTCGTCGGCCGCCGGCCGGCCGGCGCATGAGCCGCCTCCCCGCCCTGCCTACGAGACTCAGGCTGCCCGGGCTGCCGACACTGCCCGGTCGGGCGCGGTGGACCCCGGGCCTCGACCCTCGGGCCGAGCGGCACACGCCCCGCCTCCCCGCTCCGTCGCCCGACGCCGACGCCCACGCTGACCCGTCACCGGTGGTTGTCGTCGGTGGCGGCATCGCCGGACTCGCCGCTGCCACCGGCCTGGCCGAGCGCGGGGTGCCGGTCGTGCTCATCGAGCGTGAGACGACTCTTGGGGGCCGGGTGCGCTCGTGGCCCGTCGCGACCGAGCACGGGGACTCGCTGACGATGAGCCGCGGCTTCCACGCCTTCTTCCGGCAGTACTACAACCTGCGCTCCCTGTTGCGTCGCGCCGACCCCGCCCTCGAGCAGCTCGTGCCCGTCGACGACTACCCCCTGACGCTCGCTGACGGGCCGACCGACTCCTTCGCACGCATCCCGCGCACGCCGCCGCTCAGCATCGCCGCCTTCGTCGCCCAGAGCCCGAGCTTCCCCGTCCGCGCCCTGCGTCACGTCGACGTCGGCGCCGCGCTCGGCCTGCTCGACGTGCGCTTCCCGCAGACGTATGCCGACTACGACGGGGTGAGCGCCGCCGACGTGCTCGACCGGCTCCGCTTCCCCGACGAGGCGCGGCACCTCGCCCTCGAGGTCTTCGCCCGCAGCTTCTTCGCCGACCCGCGCGACTTCTCCGGCGGAGAGCTCGTCGCGATGTTCCACACGTACTTCACCGGCTCCGCCGAAGGGCTGCTCTTCGACGTGCCTGCCGACGACTACGACGGCGCGCTGTGGGGTCCGCTCGGCGCCCACCTGGCCACCCTCGGGGTCGACGTGCGGACGGGCGCGGAGGTCGCTGCCCTCGAGAACGGGCCGGACGGCATACAGGTGCGTCTCGGCGACGGCACCGCCGTGTCGGCGAGCGGCATCGTGCTCGCGACCGACCGAGACCCCCTGCAGCGGCTCGTCGCCGGCGCCGACTGGCTCGGCGACCCCGTGTGGCGCGGGGCCATCGCCCAGCAGCGCATCGCGCCGGCCTTCGCCGTGTGGCGCCAGTGGCTCGATCGACCTGCGTCACCGGGCAGCCCGCTCTTCCTCGGCACGAGCGGCTACGGTCCGCTCGACAACGTGACGTTCGTCGACCAGATGGAGACCGGGGCAGGGCAGTGGGCAGCGCGCACCGGCGGTTGCGTCGTCGAGCTGCACGCGTATGCCGTGCCCGACGGCACCGACGAGCGTGACCTGCGCGCCGAGCTGAGTCACCAGCTGGGGCGGCTCCACCCGGAGCTCGCCGGTGCGAGGGTGCTCCACGAGGAGTGGCTGCTCGCCCGCGACTGCCCCCTGGCGGGCACGGACCCGTGGGCGGCCCGGCCCGGCGTCGTCACCCCCGACCCTCGCGTGGTGCTGGCCGGCGACGGGGTGCGCTGCGAGCACCCGGTGGCGCTCATGGAGCGCGCTGCGACGACCGGGTGGATGGCCGCCAACGAGCTGCTGCTGCGCCGGGGGCTCCCGGGTCATGACCTCTGGACGGTGCCCACCAGCGGACGGGGGCACCGGGTGGCCCATGCCGCCCGGCGGCTCCTCGGCGCGACCGACTGACCCCGACCGACTGACCCCGACCGACTGACGCTGTTCGGCGGCTCGGGGGAGGCGTGCCGGCACCGGGGCGCCGCCGATCCTCCCCGAGCGGTCAGTCCAGCGTGAGGGTCACGCGCCGTAGGTCTCGCCGCGGTCGCGCAGCAGCCAGCGGCGCTCGGCGTAGGCCATGTCGTCGACCCAGAGCTGGCGAGCCGTCGACGCCACCGCGGGTCGGATGAGCCGGGCCGCAGCGCGCGCGATGCCGAAGCCGGTGCGGTCGGAGTGCGCGATCGTCGCCTCGGTCATGACGGTGCACGGGCGTCCGGAGCGGTCGTGACCGGTGAGGGTGGCGTGTGTCTCCACGACGCTGCCGGTGCCCTCGCCCTCGACGATCGTCATGACGATGGTGCGCGCGTCGGGGCAGGCGAACTCGGCACGCACGGGCACGCCCCAGGTGCGACTGAGCCGGAACGAGACGTCGACGACGAGGCGGTCGTCGGACGAGGCGGCATCGTCGACGGCGAGGTGGCTGAAGGCATAGGGGTGATACCAGGTGCCGTGCCACGGGTCGAGGCGGTTGGCGATGATGTCGGCCGGCTCGCAGATCCCGCGCACCGTCACCACGGTCGCGAAGGACTGTGCGAACGGCGGCCGGGTCGTCAGGGTCGGGAGCGCACTCGGCGTCTCGCCCTCGGTGGGCAGCTGCACCCAGAGGAGCACCCCGTCGTCGTGGGCCGGGAAGGTGAGCCAGTCACGCCGCGAGCCCGGGCCGAGGGCGAGTCCGTGCCAGCGGCAGTAGACCTGTCCGTGCATCACCTCGCAGTCCTCGAGCAGGGCCCCGAGGTGCGGGCAGGCGCCGGGCCCCGCGCGCAGGCTGCCGCCCTCGCCGCGCCAGAGCACCACCTCGCGGTCAGCCACGGTGCGGGTCACCGACCGGGTGGCGCCGACGTCGGTCGAGGCCCCCACGACATGCCAGCCGCCGGGATCGCGCTGCTGGGCGTCGAGGAAGGAGCGGCGGATGCGAGCCGGCCGTGCGTCTCGCCACGTGCCGGCCAGGCGGTCGCGAGGCTCGGCGGGCATGCGCCGCAACGGGTTGACGGGACGCCTCGGGCTGGCAGCCCCGCGTCCGGTGTCGGGGGTGGCGCGCAGGAGAGAGCGCAGGCTCATGGGGTGACCGCCCTTCGCTTCGTGGGTCCGAGGATGAGGACGCGGGTGCTGAGCGCCGCCTTGTGCCAGGTCGGCACCCTGGCCCGGCCGGAGAAGACGTCGTAGTCGCGGCCCTCGATGCGCTCGAGGATGCGCGCGTAGAGCGTTCGCGCCGCGGAGACGCATCTGGCCGAGGAGGGCGGGAGCAGCGGTATGCCGCGGTCCGCCTCGACGTAGAGAGCCCGGTTGCGCTCGATCTCGAAGCGCATGAGCTCGCCCCACTCGGGCGTCACCCGCCGCAGGTAGGGGTCGGCCCCGAAGCGGCGGAGGTCCTCCTGGGGCACGTAGATGCGACCCCGGTCGAGATCTTCGCCGATGTCGCGCAGGAAGTTGGTCAGCTGGAAGGCCTGGCCGAGCGCACGTGCGGGCCCGAGGGCGTCGGGGGAGAGGGGGCGCAGCACGGGGAGCATCATCTCGCCGATGACGGCAGCAGAGCCGTCCATGTAGCCGAGCAGGTCGTCCCACGTCGCATAGGTGGTCTGGGTGAGGTCCTGAGCCATGGCGCCGAAGAAGCGGTCGAAGCACTCAGCAGCGATGCCGCACGTGCGCACGCTGTGGCCGACGGCGGCGATCACGGGGTCCTGGGTCGGCGCGCCGGCGGCAACAGCGCGGAAGTGCTCGGCGAAGCGCGCCAGGCGCGCGGTCGTCTCGGCCACCCGCGACCGGGCCGGTGGCGCCCGGTGCGTCGACGATGTCGTCGGCGAGACGGCACAGGGCATAGACCGCATAGACGTGCCGGCGGCGCTCGGGCGGGAGCAGGATGGTGCCCCAGTAGTAGGTCGTGCCGTGCTGACGCGTGATGCGCGCGCAGACGCGGTAGCCCTGCGTGACCTGCTCGGTCATCGTGTCGTCGACGGTGCTCACACGGGGCTCCCGCCGCCCGTGCCACCCGTCCCGGGCCAGGCCGACCCCGAGTGGGCCAGGCCGCCGCGGGCCGGGCCCGGGCGGGCTGTGGCCGGCAGGTAGGCGTCGACGCGGTCGGCCGCGAGCTTGCCGCTGACGAGCACCATCGGCACCCCGACCCCGGGCACGGTGCCGGACCCGGCGAAGACGAGGCCGGGCACGCGACGCTCGAGGTTGCCCGGGCGGAACGGCCCGGTCTGCCCGAACGTGTGGGCGAGGGCGAAGGGCGTGCCCTCGTGCATGCCGAGGTCCCGCCACTCGAGTGGTGTCATGAGGTGGTCGGTGACGATGTCGGTCGGGTAGCCGCAGGCGTCGAGGAACCCCGTGAGGCGCTCCGCCATCTGCGGCCGGGTCGTCTCCCAGTCGACGGTGCCTGTCAGGTTGGGCACCGGCTCGAGCACGTAGAGCGTCGAGCAGCCCTCGGGGGCGAGGCTCGGATCGGTCACCGTGGGCACCGTGACGAGACGCGACGGGTCCGGCATGAGGCTGCGGTCGTCGATGAGGGCCTTGAAGCTGCCGACCCAGTCGTCGCCGAAGTGGATGTTGTGGTGGGCCGTGCCGTCGGCCGGCAGACCTCGCGAGCCGACGTGCCAGACGACGGCCGAGGGGGAGTAGGTGCCCGACCGCACGGCGCGCGGAGGCTTGAGCTGCGGGAGCAGTCGGTCGTAGGCCGTCGGCAGGTCGAGGGTGCAGACCACGGCGTCGGCACGCAGCTGCTCGCCGGACTCGAGGGCCACCCCGCTCACGGCGCCGCGGCGGTCGAGCAGGAGGCGCTCGACACCGGCGCCGTAGTGCTGCTCGACACCGGCACGGGCCGCTGCCGCCGCGAGGGCCGCCGGCACGGCGTCCATGCCGCCCTCCGGGAACCACACCCCCTCGATGGAGTCCATGTAGGTGATCACCGCGTAGATGGCGAGCGCGTCCTCGGGCGACAGGCCGGCATACAGGGCCTGGAACGAGAAGAGCCGATGGAGCCGCTCGTCGTCGAACCACCCGCGCACCACCGGCCCGAGACGCCGGAAGCCCCCCATGCGCACGAGGGTCGCGGCTGCCCGGGGCGAGGAGGCGAGCCCCAGGGGGGAGTCGAAGTTGTGGTCGATGAAGTGCGGCATCTCGACCTCGTAGAGGCGCTTCAGCCACGCCGCGAAGCGCGGGAAGGCCTCGGCGTCCTTGGGCCCGCAGGTGCGCGCGATCTCGTCGCGCATCGCCTCGATGCCGTGGCGCACGTGGATCGTCGAGCCGTCGGCATAGACGGCCCGGTAGGCCGGGTCGAGCAGGGTCATCGGCAGCTCGGCCTCGATGGTGGTGCCTACGGCGCGCAGGGCGTCGTCGACGAGGCCCGGCATCGTCATGACGGTCGGGCCGGTGTCAAAGACGAAACCCTCCTGGTGGCGCCGCAGACCGCGGCCCCCGGGCCGGTCCTCGCGTTCGACGAGGGTCACCTCGTGCCCCCGTCCGGCGAGGTGGCAGGCGGCGGACAGGCCCGAGAGGCCAGCCCCGATGACGATGACGCTCATGCGTCCCTCCAGGCGATCGACCGTGCGAGGGACCGCAGGGCCGCGACGCCGGTGGCATCGAGGTCGACGTGGTCGAGAGCGGTGAGGGCGAGGTCGACCTCGTGGGTGATCCGCTGCTCGGCCTGCTCGAGCACCCCGGCGTCGAGCATGAGCTGCTGGAGCCCCCCGACATCGGCGTCCGTGATGACCGCGCGGTGCCCGAGGTAGCGCTCGGCGATGTCCGCCGGGAGGAGACGGCGGGCCTCGGCGAGCAGCACCGTGGCCTTGCCCCGGAGCAGGTCGTCGCCGACGGGCTTGCCCGTGCGCTCCGGATCGCCCCAGACGCCGAGCACGTCGTCGCGCAGGGCGAAGGCCTCACCGATGTGGCCGCCGAAGGCCTCGAGGGCGGTCAGGGCGTCGGCGTCGGCCCGGGCAGCGAGGGCCCCGAGCAGGAGCGGCCGCTGCACGGTGTAGCCACCCGACTTGAGGCGCGCCACCCTGCGGGCCTGGGCGAGGTCACGCCGCCGGGCCGCGGCGCCGGTGACATCGAGCAGCTGGCCCTGCACGAGCTCGCGGAGCATGTCGGCCCAGGCGCGCTGCAGCGGAGCCTCGAGACCGCCCATGAGCACCCAGGACTCGGTGAGCGCGAGGTCGCCGAAGAGGATGGCGACGCTGTCACCGAAGAGAGCCGGGTCGCCGAGCGCACTTGCACCAACATGGTGCTCGGCTGCCTCGACGTGTGTCGTCACACGTCCCCGGCGTGAGTCTGACCGGTCCATGACGTCGTCGTGCACGAGGGCGAAGAGGTGCACGAGCTCGAGAGCGGCGCACACGGTCACGGTCTCGTCACGACCCACGCCACGAGCGGGGCCACCGGCGCTCACCCAGCCCCAATGGCACATGACCGGGCGCAGCCGCTTGCCCGTGGCGGGCAGGAGCCAGCTGCGCAGGTGCTCGGGCAGATCCGCCGCCAGCAGGTCGGCGGCCTCGGGGCACCGCGAGCGCCACTGCCGCTCGAGCTCGACGCAGACTCGGTCGAGGACGAGATCGGTGCGTCGCAGCGTCTCGTCGAGGCCCAGGGCCTCGGCCCGCACCTCGCTCGCCCAGCTCGCGACGAGGATCTCGTCGTCGTTGGCAGTGGGCGCGGGCCGGTGGGGACTCATGTCGCTCCTCGCTGCTCGGCGGATGGGCACAGCCCCGACGTCGCGGGCTGCCGGACGCAGCCAGCGGCGCGCGGGGGCCGGTGGGCTCTCACCTTGGGTCACGTGAGCCCAGTGATCAAGGGATTGTCCAACGTTGTCGCTCCGCGGTGGTCGCGAGCGGCGGCTGCAGCGCCTCCGGCAGTAGCCGTGGCGACTCCTCCGGCCACGTGCTCGGGGGTCCGAGCCGGGCCAGCAGGGCGATCTGCTCACGGCACCACACCGACACCTCGCGCCCCCGGGTGACCGACGTCACGAAGTCGTCCCACGGCTCCCAGGCCCACCCCGCGACCTCGTCGTCGTGGGGGCGCACCGGCTGGTCGCGGTCGACGTGCACCGCCAGGACCGGGCACAGCTCGAGCTCGACGACGCCCGCCATCTCGGCGCGGTAGCGGAAGCCCGGCAGGACGAGGCGGGGCTCACCCACCTCGAGACCGAGCTCGTCGGCCGCACGCCGCCGGACGGCACACGGCAACGGCTCGCCCGGGGCCGGATGGCCGCAGAACGAGTTGGTCCACACGCCTGGGAAGGTGCGCTTGCCGAGGGCGCGCCGGGTCACGAGCACGTGGTCGTCGGCGTCGAAGACATAGCAGGAGAAGCCGAGGTGCAGGGGTGTCTGCGGCCCGTGGACCGTCGCCTTGAGGGCCGTCCCGAGCGCCCTGCCGCCGTCGTCGACGAGCACGACCTGTTCGTCCTCGATGCCAGTCACGCGCCCTCCTCGACCGAGACGACGACAGGTCGACCGGGCGGCGACCTGCCGTAAGGCTAACCAGAGCGCCCGGGCGGCGCACCACCCCGCGTACCTTCGTGCCACCCCGACAGGTCCGCGAGGGGGGTGGCCCGCCAGGGGAGGGGAGGGCCGCCCGGTGGGGGTGGCTCGGGGCTGGGTACGGGGACGGCATGGCAGACACTTCGAAGTTCACGGTCCCCGGCCTGACGCTCGACGACGGTCACCGCGTCGGCGAGGCCCTGCAGCTGCGCCTGCACGCCCTCAACGACCTCCAGCTCACCCTCAAGCACGTGCACTGGAACGTCGTCGGCCCGCACTTCATCGGGGTGCACGAGATGCTCGACCCCCAGATCGAGGCCGTGCGCGGCATGGTCGACGAGACCGCCGAGCGCATGGCGACTCTCGGGGTGGCCCCGGTCGGCACCCCCGGTCATCTCGTCCGCGCCCGCACGTGGGACGACTACACCCTGCTGCGGGACGACACGACGGCCCACCTCGCCGCCCTCGACCTCGTCTACACCGGCGTCATCGAGGACCACCGGCGCGTCGTCGAGCTCACCGACGACCTCGACCTCGTCACCCAGGACCTGCTCATCTCACAGGTCGGCCAGCTCGAGCTCTTCCAGTGGTTCATCCGGGCCCACCTCGAGTCGACCTCGGGTGAGCTGAGCAGCGCCGGCGCCCAGCGCGAGTCGGCGGCGGCCCGCGCCGCGACCCGCGCGGCCGCCGCGTCGGGGGGCGTGGCCGCCGGGGCGACGAAGCGAGCAGCGAGCAAGACGCGGCAAGACGGCGAGGAAGGCCACCAAGAAGACCGTCCGCTGACCCAGCCGCTGGCGGGCCGCACCGGCTCGCGCAGGCGCCGTGCCCCTTGAGCCGGCCCACACCATCGGAGGAACCACTCATGTCCGAGATCGCCGAACGTGCCGAAGCCCTCGTGCGCCACGACGCCAAGGGCGGCTTCCCGCCCCAGCAGCAGCAGCCCCCGGGCCTGACGAGCGCCATGGACCCGCTGCCCGACCACGGCGAGGAGACCTACGTCGGTCACGGCAAGCTTGAGGGCCGCAAGGCCCTCATCACCGGAGGGGACTCCGGCATCGGCCGCGCCGTGGCGATCGCCTTCGCCCGCGAGGGTGCCGACGTCGCCATCAGCTACCTCGCCGATGAGCAGTCCGACGCCGAGGACACTCTGGGGTGGGTGCGCCGGGCCGGCCGGACGGGCGTGCTGGTGCCCGGTGACCTCGTCGAGCGCGAGACCTGCCGGCAGGTCGTGGCCGACGCGGTCGAGGGTCTCGGCGGCCTTGACATCCTCGTCAACAACGCCGGCTACCACTGGGACCGCGGGCCCTCCGGCCTCGCGGGGCTCGAGCCCGAGCACGTCGAGCGCGTGCTGCGCACCAACCTGCACGCCGTCATCTGGCTCACCCAGGCCGCCGAGCCGCACCTCGGCCCTGGCTCGTCGATCATCATGACGACCTCGATCCAGGCCTACGACCCGTCACCCGCGCTGCTCGACTACGCAGCCACCAAGGCAGCCATCAACAACCTCACGGTCAACCTCGCTGCGGCTTTGGGCCCCAAGGGAATCCGGGTCAATGCGGTCGCCCCTGGACCGATCTGGACACCGCTCCAGCCGGCCACCCGTGACAAGGACAAGATCGAGACGTTCGGGGCCGACACCCCCCTGGGCCGCGCCGGGCAGCCGGGAGAGGTCGCCCCGGCCTACGTCTTCCTCGCGTCGCCGTCCGACGCGAGCTACGTCTCGGGCACCGTCATCGGTGTCACCGGAGGTGGCGCGGTCTTCTGACGGGCCCGCGTCCTTCGGGTCGTCGCGACGGGGGCCGTGAGATCACGGCAACCCGATCGTCGTCGCCGCGGTGCACCTCATCCCGTGGCCAGGGCCGCGGCGCTCGCCGTGTGCAGCCGCCCGAGTCGCTCCCGCTGGTCCAGTGCGCGGTCGCGGAGCCGGGCCAGCTCGTCGGGGTCGGTCAGGGTGATCTCGGGCCCGAGGGCAGCGAGCGTCTCCCAGAGCCGCTGCTTGCCGGTGACGGCCACGGTGAGCGCCTCGAGCTCGATGACGTCGGTGAGCGGGCTGCGCTGCGCCAGGAAGCCGTTGGGCTTGAGGCGCCCGAGCTGCTCTCCGGCAGCGGAGACGAGCCGCTTGAGCGGGTCAGGCGTGATCTCGAGACGCTGCATGACGGACGTGAGGCTGTGTCGGTCCTGCTCCACCTCGTCGTGCAGGGCGGCGAGCTCGACGCGGGCCTGCGGGTCGCGGTGGCCTTGTGCGGCGGAGCCGAAACGGCGTGCTCCCGCCAAGGCCCCGGAGTCGTGGTCGCGCAGGTAGGTGCGCAGCAGCCGTCGCGCTTCTTCCACGTCGGGTGCCGCCACGGGCTCGCGGCTCACGAGGCGGCCCTCCGCAGCTTGTCGAGCAGCGGCTCGGCGGCCTGCTCGAGGAAGTCCGCCTGGGTGTCCCCGCCCACCTGGACGAGGGCGATGTCGGTGAAGCCCGCCTTCCAGTAGGCGCTGACGGACTCCACGATGGCGTCGAGGTCCGGGCCGCACGGGATCGACTCGGCGACGTCCTCGGGGCGCACGAACTGGCTGGCCCCGGAGAAGCCCGCAGGTGTCGGCAGGTCGGAGTTGACCGACCAGCCGCCGCCGAACCACCGGAACTGCTGGTGGGCGAGCTCGACTGCCGCGTCGCGATCCTTGCCCCAGCAGATCGGGATCTGCCCGATCGCCCGTGCCGAGCCACCGATGCGCGGTGCGCCCTGCGTGTCGTTCCACGACGTGATGAGGTCGGCGTCGGGCTCCACCGCAATGAGGTGGTCGGCGAGCGGGGCGAGACGGTCGATGCCCTTGTCGCCGCCCACGGCGATCCCGATCTGCACCGGGTCGTCGGGCACGTCCCAGATCCGGGCGGAGTCGACGTCGAAGTAGTCGCCGTGGTGGGTCACGAGGTCGCCGGTGTGCAGCTGACGGATGATGTCGATGGCCTCGACGAGCATCTCCTGCCGGGTGATCACCCCGGGCCAGCCCTCCCCGACGACGTGCTCGTTGAGGCTCTCACCACTGCCGACGCCGAGCGTGAAGCGACCATCGGCGAGGATCTGCAGAGTCGCGGCCTTCTGGGCGACGACCGCGGGGTGGTAGCGGATCGTCGGACAGGTGACGTAGGTCATGAGGTCGACCCGCTCCGTGGCGTGGGCCACGGCGCCGAGCACCGACCACGCATACGGGGCGTGCCCCTGCTCGGTGAGCCAGGGCGAGTAGTGGTCACTCGAGACCTCGAAGTCGAAGCCGGCCTCCTCGGCGGCCACGGCCCAGCGGACGAGGTCCTTGGGTCCGCTCTGCTCCGTCATCAACGTGTAGCCGAAGCGTGTCATCGGGATCCTTCCGGGTGGTCTGTCAACGGCGTGTGATTGGCGGCGGCGGCGCCTCCGCATGAGCGGGGTACCCGATCGGGCTCAGCCGGCGACGACTGCGGGACCGCCGTGCGCCAGCACCACGACCACGTCGGCGGCGACGTCGGGACGGCGCGGGTGCCGACGCCGACGGTGACCTGTCGGTCTGCGTCTGGCAGCGACGGGTGGGGGGCGAGCACGGGCGCGCGGCGCATCTCACGTCAGGCCCCGGCCATGGCCCGAGGTGTCGCCGAGCACGTCGAGCAGGAAATCGGGCTCGCGGTGCTCGGCCACGACGGGCAGACGGCTGGAGCGGTGCCAGATCTCGTGCACGCGCGGCCCGTCGAGCGGCCACCCGACGATGCGGTGACGCCAGTGGCAGAGCACGACGACTCCGTCATCGGTGAGGCTCGCCTCGGTGCGCGCCACGAGCTCCCGGAGACCGGCGGGGCTGAGGAAGTAGCCGACCTCCGACACGACCACGAGGTCGAAGCGCCCGTCGGGCCAGGCCTCGGGAAGGTGGGCCAGGCCCACCTGCGCGTGCGGCGTGCTCGCCAGACGCCTGGTCGCCGCAGCCACCGCGACCTCGCTCTCGTCGAGCGCGAGCACCTCGTCGCACCGGTCGGCGAGCCTCGCGGTCAGCGCGCCGATGGAGCAGCCCACCTCGAGGGCTCGCCGGAAGCGCCGTCGGGGGAGGGCGGCGAGGGTCAGGTCGCGCTTGCGCTCCTCGTACCAGCTGTCGTCCACGCCCCACGGGTCGGCAGCGTCGCCGTGCACCCGGTCGAAGACCCGGTCGTCCGTGTGCGGCTCCTCGATGAAGGTCTCGTGGTCGCGCACGAAGTGCTCGAGGAAGCCCGGCAGCAGCAGGGCCGCGTCGCCGGGATCATCGGAGAGCGGCGCGACCTGGCTGCGATGCAGCGAGATCGCGTGCGACTTGCGTGCCCGCACCTCGCCCTCGAGGGGCAGGGTCTGGAAGCGTGCCCACGGTGCGTCATCCGGTGCAGCCCAGTGCCACAACCAGATCGGGTACTCGATCAGGCGGGCATCGGTGCGGCGGGCTGCCACTGCGGCGGCCCGGCCGGTGGCTTCGTGGTCGGCGTGCCCGTCGTGCCGCCACGTGGCGGCGATGACGGTCCTGGAGCCTTCCTCGCCGACCGCGCGCACGATGGCCTCGACGATCTCGTCCTCGTGGGAGGCGAGGTGACCGTCGGGCAGTCCGACGGTGCGGAGGCAGGCGTCCGGTGCCAGCAGCGAGAGCGCGGCCCGCGTCTCCGCGACCCGCAGGGCGGCGAGGTCGGAGGTGCTGTGGGTGGGTGAGCGAGGGTGTGACCCCTCACCCGAGCTGAGCAGCACGACCTCGATGCGTCGACCGGTGGCGCGGGCGGTCGCGAGCAGTCCGCCGGCCCCGAGGGTCTCGTCGTCGGGGTGGGCGGCCACGAGCACGAGCCGTGTGGGGGCGGCGTCGCCCGGGCCCGCGCTCGGGCCGAGGGTCAGGGGAGAAACGCACCCCCATTCCGGTCGTTCTGCCCACTCCCGCTCGGGGGTGCCGGCGTCGGAGTGGTGGAAGGTCGGAGTCGCGTGCCTCACCAGAGGACCTCCGGATCCGGGCCTCCGCCCGGGTGGCCGAGCACGTGGCGGCCGAGGGCGGCCGCGTCGCGCTCGGCGTGCTCCTGCCGGACGTAGAGCTGGAGGTCGGCCACGCGTCCCGCGTGCTCCTCCTCGAGGGCGAGGGGGCCGGGCCCGAGCGCGTGGCCGACCCGACCGAGCACCTCCTCGGCCGTGAGGGCCACGACACGCCGCACGCGCAGGGCCAGCGCGGCACCGGCCGCACCGTCTGCAGCCCCGGCGTCGACCGAGGCGGCAGCGTGCTCCAGCACGGCCGACGCCGCGTGCAGGCTCGCGTCGACCGCCCCGAGGTGCATCAGCCCGACCTGGTCGGGGTCGCGCTGCCGCAGCTGCTCGCGCAGGCGTCGGGCGACGCCGACGGCGCCACCCCACCAGATCGCGGCGACGCCCATGCCGCCCCAGGCGAAGCCTGATCGCTCGAGATACCACCCGGGTGGACCCACGGGATGGGCGGCCGACGCGGTGAAGCTCACCGGTCCGCTGGCCACGAGCGGCAGTCCGCGGGCGACCCACGCCCCCTCCTCGACGGCCACGCCGTTGGCGGCACCCAGGCGAACGGCATACAGCCTGCGGGTGTCGTCGCCGCACCACGCCGTGACGAGGGCGTGGTCGAGCGATCCGGCGAGCGAGCACCAGGGCTTGAGGCCACCGAGGGTGGTCGGGTCGGTCGACTCGTCGGCCACGAGGCGCGAGCCCGGGCCCTCGGCGGCGAAGACCCCCCAGCGGGCCCGGTCGTCGTCGGCCCCCTCGACGTGATGCCCGGCGGCGCGAGCCTCCGCGAGGATGGCGAGCGCGTCGAGGTGGGGCTCCACCGCGCGAGCCACCGTGAGGTCCACCGAGCCGAGCACGGCGAGCGAGGTCCAGAGCCGCCACGTGACCCCCGACCCCGGGAGCGGGAACGCGGCAGGGTGGCTCCCCGGCAGGCGGAGAGCAGCGGTCACGTCACCCCGGGCCCGAGAAGCGTCCACAGCCAGGTCGGCAGAGACGCTGTCGATCACGGCTTCAGCACCACCTTGAGGCAGCCGTCGCTCTTCTCCTGGAAGGTGCGATAGAGGTCGGGGGCGGACTCCAGCGGCGCGTGGTGCGTCGCGAGGGACTCGAGGCCGAGCACGTCGTCGGCACCGCTGACGAGGTCGAGCAGGTCGTCGGACCACCGGCGCACGTGGCACTGCCCCATGCGCAGCGTGAGGCCCTTGTCGAAGATGTCCATCATCGGCATCGGGTCGGCCATGCCCCCATAGACGCCGCTCACCGACAGGGTGCCGCCGCGGCGCACCGCCGAGACGGCCGTGTGCAGGGCCGAGAGGCGGTCGATGCCGACGTGCTCGATCGCGGCGCGCGCGACCGGCTTGGGCAGGCGGCTCGCGGCCGCGATGACCTTCTCCGACAGCGGATTGCCGTGCGACTCCATGCCGACGGCGTCGATGACCGCATCCGGTCCGCGGCCGTCGGTCAGGTCCTTGAGGGCGTCGGAGACCGCGTCGACCTCGCGCACGTCGACCACCTCGGCGCCCCACGAGCGGGCGAGGGCGAGGCGGTCGTCGACGAGGTCGACCGCGATGACGCGATTCACCCCGCGGTGGAGGGCACTGCGCACGGCGAGCTGCCCGACGGGGCCGAGCCCGAGCACGGCGAGGGTGTCGTTGCCGCCCACGTCGGCGTAGTCCACCGCCTGCCAGGCCGTCGGCAGGATGTCGGAGAGGTAGAGGAAGCGCTCGTCGGGCAGGTCGCTCGTCAGCAGGATGGGGCCGAAGTCGGCGTGCGGCACCCGGACGCGCTCCGCCTGGCCGCCGGGCACGGAGCCGTAGAGGCTCGTGTAGCCGAAGAGGCTGGCCCCCTTGCCCTGCGCGACGTTCTGGGTGGTCTCGCACTGGGCGAAGAGGCCCCGTTGGCACATCCAGCAGCGTCCGCACGAGATGTTGAAGGGCACGACGACGCGGTCACCCGGCTGGAGCGTCGCAACGTCGGAGCCCACCTGCTCGACGATCCCCATGAACTCGTGGCCCAGCACGTCACCCGGTTGCAGGTAGGGGGCCAGCACGCCGTACAGGTGCAGGTCCGAACCGCAGATCGCGGTTGAGGTGACCCGCACCACGGCGTCGGTCGTCTGCTCGATGACGGGATCGGGTACCTCCGTCACACGGACGTCCTCGATGCCGTGCCAGGTGAGTGCTCGCATGACCACTGACTACCCCGGCCGGGCGACGAGGAAACCTCACCAGCCATCGAGGAGAACGACATGCTGACTGCCACCGGACCAGCCAGGGGCCTCGCCCTCGTCATGGGGGCCTCACGCGGACTCGGTCTGCTCATCGCCCGCGAGCTGCTCGACCGCGGCCACGACGTCGTCATCACGGCGCGCGGGGAGGCGGAGCTGGAGGCCGCCGCCCAACGACTGTCGGGCAGGGGTCGTCAGGTGCACTCGCGCGTCTGCGACGTGCGCGACCGGGGAGCGGTCAGCGCCCTCGTCGAGGAGGTCGAGGCCTCGCTCGCGCCCATCGACGTGCTCATCAGCGTGGCCGGCATCATCGAGGTCGGTCCGGCCGAGTCGATGACCGCCGAGGCCTACGACGACGCCATCGACACCATGACGCGTGGGCCGATCCACGCCGCACTGGCCGTGCTGCCGGGCATGCGAAGCCGGGGTCGCGGGCGCATCGGCACCGTCACGTCGATCGGCGGCATGGTGTCACCGCCTCACCTGCTGCCCTATGCCACCGCGAAGTTCGGTGCGGTCGGCTTCTCCGACGGACTCGCCGCCGCCCTGAGCGGCACCGGGGTGACCGCGACGACCGTCGTGCCGGGGCTGATGCGGACCGGCTCGCACCAGCGGGCTCGCTTCTCCGGGGACGCCCCAGCGGAGTACTCGTGGTTCGCCCCCGCCGCCTCCATGCCGCTCCTCTCCATGGATGCGGACCGCGCGGCGCGGCGCATCGTGACAGGCGTGCTCGCCGGGCGCCCGATGGTCGTGCTCACCCCGTTGGCGTGGGTCGGCATCCGCGTGCGCGGACTGGCCCCTGGGACGACGACGCGTGTCATGGGTTGGGCAGGTCGCCTCCTGCCGGGACAGCCACGTCGTGGCGGTCGTCATGCGGTGGAGGGTCGAGACGTGGCCACGTCGGTCGGCGACGTCGTCCGCCGGCTCACGACGTTGGGGGACAAGGCGGCCCGACGCAACAACGAGGTCCGCGAGGTGCGGGTGGCGGAGCCCGTGGCCGAGTAGACTCCGAGGCGCAGTGCACTGACAGGCTCCACTGGATGCTCCGGAGCCGATCGCCACCGAGGGCAGTCACCCGGCCGGCGGTCGGGTGCCGGGCGAACCGATGAAGGAGGTGCCATGGGTGACCAGGTCGGACTTCTCGTCCTCCTCGGCGTCATCGTCCTGATGGCCGGCGGTTTCGTCCTCACCTTGGGCGCTCGCGGCAAGGGCCCCAACGACACCCTCAACACCCACGAGCAGCAGACGCTGCAGGAGCGTGAGGACCACCCCGAGGGTGCGGAGCGCTCCCACCTCGTGGGCAACCCGCCGATCGACACCATCACGACCGACGGTTGGGGTGGAGCGCGCCCCGGCGAAGGCGCCGAGCCCGAGGAGCTCCCCGAGGACGTGCACCCCGACAAGCACGACAGCGACCGGAGGCACGGCCGGCACTGACCAGCGTCAGCCGAGTCGCCACACGGTGGTCGTGCGGTGCTCCGTGCCGGCACGGAGCACGGTGCTGGGGAAGTCGGCGTGGTGGGGCGCATCGGGGAATCCCTGTGTCTCCAAGGCGATTCCCGCCCGAGGACCATACGCCGTGCCCGACGTCCCCGTGACCGTGCCGTCGAAGTGGGCGCCGGTGTAGACCTGCACGCCCGGCTGGTCGCTCTCGACGGCGAGCGTGCGTCCGGAGGCGCCGCGCAGGGTCGCGACGTGACGCAGACCCGCACCGGCGACAACGAAGTTGTGGTCGATTCCCTTGCCGTGCGTCAGCTGCTCGTCGGGGTGCGAGAGGGCCTCGCCGAGCCGGCGTGAGCGTCGGAAGTCGAAGGGTGTGCCGTCGACGCCGCGCACCTCGCCCGTGGGGACGAGCAGTGCGTCCGTCGGAGTGAACGCGCCGGCCGAGAGCGTGAGCCAGTGGTCGTCGACCGGCCCGCTGCCCTCCCCGTCGAGGTTGAAGTAGCTGTGGTTGGTGAGGTTGACGACGGTGTCACGGTCGCTGACCGCGGTGTAGTCGATCCGCACCCGACCCGCCTCGACGGCATACGTCACGGTGACGTCGAGGGCGCCGGGGAAGCCCTGGTCGCCATCGGGGCTGTGGAGGCCGAAGGTCACGCCCGTGTCATCGCGATCGACGACGGTCCACGCGCGATGGTCGAAGCCGTCGGCCCCTCCGTGCAGCGTCGTCGTGCCCTCGTTGGCCGTGAGGGCATGCGTCACGCCGTCCAGGTCGAACCGGGCTCCCGCGATGCGGTTGCCGAAGCGCCCGATGGTGGCACCGAGGTAGCCGCCGTCGGTGACGTAGGTGCGCGAGTCGGCATGGCCGAGCACGATGCCGACCGGGAGGCCGTCGTCGTCGGTCACCTCGAGGCGGCGCACCGCGGCCCCAGCCGTCAGCACCTCGAGCAGGAGCCCCTCGGCCCGCAGCTCGACGGACGTGGGCTTCACGGTGCTCTGCGACACGGTCGCTCCTTCGGGGTGCTCTCTGCGATGACGCGCCCAGTCTGCCGTCTCAGTGTTCACGGGGCCGGGTCCGTCCGGTGGTCGCGCGGCCTAGGGTGGGCACCGACCACTGGGAGCGGGAGGGACGCAGGCCATGACGCAGGTCGAGACCAACTGGGCGGGCAACCACGCCTATCGAGCCCGCATCGAGCGGGTGCAGTCGATCGAGCAGGTGCAACAGGTCGTGGCGGACGCACCTCGGGTGCGCGCCCTCGGGTCGCGGCACAGCTTCACCGACCTCACCGACACGACCGTCGAGAGCGGAGCCGGCGGGGTGCTCGTCTCGCTGGCCGACATCCCGACGACGGTCGACATCGACGCCGGGAGCCGCACGGCGCGCGTCACGGGCCGGGCGGCATATGGCGACGTCGCGACCCGGCTGCAGGCAGAGGGTTGGGCGCTCGGCAACCTGGCATCGCTCCCGCACATCTCCGTCGCAGGCGCGGTCGCGACGGGGACTCATGGGTCGGGAGTCGAGAACGGCTCTCTCGCAACGGCGGTCGCGGCGCTCGAGATCGTCGGACCCGATGGCGAGATCCGGCGTGTGGCGCGGGGCGATGCCGACTTCGACGGCAGCGTCGTGGCGCTCGGCGCCCTCGGGGTCGTCACGGCTGTGACCCTCGACATCGAACCGACCTACGACGTGCGCCAGGACGTCTTCACGGGACTGGGCTGGGAGGCGCTGGCCGAGCACGTCGACGCCATCACGAGCAGCGCCTACAGCGTCAGCCTCTTCACCCGGTGGACCGACGTCGGCATCGACCAGGTGTGGCTCAAGGCCCGGGTCGGCGACACCTCCACGGTGCCGCCGCGCGAGCTCTTCGGGGCCCTCGCCGCCACCTCGACGCTGCACATGCTCGAGGGCGGGGCGATCGAGGCGATCACCGAGCAGGGCGGGGTGCCGGGGCCGTGGCTCGACCGGCTGCCGCACTTCCGCATGGAGTTCACGCCCAGCCGGGGCGAGGAGCTGCAGAGCGAGTACCTCCTGCCGCGCCAGCACACCCTCGAGGCGGTCGAGCGACTCAGGGCCCTCGCCGACGTCGTGGCTCCGGTCCTCATGGTGACCGAGCTGCGCACCGTGGCCGCCGACTCGCACTGGCTCAGCAGCTCCTTCGGGCACGACGTCGTCGGCGTGCACTTCACGTGGGTGCGCGACGTCGAGCGGGTGTATGCCGTCCTGCCCCTCATCGAGGCAGCCCTCCTGCCGCTCGGTGCGAGGCCGCACTGGGGCAAGTGCTTCGCCGCCGGCGCGGCGCAGCTCGCGCCGCTCTATCCCCGGCTCGGCGACTTCCGCGCGCTGCGCGGCAGGGTCGACCCCGAGGGCAAGTTCGGCAACGCCTTCCTCGACCGCGTCATCGGCTGAGGACCCACCACGCCGAACCGCCGTCAGAAGTCGCCGGCGTCGCGGCGCAGCCGGGTCAGCACGTCGACGAGTGAGCTGACATCGCTGCTCGAGAGGTCGGGCCGCTCGAAGACTTCGGCGTTGAGGGCCTTGGTGGCGCGCTCAGCGAGCTCACGACCCGACGGGGTGAGCGCGACGAGCATGGCGCGACGGTCCTCGGGGTGCGTCGACCGGGTGACGAGCCCGGCGTCCTCCAGGCGGTCGACCGCGTTGGTCACGCTGGTCGGATGCACCTGCAGACGGCTGCCGATCACCTTCATCGGCAGGGAGCCGCGCTTGCTGAACCACAGCAGCATGAGCACCTCGTAGCGCGCGAACGTCACCCCGAGCGGCTTGAGCGCCGCTTCGACCCGGGCCAGCACGATCTGGTGGGCGCGCATGAGCGAGGTCACGGCCGCCATGCCGTCGGCGGCCTCGGGCCAGCCCTGCTCGACCCACTGCCGGCGCGCCTGGGCGATGGGGTCGAAGCCGAGGCCGGGGCCCGCCACGGGCCGGGGAGTCGTCTCCGCACTCATGGCGTCATCGTAGTCAGCAGACGCGTTGACGTCCATTAGTAGGAAGTCCTACTATTTTCCCATGTCTGACGCAGCGCAGCGCACCCTCCACCGCCCGACGCACCACGTCCGGCTCGTCACGGCCAGCAGCCTCTTCGACGGGCACGACGCCTCGATCAACATCATGCGGCGGATCATGCAGTCGCAGGGCGCGGAGGTCATCCACCTCGGGCACAACCGCTCGGTCCAGGAGGTCGTCGACGCGGCGATCGAGGAGGACGTGCAGGGCGTGGCCGTCAGCTCCTACCAGGGCGGTCACGTCGAGTACTTCGAATACCTCGTGCAGCTGCTCCGGGAGAACGGCGCCGGCCACATCCGCGTCGTCGGCGGGGGCGGCGGCGTCATCGTGCCCGAGGAGATCGCCCGCCTGCGCGACTGCGGCGTCACCATCTTCAGTCCCGAGGACGGCCAGCGCCTCGGCCTCGCCGGCATGATCAACACCGTCGTCGCCGAGTGCGACTACGACCTGTGGCAGACGGGTGCACCGTCCCTCGAGGCCGTGCTCGCCGGCGACCGCACCGCGGTCGCGCGTGCCCTCACGGGGGCCCAGGAGGGTCTCGTCGACGAGGCCACCCTGACCGGCATCCGCGAGGCGGCCGCCCGACGCCGCGCCCCGGTCCTCGGCATCACCGGCACCGGCGGCTCCGGCAAGTCGAGCCTCACCGACGAGCTGATCCGCCGGCTGCGCCTCGACCAGCAGGACAAGCTGCGTGTCGCCGTGCTCGCGGTCGACCCCACCCGCAGCCGCGGTGGCGGCGCGCTCCTCGGTGACCGCATCCGCATGAGCTCGCTCGACGGCGACCGCGTCTTCTTCCGCAGCCTCGCGACCCGCGGCGGTTCCCAGGTGCCGACGCACCTCGACGACGTGCTCTCCGTCGTGCGTGCCGCCGGCTTCGACCTCGTCATCCTCGAGACCCCGGGCATCGGCCAGGGCGACGCCGCCATCGTCGACTTCGCCGACGTCTCGCTCTACGTCATGACGCCCGAGTTCGGTGCCAGCAGCCAGCTCGAGAAGATCGACATGCTCGACCGCGCCGACGTCGTCGCCATCAACAAGTTCGAGCGCCGCGGCGCCGAGGACGCGCTGCGTGACGTCGGCCGCCAGATGGTCCGCAACCGCGAGGCCTTCGGCAAGGGCCCGGCCGACATGCCCGTCTACGGCACGTCCGCCGCGACCTTCAACGACGACGGCGTCACCGCGCTCTACCAGGAGCTGCGAGGACTGCTCTCCGACAAGGGCATGCCTCTCGAAGAGGGCGTGCTGCCACGTGTCTCGACGAAGCAGTCGACCCGCATCGCGACGGTCGTGCCCGCAGCCCGCGTGCGCTACCTCGCCGAGATCAGCGACACCGTGCGCGGCTACCACGAGGCGACGGAGCGGTATGCCGCTGCGGCCAGTCGCGTGCAGCGCCTCGAGTCCGTGCGTGGCGAGCTCGCAGACGCCGCTGCGGCCGATGATCTCGACAGCGCCGAGAGCGCGGTCCTCGCCGTCGACGCCCTCCTCGACGAGGCCCGCACCGACCTGCCCAGTGAGGTGGCCGGTGCACTGTCCCGCTGGCCCGCGGTCGTCGAGTCCTACTCCGGCGACGAGCAGGTCGTGACCATCAGGGGCAAGGAGCAGCGCAACGTCCTCACGCGGGAGTCGTTGTCGGGCAACAAGATCCCGCGGGTCTCCCTGCCGCGCTACCGCGACCACGGCGAGCTGGTCAGCTTCCTGCGCCGAGAGAACCTCCCCGGCTACTTCCCCTTCACGGCCGGCGTCTTCCCGTTCAAGCGTGAGGGCGAGGACCCCGCACGCATGTTCGCAGGCGAGGGCGACCCGTTCCGCACCAACCGCCGCTTCACGCTGCTGTCCGAGGGGCAGCCGGCCACACGGCTGTCGACGGCGTTCGACTCCGTCACGCTCTACGGGCGCGACCCCGACCCGCGACCCGACGTCTACGGCAAGGTCGGCACCTCGGGTGTCTCGGTCGCCACGCTCGACGACATGAAGGTGCTCTACGGCGGCTTCGACCTCGTGTCACCGACCACGAGCGTCTCGATGACGATCAACGGGCCCGCGCCGACGATTCTCGCCTTCTTCCTCAACACCGCCATCGACCAGCAGGTCGACGCCTTCCGGGCGCGGGAGGGGCGCGACCCCAGCGAGACCGAGCGAGCCGACCTCACGGCATACGCCCTCGCCAACGTGCGGGGCACGGTGCAGGCCGACATCCTCAAGGAGGACCAGGGCCAGAACACCTGCATCTTCAGCACCGAGTTCTCGCTCAAGATGATGGCCGACATCCAGGAATGGTTCATCGAGCACGAGGTGCGCAACTTCTACTCCGTGTCGATCTCGGGCTACCACATCGCCGAGGCGGGTGCGAACCCCATCAGCCAGCTCGCCTTCACCCTCGCCAACGGCTTCACCTACGTCGAGAGCTACCTCGCGCGCGGCATGGCGGTCGACGACTTCGCGCCCAACCTGAGCTTCTTCTTCAGCAACGGCATGGACCCCGAGTACTCGGTGCTCGGTCGGGTGGCCCGCCGCATCTGGGCCGTCGCCATGAAGGAGCGCTACGGCGCTGCGGAGCGGTCGCAGAAGCTGAAGTACCACGTGCAGACGTCAGGCCGCTCGCTGCACGCGCAGGAGATGGACTTCAACGACATCCGCACGACGCTGCAAGCGCTCATCGCGATCTACGACAACGCGAACTCCTTGCACACCAACGCCTTCGACGAGGCCGTCACGACCCCGTCCGAGGAGTCGGTGCGGCGCGCACTCGCGATCCAGCTCATCATCAACCGCGAGTGGGGCCTCGCGATGAACGAGAACCCGCTCCAGGGCTCGTTCGTCATCGACGAGCTCACCGACCTCGTCGAGGCCGCCGTGCTCAAGGAGTTCGACCGCATCACCGAGCGCGGGGGCGTGCTCGGCGCGATGGAGACCGGCTACCAGCGGGGCCGCATCCAGGACGAGTCGATGCTCTACGAGCACCGCAAGCACGACGGCAGCCTGCCGATCATCGGCGTCAACACCTTCCGCAACCCGCACGAGGGCGAGGTGCCTCGCGAGGTCGTCCTCGCCCGCGGCACCGAGGAGGAGAAGCAGGGGCAGCTCTCGCGGGTGCGCTCCTTCCGTGCCGAGCACGAGGTCGAGGCGGCCGCCGCGCTCGAGGAGCTCAAGACGGTCGCGATCGAGGGCGGCAACGTCTTCGACGTGCTCATGCGGGCGGCGCGGGTGTGCTCGCTCCAGCAGGTGACCGAGGCCTTCTTCGAGGTCGGCGGGCAGTACCGCCGCAACGTCTGAACTCCACCTACCCCGTGGTTCGATGTCTCTGCGTGCTGTGCCACGCGCAGAGACATCGATCGGGAGGTGTGGGGGGTGGCTGTTGACGACCTGGGGTATGCCGTCCCGCTGGCTTCCGCGCCCCAGCGGGTCGTGTCGCTCGTGCCCTCCATCACCGAGGCCCTCGCGGCGACCACCCCGGCCAGTCTCGTCGGAGCGACGGACTGGTGCACCCACCCGAGCGGCCTTGCGGTGCAAAGGGTCCGCGGCACGAAGAACCCCGACCTCAAAGCCATCGCCGCTCTCGAGCCCGATCTCGTCGTGGCCAACAAGGAGGAGAACCGCGAGCTCGACGTGCGGCGGCTGCGAGCGAGCGGCATACCGGTCTGGGTGACCGACATCGAGACGGTCCCCGGGGCGCTCGACTCGCTCGAACGGCTCTTCGTCGAGGTCCTCGAGGTCGAGGTTCCCGCGTGGCTGACCGAGGCGCGGTCGGAGTGGTCGGGCCCCTGACGGACCCGACCCTCGACGTTGCGGTCGCCATCTGGCGCGACCCGTGGATGGTCGTCGGCCGCGACACCTTCACCGGCGACGTCGTCGCTCGGCTCGGGTGGCGCAACGTCTTCGCCGGGCACTCCGAGCGTTACCCGCACGTCGACCTCGCCGAGCTCGACCGGGCCGGGGTCGATGTCGTGCTGCTGCCCGACGAGCCCTACGTCTTCACCACAGCCGACGGACCTGAGGCGTTCTCACGCACCCGCACCGCGCTCGTCAGCGGGAGACTGCTCACGTGGTACGGCCCCAGCCTGGTGGGCGCCCGCGACATCCTCACGTCCGCCCTGCAAGCCTGACCGCCGCACCCCTCCGGCCGGTCAGGGGGTGTCGTCAGGCACGACGAGACCGGCGAGCAGGAGCCGGCGGGCGAGGTCGATGCCCACCATGTCGGCGCGCAACACACCACCGTCCACGAGGGCCACGACGGTGCCGACGTCGTGCGCTCGCACCGCGAAGTCGGCGAGGCGGCTCGTGAGCACCGCGTCTCCGGAACTGCTCGGCCACGAGCCGGGCGTCGACGTGCGGTCGCAGCCGCACGCAGGTGTCGGCCGTCAGGGACTCGGCAGCGGCCAGCTGGGCCAGCGGTCCGATCGGCGAGGTGCCGCTGGGCGGCCCGCACCTGGGTCTCCAGGTGATCGGTGACGGCGTCGGGCTCGACGTCGCGCAGGGCATTCGGAGCAGGGCCTCGCGCACCAGCTCGATGTCGGTGCCGAGGGCTGCCGTGACCGAAACCGTCAGACGACACGGGAGCGAGCCGCGCACCTGCTGCGTCCCGGCTCGCGGCCGCGAGTGCCGAGGCGACGAGCGCGTCGGCGAGGTGACGGCGGGTCCACACGTGGATCCCGAGCGTGAGGTGGGTGCTGACGCCGCCCAAGGCGGTCGCGGAGTGCACCCATCCGCGCGGGAGGTAGAGCACGTCGCCCGGGCGGAGCGTGAACTCGAGGGCCGGCTCCCGCGCACTCGCCTCCTCGACGGCGGCCCGATGGTCGGTCCACGGCTCGTCACGCAGGGGCGCGGGGTGCACGGGCGGGCGCAGCCGCCAGTGCTTCTCGCCGCCCATCTGCAGCACGAAGACGTCGTGCACGTCGTAGTGGTCGCTGAAGCCTGTGCTCTGACGTGGCGTCACGTAGGCGTTGGCCTGCACCGGGTGGCCGAGCTCCTCGGCCAGCTGCTGGGTAGAAGTCGATGAGCGGACTCCACGTGCGGTGCAGACCCTGGAGCACGATCGTCGCGCCGGCGGCGAAGAGCCGCAGCAGCTTGTCGTCGCTCACCTGGTCGCGCGACCGTGGCCCCGACGCCACCGCCCTGGGTGAACTCACGGTCGCCGAGGGTCTGCCCGTCGCGGGCGACCCGGAGGAAGGGGGC
This sequence comes from uncultured Actinomycetota bacterium, assembly GCA_963697735.1. Taxonomy (GTDB): domain Bacteria; phylum Actinomycetota; class Actinomycetes; order Actinomycetales; family Dermatophilaceae; genus Humibacillus. Next base: position 28,596 of record CAVOOZ010000012.1, on the reverse strand, counting down.
CCGCAGGCCCCGACGCGAGACGAGCTCGTCGACCGCGCCCTCGCCGAAGAGCTCGAGCAGCCCGCTCGGGCAGGTCGGCGGCTCGGGTGACGAGCGGAGAGGTGCGCCCACGTGTCAGCCGCGAACCGCGCGGCGTCGACGGCCACGAGGCGCTGGAGCGCCGAGCGCCCACGCTGTTGCGTGGGCACCCGGCTCGTCGTGCCAGCGGTCATCAGATCGAGCTGGTCGGGTCCGCTCCGGCCCCACCGTCGGCGCCGCCGTCGTGGCTCTGCATGTCGGCTCCGCCGTCAGCGGGGCCCTCGGTGTCGGCGCCACCGTCGGCGCCGCCGTCGTGCGCGGAGGTGTCGGCTCCGCCGTCGGCGGGGCCCTCGGTGTCGGCGCCACCGTCAGCGCCGCCGTCGTGCGACGACGTGTCGGCTCCGCCGTCGGCGGGGCCTTCGGTCATCGGGTCGTTGCTGGTGGGCTCGCCCACCGGGTCCATCGGGGTGTCGCTCATGGCTTCTCCTCCAAGGGATGTGGCACGACGCCGGACGACGCCGTCGTCGTCACCTACCCGCTCGGGGCGCCACTGGCACAGCTCGCTCGGACGTGTTCTCATCGCGGGCAGGGTGATCGCAAAAGGTCACACCGTCCCGGAACGGTCGACCGACCTGACGCGCGACGACTGGGCGGTGACGCAGCACTCAGGTCAGGTGGTCGAAGTCACCACTCGCCCACGACGCATGGCGGTCGGCGGAGCGACGCAGCACGCCCTTCGCGTCCGACGGCACCACCGCGCCGAAGTTGTTGTAGAGGCGGTCGAACGTGCAGCGCCTCGAGCTGGCCGGCGATCCGCTGGACGACGTTGCCCGACAAGGGGATCCGATTCGGATAGCTGCGCATGAAGCTCACCGACCGGCGGTCCGGGTTCGGGAAGACGGCGTCGCCGGCGAGCAGCACGCCACGTCCGTCGGCACCCGCCGCTCCACTAGAGCGACGGCCTGACCGCGGAAGTGCCCGCCGACCCGGTGCAGGGTGAGACCCGGCGTCACCTCGCGCGTCGCTCGTCGTAGAGCTCGACCAGCGGGCTGGGCCGCCGAACCCACTCGCGGTCGCGCTCCGCCACGAGCACCGGCACGTCGCCGAGGGCGTGGGCCCACTCGGTCTGCACGCCGTACATGTGCGGGTGGCTCGCCGCCACCGCCAGCGTCGGCCCGAGCGATCGCACGAGCTCGAGCGCCTCGTCGTCGACGTAGCCGACGCAGTCGAAGAGCAGCGTCCCCGCCGGGGTGCGCACGACCATCGTCTGCTGCCCGATGCCTACCTCGGGATCGGCCCGCAGTCCCCAGAGGTCGGGCTCGACCTCGGTCGCGACGATCCGGGTGCCGCGCGAGCGCAGCTCCGGCACGGTGGTCCAGCGCTGGCCGTCCTGCCGGCACCCACTGCCGCTCGTCCTCGCAGACGACGCACTCCTCCGGGGGCTCGGCCAGGTCGGCGGTCTCGACGGCGCACGTCTCGCAGATCCAGATCACGGCACCACTGTGGCCCGCGGCGGTCTGCCTGCACCACCCCGCGACGCGGGATCGGTGCGGGAGGATGCAGGCGTGATCCTGCACCTGCGCGCCGCCGTCGAGCAGCTGTATGCCGCGACGCCGGGCGAGTTCACCGCGCTGCGCACCCAGCTCGCCAAGCAGGCCCGCTCCGCGGGCGACGTCGACCTCGCCAAGGCGGTCACCGCCCTGCGCAAGCCGACCGTCGCGGCGTGGGCGCTCAACCACTTCGTGCGCGAGCACGGCGATGAGCTCGACGACTTCCGGGCCTTTGCCGAGCTGCTCCGCGAGGCCCAGCGCACCCTCGACGCCGACCAGCTGCGCGCCCTCGGTCGCGAGCGGGCCAAGCGGGTCGACGCCGTGGCGGAGCGCGTCGCGCAGGAGGCGCGAACCGCCGGTCAGCCGCTGGGGGTCGGCGTGGCCCAAGAGGTGCGCGACACCCTGACAGCGCTCGTCGCCGACGAGTCCGCCGAGGCATCGGTCCTGACCGGGGCGCTGGTGCGAGCGTTGTCGTACTCAGGGTTCGGCTCCGTCGACATCGACGACGTCGTCGCCATCGAGCACGAGGCCCTCGGCGACCGCGCGCGGTCGGTCCGGCCGGCGCTCGAGGTGCTCGAGGGCGGTGGCGAGAGCACGGATGACCCCGTCGACCTCGAGGAGCGCCGCCGCGCCCGCCGCGCGGCCGAGCGGACCCGCCGCGCGGCGGAGCTCGAGCAGGCCCGCACCGAGCTGCGCACGGCCGACCGCCAGGTCGCCGTGCTCACCGCCCGCCAGGAGGAGGTCGTCGAGGGGATCGCCGACCTCGAGCGGCGGCTCGCCACGGCACGGGCCCGGCTCGACAAGGTCACCTCCGAGCTCCACGAGGCGAGCGGCATACGGGAGCGAGCCGAGGAACGGGAGGCGGCGGCGGCGGAGGCCCTCGTCGCACACCGAGAGCCCCTGAGGGCCGAGCCTCAGGCGCCCGCTGCTGCGTCGCGGGGCGGGGCTTGTCGTCGGTGGAGGCCACACTCTCCGCGGCACCCTTCGACGCCTTGTGGGCGCTCGCCTTGTGGTGCGCCGCCTGCAGGGCCGCGAGCTCGGGCACGAGGTCGTACTTCTTCGAGTAGATGCCGAAGAGGGCGAGCATCAACGCCGCCACGGGCACGGCGACGAACGCCCCTGCGACCCCGAAGAGCGCCGCCCCGAACATCACGGCTGCGAAGGAGACGGCCGGGTGCACGTCGACGGCCTCGGCCGAGATGCGCGGCTCGATGGTGACGTTCTCGATCTGCTGGTAGACGAGGGCGAAGGCGAGCAACGCCACCCCCTGCCACGGCTCGGGACCCACGAGCCCGACGAAGACCGGCAGCGCGATGGCGATGTAGGTGCCGATCGTGGGCACGAACTGTGCCACGAGCCCGGTCCACAGGCCGAGGGCGAGCCAGTAGTCCATCCCGATGATGAGCATGAAGAGGCTCGACAGGCCGCCACAGATCGCAGCGAGCACGAGACGGGCCGACACGTAGCCGCCGGTCTTGATGACCGCGAGGTCCCAGGCCACACCGAAGACCTCCTGCTGCTTCGGCGGCGCGAGACGCGCCACCCACATGCGCAGCCGGGGGCTGTCCGCAGAGAGATAGAAGGTGAAGAAGAAGAAGGTGACCGATGAGAAGAAGGCTCCGAGCACCGCCGCGACGACGCCGATGAGGCCACCAGCGAGGTCACCGGCCACTGCTGGCCAGGCCTGAGGTGCCGCCGGTGAACTGCTCGAGCAGGGACTGCGACGGACAGCGACGTGCCGAACGTCTCGTTGGCCCACGTCACCGCCGAGTCGATGAGGTCGGGCACCGACTGGACGAAGGTCGCGATCTGCTGGCCGAGCAGCCGGCCGAAGGCGAGCAGGAAGACCACGACGAAGACGAGGACCCCGAGCATGACGATCATCGTGGCCAGGCCGCGGCGCATACGACGGCTGAGGCGGGCCACCGCGGGCTCCATGGCGATCGCGGCCAGCATCGACATGACGAGGGTGAAGATCACGCTCCCGCCGTCGTTGACGACGAACTTGCCGAGGGCCGCCAAGGCGACGACGGCGACGAGCACCCAGGCGCTGCGCCAGAGGTTGCGTCGGTCGAGGTGGATGACGACGTCCGTCGCCCCGGAGGGAGCCGTCGCGTCGGCCGCAGCCGGAGTAGCGGAGATGTCAGATGACGACGGTGGTGTGGGCTCGGTGGCGGGACCGGTCATGGCCCCGATCCTCTCAGTCCACCGAGGCGTGCAGCGGGACATCGGGCACCGTCCGCCGATTTCGTTTCTGCCGGGACGACCGTGTAGTCTCACCGTCGCAGAACAGGTCAGCTGCGGCTCCGGCACCGGGGTCACAGCGTGTTGGCCGCGCCCCAATAGCTCAGTCGGCAGAGCGTTTCCATGGTAAGGAAAAGGTCTAGGGTTCGATTCCCTATTGGGGCTCTGGTCGGTCGCCCGATCGGGTCCGTCGCCTCACCGCGATGGCCTTCGGGTGACAGCCCATGGCGGGGTAGCTCAGCTGGTTAGAGCGCACGACTCATAATCGTGAGGTCGCGGGATCGAGCCCCGCTCCCGCTACCACGTCCGGTGCGTGGCGTCCGGTGCGACGGAGATCGGCAGACGATTTCTCGTTCGGCACCGCCGTCACGTAGCCTTGTGTGTCGCGACCGCGTGCCCGCTTGTCCACGTGCGCGGCGGAGCACCCGAAGACATCGTTTCAGCAAGCACGTTCCCGAAAGAGCAGGTTGCCGTGGCCAGCAAGAGCACCGACGTCCGTCCCAAGATCACGATGGCGTGCGTGGACTGCAAGGACCGCAACTACATCACGAAGAAGAACCGTCGGAACAACCCCGACCGTCTCGCCTTCAACAAGTTCTGCCCGAAGTGCGGCAAGCACACCGAGCACCGCGAGACCCGCTGACCCCAGCAGCTCTGCCCGCGCCCTGAGCGCGGCAGCACCGTTCGCTCCTTCGGCCCTCGGGCCGGGGGAGCGTTCGTCGTCATCGGCTCGATAGGGTTGCCGGTATGCCGGTCAACGCAGACTTCCAGGGGCGGGAGTACCCGCCCACCGAGCCCTACCGGGTCAGTGCCGCCAAGATCCGCGAGTTCGCCGAGGCGGTCGGCTCCACCGACCCCGTGCACGTCGACGCCGAGGTCGCGCGAGCCCGCGGCTACGCCGACGTCATCGCACCGCCGACGTTCGCCGTGCTCATTGCCCAGCAGTGCGACGGCCAGCTGATCCGCGACCCCGACGCCGGCATCGACTTCAGCCGGGTCGTGCACGGCGAGCAGCGCTTCGTCCACCACCGCCCGCTGACCGCGGGCGACGCGATCGTCGGCACCCTGCACGTCGACACCGTGCGTGAGGCCGGCGGCCACGCGATGGTGACCACCCGCACGGAGCTCGCGACGGAGGCCGGCGAGCCGGTCTGCACCGCGACCTCGACCATCGTCATCCGAGGAGGCGAGTGATGAACGAGCAGCCCACCACACCAGAGGCGCCCGCCGCGGTGCGGGCCGCGGCCGACGTCACCGTCGGCGAGGCCCTGCCCGCCGTGACCATCCACGTCGACCGTCCGCGCCTCGTCCAGTACGCCGGCGCCTCCCTCGACCGCAACCGGATCCACTGGGACGAGCCCTTCGCCAAGCAGGTCGGACTGCCCGACGTCATCGCGCACGGCATGTTCACGATGGGCTCGGCCGTCACCCTCGTCACCGACTGGGTCGGTGACGCAGGCCGCGTCGTCGAGTACGGCACCCGCTTCACCAAGCCCGTCGTCGTGCCCTACGACGGGGGCGCCGACATCGAGGTGAGCGGTGTCGTCAAGGCGCTCGACCCCGACACGAAGCGTGTCACCATCGAGCTGACCGCCACGGCCTCCGGCGAGAAGGTGCTCGGTAGGGCCATCGCCGTGGCCGTCCTCGACTGAGCCCGACGACTCCCGTGCACGAGGACCACGACGTCGCCCTCGCGACCCTCACGACGATGCGGGTGGGCGGCCCCGCGGCCCGTCTCGTCACCGTGACGACCACTGACGAGCTCGTCGACGCCGTGCGAGAGGTCGACGACGCCGACGAGCCGCTGCTCGTCGTCTCAGGGGGTTCCAACCTCATCGTCTCCGACGAGGGCTTCGACGGCACCGTCGTGCGCGTGGCGACGACCGGGGTGACCCCGGAGTCGGCTGACTTCTGCGCGGGAGCGCTCGTGCGCGTCGCCGCGGGGGAGGGCTGGGACTCGGTCGTGGAGCGAGCGGTCGCGGAGGGGTGGGCCGGCGTCGAGGGACTCTCCGGCATACCCGGCCTCACGGGTGCCACGCCGATCCAGAACGTCGGCGCCTACGGCCAGGACGTCTCCCAGACGATCTGGTCGGTGCGCACCTGGGACCGGCGCGACCAGGCGGTGCGCACGTTCGCGAACGGCGACTGCGGCTTCGGCTACCGCCACTCCCTCTTCAAGGGCACCGACCGCTTCGTCGTGCTCGACGTGCTCTTCCAGTTCGAGATCGCCGATCTCAGCCGGCCGGTCGCGTATGCCGCCCTGGCAGAGGGTCTCGGGGTGCCGCTCGGCACCCGGGTGCCCCTCGCCGACGCCCGCGCGGCCGTGCTCGAGCAGCGTCGCAGCCGCGGCATGGTGCTCGACGGCGACGACCACGACACGTGGTCGTGCGGGTCGTTCTTCACCAACCCGATCCTGCGACCGCGCGAGTTCGACGCCCTCGTCGAGCGGGTGGGCGACCGGCTCGGGCCCGAGGCCTCCACGCCGCCGCGCTTCGCCGAGTCCGACGGCCGCTTCAAGACGAGCGCCGCATGGCTCATCGACAAGGCGGGCTTCACCAAGGGCCACGGACTGCCCGGGCCGGCAGCCCTCTCGACCAAGCACACCCTCGCCGTGACCAACCGGGGCGACGCGACCACGGCCGACATCCTGGCGCTCGCCCGCGAGGTGCGCGACGGGGTGGAGGACGCCTTCGGCGTGCGCCTGGTCAACGAGCCGGTGCTCGTCGGCGAGACCCTCTGAGTCCTCCAGATCCCTCAGAGACCACTCGGAGACCTGGTGCGTCGCCCGGCCCGGTCGGCGACTACTTCGAGAGCACCACCGTGAAGGTCTTGGCCGGGATGTTCTTGTCCGTCGTGCTGACCTCGTAGGCCGGCCGGTTGAAGGCCGAGCTGCAGCGCCGAGGTCGTGCCGCGGTTGACCTTGAAGAAGACCCAGCCCGACGTCGTCTCGTCGCGGTTGGCCGTGGTGAGCGTCCTTGGCGTTCCACAGCCCCTTGAACTCGTTGGTCGGCGCCACCGTCTGCTTCGGGTTGCTCGCGACGAGGCTGAGCATGGCGGCTCGAGGGTCGCGGAGTAGCGCGAGCCCGCCTCGAAGCGCACGCGCACTCCGACGATCTCGAACTGCTCGGCGCCGACCGGGCTGACCGGCCGGCCACTTGAGGTTGCGGGCGAGCCGGGTGCGCGGTGATCGTGTGGCCGAGGTCGGGGTCCTTGATGACCGCGTTGATGTTCTTGTAGGTCGACCGCTCGACGGCGGCCGGCGGGGGCGTCGTCGGGGTGGCGGCCTCGCTCGTGGGCTGCGTCGTGCTGGAGGTCGGCGCCGTGGTCGTCGCGAGGTGGTCAGCCGCGCTGGCCGAGGTCGCCGGAGCGGTCGGGTCGGCGGTCACCGGAGACTCAGCGCTGCACGCGGTGAGGGAGAGCGCCGGCACGACGACAGCGACGGCACAGAGCTGTCGAAGTCGGGTCCCAGAGGTCGTCGAGGGGGCGTCGGAGCGTCGTTTCAAGGTCTTCATCTCGCGTCCAGCATGAACGCCGGGGTCGGGCTGGAGCAAACTCGGCGCACGGAGGGCGAGGCCGCGTCGTGCGTTTGGTCCCGCTTCAGATGGCTGGGCGGACCCGGTGGGCTCCACGCGTGACGGGTGCCCTCAGCCACGCGTCGACGTCCTCGAGGGCCGCCCGACGCACGCGCTCCGGGGCCCGACTCGCGCGCAGCGAACCAGTGGCCAGCGCCGCGAGCTCGGCGTCGCCGAAGCCCAGCTCGCGGGCAGCGGCATACTGAGCAGCCAGTCGGGTGCCGAAGAGCAGCGGGTCGTCGGCCCCGAGCGCCACCGGTATGCCGGCCTCGACGATCCGCCGCAGCGGCACCTCCGCGGGCGTGCCGTAGACGCCGAGCGCGACGTTGCTCCCGGGGCAGACCTCGAGGGTGACGCCGGACTCGGCGACCGCGTCGAGCACCGCCGGGTCCTCGACGGAGCGCACGCCGTGCCCGATCCGGTCGGGGCCCAGGTGCTCGAAGGGTCTCCATGACCGCCTGAGCACCGAGCAGCTCGCCGCCGTGCGGCACGAGCGAGAGGCCGGCTCGTCGGGCGATGGCGAAGGCCGGACCGAAGTCGGCGATCACGCCGCGTCGCTCGTCGTTGGACAGGCCGAAGCCCACGACGGCGCCCGCGTCGTCACCGGCATACCGTGCCGCGAGGCGAGCCAGCGTGCGCGCCTCGAGCGGGTGGCGCATCCGGCTCGCGGCGACGACCACGGCCACGCCGATGCCGCCCAGCGCCGACACCGACCGGGCCTCGTCGAGCACGATCTCGAGGGCCGGGGTGATGCCGCCGACGAAGGGGGCGTAGGACGTCGGGTCGACCTGGATCTCGAGCCAGCGCGAGCCCTCGGCAGCATCGTCGTCCGCAGCCTCCCGCACGATGCGCCGCATGTCGGCCTCGCCCCGCACGCAGGCACGCGCGGCGTCGTAGAGCCGCTGGAAGCGGAACCAGCCGCGCTCGTCCGTCGCCCGCGCCAGCTTCGGCGGGTAGCCGGTGACGAGGGCGTCGGGCAGTCGGATGCCGTGCTGGCGAGCGAGGTCGCGCACGGTCTCGACGCGCATCGACCCGGTGAAGTGCAGGTGCAGGTGGGCCTTGGGCAGGGCCGTCACCTCGCGCGTCATGCCGGTCAGTGTGTCACCCGGGCCGACCCCCGAGGCGCGGTCCACGCGCCGACGGAGCATCGCCGGTCGGTGCCCGATCCGTGGCGGTCAGTGGCCGGTCAGTGTTGGTCCGGTGGCCGGTCAGTGTTGGTCAGGTGGCCGCTCAGCGGTCGGAAGGCTCGTCGGCGATCTCGTCGACGATGTGCATCGCTGCCTCCTCTGCCGAGGCGCCCGCCCCGTCAATGCCCACGTCGCTCGCCCAGGCCTGCTTCTCGTCGTCGTCGTGCGCGCCCTCGTCGTCGGCCACGAGCCGCCCGGCGCGCTGGTCACCGACCTCGTTGTCGCCCAGCCAGTCGTCCTCGGCGTCGATGGAGTCGGGGTCGTCGCCTCCGACACGCTCGTCGTCGAGCCCGCTCTCGTTGTCGGGCGCTCCGTAGGCGGAGTTCGGGTCGGGCACCTCCTGCAGGATGCGCTCGTCGATCGTCTCGTCGATCGACTCCTCGTAGGCCGTCGTGCCGTGGGCGTTGACGCCCTGCGGACGGTCGTTGGGGGAGTAGCCGCGGTCGAGGACGTCCTCGAGGTCGCCACCCTCGAGGGTGTCCTCCGCCTGGAGCTGGTCCTCGTCGTCGACGCTGTAGGTCGTGAGGTCGGCGTCGATGGTCTCGTTGGGGTCGGTGTCGCTCATCGCGGTGCTCCTTCGGTGGCGGGCACGGTCGGCCCTGTGGTGGTCTCGCTCGCTGCCACACCCCCGGCGGTCCGGTCCTGCGTCAGCTTCTCGGCTGCCGCGAGGGCGACACACGTGGCGACACCGGCCATGGCGGTGCGCACCTCGTCCAGGCCGGGGAAGGTGGGTGCGAGACGGATGTTGCGGTCGCGTGGGTCCTCGCCCCGGGGGAAGGACGCGCCCGCGGGCGTCAGAGCGATGCCGGCGTCCTTGGCGAGGGCGACGACGCGCGAGGCGGTGCCGTCGAGCACGTCGAGGTTGACGAAGTAGCCCCCTGTCGGGTGGGTCCATTCCGCCACCTCGAGCCCGTCGAGCCCCTCGGTGAGGGCCGCGTCGACCGCGGCGAACTTCGGGGCGATGATCTCGCGGTGGCGGCGCATGTGCGCGCGCACGCCGTCGGCGTCCTTGAAGAACTCGACGTGTCGCAGGTGGTTGACCTTGTCGGGGCCGATCGAGCCCATGGCGAGGTGGCCGAGCCACCACGTCACGGTGGCCCGGCTGGCCGCGAGCCCCGCGACGCCCGCGCCGGCGAAGGTGATCTTCGAGGTCGACGCGAACATGATCGGGCGGTTGGGGTGGCCCGAGGCCGCCGCGAGGCTGAGGATGTCGGCACTCTTGGCCTCGACCTCGGTGAGGTGGTGGAAGGCGTAGGCGTTGTCCCAGAAGATCGTGAAGTCGGGGGCGGCCGCCGGCATCGCGGCGAGGCGCGCAGCCTTCTCGTGGGACACGATCGCGCCGGAGGGGTTGGCGTAGGTCGGCACGATCCAGATGCCCTTGACGCTCGGGTCGTCCTTGACCAGCGCCTCGACGGCGTCCACGTCGGGGCCGTCATCGTGCATCTCCACGGTGACCATGTCGATGCCGAACTCCTCGAGCATCGAGAAGTGGCGGTCGTAGCCGGGCACGGGGCAGATGAAGGTGACCTTCTCCTCCTGCGTCCAGGGCCGCGGGGAGTCGACGCCGCCGAAGATCAGGAAGTCGACGATCGTCGTGTGCATCATCGTCAGGCTCGAGTTGCCGCCGACGACGACCTGCGCCGGCTCGACCCAGAGCAGCTCGGCGAAGAGCTCGCGCAGCTCGGCGAGTCCCTCGAGCCCGCCATAGTTGCGCACGTCGACGCCCGCTCGGTCCGTCGTCGACGACGGCAGGTGCAGCAGGTCGTTCGAGAGGTCGAGCTGGGCGGCGGACGGCTTGCCCCGGGTCAGGTCGAGCGCCAGTCCCTGACCTTGAAGCGCCGCATAGGCTTGCTGCTGCTGCATGAGGAAGGCGGCGAGGTCGTCGTCGGGCAGGGTCGCGAGGGGCGTGCGCGGGTTCGTCACATCCCCGATCCTGCCACTGCACGTCGCCCCGCGGGCAGCCCGGTCCGCAGGCTGGGTGGGACGCTGGGTGGGACGTGAGGTGGGACGCCGAGCGGAGATGCGGTCGCAGAAGCGGCTTGCTCCGGTTCGCGCTGGGCCCGCTGCGTCACGTATGATCGATGCTCGGACGGCTTCGCTGGCCATGCTGGCGCATGCCGTCCCGCCGGTGTCCACCCCGTGGTGTCGGTGAAGGGCAATAGCTCAATTGGTAGAGCTCTGGTCTCCAAAACCAGCGGTTGGGGGTTCGAGTCCCTCTTGCCCTGCGCATCTGAAGATGTGGTCGTCGTGCAAGGCGGCACGCGGCTTGTGCCCCGCGGTGGCATCCCACCGAGATGGGCTGCTGTCGCGGGCCGACACCCAGGCAGAAAGAAGGAATCGTGACCGAGACGAGCGCCAAGCGCGGGTCCGACCGGGCCGACGAGGCCCGTGGCGGCAACGCGATCTCGCGTCTCTTCGGAGCGATCAGCCTGTTCGTGCGGCAGATCCTCGACGAGCTGCGCAAAGTCGTGCGCCCGACGGGCCCGGAGCTCGTGCGCTACACGACCGTCGTCGTCGTCTTCGTCGTCGTGATGATGGCGCTGGTGTCCGTGCTCGACTTCGGGTTCACCAGGCTCGTGTCGTGGGTCTTCGGCTCCCCGAGCTAGTCGAGGGCACGCCCGAATCAGATGTCACCACCAGCCCACCCGGCTGGTCCCCCAGCAAGGAAGTAGGTCAGAGCGTGTCCGAGCAGCTCGCCCAGCAGGGCGCCCCGAACGGCGAGAACGCCGAGAGCGACGTCGTCGACCCCTTGGTCGGTGCCGACGCCTCGAGCGACGCCGTCGTGGACGAGCAGGACACCGCCCCGGCCGCCGTCACGTCTGAGCAGGACACGGTTGACGCTGACGACGCGGTCGAGACTGACGGGACCGACGAGGCTGACACCCTCTCCGAGCCCGCAGTCGAGGGCAGCGGGGATCCCGTCGCCGACTTCAAGGCTGACCTGCGCTCGCGCTTCGGTGACTGGTACGTCGTGCACTCCTACGCCGGCTACGAGAACCGGGTCAAGGCCAACCTCGAGACGCGCATCCAGACCCTCAACATGGAGGACTTCATCTTCGAGATCGAGGTCCCCATGGAGGAGGTCACCGAGATCAAGAACGGCCAGAAGAAGCTCGTCCGTCGGGTCCGGATGCCCGGCTACGTCCTCGTGCGCATGGACCTCACCGACGAGAGCTGGGGCGCGGTGCGCCACACGCCCGGCGTCACCGGTTTCGTGGGCAACGCCCACCAGCCCGTGCCGCTCTCGATCGACGAGGTCTTCACGATGCTCGCGCCCTCGTTCGAGGCCGCTGCGGGTGCCTCCGGTGACTCGAAGCAGGCCGCTCCCAAGGACGTCCGCGTCGTCGACTTCGAGGTCGGCGAGTCCGTCACCGTCATGGAGGGGCCGTTCGAGACCCTTCCCGCCACGATCTCCGAGATCAACCCCGACACCCAGAAGCTCAAGGTGCTGGTCTCGATCTTCGGCCGGGAGACCCCGGTCGAGCTCTCCTTCGGTCAGGTCGCCAAGATCTAGTCGAAGGTCGTAGGACCTCGTGCGGCTGACCGCACGAGGACATGCAACCGGGTCATCGCCCATCCAGAACCACTGGCGTAGGCCCAGCAACACAGAAGGTAGGCATCATGCCCCCCAAGAAGAAGAGGGTTTCCGGCTTCATCAAGCTGCAGATCCAGGCCGGTGCAGCCACGCCCGCGCCCCCCGTCGGCCCGGCCCTCGGTCAGCACGGCGTCAACATCATGGAGTTCGTCAAGGCCTACAACGCCGCGACGGAGTCCCAGCGCGGCAACGTCATCCCGGTCGAGATCACGGTCTACGAGGACCGCTCGTTCACCTTCATCACGAAGACGCCGCCGGCCGCCGAGCTGATCAAGAAGGCCGCCGGTGTGGCCAAGGGCTCCGGCGAGCCGCACAAGACCAAGGTCGCCAAGCTCTCGCGCGACCAGGTCTACGAGATCGCCCGTCAGAAGATGGAAGACCTCAACGCCAACGACGAGGAGATGGCGGCGCGCATCATCGCCGGCACCGCCCGCTCGATGGGCATCGACACGGAGCTCTGACGACACACGAAGCGAAGGTTGGGGGCCGAGCTTGCGAGGCACCCGGCCGAAGCGGAGTGTGAGGAAGAGCGACCACAAACACGGAGCTCTGACGACACACGAAGCGAAGGTTGGGGGCCGAGCTTGCGAGGCACCCGGCCGAAGCGGAGTGTGAGGAAGAGCGACAGTCAAACACGGAGCTCTGACGACACACGAAGCGAAGGTTGGGGGCCGAGCTTGCGAGGCACCCGGCCGAAGCGGAGTGTGAGGAAGAGCGACCACAAGGGCACAGGGCTCTGACCGCGGTCATCCCTGTGGCCGGCTCAACGGCATACGAGATGTCTTTGAGCACGTGGGAGGGCCAGCGCTGGTCCGCACCACGACTCCACCACCACGCAAGGAGCAGTTCCATGAAGCGCAGCAAGAACTACCGCGCAGCCGCCGAGCTCATCACGCCCGGCAAGGTCTACGCCCCCCTCGACGCCGTCCGCGTCGCCAAGCAGACCGCCAAGGCCAAGTACGACGAGACCGTCGAGGTCGCCATGCGCCTTGGCGTCGACCCCCGCAAGGCTGACCAGGCCGTGCGCGGCACGGTCAACCTGCCTCACGGCACGGGCAAGACGGCCAAGGTGCTCGTCTTCGCCAACGGCGACAAGGCCGAGGCCGCCCGAGAGGCCGGCGCCGACTACGTCGGCTCCGACGACATGCTCGAGAAGGTGCAGGGCGGCTGGCTCGACTTCGACGCCGTGGTGGCCACGCCCGACATGATGGGCAAGGTCGGCCGTCTCGGCAAGGTGCTCGGTCCGCGTGGGCTCATGCCCAACCCGAAGACCGGCACCGTCACGATGGACGTCGCCAAGGCTGTCACCGACATCAAGGGCGGCAAGATCGAGTTCCGCGTCGACAAGCACGCCAACCTCCACTTCATCATCGGCAAGGCCTCCTTCGACGAGACCAAGCTCGTCGAGAACTACGCCGCCGCACTGGAGGAGATCCTGCGTCTCAAGCCGTCGAGCTCCAAGGGCCGCTACATCGAGAAGGCCACCATCTCCACGACGATGGGCCCCGGCATCCCGCTCGACTTCTCCAAGACGCGCAACCTCGTGGCCGAGGACGACCAGGCCTGATCGCCTGACTGACTGTCGAGAGCCCGTCACCCCGCTGGGGTGGCGGGCTCTCGCGTTCGCCAGGGCGAGCGCCACGGAGCCCGTCCACGGAGCCCGTCGCCGATGCCGCTCGCGACCGCTGGCGCCACTCGCTCCGCGATCCACCTCCTCGTCGAGTGGCCTCGTCGTCGCACCGGCTCCGCTCTCGGATCGGTGGGCCGCTCGACGCCTTCCAGGGTGTGTGCCCGGGTACGGTCGGGACCATGAGTCGTCACAGCGCACACATAACGACACGTTCCCGGTGGGTCCTCGGCGCTCTCGTCGTCGGTCTCCCTCTCTCGGTGCTGCCGGCCACGGCCGGGGCACAGACCCAGGCCGCCCCAGCGGCAGCCTCGGGTACTGACCGCGGCTGGCACGGCAAGCCGACCGAGCTGCCCAAGGTTGCTGTCATGACCGGCTCCGGTGGAGCGGTCTCCTCGGTCGACCGTGATGCCTCGCAGGTCGGCATCGACGTGCTGGCCCGTGGCGGCAACGCGGCCGACGCCGCGGTGGCGACGGCCGCAGCCCTCGGCGTCACGGAGCCCTACAGCGCCGGCATCGGCGGTGGAGGCTTCCTCGTCTACTACGACGCCGCGACGCGGAAGGTCAGCACGATCGACGGTCGCGAGACCGCGCCGGCGACCTACAACGCCGCGACCTTCACCAACCCCGACGGCTCGGCGATGAACTTCAACACCGTCGTCAACTCGGGACTGTCGATCGGCGTCCCGGGCACACCAGCCTTGTGGGACAAGGCTCTTCGCGACTACGGCACGCTGTCGCTCAATGCCGCGCTGAAGCCGGCCGAGCGGCTGGCCGCGCAGGGCTTCGTCGTGGACCAGACCTTCGCCGACCAGACGGCCGCCAACGCGGGGCGCTTCATGATGTTCCCCGAGACGGCACGCGTCTTCCTGCGCAACGGGGTGGCGCCCGCGGTCGGCACGGTCTTCACCAACCCCGACATGGCCAAGGCCTACCGCACCCTGCGCACGCAGGGCACCGACTCGCTGTATGCCGGCCGGCTCGGTCAGGCGATCGTCGACGAGGCCCGCGCCCCGCACACGAAGGCGGGCACGACCGTGTCCGGCGGCCAGATGACGATGGACGACCTGCGCGCCTACCGGGCGCTCACGCGGGCGCCGATCCACTCCGAGTACAAGGGCTACGACGTCTACGGCATGCCGGTCCCGAGCTCGGGAGGCATCGCCGTCGCCGAGATCCTCAACCTCATCCAGGCCTACGAGAACCGCACCGGCGTCAAGACGTCCGCCCTGTCACAGGTCGACTACCTCCACCGCTTCTCGGAGGCCTCGGCCACGGCGTTCGCCGACCGCAACCGCTACGTCGGCGACGTGCCCGGCGTGCCGGTGCAGGAGCTCATCAGCCCGGCCTTCGCCGCTGAACGGGCGTGCATGTTCGACCCGACGAAGGCGCAGCGGCGCCCGATCCCGTTCGGTGCCCCCGACGGCAGCTACACGTCATGTGCGCCCGGCACGGCGACCCAGCGCCAGCCCAACGAGGGTCCCTCCACGACACACCTGACGACGGCCGACCGCTGGGGCAACGTGGCTTCCTACACGCTGACGATCGAGTCGACCGGCGGCTCCGGCATCACGGTGCCCGGCTACGGCTTCCTGCTCAACAACGAGCTGACCGACTTCAACTTCGTCCCGCTGGCCGCTGGGGTGCCCGACCCCAACCTCCCGGGGCCGGGCAAGCGGCCGCGCTCGTCGATGAGCCCGACGATCCTGCTCGACGACGGCAAGCCGTTCCTCGCGCTCGGCTCACCCGGCGGTGCCACCATCATCACGTCGGTGTCGCAGACGATCCTGGGCTACCTCGATCGTGGCCTCCCGCTGGTCGACGCCATCGCGGCCCCGCGCCTCAGCTCGCGCAACGGCGCCACCGAGGGTGCCGAGCCGGCGCTCCTGAGCAGCCCGGTCGCCGCCGGCCTGACGGCACTCGGCCATGTGCTCAGCAATGCCGGTGAGATCGGTGCGGTCACCGCGATCCGCAGCCTCGACGCCGGCCTGTTCGAGGCGGCTGCCGAGACCGTGCGCCGTGGCGGGGGCTCGGCCATGGTGGTGAAGCCGCGGCGGTGACGGAGCTCTAATCGGGCGCTGATGCTGACCGGGCTGACCCGGATCGATGCGGGTTCCGGAGGTGACGTCCGGGACTGGGACGACGGGGCCACCCGACCTGCTGGGTCGGTGGCCCCGTCGCCGTCAGCAGGGACCGGACACGGGCACCGAGACCTTGAGATTGGTCGTGCCCATCGACTGGATCGTCACGCGGGCGCCCTTGTCGTCGCGGCTCTCGACGCCGGTGAAGCCTCCGGTCAGCTGGGACTCCTGAGCCGCGGGGAAGCCGTGCTGGGCCAGCACCGGCTTGGTGTCGGCGATGACGGCGGCCCAGTCGGGGGTCTCGAGGGGGTCCAGCTCGGCGGTCAACGTCTTGGTGAACCAGCGGCAGCCCTCGGTCGTGAGGTTGGTGCCGCCTCCGGTGCCGTCCTTCCAAGTGGCGCCGAGGGGACCGGCCGCAGCGTTTGCGACGGCCAGGAGCACCGGGTCGTACGTCGTGCGGGCCTGCTCGCTGGTCAGACCGGAGGATCCCGAGCAGCCCGCGAGGAGGGAGAGCGTCGCGGCCACCGTCACGGCGGAGCGACGCCAGCCGGACGGAACGCCTCTCGGAGGCTCCCTCCGCAGCTGAGCCTCTCCGTCGATGCGCCCCGTGGTCATGGGACGATTCTCGCAGTGCCTTCTCGACGCCGCCCCCCGGGCCGGATGGGGCGTGGGTCTCGCGGGGGAGTCAGGCCGTCTTGGCCGTCGGCCACGGCCAGGCTGTGCAGCCCTTGAGTCCGTAGGTCTGCTGCATCATGACCGGCGCCACCTTGCCCGCGCCGCCGCAGTAGGCGTGACCATGGCCGAGCCCGTGGCCCACTTCGTGGTTGACGAGGTAGGTGCGGTAGGCAGCGACGTCGGTGCCGTAGGCCTCGGCGCCGAGCAGCCAGCGGCGGGCATTGAGCACGACCCGGCCGCCGTTGTGGCAGCTCACCTGCCCGCGCGTCTTGAGCGGGGCGCACAGCCGGTCCGTCAGGTCGGGACTCGCGAGCGTGATCCTGAGGTCGACATCGGCGCCCTTGGCGGCCTGCGCCGGTGAGACGTTGACGAAACGCACCTGATCCTTGATCTGCCAGCCGCGAGGATCCGCCAGCACGGTGGCGACGGTCGTCGCGAGCGCGGTGGCGTCGACGCCGAGACCGCCCTCCGTCTCGAGGGTCCAGCGCACGGTGCGTCCGGAGGTCGGTGGGGTGCCCAGCGCTGCTGCCGGCACGGCGATGACGGTCATGGTGCCGTTTCCGCGCTCGACGATCTTAGGAGCTGCTGCGCCCGCGCCGGCAGGGCCGGCAGGGCTGGCGGGGCCGGGCGACGCTGCGGAGTCGGGCACGCGCTCGACATCGTCGAGGGGCACCGACGTGCCGAATCCGGCGACCATCGCGACGCGCGAGGCGGCCGAGAAGGAGGCCTCCGGCACCTCGTCGGCACCGGCTGCGGCCACGGCCCAGACGTCGGCGACGAGGCACGCGACGACCGCGGCCGACGCCGCGACCCGCCGCCGGTGCACCTGCTGACGGCGTGCGTCGCGAGCACCTCCGGACCCGTCACCCCTGCTCATGTGCTCCACGCTATGGCACCTACCCGGTCGGGGCGAGCATGTGACGTCGAGCCGCTCGCCCCGATTTGGTCGGGGGAGCCCCCAGCCCGTACTCTTGCGGAGACCAATGACCGCCGGTTGGGCGCTGTGGCTGACGCAGTGTCTCGAAGGTTCCGCACGATGCGGGCAGCCAGCGCAGGAACTCAGCCACATGGCATACCTCGTATGCCGACCGGCCCCGAGCGCCCTGCGCCGGGGCCTTCTTCGTGAGGGCCCTTCCCCGGTGGCAACACGCAAGGGAAGGAGGCCCAGATGGCAAAGGCCGACAGGACTGCCGCCATCGCCGAGATCGCGGACCAGTTCCGTGAGTCCGGCGCGGCCGTTCTCACCGAGTACCGCGGCCTGACCGTGGCCCAGCTCTCGCAGCTGCGCAACTCGATCCGAGAGCACGCCACCTACGCCGTGGTCAAGAACACGCTGACGGAGAAGGCCGCTCAGGAGGCCGGAATCACGGCTTTCGACGGCCACTTCCAGGGCCCCAGCGCCATCGCCTTCGTGACCGGTGACCCGGTCGAGGCGGCCAAGGGCCTGCGTGACTTCGCCAAGGCAAACCCCCTCCTCGTGATCAAGGCTGGCGTCCTCGACGGCAAGCCGCTGACCACCGAGGAGATCACGAAGCTCGCCGACCTCGAGTCGCGCGAGGTTCTCCTGGCCAAGCTGGCAGGAGCCATGAAGGGCTCCCTCACCAAGGCCGCCTACCTCTTCGCTGCTCCTCTGTCGCAGACGGCCCGTGTGGTCGAGGCTCTGCGCCAGAAGCGCGAGGCGGAGGCCCCCGCCACGGAGGCTCCGGCCGCCGAGGCAACCACCGACGTCGCCGAGGGTGGCGACGAGAGCTGACGCGTTCTGGCGTCCGTTCGATTCATCAATCAGCCACTCACGGCAAGCAACAGGAAGGAAGCCATCATGGCGAAGCTCAGCACCGACGAGCTCCTTGACGCCTTCAAGGAGATGACCCTCATCGAGCTCTCGGAGTTCGTGAAGCAGTTCGAGGAGACCTTCGAGGTCACCGCCGCCGCCCCGGTCGCCGTTGCGGCCGCTGGTGGCGCCGCCGGCGGCGCCGCCGCCGAGGAGGCCGAGGAGCAGAGCGAGTTCGACGTCGTTCTGACCGCCGCGGGCGAGAAGAAGATCCAGGTCATCAAGGAGGTCCGCGCGCTCACGAGCCTCGGTCTCAAGGAGGCCAAGGACCTCGTCGACGGCGCCCCCAAGCCCGTCCTCGAGAAGGTCGACAAGGCTGCGGCCGACAAGGCCAAGGAGCAGCTCGAGGCCGCTGGCGCGTCCGTCGAGCTCAAGTGAGCCGTCCCGGCTAGTCCGGGACCTCAGCATCACCGCGAAGGCGGGTCCGACCTCGGTCGGGCCCGCCTTTCGCGTGAATGCGCCCCCGTCGAGTGCTCAGTAAGCGACGGTGTGCCCGTGACGGGCTCGGGCGCGACGGCGCTCGCGGCGTGGAGCGTCGGCGGCCCGTTCCAGCGCGCCGTCATTGCCGTATGCCGTCGGGCCGCTGCCGATGCCGCTCGCGGCACCGCCCCGCGCGCTCCGATCCCGTCAACCCCGTCCGGCGCCCACCTGGCGCCGGGCTGGCCGCAGGATCAACCCGCGAAGGGCTCAGGGCGAGGCCGTGAGGATGGCGTCCAGGTCGCCGTCGAGGGTGCCGGCATCGACGGCGTCGAGCACGCCGTCGAGGGCGCGGCCGGGGATCGTGACCCAACGGACGGCGCTGGGGGAGCGCAGCTCGATCACGGCTCGCCACCAGGTCGCGGCTGTCACGCAGATCTCGACCTCGCCGCGGCAGCGGCGACCGTAGTCGCGGCGTGGGCCGAGGGCTGCCGCGGCGATCACCGGGTCGTCGAGGGGCTGCTCGAGGGGCAGCGGGAGATCGCCGTCGACGAGGGCGTCGACGAGGTGCAGCTCCTCGGCAGCCAGCAGCCCGGCCGACAGGGCCCGGGCGGCGGTCCACACGCGTTCGAGGACGGCCCCTGCCGTGGTGGCGCCGAGGTGGGTCCGCCGACCGTCGAGGTAGAGGTCGGGCCCGTGGGCTGCGCGATCGACGTACCACCCGAAGCGCTCGACGGACGGTGCCGGTCGGATGCGGGGGGTTCGCGGGAGACGGTGGAGGATGCGGCCCAGACCCGCGCTGCGTTGGGCCAGGAGCGTGACGCCGACCGCGAGGGCGAGGGCCGCCTGGAGCTGCTCACCCGCAGCGAACTCGCCGCAGATCTCGAGCCGACCGCGCCGTGGCCGCACGAGCAGCCCCGGGGAGTCGCGGCGGTCGAGAGCCAGGGCCAGGGGCACGGACAGCCGCTCCGCGACGATGCGCGCCACCTGCACGACCCGGTCGTCGTCGACCTCGACGCTCAGGTGTGTGGAGTAGCCGACCAGCGCGTGGCCTCGGGGGAGTGCGTCTGCAAGATGGCGCGCGCCGCCGACGGCGAGGAGCGAGGCGGCCTGCGTGCACCCGGGCTCCAGCGGCACCGGCCTCGTCGCGGCCTCGAGGTGGCGTCCGTCGAGAGTCGTCGCGCCGCCCCAGGGGTCACGCCGCGCCCTGGGGTCCCCGGGGTCGAGTGCCGCGCCGATGTCCGGCAGCTGCGGCCACACGGTGCGACCGTCGATCACGAGCCCGCCACGGGCAACGGTGAACTCGCGCTCGACGCCGACAACCCGCGGAGCCGAGCAGGCGGCGACGACCTCGGCGAGGGTTGGGGCAGCGCGTGGCCGGCAGTGCAGCTGGCCGGTCCCGGGGCGCGGCATCGCTCAGGTGGTCCGGGCCGTCAGGCTGATCGCCATCGAGGTCGGACAGGGGATCGGCGATCGCGGCGCCTTGCCCGTGACGGCCGGTGTGACCGTCCCCGCATACGACCCGTCGAGACTGCGGCTCAGCTCGACCGACACGCTCCCGCCCCCGCAGGACTCCGACAGCGCGAGGTCTGCCGCCGACCAGGTCGGCGCCGCAGCAGGGAAGGTCACGGCCGAGGCGCACAGCGGGAAGCAGGTGACGACGCACACACCTCCGTCGCACTTCACGGTGAGCGGTGACGTCTTGCCACCCGGTGCCGACGTCGACGTGCCCACGTAGCCGGTGACACGCACGGGGTCGAGCGCAGCGGGCACGGACAGGTCGGGCGCCGTGCCTGCCGCGAGCTTGGTGACGGGCTCCAGGCGCAGCGTCCCGGCTGCCTTGACGGAGTTGCACACCGAGTAGATGCCGCCACGCCTGCCCTCGAAAGAGACTGCCTTGGGCGTCGACGACGAGGTGCCGGTGTAGCTGCCGTCGGTCGCTCGGGTGATCGCCATCGTGTACGTGACCGGGTCGCAGGGAGAGTCGCTCCCGGGGAAGAAGTTGGTCTGCTTCGTGAACGTGTAGGACGGCGTTGCCGCAGCGAACGAGGCGCCGTTGGGGCTCTTGCACGTGCCGGCAGTGCAGCGCCACAGCGTTCGCTGGACGTCACCGACCGCCATCGGCGCAGGTGCCGTGACCTTGGGGCTGACCTCGACCGTCGTGTAGGTGAAGGTCTCTTGGTAGCCGAAGATGCGGCCGGGTCCAGAGCCGCCGCCGTGGCGGGTTGGCTGGTCGTCGGCGCAGTGCCGGCTGCACCCGCGGAGGGACTGGCCGCGGGGCCGGACCGGGCTGGAACGGTTGCACCCGCGACCGCGCCACCGCCAGCTGGGCCCGCTTCCGTGCCGCGGAACCACCCGAGACCGGCTGCCCCCGCGGCGACGACGCCGAGCACGACGAGGGTGGCGACTCCTGCGACGACACCGGGGGCGATGCGCCACCCCGAGCGTCCTGGGGGTCGGACGCGGGTCGCCCCCACGCCCTGCTCGGGCGCGCGACCGGGAGGCGCGGACGGCTGGGGTGAGCGCGGCACCGGAAGCGCGCCGGCGCGCGGTCGGCCCCGGGGCGCGGGGTCGCGACCCTTGCCCGAGCGGTCGAACTCGCCGGTGACACCGGTGAGGACGTCGCGCTCGGGCGCAATGACGCTGCGGTCGGACGGGCGCGACGTGTGGACCTCGATGAGCCCGTCCGGGCTGGGCTGGCCGCTCATGACGGATCAGGTCGCGGACGGGTGCTCAGGCCGGTCCGGGATTGCCGGGCGGGGCGCCGGGGTCGGTGGCCTCTGTCTCGCCGTCGGGCTTCTGCAGGCGCTGGCGCGCCGCCGCCACGCTCTCGTCGGCGACCGCGCCGATGGCCTTGTCGCGGATCGTGCCGGCCAGGTCCTCGCCCACGCCGACCACCGTTTCCGTCGTCGTGGTCGTGACGCGCTCAATGAGCGACTCGCCCGGTGCGGCGGCGGCGATGACCTCGCTCGCTCCCCCGAGCACGTTCCCCTTCTCACCCATAGCAGGCTCCCTCCCCTTGGTGCCGGATGCAGTGGCCCGAACGTACGCCCGCCCCGGGACCACCGCCCGGAAATGAAGCATTCACGGGTGGACCCGGGTCGTGAGAGGAGAGCAATCCAGCGCTTTCGCGACATAACGGCCATTGGCTCGGGCGCCAGGCTGTGGGACGTCGGGGCTCAGCGGGTGCAGGCGAGGGCGTCCTTGAGGGCCGCGAGGATGAGAGCAACGCGGTCGGGGCGGGCGTTGTGGCCCATCAAGCCGATCCGCCACACGCTCGAGGCGAAGGCGCCTGCGCCCGCACCGATCTCGAGGTTGTGCCGCTCGAGCAGGTAGCCCCGCACGGCGGCCGAGTCGACTCCGTCGGGCACGCGGACGGTCGTCAGCTCGGGCAGGCGCGAGCCCTCCTGGGCGAAGAGGGCCAGGCCCATCTCCTGGAGCCCGTCCTGCAGGAGCCGGCCGGCCTCGGCGTGCCGGTCCCAGACCTTCTCGAGACCTTCGTCGGCGATCCGGCGCAGACCTGCGTGCAGGCTCACCACCATGGCGGTGGGAGCGGTGTGGTGGTAGGTGCGTTTGCCCGCGCCGGTGGTCTCCCCGACGTAGCCCCCGAGCAGCCCGAGGTCGAGATACCACGACGACGGCTTCTCGACCCGTCGGGCGAAGGCCCGGTCGTTGATCGTGAACGGGGCGAGGCCTGGCGCCACGCCGAGACACTTCTGCGTGCCGGCGTAGCCGATGTCGATGCCCCAGTCGTCGGCCCGCAGCTCGATGCCACCGATGCTCGTGACGGCGTCGACGAGCAGGAGGGCGTCGCCCTTGGCCGCCCCGAGCGCCGCGATGTCGGAGCGCACTCCGGTGGAGGTCTCGGCGTGCACGGCCGCGATGATCTTCGGCGACGGATGGGCCGTCACGACCCGGTCGACGTCGACCGGCTGACCCCACTCGTGGTCGACGCGCACGACCTCGGCGCCGTGCCGTCCGGCGACGTCGACCATGCGCTCGCCGAAGAGGCCGTTGACCGCGACGACGACGACGTCACCGGGTTCGACGGTGTTGACGAAGGCAGCCTCCATGCCGGCCGACCCGGTGGCCGACAGCGGCAACGTGCGCTGGTTGCGGGTGCCCCAGACGTGTCGGAGCAGCTCGCACGTCTCGTCCATGATGGCGAGGAAGTCCGGGTCGAGATGGCCCAGCAGCGGAGCCGCCAAGGCCAGCGTCGCCTCCGGGTAGGGGTTGCAGGGCCCGGGGCCGAAGAGGTGCCGCTCGGCGAGTCGGTCGCGTCGTGGCTGCGGGGGGCGTGCTGAGGGACGTCATCAGAATCCGGCTCCGGGGTTGAGGATGCCCTGTGGATCGAGGGCGTGCTTGATGCGGTGCGTGAGCGCCATGACGTCGGGTCCGAGCTGCTCGGGCAGCGCGTCGCGCTTGAGGCGACCCACGCCGTGCTCGCCCGTGATGGTGCCGCCGAGGCTGATGGCGAGACTCATGACCTCGGAGAAGGCTTGTGCCGCACGGGCTTTCGCCTCGAGGTCACCCGGGGGATAGACGACGACCGGGTGGGTGTTGCCGTCACCGGCGTGCGCCACGACGGGGA
This sequence comes from uncultured Actinomycetota bacterium, assembly GCA_963697735.1. Taxonomy (GTDB): domain Bacteria; phylum Actinomycetota; class Actinomycetes; order Actinomycetales; family Dermatophilaceae; genus Humibacillus. The sequence continues at coordinate 5,208 of CAVOOZ010000012.1, read as the reverse complement.
TCTCCACCCCGCGCGCCCGGGCGATCTCGGCGATGCCGGTGAGCAGCTCCGGCAGGCGCGGCACAGGCACGCCCACGTCCTCGAGCAGGATCGCGCCGCGTCGCTCGATGGCGTAGATGGCGGCACGGCGCGCAGCCACGAAGAGCTCGCCCTCGTCGGGCTCCGTCGTCGTGAAGCACTCGCGGGCACCGCCCTGCGAGCACAGCGTCTCCATGAGGGCGATCTCCTGGCCGCGGGCCGCACCGGGGGCGTCCGACTGGGCGAGCAGCAGCGCGCCGGCCTCGCGGTCCAGCCCCATCGGTTGGTGGTCCTCGACGGCGTTGATCGACGCCTGGTCCATGAGCTCCATCATCGAGGCCCGCAGGCGCCCACCGATCGCGACGACGACCCGCGCCGCGTCGGCGACGTCGTCGAAGGTGGCGACGAGGGTGGCCGGCGGCTCCTGCGCCGGCACGAGCCGCAACGTCGCACGAGTCACGACGCCGAGCGTGCCCTCACTGCCGACGAAGAGCTTGACGAGCGAGAGCCCGGCGGCGTCCTTGATCCGCTGGCCCCCGAGGCGCACGAGGGTGCCGTCGGCGAGCACCACGTCGAGTCCGAGCACGTAGTCGGTCGTCACGCCGTACTTCACGCAGCACAGACCCCCGGCGTTGGTCGCGACGTTGCCGCCGATCGAGCAGATCTCGAAGGACGACGGGTCGGGCGGATACCAGAGCCCGTGCACGGCGGCGGCTTGCTTCACCTCGACGTTGAGGGCCCCCGCCTCCACGACGGCCGTCCGGGTGGTCGTGTCGATCTCGATGGTGCGCATCCGCTCGAGGCTGAGCACGACGCAGCCGTCGATTGCGTTGGATCCGCCGGACAGCCCGCTTCCGGCACCCCTCGGCACGAGCGGGTATGCCGTGTGCCCCGGCCCAGCGCACCGTGGCCTGCACGTCGGCCGCAGTGGACGCGCGGATCACGGCGAGCGGCATACCGGCGTCCTCGTCGGCGGTGAAGTCGAAGCGGTAGGCGGCGACCCCGGCGGGGTCGATGAGCATCGCGCCCGGTGTCAGCGCCGCCGCGAGGGCATCGAGATCGGTGGGGTGGTCGGTGGACTGAGCGTCCTTGCTCACGGTCGTCACGCTCCCCACGGTAACCGCGCCACCCCTACGCGGCCCGGCAGCCCTCACCCGGTGTGCAGGGGGCATCGCCCCAGGACGGCTGCGGGGAGCACGCTTCGTGCCGAGGTGCGGCCCGATAGGTTGACCGCCATGGGATCGGTGCCACACCAGCAGGAGTCGGCTGCGGCCGCGTCACAGGTCGCCGAGAGCCCGATGGGTCGCTACGGGCCGCAGGTGGCCGTCACCCGCTTCGACACCGCCCCGCGTGAGCTCGAGTGGCAGCTGCCGCTCGAGGGCGAGCTCTATCGCCTCATGCCCGGCCCGGACCGGCCCGACTACTCCCTCCTCGTGCTCGAGCGGCCCCTGCACTTCTATCCCGCCCCCGGCTTCGACGTGGGCCGCGTCGAGGCCGAGCAGCGGGTCGAGGACCGAAAGGGCCGGCCCATGGTGCGCGTGCATGCGTTGCTCGTCTGTGCACGGTTCGTCGGCCAGCAGCTGCACCCCGGCATGCGCGACCTCCCCGTCAACATCGCCTACGTCATCGACAACTCCCTCGCCCGTGATGAGGTCGTCGACTTCGCCAAGATCGAGGTCGCTGCGGTCGGCTTCCTCGACGAGGGGCACTCTGGTCAGCCCGCGTCCGACGGCAGCCACGCCGTCGGGACCGCGGTCGCGCCGGCGAACGGCGCCGTGGACGACGTCGTGGCCGATGCCGCGCGCCTGCTCCGTGACGGTGTCGCAACCCATCGCGGGCGTCCGGTCGATCGGCTCACCGTGACGTTCGTCGTCGGGGGCGACCACCGTCTCGCTGGGCTGTCTGGCAACGCCGACGGTGAGGCGCCTGTGCCGACTCCCGAGACGTTCGAGCAGCTTGGCGTGGTGCTCGCTCGACTGGGGCAGCTGCCGCATGACGCGGCTGCCGGCGATCCCGAGCCGGTCACGGACGGGTCGCGTGAGCCGAGCGGCACGAAGGGGGCGACGCGCCGCTTCACGGTGCGTGTCGAGGGCGAGTCCGTCGTCCACGAGCGCGACCCCGACGCCTCCGCGTGACCTCACCGCCTGCGCGTCGTTCTCCTTGTGACCGACGTGCATCGGTCAGGGGATGGCTGGCCGCGAGCCGAGCACGGCTGAGGGGGCCGACGGCTCAGGTGACCGTTCCCGCAGGGGGAGAAGGTCCCGGGCGCCCGGCTGGGTGCCCGGGACCGACCGCCCGGTCCGGGGTGCGCGGGTCCACTGGGCCGCAGGGCCGCCAGGCCCGTGAGCCCCCGTGTGTTGGCATACTGCGGCTCGTGAAGCTCCTTCAGGCCGAAGCCGTCCTCGAGTCCCTCGCCCGCGTCGCTGCGCCCGGTGCCGCGCCGGTCAGGGTCGGCCTCGTCCAGCACGCCTGGACCGAGGATGCCGCGCAGCTGGTCGAGACCCTCCGCGACGGCATCCGCACGGCCGCCGAGGCGGGCGCCACGATCGTCTTCCTGCCCGAGCTGACCCTTTCGCGCTACCCGGCGGACACGCTTCCACAGGGGACACCGTCCGCGACCGCGGAGGACCTCGACCGCGGTCCCACCATCGCCTTCGCGCGCGAGGCCGCGGCCGACTTCGGCGTGCACGTCCATGCTTCGCTCTACGAACGGGCCGCGGCCATCGGCGGCGCCGAGGACGGTCTCGGCTTCAACACGGCCGTGGTCGTCTCCCCCAGCGGCGAGATCGTGGCCCGCACCCGCAAGACGCACATCCCCGTGACAGCCGGCTACTACGAGGACAGGTACTTCCGTCCCGGCCCTCCTGAGGATGCGTATCCCGTGGTGGCACTTGATGATCCCGCCATCCGCCTCGGGCTGCCGACGTGCTGGGACGAGTGGTTCCCCGAGGTGGCGCGGCTCTACTCGCTGAGCGGTGCGCAGGTGCTCTGCTACCCGACGGCGATCGGCTCGGAGCCCGACCACCCCGACTTCGACACCCAGCCGCTGTGGCAGCAGGTCATCGTCGGCAACGGCATAGCCAACGGCCTCTTCATGGTCGTGCCCAACCGCTACGGCACCGAGGGGCTCATCACCTTCTACGGCAGCTCCTTCATCTCCGACCCCTACGGCCGCATCCTCGTGCAGGCGCCCCGCGACGAAGCCGCGGTGCTCGTCGCCGACCTCGACCTCGCCCAGCGTGACGACTGGCTCGAGCTCTTCCCCTTCCTCGCGACGCGGCGCCCCGACTCGTATGCCGCGCTGGTGCAGCCGGTGCGCGACGAGCACCGTCGCGTCGTGACGGACTGACGGTTCCTGTGAGCGAGGGGTCCGGCGCTGCCGGAGGTGGGGGCGACGGGAGGTCGCCGGAGTCGCCGGTGTCCCCGGTGTCGTGGCGTATGCCGTCCGAGACCGCGCGCCATGACGCGACGTGGATGGCATGGCCGAGCCAGGGTTACACGTTGGGCGAGACGCCGTTCGAGGTCGAGCGGGCCCGCACGACGTGGGCCGCTGTGGCCCATGCCGTCGCGGACTTCGAGCCCGTGCGGATGGCCGTGGTGCCGGAGCAGCTCGACCTTGCTCGGCGCTACCTGCGCTCCGACGTCGAGCTCGTGCCGACCCAGCTCGACGACGCCTGGATGCGCGACATCGGACCCACCTTCGTGGTCTCCGAAGGGGGCGTGCTCGGCGCGGTCGACTGGGTGTTCAACGGCTGGGGGGCCCAGTCGTGGGCGACGTGGGAGCACGACGCCCGGGTCGGTGCGTTCGTGGCCACGTGCGCGGACGCCCAACTGGTCAGCTCGCCGCTCGTCAACGAGGGCGGCGGCATCCACGTCGACGGCCTGGGCACGGTGCTGCTCACCGAGACCGTGCAGCTCGATCCGGGCCGCAACCCCGGCCTCACCCGCGCCGAGGTCGAGGCCGAGCTGTCGCGCACGATCGGGGCGACGGCATACGTCTGGCTGCCGCGGGGCCTGACCCGTGACTATGACGAGTTCGGCACGCGCGGCCACGTCGACATCGTGGCCACGATCCCCTCACCGGGCGTCGTGCTGCTCCACGAGCAGCGGGACCCGAGCCACCCCGACCACGCGGTGTCCCGCGAGCTCCGCGAGCTGCTCGAGGGTGCGCGTGACGCCCGCGGCGAGCGGTTCGAGGTGGTCGGGGTGCCGGCACCGCGCACGCTGGCCGACGCGGAGGGCCCCGTCGACTGGTCCTACCTCAACCACCTCGTCGTCAACGACGGCGTCATCGCCTGCACCTTCGGCGACGAGCAGGACGAGGCGTCGCTCGCGGTGCTGTCGGAGGCCTACCCGGGTCGGCGGGTCGTCGGGGTCGACGCCAGGCCGCTCTTCGACCGCGGCGGCGGCATCCACTGCATCACCCAGCAGCAGCCCGCGCTCTGAGGCCGAGCGCTCACCCGCGTCCTGGCTCGGAACCGCACGCTGGCGCGGCGTGAAGGCAGGTGAGCACCCGCCGGGGCGTCAGGCCTGGGGGAGGCGCCTGTGGACGTCCTCGCTCATGCGCACGATGGAGATGGCGAACTCGAGGGCGATGCGCACGAACGCCAGCCAGATGAGCACGAGGACAGGCCCGAAGACAAGGGCGATGATGCCGGCCCAGATGCTCACGGTGAACTGCTGGATGACGATGAGGACGTACATCAGCACGGCCCAGACCGTCGCCAGCACGTAGACGAAGCGGACGATCTTCGGCGTCACGAACCTGGTGAAGCTGAAGTCGAAGAGGGCGGGCAGGAAGCCGGCGGAGGAGTCGACGATCGCGTCGGCGCCCGAGTGCATCGCAGTCGAGGCGGCCGAGGGGGACGTAGCGGCGGGGGTGCTGGGGTAGTGCGGCGCGTCGCCGGCGCCGGCCGGAGCCGCACCCGATGACGGCGGGGGCGGGACGGAGCCGCTGCCGGTGGCCGGGCTGGAGCCTGGCGGGGGACCGACGGGGTCTGAGCCCGGGGGCGGCGAGCCGAATGAGCCCTGCTCCGGGGGGTTCTGATCGGACATCGTGCGATCTCCTTCTGTGCGGGGGTGGCGCGGGTCTGCGCCCCGAGCCGAACCCTTCCAGCGTAGGTCCGCGGGGTCAGGGCACCCCTCGGGCGCGCCGAAGCGTGGTCGGCTCTTGACGTGGGCGCGGGGAGA
>CAVOOZ010000011.1:0-131876 GCA_963697735.1 uncultured Actinomycetota bacterium | reverse complement strand
CTGACGGCGCCGCCGGCGCGCACGGCGGCGTCAGCAGGACGACCTCGAGATCCGACTCGCCGACGGCGACGACCTTGCCGGCGTGCTCTCGGTCGGCCACCGCACGTGGCCCGCGACCTACGAGCCCATGGCCGGCCCGGAGTACGTCGCGATGGGGCTCGCGAAGTGGTGGACGCCTAACGTCGTCACGACCTCGAACCGACAGCCGCGCCCTCGTCGCCGTCGACGGCGGCGAGGTCGTCGGCGTCGCGACGTTCGGTGTGCAGGACGGCGCCCTCGCGCTGTGGAAGCTCTACGTCCTGCCCGACCACCACGGCCACGGCATCGGGTCACGACTGCTGGACGCCGTCGTCGAGCGGGCGCTCAGCTGGGCGTGGACCGCATCGTCCTGTCGCGCATCGAGGTAAACCGGCAGGCGGCCCGCTCTACGCGGCGCGCGGCTTCACCGAGACGCACCGTAGTCCGGCCGCTCGGCCCTGCCCGTCAGCGTCTGGATGGAGCGACGGATGACGGCGCCGCGCGCCGAGGGGCCAGACGCGGGGGACCGGACATGAGCGGCCGCCCGGACGCCGCGCAGCACCGGACGCGGCGCGCGCGCTGCGAGGAGATGAAGCGGGTGCGCGAGATCGAAGAGCAGATCCTCGCCCGCGCGCCCGAGAACGACGTCGACCCGTCGCTCGAGCGCATCACCGCCGTCATGGAGCTCGCCGGCAGACCCGCAGCGGACCTACCCGACGATCCACCTCACCGGCACCAACGGCAAGACGTCGACGAGCCGGATGATCGACGCGATCCTGCGCGAGAGCGGTCTGTCGACCGGTCGCTTCACGTCGCCGCACCTACACGACATCCGTGAGCGGATCACCCTGTCGGGCAAGCCGATCACCCGGGAGAAGTTCATCGCGGCCCACGACGAGATGGCTCCGCTCATCGACATCGTCGACACGCGGTCCCTCGAGTCCGGCGGCCGCCGGATGAACTTCTTCGAGGTGCTCGTCGCACTCGCCTATGCGGCCTTCGCCGACGCCCCCGTCGATGTCGCCATCATCGAGGTCGGCCTCGGCGGGTCGTGGGACGCGACCAACGTCATCGACGCCCAGGTGGCCGTCGTCACGCCGGTCGACCTCGACCACACGCACCTGCTCGGCGACGACGTCGTGTCGATCGCCGAGGAGAAGAGCGGCATCATCAAGCCCGGTGCGGTCACCGTCTCCGGCCTCCAGGACGACGATGTCGCTCAGGTGCTCCGCGACCGCGTCGAGGAGGTGGGCGGCAGCCGGATCGTCTTCGAGGGCAACGACTTCGGCGTGCTGACCCGCGAGGTCGCCCTCGGCGGGCAGCAGCTCAGCCTCCGCGGCCTGGCGGGGGAGTACGAGGACCTCTTCCTGCCCGTGCACGGTGCCCACCAGGCGAGCAACCTCGCCACGGCCGTCGCTGCCGTCGAGTCGTTCATCGGGGAGGGGAGCAGCGGATCGACCCCGACGTGCTCGTGGCCGCCTGCGCCGCGATGACCTCGCCCGGACGCCTCGAAGTCGTGCGCCGCTCTCCCACGGTGCTCGTCGACGCGGCCCACAACCCGCACGGCGCCCGCTCTCTCGTCGCTGCCCTCGACGAAGCCTTCACCTTCACGCGCCTCGTCGGGCTCGTCGGGATCGTCGCCGACAAGGACGCCGTCGGCATGCTCGAGGTGCTCGAGCCGGCCCTCGACCACGTCGTCATCACCCGCAGCTCGTCGCCACGGGCCATGCCCCCCGACCGACTCGGCGCCCTCGCGACCGAGATCTTCGGTGACGGACGGGTCACCGTCGTGCGCGACCTGCCCGACGCCCTGGAGCAGGCCGTGACGCTCGCCGAGTCCGAGGGCATGGGTGGGGGCGTCATCGCGACCGGCTCGGTCATCACGGCCGGCGAGGTGCGCATGCTCCTCGGTCGCACCGACGTCTGACCGGCGCCCGAGTCGGCACCCCCACTTAGGCTGGTCCCATGCACCCGATCGTCAAGCTCTTCCTCATCCTCGTGGTCATCCTGGTCGTCGTCGTGGTCTGGGGGCGGATCGTGGGTCGGCGTGACCCCGACCGCACGCTCGTCGGCCTCACGGACGACGTGCGCGCCAAGGTGAGCCGCGAGATCAGCGCCGGTCACAAGCTGAACGCGATCAAGATCTACCGCGAGGCGACGGGTGCACCCCTGACCGATGCCAAGAGCGCGGTCGACAGCTGGTTCGTGCCCGGCCGGGGGCCGGGAGTGCGTGACGCCGCGAGCTCGTGGACCGAGGGCCGGCTCACCGAGGAGGCCCGCTCGCGCATCAGCGAGCTCGTCGTCGCGGGTCGCCGCGAGGACGCGATGTCGCTCTACGCCGAGGCCACCGGCGCGAGCAGCAGCGAGGCACAGGCGATCATCCGCACCTGGGACACCTCGCAGAACTACTGAGCCCCCACACCCTCCCGCACGGGTCCCAGGAGCCAGACTCCCGACCAGCCCACTCGCACCCGACAGCACCCGAGGACCACCTGATGCGCGGCATCGTCTTCTACGGCACGACCGGCAAGTTCACCTGGCGCATGCTCGCCACCGTGCTCGGTGGCGAGGCGCTGTGCATCGCGCTCGGTGCCCTCGTCGCCCGCGGGCTCGCGGCGACCGACAGCACCGCCAGCCCCACGGCATACCTCGTCGTCGGGTTCGGGCTCGCCGCGCTGGCGGTGGTCGCGGCGGGCACGCTGCGGCGGCCCTGGGGCATCACGCTGGGGTGGCTCGTGCAGGCACTCACGCTGCTCAGCGCGCTCGTCGTGCCGCTCATGCTCGTCGTCGGCATCTTCTTCCTCACGATGTGGGTCACCTGCCTCATCCAGGGCGCCCGCATCGACGCCGAGGTGGCGCAGCGCGAGGCGGCGGCCGGTGAGGCGGACACCGCCGCGGGCACTGTTGCGGGCGCCGCCCCGGGCCCCGTCGAGGCCGGCGGGTCGGCCGACGACCCGGCCGATAGGGTGGGCGAGTGACCACCGAACGCTCACTCGTCCTCGTCAAGCCCGACGGATTCCGCCGAGGACTCACGGGGGAGGTGCTGCGTCGCATCGAGGCCAAGGGCTACACGCTGGCGGCCCTCGCAGTCCTCACGCCGACCCGTGAGCAGCTCGCCGTGCACTACGAGGAGCACGTCGGCAAGCCGTTCTACGAGCCGCTCGTCGACTTCATGAGCTCCGGCCCGGTCACCGCCGTCGTCATCGAGGGCGAGGAGTGCGTCAAGGGCTTCCGGTCGCTCGCGGGCGCCACCAACCCCACCGAGGCGCTGCCCGGCACGATCCGTGGCGACCTGGGCCGCGACTGGGGCACGCCGGTGCAGCAGAACATCGTGCACGGCTCCGACTCGCACGAGTCGGGCGAGCGCGAGATCGCCATCTGGTTCCCCCAGCTCTGAGCGCCCGGCGCCCAGCCTCGCGGTGCTCACGCCCCAACGGGTGCCTGACGCGAGCCGCCACGCCGACGGGCACGTCACACCCGTCACAGCCGTCACACAATGCGCGACACTCGGCCGATGGCCTCGGGCGCAGCGCGTCGCCACGACACAATCCGGGCCATGACCAGCTGGCCGGCGCTCGGGCGCGATCTCGCGATCGACCTCGGCACCGCGAACACCCTCATCCACGTGCGCGGCCGGGGCGTCGTGCTCGAGGAGCCCTCGGTCATCGCCGTCGAGGTCGGCACGGGCCGTCTCGTCGCCGCCGGCAGCCGGGCCAAGGAGATGCTCGGCCGGGCGCCCGGCACGATCCGCGCCGTCCGGCCGCTTCGCGACGGCGTCGTCTCCGACGCCGACGAGGCCGAGCGCATGCTGCGCTGGTTCATCGACCAGGTGCGTCCCTCGCGGCTCGTGCGCCCACGGATGGTGCTGTGCGTGCCGAGCGAGGTGACCGGCGTCGAGCGGCGCGCCCTCGAGGACGCCGCCACCCGGTGCGGAGCTCGCCGGGTCTACATGGTCGAGGAGCCGATGGCGGCGGCGATCGGGGCCGGCCTGCCCGTGCACGAGACGGCCGCCAGCATGGTCGTCGACATCGGCGGCGGCACGAGCGACGTCGCCGTCATCAGCCTCGCCGGCATCGTCACGTCCACGTCGCTGCGCACGGCCGGCGACGAGATCGACGAGGCCCTCATCAGCCACGTCAAGGCCGAGTACTCCCTGCTGCTCGGCGAGCGCAGCGCCGAGGACATCAAGGTGGCCGTCGGGTCGGTCTTCCCGCTGCGCGAGGAGCTGACGACCCGCCTGCGCGGGCGCGACCTGACGACGGGACTGCCCAAGACGGTCGAGGTGGGCTCGCCCGAGGTGCGCCGCGCGATCGAGGGCCCGGTGCTGCAGATCATCGAGCTCGTGCGTGCCACCCTCGACGTCTGCCCTCCCGAGCTCGCCGGCGACATCATCGACCGCGGCATCACGCTGACCGGAGGGGGCGCCCTGCTGCGCGGTCTCGACGCCCGCATGCGCCACGAGCTCGGCGTGCCCGTGCACGTCGCCGACGACCCGCTGCGTGCGGTCGCGCGTGGAGCCGGCCGGTGCGTCGACGACTTCGCCAGCCTCGAGCGCGTGCTCGTCGGCGACCGCCGGCTCTAGGCCGCCATGGAGCAGACCCACCAGCGCCGCCTCCTCGCCGGGCTCGTCATCGCCACCCTCGCGCTGCTGGGGGCCGACCTCGCGGGCTCCAAGGCGGCCGAGGTCGTGCGGAGCGCCGGCGGCACCGTGATGGGGCCGGTGCAGCGAGCCCTCTCCGGCGCGCCTCGCGACGAGATCGCCGCCCTCGAGGCCGACAACGTCCTGCTCCGGGCCACGGTCGCCGACCAGCAGCGCCGGCTCGTCGAGCAGGAGCGCCTCGGCGAGCTGCTCGACGCTGCACCGACCGAGGGCCACCGCCTCGTCGCCGCGCGTGTCGTCGCCACCGGCCTCAGCCCGCTCGGCGGTCGCGGTCTCACCCTCGACGTCGGGGCTCGTGACGGCGTCACCGTCGACTCCACCGTCGTCACCGCCGAGGGGCTCGCCGGACGGGTCGTCGACGTGACGCCGTGGACGAGCGACGTGCAGGTGCTCGGCAACACCGGCTCGGTCATCGGCGTGCGGGTCGGACCGGCGGGCACGCTCGCCACGGTGAGCTCGCCGTCGTCGACCGATCGCGAGTCGCGGCCGCGCGGATCACTCACCCTGTCCTTCGTGCAGCCGGGCACCCCCGTGGTCGGTGATGTCGTGAGCACGCTCGGCAGCGTCGACGACCGGCCGTATGCCGCGGGCATCGTCGTCGGCATCGTGACCGCCGTCGACCCCGACCGCGGGCAGCTGACCCGCACCGCGACGGTGCGCCCGGTCGTCGACCCCGACGCGATCGACGTCGTCGCCGTGCTCGTGCCGCGGACCCGGGTCGCGACGCGGCCCGAGGTTCCCGCACCGGGCACGCCCGCGCCAGCCGTTGCGCCTGCGAAGGCGGCCGGCTCGTGAGGGTGACGCTGCTGGGACTCGTCCGGACGGCATACGTCGTCGTGGCGGCGCTGCTGTCGGCGACCCTCCTGCCGCGCCTCGGCGTGCCGCAGGAGTGGGTGCCCGACCTCGTGCTGATCGGAGTGGTCGCGACCGCGGTGCTGCGCGGGCCGGTGCACGGCGCGCTCGTCGGCCTCGTCGCCGGGTGGGTCGTCGAGCTCGTGCCGCCGGTCGGCTCCCCGCTCGGGCTGACACCGCTCGTGCTCATGCTCGGCGGCCTCGTCGGAGGGCTGTTCCAGCGGGTGTCGTCGCGCACCGTCGGCCGCGCCGTCGTGGCGCTCGCTGCCGCCGGGCTCGTCGTGCTCCTCGGCCGGGTCTGCTCGGCGATCGTCGCCGAGGGCAGCGTCTCGGCCGCGGACGGGCTCGGCCGGCTCGCCTCGACGGTGGCCGTGGGCCTGCTCGCCCTGCCGGTGCTGCTCTCCGTCGACCGTGCGCTCGTGCGCCGGAGGCTCGGATGAGGCGGCGCCCGGGGGTCGCGGGAGTCGTGCTCGTGCTGCTCGTGTCGCTCTTCGGCCTACTCGTCGCACGGCTCGGCCAGGTCCAGCTCGTCCAGGGGGCACAGCTGACGACGCAGGCCGCGTCGGTGCACACCCGCACGATCACCGAGCACGCCCTCCGCGGGCAGATCCTCGACCGCACCGGCGCCCCCCTCGTCACGAACTCCTTCACGACGGTCGTCACCGTCGAGCGCGCGGTCCTGCTCGATGCGGACGACGGCGGGCGCGCCCTCGTGCGATCGGTCGCGGGGGTGATCGGCCAGCCGTTCGACCGGCTGTGGTGCAAGACGATGCTCTGCGGCACGGCCGGCGCACCCCGCGCTCCCGCCTGCTTCAACGGCTCGCCCTACGTGCCGATCCCGATCGCCACTGGCGTCGACCCGCAGCGGGCCCTGACGCTGATGGAGCAGCCCGAGAAGTTCCCCGGCATCGGCGTCACCCCCGAGCCCGCGCGCAGCTACCCCGCGCCCGCGGGGGCCAACGCCGCCCACCTGCTCGGCTGGGTCGCTCGGGCCGGTGCCGCCGACGTCGAGTCCGGTGACGGGAGCATCGACGACGAGGACGTCGTCGGCCGCTCGGGCCTCGAGGCGCACTACGACGCCGTGCTGCGGGTCGCAACGGCGCCACCGTCGTCGCCATCGACCCGCGCGGCGTCGTCACCGAGACGCTGTCGAGCCGCAACCCCGTGCCCGGCTCCGACGTCGTCACGCACCTCGACGCCCGGCTCCAGGCCCGCACCGAGGCGGTCCTCGCCCAGACGGTGGCGCAGGCCCGCGCCGACGGCCTGCGCGCCGACGCCGCGGCGGCGGTCGTCCTCGACGTCACCAACGGCGCCGTCGTCGCGGCGGCCAGCAACCCGGCATACGACCCCGCGGTCTTCACCGGCGGCATCAGCACCGCGGAGCTCGAGCGGCTGAGCGACGCGACCCGCGGCGCGCCGCTGAAGTCGCGGATCACGAGCGAGACGTTCCCGCCCGCGTCGACCTTCAAGGTCATCTCGGTGCCGGCCGCGGTCGCGTCCGGTGCGAAGCCTCGACGGCACCTACGACTGCTCGCCGAGCCTCACCGTCGGTGGCCGGGTCTTCAAGAACTTCGAGTCGCGCGGCTACGGGCGCATCGACCTCCACAAGGCGCTCGTCGTCTCGTGCGACACCGTCTTCTACCGCCTCGCGTATGCCGCGTGGCAGGCGCAGGGCGGCATCGCCGCGCCGCCCGGTGCTCGCGGACCCCTTCGTGGAGACCGCCCGCGCCTTCGGCATCGGTCGCGCCACCGGCATCGACCTGCCGGGGGAGTCGGCCGGGCGCATGCCCGACCGGGCCTGGAAGGAGCAGTACTGGGCGGCGACGCGGCCCGCGACGTGCAAGCGGGCGACGAGTGGCTACCCCGAGGTGGCGAGATCGAGCCCGGGCCGCCTACCTGACCCAGCTCGCCGTCGAGAACTGCGCGAGCGGCTGGCAGTACCGCGCCGGTGACGCGGTCAACTTCTCGATCGGGCAGGGCGACCTCGCGGTGACGCCCCTGCAGATGGCGCAGGTCTACGCCGCGATCGCCAACGGCGGCACGCTGTGGCAGCCGCAGGTCGCGGCCGGCGTGCGCTCGCCAGCGGGCACCGTCACGCCGATCGCACCGCGGCGCACCGGCACGGTCGGCGTGCGGGCCGACGTGCTGGCCTACGTGCGGGCGGCCCTCGCCGACGTGACCCGGCCCGGTGGGTCGGCGGGGACGGCGTGGGCCGGCTTCCCGCAGGACCGCTACCCGGTCGCCGGCAAGACCGGCACCGGCGAGGTCTTCGGCAAGCAGGCGACCGCGTGGTTCGCCGCGTTCGGTCCGACGACGCGGCCGAAGTATGCCGTCGTCGTGGTCGTGAGCCAGGGCGCGTCGGGCTCGAAGGTGGCAGCGCCTGCGGTGCGCCAGATCTTCGATGCCATCCTGTCCCTGAAGCTCTGAGCGCCCCGACGGCTCTGGGCTCTGGCAGAGGGGAGGCCCTCGTGGACGACTACCTGCGGAGCGACGCGCCCGTCATCGAGGCGCTCGACCGTGCCTGGGACCGCAGCAGGCTGAGCGTCGCGACCCGGCTCGCGCGGCTGCGGTCGCGGGCCTTCCTGCTCGTGCAGTGCGCCGTGGCCGCCGGGGTGGCGTGGTGGCTCGCGAGCCGACGTCCTCGGCCACCGGTCGCCGTTCTTCGCCCCGGTCGTCGCCGTCGTCTGTCTCGGCATGTCCTACGCCCAGCGGCGGCGGCGGGTGCTCGAGGTGGCCATCGGGGTCGCCGTCGGGGTCTTCGTCGCCGACGTCTTCGTGCACGTGGCCGGCAGCGGGCCCGTGGCAGATCGCGGCCGTCGTGCTCGTCTCGATGGGCGCCGCGTCGCTGCTCGACGGCGGGCCGGTGCTCGTCACGCAGGCGGCCGTGCAGGGCATCGTCGTCGCGGGCGCTGCGCCACCCCCGGCAGGCCTTCACCCGCTGGACCGACGCCCTCATCGGCGGCGGTGTCGCCCTCGTCGCGGCGACGGTCGTGCCGCAGGCGCCGTTGCGTCGCCCCGCGTGGCCGCGGCCGAGGCGGTACGCAAGATCAGCGAGCTGCTGCGCCGCGCCGAGGCGAGCGCAGACGACGGCGACGTCGAGAAGGCGGCCGAGGTGCTCGCCTCGGCCCGCGGCACGGAGTCGCTGCTGCGCGAGCTCGCACCGCGGCCGACGAGGGGCTGTCGGTCATCTCCAGCTCACCCTTCAAGCGCCAGCACGCGCCGCACGTGCGCAAGATGGTCGAGCTCGTCGAACCGCTCGACCGCGCGATGCGCAGCACCCGCGTGCTCGTGCGCCGGATCACCGTGTCGGTCGCGGCGAGCCGCTGCCGACGGCTACCGGCAGCTCATGCTCGCGCTGGCCGACGCCGTCGACGTCATCGCCCGGGCCTTGGCCGAGAACGCGTCACCCGAGATCGGCCGGTCCGGCCTGCTCGCCGTCGCCGAGGCGACCGGCCGCCTGCCGCGCACCGCGAGCCTCGCGACCGAGACGGTGCTGGCCCAGCTGCGCTCGGTCGTCGTCGACCTGCTCCAGGTCACCGGCCTCGACGTCGACGACGCCGTCGCCGCGATGCCGCCGGAGCAGCCCCGCTAGGCGCGCCGCCGCGGCAGGGCACCCCCCCACCCTCGAGTGCCAGGTCGAGTGCTCAGGTCCCGCCGTCGGGTGGACCGCCCCCGCGAGCGTGGCTCTCACGCGCCCGCAGTCGCAGAAGGCCCACTGACGTGCGTGCTCAGGCCCGTCGCTGGTGGCGCTCAGGCCGAGGGCGTCATCTCGTGCGGTCCGACCTCGAGCTTCTCCACCCGGGGGTCACCCGCGTCGGCGAAGTAGTCGGCGGGCACCGTCGCGTCCTTGCCCTCCGGCGCCTTGACGGCACGCAGGACCAGCGTCAGCATCGCGGCCACGACCACGTTGAAGGCAAAGGCCGTCACCGCGATGTAGCCGAGCTCACCGATCACGGGCATGTTCGCCACGGACCCGGCGAACGGCGCGCCGGTCGCCTGGTTCGTCACGTTGTAGGCCGCCAGCGTGCCGTAGACCATGCCGACCGCCCAGCCGGCGAGCAGGGCCCACCGGTGGAACCACCGCGTGTAGAGGTAGAACACCAGCGCCGGGAAGGTCTGGAGGATCCAGATGCCGCCGAGGAGCTGGAAGTTGATCGCGTTGCTCTTGTCGAGCGTCAGCACGAAGACGAGGGCGAACGCCTTGACGACGAGCGAGGTGATCTTGCTGACCTGCGCCTCCTGCTTCGCCGTGGCGTCCGGCTTGATCCACGCCTTGTAGATGTTGCGCGTGAAGGTGTTGGCCGCAGCGATCGACATGATCGCCGCGGGCACGAGCGCGCCGATCGCGATGGCGGCGAAGGCCACTCCGGCGAACCACGACGGGAACATGTCCTCGAAGAGCTGCGGGATGACGAGCTGGCCGTTCACCTTGCCGTCGAGCCCGATCGGCTTCGTGCCGGCGGCGATGGCCACCCAGCCGAGCAGGGCCAACAGGCCCAGCAGGAAGGAGTAGGCCGGCAGGATCGAGGCGTTCTTGCGGATCGTGTTGCGGCTCTTGGCCGAGAGCGTCGCCGTGATCGAGTGCGGATACATGAAGAGCGCCATGGCCGAGCCGAGGGCGAGCGTCGCGTAGGCCCAGTAGGCCTTCGGACCCGGGATGAAGACGTTGGGCTTGCCGGTGGCCGGGTTCGTCGTCGTCGTCATCTTCTCCTCGGCGGCGTCGAAGACGTGCCCCCAGCCGCCGACCTTCGAGGGCAGGTAGATGACCGCGACGAGGATGACGATGTAGATGAGGATGTCCTTGACGAACGCGATGATCGCCGGCGCGCGCAGGCCCGAGGTGTAGGTGTAGAGCGCGAGCACGAGGAACGCGATGAAGAGCGGCAGGTCCTTGGCGACCCAGTTGCCCCCGCCGCCGACGCCGACGACCTCGAGGACGGCCTGGATGCCGACGAGCTGCAGGGCGATGTAGGGCATCGTCGCGAGGAAGCCGGTGAGCGCGACCGCGAGCGAGAGACCGCGCGAGCCGGAACGACCCTCGACGAAGTCGGCTGGGGTCACGTAGCCGTGGCGGTGCGAGACCGACCAGAGGCGGGACATGAAGATGAAGATGATCGGGTAGAGGATGATCGTGTAGGGCACGGCGAAGAAGCCGTTGACGGCGCCGAACGCCCACATCGCCGCCGGGACCGCCACGAAGGTGTAGGCCGTGTAGAGGTCGCCGCCGAGCAGGAACCACGTGACCCACGTGCCGAAGGAGCGCCCGCCGAGCCCCCACTCGTCGAGGCTCTCCATGCTCGTCGGGCGACGCCAGCGGGCGGCCCAGAAGCCGGCCATCGCGACGATGACGAAGAAGAAGATGAGGACGGCGAGCGCGACGCCGTTGACGCCGCCCTCGTTGGCTGCAGCGAGGGCGCTCATCGGTTGTCTCCCTGGGGTGCGACGTCGCCGTCACGTCGCTCGCGGTCGAGGAAGGCGTCACCCTCCGGCGTCATCGGAACGTGCGGGCGGGCCTTGAGGACGATCCGGTATGCCGTGTAGGTCAGCACCGAGGTGATCGCCACCCAGAGGAACTGGTACCAGATGAAGAACGGGAAGCCGCCGAGCCGCGGCTCGTCCTTGGCGTAGGTGCCGACGAGCAGCAGGGCGATGATCGGGAGGGCGAGCAGGACGCCTGCGACCGCCAGCAGTCCCTTGTTCGCAGGTGGCGCCTCGTGGCGATGCGGGGTGGTGCTCACGCGAGTGACCTCCATTGGTCCGGAGCCGGACGGGACCGGCTGCTGCGTCGCGGAACTTACTCCCGCGGCGAGGGAATGTGGGGCCTGCGTCACGGTGTTTTGTCGAGCTGCATCGCAGATTGTGACGTTGTGTGCTCGGGTGGGCGTCTGGGGAGCCACCGGCGGGACGGTCTCGTCGGGCCTCACGGCCCAGATAGGCTGTCGGCCATGGCTGATTTCGATGTCGTTGTGCTCGGTGCCGGACCCGGGGGCTACGTCGCGGCGATCCGCGCGTCCCAGCTCGGCAAGAAGGTCGCCGTGGTCGAGAAGCAGTACTGGGGCGGTGTCTGCCTCAACGTCGGCTGCATCCCCAGCAAGGCCCTGCTCAAGAACGCCGAGCTCGCGCACACGCTGACGCACGAGAAGGAGAAGTACGGCATCGAGGGCGACGCCACGATGTCGTTCGGCCCGACGCACGCCCGCAGCCGCCAGGTGTCCGCCGGCATCGTCAAGGGCGTCCACTTCCTCATGAAGAAGAACAAGATCGAGGAGATCGACGGCTGGGGCACCCTGACCTCGGCGTCACTCGATGGACGTCGCCCTCAACGACGGCTCGTCGCGCTCGATCACCTTCGACAACCTCATCATCGCGACCGGCTCCGTGACCCGGATGATCCCCGGCGTCGAGGTCAGCAAGAACGTCGTCACCTACGAGGAGCAGATCCTCGACCCCGAGCTGCCCGGCTCGATCATCATCGCCGGCTCCGGCGCCATCGGCGTCGAGTTCGCCTACGTCATGAAGAACTTCGGCGTCGACGTCACGATCGTCGAGTTCCTCGACCGGATGGTGCCGACCGAGGACGCCGACGTGTCCAAGGAGCTGCTCAAGCACTACAAGAAGCTCGGCGTCACGGTCATGCTCGGCACGAAGGTCGAGTCGGTCGAGGACACCGGCTCGGGCGTCAAGGTCACCGTGAGCCCGGCCGCCGGCGGCGACCAGCAGGTGCTCGAGGCCGACCGCCTGCTGTCGGCGATCGGCTTCGCGCCGCGCACCGAGGGCTTCGGCCTCGAGGCGACCGGCGTCGAGCTGACCGACCGCGGCGCCATCGCGATCGACGAGTACGGCCGCACCAACGTGCCGAACGTCTACGCGATCGGTGACGTCACCGCCAAGCTGATGCTCGCCCACGTCGCCGAGGCGATGGGCATCGTCGCCGCCGAGACGATCGCCGGCGTCGAGACGATGGCCATCGACTTCCGCTTCATCCCGCGAGCGACCTACTGCCAGCCGCAGATCGGTTCGATGGGTCTGTCCGAGGCGCAGGCCCGGGAGGCCGGCCACGACGTCAAGACGGCAACCTTCCCCTTCTCGGCCAACGGCAAGGCCATGGGGCTCGGCGAGCCGGTCGGTTTCGTCAAGGTCATCGCCGACGCCGAGCACAACGAGATCCTCGGCGCGGCCCTCATCGGCCCCGACGTCACCGAGCTGCTGCCGGTCCTCAACCTCGCGCAGACCTGGGACCTCACCGCCGACGAGGTCTCGCGCATCGTCTTCGCACACCCCACCCTCGGCGAGGCCGTCAAGGAAGCCGTGCACGGCATCGCCGGCCACATGATCAACTTCTGAGAGCCCGATCCCGTATGCCGTCCGGCCGGCCCCGCCGTGCGGGGCCGGTCGCGGCGTTGCTGGCGGCCGCTCCTGCTCGCCGCCTGCACGGGTGACGGTGGGTCGCCCGTCCCTCCGGAGCGGGTGCCACCGCAGCGTCTCACGGCACTGCTCGCGTCGACAGCTCGACGTCCGCGACGGCTGCTGACGGGGTCCGCGACGGCGTGAGCAGTCCTGCGCCCGTGGGCGGTTCGACGATGACCCCGATCCCGGAGGCGCCGGGTGCACCACCCGGACCGACCTGGGCAACCGTGCTCCGGTGCGCGCGGAGCAGCTGTGGCCCGGTGCGAGCGAGATCGGCTCCGAGGCCGTCGAGGTCAGGGCCCGTCCGGGGTGGCGGCTGCGACGGCGCCCTGCCCGCCTCACCGGACTGCGACCTGAGCCTCCCGTGGGCCGGTCTGGACGCCGAGGACCTCGCCGGGCCACGGGTGCCGACCGTGCGTCTCCGGTCGGGTGTTCGCCCGGCTGGCGGTCTCGTCCGACTCGTCCACGGGCACGGCGTCACTGGGCTATCTCGCCCTGACCTTCGCACCCGCCGAGCGACCGGCTCGCCTCGACGCGAGGGTGGTTCGACCGCGCGGTCAGCGCGCTGTGGGCTCGGTCGGCCCGGCTCGCTCGCGGGCGTCACCGGGCTCGTCGGGGAGCGCCACAAGCCGACGCTCGGGCCGGGCGATGCGGGCCGCTTCCTGGTCACGACACAGGGCTCCCAGCTCGTGTGCCTCGTCTTCGAGGGCGGTGCGTGGTCGCCGACCTCGCGCGAGGACGTGGTGCGTCGGGTCCTGCCCGCTGCTCGCGCGCCTGACCTGACGGGGTCAGCGCGCCACGGCCAGCGCCGCGGACGGGCGAAGCCCCCCACGACCAGGTCGTGGGGGGCTTCGCTCGGGTGCTGTGGTGCGGGTGCAGCGATCAGTACCAGTGCTTCCGGCCACCGATGGCGCGACCCGTGGTGCCGAGCAGGAAGAGCACTGCTCCGACGACGACGAGAACGATGCCGATCGTGGTGAGGATGCTGATCTTGGCGAGCCAGCCGACGAGCAGCAGGATCAGTCCGAGGATGATCATGGTGTCGCTTCACTCCTTTGGGGGGTAGGGGTCCCGAGCCTTAGGTAAGTACCCGCGGGCGCCGCGCCCGGACGCCTCTACGGTCACGGAACGGTCACGACGCCCTCGCGTCCGAAATGCCCTGACGCCGCGACAGCTCAGACGAGGCAGGCCCGCCAAGATCCATGCCCTCCGGCACCCCTCCCACGCCCTCGCCCACTGCTCCGCCCCGCGGAGCAGTGGGACCCGCTGCCCCATCTCGCGGAGCAGCGGGTCCCGCTGCTCCGTCGGGCGGGGCAGTGGGCCCGGAGTGCGGAGGGTCGTCGCTGGAGCAGGGTCCGTGCGCTAAGGCCGGGGACTAGGGCTGTCGGTGCCGCGGGGCATGCTCCTGCCCGACGACGGGGAGGAAGACGTGGACGACGACTTCGACGTGGCTCGGCTCGTCATGCGGGTGCGGCGGATGGCCGACCTCAGCCAGCGAGACCTCGCCGCTCGACTGGGCACGTCGCCCTCGACGGTCGCCCGCATCGAGACCGGCGCGTGCTCCGTGTCGGTGCGCCTGCTCGGTCGCATCCTCGACCTCGCCGGGCTGCGACTCGCCGCCGTTGGCGCCGACGGCGTCGCGGTGTCGCCGGTCGCGGTCGACGCCCTGCGCGACAACGGCGGTCGCCGCTTCCCGTCGCACCTCGACGTCGACCTGCCACACGAGGTGCCGCGGCTGCGCCAGCTCATGCCGCGGCGCGACCGACCGCCGGCGAAGGGCTGGTATCGCCAGCGCCCGCTCCGTGACGCGCGGCGGGCCGAGGACGGCGTGCCGCCGGACCACCCGACCCTGCGCGACCTGCGTGCCGCGTCAGAGCGCGAGCGAGCTCAGCGCAGGCGCCTGCGAGCTCTGCTCGCGCGGCGGCTCCTCCGCGCCGACCTGCACGTGCTCGATCGACTGCCTCATGACGCCCGGCTGCCCACCTGCGTGCCGCGTGCCAGTGCGAGCCGCGTCGTCCCCGCCCTCACCCGCGGCAGTGACGCCTGCCGGGCCATCGAGGCCCCCCCGCCGATTAGGGCGGCTGTTGCGCCGCTGTTACGCTGGGAACCGCCGTAGTCCGGCCGCGGACCGAGAGCGCCCAGGTGGACATGCCCTGGAGCACCGCGCAACGAGAAGAGAAGGAGTCGGTTCATCCATGCCTTTGGAAGCTGACGTCAAGAAGCAGATCATGACCGAGTACGCCACGAAGGACGGCGACACCGGCTCCCCCGAGGTCCAGATCGCGATGCTCACGCAGCGCATCAAGGACCTCACCGAGCACTCGCGGGCCCACAAGCACGACCACCACAGCCGTCGTGGGCTCCTCCTGCTCGTCGGCCGTCGCAAGCGCATGCTGCGCTACCTCGAGGCGACCGACATCGAGCGCTACCGCGCGCTGATCAAGCGACTCGGTCTGCGTCGATGAACACGTGACGAAAGGCGGTCACCGCGCTCTGCGGAGGCCGCCTTTCGTCGTAGGTGCGCCCGGCGCCTGAGGGCTCGGGGCACCCGAAGAAACCACGCACACAACGACGATGTGCGCGGCACTTGAGAAAAAGAAAGCGAGGGCCCACATGGAGGGTCCAGACATCACGTTCGCCGAAGCCGTCATCGACAACGGCTCCTTCGGCACCCGCACGGTCCGCTTCGAGACCGGACGCCTGGCCAAGCAGGCCGGCGGCGCCGTCACGGCGTACCTCGACGACGACACGATGCTGTTGTCCACCACGTCCGCCGGCAAGCAGCCGAAGGACCAGTTCGACTTCTTCCCGCTGACGGTCGACGTCGAAGAGCGCATGTATGCCATCGGCAAGATCCCCGGCAGCTTCTTCCGCCGCGAGGGCCGTCCCTCGACCGAGGCGATCCTCACCTGCCGCCTGATCGACCGGCCGCTGCGTCCGACCTTCAAGAAGGGTCTGCGCAACGAGGTCCAGGTCGTCATCTCGGTGTTCTCGCTGAACCCCGACCACCAGTACGACGTGCTCGCCATCAACGCTGCGAGCGCCTCGACGCAGATCTCCGGCCTGCCCTTCTCGGGCCCGATCGGTGGCGTGCGCGTCTCGCTCATCGACGGCCAGTGGGTCGCCTTCCCGAACTTCTCCGACATCGAGCGCTCGGTCTTCGACATGGTCGTCGCCGGCCGTGTCGTGTCGGGTCCGGGCGGTGACGACGTCGCGATCATGATGGTCGAGGCCGAGTCGACCGAGTCGACCTGGGACCTCGTCAAGAACGAGGGCAAGCAGGCGCCGACCGAGGAGGTCGTGGCCGAGGGCCTCGAGGCCTCCAAGAAGTTCATCAAGCAGCTCTGCGACGCCCAGGCCCAGCTCGCCGCCGCGGCCGCCAAGCCGGTCCAGGACTTCCCCGTCTTCCTCGACTACGAGGACGACGTGTATGCGGCCGTCGAGAGTGCCGTCGAGGGTGACACCACCGCTGCGCTGACGATCGCCGGCAAGCAGGAGCGTGAGGAGCGCCTCGACGAGATCAAGGCCTCCGTCAAGGAGCAGCTCGCCGAGCAGTTCGAGGGTCGTGAGAAGGAAGTCTCCGCAGCCTTCCGCTCGGTGCAGAAGAAGCTGATCCGCCAGCGCATCCTGCGCGACAAGGTGCGCATCGACGGCCGCGGCCTCGCCGACATCCGCGCCCTCGGCGCCGAGGTCGAGGTCCTGCCGCGTGTGCACGGCTCGGCCATCTTCGAGCGCGGCGAGACCCAGATCATGGGTGTCACGACCCTCAACATGCTCAAGATGGAGCAGATGGTCGACACGCTCAGCCCCGTCACGCGCAGGCGCTACATGCACAACTACAACTTCCCGCCCTACAGCACCGGTGAGACCGGCCGCGTCGGCTCGCCGAAGCGCCGCGAGATCGGTCACGGCGCCCTGGCAGAGCGCGCGCTCATGCCGGTCCTGCCGACGCGCGAGGAGTTCCCCTACGCGATCCGTCAGGTGTCCGAGGCGCTCAGCTCCAACGGCTCGACGTCCATGGGCTCGGTCTGTGCCTCGACCCTGTCGCTGCTCAACGCCGGTGTGCCGCTGCGCGCCCCGGTCGCCGGCATCGCGATGGGCCTCGTCTCCGACACCCTTGTCATGAGCCGGGGAGTCCGAAACGCACTACGCCGCGCTCACCGACATCCTCGGTGCGGAGGACGCCTTCGGCGACATGGACTTCAAGGTCGCCGGCACCAAGGAGTTCGTCACGGCCATCCAGCTCGACACCAAGCTCGACGGCATCCCCGCCTCGGTGCTGGCCGGCGCGCTGACCCAGGCCCGTGACGCGCGCCTGCACATCCTCGACGTCATGGCCGAGGCCATCGACGTGCCCGACGAGATGAGCCCCTACGCACCGCGCATCATCACGGTGAAGGTCCCCGTCGACAAGATCGGTGAGGTCATCGGCCCGAAGGGCAAGATGATCAACCAGATCCAGGACGACACGGGCGCCGACATCTCGATCGAGGACGACGGCACCGTCTACATCGGTGCGGTCGACGGCCCCTCGGCCGAGGCGGCTCGCGCGGCGGTCAACGCCATCGCCAACCCGCAGATGCCCGAGGTCGGCGAGCGCTTCCTCGGCACGGTCGTCAAGACGACGACCTTCGGTGCGTTCGTCTCGCTGCTGCCCGGCAAGGACGGCCTGCTGCACATCTCCGAGGTGCGCAAGCTCGTCGGTGGCAAGCGCATCGACAGCGTCGACGACGTCGTCAAGATCGGCCAGAAGATCCAGGTCGAGCTCAAGGAGATCGACCCGCGCGGCAAGCTCAGCCTCGCTGCGGTCACCGCCGACGGCGACAAGACCGACGCCGCTGACGCGGTCGAGGCTCCCGCCGAGGTCTGATCCGTCCGGATCCGCACGTCGGAGCGGCCCGTCACCCGGAAGGGTGGCGGGCCGTTCTGCATGGGTGGGCCGCTGCTCAGAAGATGGCGTTGGTGATGTTCCATCCCGTGCCGAGCAGTCGTCGCGCCTGCCATCCGGTGGTCGAGCGCGGATAGAGCCAGAGGTTGCCGGCGCTGTCGCGGGCGACGAGGTCGGGAACCCGGTTCCCGTCGAGATCGCCGGCGCTCATCAGGGCGGTCATCCCGTTCCAGCCGGTGCCGATGCGGACTCGTGGCGGTGAAGCCCCCGGTGCCGTTCCCGGGATAGAGCCACAGGTAGCCGGTCGCGCGCTCCCTTGCGACGAGGTCCACCCTCCCGTCACCGTTGAGGTCACCGGGCCCGACGAGGGCGCTCATGCCGTTCCATCCGGCGCCGACGCGTGAGCGGGTGCCCCATCCGCCCGTGCCGTTGCCCGGGTAGAGGAACAGCTCACCCGTCGAGGTCCGCCGGGCGAGGACGTCAACGCGCTGGTCGCCGTTCGCAGTCCCCGACGCCGACGATCGCGTTGAAGATCTGCCAGCCCGTGCCCACGCGGACGCGGGGCAGCGTCCACCCACCCCTGCCGTTGCCCCGGTAGAGCCAGAGGTAACCGGTGGACGTCTCGCGGGCGAGGACGTCGAGTGCGCCGTCACCGCTGAAGTCGCCCACCGTCTCGAGCGAGGCGAAGGCGCCCCAACCGGAGCCGAGCAGCCGTCCCGGTGGCCAGGCCACCGGTGCCGTTGCCGGCATAGAGCCGCAGGGTCCCGGTCGACGTCCACCGGGCGAGGACGTCGTTCTTCCAGTCCCCGTTGAAGTCGGCGGTCCCGTCGGACAGCGTCGATGGGGGAACAGGGAACGGCGTGAACGCATACGGCTCGCAGGTGAGGTTGTAGTCGAGCTTCTCGGCCTCGTTCAACCACTGGGACAGGTAGACCCGGCCACCGGAGAAGCTCGGTTGGGTGCATTTGTCGCGAGCCTCGTTGGGATAGTCGAGGGGGCCTGATGCGGTCCACACGGGGACCCCGGGGAGCCGCCAGGAGCCCGTGACCTCCTGCCACCCGGACAGGTAGGAGTAGACACCGTAGGCGTAGCCGCGATCGCGCAGCCCGCGCATGAGTCCCTCGACGACGTAGCGGTTCTCCCGCTTCTGCGTCGCGGTGCTCGACGGCCAGGGTTGGCGGGGGCGCGGCTCCACGTCGATCCACACGACCGGGGGGCGGTAGCCGATCCGGTTGAGGCTGGCCACGGCATACTGCGCCTCCGCGTAGCCGACGTTGGACAGCTGTCCTGCCCGGGTGCTCGAGGACCAGGGCCCCTTGGCCTGGTAGGTCGTCAGCTGTGCCGGGGTCGGGAAGGCGGCCATCGCGTAGCCGTGGGTGGGCTTGGAGCGGCTCTGCGCCCACTGCACCTGGGCCGCGAGGCAGGGGTTCTCCGTGAACGGCAGCCCGTTCGTCAGTCCGATGACGACGAACTGGGTGCTGGACGGCAGACCGAAGTTGGTCGCGCCGCACTGCGGCCACGAGACGTCGTTGCCGATCAACGTCGCTGCCTGCGCCGTGGGGGCCGTCACCACCCCCAGCGCCAGTGCGAGCGCGGCGACGGGCGCCAGCACGAGCCCCCGCAGCCTGCGGCGAACGACTGCCGAGCGGTTGCTGATACCGGACATGCGATCACTCCCTCCCGCTCTTCAGTGTGCGCCGCGCGACGGGCGGCGTCAGCGCAATGTGAGAGAGCAGTCCGTATGCCGTGCGGCGCGGTCTCCGGGGGGCCGCGATCGTTACGCTGGGACGGGTGAGCGACGCGGCGAGCAGGACGGGCAGGGCGGACACGGCGGGGACGACTCGCGACATCAGGGTGGCCGTCATCGGTGCGAGCGGACGGATGGGCGCGGAGGCGGTGCGGGCCATCGAGTCCGCAGGGGGCCTCGTGGTCGTCGGGGCCTACGGCTCCGGTGACGAGCTGGGCGACCTCGCGGGCGTCGACGTCGCGGTCGAGCTCACCGTGCCCGCGGCCTCACCGGCCAACGTCGCGCACTGTGTCGAGCGTGGGGTGCACGTCGTCGTCGGCACGACCGGCTGGGACGACGTCGCGTCTCGAGACCCTGCGCGGACAGCTCGCGCAGGCGCCTCCGGCGAGCAGCGGCGCCGGCGTCGGCGTGCTCATCGCCCCCAACTTCGCCATCGGGGCGCTGCTCATGATGTCCTTCGCCGCCAAGGCCGCCCCCTTCTTCGAGTCGGTCGAGGTCATCGAGCTGCACCACCCGGCCAAGGTCGACGCCCCCTCCGGCACCGCTGCGCGCACCGCCTCGATGATCGCCCGGGCCCGTGCGGACGCCGGCACCCCGGCAGCACCGGACGCGACGACGCACGACCCTGACGGGGCGCGGGGAGCACGGGTCGACGGCATTCCCGTGCACTCGGTGCGCCTGCGCGGGCTCACCGCACACCAGGAGGTTCTCCTCGGCAACGCCGGCGAGCAGCTGACGCTGCGCCACGACTCCTTCGACCGGGCGTCCTTCATGCCCGGAGTCATCGCGGCCGTGCGCACGGTGGCCGACCACCCCGGCCTCACCGTCGGCCTCGAGCACTACCTCGGTCTGAGCTGAGCCGCCCGGCTCCGCGTCAGTCCGGTGCGCGCGGGGTACGGCGGTGTCGTGGGACGACGGCGTCCCGCGCCAATGAGGAGGAGCACCATGAGCGGTCAGGCAGCACCGATCGACCCGATCAACACCCAACCCGACACCCCGTGCACCTGCGACAACTGCCCCGACGGCTGCACGTGCGACACGTGCAGCTGCGAGGACTGCACCTGCACGACCTGCCCGCACTCCGCCTGACCACGCAAGGCCCCCGCGGCCCGCAGCCTCCCGGCCGACCGGGTCAGCCCCAGCCGAGAGCGCGAAGTGCCGCCGCGGTCGCCGCTCCGAGCACGACCACCACGATGAAGGGCGCCCGGAGCAGCAGGGCCACGACGGCGACACCGACAGCGGCCAGGCGCGCGTCGACGACGAGCGAGCCTTCCGGCCCACCCAACGTCTGGGTCGCGACGAGCGCCGCGAGCATCGCGACCGGGATGGCTGCCGTGACCCGGCGGGCCCGGGGGTGCGACAGGGCGCTCTCGGGCACGAGGAAGCCCGCGAGCTTGAGGGCGAAGGCGATCAGCGCCGCAACGACGACGGCGACCCAGAGTGTCATGAGCGACGCCCGGCGAAGAGGGCGGCGAGCGCGGCGAGCACGACCGGGATGCCGGCCGGCAGCACGGGCAGCAGGGCCACCGCGATGACCGCCCCGACGACGGCGATCGCGACCGTCTCGCGGTCGCGCAGCCGCGGCCACAGCAGGGCCATGAAGGCGGCGCACGCGGCAGCGTCGAGCCCGTAGGTGCGCGGGTCCCCGAGGGCGTCGCCGACCAGGGCGCCGAGCAGGGTGGCGAGGTTCCACAGCACGAAGACCGCGAGCCCGGTCACCCAGAACCCGAGACGCGAAGCCCGCGGATCGTCCTGTGCGACAGCGACGGCCGTCGACTCGTCGATCGTCAGGTGAGCCGCCGCCGGGATGCGCCAGCCGCGGACGGCGAGCAGGCGCCGCAGCTCCAGGGCGTAGAGGCCGTTGCGCACGCCGAGCATCGAGGCCGCTGCGATGGCGGCCGGCGCAGCCGCGACGCCCCCGGTGCCGATGATGCCGACGAAGGCGAAGTGCGAGCCGCCGGTGAACATCACGAGCGACAGGACACAGGCCTGCCACACCGACAGGCCGGCACTCACCGAGAGCGCGCCGACGCTGACGCCGTAGGCACCGGTCGCGAGCGCGACGGAGAGCCCCTGGCGCAGGATGGGGCGCTGCTCGGCACGGGACAGCGGACCGGACCCCGGCGGCGCAGGCCTCCAGAGGAGCGTCCTGCACGGGTGCGGGCTCCAGCGGGCCGCGCTGCCGGGGGAAGGGCTCATGCTGGTGACCAGCTGCCGGGTCGGGCGGCGCAGGGCCGGGCCGCGCGGGGTCGGTCACTCGGCCTCCGGTGCGAGCCCGGCCGACAGGCGCACCTCCCGGGCCGTGGTGCCGTCGGCGTCGATGACCCGTTCGCGGTGCGCGCCGTCGGTCTCGAGGCCGGCCGCCGTGAGGAAGGCGCGGGTGCGGTCGTCGGCCGCGAGCACCCATGCCGTCAGCACGTGCCGGTCGCGGCCGCGGGCCGTGTCGACGGCGGCGTTGAGCAGGCGCGAGCCGTGCCCCTGCCGGCGGGCCTCGGGATGCACGGCCAGCACGAGCAGCTCGGCGGCCTCCTGCCCGTCGGGGTCGGTCGACGGACCGACCGCGGCGAGCCCGACGACCTGCTCGCCCGCACAGGCGACGAGGAGCAGGTGGTCGCGGGAGGGGGAGTTGGTCAACGACTCGCGCCAGGCGTTGGTGAAGACGCGAGGCTCGAACTGCGCGACGACCTCGTCGGGCAGCCTGCCGGCATACGCCTCGCGGTAGACGACCGCCTGCACGAGCCCGACGGCAGGGGCATCGGAGACCCGGGCGACGCGGACGCTCGCGTCGGCGACGGGCCCTCGGTCTGAGCCGTGGTCGTGGCCGTGCCCGTGCGAGGGTCCTGCATCGGGCCCCGGTGCGTGCTCGGGGGACTGGTCGTGCGGGTGGGGCGTCTGCTCGTCGTGTGCCACCCCGGCATCCTCTCAGGCGCTGTCGGCCGCGGCTGCCACGGCGCCACGCGGCCCCGGCTTTGGACGCGGACCCGCCGGTCTCGCATACTGGACGCATGTATGGCAATGACGTCATCGACCCGAACGTGCCCCTCAACGCCGCCGAGACCGCGGCCTACGACGAGGCGGCCGCTCACGTCGAGCAGCGTGCTGCCGGGGAGGCGTCCGGGGACGGCTTCGACGCCCTCATCGCGGCCGACCAGCGCATCGAGCCGCGCGACGCGATGCCCGACAAGTACCGCGAGACCCTCATCCGGCAGATCGCGCAGCACGCGCACTCCGAGATCATCGGCATGCAGCCCGAGGGCAACTGGATCACGCGCGCACCGTCCTTGCGCCGCAAGGCGATCCTCATCGCGAAGGTGCAGGACGAGGCCGGCCACGGGCTCTACCTCTACAGCGCCGCCGAGACCCTCGGCATCGACCGGGCGGAGCTGCTCGACCGGCTGCACGACGGCAAGCAGAAGTACTCCTCGATCTTCAACTACCCGACCCTGACGTGGGCCGACAACGGCGCCATCGGCTGGCTCGTCGACGGCGCTGCGATCATGAACCAGGTGCCGCTCTGCCGCTGCTCCTACGGCCCCTACGCGCGCGCCATGATCCGGGTCTGCAAGGAGGAGTCCTTCCACCAGCGGCAAGGCTTCGAGATCCTCTGGACCCTCATGCGTGGCACCGAGGCGCAGCAGGCGATGGCGCAGGACGCCGCCAACCGCTGGTGGTGGCCCGCGCTCGCGATGTTCGGTCCCCCCGACACGGGTGACGCCGCCGTCAAGGGTGGCCACACCGAGCAGTCGATGGCCTGGGGCATCAAGCGTTTCGCCAACGACGACCTGCGCCAGAAGTTCGTCGACATGATGGTGCCGCAGGCCGACAAGCTCGGCATCGTCCTGCCCGACCCCGACCTGCGCTGGAACGCCGAGCGCGGCCACTACGACTTCGGCGAGATCGACTGGGACGAGTTCTGGCGGGTGCTGCGCGGCGACGGACCGTGCAACGCCGAGCGGATCGAGCATCGCCGTCGGGCTCACGACGAGGGCGCCTGGGTGCGCGAGGCCGCCACCGCGTATGCCGCCAAGCAGGCGTCGCAGCGACGGGAGAGTGCCGCGTGAGCGGAGCCGCGACGACGCCTGCCGAGACGTCGGGAGCCGCATCCGACAGATCGGCAGGCGCGCCCACCGAGAAGAGCTGGCCCTGTGGGAGGTCTTCGTCCGCGGCAAGCGCGGGCTCTCGCACGTGCACGCCGGCTCGCTGCACGCGCCCGACGCGGCGCTCGCGCTGCGCAACGCGCGCGACGTCTACACCCGCCGTCAGGAGGGCGTCTCGCTCTGGGTCGTGCGCGCCGACGACATCACGGCGAGCAGCCCCGACGAGAAGGACTCCTTCTTCGACCCGGCGGCCGACAAGATCTATCGCCACCCGACCTTCTACGACGTGCCCGACGACGTCGAGTACCTGTGAGCGGCCTCGTGAACTCCACCAACGCGCCGTCCGAGTCCGACGAGGCCCTGCTCGGTGCAGCCGACAACGGTCCGTCCGGTGTGAGCCCCGTGGCGCCCTACCTGCTCGGGCTCGCCGACGATGCCATGGTCTACGCGCAACGACTGTCCGAGTGGATGACCAACGCCCCGCAGATCGAGGAGGACATGGCGCTCGGCAACATCGCCCTCGACCTGCTCGGCCAGGCGCGGGCGCTCTATCCCTACATCGGCTCCATCGACGGCACCGGCCGCGGCGAGGACGACTACGCGATGCTGCGCGACGAGCGCGACTGGCGCAACGTGCACCTCGTCGAGCAGGAGCGTGGTGACTTCGCCGACGAGATGGCTCGGCTGCTGTGGTTCTCCGCCTACCAGGTCGAGCTCCAGAGCGCGCTCGCCGCGCTCGACCGACGACGTCGTCGCAGGCGTCGCGGGCAAGGCGCTCAAGGAGGTGCGCTACCACCTCGACCACGCCTCGCTGTGGGTCGTGCGTCTCGGCGACGGCACGTCGGAGTCGCACCGCCGCATGCAGGCCGCGCTCGAGCGCGTGCTGCCCCACCTCGCCGAAGCTCTTCGACGACGACGACGCTTCCGTGCAGGCCGCGGGCCTCGGTGTCGGGGTGCTGCCCTCGAGCCTGCACGACGCGGTGGTCGCGCGGGTGTCGCGCGTCGCCGACGAGGCCACGCTCACGCTGCCTGACGGCTCGCCGTGGCGCTCGCGAGGAGGTCGGTCCGGCATCCACTCGCGGCCCATGGGTTACCTCCTCGCCGAGATGCAGCACATCGCGCGCTCGCACCCCGGCGCCACCTGGTGATGGCGGTGGCAGTGGATTCTGCGCTCGCTCAGGCGATCTCGCACATCCCCGATCCCGAGGTGCCGGTCATCACCATCGCCGAGCTCGGCATCCTGCGGGACGTCGAGGTCGACGAGCAGGCTCACACCGTCGTCGTGACGATCACGCCGACCTACAGCGGGTGCCCGGCGATGGAGGCGATCGCGTCACGCATCACCTTCGAGGCCCACCAGCAGGGGTATGCCGCCGACGTCCGCACGCAGCTGTCGCCGGCGTGGACGACCGACTGGATGACGGACGAGGGCCGCGCCGCGCTCCAGCGCTTCGGCATCGCCCCGCCCGGGCCGGCCGCGACAGGGGAGACCCGTGGCCCCGTCGCCGTGAGCCTCAGCCGCCACGTCGTCGCCTGCCCGCGCTGCGGCTCCACCGACACGACCGAGATCGCCCACTTCGGCTCGACCGCCTGCAAGGCACTGCGCCGGTGCACCGCGTGCCTCGAGCCCTTCGACGAGTTCAAGGCCATCTGAATGACCGACGTCACGACCCCGACGGTGCCGTCCGCCGCGGCGCCCTCTGCTGCGGCGCCCTCTGTGCAGCGCGACACCGGGCCCGCTTCCACCCCCTCGCCGTTGCCTCGGTGGAGCGACTCACCGACGACGCCGTGGCCGTCACCTTCGCGGTGCCTGACGAGCTGCTGGAGGAGTACCGCTTCGAGCCGGGTCAGCACCTCACCGTCCGGGCGAGCATCCACGGCCAGGAGGTGCGCCAGTCCTACTCGATCTGCCAGTCGCGGGGCGCGGCCGGTATGGAGCACCTGCGCCGCGTGGCAGTGGCGCGCGTGCCCGAGGGGCGCATGTCGACCCTCCTCAACGACGTCGTCGCGCCGGGAGACGTGCTCGACGTCATGACCCCGCTCGGGTCCTTCACGTGTCCCACCCGGCCGGACGGCAGACGTCATCACGTCGCGATCGCGGCGGGGTCGGGCATCACGCCCGTCATCGCCCTGCTCACCACAGCGCTGGAGGATGAGCCCCGCTCTCGGGCGACGCTGCTCTACGGCAACCGGCGCACCAGCTCGATCATGTTCCTCGAGGAGCTCGAGGACCTCAAGAACCGCTTCCCCGGGCGCTTCCAGCTCATCACGGTGCTCTCTCGCGAGGCCCAGGACGTCGAGCTCTTCCACGGGCGGCTCGACCGCGAGCGGCTCGAGGCGATCTTCGCCGCCCTCGTGCCTGTCGACCAGGTCGACGAGTGGTATCTGTGCGGACCGTTCGGCATGGTGACCGGTGCCGAGGAGCTGCTCCGCGAGCGTGGCGTCGACCCCGGGCACGTGCACCACGAGATCTTCCACGTCGACGACGGCACCGCGCCGCGGCGGCCGGTCCTCGTCGAAGCCGGAGCGCCACCGGAGGCCGTGGTGACCGTCAACCTCGACGGGCGCACGACCGTGATCCCGATGCCGAGCCGCGAGGAGACCATCCTCGACGCGACGCTGCGAGCGCGGCCCGACGCGCCCTACTCCTGCACCGGCGGTGTCTGCGGCACCTGCCGGGCCCGCGTCGTCGCGGGCGAGGTGCGGATGGACCGCAACTACGCCCTCGAGCCCGAGGAGGTCGCGGCCGGCATCGTGCTCGCGTGCCAGAGCCACCCCGTGACCGACGCGGTGAGCCTCGACTACGACGCCTGACCGACGCCGCCTCGCGACATTCCCGCTGCGTGTGCAGCGGCCGCCCCTGGGAGGGCGGCGTCTGCACACGGACCGGCCGCTGGGGCCAGGTCATCGGGTCGCTGATCCGATCACACAGTCCGCACGCGGACAGCGCTTCGCCCGACCCGTCCATCCCCGAGTGCGAAAGATCGACTCGAGGTCCGCCGCGAGTCGGCACGGTTGGCCGGCGACGTCGACCCAGGTCGGGCGCAGCGTCAGCCGCCCGGTCGCGGCTGCATCGAGGTCGCGGCGACGGTCGACGACCTGAGCGGCCCAGCCCTCGTGGCCGAGCCTGCCGTCGATCTCGACCACCACGCCGACCTCGTCGTACTCGGTGTCGCGGTGACGCTGCCCGGAGGCCGGTGCCTGGCGTCGGCCCCTGGGCAGACCGTGTGCGCGCTCGACGTCGCGGACGAAGCGCAGCTCGCCCGGGCTCTCGACCCCGTCCCCGATCTCGCCGACGGCCTCGAGCAGCAGCCTGCGCTGCGGCTGGCGCGGCCGCTCCGCCAAGGCGAGCCGCAGTTGATCGGCCGTGGCGATGCGCAGCTGCACCGCCTTCGCCATCAGGGCGATCGCCCGGTCGAGGCCGTGCCCGGCCGCGAGGTCGAACACCGTGTGTGCTGCAGCGACCCGGTGCGGCCAGGCCGTCGGGTCGAGCCGGGCGTCGAACCGGCGGGAGCGCACCACGCGGACGCCGTCGGTCGCTCGTCCGGAGCGGGTGACCGGCACGACCACCTCGACCGGGTCGTCGGGCCGGTGCACGAGCGACCAGGCATGCCCCGCACTCACCCCGTGCAGGGCAACGGGCGGCCCGACGTGGAGCAGGGCGGCGACCGCGCGCACGTCCCAGCCGGTGCGACCGGGCTCGGCGAGGTAGACCTGTGGGTGCACGAGCAGCCACCGGCCAGAGGCGACGCGCCAGCGGACCGCCTTCTCGGTGAGGCCGGCGGCCAAGGCCTGGTCGCGAGTCACGATCCCGGACTGGCCTCGGATGCGCGCGGCGAGTAGCGGGTCCACGCCTCCAGCCTCGGGCTTCGGGCCCGGGCACCAGCGCGGTTGCCCACAGGCTCCGCCCAGGCCCGACGTGGCGGGTCGACTGTGTGCAACGGCCGCCCCCGGGAGGGCGGCGCGCGCACACGGACCGGTCGCCCGGAACGGACCCGGCGGCGCGGCCTACGGGAGCGGTGTCGGCGGGCGGGGTTACGCTGCGGGCGTGCGGCAGTATCTCGATCTCCTCGACCATGTCCTGACCCACGGCCAGCAGAAGTCCGACCGGACCGGCACGGGCACGCTCAGCGTCTTCGGACACCAGATGCGCTTCGACCTCGCCGACGGCTTCCCCGCCATGACGACCAAGAAGCTGCACCTGCGCTCGATCATCGGCGAGCTGCTGTGGTTCCTGCGCGGCGACACCAACGTCCGGTGGCTCCAGGAGCGCGGCATCTCGATCTGGGACGAATGGGCCGACAAGGACGGCGACCTCGGCCCCATCTACGGCTACCAGTGGCGCTCGTGGCCGACCCCCGACGGTCGGCGGGTCGACCAGATCGCCAAGGTCATCGAGCAGATCCGCACCAACCCCGACAGCCGCCGGCTCATCGTCTCGGCCTGGAACGTCGCCGACGTCGACGACATGGCCCTGCCCCCGTGCCACACGATGTTCCAGTTCTACGTCTCGCCCCCCGGCGACGACGGGCGCCGGCGCCTCTCCTGCCAGCTCTACCAGCGCAGCGCCGACATCTTCCTCGGCGTGCCGTTCAACATCGCCTCCTATGCCCTGCTCACGCAGATGATCGCCCAGCTCACCGACCTCGAGCCGGGGGAGTTCGTGCACACGCTCGGTGACGCGCACCTCTACCTCAACCACCTCGATCAGGCCCGGCTGCAGCTGACCCGCACCCCGCACCCCCTGCCGGCGATGCGCATCACCGCGGGCAAGCGGAGCATCGACGAGTTCGACGTCGGCGACTTCGAGCTGCTCGACTACGTCGCCGAGCCGGGCATCCGGGCGCCGATCGCGGTCTGAGGTCGTCTGCGGACGATCCATGCCGATCGACACCCGACCGGCACCCGACCAGCACCGAGCGTCTGCAAGGCTGACGTCCATGACCCGCGTGACGATGATCGCCGCCGTCGGCCGCAACGGCGTGATCGGCGACGGCGAGACGATGCCCTGGCACCTGTCGGAGGACCTCAAGTACTTCAAGCGCCAGACGATGGGCCATCCGATGGTCATGGGTCGGCGCACCTTCGACTCGATGGGATCCCTCCCCGGCCGTCGCAGCATCGTCATCACCCGCCAGCCCGACTGGCACCACGCCGGGGTCGAGACCGCCCACTCGCTCGACGACGCGCTGACCCTCGCCGGCCCCTCCGACGAGGTCTTCGTGGTCGGTGGGGGAGAGATCTACCGGAAGGCGATGCCGTATGCCGCCCGACTGCTCATCACCGAGGTCGACCAGTCCCCGCCGGGCTCGGTCACCTTCCCGCAGATCGACGCCGACGAGTGGCTCGAGACCAGCCGCGACCAGCACGACGGCTTCGCCTGGGTGGCCTACGAGCGGCGATCCTGAGCCCCGCGAGGGGTCCTGCAGAAGAAGTTCCCGTCGGGCTGTAACGCCCTCGCCCCTGCGGCGATAAAGCAGGTGCGAGGCACTACTCGGACCCCCGAGCGAGTAGTGCCTCGCTTTCCTTTGCCCCGGGGCTGCCGACGCCGGCTCGTGCCAGATAGCGGTGGGCGCAGCCGGTGGGGTGCAGGTGCGGGCGCTAACCTTGCTCCATGGCAGGAGCACCCGCACTCGGACGCGTCCTCTCGGCGATGGTCACCCCGATGCGGGACGACGGCTCGATCGACCTCGATCAGGCCCAGGCCCTCGCCGCGCACCTCGTCGACCACGGCCACGACGGACTGGTCGTGTCGGGCACGACCGGCGAGTCGCCGACGACCTCGGCCACCGAGAAGGACGAGCTGCTGCGCGCCGTCATCGAGGCTGTCGGTGACCGCGCCGTCGTCATCGCCGGCGCCGGCAGCAACGACACCGCCAAGAGTGTCGAGGCGGTGCAGATGGCCGACAAGGCCGGCGCCGATGCCGTCCTCGCCGTCACTCCCTACTACAACAAGCCGCCGCAGGCCGGTCTCGTCGCCCACTTCACGGCGCTCGCCGACGCGAGCGACCTCCCCGTCATGGTCTACGACATCCCCGGCCGTTCGGGCCTGGCCATCGCGCGCGAGACCTACCTGCGCATCGCGCAGCACGAGCGCATCACGGCGGTCAAGGACGCCCGGGGCGACCTCTGGTTCGCGAGCGAGCTGATGCAGGCCACCGGACTCGACTGGTACTCCGGTGACGACGCGATGAACCTCGCGCACTTCGGCAACGGTGCCGTCGGCTTCGTCGGCGTCACCTCGCAGGTGGCCCCCACGGCATACCGCGAGATGGCCGACGCGGTGCTTGCGGGCCGCTGGGACGACGCCCGTGCGGTGCACCGGCGCCTCGCCCCGATCGTCGAGGCGGTCATGAACGTCACCCAGGGGGCCATCATGGCCAAGGCCGCGCTCGTCGAGCAGGGTCTCATCGGCGGTCCGACGGTGCGCCTGCCGCTCGTCCCCGCCGATGACGTGCAGCGGGGCCTCCTCCGCGAGGCGCTGGCCGTCGTCACCGCGTGACCCCCACTCAGCCACCGCCGGTCGCCACCAGCGACCGCACCACCGAATGACAGGACACCTGTGAGCCACCCTCACCCCGAGCTGACCGCACCCCCCGCCCTCCCCGACAACGGCCTGCGGGTCGTCGCCCTCGGGGGTCTCGGTGAGGTCGGCCGCAACATGGCCGTCCTGGAGACCAAGGGACGCCTGCTCATCATCGACTGCGGCGTGCTCTTCCCGGAGGACCACCACCCGGGAGTCGACCTCATCCTGCCTGACTTCAGCTACCTGCAGGGTCGCCTCGACGACATCGAGGCCATCGTGCTGACCCACGGCCACGAGGACCACATCGGAGCTGTGCCCTACCTGCTCAAGCTCAAGGGCGACATCCCGCTCATCGGCTCCACGCTGACCCTCGCGCTCATCGAGGCCAAGCTCAAGGAGCACCGCATCCGGCCCT
This sequence comes from uncultured Actinomycetota bacterium, assembly GCA_963697735.1. Classification (GTDB taxonomy): domain Bacteria; phylum Actinomycetota; class Actinomycetes; order Actinomycetales; family Dermatophilaceae; genus Humibacillus. The sequence continues at coordinate 101,266 of CAVOOZ010000011.1, read as the reverse complement.
ACTCGATGGCGGTCAAGGAGGGGCAGCGCGAGCGGCTCGGCGTCTTCGACCTGGAGTTCGTGGCCGTCAACCACTCGATCCCGGACGCGCTCGCCGTCTTCGTGCGCACCGAGGCCGGCACGCTGCTGCACACCGGCGACTTCAAGATGGACCAGCTGCCGCTCGACGGCCGCCTCACCGACCTGCGCGCCTTCGCGCGCCTCGGCGAGGAGGGGGTCGACCTCTTCCTCACCGACTCCACCAACGCCGACGTGCCCGGGTTCACCACCCCCGAGCTCGAGATCGCTCCCGCGATCGACCGGGTCTTCCGGCACGCCGAGCGGCGCATCATCGTGGCCTGCTTCAGCAGTCACGTGCACCGTGTGCAGCAGGTGCTCGACGCCGCAGAGAAGGCCGGCCGCAAGGTCGCCATGGTCGGTCGGTCGATGGTGCGCAACATGGGCATCGCCGCCGAGCTCGGCTACCTCCGCGTCCCCGACGGCATCCTCGTCGACATCAAGCGCATCGACAGCCTGCGCGACGACGAGCTCGTGCTCATCTGCACCGGCTCGCAGGGCGAGCCGATGGCCGCCCTCTCGCGCATGGCCAACCGGGAGCACCGCATCGACGTCGGCCCCGGGGACACGGTCCTGCTCGCGAGCAGCCTCATCCCCGGCAACGAGAACGCCGTCTACCGCATCATCAACGGCCTCATGCGCCTCGGCGCCAACGTCGTGCACAAGGGCAACGCCAAGGTGCACGTCTCGGGGCACGCAAGCGCCGGTGAGCTGCTCTACTGCTACAACATCGTCAAGCCGCGCAACGTCCTACCCGTGCACGGCGAGTGGCGGCACATGTATGCCAACGCCCAGCTCGCGATCCAGTCGGGGGTGCCGGAGCGCAACGTCGTGCTCGCCGAGGACGGCGTCGTCGTCGACCTCGTCGACGGCGTGGCCGAGGTGACCGGCGTCGTCGAGTGCGGCTACGTCTACGTCGATGGCAGCAGTGTCGGCGGGGCCGACGAGTCGCTGCTCAAGGACCGACGCATCCTGCGCGACGAGGGCTTCATCACCTGCATCGTCGTGCTCGACGCCGCCACCGGCAAGATCGCCAGCGGTCCCGAGATCACCGCCCGTGGTTTCGTCGAGAACGAGGAGATCTTCCAGCAGGTGATCCCCAAGGTCGAGCGTGCGATCGAGGAGGCCGTCGCCAACGGCGTGCGCGACGACCAGCAGCTCCAGCAGGTCGTGCGCCGCACGGTCGGCTCGTGGGTCGGTGGCAAGATCCGCCGTCGGCCGATGATCATCCCGGTCGTGCTGCAGGCCTGAGGTGTCGATGCCGGCCCCAGCCCGACGTCGCCTCCTGCTCGACGTCGCGATCCTCGTCGCCCTGCTCGGCCTCTGCGCGGTGGGCACGTTGCGCTGGATCGACACGACGGCATACCCCGTCGTCGTGCTCCAGACGGCGGCGCCCTTCGTCGCGATCGGCCTGCTGCTGCTGGCGGTGGCGACGGCCGCCCTGCGACGGTGGTGGATGCTGCTGCCGGTGGGGCTCGCCGTCGCGGTGGCCGCGACGCTCGTCGTGCCGGCCTTCCTCTCGCACGCGTCGCCCGAGGCGACCCGCGACCTCACCGTCATGTCGGTCAACCTGCGGGTCGGGGGCGCGCAGCCGACCCAGCTGATGGATGCCGTCCGCTTCCACGCGGTGGACGTCCTCGTGCTCACCGAGGTGACACCCGAGGCGATCGAGGGACTCACCCGCGAGGGAGCCGACTCCTACTTCCCGCAACAGGTCGGTGAGGCGGAGGCCGGCGGCTACGCAGGCACCATGGTGCTCTCGCGCTACCCGTTGCGGGAGGTCTCGGCCGACCTCGGAGGCTCACCTCATCGCCAGCCCGAGGTGGCGGTGACGATCGACGGGGTCGACCTGGGGGTGCAGACCGCGCACCCGGCCGCGCCGATCGCGGGCCAGACCCCGCAGTGGCGTGCCGGGCTGAGCACGCTGCAGGCGTGGAAGGAGCGGCAGACCGGGGCGGGCCCGATCCTGCTCGTCGGCGACTTCAACAGCTCGTCGGCGCACCCCGGCTTCCGAGCAGTCGCCGCCGGGCTCGACGACGCCCAGCGCGCGACCGGCAGCGGCTGGGTGCGCACCTGGCCGTATGCCGACAGCCGCCTGCCGCCGTTCGTGCAGCTCGACCACGTGCTGAGTCGCGGTCTCACCGTCATCGACTCCGGGGAGGTGGCCCTCAACGGCACCGACCATGCCGCCGTGTGGGGCAGCTATGCCCTCCCGGACACCCCGGCGCCCGCTCCCAGGTGATCGCGCACGGCCACCCCGGTTCGAGGTGATGGCAGACCGGACGTGGGTGCCGAGATCACCTGCGAACCCGGGAGAGTAGTCACCAGGGGCGCTCGACCTCGACGTCGCGCGGGTCGCGGCCCTCGACGGCCCAGCCGGCCTCGGTGCGAGTCCAGGTGGCCGCCGTGCCGTGGGCGACGAGCGAGTCGACCGCCCCGATGAGGCGCTCGACCGCCTCGTCGGTCGTGCCGAGCCCGATGCTCGCGCGCACCGCGGTGGCCGGGTGCTCGCCCCAGGGGTCGTCGAGCAGCTCGTCGACGAGCAGGTGCGCGCAGAACTTGCCGTCGCGCACGCCGATGCCGTGCTCGACCGACAGAGCCTGCGACACGAGGGAGGAGTCCCAGCCCGTGATGGTGAAGGCCAGCACCCCGACCCGGTCGTGGTCGTCGTCGAAGAAGGAGAGCACCTCGACACCGGGCACGGCCTCGAGGCCGTCGCGAAGTCGGGTCAGGAGCCGCGACTCGTGGGCCTCGATGGCCTCGCGGTGGCGGCGGATCGTCGCGCAGGCGGCAGCGATGGCGACGGCGCCGACGACGTTGGGGCTGCCGCCCTCGTGGCGGGCCGGGCCCGTGGCCCACAGGATGCCGTCGTCGGTCACGGCGCGGGTCGCGCCGCCGCCGAAGAGGTAGGGGGTGCCCGCGTCGAGCCAGTCGCTGCGTCCGGCCAGGACGCCGGCTCCGAAGGGGGCGTAGGTCTTGTGGCCCGAGAAGGCGACGTAGTCGGCGTCCCAGGCGGCGAGGTCGATCGTGCGGTGGGCCGAGAGCTGGGCGGCGTCGACCGCGATGCGGGCGCCGTGAGCGTGCGCGATCGAGGCGAATCGCTCGACCGGCCACACCTCACCCGTGACGTTGGAGGCGGCCGCGATGACGACGAGACGGTGCCGCGAGGGGTGGTCGGCGAGCGCCTCCTCGAGCAGCAGTGCGGCGTCGTCGACGCTCTGGGGCACAGGCAGCCGCACGGTGCGCGAGCGGCCCCACGGAAGCAGCGTCGAGTGGTGCTCGGTGCCGAAGACGAAGACGGTCGTGCGGCTCGGCAGGGCCCGGGAGAGCACGCCCCACGAGTCCGTCGTCGTGCGCGTGAAGATGACGGTGTCGTCAGCACGAGCCCCGACGAAGTCGGCGACCTCGGCGCGCGCCTGCTCGTACCACGCGCTCGTCAGCCGGGAGGCGTAGCCGGCGCCGCGGTGCACCGAGGCGTAGGTCTCGAGCGTGCGGTCGACCGCCTCCTTGACAGTCTCGAGGGCAGGGGTCGACGCCGCGTGGTCGAGGTTGGCGTATGCCGCCGGGCCGGTGAGGGTGGGCACCGTGAGCCCGGCGCCCACGACGCGGGGGAGGGCGGCCGTGTCGGGCACGGCGTGCAGTGCACGGGTGCGCACCACGGGGGCCGCGGCCGCGGAGGCGCCGCAGAGGGTGCTGGGAAGGACCGACATGTCACTGCTCCTGGGGGTCTGGGACCCACCGGATGCAGGCCCGCGCTTGCCGGACCTCGACACGCGTCGGACGAGGCACAGCCTGGTCGTCACCCGGAGCACCCCACCGCGGAGGAGGGTTGCTGGCCAGTGAGCCGGGGCTTGTCACTGGCACTCATGACCTGTGCAGCACGATAGGGGAGGGCGATCCGCGATGTCCACCGGTCAAGACCCGCCGTGTCGTCATCTGAGACGCGGAGGCGGCTGAACCGTGCCGGGCAGGTGAGCCCTTCGGGTGGAGTCGCCTCCCGCGCTACGGCGGCTCCGTGCCCACACCGCCTCGAGGAGCACGCCAGCATCGGATTCGTCTCGCACTCTTTGCCCGTGGTGCGCGTGTGACGCGTGAGTTGCACGGGACGTTGACGTACGGTGCCACCATGGCGACACGTCCGTCCAGCAGTCCGCGCCCGAGCAGCGCCGCCGCGACCCGTGCCAAAGGCACGTCGGGTGGCGGCGCGGCACGTCCGGCGGCCGCCCGGTCGACGCGGCCGGCTCAGCGCAAGCCGGCGGCCCGCAAGGCACCCGCTCGCACGTCCAAGACGCGAGACGGGGGGCTGCCCTTCCCGCTCGGCGCCGTGCGCAACACGTGGATGGGGGTCTCGCACCTCGCCGGTGGCGCAGTGCGCCGGGTCGGGCACAGCGCGGCCGACCTCGAGCCCGAGCACCGCCGAGACGGGCTGGGCTTCACCCTCATCGCCCTTGCGGTCGTCGTCGCCGCGCGGGAGTGGTGGGGCGTCAGCGGGGTCTTCGGACAGGTCGTGCACGCCGTCTTCGCCGGCACCTTCGGACGCGTCGCGTATGCCGTGCCCCTCGTGCTCCTCGCCCTCGGCCTTCGCCTGCTCCGCGCACCGCAGGACGACGGGTCGACCAACCGGATCGTCGTCGGCACGATCGCACTGACCTTCGCCGCCTGCGGCCTCTCGCACGTCGCCGACGCCATCCCCAACCCACCCGACGGGGCCGACGGCATGCGTGCCGCGGGCGGCATCATCGGCTTCCTCGCCTCGAGCCCCGTCGCAGCGGCGGTGTCCGTGCCCGGTGCGGTCGTGCTGCTCAGCCTCCTCGGGCTCTTCGGCCTGCTCGTCATCACGGCGACGCCGGTCAACCTGATCCCGACCCGGCTGCGCCAGTTGCGCGCGCTCGTCATCCACCGCGGCGCCGACGATGTCGACGCCGCCGAGGCGGGCGACACGGACGCGACCCAGCAGGTGCCCGAGGCCAAGAAGCGGCGGCGCGCCGTCGACCTCAGCGACCGCGACGGCGACGAAGCCTTCCGCCAGGCCGCCCAGAAGGGCCTGGAAGACGATTCCGACACTCCCCGCCCGGGGGAGAAGCGACCCACCCCGCCCGGCCTCGTCGTGCCGCGCCCGTCAGGCACCAGGGGGGGCCCGTCCGCGGGTGCCACGGGTGCCGGCAGTGCTGCGGCCGGGGCGGCCGGGGCGGCCGAGCGCGTCATCGACGCCACCGACCCGCGCACGCTCGGCGCGCCTGACACCTCGAGGATCGGTCCCAAGGCCGAGCTCATCCCGCCGCCGATGTCCGACCTGCCGGCCCGGGTCGAGCAGCTGTCGCTCGGCGGCGACATCACCTACCGCCTCCCCGACCACGCGATACTCACCCCCGGTCCGGCGCACAAGACCCGCAGCGAGACGAATGACCGCGTCGTCGAGTCGCTCACCAGCGTCTTCGACCAGTTCGACATCGACGCAGCCGTCACCGGCTTCACCCGTGGACCGACGGTCACGCGCTACGAGGTCGAGCTCGGCTCGGGCACGAAGGTCGAGCGGGTCACGGCTCTCTCCAGGAACATCGCGTATGCCGTCGCCTCGGCCGACGTGCGCATCCTCAGCCCGATCCCCGGCAAGTCGGCCATCGGCATCGAGATCCCCAACCTCGACCGCGAGAACGTCTCCCTCGGCGATGTGCTGCGCAGCAACACGGCCCGCACCAACGAGCACCCGATGGTCATGGGTGTCGGCAAGGACGTCGAGGGCGCCTACGTCATCGCCAACCTCGCGAAGATGCCGCACCTGCTCGTCGCCGGCGCCACCGGCTCGGGCAAGAGCAGCTTCGTCAACTCGATGATCACCTCGATCCTCATGCGGGCCACGCCCGAGGAGGTGCGGATGATCCTCGTGGACCCCAAGCGCGTCGAGCTGACGGCCTACGAGGGCATCCCGCACCTCATCACGCCGATCATCACCAACCCCAAGAAGGCGGCCGAGGCCCTCGCCTGGGTCGTCAAGGAGATGGACCAGCGCTACGACGACCTGGCGGCCTTCGGCTTCAAGCACATCGACGACTTCAACAAGGCGGTGCGGGCCGGCAAGGTCAAGCCGCTGCCGGGGTCGGAGCGGCAGATCACGACCTACCCCTACCTGCTCGTCGTCGTCGACGAGCTCGCCGACCTCATGATGGTCGCCCCGCGCGACGTCGAGGAGTCGGTCGTGCGCATCACCCAGCTCGCGCGCGCCGCCGGCATCCACCTCGTCCTCGCGACGCAGCGTCCCTCGGTCGACGTCGTCACGGGCCTCATCAAGGCCAACGTGCCCTCGCGGATGGCGTTCGCGACCTCCAGCCTGGCCGACTCGCGCGTCGTGCTCGACCAGCCCGGCGCCGAGAAGCTCATCGGGCAGGGTGACGCCCTCTTCCTGCCGATGGGCGCAAGCAAGCCGATGCGCGTGCAGGGTGCGTGGGTCAACGAGTCCGAGATCCACGAGGTCGTCAAGTTCGTCACGACCCAGCTCAAGCCCAACTACGTCGAGGACGTCACGGTCGTCGCGCCCAAGAAGCAGATCGACGACGACATCGGCGACGACCTCGACGTGCTGCTCCAGGCGACCGAGCTCGTCGTCACGACGCAGTTCGGCTCGACCTCGATGCTCCAGCGCAAGCTGCGGGTCGGCTTCGCCAAGGCAGGCCGGCTCATGGACCTGCTCGAGTCGCGCGGCATCGTCGGCCCGAGCGAGGGGTCCAAGGCCCGCGACGTGCTCGTGCGCCCCGACGACCTGCCGCAGACGCTTGCGCTGCTGCGCGGCGACGACGTGCCCCACCCCAACGAGCCCGACGACCTCGCTGACCTCATCGAGCACCCCGAGCCGTATGCCGCCCCGCCCGTCGCGATCGAGCCGCCGGGTGCGCTTCCCGGCGACCCGGCATACACCGGGGGCGAGGTCGACGACGCCGACGACGTCGCAGGCGCCACGGCCCCCCCGCGCACGGCGGCGATCGTCGCGGAGCGCGGGGAGCGACGCCTCCGCGAGGACGACACGACGGCGGTGTCCGCGTGGAGCCCCGGTGAGATCACGCCGCTCGTGGAGGACGACGACGAGGAGTCCGAGGACGCCTGGAACCTCACCGACCGCGGCGGGCGCGAGCGCTACTGACTCTGCCCGGTAGGCAGACTCAACGCAGCGGGAGCCACCCACGACGAGGGCGCCGTTCCCGACCCGCTCAAGCGCCTCAGGTGGTGAAGCGGTAGCCGAGTCCGGGCTCGGTGATGAGGTGGCGCGGGACGCTCGGGTCGGGCTCGAGCTTGCGGCGGAGCTGGTTGGCATAGACGCGCAGGTAGTTGGACTCGCGGCCGTAGGACGGGCCCCAGACCGAGCGCAGCAGGTCCTGCTGGAGCACGAGATGTCCGGGCTCGCGGCACAGCGCCTCGAGCAGCCGCCACTCCGTGGGGGTCAGCCGGATCTCCTGGTCCTCCACCGTCGCGCGGCGCTCGGCGAAGTCGAGGGCGAAGTGGTCGGTGCGCACGGCGGCGATCTGGTGCCCGAGGTCGCCGCTGCGGCGCACGGCGGCGCGCACCCGGGCGAGCAGCTCCTCGACGCCGAAGGGCTTGGTCACGTAGTCGTCGGCGCCGAGGTCGAGAGCCTCGATCTTGTCGTCGCTCTCGTGGCGTGCCGAGAGCACGATGACGGGCACGGCTGACAAGGCACGGATGCGGCGCAGCACCTCGGTGCCGTCGAGGTCGGGCAGGCCGAGGTCGAGGATGACGATGTCGGGGACGTCCTCGGCGGCGGACTGCACCGCAGTCCGCCCGTCGCTCGCGGTCAGCACCTCGTCGCCGTGGGCGCGGAGCGCGATCGAGAGGGTGCGGAGCAGGCGGGGGTCGTCGTCGACGACGAGCACTCGGGTCACGCGTCCTCCTCTGGCTGGGCGAGCGGGAGCTCGAGGACGAGGGTGAGGCCGCCACCCGGGGTGTCCTCGGGCACGAGGGCGCCGCCCATCACGGTCATCAGGCCGCGGGCGACGGCGAGTCCGAGGCCGAGGCCGTCACCCTGCGGGGCGTCGCCGACGCGCTGGAAGGCGGCGAAGATGCGCTCCTTGTCGGCGTCGTCGACGCCGTGGCCTCGGTCGGCGACGCGGAGCTGCACGGTGTCCCCGATGCGGCCGGCGGTGATGCGAACGTCGGCGGGCCCGCTGTGCCGCAGAGCGTTCTCGACGACGTTGGCGAGCACCCGGTCAAGCAGCCCGAGATCGGTGCGCACGAGCGGCAGGTCGGGCTCGAGCGCCACCTCGACCCGGGCGGGGTCGGACGTCGTGCGCACCGTGCCGACCACGGCGTCGAGCAGGTCGACGGCGTGGTGATGGGGTCTCACGGCTCCGGTCTCGATCCGCGAGAGGTCGAGCAGGTTGCCGATGAGTGCGTCGAGCCGGTCGGCGGAGTCCTCGATCGACTCGAGCAGCTCGGCCTCGTCGTCGGGTTGGAGGTCGAGGCCGGTCTGACGCAGCGTCGACACGCCGGCCTTGATGCTCGCGAGTGGGGTGCGCAGGTCGTGCGACACGGCGGCGAGCAAGGTGGTGCGGGCGGCGTTGTCGCGGGCGAGGCCCGCCGCCTGGCGAGCGGCCCGCACGAGCTGCTCACGGCCGTGCAGGATCGCGGCGTGCGCGGCATAGGCCGCGACGAGCCGTTGGTCCTCGGCCGCGACGGGTGGGCCATCGAGGAGCAGGTGCACGCCGTCGTCGACCGGCACGTCGACCGCCCAGGGGAGACCGGCGGGCAGCTCGGAGCCGGGCGTGAGGTGCGGGTCCGTCGAGGCGAGCACCCGGGGCCGGCCGCCCTCGGGTTGCTCGGCCTGCTCGGTCAGCACGGCTGAACGCATGCCGAGGGCATCGCGCGCCTTGTCGAGCAACACCGGCAGGGGGCGGGGCTCGGCGAGCAGGTCACGGCTCAAGGCCGCGAGCGCCGCCGACTCCCGCTCGGCAGAGATGGCCTGCTCGGTGCGCCGCGCCGCCACGTTGACGACCGAGCTGACCGCCATCGCGACGAGGATGAAGACGGCGAGAGCGAGCGCGTTCGGCGGGTCGCTGATCGTCAGCGTGCCGTGCGGCTCGGTGAAGAACCAGTTGACGAGCAGCGAGCCGGCGACGGCGCAGAAGAGGGCCGGCCAGAGGCCGCCGACGAGGGCGCAGACGACGGTGAGGGCGAGGTAGAGCAGCAGGTCGAGCGAGAGCGTGTGGCCCTCCCGGGTGGCCACGAGGACGGCGGTGAGCGCGGTGAGGGAGACGACGGCGAGCAGCAGGCCCGCGACGACCCGACGCGCGGGAAGGCCACCGGCGCGTGAGCCACGCCGGCGCACCTTCGACCCCTCGTGCGACACGAGGTGCACGTCGATGTCGCCGGAGCTGTCGGCGACCTCGGACGCGATGCTCGGTCGGAGGAGCTGCTGGAAGCGGCCGCGGCGGCTCACCCCGACGACGATCTGGGTCGCGTTGACGCCCCGCGCGTGGTCGAGGATCGCCTCGGCCACGTCGTTCCCCGACACCTCGTGGAACTCGGCGCCGAGGTCTCTCGCGAGCCGGCGCAACCGGGCGAGCACCGCAGGGTCGACGGAGGCGAGGCCCTCGGACGAGCGCACGTGGCAGGCGATGAGGTCGCCGCCGGCCGCTCGTGTCGCGATGCGGGCGCCGCGGCGCAGCAGGGTCTCGCTGCCGGGGCCGCCGGTGAGTGCCACCACGACCCGCTCCCGGGTCGGCCACTGCTCGTGGATGCCCTGGTCGGCGCGGTAGCGCTCGAGAGCCTCGTCGACGCGGTCGGCGAGCCACAGCAGGGCGATCTCGCGCAGCGCGGACAGGTTGCCGACGCGGAAGTAGTTGGCGAGGGCCGCGTCGACCTTGTCGGGGCCGTAGATGTTGCCGTGCGCCATCCGCCGTCGCAGGGCCTCCGGCGACATGTCCACCAGCTGCACCTGGTCGGCGCGACGCACGACCTCGTCGGGCAGCGTCTCCTGCTGGCGGATGCTGGTGATCGACTCGACGACGTCGTTGAGCGACTCGAGGTGCTGGATGTTGACGGTCGAGAGCACGTCGATGCCGGCCTCGAGAATCTCCTCGACGTCCTGCCAGCGCTTCTCATGGCCCAGACCGTCGAGATGCTCGGAATCGGGCACGTTGGTGTGGGCGAGCTCGTCGATGACGACGACCTCGGGCCGGCGCGCGATGACGGCAGCGGTGTCGAGCTCGGTGAGGCGGGAGCCGCGGTAGGTCATGTGGCGTCGGGGCAGCACCTCGAGGCCGTCGAGCATCGCGGCCGTGTGCGCACGCCCATGGGTCTCGACGTAGCCGACGACGACATCGGTGCCCCGCTCGAGCCGGCGGTGGGCCTCGTCGAGCATGGCCACCGTCTTGCCCACCCCGGGGGCGGCCCCGAGGTAGATCCGCAGCGAGCCTCGACCCATGTGGCGATCCTCTCAGGTCAGCGGGCCGTCGCTGCGCCGAGGCGAGCGAGGGCGAGGTTGAGGGCGAGCACGTCGACCCGCGGCTGTCCGAGGAAGCCGGAGACTCTGCCCTCGGTGTGCTCGACCACGAGGGCGCGCACCCGGGTGACGTCGAGACCGCGTGCCGCGGCGACGCGCTCGACCTGCGCGGCGGCATACGCCGGGGTGATGTGCGGGTCGAGGCCGCTGCCCGAGGCCGTCAGTGCGTCGGCGGGCGCCGTGGCCCCGCCCCGCCCCGCCGCTGCCGCGCGCGCGGCGACCTCAGCGTCGAGAGCGGGGCCGGGGCCGAGGTTGCTGCCACCGCTCGTGCCTCCGGAGTACTCGCTCGTGGACGGGCGCGACTGGAACCACTGGGCACCCGTCCACTGCTGGCCGAGCAGGCTCGATCCGACGACCGTTCCGTCGACGGTGACGAGCGAGCCGGCGGCCTGGTCGCGGGCGACGAGCTGGCCGACGCCCCACACGGCGCCGGGGTAGAGGACGCCGAGCAGGACGGTGAGCACGAGCATGGCGCGCAGACCGGCCAGCGACTGCCTGATCAGGTTGGTCACGGGATCACATCGATTCTGTTCACAGCGGCAGGTGGCTCACGACGAGGTCGATGAGCTTGATGCCGATGAAGGGGGCGATGATGCCGCCCACGCCGTAGATGAGGAGATTGCGTCGCAGGAGGGCGCTGCTGCCTGTGGGGCGATAGCGAACTCCTCTGAGCGACAAGGGAATCAGTGCCACGATGATGAGCGCGTTGAAGATGACGGCTGACAGCATCGCGGACTTCGGCGTCGCCAGGCCCATGATGTTGAGCGCGTCGAGGCCGGGGAAGAGGACGACGAACATCGCGGGGATGATGGCGAAGTACTTCGCGATGTCGTTGGCGATCGAGAACGTCGTGAGCGCGCCGCGCGTGATGAGCAGCTGCTTGCCGATCGAGACGATGTCGATGAGCTTGGTCGGGTCGGAGTCGAGGTCGACCATGTTGGCCGCCTCCTTGGCCGCCGAGGTGCCGGTGTTCATCGCCACCCCCACGTCAGACTGGGCCAACGCGGGGGCGTCGTTGGTGCCGTCGCCCGTCATCGCGACGAGCCGGCCGCCCGCCTGCTCCTGCTTGATGAGGGCCATCTTGTCCTCCGGCGTGGCCTCGGCGAGGAAGTCGTCGACGCCGGCCTCCGCCGCGATCGACCGCGCTGTCAGGGGGTTGTCCCCGGTGATCATGACGGTGCGGATGCCCATGGCGCGCAGCTGCGCGAAGCGCTCCTTCATGCCGGGCTTGACGACGTCCTTGAGGTGCACGACGCCGAGCACGCGCGGGACCTCACCGTTGCGTGCGGCCGCGACGACGAGCGGTGTGCCTCCCGAGCTGGCGACGCCCGCGACCTCGGTGAGGACACCGCTCGGCACCTCGCCCCCCTGGCCGGTCACCCAGCGGCACACCGCGTCGGACGCACCCTTGCGCACGACGGAGCCGTCGGGCAGGTCCATGCCGGACATGCGGGTCTGTGCAGTGAACGGCACGAAGGTCGCACCCTCGCGGCATGCGGCGTCGAAGCGCGAGCGCTTCTCCTTCGAGAGGTCCGTCGCGGCGAGCTCGACGATGGACCGCCCCTCGGGCGTCTCGTCCGCCAGCGACGAGAGGTATGCCGTCTCGACCATCTCTTCACTCCCGAGGCCCGGCGCTGCGAGCAGCTCCGTCGCGCGGCGGTTGCCGAACGTGATCGTGCCGGTCTTGTCGAGGAGCAGCGTCGACACGTCACCGGCGGCCTCCACTGCTCGTCCCGACATCGCGAGGACGTTGTGCTGCACGAGCCGGTCCATGCCCGCGATGCCGATGGCGGAGAGGAGGGCGCCGATCGTCGTCGGGATGAGGCAGACGAGCAGGGCGACGAGCACGATGACCGACTGGGCCTGCCCGGAGTAGACGGCGAGGGGCTGGATCGCCATGACGGCGAGCAGGAAGATGATCGTCAGTGTCGTGAGCAGGATCGTCAGGGCGATCTCGTTCGGCGTCTTCTGCCGCGCGGCGCCCTCCACGAGCGCGATCATCCGGTCGATGAAGGTCTCACCGGGCCGCGTGGTGATGCGCACCGTGATGCCGTCGGAGAGCACGGTCGTGCCGCCGGTCACGGCCGACCGGTCGCCACCCGACTCGCGGATGACGGGGGCGGACTCGCCGGTGATCGCCGACTCGTCGACCGTCGCCATGCCCTCGACGACGTCACCGTCGCCGGGGATGACCTCGCCCGGGCGCACGACGACGACGTCGCCGATCGTCAGGTCGGAGGCCGCCACCGTGTCGAGGGAGCCGTCGGCTCGGCGGCGCTGGGCCGTCGTCGTCGTGCGGGCGGCGCGCAGCGTCGCGGCCTGGGCCTTGCCGCGCCCCTCGGCGACGGCCTCGGCCATGTTGGCGAAGAGCACGGTGGCCCACAGCCAGAGCGTGATGCTCCAGGCGAACCACGAGGGGTCGACGACCGCGACGACGGTGGTGAGCAGCGAGCCGACCCACACGACGAAGACGACGGGGCTGCGGTAGACGTGCCGCGGGTCGAGCTTGCGCACCGCCTGCGGGAAGGTGGCGACGAGCTGCCGCGCCAGGGTGGCAAGGGTCATGACAGCGCCTCCGCGAGCGGACCGAGCGCCAGGGCCGGGAAGAAGGTGAGTCCGGTGACGATGACCGCCACTCCGATGAAGAGCCCCGCGAACGTGGGTGTGTGGGTGGGCAGCGTGCCGGCGCTGGCCGGCCGACGACGCTGTGCGACAAAGGAACCGGCAAGGGCGAGCACGAGGACGATCGGCACGAAGCGGCCGAGCACCATGCAGAGCGCGAGCGTGAGGTTGGTGTAGGGCGTGTCCGCCGAGAAGCCCGCGAACGCGCTGCCGTTGTTGTTGGCGGCGGAGGCGTAGGCATACATCACCTCGGTGAGCCCGTGCGGTCCTGACGCGAGCATCTGCGACGACACGAGCGGCGCGACCATGCCGATGCCGGTGAAGACGAGCACGAGGGCCGGCATCACGAGCAGCGTCAGCGCCGTGAGCGTGATCTCGTGGCGCCCCACCTGCTTGCCGAGCAGCTCGGGGGTGCGACCCACCATGAGGCCGGCGATGAAGACGGTGAGGACGGCGAGCAGGAGCGCGCCGTAGAGGCCGGATCCGACCCCTCCGGGTGAGATCTCGCCGAGGAGCATCGAGAAGAGCGCGCCCCCGCCGCCGAGGGCGCTGAAGCTCTCGTGCATGGAGTTGACGGCGCCGGTCGACGTGCCGGTCGTGCTCGCGGCGAAGAGCGCCGAGGGCCAGACGCCGAAGCGCACCTCCTTGCCCTCGAGCGCGCCGAGCGGCCCACTCGCGGCAGCGACCTCGGCCCATGTCACCGCCGCGACCATGAGGCCCCAGAGCGTCGCCATGAAGCCGAGGACGGCCCACCCCTGGCGACGGTCGCCGACGAGCACCCCGTAGGTGCGCGGCAGCGAGAAGGGGATGACGAGCAGCAGGAAGATCTCGAGCAGGTTGGTCAGGGCGGTCGGGTTCTCGAAAGGGTGCGCCGAGTTGGCGTTGAGGTAGCCGCCGCCGTTCGTGCCGAGCTCCTTGATCGCCTCCTGCGAGGCCACGAGGCCGCCCTGGATGACCTGCGAGCCGCCGGAGACCGTCGTGACGGTCGTGGGCCCGGTGAGGTTCTGGATGACGCCACCGAGGAGCAGCACGACGGCGGCGACGACGGCCATCGGCAGCAGCACCCTCACCACGGCCCGCACGAGGTCGACCCAGAAGTTGCCGATGGTGGCGCCGGACGAGCGGGCGAGGCCACGCACGAGCGCAATGGCCACCGCGAGGCCGACCGCGGGGGAGACGAAGTTCTGGACGGTCAGGCCCAGCGTCTGCACGAGGGGCGACACACCGGACTCACCGGCATACGACTGCCAGTTGGTGTTCGTGACGAAGGAGACCGCGGTGTTGAGGGCGGTGTCGACGTTCATGGCGGCGCCGCGTGCGAGGGGCAGCACGCCCTGGGCGCCGATCATCGCGAAGAGCAGCACGACGCCGACGGCCGAGAAGCCGAGGACGGCCACGGCATAGGTCGTCCAGCGCTGCTCGGAGGAGGGGTCGACGCGGCACAGTCGGTAGACCAGGCGCTCGACACGCCAGTGCCTCGTGTCGGTGAAGACCGTCGCCATCCAGTTCCCGAGCGGCACGTGCACGACGGCGAGTGCGGCGACGAGGACGGCGATGGTGAGCAGCCCACTGGCGGCGTCGCTCATCAGAAGCGGTCCGCGTGCAGGAGGACGTGGACGAGGTAGCCGAGCAGGGCGACGCCGGCCACGACGAGCAGGACGTTGAGGATCATGAGAAATTCCTACGCCGGCGCTCGCCGTGGACCGGCGGCCTTGATGCCCGGCTGACTCCTCTTGACGCGTTCTTGACTGCCGCGCCGCTAGGCTCCGGCAGGTGAGTGCCTCACTCGAGCTCTGGCCGTCCTCGCCGCGTCGGGCCGGACCGCCGAGCCGCCTCAGCCAACTGCGCCGCAAGGTGTCCGAGCTGCCGTGCGCGCTCCTGCTCGGCGTGCAGCTCCTGGGGCTGCTCGTCTACCCGTATCTCGACAACGCGGAGGCCGGCGACTTCCGGCCCTACGGCCGGGCGCTCTTCGGGCTCTTCGGCCTGCTCGTGCTGTTCCTCGCCGTGCGGGCCGTGCGCGCGACCCCGGCCCTGACATGGGTGGCCGCCGTGCTGGGTGTGCCTGTCATCGTGCTGACGATCCTCGAGGCTGTCTACCCCGAGAGCGGCCCACTCGTCTTCTGGTCCTCGCTGCTGCACGCGCTCTTCTACTTCTACACGGGCTACGGCCTGCTGCGATACATGTTCGCCGACAACTGGGTGACCCGTGACGAACTGTATGCAACGGGTGCGACGTTCACGGTCGTGGCGTGGGGCTTCGCATATCTCTACCTCGCGGTCCAGTTCATCTGGCCCAACTCGTTCACCATCTACGGCGAGGCCGACCCGGGCACGCGCACCTGGTTCGAGCTGCTCTACCTCTCCATCACGACGATGACCTCCACAGGACTGTCCGACATCTACGCGGTGACGCCGCACGCGCGGTCGTTCGTGCTGCTGCAACAGATCACCGGCATGCTCTACGTCGCGCTCGTCGTGGCCCGCCTCGTCGGCCTCACCATCGCCCGCTTCCGGCAGTGACCTCAGACTGAGGCCTCGCGGAGCGAGACCCCGGCCCGCCCCGACGCCTCAGCCGTCGAGCGCGGCGAAGGTCGCGAGGCTCGGGGCGTGCGTGGCCTGGAGGTCACGGGCGACCGCCTCGACGTCGCGCATGACCCGGAGGGTGTTGCCCCGCACGAGCTGCGCGACGTCCGCCTCGGACCACGCACGCTCGAGCAGAGCCGCCACGAGGCGGGGGTAGCCGCTGACGTCCTCGAGTCCCACGGGGAAGGTGTCGGTGCCGTCGTAGTCACCGCCGATGCCGATGTGGTCGATGCCGGCCACCGCGCGCACGTGCTCGAGGTGCGCGACGACCTGCTCGATCGTCGCGTCGGGCTTGGGGTGACCGGCCTGCCACGACGCGGTGAAGCGGCCGAACGCCTCCCAGTCCGTGGCGTCGACCCCGACCTCGGCGGCGGCCTCGGACGCCTCGACCCGCCACGCCGCCGTCGCGGGGGAGACGAACTCCGGCACGAAGGTCACCATGCAGACCCCGCCGTTGGCCGGCAGGGTGGCAAGCACGTCGTCGGGCACGTTGCGGGGGGTGTCGCACAGGGCGAGCGCGCTCGAGTGGCTGAAGATCACCGGCGCGGTGCTCGTCTCCAGCGCCGCGCGCATCGTCGTCGCAGCGACGTGGCTGAGGTCGACCATCATGCCGAGCCGGTTCATCTCGCGCACGACCTCGCGGCCGAAGGCGCTGAGGCCGCCGACGACGGGCTCGTCGGTGGCCGAGTCCGCCCATGGCGTGTTGTCGTTGTGGGTGAGCGTCAGGTAGCGCACGCCGAGCACGTGCAGCATCCGCAGGGTGCCGAGCGAGGAGCCGATCGAGTGGCCGCCCTCGGCCCCGAGCAGCGAGGCGATGCGGCCCGAGGCACGGGCTCGCTCGACCTCGTCGGCGGTGCGTGCGAGCGCCAGCCGGTCGGCATACGTCGCGATCATTCGGTGCACACCGTCGACCTGTTCGAGCGTGGCAGCAACAGCGGCATCGCCCTGCAGGGTGCTCGGCACGAAGACCGACCAGAACTGCCCGCCCACCCCACCCTGCTCGAGGCGGGGCAGGTCGGTCTGCGTCGTCGGCACCGGCCGTGCGATGTCGAGAGCCTCGAAGTCGTAGCCGGTCTGCTCCCGCGCCGCCCACGGCAGGTCGTTGTGACCGTCGATGAGAGGGTGCTCGGCGAGGAGCGCGCGAGCCCGCCCGAGGGGGCTGCCGTCGGGCTCGGTGGGGGTGCTCTGGGGGCCTGCTGGCATGTCCGTCATTGAACACCGCTCCATCTAGAGTGGTCGCATGACCCCTCCCCACCCGAGCATCGACCGGAGTGTCGCGCTCGTCACTCTCGGGTGCACCCGCAACGAGGTCGACTCGGAGGAGCTCGCCGGCCGGCTCCAGGCCGAGGGGTGGCGGCTCGTCGACGACGCGGCCGAGGCCGACGTCGCCGTCGTCAACACGTGCGGCTTCGTCGAGCAGGCCAAGAAGGACTCCATCGACGCGCTCCTCGAGGCCTCCGACCTCAAGGGCGGCGGCGCCCGCACCCAGAAGGTCGTCGCCGTCGGGTGCCTCGCCGAGCGCTACGGCGAGCAGCTCGAGGAGCAGCTGCCCGAGGCCGACGCCGTGCTCGGCTTCGACTCCTACCGCGACATGAGCACGCACCTGCAGACGATCCTCGGTGGGGGCCACGTGGCCAGCCACACCCCGAGCGACCGCCGCACCCTGCTGCCGCTCTCACCGGTCGAGCGGCAGGGTGGCAGTCGCGACGTGGCGCTTCCGGGTCACGGCGACACGCAGGCGTATGCCGCCGCTCCCGCCACCGACGAGGTCACCGTGCCCACGCCGGCGTCGGGCCCCCGGGTCATCCGCGCGCGCCTCGACGGCCGGCCGTGGGCGCCGCTCAAGATCGCCTCGGGCTGCGACCGACGCTGCTCGTTCTGCGCGATCCCGATGTTTCGCGGCGCCTTCGTCTCGCGCCGACCGGCCGACGTCATCGCCGAGGGCCGCTGGCTCGCCGAGCGTGGCGTCAAGGAGCTCTTCCTCGTCTCCGAGAACTCCACCTCCTACGGCAAGGACCTCGGTGACCTCGGTCTCCTCGAGAAGCTGCTCCCCGAGCTGACCGCCATCGAGGGCATCGAGCGCGTGCGGGTGTCCTACCTGCAGCCTGCCGAGATCCGTCCGGGGCTGCTGCGGGCGATGGCCGACACCCCCGGGGTCGTGCCCTACTACGACATCTCCTTCCAGCACGCGTCCGAGTCGCTGCTGCGTTCGATGCGCCGCTTCGGCTCCCGCGAGGCCTTCCTCGACCTGCTCGCGCGGGTGCGCGCCGACGCCCCCGAGGCGGGCGTGCGGTGCAACGTCATCGTCGGCTTCCCCGGTGAGACCGAGTCCGACCTCGACGAGCTCGAGGCCTTCCTCACCGAGGCGCGCCTCGACGTCGTCGGCGTCTTCGGCTACTCCGACGAGGACGGCACCGAGGCCGAGACGTATGCCGGTCACCTCGCTCCCGAGGTCGTCGCCGACCGTCTCGACCGGTTCACCCGGCTGGTCGAGGAGCTCAACGCGCAGCGGGCGGAGGAGCGCATCGGCGAGCAGGTCGTCGTGCTCGTCGAGGAGATCGACGACGACGGCCGCCCGGTGGGCCGCGCCGCGTTCCAGGGCCCCGACGTCGACGGCGTCACGCTCCTGCACCTGCCCGAGGGGGCACCCCTGCCGGCGGTCGGCGACCTCGTCGCGGCCGTCGTCGTCGGCACCGAGGGCATCGACCTGGTCGCGGAACCGCGATGACGTCGGGTGGCCTCCACCGGGGGGAGGGTCCCGCGCCGCGTCCGACCGACTGGAACCTGCCCAACGCGCTGACGGTCCTGCGCTTCCTGCTCGTGCCCGTCTACGCGACCTTCCTCTTCATGGACGGCGGCTCCAACCCGTGGTGGCGCTTCTGGGCCTGGCTCGTCTTCGTGCTCGCCGCGGTCACCGACGGCATCGACGGCAAGATCGCGCGCGAGCGCGGTGAGATCACCAACTTCGGCAAGGTGGCCGACCCCATCGCGGACAAGGCCCTGACCGGCACCGCCTTCATCGGGCTGTCGCTGCTCGGCGTCATCTGGTGGTGGGTGACCATCGTCATCGTCGTGCGCGAGATCGGCATCACGGTGCTGCGCTTCGTCGTCATCCGGCACGGCGTCATGCCGGCCGGGCGTGGCGGCAAGCTGAAGACGATGCTGCAGACCCTGTCCCTCGCCGCGCTGACCTTCCCGCTCGCGGTGCTGCCGCTCGGAGGCGCCTGGCTCTTCGTCGCCTATGTCCTGCTCGGCGCGGCGTTCGTCATGACGGTCGTCAGCGGTGTCGACTATGTGTTCAAGGCGGCGCGCCTGCGCGAGACGAGCGAGCGCACGCAGCTGCGTCGCGCCGCGCGTGCGGCCGGCCGCGGCACCCGGGCGGCGAGCGGCGAGACCCAAGCGGCGAGCCGGGAGGCCCGGGCCGGTGGCGCCGCCGACGGCTCGGGTGGCACAGGCGAAGTGCGGCCGACGGCCGATCCCGCCGACCGCGGCGGGCCCGGGAGGGAGTGACTCATGCAGGTGTCGGGTGCCGAGCCGGGCGAGCGGCTCGTCGAGCTGCTGACCGAGCGTGGTGAGACCGTCGCGAGCGCCGAGTCCCTGACGGCGGGTCTCGTCGCCGCGACGGTGGCTGACACGCCGGGCGCGTCGGCCGTGCTGCTCGGCGGCGTGCTGGCCTATGCGCCCCGGCTCAAGGTCGACCTGCTGGGTGTGCCGGCGGCACTCGTCGACCGGGTGGGCACGGTCGACCCCGCGGTCGCGGTCGCCATGGCCGAGGGTGCCCGCCGCCGCCTCGGGGCGACGTGGGCCCTCTCCACCACCGGGGTCGCCGGTCCGGGACCGGCCGAGGGCAAGCCGGCCGGCACGGTTCACATCGCCGTCGCCGGGCCCTCGGGAACAGCCACGCGTGCCTTGGAGTTGAAGGGGGACCGGGCGGCCGTGCGTTCCGGTGCGGTGCGTGAGGTGCTGCTGCTCGCGCTCCGCGAGATCGCCGCCACGCCACGAACCCCTGCACCGCCGACAGGGGCTGGGGGTACGGTAGGCCTAGGGACTCCGGTCGACGCCGGACCGCACCCGAGCAGTTGACCACCTCATCCGATCCCCATGAGGCCCGATCCGATGACGAGCCGCCGAGACGAGGACCCGAAGGAGGCCCGCATGACGACACTGTTGCGACGTGAGCTGGGCGACGTCCTGCGCGAGCGTCGTCGGGCGCAGGGACGCACGCTTCGTGAGGTCTCGGCCACCGCTTCGGTGTCCCTCGGCTACCTCAGCGAGGTCGAGCGTGGCGAGAAGGAAGCGTCCTCCGAGCTGCTCGCCTCCATCTGCGGCGCGCTCGAGCTGCCGCTCTCACAGGTGCTCGTCGACGTCTCGAGCCGCATGGCCGAGAGCGAGGGCCTCGCGCCGACCGTCACCCTTCCGGTGCCCACCAACGACGTGGTGTCGGCCTCCGCGGCCTGATCCTCTAGCGTTCTGAGGGTGCACAGCCCCTTCGCCGACCTCGACGCCCGCCTCCACGCCGTGGCCGCGGCAGACCCCTCCGCCTCCGTGTCGGCCTGGCTCGGAGACCTCGCCGGTCGGTGCCGGTGGAGCCACCGAGCGGGGGCCCCGCACTACGCCGCGTCGACGATGAAGCTGCCCCTCGTCGTGGCGGCACAGCGCCGCGTCGTGCGCGGCGAGCTCGACCTCGACGCGCCGCACCCGGTGCACAACGCGTTCGCGTCCGTGCACGACGGCTCACCGTTCTCGATGGACGTCGACGACGACCAGGACCCTGAGACGTGGGCGGCCCTCGGTGGCACCCGCACCCTGCGCCAGCTCGCCGAGCACGCCATCACCCACTCGGGCAACCTCGCCACCAACCTGCTGCTCGACGTCGTCGGGCGCGAGGAGGTCGCACGAGGTGCTGCAGCTGACCGGGTGCTCACCGACCACCGTGGTCGGGCGTGGCATCGAGGACTCCGCGGCCCGCGCGGCCGGCATCACCAACACCGTGACCGCCGCCGACCTCGGCCTCGTCATGGCCGCCGTGGCTCGGCGCGAGCCCGCGCTCGGTGGCCGGGCCGTCTGTGAGCCCGTCGAGCAGATGCTCTCGCGCCAGCAGCACCTCGACCAGATCCCCGCGGGGCTGCCGAGCGGCACCCCGACCGCGAGCAAGTCGGGCTGGATCCCGGGGGTCTCGCACGACGTGGCCCTGGTGCGGCCGCCTGGGGAGGAGCCGTTCGTCCTCGCGATCTGCACGACGATCGACCTCGGCGAGCACGAGGGCGCGGCCTTCGTCGCCTCCGTCGCCGGCGACGTGTGGGCCGCCGATCATGCCGACCATGCCGATCATGCCGACGATTCCGGCCACGACCGCGAGGTGCAGTCGTGACGACCATCGACCGCGTCGAGACGCGCACCTCGACGGTGCGCCTGCACACCCCCTTCGTCACAGCACTCCGCCGCACCGAGACGACCGACACCGTCGTCGTGACGATCACCGACAGCGACGGGCGGGTCGGGTGGGGCGAGGCTCCGCAGGTGTGGCAGGTGACCGGCGAGTCACTCGCGAGTGCGACCGCCTGCATCGAGTCGATGCTCGCTCCGGTGCTCCTCGGCCACCACCTCGACGACCGCGACGGACCTCGCCGCCGTCGCAGGGGCCGTGCAGCGTGCTGTCGCTCGCAACTTCGGGGCCAAGGCCGCCGTCGATGCGGCCCTGCATGACCTCGTCGCGCGGGCGGAGGGCACGAGCGTCGCCGCTCTGCTCTCGGGCCGACCGGACGGCATACCGGATCGGCTGACGACGGACGTCACCCTGTCGGCCGGAGCGGCGGCAGCGCTCGCGGACACCGCCCGCGAGCGGGTCGCGGCCGGCTTCACGACGCTGAAGATGAAGGTCGGCACCGACGCGTCGACCGACGTGCAGCGCGTCGCCTCGGTCCGCGACGCCGTCGGGCCCGGCATCGCGATCCGCCTCGACGCCAACCAGGGGTGGACCCGGGAGGAGGCGGTCTCGGTCATCCGGGCGCTCGAGGTCGCCGACCTCGGGGTCGAGTTCGTCGAGCAGCCCGTCGTCGCCGAAGACGTCGAGGGGATGGCGTGGGTGCGCGCCCGGGTCGGGCTGCCCGTCATGGCCGACGAGTCCTGCTACGGCGTGCACGACCTCGAGCGGATCATCCGGCTCGGCGCCGCCGACCTCGTCAACGTCAAGCTCGCCAAGTGTGGGTCGCTCACCGTGGGTCAGCGCCCTGCTGCGCCGGGCCGAGGAGGCCGGGCTCGGCACGATCGTCGGCTCCATGATGGAGAGCCACATCGGCGTCGGCGCGGCCGCCGCGCTCGTCGCGGCCCAGCCGACCACGCACACCCCCGACCTCGATGCGGCGTGGTGGTCGCTCGCCTCGCCGGTCGTGGGCGGCATCACCTACTCGGGCAACGAGATCCGCATGACGTCCGACCCGGGATCGGGGGTCTCGGGCTGGGCGGTGGTGGGCGGGTAGGCACGGTGCGGTCAGCGTCGCCGCGCGCCCGACGCGTCACGGCTCCCCGGTCGAGCTGGAGAACCGGACGCGGATCCGGAGGGCGGCGGGTGGGGACGGCTCAGTTGCCGACGACCCGCAGCGAGAACGAGGCCTCGCCGTCACCCGTCACCCGGGTCGAGGCCCCGACCGCACGGAGTGACTCGACGGCGGCCCGGGTGTCGCCGTCGAGGTCGCCGAGGTAGGCGCTCTCGATGCGGTCGAGGTTGACGAAGAGCACGCCGTTCGCGCATGCCCACGTCGCCGACGGCGGCCTTGAAGGCGTCGGTGTCACCGAGGCCGCCGCCCTGCTTCAGTGTCTCGATGTAGGCGGGGTCGCTGGCGAGGTAGAGGGTGCCGGCGTCGAGGGTGTGCGTGATCACGCCGCCCATCGCCTGGTCGAGCCGATCGACGAGTGCCGTCGGCCCGAGCGCTGTCGCTCGAGACGATCTTGCCGCCGACGACCACGGAGTCGGCCGAGGTGAGGTCCTGCTGCGGGGCCGAGAGCGTGAACGAGCGGCCGAGCAGCACCTTGAGGTCGTCGGGCAGGGTGACGTCGAACTGCTCTTCGATCTCGCCGATGACGTCGCCGCCCGTGACCCCGCTGAGATCCCCGAGCTGCGTCGGCGAGCTGCGGCCATGCCGCGTCGAGGGCCCGGTCGGCGCCCGAGATGTGCAGGGCCACTGCCGTGTCGTCGGGCAGGTTGAGCAGCTGGGCTCCGTCACCCGGTGCGGCCTTGACCGCCGTGGCCCCCCGCACGACGCCGGCCAGCTCGACGTAGGAGGGGTCGAAGCGCAGCGCTGCCGCGACGCGGCCCTCGGCACCGACGGTCGTGCTCGACAGGCCGAGGGCGCCAGCGCCGAGACTCTTGAGCTCCTTCGCCCCGCGCGTCATGTCGAACCAGACGGACACCACACCCTGCTCACCGAGGGCGCTCATGTCGCCGGCGAAGGTGCTGTTGGTGGAGAGCGGGCCCTTGGCGACGGCAGCCATGGTGGCCGTGCCGGTGCCGGGCGGCATGACGAGGACGTAGCCGTCCTTCGTCTCGATGTCGGCGCCGTCCGGGTCGCAGGCGAAGAGCTTGCCGAGCATCTGCTCGGCACGGGCCTCGTCGGTCACCTGCACGGCGAGGGCGACGTGGGGCTTGTCCTCGGTGCCACCGGGACGGATCGCGGCGCCGGCCCGGTCACCGAGCCAGGGTGCGATGTCGTTGTCGTAGCTGAACGACGCGACGCAGTCGTCCGACGCCTCCTCCGTGATGAGCGTCCCACAGCTTCTTGCGCGGGTCGTCGCCACCGAGGGTGTCGCGCACCTGCGGCAGCTTGTCGAGGAAGCGCACCGCGGCGATCTTCTGGCCGGCGGAGGGGTCGATGTCGAGGCGCACGTAGCCGTAGGCGTCGCCGGGGAGCACGTCGGCGGGCTGGGCGCCGCCGCCGCTCAGCTGCTGCACCGCGAAGACGGCACCGGCGCCGAGCACGAGCGCTGCGACGACGCCACCGACCAGGAGACCGGCGCGCCGGCCGATCGGCCGTGGGGCGGGGGCGCTCTCCTCGCGTCGGAGAGGCCGACCCCCGGATCGGCTGCTGCCGGCGAGCTCCGGGGTAGGAGTAGCGCGGGACCGGCGTGGGGTCCTGCGGGTGGGCCTGTGTCGGGTCCTCGTCGGGTCCGGGGCGGGTCCTGAGTCGGGTCGGTCATGGTCGTGCGCCCCTTGGTGAGTCGATGCCGCGATGCCGCCACCACCCGTGACGTGCGCCGTTCCGGACGATACCGCCGCGTGCCGACCGGCATGGTCGGATCGGACAACGCTGCGACGAGCACTGGGGCGCAGCGGGTTCCGTCGGTGCCCGCGCGCCCACGTCGGGTCCACGACGCATACCGCCCGAACGGCCTCATTCGGTGGCAGGTCGACCGACAGGTGAGCACCCTCTCCCGCACCAGCGGTGACACGCCATGAGGGGAGGCGTTGCCTCGGGGGAGGAGGGTGATCTTGTGGGGCCGGGTCGCGCTGTCCGCGCGCGTATGCTGGCCCGGATCGTGACGCAGGCGGGCGGGCATCCGCGCCGCGCTCGAGGTGACGCAGGTCAGGAGGACCCAGTGAGGATGAGCCACTTCTGGACCCTCATGGACGACGAGTTCGGCCCGGCGTATGCCGGTTCGCTCGCGCGCGACCACGTGCTCGGCGCGCTGCAGCAACGCACGGTCCTGCAGGCCATCGCCGACGGCGTGCCACCGCGCGACGTGTGGGAGGCACTGTGCGACGACATGGACGTGCCGCCCGAGCGCCGTCTCGGGCGTGACGACCGGGTGGCACGGGGCGCACGGGCGGGTCCTCAGGGCGCTGAGCAGGCAGCGGCGTGTCGCTCCGGCGTGTCGAACAGGTGTTCGGTAGTGTCATCCACAGGTCCTGCGCCACCACCCGCATCATCCACAGGCCGTCTCGTGGTTCACCCCGATGTCGGCGCCGGCACCTAACGTCTGACCCGACAGCACATCTCACGACGAGGCCGTGCACGGGTCGTAGGCAGACGACCGCAGCGCAGACGGCAGACAAGGTGACCCGACATGGCATCGATGCAGGAAAAGGACAAGGACAAGGCACTCGCCTCGGTCATGGGGCAGATCGAGAAGAGCTATGGCAAGGGCGCCGTGATGCGCCTCGGCGACGACGTCCGCGCGCCGATCGAGGTGATCCCCACCGGGTCGATCGCCCTCGACGTCGCTCTCGGCATCGGCGGACTGCCGCGCGGCCGGGTCGTCGAGATCTACGGCCCGGAGTCCTCGGGCAAGACGACCGTCGCGCTCCACGCCGTCGCCAACGCGCAGAAGGCCGGCGGCATCGCGGCGTTCATCGACGCCGAGCACGCGCTCGACCCTGACTACGCGCAGAAGCTCGGCGTCGACACCGACGCTCTGCTCGTCTCCCAGCCCGACACGGGGGAGCAGGCGCTCGAGATCGCCGACATGCTCGATCCGCTCCGGCGCGATCGACATCATCGTCATCGACTCCGTGGCGGCGCTCGTGCCGCGGGCCGAGATCGAGGGCGAGATGGGCGACAGCCACGTGGGCCTTCAGGCCCGACTCATGAGCCAGGCCCTGCGCAAGCTGACCGGTGCGCTCAACAACACCGGCACGACGGCGATCTTCATCAACCAGCTCCGCGAGAAGATCGGCGTGATGTTCGGCTCGCCCGAGACGACGACCGGCGGCAAGGCGCTGAAGTTCTACGCGTCGGTGCGTCTCGACGTGCGCCGCATCGAGACCCTCAAGGACGGCACGGAGCCGGTCGGCAACCGCACCCGCGTCAAGGTCGTCAAGAACAAGGTCGCCCCGCCCTTCAAGCAGGCCGAGTTCGACATCCTCTACGGCCACGGCATCTCCCGGGAGGGCGGCATCATCGACATGGGGGTCGAGCACGGCTTCGTCCGCAAGGCCGGCGCCTGGTACACCTACGACGGCGACCAGCTCGGTCAGGGCAAGGAGAACGCCCGCAACTTCCTCAAGGACAACCCCGACCTCGCCGACGAGATCGAGAAGAAGGTCAAGGAGAAGCTCGGCGTCGGGCCGCGCGTCGACCAGCCGGCCGAGGTCTCGGACGTGCCCGTCGACTTCTGATCATGACGAGTGACGACCGTGCGGTCGGGCACTCGGCGCGCGATGCGTCGGTGAAGGACCGCCTGGCCCGAGCCGCCGCCGTCCTCGCAGCAGCAGAGGGTGTGGCGGCGGCCGGTCCGCCTCCCGACAGCTCTGCGTCACGGCGGCGCTCCCGGTTCCGGGCACCGTCCGGTGATGGGGGGCCGCCGCCTGACGACCCGGCCGACGCGACCTCCGAGGCTGATCCCGAGTCCGTGGCCCGCGCCATCGTGCTGCGTCAGCTGAGCATGGCTCCGCGCAGCCGGGTGCAGCTCGAGCGGAAGCTGAGGCAGCGTGGCTGCGACGACGACGTCGCAGGGCGTGTCCTCGACCGCATGACGGAGGTCGGCCTCGTCGACGACGAGGCCTATGCCGAGATGCTCGTGCGCGCACGGCACTCCGAGAAGGGCCTGGCGCGGCGTGCCCTCGCCCACGAGCTGCGCAAGCAGGGCATCGACCAGGAGGTGGCCGACGAGGCGCTCAACCAGGTCGGCGCAGGCGACGAGCGGGTGCGCGCCGAGCAGCTGGTCGAGAAGCGGATGCGCAGGCCTGCACGGACTGGCGCCAGAGGTCCAGACCCGCCGTCTCGCAGGACTGCTCGCGCGCAAGGGCTACTCGACCGAGGTCGCCTGGCCGGTCATCCGCGAGGCGGTCGAGGCCGCACCGGAGCACCAGCGAGACTGAATGACGTCCCACTCGGCGCCGGCGCGATGGAGAGGCGGTGCGAATGGGCCTTCCGCCGCGACGCGAGCCGGCAGCGCCCTGGTGCTCGCGCCGGGCACGCGAAAGGGTGGGGAGCCGAGGCTCCCCACCCTTTGGTCTCATCGGCGGCTGCCGCGAGGCGTGCCCTGACGAGGTCGCTCAGACCTCGGACGGCACGATGGCGATGGCCGAGACGTCGAACTCGAGCTTGACCTTCTCGCTGACGAGGACGCCACCGGTCTCGAGGGCGGCGTTGAACGAGAGGTTCCACTCGGTGCGGTCGATGGTGAGCTCGCCCTCGAAGCCCACGCGGGTGTTGCCGAACGGGTCCTTGGCGGAGCCGGTCTCCTCGAAGGGGATCGTGACGGACTTGGTCACGCCGTTGATCGTGAGGTCACCGGTGATGTCCCACTCGGCGCCGTCGCGCTCGACATCGGTCGAGACGAAGGTGATCTGCGGGTGGTTGGCGATGTCGAAGAAGTCGGGGGTCTTGAGGTGACCGTCGCGCTGCTCGTTGCCGGTCGTGACACTGGCGGCCTCGATCGTGACGTTGACCGAGGAGTTGGCCGGCGTGGTGGTGTCGACGTGCGCGTTGCCCTCGAACTGGTCGAAGTGGCCGCGGACCTTGGTGACCATCGCGTGGCGGGCAGAGAAGCCGATGCGGGTGTGGCTCGGGTCGATGGCGTAGTCGCCGGAGATGTCGTCGACGGCGACGGAGGCGGCCTCGGTGACGACCTCGTCCTTGGAGCGGTTGAACAGACCCATGATGGTCTCCTTCGGAAGTAGGTATTTGAACTTTCAACAACTAACTCTGACATGTCGTTGTTGAATTGTCAAGCGATGGTGGCAACGGCGCCTGCCTGCCGCCTATTCCGCTGGGTCGCCCCTTGAGACACAGCGGCACGGGAGCGGATCGGCGGTGCGGGCGGGACGCCGTACTCTTGACGGGCCATGACGATGCACCCCAGCCTCCAGCCCCACCCCGAGCCCGCGACGACGTCGGGGGCGCCCAGGACCTACGACGTGCGCACCCACGGGTGCCAGATGAACGTCCACGACAGCGAGCGCCTGTCGGGCTTGCTCGAGACCGCCGGCTACGTCGACCTCGCAGGCCTGCCGGCGGGGGAGCGTCCCGAGGTCGCCGACGTCGTCGTCTTCAACACGTGCGCGGTCCGCGAGAACGCCGACAACAAGCTCTACGGCAACCTGGGCCAGCTGAGGCAGGCCAAGCTGAAGAAGCCCGAGATGCAGATCGCCGTCGGTGGGTGCATGGCCCAGAAGGACCGCGGCACGATCGTCGAGCGGGCCCCCTGGGTCGACGTCGTCTTCGGCACCCACAACATCGGCTCGCTGCCGGCGCTGCTCGACCGGGCGGCTCACAACAAGCGTGCCGAGGTCGAGATCCTCGAGAGCCTCGAGGTCTTCCCCTCGACCCTGCCGACGCGGCGCGACTCGGCCTACAGCGGCTGGGTCTCGATCTCCGTCGGCTGCAACAACACCTGCACCTTCTGCATCGTCCCGAGCCTGCGCGGCAAGGAGCAGGACCGCCGGCCCGGCGAGATCCTCGCCGAGATCGAGGCCCTCGTGGCCCAGGGCGTCGTCGAGGTGACCCTCCTCGGGCAGAACGTCAACACCTACGGGGTGGAGTTCGGCGACCGACTCGCCTTCGGCAAGCTGCTCCGGGCCTGTGGCGAGATCGCGGGGCTCGAGCGAGTGCGCTTCACGAGCCCGCACCCGGCAGCCTTCACCGAAGACGTCATCCTCGCGATGGCCGAGACGCCCAACGTCATGCCGAGCCTGCACATGCCGCTGCAGTCCGGCTCCGACAAGGTGCTGAAGGACATGCGCCGCTCCTATCGCAGCGCGAAGTTCCTGCGCATCATCGATGCCGTCCGCGAGCACATCCCCGATGCCGCGATCACGACCGACATCATCGTCGGCTTCCCGGGCGAGAGCGAGGCGGACTTCCAGGGCACGCTCGACGTCGTGCGGGCCGCTCGGTTCTCCAGTGCTTTCACCTTCCAGTACTCCATCCGCCCGGGCACCCCCGCCGCCACGATGGAGCAGCAGGTGCCCAAGCCGGTCGTGCAGGAGCGCTTCGAGCGGCTCATCGCCCTCCAGGAGGAGCTCAGCTGGGCCGAGAACCGGCGTCTCGAGGGTCGCGAGGTCGAGGTGCTCGTCGCCCCGTCGGAGGGCCGCAAGGACGCCGAGACCCGACGGCTGTCCGGGCGAGCCCGCGACAACCGGCTCGTGCACTTCTCCGTCCCGGCGGGCGCCGACGTGCCCCGGCCGGGCGACGCCGTCACGGTGGCGGTCACCTACGGCGCGCCGCACCACCTCGTCGCCGACTCCGGCGTGCACGGGGGCCCGTATGCCGTCCGGCGCACCCCCGGGGGTGACGCGTGGTCGGCGCTGCAGGACGTCCCCCACGGCACCGGCAAGCCGGCCGTCAGCCTCGGCATGCCCTCGATCGGCCGTCCCGCGGTCGCGCCCGATGCGACCGTGTGCGGGGCCTCCTGACGGCGATTCGGAGGCGGCCGCGGCTGCATGCTTGACTTGGCGCATGACCGTGCGCCCCATCGTCATCACCGGTGAGCCCGTCCTGCACCGGGCGGCTGCCCTCGTGACGCAGTTCGACGTCGAGCTCCGCACCCTCGTCGAGGACATGTACGAGACGAACGTCGCCGCCAACGGCGTCGGCCTCGCGGCCCCGCAGATCGGCGTGGGCTTGCGCGTCTTCATCTGGAAGATGGCCAATGACGACGGTGTGCCCGAGCAGGGTCACGTCATCAACCCCACGGTCACCACGTCGCGGATCCCGCAGGAGCGACCGAACCCCGACGAGGAGACCGAGGGCTGCCTCTCCGTGCCCGGGGAGGCCTTCCCGCTCAAGCGCGCCGACCGCGCGCACGTCATCGGTGTCGACCTCGACCGCAACCGCGTCGAGTTCGACGCCACCGGCTGGTTCGCCCGGTGCATGCAGCACGAGTACGACCACCTCAACGGCACGCTCTATGTCGACCGGCTCGATGACCGGCAGTCCAAGAAGGCGCGCAAGGCGGTCAAGCACAACGGGTGGGGCAAGCCCGGACACTCGTGGCTGCCCGGCGTCGACGAGGACCCCTTCGGCCACGACGAGGACACCGCCCCGCAGGAGCATGCCGACGGCCACTCGGGTGAGCTCGCCGGGTGACCGGCTTCCCTCCCGCAGTGCCTCCCCGCGCATCCGCGAGCGAGTCCGGCGAGCGCCTGACGATCGCGGTCGTCGGCGCGACCGCGACCGGCAAGTCCGACCTCGCGCTCGACCTGGCCGAGCGGCTCGGCGGCGAGATCGTCAACGCCGACGCGATGCAGCTCTATCGGGGGATGGACATCGGCACGGCCAAAGTGCCCGCCGAGGAGCGACGGGGCATCCCCCACCACCAGCTCGACGTGCTCGATGTGACGCAGGAGGCGACTGTCGCCGCCTACCAGCAGGCAGCACGGGCCGACCTCGCCTCCATCGCGGGTCGAGGCCACCGGGCCGTGCTCGTGGGGGGCTCTGGCCTCTACGTGCGGGCGGCCCTCGACCGGCTCGAGATCCCGCCCAGGGACTCCGAGGTCCGCGCGCGCCTCGAGGCGGCGGCCGAGCGTCTCGGGAGTGCCGCCCTGCACCGGCGGCTGCGCGAGAGCGATCCGGTCGCTGCCGCCCAGATCCTGCCGGGCAACGTGAGGCGGGTCGTGCGTGCCCTCGAGGTCATCGAGATCACCGGGCGACCCTTCAGCGCATCGATGCCCCAGCGTGAGTTCCTCACTCCCGCCGTCATGCTCGGCCTCCGCGTCGACCGCGGGGTGCTCGACAAGCGCATCGACCGGCGGGTGCAGCGGATGTGGCAGGCCGGGCTGCGTCAGGAGACCGAGGATCTGCTCGGCCGCGGTCTGCGTGACGGCGTCACCGCCTCACGCGCCATCGGCTACAGCCAGGCGATCGCGGTGCTCGACGGCGCACTGAGCGAGGAGCAGGCCCGGGCCGATACGGCCCAGGCGACGCGTCGCTACGCCCGGCGGCAGGAGTCGTGGTTCCGGCCCGACCCCCGCATCGTCTGGCTCGACACGACCGACAAGGACTCCCGGCTCGTGCTCGACGACGCCCTGGCCGTCATCCGATCGGTGTGACGCCGCGCACCGACCTGTTCGCATTCGATCCCAAGACTTGATAATGTTTGCAACTCATCAAGTCAGCAGTGGAGGGTCGTCCCATGAGCGTGCCGCTCTACCAGGCAAAAGCAGAGTTCTTCAAGACCCTCGGACACCCGGCACGCATCCGGATCCTTGAGCTTCTCTCCGAGCGTGACCACGCGGTGCACGAGCTGCTCGACCGGATCGACATCGAGCCCAGCAGCCTCTCGCAACAGCTCGCCGTCCTGCGACGCACGTCCCTCGTCACGTCGGCACGGGTCGGCGGCGAGGTCGTCTACTCCGTGAGCGTTCCCGAGGTGCGCGACCTGCTCATGGCGGCGCGCAGCATCCTCTCCGGCATCATCGCCGTCCAGGGTGAGCTCGAGTCCGAGCTGGCCCCGACGGCCGGTTCATGAAGGTCGACCTCGACCTGCCCGTCGCCCGGGGGTGGTCTCGCCAGCAGTGGCGACGTGTGGTGAGCCTGGCTCCCCGTCGGTCCGACTGGGCCTCGGTGCGATGGGGACGGGACCTGCCGTCCGGGCTGATGGTCGGCCTCGTCGCACTGCCCCTGGCTCTCGGCTTCGGGGTGAGCTCGGGCCTGGGCGCGACGGCCGGTCTCGTGACGGCCGTGGTCGCCGGCGCCGTCGCCGCGATCTTCGGCGGCAGTCGGGTCCAGGTCAGCGGACCCACGGGGGCCATGACCGTCGTCCTCGTGCCGATCATCGCCGCCCACGGAGCCAACGGTGTGCTCGTCGTCGGGCTCATGGCGGGCGTGGTCCTCATCGGGCTCGGCTATGCCGGAGCCGGCAGGTTCATCCGCTACGTCCCCGTCCCCGTCGTCGAGGGCTTCACGCTCGGTATTGCAGCCATCATCCTGCTGCAGCAGGTCCCGGCGGCCCTCGGTGTGGGCGCGGAGGGGGAGAAGGTGCTCGGTCAGGCAGCGGGGGCTGTCGTCGCCTGGGCCTCGCACCCGATGCTGGCCTCGCTCCTCGTCGCGGCGGCTGTGGTGGCGGGGGTGCTCGGACTCGCCCGCCTGCGTCCGGGCCTGCCGTGGGCCCTCGTCGTCGTCGTGCTCGCAACCGTCGCCAACGCGGTGCTCGCCCTGGGTCTGGCGACGATCGGCACGATCCCGGCGGGGCTGCCGGCGCCCTCGCTGCCGACGATCGCCATGTCCGACCTCGACTCGCTCCTGCTCCCTGCCGTCGCCGTGGCCGCCCTGGCCGCGCTCGAGAGCCTGCTGTCGGCCACGGTCTCCGACGCCATGAGCGTCGGGCAGCGGCACGACTCCGACCGGGAGCTCGTCGGGCAGGGCATCGCCAACCTCGCCGCGCCGCTCTTCGGTGGCATTCCCGCCACCGCAGCCATCGCGCGCACGGCGGTCAACGTCCGCTCCGGGGCAGTGTCGCGGCTCGCGTCCGTGACCCATGCCGGGGTCCTGCTCGTCATCGTGCTCGTCGCCTCCCGCTGGGTCGCGCTCATCCCCACCGCGGCCCTTGCCGGCGTCCTCATCGCGACCGCGGTGCAGATGGTCCGGGTCTCGAGCCTCGGCGCGCTGCTTCGATCGTCGCGCGGCGACGCCATCGTGCTCGTCGGCACCGCTGCCGCCACGGTCCTGCTCGACCTCGTGATGGCCGTGCTGCTGGGGCTCGTCATGGCCGGCTTCTTCGTGCTGCGTCAGGCGGCGGGCTCGGCCCGGCTCGAGGAGGTCCCCCTCGACGACAGCGACCACTCCGACGAGGAGCTCGCACTGCTCGACGCGCACATCGTCGCCTACCGCATCGACGGGCCGATCTTCTTCGGCGCCGCCCACGACTTCCTGCTCGAGCTGACCGAGGTGAGCGACGTGCGCGTCGTGGTGCTGCGCATGGCGCGCGTCACCGTGATCGACGCCACCGGTGCCACCGTGCTCGCCGACACGATCTCGCGGCTCGAGGGCCGCGGCATCACGGTGCTGCTCTCGGGTGTGCAGCCCCAGCACGAGCGGGTCCTGCGCGAGCTCGGGGTCCACGACGGCCTCGCCCACGAGAACCACCTCTTCGAGAAGACGCCGGCCGCGATCGCGCACGCGCGGGTGCACGCGTCGCGGATCGCCCATGACGCCGGCCGCCCGGTCGACCCCATCGACCCCGACGACCCCGTCGGTCCCCGGCCCCCTGACGACCCGGTGGACCCGATGACCCCGACCGGACGGCATACCGGAGAATGGCCGGCATGACGCGCTTCACCAAGGGCCACGGCACCGAGAACGACTTCATCCTCGTCGCCGACCTCGAGGGCTCGCTGGAGCTCACTCCCGCCCAGGTGCAGCGGATGGCCGACCGGCACGCCGGCATCGGCGCGGACGGCGTGATCCGCGTCGTGCGCACGCGCTTCGCCACCGACGACACCGTGCGGGCTCTCGCGCCGGACGCCGAGTGGTTCATGGACTACCGCAACGCCGACGGCTCGCTGGCAGAGATGTGCGGCAACGGCACCCGCGTCTTCGCGGCCTTCCTGCGCCGCGAAGGCCTCGTCTTCGGCAGCTCCTTCAGCATCGCGACGCGTGCCGGTGTCAAGACCGTCCGCGTCACCGACGAGGGGTATGCCGTCGACCTGGGTCCCTGGCGCCTCGTCGACGAGGAGGGGGCGGGCCGCGACGGCTTCGACGTCATGGTGAAGCCGCGTCACGGCAAACCGGTGCCCGCGCTGTCCGTCGACCTGGGCAACCCGCACGCCGTCGTCATGCTCCCCGAGGGCATCACCCTCGAGAACCTCGACCTCACCGAGGCGCCCGAGCTGCACCCCGACCCGACCGGTGGGGCCAACGTCGAGTTCGTGCGCGCCGAGGGTCCCGGCCACATCGCCATGCGGGTCCACGAACGCGGCGTGGGGGAGACCCGCTCCTGCGGCACCGGCGCAGCCGCGGCGGCACTCGCGACGCGCTTCTGGTCGGGCGTCGAGGACCTCTCGCCCTGGACCGTCGACGTGCCGGGTGGACGCCTCACGGTCACCCCTCTCGCCGGGCAGCGGGTCGAGCTCGCCGGTCCGGCAGAGCTGGTCGCCGACGGCGACTTCTCCCTCTGACGCCACCCTCGCCGCACGCGGGGCAGCGGTGGTGCAGGGGCGACGCCTCAAGTCAGGGCCGAGCGTTCGGGCTGCTCGGAGGGCGCGGGAAACGTCAGGTACGCCGCACCTCGAGGATGCGGAACGCCTTGGCCGATGACAGACGCGTGCACCGCAGGCCCCAGTCCCGGGCGGTGATCCACGTCTGCAGCGAGTCGGAGCCGAGGTGTTTCTGCACGACGAGGTGCGCGACCCCGTCGTCCGTGAGCCGGGGGAGCCAGCGCTCGAGCAGGGCGTGTAGGGCGGCCTTGCCGACGTGGATGGGCGGGTTGGACCAGATGGTGGCGAAGCGCAGGTCAGCCGGCACGTCGTCGGGCTCGCAGAAGGTGATGGTCTCGAGGCCCAGCTCGGCGGCGTTGGCGCGGGCGAGGTCGAGGGCTCGACGGTTGACGTCGACGCCCCAGACCCGGGCCCCTGGAGAACGCAGCGCGAGGGTCAGCGCGATGGGCCCCCACCCGCACCCGAGATCGAGCAGGGCGCCGGTGGGACTGGGGTCGGGCGCCCCGGCCAGAAGCACGGCCGTGCCGGGGTCGAGGCGCTCCGGAGAGTAGACGCCCCTGGCCGTGGTCAGCGTCACGGGTCGCCCGTCGAGGTGCACGACGATCTGACGTCGCTCGGCGGGGGATGCCGGCTCCGCGGTGAAGTAGTGGTCGGGCTGCTCGCTCATCGGCGCCCACGCTATCGGCCGGGGCACATCGACCACCCCTGGCAGGGAGGACGCGGGCACAAACGAGTGGCTCGTGGCGTTGGACGAGTGGGACTATAGGGAGAACATGACGACGAACCACAGCAACCGCCCCGCCAACGACATCCGAGACACCCGCCGCGAGCGCGACCTGTTCGCCACGCGGGCCGACGCCTTGGGCGACGGCCTCGATGACACCGTCGACGAGCTCGACGAGACGTTGCTGCCCCTCTACGACGGCGACCAGCTCGAGCGCGAGGAGCGCGCCGCCCTGCGCCGCGTCCAAGGGCTGTCGACCGAGCTCGAGGACGTCACCGAGGTCGAGTACCGCCAGCTGCGCCTCGAGCGGGTCGTGCTCGCGGGCGTCTGGACCGACGGCACCGCTGACGACGCCGAGAACTCCATCCGTGAGCTCGCGGCCCTCGCCGAGACGGCCGGCTCGACCGTGCTCCAGGGCGTCGTCCAGCGACGCCAGAAGCCGGACCCGGCCACGTGGCTCGGCAAGGGCAAGGCCCTTGAGCTGCGCGACATCGTCGTCGAAGAGGGCGCCGACACGGTGATCTGCGACGGCGAGCTCGCTCCGAGCCAGCGGCGCGCCCTCGAGGACGTCGTCAAGGTCAAGGTCATCGACCGCACCGCGCTCATCCTGGACATCTTCGCCCAGCACGCCAAGAGCCGAGAGGGCCGCGCCCAGGTCGAGCTGGCGCAGCTGCAGTACCTCCTCCCGCGCCTGCGTGGCTGGGGCGAGTCGATGTCACGTCAGGCCGGAGGCCGGGTCGCGGGCGGTGAGGGCATCGGTTCGCGCGGGCCCGGTGAGACGAAGATCGAGCTCGACCGGCGCCGCATCAACACGAAGATCGCCAAGCTGCGCCGCGACATCAAGGGCATGAAGACGAGCCGCGACACCCGTCGTCACTCCCGCATGGCGGGGGGCGTGCCGTCCGTCGCCATCGCCGGCTACACCAACGCCGGCAAGAGCTCGCTGCTCAACCGCCTCACCGGCGCGGGCGTGCTCGTCGAGAACCAGCTCTTTGCGACCCTCGACCCGACGGTTCGCCGCACCGAGACCGAGGACGGACGGCTCTACACGCTCGCCGACACAGTCGGCTTCGTGCGCAGCCTGCCGCACCAGCTCGTCGAGGCGTTCCGCTCCACGCTCGAGGAGGTCGGTGACTCCGACCTGCTCCTGCACGTGGTCGACGGGTCGCACCCCGACCCCGAGGGCCAGATCAGCGCGGTGCGCAGCGTGCTGGCCGACGTGGGCGGCGACCAGATCAAGGAGATCATCGTCGTCAACAAGGCCGACATCGCCGATCCGGAGGTGCTCGACCGGCTGCGCCGCCACGAGAAGCCCTGCATCATCGTGTCCGCGCGCACCGGCGCCGGCCTCGACGAGCTCCGTGAGCTCATCGCCCGTGAGCTGCCCAAGCCCGACATCGAGGTCGACGTGCTCGTGCCCTACGACCGCGGCGACCTCATCTCGCGCATCCACGAGGAGGGCGAGATCCTCGAGAGCGAGCACGTGGCCGACGGGACCCGACTGCGCGCCAAGGTCACGCCCGTCATCGAGGCCGACCTCGCGGCATACGCCGTCGTCGCCAGCTGAGGTCGGCCCCCGCGGCCCGGGGCCGCTGTCACGGGGGCCGTGGGAGCACGACGGGAGTCGCGGAGTGCCGCTGCGCTGACAGCCGTCACGACAGGCCGGTGATGAGCCCCTCCTCGGTGAGGTCGATCCGCTCGGCATTGGGCGACTTGGGCAGCCCGGGCATCGTGCGCATGTCGCCGCAGATCGCGTAGATGTAGCCGGCGCCGACGGCGGCGCGCACCTCGCGGACGGGCAGCCGCCACCCGGTCGGGGCGCCCTTGCGCGAGGGGTCCGACGAGATCGAGAGGTGCGTCTTGGCGATGACGACCGGCAGGTTGCCGAAGCCGAGACGCTCGTACTCCTTGAGCGCCTTGCCTGCGGCTGAGCCGACGTCGATGCCGTCGGCGCCGTAGACCTCTCGGGCGATGGTCTCGATCTTGTCGGCGAGCGGCATCTCGAGCGGGTAGAGGAAGCGGAAGTCGGTGGGCTCCTCGGCCGCCTCCGTGACGACGCGGGCCAGGTCGAGTGCACCCGCGCCGCCCTCGGCGACGTGGCGGGTGACGGCACACCGCACTCCCATCTCGTCGCACAGCTCGCGGATCACGGCGTGCTCGGAGTCGAAGTCGGTGGGGAACGCGTTGATGGCGACGACCGGCTGGATGCCGAAGCGCTGGATGATCTCGATGTGCTTGCGCAGGTTGGGCAGCCCCGCCTGCACCTCCTCCGGGCTCTCGTCGAGCAGCCCGTCGGGCAAGGGCTTGCCGGGCTTGATCGTCCAGTGACCGGAGTGCGCCTTGAGGGCCCGCACGGTGGCGACGAGCACGGCCGCGTCGGGGGTGAGTCCGCTGACGCGACACTTGACGTTGAAGAAGCGCTCGGCCCCCATGTCAGCGCCGAAGCCGGCCTCGGTGATGACGTAGTCGCTGCCGCGCACCCCCACGAGGTCGGCGATCACCGACGACGTGCCGGTGGCGATGTTGCCGAACGGGCCGCAGTGGATGATGGCCGGTCCGCCCTCGAGGGTCTGGAGCAGGTTGGGCTTGAGGGCGTCCTGCAGGATCACGGCCATCGCGCCCGCGGCCTGCAGGTCGTCGGCCGTGACGCTCTTGCCCTCGACCGTGTAGGCCGCGACGATCCGGCCGAGCCGCAACCGGAGATCCTCGAGCGAGGTCGCGAGGGTGAGCAGCACCATGACCTCGCTGGCCGCGGTGATGTCGAATCCGGTCTGGCGCACGAGCCCGTCCTCCCGAGCGCCGATGCCGACGATGACGGTGCGCAGCGCGCGGTCGTTGACGTCCATCACCCGGCGCCACGTGATGTTGCGGACGTCGATGCCGAGCTTGTTGCCGTGGTGCAGGTGGTTGTCGATCATCGCGGAGAGCAGGTTGTGGGCCGCCGTCACCGCGTGGAAGTCGCCGGTGAGGTGCAGGTTGAGGCGTTCCATCGGCACGACCTGGCTGTAGCCGCCGCCGGCCGCGCCGCCCTTGATGCCGAAGGTGGGACCCATCGACGGCTGTCGGAGGGCGACGACGGCGCGCTGGCCGAGACGGCCGAGCGCCTGTGCGAGACCCACCGACGTCGTCGTCTTGCCCTCACCGAGGGGCGTCGGGGTGATGGCGGTGACGACGACGTACTTCGCCCGCTCGCCGTCCTCCGGCTCGTCGAGGACCGAGAGGTCGATCTTCGCGACGTCACGGCCCCAGGGCTCGAGGTGGTCCTCGGTCAGGCCGAGGTCGGCGGCGACCTCGACGAGCGGTCGCAGGGTCGCCGCGTGCGCGATCTCGAGGTCGGTGGGCAGGGTTGTGGTCATGTCTCGATACAACTCCCGGATCTGCGGCCGCACAACAGAATCGCTGCACAGAGGAGTGTGATCTCGCGCGCGCACCGGACGAGGCGATCGCTCCGACGCCTGCCGGTCCACAGGGTCGGGGGTCCACGGGGTCGGGGACCACGCACGTCGATACCCTGATCCAATGGCCAAGCGACCCGCGCTCGACGAACTGCTCCACGCCGCGGTGTCAGGCGTCGGTGGCGCCGAGCGACCCGGTCAGGTCCAGATGGCGCACGCCGTCGCGCGCTCGATCGACGAGCACGAGCACCTGCTCGTCCAGGCCGGCACGGGCACCGGCAAGTCGCTCGCCTACCTCGTCCCGGCGGTCGCGCACGCCTTCGAGG
Organism: uncultured Actinomycetota bacterium; assembly: GCA_963697735.1. Taxonomy (GTDB): domain Bacteria; phylum Actinomycetota; class Actinomycetes; order Actinomycetales; family Dermatophilaceae; genus Humibacillus. The sequence continues at coordinate 62,962 of CAVOOZ010000011.1, read as the reverse complement.
TCGGCAAGCCCGCCGTCGTCGCCACGGCGACCCTCGCGCTGCAGGCCCAGATCGTCGACCGCGACATGCCCCGTGTCGCGGATGCCCTCGCCCCTGTTCTCGGTCGCCGCCCGACCTATGCGCTCGTCAAGGGTCGCCGCAACTACGTGTGTCTCAACAAGCTCGAGGGCGGCTTCCCCGACGACGAGGAGGGGCTCTTCGGGGTCGGTCAGGTCGACGCGGCGGCGGGCCGGCTCGGCCAGGAGGTCGTGCGGCTGCGCGAGTGGGCCTCGACCACTGACTCCGGCGATCGGGACGAGCTCGTCCCCGGGGTCACCGAGCGCGCGTGGCGCCAGGTGTCGGTGTCGGCGCACGAGTGCATGGGCAGCAAGTGCCCCCTCGTCACGGAGTGCTTCGTCGAGCGGGCGCGGGAGGCAGCGAAGGATGTCGACGTCGTCGTCACCAACCACTCCTTCATGGCGATCGATGCCTTCGAGGGGCGTCAGATGCTGCCCGAGCACGACGTGCTCGTCGTCGACGAGGCGCACGAGCTGGTCGACCGGGTCACGGCGACCATCACGGACGAGCTGACCGGCTCGATGGTCATGACCGCGGCCAAGAAGGCGGGCCGGATGTCGGACAACGGGCCCGCCCTCGAGGAGGCGGGCGAGCTGCTCGCCGCTGCCCTCGAGCCGCTCGACGAGGGGCGGATGCTCGGGGTGCCCGACTCGGTGGGTCTCGCGCTGGCCCGGGTGCGCGACACGGCCCGCACCGTGCAGAGCGACCTCAAGCCGCCGCCGGGGCAGGAGGCCGACGGCGCCCGACAGGTTGCCCGCGCAGCCGTCGACGAGGTGCACGAGAACGCCGAGCGCATCCTCGAGGAGCGCGAGCTCGACGTCGTCTGGCTGAGCCGTGACCCGCGCCGCGGCCCGGTGCTGCGCGTCGCCCCGATGAGCGTCGCGACGCTCGTGCGCGACAAGGTCTTCCAGGCCCGCACCGTCGTCATGACCTCGGCGACGCTCGAGCTCGGCGGCACCTTCGACGCCGTGGCCGGCACGATCGGCCTGCGCGGAGACGGTGCCCCCGCCTGGCAGGGCCTCGACGTCGGCAGCCCCTTCGACTACCCCAAGCAGGCGATCGCCTACGTCGCAGCGCACCTGCCGCCGCCGGGTCGCGACGGGGCAGGGGACGACACGCTCGACGAGATCGAGGCGCTCGTGCGGGCCGCGGGCGGTCGCACTCTCGGCCTCTTCTCCTCGATGCGAGCGGCGCAGACCGCGGCCGAGATCATGCGGGCGCGCCTCGGCGACGACATCCCGGTGCTCTGCCAGGGCGAGGACCAGATCACCACGCTCGTGCGCCAGTTCGCGCGTGAGCCGCGCACCTGTCTCTTCGGCACCCTGACCCTCTGGCAGGGCGTCGACGTGCCGGGGTCGTCGTGCCAGCTCGTCATCATCGACCGCATCCCGTTCCCGCGGCCGGACGACCCGCTCTCCTCTGCCCGCTCGCAGGCCATCGCCCGCATGGGTGGCAACGGCTTCATGGCCGTCTCGGCCACCCACGCTGCGCTGCGGCTCGCCCAGGGCGCCGGTCGGCTCGTGCGCCGCTCCGACGACCGCGGCGTCGTCGCCTTCCTCGACTCGCGCATGATGACGGCGAGGTATGCCGGTTTCCTCCAGCGCTCCCTGCCACCCTTCTATCCGACGACCGACAAGGGCATGGTGCTGGCCGCCCTGTCACGGCTCGACGCGACCGCCCCGCCGCCGGTCGCCGTCGAGGAGCCGGTGCTGCGGTCTCTCACCGGAGCCCGCGCCGACGCCGACGGCACGGAGCACCCGCGGCCGGTTGCCGGGCCGCCACCGGTCGCCGAGTCGACCCGTAGTGCCGTCACCGCCGGGCACGCGTGGTCCGACGAGCAGGACGAGGAGCTGCGCGACGCGGCCGAGTCGGGCATGCAGCTGGACGAGCTCGTCGACCACTTCGAGCTGAGCGAGGACATCATCGCGGCCCGGCTCGACCAGCTCGACCTCACGCTCGCCTCCGGCGCCCTCTTCGACTGAAGCGCACCCACCACCCGGCACACGCCGGAGGCGATGCCCAGCGGGTGACGGGCGAGGGGTGACGGGCAGCGGGCGCGGGTGTCGGGGCAGCGTGGGAAGGTGGGGCCATGACCGACCCGGCCGCTCCGTCGCTCGTCCTCGTCACCGGACCCGAGGAGTTCCTCGTCGAGCGGGCCGTCACCGGGGTCGTCGCGAGCGCCCGCGTCGCCGAGCCCGACCTCGAGGTCATCCGCCTCGAGTCCGCGACCTACGAGGCGGGGGCCCTGCAGATGCACGCCAGCCCGTCGCTCTTCGGCGGGGTCAAGGCGCTCGTCGTCACGGGTCTGCACGACGCCCCCGACGAGATGCAGGCCGACGTGCTGACGCTGCTCGCCGCGCCCGACCCCGACCTGCTGCTCGTCGTGGCCCACGGCGGCGGCATGCGCGGCAAGAAGGTGCTCGACACGATGAAGAAGGCGGGCGCCCGGGTCATCGACTGCCCGGCCGTCAAGAGCGACCGAGACAAGACCGACTTCGTCATGAAGGAGTTCGCCGCGGCCCGTCGCAAGATCACGAGCGAGGGGGTGCGCGCCCTCGTCGAGGCCGTCGGGAAGGACCTCCGCGAGCTCGCGGCAGCCTGCTCGCAGCTCATCTCCGACACTGAGGGCACGGTCGACGACGCGGTCGTCGACACCTACCACGGGGGCAAGGTCGAGGCCACCGGCTTCCGGGTCGCCGACGCGACGGTCGCCGGCCAGCCGGGTGAGGCGCTGCGGCTGCTCCGTCACGCCATCGCCTCCGGTGTCGACCCCGTGCCGATCGTCGCGGTCATCGCCTCGCAGCTGCGCCAGCTCATCAAGGTGGGGTCGGCCGGTCGAGGCAGCTCGGCCCAGCTCGCCAAGAGCCTCAACATGGCCCCGTGGCAGGTCGACAAGGCGCGCCGCTCCGTGGGGCACTGGAGCGCCGACGGCCTCGCCGTCGCCGTGCAGGCCATCGCCGCGGCCGACCACGAGGTCAAGGGCGGTGGCCGCGACCCCGTCTATGCCGTCGAGCGCGCCATCCTCACGATCGCCCGAGCGCGCGCTGCCGGCTGAGCCCGCCACCCGGCATACCCCCGCGGTGCCCAGCCGCGCCGGCGCCGGTTTGGAGGGGAGCCCGGCCACTGGTAACTTTGACCCTTGCGTGCGCGCTCTTGGTCGTGCGCGCATGCAGGCTCTATCCAGAGCGGCTCACGCAGGGTGCCCCACGCCCGGTCCCGAGCTGCTTTGCCGCCCTCTAACGGCAACCATCCGACCGAACGAAAGAAACTCTCAACGTGGCAAACATCAAGTCGCAGCTCAAGCGCATCAAGACGAACGAGAAGCGCACCGAGCGCAACAAGGCCGTCAAGAGCGAGCTCCGCACGTGGGTCCGCAAGTTCCGTGAGGCTGCTGCCTCCGGTGACAAGGACGCCGCTTCGGACGCCCTCAAGGTCGCCTCGACGAAGCTCGACAAGGCTGTCTCCAAGGGCGTCATCCACGCCAACCAGGCCGCCAACAAGAAGTCGGCCATGGCGAAGCAGGCCGCGTCTCTCTGACGCGTCCGACCCTCAGCCTGATCGGGCCCGTCACCTCGCGGTGACGGGCCCGATCGTCATGCGGTGCCAGACCAGCGCGGCGCTCAGCGTCGGTGCGCGCGCACCGCGGCGACCACCCGGTCGTAGCGGTCGCGGGGGAGCACCGCGCCCTCGCGCCGCACACCCGCCGGGTCGACCCGCACGAGCCGGTTGACGCGCACCTCGCTGGGACGACCGCGCCGGTCCCAGTCCCCGGTGCCGATGTCGACCCACTCGCGCCCGGATCGGCGCTCCTGCTGGGCGTCGCGATCGTGGTCCTTGCTCGTCAGGGGGAGCGCGACGAGCCAGTCGGCCTCACGCCCGATGACGAGCACGGGCCGGTCCTTGCCCTGGCTGTGGTCCTCCTCGTAGGGCACCCACGTCCACACGATCTCGCCGGGGTCGGGGTTGCCGTCGGGGGCAGGCGCATACGTCGTGTCAGGCAGCGTCGTGGCGTCGCCGGGGTATGCCGCGCGGTCGCCTTCCTGCGCCGGCGCGGTCGGCGTCGTGCCGCGGGTGGACGGGGTGCTGGGTGCGCGCAGGAGGGAGCGCAGGCCCCGCACCAGGCGGTCGAAGGCAGTGGACATGGGAATCACCGTAGCCGCGCCACCCGCTACCGTTTGGTCTGAGCCCGGGTCGACGGCGATCCGCCCTGCCATCGTGCAGCGCTCTCCCGCCGCACCGAGCCCCGAGACCCGGAGAACCACCGTGAGCCCCGCCGACCGCCGAACCGCCTTCGCCATCCTCGCCCTCGCGCTGGGCGGCTTCGCCATCGGCACGACCGAGTTCGTCACGATGGGCCTGCTGCCGCAGATCGCCGACGGCACGGGCGTCGACATCGCCACGGCGGGCCACTACGTCTCGGCCTATGCGCTCGGTGTCGTCGTCGGGGCGCCGCTCATCGCCGTGATGGCGGCCAAGGCGCCACGCAAGGGCCTGCTGATGGCCCTCATGGCCTTCTTCGCCGTGGCGCACGTCGCCATCGTCTTCGCCGACACCTACCCGACCGTGATGGCGGCACGCTTCCTCGCCGGCATCCCGCACGGGGCCTTCTTCGGCATCGGGTCGGTCGTCGCCGCCTCGCTCGTCTCGCACCGGCGGCGCACCGCCGCGGTCGCCACGTTGCTCGGCGGGCTCGGCGTCGCCAACGTCGTCGGGGTGCCCCTCGCGACGCTGGTCGGCCAGCGCTACTCGTGGCACCTGCCCTACCTCCTCGTCGGCGTCATCGGCCTCGTGACCGTCGCCGCGATCGCGGTCTTCCTGCCCCACCAGAGCCCGAGCGGCGACGAGTCGATGCGATCGGAGATGCAGGCCCTGCGCCGCCTGCAGGTGTGGCTCGCGTTGCTCATCGGCGTCGTCGGCTTCGGCGGCATGTTCGCGATGTACTCCTACATCACGCCGACGATGACGGAGCTGGCCGGTCTCGACGAGAGCTACATCCCGTGGGTGCTCGCGGTCTACGGCGTCGGGATGGTCACCGGCATGGTGGTGAGCGGTCGGGTCGCCAACCGCGTCGGGGTGCTGCGCGGCATCATCCTCTCGTTGTCGCTGGTCGGGGTGCTGCTCGCCGTGTTCGGATGGGCCGCCCAGGTGCTGTGGCTCGCGGTCCTCATGGTCTTCGTGCTCGCCGTGCTGCCCTCGATCGTCGTGCCCCTGCTGCAGACGCGACTCATGGACGTCGCGCACGAGGGGCAGTCGCTCGCAGCCGCGCTCAACCACTCGACCCTCAACATGGCCAACGCGCTGGGCGCGTGGCTCGGCTCGCTCGTCCTCGCGGCCGGGTGGGGTTACGGCGCTCCCAGCCTCGTCGGAGCGGGCCTCGCCGTGCTGGGCGTCCTGGTCGCCGTGCTCTCAGCGGTGCTCGAGCGTCGAGCCCGCACCCCGCGCCCCGAGGTCGCTCCGGTGGAGTCGGTCAGAGTCTGATCCGCCACCCTCCGTGGAGGGAACTGGCGCAGGAGCGCCCCATCCGCCGCCCTCGTTTCCGGTCGCCGCGGGCAGCGGCGTGGTCGGCGCCCAGGCTGGCTGCGCTCCGGCCCTGTCTGCGCGGACGGCGGGCGGGTCGGCGGCGCGACCGATCCCCGGCGGCTCGGTGGGCTGGAAGCCGACCAGTGCGGGCAGCGAGAAGGCGCCCGGCAGGGGAGTCCCGCCCCAGAGCCACGGCTCCCGGGGCCGCCAGAGCAACCGTCCCGGCCGGCGTCGGTCCCGCAGAGCGTGCATGCGCCACAGCAGCACCGGGTGCGAGGCCGTCGCGTTGGTCACCCAGACGAAGAAGCCCGGCTCGGTGACAGCCCGGTCGGCCATGGCGTCGACGTCGACCGACCGGTTGAGATACTTCCCGCCGGCCAGCGTCGCCATGGCGAGACGAGCGCCCTGGGGAGCCAGTGCGTGGCCGTAGTTGTCGGCCGTGAACTCCTGCGCCCGGCTCAGGGTCGAGCCGACGACCGGGATCCACTGCGAGGCGAAGGTGGCGAGGATCCGCCAGTAGCTGACGTGGCCTGCCGCGATGTGGCCCACCTCGTGGGCGATGACGAAGCGGAGTGCCTCGGGCTCGCGCGCCGCGCCGCCGACCTCGAGCAGGTCGCTGTTGATGAAGACGAACCGGCGGAAGCCGTGGCCGGACGCGGCTGCGTTGATGACGCCGTTGCCGAGCACGACGTAGGCGTCGGGCACGTAGGACAACCCCGACCGGGCGGCCGCGTCGACGAGCATCGCGTAGGCCTCGGGGAACTGCTCCGGCGTCAGCTTGATGCCGTTCAGCCGCTGCTGGGCCCACAGCTGGCCACGGCCGAACCAGATGAGCACGGGGGCGAAGATCAGCGCCAGGGCATAGATGTCGGGCGAGCGGCCCTCGTCATACGCCGCCAGCAGTTCGACGATGGCCAGTCCGAGCAGCAGCAGGGAGGCGATGACCGCCAGGACGAGTACGAGGATCTCGCGGGGGTGTCGCACGTAGCGCCGGAGGGGCAGGTGCGACCCCGGGGCCACCGGCAGCGTCAGCATGGGTTGGGCGCGCATGGGCGCCATTGTGCGTCACCGGAAGCGACCCGACCACGCCGGACCGCCGGGGCCGGTGGGCGAGCCACGTCAGAAGCCCCTCCGGAGCACGCGAGGGCGTGCGCGGCATACGGCGAAAGCGTGGGAGACTGTGCCGGTGGCGAGCGGCGCCGGTCCAGCCTGCCCGTGTTCACACCACCGCCCACACCACCCCACACTCCCCACCCTGCGAGGTTCGTCCCACCGTGTCGCCCATGGCCCGTACTGCGCTGGCGCCCCACGCAACGCCGCCGGACCTCATCCGCAACTTCTGCATCATCGCCCACATCGACCACGGCAAGTCGACGCTGGCCGACCGCATGCTCCAGAAGACGGGGGTCGTGGACGCTCGGGCGATGCGGGCGCAGTACCTCGACCGCATGGACATCGAACGCGAGCGTGGCATCACCATCAAGAGCCAGGCCGTGCGCATGCCGTGGGCCGTGGACGCGACGACGGAGCCTGTTCACGGCGGGGCGGGCCGCGGCGAAGCCTCCGAGCAGTTGGTGTACTGCCTCAACATGATCGACACGCCGGGCCACGTCGACTTCACCTACGAGGTGTCGCGCTCACTCGCGGCGTGCGAGGGCGCCGTGCTGCTCGTGGACGCCGCCCAGGGCATCGAGGCGCAGACCCTGGCCAACCTCTACCTGGCCATGGAGAACGAGCTGACGATCATCCCCGTGCTCAACAAGATCGACCTCCCGGCCGCCCAGCCGGAGAAGTATGCCGAGGAGCTCGCCAAGCTCATCGGCGGCGAGCCGGACGACTGCCTCCGGGTGTCGGGCAAGACCGGTGAGGGCGTCGAGCCGCTGCTGGACATGATCGTGGCGCAGATCCCCGCTCCGACCGGCGATGCCGACGCCCCGGCCCGGGCGATGATCTTCGACTCCGTCTACGACACCTACCGAGGTGTCGTCACCTACGTCCGCGTCGTCGACGGCAACCTCAACCCGCGCGAGAAGATCGTCATGATGTCGACGCGCGCGACGCACGAGCTGCTCGAGATCGGTGTGATCAGCCCGGAACCCGTCCCCTCCAATGGGCTCGGTGTCGGCGAGGTCGGCTACCTCATCACCGGCGTCAAGGACGTGCGCCAGTCGCGTGTCGGTGACACGGTCACCAACGCGAGCAAGCCCGCCGCCCAGGACCTCGGTGGCTACCGCGACCCCAAGCCGATGGTCTTCTCCGGCCTCTATCCCATCGACGGGTCCGACTACCCGGCCCTGCGCGAGGCCCTCGACAAGCTCAAGCTCAACGACGCGGCGCTCGTCTACGAGCCCGAGACCTCGGCCGCGCTCGGGTTCGGCTTCCGGGTGGGCTTCCTCGGGCTGCTGCACCTCGAGATCGTGCGCGAGCGGCTCGAGCGCGAGTTCGGTCTCGACCTCATCTCGACCCAGCCCAACGTCGTCTACGACGTCGTGCTCGACGACGGCAAGGCCGTGCACGTCACGAACCCGAGCGAGTACCCCGACGGCAAGATCCGCGAGGTCAGCGAGCCCATCGTGCGCGCCACCATCCTCGCGCCGAGCGAGTTCGTCGGCGCCATCATGGAGCTGTGCCAGCAGAAGCGCGGCAGCCTGCGCGGCATGGACTACCTCTCCGAGGACCGCGTCGAGATGCGCTACACGCTGCCGCTCGCCGAGATCGTGTTCGACTTCTTCGACCAGCTGAAGTCGAAGACCCGCGGCTACGCCTCGCTCGACTACGAGCCCGACGGCGAGCAGGTGGCCGACCTCGTCAAGGTCGAGATCCTCCTGCAGGGCGAGACCGTCGACGCCTTCTCCGCGATCGTCCACAAGGACAAGGCCTACAACTACGGCGTCATGATGGCCGGCAAGCTCAAGGACCTCATCCCGCGCCAGCAGTTCGAGGTGCCGATCCAGGCTGCCATCGGCTCGCGCATCATCGCACGCGAGAACATCCGCGCGATCCGCAAGGACGTCCTGGCCAAGTGCTACGGCGGCGACATCAGCCGTAAGCGCAAGCTGCTCGAGAAGCAGAAGGAGGGCAAGAAGCGGATGAAGATGGTCGGCCGCGTCGAGGTCCCCCAGGAGGCCTTCGTGGCCGCGCTCTCGAGCGACGGCGACAAGGGCAAGAAGACCCCGTAGCCGGGCGTAGCGTGGTGGGGTGCCCTCGCCCGCCGCGCAGGCCACCCAGGCCGATCACCACGAGCACGAGCCGTCGCCGCGATTCGCGCAGCTCGTCGAGCGCGCCGTCGGATATCGCGTCTCCGGCTACCCACCCGGTGTCCACGTCGGTATGCCGTCCGGCACCGTCACGCTCGTCGTGCCCCTCGACGCCCCGCTGACCGTCGCCGACGGCGGCAGCGGCCCGACCGCATACGGCTCCGTGCTGGCCGGGCTGTCGACGGCGCCGGCGCACATCCACCACGACGGCAACCAGCACGGCGTGCAGCTGGCCCTGCGGCCCGGCGCGGTGCGTGCGCTCTTCGGGGTGCGGCCGGCCGAGGTGTCCGGGGGGTCGTACGAGCTCGGCGACATCATGGGTCCGGCCGCCACGACGCTGCGCGAGCGACTGCACGAGACCGACTCGTGGACCACGAGGTTCGCGCTGGTGGAGCAGGTGCTGCTCGACCTCGAGCGTGACCGTCGGGCGCGGCTCGAGCCGGCGCCCGAGGTGGCCGAGGCCTGGCGGTTGATCCGAGCCAGCGGGGGAGCGGCGTCGATCCGCGACGTGGCGGTTCGGGTGGGCTGGTCGATGCGCCGGCTCCAGACGCAGTTCGGCACCGAGTTCGGCGTGACACCCAAGGCGCTCGCGCGGGTCCGGCGGTTCGAGCGCTCCCTCCCGCTCGTCGCGGCTGCGGACCTTTCGCTCGCGGACGTCGCGGCGCGTTGCGGCTGGTCCGACCACGCCCACATGGACCGCGACTGGCGCGAGCTCGCCGGCACGTCGCCCAGCCGGTGGCGCACCGAGGACGTGCTCATCGGCACTTGAGGCCTCCACTCCCGGCCCATGCCACCGCCGGCCCACCCCCCGAACGGGCGGTGGTTCGCATTCGTCCAAGACAGGTGTGACCTCGGGTGTCAGGGTGAGCAGATGGAGACCGACATCACCGACGCAACCACCGACACCCCCCAGACGGGCGACACCCGCAAGGACCACAACATCTGGGTCGGGCTGAGCTACGACGACCCCGTGGCGGCCCGAGCCTGGCTGCACGGGCTCGGCTTCGACGACGGCATCATCGTCCAGGACGAGGCGGGAGTGATCGAGCACAGCGAGATGCTGTGGCCCGAGGGAGGACGGGTGATGGTGAGCAGCCGTGCCAGGGGACACGACACTTTCGTCTCCGGCGCGAGGGCAGCGACGGTCTACGTCGTCGTCGACGACCCTGATGCCGTGTGGCAGCGCGCGCAACGGCTCGGTGCCGTCGTGGACCGGCCCATGGAGGAGAGCGACTACGGCTCTCGCGGCTTCTCGGTCAGGGACGCCGAGGGCAACAGCTGGAGCTTCGGCACCTACAGCGGCTGAGGCGGCGATGCGGTCGAGCGCGACGAGACCTCAGTCCCCGAGGAGCTTGCGGCGCAGCCGGTCGGTGTCCGCGCGGGTCCATCCCTGCGTGTCGAGCCAGCCGAGCACCCCGCCGTGGCGCTCCTCCAAGGCAGCGAGCAGCAACCGCATCGTGTCCGTGGTCGGGGACTGCTGCGCGACCGTCTTGTCCTGGAGGTTGGCGGCATACGCCGTGCTCGCGCGCAGCCGCGCCATGATCGCCGGCACCCGCTCTGCCGAGGCGGCGTAGTCGGCGATGACGAGATCGTCCGGCACGCCGACCACCTTGAGCGCTAGCCCCACGACGGTGCCGGTGCGGTCCTTGCCGGCGGCGCAGTGCACGATGGTCGCGCCCTGGCTCGAGGCGATGTCATCGAGGGCGGCGACAATCGAGTCCGGCCGGGTGGCGAGATAGGAGAGGTAGTGCTGCGACCAGAACTGGTCGTGGCTGCGGCGGCGCGCGGGATCGGTCGCCTCCTGCGAGCCCTGAGCGACAGCTGCTGTCGCAGCGGCCGCCTCACGGCGCTCGTCGGTCTCCCAGGGGAGAGCTCGCTCGGCGGCGGGGATGCCTGACTCGATCGAGTCCTCGCGATAGAGCGTGTGGTGGTGGTGGCGGATGTGCACGAGGGCCCGCAGGGGGCCGTCACCCTCCTTGGCGAGCTCGACGTGCGTGCGCAGATCCACGATGTCGCTGACGCCGTAGTGGGTCACGAGCGTCTCGATCGCCCCGGGTGAGAGGTCCTGGAGGTTGTCGGAGCGCAGCAGCCGCCGAGGCCGCACCGTCTCACCGGTCTCGGTCGGGAGGCCACCGAGGTCGCGCATGTTGGCGACGCCGTCGAGGTCGATCCACTGGGGGCTATACACCACAGCAGCCTAAGTGAGCGCTCATTGGCCATCTGCATCGCCCGAGGCCCCGGCCCCGGCCGCGACGTCAGAGGGGGCCGACCGTGACCGTGAGGATGCTGATCGAGATGAAGGGCGGGCCGTCGGGGCGGGTGTCCTCCCCGCCGCCGGCTGCGATGAAGTCAAGGACCTGCTGCCCCTCGACGACACGACCGAACACCGTGTAGCCCGGTCGCCCACGTGCCACGGTGAAGTCACGGTGCACCATGAAGAACTCGCCCGCCGCGCTCGCGGCGTCGACGCCGCGAGCCATCGCGACCATGCCCCGCACGTAGCGGTCGTCGGGTGGCAGGTTCTCGAGCGGGAGGTCGTAGCCCGGGGGGCCCCGACCCGTCTGGTCGCCGCACTGGAGGAAGCCGGTCGCTGCCTGCCGGGTCGTCAACCGGTGGCAGACGCTGTCGGTCCAGTAGCCGGCGCGGGCCAGCGCCACGAACGATGCCACGGTGGCCGGAGCGGACCGACCGTCCAGCTCGAGGGTGATGACGCCACACGTCGTGGTCAGGATGGCCCGCCAGCGGGCGCCGCCGGCCGACGACGGGTCGGGCGCCGCCTCGATCCGCGCCGCCGTCGTCGGGGGAGGGGGTGGCGCGCGGCAGGTGACCTGTGGAGCCGTGCTCGGCACCGGCCCGCTCGTCCTCGACGCCACGACGACCAGGCCCGTGGCCCCCACGACGACCGCGACCACGAGCAGCAAGGCGGTGCGCACCGACGGCACCGCCGGTGGGGGCCGGCCCTCGCCCGCACCGCTCATCCCGCCAGCGTAGGCCGACGGCCTGTCGGGAGCGCCAGGCTCGCCTGAGACAATCGGAGGTATGCCGCCCTCCGCCCTCCCCGACGGCGACCCCGCGCCCGCATCGGGTGAGCTCCCCGCGGCAGCCCTGTCGAGTCTGGCCGGCACCGACCTCGGCGTGTACGTGCACGTGCCGTTCTGCACGGTGCGGTGCGGCTACTGCGACTTCAACACCTACACGCTCACCGAGCTCGGCGGGCCCGGCTCGACCATCGGCGTCGACACCTACGCGGATGCGGCGTTGCGAGAGATCGAGCTGGCCGGCCGTGTGCTCGGTGACGAGTCACCAGCGGTGTCAACGGTCTTCGTCGGCGGAGGCACCCCGACGATGCTGAGGTCACGCGACCTGCTGAGGATGCTGGCCGGCATACGGGATCGATGGGGTCTCACCTCGCGGGCAGAGGTCACGACCGAGGCCAACCCCGACTCGGTGACGCCGGAGTCGCTCGCGGAGCTGGCCGCTGGCGGGTTCACGCGCGTCTCGGTCGGCATGCAGTCGGCGGTGCCGCACGTGCTCGCGACGCTCGAGCGCACCCATGACCCCGACAACGTCGCGCGCGCGGTCGCGGCCACGCGCGACGCCGGCATGCAGGTCAGCGTCGACCTCATCTACGGCACGCCGGGGGAGTCGCTCGAGGACTGGCGCCGCAGCGTCGAGACGGCGATCGCTCTCGACCCCGACCACATCTCCGCCTACGCCCTCGTCGTGGAGGCGGGCACCAAGCTCGCGGCTCAGGTCCGCCGGGGTCTCGTGCCCATGCCCGAGGACGATGACGAGGCGGACAAGTACGAGCTTGCCGACACCCTCCTCTCGGCTGCCGGCTTCGGCTGGTATGAGGTGAGCAACTGGGCGCGCTCCGAGCAGACCAGGTGCCGCCACAACATCGCCTACTGGGCGGGCACCAACTGGTGGGGCATCGGGCCGGGCGCCCACAGCCACGTCGGCGGGGTGCGCTGGTGGAACGTCAAGCACCCGAGCGCGTATGCCGCCCGGCTCGGCTCCGGGGTCTCGCCCGCACACGCGCGCGAGACCCTCACCGACGAGCAGCGTTACGACGAGAGGGTGCTGCTCGGCACCCGCCTCGTCGAGGGACTCCCTGTCGGCGACCTGCGCACGTCCGGGCGCAGCGCGGTCGCCGGACTCATCGCCGACGGCCTCGTCGACGGAACGTCGGCCGTGGGTCGCGGTCGAATCGTCCTCACCCGCCGAGGGCGACTTCTCGCCGACACTGTCGTCCACCGGCTGCTGGCCGCCTGAGATCCACGCTGAGACAGAGGAATTCAATGACCCAGAGCAGCACCGGGACGCCGTCCCCGAGCACCGACGTGACAGCGGTCGTGGCACGCGCCCGGCGGGCCTTCGACAGCGGACGCACGAAGCCCTATGCCTGGCGAGAAGCCCAGCTGCGGGCGCTGCGCAGCCTCGTGGTCGACCACGAGGACGAGATCGCGAGGGCGCTGGAGTCCGACCTCGGCAAGAGCGCCGTGGACTCCTGGCTCACCGAGGCGGGGCTGGTGGTCAGCGAGATCGACCACACCCTCAAGAACCTGCGCCGATGGCTGGCGCCGCGTCGGGTCCGGGTCCCGCTCCGGGTGCTGCCGGGAAGGGCCCACATCGTGCGCGAGCCGCTGGGTGTCGTGCTCGTCATCGCGCCGTGGAACTATCCGGTGCAGCTCACGCTGACGCCCCTCGTGGGTGCGCTGGCCGCCGGCAACGCAGCGGTCGTCAAGCCGAGCGAGGTGGCGCCGGCGACGTCGGCGGTCCTCGCCCGCCTGCTGACGCAGCACCTCGACGAGGAGGCCGTGCACGTCGTCGAGGGCGGGGTGCCGGAGACGACGGCTCTGCTCGCCGAGCGCTTCGACCACATCTTCTACACCGGCAACGGTGCCGTCGGTCGGATCGTGCTCGAGGCGGCCGCCAGGCACCTCACCCCGGTGACGCTCGAGCTCGGTGGCAAGTCACCGACCTTCGTCGACGACGGGGTCGACCTCGAGGCGACGGCGCGGCGCATCGTCTGGGGCAAGTTCACCAACGCGGGCCAGACGTGTGTCGCCCCGGACTACGTGCTCGCGACACGGCATACCCTCGACGCACTCAAACCGTTGCTCATCAAGGCGATCCGCGACTCCTACGGCGACGATCCCAGTGGGTCGCCCGACTACGGGCGCATCGTCAACAACCGCCACCTCGAGCGACTGTCCGGGCTCATCGACCCCGCCCAGGTCGTCACGGGCGGCCACAGCGACGCCTCGACGCGCTACCTCGCGCCGACGGTGCTCGACGGAGTGTCGTTCGACGACCCGGTGATGGCCGAGGAGATCTTCGGTCCGGTGCTACCGCTCGTCGAGGTGTCAGGCGTCGACGAGGCCATCGAGGTCATCAACCGTCGTGACAAGCCTCTCGCGCTCTATGTCTTCACCTCGAATCCCGACACCCGCCGCCGTTTCGTGCGTGACACCTCGTCCGGGGCGATCGGCGTCAACATCCCGCTCGCCCACCTCGCCGTGCCCGAGCTGCCCTTCGGGGGCGTGGGGATGAGTGGCATGGGCGCCTATCACGGCGAGTTCTCCGTCGAGCTCTTCAGCCATGCGAAGGCCGTGCTGCGCCAGCCGCTGCGGCCGGACTCGACAGTCGTTGTCCGCCCGCCGATCACCTCGGCCAAACGGCGCCTCATCGACCGACTCGTGTTTCCCGGCAGCCGCCGACGCTGAGTCGCTCAGGGCTAGCACACGAGGCCGAGATGTCATGGGAAGTGATCGGCGTGTCGCAAGGGATTGCTGAGAAAGTAGTGACGTACTGACGATCTTGTCCTAGATTGCGGGAGACCTCGATGCCGATCATGGGAGCCCCCGTATGTTCTCCGCAGGCACGAGGTTCCGTCCGATCGCCCTGACGGTGGTCTCCGGTCTCGCTCTGGCGCTCACCGGTGTGGGACTCGCGCCGACGGCCCGCTCAGCCGAGTGGATCGTGTTGTGCACCGGCTACACGCCCTGTGCCTCCGCCGGCTACTCCAACGCCGGCTACAGCGCAAACAGCACCACGAGCTACTGGCGTCAGTCCACCGGCCACAACTGCACCAACTACGTCGCCTACCGACTCGTCAGGAACGGACTGCCCAACACGCGGCCTGCGTCGCTGACGGGCTACGCCTCCAACTGGGGACCCTCCTTCCCGACCCAGACCAACAACAGCCCGGCGGTCGGTGCGGTCGCCTGGTGGAACACCTCGTACTCCTCCACGGGTCACGTCGCCTATGTCGAGAAGGTCATCTCGTCCAGCGAGATCCTCGTCTCGGAGGACAACTGGGGCGGTGACTTCCGGTGGCGCCGCGTCACCCTGAGCGGAGGGCGGTGGCCGACCGGCTTCATCCACCTCAAGGACCAGGGAGCGAGCGCTGCCACGACCAGCCGTGCCTGGCAGGTCGCCGGCCCTTCCCGAGTGATGGACACCAAGTCCGGTCTGGGCGTCCCGCTGTCCCGGGTCGCCGCCGGCAGGGCGGTGA
Source organism: uncultured Actinomycetota bacterium (assembly GCA_963697735.1). Lineage (GTDB taxonomy): Bacteria > Actinomycetota > Actinomycetes > Actinomycetales > Dermatophilaceae > Humibacillus. The sequence goes on along the minus strand of CAVOOZ010000011.1, from coordinate 47,608 downwards.
CCTTCCAGGTCGCGGGACGTGGGGGCCTGCCGTCAACCGGCGTGGCCAAGGTGATGCTGAACGTCAATGCCACCTCGCCCGCGGCGAACGGCTACCTCACGGTGCATGCCTCCGGCACCACGCAACCCGGGTCGCGCTCGGCGTCCATCGTGGCGGCTCGGCCCAACACCCAGGCCGTGCTCAGCTCGGTGGGGGCTGACGGGAAGGTGCGCATCTACACCTCGGCCACGACAGACCTGTCCGTCGACGTCGTGGGCTGGTCGGCCACCGGGGGATACCTCTCGGGCGGAGCCCCGGTGCGCGTGCTCGACACCCGCACCGGGCTGGCCGCAACAAAGGCGAAGCTCGCGCCGGGCGGCACGCTCAACCTCACGGTGACGGGCAAGGCGGGTGTGCCAACGAGTGGCGCAGGCTCTGTCATCCTCGACGTCTCATCGAGTGGGGCGGCGTCCGGTGGCTGGTTGACCACCTACCCCGCCGGTGCGGTGCGGCCGCCGGCGCCCCAGGTGCGCTTCGAGACCGCTCGGGACGCCACGGGTCTCGTGGTGGCCAAGATCGGCACCGGCGGTGTCGTCAAGGTGCACTCGTCGGCCTCGACCAACGTCATGGTGGACGTCCTCGGCTGGCTTCCGACGACTGCTGACCACGTCGGTGTCACGCCCGCTCGAGTCCTCGACAGCCAGACCGGCCTCGGCTACCCCGCTGGACGGGTGCCAGCCGGTCAGGCGCCGGTGGTCCCGGTGCTCGGTCGGGCCGGCGTCCCCTCGACCGGCGTCAAGGCAGTGACCCTGACCGTCACGGCCGTCGCGCCCTCGGCTGCGGGCTACTTCACGGCATACCCGAGCGGCGCGGCCGAGACGCCGTATGCCACAGCCAAGTACCCGGTCGCGTCTACGGTGGTCAACACCATCGTCGTGCCTGTCGGGTCCGACGGTGCGGTGCGCGTTCGGACCTCCGCTTCGGCCTACCTCAAGGTCGATGTCACGGGATACGTGCGCCGCTGACGCGGCGTGCCGGCCGTCGGCTCAGGCCACCGGCTCAGGCCGTCGGCTCGGTCACGAAGTCGATGAGCTCCTCGACGCTGGCGAGCAGCGTCGGTTCGAGGTCGGCGTAGGTGCGCACGGTGCCGAGGATGCGTTTCCAGGCCCGCGCGATGTCGGCCTGCGTGTCGTGCGGCCAGCCCAGCTCGGCGCAGATGCCGTGCTTCCACGACGTGCCGCGGGGGATGACCGGCCACCGCTGCCAGCCGAGGCGCTCCGGGCGCACCGACTGCCACACGTCGACGTAGGGGTGCCCGAGGATCCGCACGTGGGCGGTCAGGCCGGGCAGGGCGCGCGCCTCGTCGACGATGCGCGCCTCCTTGGTGCCTGGCACGAGGTGGTCGACGAGCACGCCGAGGCGTCGACCCGGCCCGGGCTGGAACTCGGCGATGATGCCGGCGAGGTCGTCGACGCCGTCCATCATCTCGACGACGACCCCCTCGATGCGCAGGTCGTCGCCCCACACCTTCTCGACGAGCTCTGCGTCATGGCGCCCCTCGACGTAGATGCGCGAGCCGCTCGCCACCCGCGCGCGAGCGTCGTGGACCGCGACGGAGCCGGAGGCGGTGCGTGACTGCGCCATCACGGCTTCGGCGAGCTTCGCCTGCGCGGCGGCTCTGGGGGGCGTCAGGGTGACGGGGCTGCCGTCGACGAGGAATCCCGGGCCGAGCGGGAAGGCCCTGGTGCGCCCGCGCCGGTCCTCCAGGTGCACCACGTGCATGCCGCCCGCCTTCTCGACCCGCACGACGGCACCCACCCACCCCGTCTCGACCTCCTCGACGACGAGGTCACGCTCGGCGGGCAGGTCGGTCGAGCGTCCCCGCTTCGGGGCGCGCCAGTCGCCGGAGAGCACGTCGTTGCCATAGCGGTCGTTGGGGCACACGGTCAGGCAGCGTATGCCGTCCGGCGCGCGGGAGCGGTGTGCCACGCCCCGCACGGCCTTCGAACCACGGCCCACCGGGCGCAGCTGCTGGTGCCCCCGTCACGGTCGACACCGAACGCGGCGTTCGGTGCAACGGGGGCCGACCGCGTAGACTTGGCACTCGACAATTGAGAGTGCCAGAGAGGTGCCCGGGCGGCGAAGGAGGACGGATGAGCGAGGACCGCAGGCTCATGGTGCTCCGCGCCATCGTGCAGGACTACGTGCAGACGTCCGAGCCGGTCGGCAGCAAGGCCCTCGTCGAGCGTCACCACCTCGGCGTCAGCGCCGCCACCGTGCGCAACGACATGGCGCTCCTCGAGGAGGAGGGCCTCATCCACGCCCCTCACACCTCGGCGGGCCGCGTGCCCACCGACGCCGGCTACCGCGTCTTCGTCGACCGCCTCAGTGCCGTCAAGCCGCTCAACCCGGGCGAGCGTCGCGCGATCAGCCAGTTCCTCGAGGGCGCCGTCGACCTCGACGACGTCGTCGACCGCACCGTGCGGCTGCTCGCCAGCCTCACCCGCCAGGTGGCCGTCGTGCAGTACCCCTCCCTGACCCGCTCGACGGTGCGTCACATCGAGCTCGTTCCGCTGGGCGCCACGCACCTCATGATCGTGCTCATCGTCAACACCGGCCGGGTCGAGCAGCGTGTCGTCGACCTGGGCCGCACGCTGGGTGACGCCGACGGGGAGGCACTCGTCGCCTCGATCCGCTCCCGCATCAACGACGTCGCCGCGGGTGTTCCGTTCACCCTCGCCGCGGCGCGGCTGCGCCACCTCGTGGACGACACCCCGGAGGCCGAGCGGGCGGCGACCGAGGCCGTCGTGTCGGCCCTGGGTGACGCCCTCGTCGAGGAGCGGGAGGAGCGGGTCGTGCTCGCGGGCCAGGCCAACCTCGCCCGAGCCGGGACCGACTTCCCCCGCACCATCGGGCCGATCCTCGAGGCGCTCGAGGAGCACGTCACGCTGCTCCGCCTCCTCGGTCAGCTCGGCGACGACCCGGACCTCGTCTCGGTGCGCATCGGCACCGAGAACCCCGTGACCGGCCTGCAGTCCACCTCGCTCGTGTCGATGGGGTATGGCTCCGGAGCCGAGCGCGTCGCCAGCCTCGGCGTCCTCGGCCCGACGCGCATGGACTACCCCATGACGATGGCCTCGGTCCGGGCCGTGGCCCGCTACGTCTCCGAGATCCTCGACGCCAACCAGTCCACCTGATCGCCACGTGAGCACCACCGTCATCACCGTCCCGAACGACGCCCCACCGCCGGCGCACCGTCGCGTCGGCACCGCACGCACCACGTCCCACGAAGGAACCCCAGCTTGAACGACTACTACGCCGTCCTCGGTGTCGCTCGCGACGCGAGCCAGGAGGACATCAAGAAGGCCTACCGTCGCCTCGCGCGGAGGCTGCACCCCGACGTCAACCCGGGCGCCGACGCCGAGGAGGAGTTCAAGCGGGTCTCGCAGGCATACGACGTGCTCTCCGACCCGCAGAAGCGACGCTCCTTCGACATGGGCGCCGACCCCTTCGCCACTGCTGGCGGCGCGGGCTACGGCGCGGGCGCGGGCTTCTCCTTCAGTGACGTCATGGACGCCTTCTTCGGCGCCGGGGCACAGGCCGGCACCAGGGGCCCGCGGTCGCGCGTCCAGCGCGGCCAGGACGCGCTCGTGCGTCTCGACATCGACCTCGCCAAGGCCGTCTTCGGCTCCGAGGAGGAGCTGACGCTCGAGACGGCCGTCGGTTGCACGCGCTGCGCCGGCGACGGAGCCGAGCCCGGCACCGGCCGGCAGACGTGCCCGATCTGCAAGGGCGCCGGCGAGGTGCAGCAGGTGCAGCGCAGCTTCCTCGGGCAGGTCATGACCTCACGGCCGTGTGTCAACTGCCAGGGCTACGGCGCGACGCTGACCGACCCCTGCCACGACTGCTCTGGCGACGGCCGCGTGCGCACCCGACGCAGCCTGAAGCTCAAGGTGCCCGCGGGCGTCGACACGGGCACCCGTATCCAGCTGACCGGAGAGGGCGAGGTCGGTCCCGGCAACGGGCCCAAGGCCGACCTCTACGTCGAGATCCGGGTGGTCAACCATGAGACGTTCACGCGCCGCGGCGACGACATCCACTGCAGCGTCGAGCTGCCCATGGCAGCCGCTGCGCTCGGCACGACACTCAAGCTCTCGACCTTCGACGGCATGCAGGACCTGGAGATCAAGCCCGGCACCCAGAGCGGCGAAGTGCACACCCTGCGTGGCCTCGGTGTCACGCACCTGCGCCACGGCGGTCGCGGTGACCTCCTCGTGCACGCCACCGTGCAGACCCCGACGCGCCTGACCGAGGAGCAGAGCGACCTGCTCCAGCAGTTCGCCGCGCTGCGCGGCGAGGAGCGCCCCGAGGGTCGGCTGGCCCCTGCCAACAAGGGCCTCTTCGGCAAGCTGCGCGACGCCTTCAAGGAGAAGTGACGCGCGTGGGGGAGTGCCTGCGTTGACCCACCAGCTCTTCCTCGGCGATCCGGCTGCGATGGCCGCCGTGACGGTCGGCGACGTCCTCGGGCTCGATGGGGACGAGGGTCGCCACGCCGCCACGGTCGTGCGGGTGCGACCCGGCGAGCGCTACCTCGTCGCCGACGGTGCCGGGCGCCGCGTGCTCTGCCAGGCCGAGGCCGTCGACCGCACGTGGGTGCGCGGCCGGGTGCTCGAGCTGACCGACGAGGTGGCGCCCGAGCCGCGTCTCGTGCTCGTGCAGGCGCTCGCCAAGGGCGACCGCGACGAGCAGGCCATCGAGGCTGCGACCGAGCTCGGCGTCGACGAGGTCGTGCCTTGGCAGGCGGAGCGCTCGGTCGTCGTGTGGCGCGGTGAGCGCGCCGCCAAGTCGCTCGCCAAGTGGGCTGCCGTCGTCACGCGGGCCACCAAGCAGTCCCGCCGATCCCGTATGCCGCTCACCTCCTCCGCTGTCGACCTCGCCGCGCTCGTCGCGCGGGTGGAGGCCGCAGCGCTGACGGTGCTGCTGCACGAGGAGTCCACCGAGCCGCTGGCTGGCGTCAGCCTGCCCGCCAAGGGTGACGTGCTCGTCGTCGTCGGCCCCGAGGGCGGCATCTCGCCGCGCGAGCTCGACGCCTTGACGGCGGCGGGCGGGCGCCCGGTGCGACTCGGCCCGACGATCCTGCGCTCGTCGTCGGCAGGCCCCGCCGCGCTCGCGGTCATCAACGCCGCCTCGCGCTGGCGCTGACCACGCGAGATCCTCGTCAGCGGGCTCAGCGGCTCAGCGGCTCAGCGGCTCAGCGGCGTCAGCGGCTCAGCGGCTCAGCGGGTCAGCGGGCGGTGAAGGTCACGCGCTGCTCGGCGGCGACGGAGCCGTCCTTGGCGCTGCTCTCGAAGACGCGCAGCACGTGCGCACCTGGCATGAGCGGCTCGGTCTGGAACGTGTAGGTGCCGCGACCGGGTGCGCCGATGGTGGCCGTCGTGAAGCCCTCGTCGACGACGGCGCCGCCACGCAGCAGCTCCCACTCGACGGTCGCCTCGAAGGTGCTCGCGACGCCCTTGACGGTGAGTGGCCTCCCCGCCTCGACGACCTCGCCACGGAAGGGCTGGTCGACCCAGATGGGCGCCAGGGTTGACGCCACCTCGATGACGTCGGCCGGGCGGTTCCAGGTGCGCGTGCTCGACAGGCCCGGCGCGAGCTCGCGGTCCCCGGGCACCGTGATGCGCACCGGCAGCGCTCCCTGACCGACGGCGGCCTGGACCGTCCAGACGATCTGCTGGATCGCCAGCTCGCCACCCCCGGCGGGCGTCGTGTCGAGGCCTCGCGAGAGCGCCACCGTGATCCGACCGTCACCGACGGTGACTGAGCGCGGATCGGAGGAGACCCACGGTGAGGCATAGCCGGTGGTCGGCGCCGCGCCGCTGGACCCGAAGGCCAGCCGGAGGGCCGCCAGAGCCTTGCCCCCTGCCGTCACGGGGGACGCCACCGCTGCCGGGACGAACTCGCGGAAGAGGCGCAGCCGCTCGCTGCCGGCCACGAGGGGTCCGAGGTAGTAGACGGGAACGGTCACGGTCGTCGTCACGGGAGGTGCCGTGCCCGTCGGTGGTGCTGCAGTCGGCGGCGCGGACGGCGTCGACGGCCCGGTCGGACTGACGTGGACCGTCGTCGGGGTGGGTCCGGCGGTGGGAGCGCTCGAAGGCGGAGGTGAGGTCCCGGTCGGCGTGGCGGGAATGGTGCCGGGTGTCGTGGGGGTGACGCCGCTCGTGCTCGTCGTTGTGGTTGCCACCGTCGGACCGCCGACGGGGGTCGTCCCGGTCGGACGGTTCACCGCCCACACCGTGCCGGCGAGCAGCAGCGCCGCCGCCGCGGCAGCCGCGGGCGCGAGCCACCGCCCAGTGCCGTGACCGGCCTCGACCCGTGCCTCGGTGAGAATGCTCGCGAGGCGGTCGCCGGGCTCGATGCGCCCGGCCTCGGCGCTCAGCGTCCGGCGCAGGCTGGCCTCGGTCTCGCGCAGGGCGGAGTCCCGGCGGGCTGCCTCGTCAGGGTCGAGGGGCGTCGGGTCGGTGTTCATGGCTGCTCCGTCATCGGCATCGTGGCTCTCAGGGTCATCAGCCCGCGGTGGGCGTGGCTCTTGACCGCACCCGGCGAGATGTCGAGCGTGGCGGCGATCTGCGCCTCCGAGAGGTCGGCGTAGTAGCGCAGCACCAGCACCTCGCGTTGTCGAGTCGGCAGTCCGGCGAGGACACGCATCATGGCGTCGTGCTCGGAGCCGTGCAGGGCGGCCGCCTCCGCGCTGCCGACAGACTCCCGGCCGGGTGCATCGGCCGACCCGGCGGTGGCCGTGTTGACGCGGTCGACGACGACGTTGTGGCGCTGGACCGACCGGCAGCCGTTGACGACGGCCGTGTGCAGGTAGCCGACGACGCGGCCTCCTTCACGGATCGAGGCCCAGCGACGGTGCGTCGCGACGAACGCGTCCTGCACGACGTCCTCGGCCGCGAGCTGGTCGCGCAGCAACAGCCAGGCGAGCCTCACGAGGCGGTGCCAGTGGGCGCGATAGAGCTCACCGATCGCCACGTCGGGGTCGACGGGCAGGCCCTGGTCGTGGGGTGAGCCGACCGAGGACACGCGCGGCGAAGCTGGGCCGGACGAGGCAGCGTCTCGGCCACCCGGACCGCGCCGGGGCGAGCCGGCGTCACCCAGCTGGCCGGACGGCATACCCAACGTTCTCACGACACCATGACGCGCAGGTGCGCGTTTCGGTTGACGTCCCTAGGGTGCAGGCATGAGCCAGCAGACTCCCGACGACTGCCTCTTCTGCAGGATCGTCACCGGCGACATCCCGTCCGAGCGTGTCGCGGAGAGCGAGCGGTCGATCGCCTTCCGCGACATCAACCCTGCGGCCCCGACCCACGTGCTCGTCGTTCCGCGGCGGCACGAGCCCACCGTCGGAGCCCTCGCCCACGCGTCGGCCGACGACCTCGCCGACGTCTTCCGGCTCGCCCAGCAGGTCGCCGAGCAGGAAGGCGTGGCGGACGCACACCGCATGATCATCAACACCGGCAGCGACGCCGGGCAGACGATCTTCCACGCGCACGTCCACGTGCTCGCCGGGGCCCGCTTCACCGAAGGACGGATGGTGTGAGCGACGGGACCGATCTCGAGCCATCCCCCGCCGAGCGCGAAACCCGCCCTGCGCCAAAGGATTCCAAGGACGGCGACACCAAGCCGGAGCCCAAGGAGCCCGTCGACGACCTCGTCAGCACGCACCACACCCTGCGGGTCGGGCGCCGCCAGCTGCGCTACACGGCGACGACCGGACGGGTCGTGCTGCGCGAGGAGGACCACAAGGACGGCACCTTCGGCGGCCACCGGGCGCGGGCCGAGCTCTCGCTCACGAGCTACGTGCTCGACGGCGCCGACGTGCGCAAGAGACCGGTGACCTTCGCCTTCAACGGCGGCCCCGGCAGCTCGAGTGTCTGGCTCCACCTGGGCCTGCTCGGCCCCCGCCGGGTCGTCATGGGTGACGCCGGCGCGCTCGTGCCGCCGCCCTACGACCTCGTCGACAACCACGAGTCGCTGCTCGCTGTCAGCGACCTCGTCTTCATCGACCCGATGTCGACCGGCTGGTCACGCTCGGTCGAGGGCGGCAAACCGGGCGACTTCCACGGCTATCAGAAGGACATCGAGTCGGTCGCCGAGCTGATCCGCCTGTGGACCTCGCGCCACCGTCGCTGGATGTCCCCGAAGTTCGTCGCGGGGGAGTCCTACGGCACGCTCCGCGGGGCCGCCCTCGCAGAGCACCTGCAGGAGCGGTACGGCCTCTACCTCAACGGGCTGATCCTCATCTCGAGCGTGCTCGACCTCTCGTCGATCGACTTCGACAAGCAGCGCAACGACCGCGCCCATGCGCTCTATCTGCCGACGTATGCCGCGATCGCCCACTACCACGGCAAGCACGGCCGGCGCGGTCTGCGCGGGGTGCTCGACGAGGCGGAGGCGTATGCCGCCCGCGACTACCCGTGGGTGCTCTCCCGGGGTGCCCGGTTGGCGCCCGCTGAACGCCGCGACGCGGTGGCGACGGTGGCGCGCCTCACCGGGCTGACCGAGGACTACGTCGACCGCGCTGACCTGCGCATCGAGCACTGGCGCTTCTTCACCGAGCTGCTGCGCGACCAGCGCCTCTCGGTGGGCCGCCTCGACGGCCGCTTCACCGGGCCCGCGGCGAGCGCCGTCGCGGAGGGCATGGACGCCGACCCGTCGATGGACGCGATCGCCGGGCCGTATGCCGCGACCTGGAACCACTACGTGCGCGACGAGCTCGGCTACGACAGCGACCTGCACTACGAGCAGATCTCGAGGCTGGTGCACCCGTGGTCGTTCAAGGACTTCGAGGGCAGGCCCATCGACGTCTCGCCCCAGATCGAGCGGGCCATGCGCCAGAACCCGCACCTGCGGGTGCACGTCGCCTACGGCTACTACGACGGCGCGACGCCGCACTTCGCCGCCGAGGACGTCGTGGCCCACCTGCACGTGCCGGATGAGCTGCGGTCCAACATCGAGCACGCCTACTACGAGGCCGGGCACATGATGTACGTCCACGAGCCGACGCGCCGCCAGCAGAGTGCCGACCTCGCCGACTTCGTGGTGAGGAGCTGCGGCGGGCCAACGTAGACTCGACCCACGATGAATGACGCCTCCTCACCCGGCCCCGAGTCGAGCGCTCCCGTCAGCCCCGTGGACTCCGACGCTCCCGTGCTCACCCGGCGCATCCCGCCACCCATCGAGATGGTGGCCCTGCTGGGGCCTCGCGACGAGCTGCTGCGCACCATGGAGCGACAGTTCCCCCTCGTCGACACGCACGTGCGCGGCAACGAGATGACCTTCAGCGGCCCGACCGGCGAGCTCGAGATCATCGACACCCTCCTCGACGAGCTGCTGACGATCGTCGACCTCGGCCAGCCCCTCAACCGCGACGCCGTCGAGCGGTCGATCGGGATGCTGCGCAACCAGTCGTCCGAGCGACCCGCCGACGTGCTGACGATGAACATCGTGAGCAGCCGCGGTCGCACGATCCGGCCCAAGACCCTCAACCAGAAGCGCTACGTCGACGCGATCGACCAGCACACCGTCGTCTTCGGAATCGGCCCCGCGGGCACGGGCAAGACCTACCTCGCGATGGCCAAGGCCGTGGCGGCGCTGCAGGCCCACCAGGTCAACCGGATCATCCTGACCCGACCCGCCGTCGAGGCCGGCGAGCGGCTCGGCTTCCTGCCGGGCACGCTCAACGACAAGATCGACCCCTACCTGCGACCGCTCTACGACGCGTTGCACGACATGGTGAGCCCCGAGACGATCCCGCGGCTGATGGCCTCGGGGACGATCGAGGTCGCCCCGCTCGCCTACATGCGCGGTCGCACCCTCAACGACGCGTTCATCATCCTCGACGAGGCCCAGAACACCTCGAGCGAGCAGATGAAGATGTTCCTCACCCGCCTCGGCTTCGGCTCCAAGATGGTCGTCACCGGCGACATCACCCAGGTCGACCTCCCCGGTGGCACCCGCTCGGGCCTGCGCGTCGTGCGCGACATCCTCGAGGGGGTCGACGACGTGCACTTCGCCGAGCTGACCTCGCACGACGTCGTGCGGCACCGGCTCGTCAGCGCCATCGTCGACGCCTACGAGGCCGACGAGGTCAAGCGTGAGCGGAGCGAGCGCAAGGCCTCCGGAGCGGCCCGTGAGCGCCACGGGCGGGACTCGCGCGGCTCACGGGAGCCCCGCGCGTGAGCATCGACGTGCTCAACGAGACCGACGACAGCGTCGACGAGCTCGAGCTGCTCGCCTGCTCCAAGTACGTCCTCGAGCAGATGCGGGTGCACCCGCAGGCCGACCTCTGCATCAAGCTCGTCGACGAGGAGGCCATGGAGGTGCTCCACGTGCAGTGGATGGACCTGCCGGGTCCGACCGACGTGATGAGCTTCCCGATGGACGAGCTGCGCCCGGGTCGAGAGGGCCAGGAGCCCGAGGAGGGCACCCTCGGCGACATCGTGCTCTGCCCGTCGGTCGCGACGAGGCAGGCGGCCGAGGCCGGGCATGCTGCGATGGAGGAGATGCTCCTGCTCACGACCCACGGCATCCTGCACCTGCTCGGCTACGACCACGCAGAGCCCGACGAGGAGCGCGAGATGTTCGAGCTCCAGCGCCAGCTCCTGCTCACCTTCCTCGCGACCCGTGGCCGCCCCGGCGCCTGACCGCGCACTCACCAGCGCAGCCACGGCACCCGTCGCGGCCCCGAAACATCCCCGACCGACCGCCCAGCACCCCCACGAGAGACCTTGATGCTCCCGCAGTTAGTCCTTCCCGCCCTCATCAGCATCGCGGTGGCCTTCGTGCTCTCGGCAGCCGAGGCGGCCATCTTCCGCATGTCGAGGGTGCGCGCGGCCGAGCTGTTCGAGCAGGGGCGCTCGGGCGCCAAGTCGCTGATGGTCGTGGTGGGCGACTCGCCGGCATACCTGTCGGTCATCGCCTTCCTCCGCGTCGTCGCGGAGGCGACGGCTGCCGTGCTCGTGACGCTCGCCGTCGCGGGCCAGGTCCAGTCGACCTGGAGCCGGGCCCTCATCAGCATCGCGATCATGGCCGTCGTGTCCTTCGTCGTCGTCGGCGTCTCGCCCCGCACGCTGGGCCGCCAGCACTACGAAACCGTGGCCCTCTGGAGCGCACCCCTCGCGGTCGGGCTGCGCCGGGTCCTCGGCCCGCTGGCCAAGCTGCTCGTCGTGCTCGGCAACGCCGTCACCCCGGGCAAGGGCTACAGCGACGGGCCCTTCCAGACCGAGTCCGAGCTGCGTGATCTCGTCGACCTGGCCGGCCGCTCCGACGTCATCGAGGACGACGAACGCGAGATGATCCACTCCGTCTTCGAGCTCGGGGACACCGTCGTGCGCGAGATCATGGTGCCTCGCACCGACATGGTCGTGCTCGACGCCGACAGGACGCTGCGCAGCGCCATGTCGCTCTTCCTGCGCTCGGGGTTCTCGCGCATCCCGGTCGTCGGCGAGGACAGCGACGACGTGCGCGGGCTGCTCTACTTCAAGGACGTCGCGCGGCGCCTCAACGCCGCTCCCGAGGACGCGAAGCACCTCGCGACCGAGGTGACGCGCCCGATGCACTTCGTCCCCGAGAGCAAGCCCGTCGACGATCTGCTCCGCGAGATGCAGCGCGACCAGACGCACTTCGCGATCGTCGTCGATGAGTACGGCGGCACCGCCGGCCTCGTCACCATCGAGGACATCATCGAGGAGATCGTCGGTGAGATCGCCGACGAGCACGACCGCGAGGCGCCCGGTGTCGAGCACCTCGAGGACGGCACCCTGCGCGTGCCGGCGTCCATGGACATCGACGATCTGGCCGAGCTCTTCGACGTCACCATCGACGAGGAGGACGTCGACACCGTCGGCGGGCTCCTCACCAAGGCCATCGGCCGGGTGCCGATCGTCGGCTCGTCGGCCCGCATCGCCGGGCTCGAGCTGACGGCCGAGCGCATGGCCGGTCGCCGCCACCGCGTGGCATCGGTCATCGTGCACCGCGTCGCGGCAGAGGAGACTGGCAGCGACCACACCGAGACGGAGGATGCCCATGGGCACGCAGGCGGGCACTGACGACACGGCACCCCACGGCGGCGACAACGCGGCATACCGCGCCGGATTCGCCTGTCTCGTCGGGCGCCCCAACGCCGGCAAGTCGACGCTGACCAACGCCCTCGTGGGCCAGAAGGTCGCCATCACGAGCTCCAAGCCGCAGACCACCCGTCACACGATCCGCGGCATCTCGACGACGCCGAAGGCGCAGCTGGTCCTCGTCGACACGCCCGGGCTGCACAAGCCGCGCACGTTGCTCGGCCAGCGGCTCAACGACCTCGTGCGCCAGACGCTCCTCGAGGTCGACGTCATCGGCTTCTGCCTGCCGGCCGACCAGCGCCCCGGGCCGGGCGACGCGTTCATCGCCAACGAGCTGATCGAGCTGCGCTCCCTGCGCCGACCCGTCGTCGCGATCGCGACCAAGGCCGACACGGTCGACCGCGACAAGCTCGCCGAGCACCTCATGGCCATCGACCAGCTCGGCGACTGGGACGCGATCATCCCCTGCTCGGCGGTCTCGGGGGAGCAGGTGGCGGAGGTGCGCGACCTGCTCTCGTCCTACCTGCCACGCTCGCCCCAGCTCTATCCCGACGGCGTCATGACCGACGAGCCCGACATCATCATGATCGCCGAGCTGGTGCGAGAGGCCGCGCTCGAGGGGGTGCGCGACGAGCTGCCGCACTCGCTCGCCGTCGTCGTCGAGGAGATGGTGCCGCGCCAGGGGCGTCCCGACGACAGCCCGATGCTCGACGTGCGCGTCAACGTCTTCGTGGAGCGGCCGAGCCAGAAGGCCATCGTCATCGGCAAGGGCGGCTCCCGGCTGCGCGAGGTCGGCACGAACTCCCGCAAGGCGATCGAGGCGCTGCTCGGCCAGCGGGTCTACCTCGACCTGCACGTCAAGGTGGCCAAGGACTGGCAGCGCGACCCCAAGCAGATGCAGCGCCTCGGCTTCTGAGCCGGCTGGCACGCTGAGCCTTCGAGCCTTCTGAGCCTTCTGGGTTGACTAGAATCAGGCGGACGCAAGGAGGCGCGGATGTCCGAGACGGCAGCGCACGACCACGAGCTCGAGATCCTCGAGGACGACCAGAACGTGCCTCCGCGTCCCGAGGAGGAGATCGCGGACGCCCGCGACGACGACACCGCCACGCCGACCAGCCAGCAGGACTGAGACCCAGCCCGAGGGGCGCCTCCTGCGGAGGTCTGCGGAGGACCCAGGTCTCAGGATGCGGGCGGCGGTCCCGAGGGGTGGACGCCAACCGACCGACCGGCATACGGTGAAGTGGTGCGTGCGGTGAGCCTCCTTCTTCTCTGCCGCGACGAGGCCTGACCCCGGCCCTCCTCGTCGCGGAGTTTCCCGTGTCCGGCCGGACACCGAGCGAAACGCAGACGAGAGAGTGAAGCGATGATCCACCCCCAGCAGGCGTCGGGCATGCCGTTCCAGAAGTACCAGCCCTTCCACGAGCAGATCCCGTTCGAGCTGCCCGACCGCACGTGGCCGACGAAGCGCATCGAGAAGGCCCCGCGCTGGTGTGCGGTCGACCTGCGCGACGGCAACCAGGCCCTCATCGACCCGATGAACTCCGAGCGCAAGCTGCGGATGTTCCAGCTGCTCGTGCGGATGGGCTACAAGGAGATCGAGGTCGGCTTCCCGTCGGCGAGCCAGACGGACTACGACTTCTGCCGCGAGCTCATCGTGGGCGGACACATCCCCGACGACGTGACGATCCAGGTGCTGACGCAGTGCCGCGACCGCCTCATCGAGCGCACCTACGACGCCATCGCCGGCTCGAAGCAGGCGATCGTGCACTTCTACAACTCGACCTCGGCGCTGCAGCGTCGCGTCGTCTTCGGGCTCGAGCAGGACGGCATCATCGACATCGCCGTCCAGGCGGCGCGCCTCTGCCGCAAGCTCGAGGAGACGATCCCCGACACGCAGATCTACTACGAGTACTCGCCGGAGTCCTACACCGGCACCGAGCTCGACTTCGCGGTCCGCATCTGCAACGCGGTCATCGACGTCATCGACCCGACGCCCGACCACCAGATGATCGTCAACCTGCCGGCGACCGTCGAGATGGCGACGCCCAACGTCTATGCCGACTCGATCGAGTGGATGGTCCGTCACCTCGACCGGCGCGAGTCCCTCGTCGTCAGCCTGCACCCGCACAACGACCGCGGCACGGGCGTCGCAGCGGCCGAGCTCGGCTACCTCGCCGGCGCCGACCGCATCGAGGGCTGCCTCTTCGGCAACGGCGAGCGCACCGGCAACGTCTGTCTCGTCACGCTGGGCATGAACCTCTTCGGCCAGGGCATCGACCCGCAGATCGACTTCAGCGACATCGACGAGGTGCGCCGCACCGTCGAGCACTGCAACCAGCTGCCGGTCGGCGAGCGCCACCCCTACGGCGGCGACCTCGTCTTCACAGCCTTCTCCGGCTCCCACCAGGACGCGATCAAGAAGGGCTTCGAGGCGATGGCCACCGAGGCCAAGGAGAAGGGCACGAGCGTCGACGACCTCGTCTGGGGCGTGCCCTACCTGCCCATCGACCCGCACGACCTCGGCCGCTCCTACGAGGCCGTCGTGCGCGTCAACAGCCAGTCCGGCAAGGGCGGCGTCGCCTACATCATGAAGACCGAGCACCAGATGGACCTGCCGCGCCGGCTGCAGATCGAGTTCTCCGGCGTCGTCCAGCGTGGCGTCGACCAGGACGGCGGAGAGGTCGCCCCCGCCGAGCTGTGGGCGAGGTTCCAGGACGAGTACCTCCCCGACCCGTCGCGCGTGTGGGGCCGCTTCGAGCTCGTCAACGTCGTGACGGACTCGACCGTCGACGGGGTCAGCACGATCGAGGCCACGATGCGCGACGGCGATGAGAGCCTGACGGTGCAGGGACGGGGCAACGGCCCCATCGCGGCCTTCGTCGACGCACTCTCCACCGTCGAGGGCGCCCCGGACGTGCGTGTCCTCGACTACGCCGAGCACGCGTTGTCGGCCGGTGGCGACGCCCGCGCTGCCGCCTACGTCGAGTGCGCCGTGGGGGAGCGGGTCCTGTGGGGCGTCGGGGTGGACCCGTCGATCGTGACCGCCTCCATCAAGGCCGTCGTCTCGGCGGTCAACCGGTCGGTCCGCGACGCCTGAGCCGACCATCCGTGCGCGGACGGGCCTGGGATACCGTCTGCGCATGGACTCACCGGTCGGCCGCCTGTTGCTGCGGCTCACGGGGGTCGGGCTTCTGGCCGTGGCGGTGGTCGCGCTCGTCGCGCCGCGTCCGGTCATCACGCCCTATCGTTGGCCGTTCGTCGTCGCGGGGGTCGCAGTGGTCGTGGCGCTCGCCCTCGTCTCGCGCGTGCCGCGCCGGCTCGTGCAGGGGTGGGTTCCGGCGACCGTTGCCGTGCTGGGTGGCGTCATCGCGGCTGTCGTCGGTCTGGCAGGGCAGTATGCCTACGGGTGGGACGCCCGCGTCGTCATGGACCTCGCGCGCGTCCTCCACGCGGGGCAGCCGCTGCCCGACTGGGGCATCGACTACCTCTCGCTCTACCCCAACAACCTGCCCCTCCTCGCGATCGACCAGTGGGGTCACGCGCTCGCCGAGCAGGTGGGGCTGGCAACCGACGAGGTGCTCATCGGACTGAGCGCCGTCTGCGTCGCTGTGACGCTGTATGCGGTGCACGACCTCGTCGCGCGTGTGGCCGGACGCGGGCCTGCGCTCGCGGCCCAGCTCGCCACCGTCGTCCTCGTCGCGACGAGCCCCTGGATGGCGGTGCCCTACACGGATCTCTACGCGATGCCCTTCGTGACCGGGGCCGCGGCCCTGGCAGCCCGCGCGCTCGCCCCCGGCCGGCGCGAGGCGCGGATCGTGCTCTGGGGACTGTCGATCCTCGCGATGACGGTGGCCTACGCGCTGAAGACGACCCCGGTCGTCATGGTCATCGCGGTCGCCGTGGCGGTGCTCGTCGCGGTGTTCGACAGCCACCAGCACCTCGACCGGCGCGCCGCAGGCCTGGCCGCCTGCGCGGCTGGCCTCGTCGTCTTCTCCGTTCTCGCCGTGGCGGTGCCGACCGTGGCCCAGAACGCCTCGGGGGCCGACACCTCCCGACTGCGCGCCGACGTCTCGCCGAGCCCGCTGTGGTGGCTCGCAAACGGCTCGAACGTGCAGACGAGCGACACGGGGGTGACCAACTACGGCACCTACTCCCGCGAGATGGTCGAGGCCATCGAGGGTCTCGCACCCTCGGAGATGGACGCCTATGCCCGGCAGTTCCTCGCAGACCGCTGGGCCGAGCGCGGGCTGGTCGGCACCGCCGCCTTCTACGCCGGCAAGCTGGCGTGGAACTGGGGCGACGGCATGTTCTCGGCCTGGGTGGAGGGGGGCGACTCCGAGCCGGGCGTCATGCCGTCCTCGACCGGGGCGGTCGCCGTGATCCAGGAGGTGAACGGCCTGCACGGCCAGTGGTATCCCCTGCGCGCCGGGCTCGCGCAGTCGGTGTGGATCGCCGTGCTCCTGCTCGGCGGGCTGGGCCTGCTCCGCGTGCCCTATCGGCGCGAGATCGTGCTCCTCGCCGTCACAGTCCTGGGGATCGCCGCCTTCACGCTCCTCTTCCAGGGTCGGGCGCGCTACCTGTTCGCCTTCGTGCCCATCGTCGTCGCCCTCGCCGGGATGGTGCACCCGTCGGTGCCACACCTGCGCAGACCTCGGCTGCGCGTGGTCTCGGAGTCCCGGCGCCAGGGGGGCCGCTGACCCGCCCGACCGTGCTGCGTGCCGCGAAGGTCAGTCGATCGATTCGGCGAGCACGCGGTCGACCGCCTCGAGGGCGCCGGCATCGCCCTCGCGGGTGATCTCGTCGGCGGGGGGACGGTTCCACAGCCAGCAGTCGAGATCTGCCGCCGAGCCGCAGATCTCTGCTGCCGAGCTCTCGTCGGGACCGTCGGCGACGATGAAGCGCAGCAGGTCGAGCTCCCTGCCCTCGGAGAGGCCGGTGACCCGGACGGGGGTCACGGTCCAGGCGTGCATCGCGTCGACGGTGACGATCGTCACGGACGGTGCGACGGCCTCGTGTCTCAGACCCGGCTCGGACTCGTAGCCGCGCATGATGCGTAGGGCCTCGTCGACCCCATCGGCTGCCAGCCGACAGTCGAGCGGCGTGCGTGACCCGACGGTCAGCTCGGCATCGAGGCGGTGGACGAGCGCCTCGTGGGCCTGGCGCCTGGCGATGTAGCCGGCCGTGTGTTCCTCCGCCCACATCCACAGCTCGGTTGCTGGGTCGAGCGCCGCGAGTGCCGTCCGGAGCCTGCTGCTGGAGCGGTCGAAGTGCTCGAGCAGGCCGCCCCGGTCGACCGGACGCTCCACCCGTCGCCCGTCGAGCGCGTCGACCTCGGCCCGGGTGGTGAGGCGCTCCGTGGCGATCTCGCCCCAGAACCACTGCACCTCGGCGAGGTGCCAGAGAAGGTCGTCGGCGTCCCAGTCGGGGCAGGTCGGCACCTGCAGGCCCGGCGGTGCCGCCGCGAGCGCCGCACGGAAGCGGGCGGACTCGCTCGTGAGGTGGTCGACGAAGGGGGGAGCTGCGAGGTCGGACGGGCCAGACGGCATACGGGGGGCTCCTTCAGCGGACTCCGGACACACGGAACTGCACGGAGATGCGCGGCCCCACGGCATCGGACGTCTTGGGGATCGCGTGGTCCCACGTCCGCTGGCACGAACCGCCCATCACGACGAGGTCACCATGGGCGAGCGGGAAGCGCAAGGTCTTGTGTGGCCGTGCCGGGGATGGAGCCCCCGTCGCGCGGGCGCAGCGCGAGGGTGCGCGGCGAGCCGAGCGAGAGGATCGCGACCATCGTGTCGCTGTCGCGCGAGCGGCCGATGCGGTCGCCGTGCCACGCCACGCTGTCGCGGCCGTCGCGATAGAGACAGAGGCCGGCGGTGACGAACGGCTCACCGAGCTCGGCGGCATAGTGCGCCGACAGGGCGTCGCGGGCTGCGACGAGCATGGGGTGCGGCAGGCGCTCACCCGCGGCGTAGAACTTCGTCAGCCGAGGCACGTCGACGACGGAGTCGTACATCTGCCGGCGCTCTGCCTGCCACGGCACGTCGTGCAGCAGCGCCGTGCAGAGCTCGTCGCCGGCAGCAAGCCAGTCGGGTCGCACGTCGACCCAGGCGCCGTGCGCGAGTCCGTGCCGCCGGAGTCGGCACCGAGGTCGCGCAGGCTCATCTCGTCGGTGAGGTCGAGCAACGACCCCTGAAGGGTGAGGTCCATGCAGCCCACGATAGCCCATGGGTCGAACGGGTGTTCGATACATGGCCGGCGGCGGTGTGACCAGCTGCCGGGCTGCGGCGCGTGCGGTGACGCCCAGCAGCCCTGCGCGGGGGAGAATGGGCACCATGCCCCTCTACCGCGACGAGGCGATCGTCCTGCGCACCCACAAGCTGGGCGAGGCCGACCGCATCATCACGATGCTGACGCGCACCCGTGGGCGGGTGCGGGCGGTCGCCAAGGGGGTGCGCCGCACGAAGTCGCGCTTCGGCTCGCGGCTCGAGCCCGGCATGGTCATCGACGTGCAGTGCTACGAGGGGCGCAACCTCGACACCGTCACCCAGGTCGAGACCCTCGCGCCCTACGGCGACGCCATCGCGCGTGACTACGCGGCCTACACCTGCGCGACCTCGATGCTCGAGACGGCCCTCCAGCTCACCGAGGAGCACGAGCCGCAGACACAGCAGTACCTCCTGCTCTCCGGCGCCCTGCGCTCGCTGGCCGAGCACAGCCACGACCCCGGGCTCGTGCTCGACGCCTACCTGCTGCGCTCGCTGGCGGTGGCGGGGTGGGCTCCGAGCTTCGTCGACTGCGCGCGGTGCGGTGCGCCCGGTCCCCACCGGGCGTTCAACGTGCAGGCCGGCGGCGCCGTGTGCTCCGTATGCCGTCCGCCGGGCTCGAGCGCGCCCGCCCCCGAGACGTTCGAGCTCCTCGCGTCACTGCTCACCGGGGACTGGGATCGTCGCCGACGCGAGCGACGAGCGACATCGCCGCCAGGGCAACGGTCTCGTCTCCGCCTTCCTCCAATGGCACATCGAGCGCGGCCTGCGCTCGCTTCGTCTCGTCGAGCGTGCCTGAGCCGCAAGCGAACCCGATCAAGACCGACCGGAGACCCATGTACGCCGAGCCGTTCCCGCACCCCTCTGGCGCGACGCCGCCGGTCATCGCCGCCGACCTGCTGCCCAAGCACGTCGCGATCGTGATGGACGGCAACGGCCGCTGGGCCAACGCCCGCGGCCTGCCCCGCACCAAGGGGCACGAGGCGGGCGAGGCGTCGCTGCTCGATGTCGTCGCCGGGGCGATCGAGGTGGGGGTGACGCACCTGTCCGCGTATGCGTTCTCGACCGAGAACTGGCGACGGTCGCCCGACGAGGTGCGCTTCCTCATGGGCTTCAACCGCGACGTCATCCGCCGCCGCCGTGACCAGCTGCACGAGTGGGGCGTGCGGATGCGGTGGGTCGGTCGTGCGCCTCGGTTGTGGCGCTCGGTCATCAAGGAGCTCGAGGTCGCCCAGGACCTGACGCAGCACAACACCGGGCTGACGCTCTACTTCTGCGTCAACTACGGGGGTCGGGCCGAGATCGCCGACGCGGTGCAGCGCATCGCCCATGACGTCAAGGCGGGCAGGCTCCGGCCCGGCTCCGTCGACGAGAAGACCATCAAGCGCTACCTCGACGAGCCGACGATGCCCGACGTGGACCTCTTCGTGCGCAGCTCGGGGGAGCAGCGCACGAGCAACTTCCTGCTGTGGCAGTCGGCCTATGCCGAGATGGTCTTCCAGAACAGGCTCTGGCCCGACTACGACCGCCGCGACCTCTGGGCCGCGATCGAGGACTACGTCGACCGCGACCGGCGCTACGGCGGCGCCGTCGACACCCCGACCTGACCCCACCCGCGCGGCACCGAGCCACCGTCGACGGGCCCGAGCCACCCGCATACCGGTGGCTGCGACCCGTGCCGGTGGCGTGGAACCGTCAGCGTGGCTCGCGGACGCGAGTCCGCGCCCGGCTGCGGGCGATGGCCGCGCGGATGCGGCGCCAGAGCGCGGCCGGATCGGCCAGGTCGGCCCACGTCACCCGGACCACCGTCCACCCCTCGTCCTCGAGGGCGTCCTGGCGCTGCTTCTCCCGCCAGAGCACGTCGCCCTCGCGCTTCGGGTCGGTGTACTTGACCTTCCCGTCGAACTCGAGCAGGACCCGCGTGCCGTCGATCCTGAAGTCGGCGAAACGCTGCCCCAGCCGAGTCTCGACCCGGAACTGCGGGCTCACCGCCACCCCGAGGTCTGCCATCACGTGGGCGAGGCGCGTCTCACCCGCGGACTCGTGACGGCTGTCGCATCGGTCGAGAGCCGCGGCCGTGCGCCTCAGGCCACGGTGCCCGGCGAGGAGCTCGACGGCCGTGCGCAGATCGTCGCGCGCGAGGAGCTTGGCGTTGAGCGCGGCGTCGGCCGCGATCGCTGCATCCATGGCGCCCGCCACGAGTCCGGTCTGCACGATGGCGACCGGGAGAGGCACCACGAGACCGAATCCGGGGACCGGGGCACTGACGAGGCCGGGCACGCGCGAGTGGCTCACGACGTGGGGCCGTCGGCGGGTGACCTCGTCGCGGACGCGAGTCACGTGGACTGCTCGCAGCTCCGCCCGCCACACCGGCAGCCCGGCCGCGAGCACACGCGACTCGTGGCTCAAGGCCGCTCGCCCGCCCAGGTGGCGCAGCACGGCTCTTGCGCGGAGCAGGTGCCGGTCGGCGTCGTCGGTCGGGGCCCGGGTCGCGTACCAGCCCGTGCAGAGCTGGTGCAGGAGACTGCTGCGCACCAGCCGTCGCACCTCGTGCGAGTCGACGCCCCGCGCCGAGAGCTGCGCGGCGCTGATGACGTCGTCGGCGGCATACGGGACGAGTCCCCATCGTGGTGTGGTCACCTGCCGATGGTGTCGCGCGGCGGCGGTCCGGTGGCGACGCACCCGCGAGTCTGTGGACGGCGTGGGTCGGCCCTCAGGGGGTGTGGACCCAGCCACCGTCGCCGGGTCTGAGCGACGTAGGCAGGTCCGAGCCACCGGCGTGCAGGTGGCTGCGGACCATCAGGGTGGCGCGAGACCGTCACGGTCGCCCGGGCGGCGTCGGGCGTCAGGATGGGGCGGCGGTGCAGTCGGCGCAGGTGCCGAAGATCTCGATCGTGTGGGTGACGTCGCTGAAGCCGTGGTCGCCGGCGATCTTGTCGGCCCACTTCTCCACGGCGGGCCCCTCGACCTCGACCGTCTTGCCACAGGCCCGACAGACGAGGTGGTGGTGGTGGTGCGTCGAGCACGCCCGATAGACGGCCTCGCCGTCGTCGGTGCGCAGCACGTCGACCGTGCCGGCCTCGACCATCGACTGGAGCGTGCGATAGACCGTCGCGAGGCCGACTCCCGCGCCCGCCTCACGCAGCCGGGCATGCACCGTCTGGGCCGACGTGAAGTCGTCGGACCGCTCGAGCAGCTCGGCCACGGCGGCCTGCTGACGCGTCGGACGGCGGCTCGCCGGGCTCGTCGTGTTGCTCATCGTGTCGTTCCTGTCGTCGCTCTCGTCGCTCTCGTGCTCTCCTGATCGGGTGGCCCGGCCCCGTCCCCGTGCTCGTCGTAGTGACTCTCGTGGGCGGCGTGCAGGTGGCCGTCGTGGACGTAGTCGACGTGGTCGCCGTGCGGGACCGCCTCGTGCCCGCACTCCACCCCGTGCTCGTGGGGGTGCACCTCGGCGACGTCGTGACGCCGCCGGGAGACGTGGGTGCGCAGCGTCGCGACGACGGCCGTGACGATGAACAGGCCGACGGCGAGGAGCACGATGGTGCCGCCCGAGGGGGTGTTGAGCGGGTAGGACAGGGCCACTCCGCCGACCGAGGAGACGAGGCCGAAGGCGATCGCCCAGCGCAGGGCGCCGCTGAACGACCGGGCGATGAGCTGGCTCGAGGCGTTGGGCACGATCATCAGGGCGCTGATGAGCAGCAGCCCCACGACGCGCATCGCCACGACGACCGTCGTCGCGGTCAGCACGGCGAGCACGATGTTGAGCGGCAGCACCGGGATGCCGACCGCCCGCGCGTACTCCTCGTCGTTGGCGACGGCGAAGAGACGCGGCCGCAGAGCCCAGGTCGTCCCGGCGATGAGCACCGCCAGCCCGGCGAAGATGTAGAGGTCGGAGGACGTCGTCGTGAGGATCGAGCCGAAGAGGTACTTCATGAGGTTGGCCGGGGTGCCATCCGGGGACTTGCTGATGATGACGACGCCCGCGGCGATGCCGCCGTAGAAGATGACGGCCAGCGCCACGTCACCGTTCGTGCGCCCCCGCGTGCGCAGCAGCTCGATCACGACGGCAGCGGCGACGGCCGCGACCAGGGCGGTCCACACCGGTGCCACGCCCGTGACGAGGCCGATCGCCACACCGGCGAGGGCGACGTGGCCCATCCCGTCACCGATGAGCGAGAGCCGGCGCTGCACGAGGAAGATTCCGACCATCGGCGCGACGGTGCCGACGAGCAGTGCCGCGACGAGGGCCCGCTGCATGAAGTCGATCGAGAGGAGCTCGGTCATGGACGTGGCCCGTCGTGTCGCACGTCGAGCGGTCCGAGGGTGACGCTGCTCGGCTGGGGGTGCAGCTCGTCGTCGTGGTGGTGGCTGTCGTGGTCGTGGTGCACGGTGTGGCGCTGGGCGGAATAGCGCTCCGGAGTGCCGTCGAAGCGGATGCGACCGCCGTCGATGACGACGATGCGGGTGAGCAGCCGCTCCAGAGCCCCGAGCTCGTGGGTGACGATGACCATCGTGACCGCGCGCTCGACGAGCCGCTCGAGGACCTCGGCCAGCACGTGCTGGTTGGCGGCGTCGACGCCCGCGGTCGGCTCGTCCATGATCAGCACGTCGGGCTGAGCGGCCAGCGCGCGGGCGATGAGGACGCGGCGCTGCTGACCGCCGGAGAGGGTGCTGACCTCGGTGGCCGCGCGGTCGGCGAGGCCGACGACGTCCAGCGAGCGGGCCACGATCTGCCGGTCGGTCGCGCGCAGACGCCCGAGCCACCCGAGGCGGGGGAGCCGTCCGGTCGCGACGATCTCCTCCGCGGTGGCCCGCACCGAGGTCGAGAGGGTATGCCGTTGGGGCACGTATCCGAGCCGGGCGCGGTCGCGCAGCTCGTCGCCGGGCACCCCGAAGAGGGTCAGGGTGCCTTCGGTGCGCTCGTTGAGGCCGAGGATGCCCTTCATCAGCGTCGACTTGCCCGAGCCGTTCGGGCCGACGACGGCCACGATCTCGCCGCGGCGCACTGTCAGCGAGGCGTCGGTGACGGTGGGTCGCTCCCCGTAGCCGAACGAGGCCCGGCGCAGGTCGATGACGACGTCGGAGCCATCCGTGGAGGCGTCGGTGTCATGGAGAGAGCGGTCAGCGCTCACGAGCACCCGAGTCCCTGCTGGAGGGCGGTCAGGTTGCTGCGCATGACCTCAAAATAGTCCTTGCCGGCCGACTCGGTGGTGATGCCCTCGATGGGGTCGAGCGTCGAGAGCTGCGCACCGGTGGACGTCGCGACGGTCTGGGCGAACTTCGGCTCGACGAGCGTCTCCTGGTAGATCGTCGTCACGCCCTCGGTGCGCACGAGGTCGGAGATCTCCTCGAGGGCGGCGGCGCTCGGCTCGGCCTCGGGGGAGAGGCCGCTGATGCCGTGCTGCTCGAGCCCGTAGCGCTGGGCGAGGTAGCCGAAGGCGGCGTGGCTCGTCACGAGGACCTTCGAGTTGCACGACGCGAGACCCCGCTTGAACTCGCCGTCGAGGGCGGTGAGCTTGGCCGCGAAGGTCTCGGCGTTGGCCGTGTAGGAGGCGGCCTTCGCCGGGTCGTCCATGGCGAGGCGCGCAGCGATGGCCGTGGCCACCGCGGCATATCGCTGCGGGTCGAGCCAGAAGTGCGGGTCACTGCTCGAGTGATCGGCATGCTCGTCGTCGGACTCCCCGGGGTGGTCGTTCCCGTCCTTCGTCGCGGTGAGCGTCAATGACGCGGCATCGGCGACGTCGAGCACGCGGCTCGGGTCGACCTGCGCCATGGCCTCGTCGACGGCGGGCTGGAAGCCGTCGGCGTAGATGACCAAACGAGCCTTCGTGAGGCCGGCGACGTCCTGTGGTGCGAGCTCGAGGTCGTGCGGCTCAGCGCCGGGCTTGGTGAGCGCGGTGACCGGCAGGCCGGCGCCGGCGACCTGCTGGGTGACGAACTGGATCGGATAGAAGGAGGTCACGACCTGCCCCTCCGCACTGGACCCAGAGGCACTGCTGCAGGCTGCGGCCGAGAGGACGAGAGCACCCGCGGCACCGAGGGCGGTGATCGTGCTCAGGGCACGGCGGGATGCAGAGATCATGCTGACAATCATTCTCGTTATGAGAATGATTGTCAAAACCGGTAGATCAGGTCGGGCACGATCCGTACGACGGCAACGGCGAGGGCCAGGACGAGCACCGCGGTGCGCATGAGTCGCTCGGGCAGGCTCAGGCGCTGCCACGTGAGGAACAGCAGCCATCCGACGAAGAACGACACGATCAGGAAGGCGATGCCGGCCCACGGCCGCGGCGCGAAGATGCCGACTGCCAGCAGCGCGACGAGGGCGCCGATCGCCACAGGACGCGGCACGGCGCGGAGCCGCTCCACCCAGGGGTAGGACGCGTGCTCGACTCGGGAACGAAAGCTCATGGCCACGGCACGAGCGTAGGGGACGCGACGGCATACCCCGGACGCGTGGCAAACCCAGTGGCGTGCGCCCGATAACCTGTGCGGCATGGCCAAGCAGACATCCACCGTGGACACCGTCGTCAGCCTCTGCAAGCGCAGGGGCTTCGTCTTCCCGAGCGGTGAGATCTACGGAGGCACGCGGTCGGCCTGGGACTACGGCCCCCTCGGCGTCGAGCTGAAGGAGAACATCCGCCGGCAGTGGTGGAAGGCGATGGTGACGAGTCGCGAGGACGTCGTCGGCCTCGACTCCTCGATCATCCTGCCTCGCGAGACGTGGGTGGCCTCGGGTCACGTCGGCACCTTCACCGACCCTCTCGTCGAGTGCCTCAACTGCCACAAGCGCCGTCGCCAGGACCACCTCCAGGAGGCGCTCGCCGCCAAGAAGGGCATCGACGACCCGGACTCCATCGAGATGTCCGAGATCGTGTGCCCCGACTGCGGCACCAAGGGCCAGTGGACCCCGCCGCGCGAGTTCAACATGATGCTGCGCACCCACCTCGGCGTCATCGAGGACGAGTCGGGTCTGCACTACCTGCGTCCCGAGACGGCGCAGGGCATCTTCGTCAACTTCAACAACGTCATGCAGGCCTCGCGCAAGAAGCCGCCGTTCGGCATCGCCCAGACCGGCAAGAGCTTCCGCAACGAGATCACCCCCGGCAACTTCATCTTCCGCACCCGCGAGTTCGAGCAGATGGAGATGGAGTTCTTCGTCAAGCCGGGCGAGGACGAGCAGTGGCACCAGTACTGGCTCGACGAGCGCACCCGGTGGTACGTCGACCTCGGCATCAACCCCGACAACCTGCGTCACTACGAGCACGCCCCCGAGAAGCTGTCGCACTACTCCAAGCGCACGGTCGACATCGAGTACCGCTTCAACTTCGCGGGCTCGGAGTGGGGCGAGCTCGAGGGCATCGCCAACCGCACCGACTTCGACCTCGGCACCCACTCGAAGCACTCGGGCACCGACCTCGTCTACTTCGACCAGACGACCGGCGAGAAGTACACCCCCTACGTCATCGAGCCCGCAGCTGGTCTGTCCCGCTCCCTCATGACCTTCCTCGTGGACGCCTACACCGAGGACGAGGCGCCCAACACCAAGGGCGGCGTCGACAAGCGCGTCGTGCTGCGTCTCGACCCGCGTCTTGCGCCCGTCAAGGCCGCCGTGCTGCCGCTGTCGCGCAACGCCGACCTCTCGCCCAAGGCGCGCGACCTCGCGGCTGCACTGCGCCGCAACTGGAACATCGACTTCGACGACGCCGGCGCCATCGGCAAGCGCTACCGCCGTCAGGACGAGATCGGCACCCCGTTCTGCATCACCGTCGACTTCGACACGCTCGAGGACCAGGCGGTGACCATCCGCGAGCGTGACTCCATGGCCCAGGAGCGCATCGCGCTCGACCAGGTCGAGGGCTACCTCGCGCAGCGCCTCGTCGGCTGCTGAGCGCACCTGCTCCACCCTCCGGAGCAGGATCTGATCGCGCGTCCCCCGTGTCGGCGGGACTCGCATCCTGCTCCGCAGGACGGAGCAGGATGCGAGCGCGCTCACCCCGGTTCGTGGCCCGTCGCGACGGGACGGGACGGGTCTCGGATCCA
Source organism: uncultured Actinomycetota bacterium (assembly GCA_963697735.1). GTDB lineage: Bacteria > Actinomycetota > Actinomycetes > Actinomycetales > Dermatophilaceae > Humibacillus. Next base: position 21,192 of record CAVOOZ010000011.1, on the reverse strand, counting down.
CTCGCTCCAGGAGCCGGGATAGAGCGTGGCGTCCACGCCCACCTCGGCCAGCGCGAGCAGGTGGTGTGCCGCAGTGACACCCGAGCCGCAGTAGACGCCCACGGCTCCGCCGCGATCGCCAGCCACCGTGGCCCAGTGCTCGGCCAGGTCTCGCCGGAAGGTCCCGTCCGCGGACAGCCAGGCGGTCGTCGGGCTGTTGACCGCGCCCGGCACGTGACCGGCGACGGGGTCGATCGGCTCCGTCTCGCCCGCGTAGCGCTCGGGTGCGCGGGCATCGAGCAACAGTCCGTCACGGGCCAGGCGCGCGGCACCGTCGGCGTCCAGCGTCGGCAGCCGTCCGGGTGCCACCTCGACATCGCCGTGCCGGTCGGCCGGGGTCTCCGTCGAGACGGGGAGCGCAGCCGCCAGCCACGCGGCATACCCGCCGTCGAGCACGCGCACGTCGGCGATGCCGAGCCAGCGCAGCACCCACCAGGCGCGCGCGGCGGCATACGACTCCTTGCCGTCGTAGACGACGACGCGGCTGCTCGGCGTGATGCCTGCTCGTCGTAGAACCGCCTGCACCACAACGGGATCCGGCAAGGGGTGCCGACCGCCGGCGCCCGCGGATGCAGCGAGCTCGGTGTCGAGGTCGACGAAGTGGGCACCCGGCACGTGGCCCGCGTCGTAGTCGTCACGTCCGGCAGACGTGTTGGCCGTCGTGAGGGCCCAGCGGACGTCGAGCACGACGACGTCGTCGATCTCCTGGGCCAGCTCGGCCGCGCTGATGAGGTGGGTCACCCGGTCATCGTGGCATCCTCGCGGGGTGGAGGTGCACCTGGTCCTCGTCCACGGTTCCCGGCTGGCGAGCTCGCAGTGGGCGCCGCAGATCCCGCTGCTGCGCGACCACGTCGGGCTGACCCTTGTCGACCTGCCGGGGCACGGCAGCCGCGCGGCCGAGGAGTTCACGCTCGAGCGCTGCATCGAGGTGATCGACGCGTCGCTGCCCACCGGCGTGCCGGTCGTCCTCCTCGGGCACTCGCTCGGCGGCTACGCCGCGATGGCGTATGCCGCCCGCCGGAGTGCCGCTCTCAGCGGCCTCGTGCTCGCCGACGCGTCCGCCACCCCGACCGGCCCGGGCGCCGCGATCTATCGCGGCGTGGCCGCCCTGACCGACCGGCTCGGTCCGGACCGGATGACGAGGGTCAACGACCGCGTGCTGCGCCGGCTCTACCCGCCTGATCGCATCGAGCCGGTCATCGCGGGCGGGTACTACTTCGCGCCGACGCCGGCAGCGTGGCGTGAGGTCATGGAGCACTGCCGACCGTCGATGCTGCAGGGGGTGCAGTGTCCGGTGCTGCTGCTCAACGGCCAGTTCGACCAGTTCCGCATCGGCACCCGAGCCTTCCTGCGGGCCTGCCCCCAGGCGCGCGTCGAGATCATCCGGCGTGCTGGTCATCTGTCGAACCTCGACCAGCCGAAGGCCTTCGCCGAGGCCGTGCTCCGCTTCGCCGATTCGGTGCAGCGGCGCTGATTGGGGAGAATGGGTTGTTGTGACCGACCTGATGACCGCCGACGCGCCCGCGCAGGGCGCTGCACCGCCCACGCCCGGCGCGGCGCGGGTCGCCTCGGTGGCCGTGCTCCCGCCGCTGCGCATCGGCCGTCACGTCGTCGAGTCCCCGGTGGTGCTGGCGCCGATGGCCGGCATCACCAACCGCGCCTTCCGCCGCCTGTGCCGTGGCTACGGCAACGAGGGCACGGCTCTGGCCACGAGCAACCGGGCGAGCGGGGCGACGAGCCTCTACGTCAGCGAGATGATCACCTCGCGGGCTCTCGTCGAGCGCACCCCGGAGTCGATGCGCCTCATCGAGCACGACCCCGACGAGCACCCGCGCTCGATCCAGCTCTACAGCGTCGACCCGGCCACGGCCCGCGCCGCGGCGCGCATGCTCGTCACCGAGGACCGCACCGACCACATCGACCTCAACTTCGGCTGCCCCGTGCCCAAGGTGACGCGCAAGGGCGGTGGATCGGCTCTGCCGTGGAAGAAGGACCTCTTCCGGCGCATCGTCGGCGCGGTCGTCGAGGAGGGCGCCCGGCGCGACATCCCCGTCACCATCAAGATGCGCAAGGGGATCGACGACACGCACCTCACCTACCTCGACGCCGGACTCGCCGCGGAGCAGGAGGGCGTGGCGGCCATCGCGCTCCACGGCCGCACCGCGTCGCAGGCCTACTCGGGGCACGCGGACTGGGAGGCGATCCGGCTGCTCAAGGAGACCATCACCTCGGTCCCCGTGCTCGGCAACGGCGACATCTGGTCGGCGGATGACGCCCTGCGCATGGTCGCCGAGACCGGGTGCGACGGTGTCGTCGTCGGGCGCGGCTGCCTCGGTCGACCGTGGCTCTTCACCGACCTCGCGGCGGCGTTTGCGGGCACTCCGACGCGGGTGACCCCGTCGCTCGGGGAGGTCACTGACACCTTGCGGACGCACGCGGCATACCTCAGCGACTTCTACGGGGAGCAGGAGCGCGCGTGCCGCGACATCCGCAAGCACATCGCTTGGTATCTCAAGGGATTCCCCGCCGGGTCGACCATCCGCAACTCACTGGCGCTCGTCGACTCGCTGGCGGCACTCGACGCCTTGCTCGCGACGCTCGACCGCGACGCGCCGTGGCCGGGGGAGGCCGCGGAGGGTCAGCGCGGACGCGCCGGGTCGTCACGCACCGTGGCGCTGCCGGACCGCTGGCTCGAGTCGCGCGAGCTGTCGGAGGAGCACGAGCGCACCATCGCCGAGGCAGAGCTGTCAGTCAGCGGCGGCTGAACGCTACCTCAGCCACACGGTGAGCGGGCCGAGTCGCTCGCACCCGGCGGCCACGGCCGCCTCGACGCTCGCTCCCGCTTCCCACCCGACGAGGGGTATGCCGTCCGCGACCTCGCGCGCGGCGACCGCGGCCTCGCGCCAGGCCCGGTGCTCGTCGCCGTCACTCGCGAAGATGTTGCCGAGCCCGGCGACCTCACCCGTGATGTTGACGATCGCACCGGCGACGACCGGTGCAGCGGGATCGTCGGTGTCGCGCGCCGCGAGCACGTGGACTCCCGGCTCGTCGAGCAGGGAGGGGCGGAGGATGGCGACCGCCTCCGGGTCCGTCGACCAGGCGCGCACCCACGTCGACAGCTCGCCCGCCGTCGTCACGAGCCCCCAGGTGCGAGGCGTGATGCTCGCGGGGTCGGGCAGCGGCGTCGCCGGGTCGAGCCAGACCCACTCGCCGACGACGAGGCGGGCGAAGTCCTCGAGCGAGAGATCCAGGCGAGCCCACGAGTCCTTGATCGAGCACCCGTCGGAGTCGTCCACCCGTGCGAGCAGGTCGTGCTCGTCGACGTCGGGGGAGAGGGTCACGGCATCGGGGTAGTAGGGCGGGGTGCGCGTCTGAGCGGTCCACGCCGTGTCGTCCAGGGTGGCCCCGACCCCGTGCGCACGAGCGACGGCGTCGCACCACAGGGCGTTGTTGCGGGCGGCGAGGACGAGGCGGTCGAGCGTGCTGGTCACGGGTCGATCCTGCCCCTGTCGGTGGCAGGTGGCACCATCGGGGTCATGCGACAAGGCGGATCGCAGGAGCGGCCAGCGGTGTTCTTCGACGACGCAGCCGACTTCCGCAGGTGGCTCGAGGCCAACCACGAGACGGAGACCGAGCTGTGGATGGGCCTCACCAAGAAGCATGTCGAGCCGCATGGTCTCCAGTGGGCCGAGGCGGTCCGCGAGGCCCTCTGCTTCGGCTGGATCGACTCGCAGGCCCAGCGCATCGACGAGGACACCCGTCGCCAGCGCTGGACCCCGCGCAAGAGCGGGAGCAACTGGAGCGCCATCAACATCGCCGCGGTCGCCGAGCTCACCGCCGCGGGCAGGATGCACCCAGCCGGCCTCGCGGCCTTCGCGAAGCGGCGCGAGGACCGCTCCGGCGTCTACGCCTACGAGACCCGTGACCTGCAGTGGTCCGAGCACTACGAGGCATTGTTGCGCGCACATCCCAGGGCCTCGGCGTTCTGGGACGCCGCGACGCCCTCCTACCGCAGGCTGGCGACCAACTGGGTGGTCACCGCCAAGCAGGAGGCGACGCGCGACAAGCGCATGGCCCAGCTCGTCGACGACTGTGCCAACCTGCGGCTCATCCCGTCGCAGCGCTACGGCACCGAGCCGGCCTGGGTGCGGCGGGCCCGGTCAGAGCTCTCAGAGCTCGATTGAAGAGAGCTCGACTGAGGAGCCGGTCAGCGCTTGCTCTTCGGGGGGACGATCTCGATGTGGTCCTTCGCGGCGGACTTCGCGTGCTTGTCGGCACGCTTCTCCTTGAGCGATTTGGCCTTCGTGGTCATGTGGGACTTCGGTGACTTGTCGCCCATGGCGAGCTCCTCGCGTTGGAAGCCCGAACGGCTCCATCCCTGCAGTATGCGCCCTCGATGCCGACCGGCCCGTCATCGCGTCCCGATCATCTGACGCGCCCGCATAGAGTCGGGTCGTGGGCTACGAGGGTCGAGATCGTGAGCGCTGGCTGGCGGAGGACCCTGCCCAGAAGCGGGCAGACCGCGACGACTTCGCCCGCGACAGGGCGCGGGTCGTGCACTCCTCCGCACTGCGCCGGCTCGCCGCCAAGACCCAAGTGCTCGCACCCGGTCACGACGACTTCGTGCGCAACCGGCTGACCCACTCGCTCGAGGTGGCCCAGATCGGTCGCGAGTTCGGCGCCGCCCTGGGCTGTGACGCCGACGTCGTGGACACAGCCTGCCTCGCGCACGACCTCGGCCATCCGCCATTCGGCCACAACGGGGAGACGGCCCTCGACGAGATCGCCTGCGAGATCGGCGGATTCGAGGGCAATGCGCAGACGCTGCGCATCCTCACCCGCCTCGAGGCCAAACGGACGCACCCAGACGGCACGCCGGCGGGTCTCAACCTCACCAGGGCCAGTCTCGACGCGACGACCAAATATCCGTGGAAGCGCGACGACGGCCCCTACCCGACGAAGAAGTTCGGCGTCTATCCGTCGGACCTGCCCGTCTTCCAGTGGATTCGGGAGGGCGCCAAGGAGGACGATCGATGCCTCGAGGCCGAGGTGATGGACTGGTCCGACGACGTCGCCTACTCGGTGCACGACGTCGAGGACGCCATCGCCTCCGGCTGGCTCGACCCGCGGGTGTTGCGCTCGACCGACATGGCCGAGGTCGTCGCGGTTGCGGGGCGCACCTACGCGCCCGACCTCGGCAGCGACGCCCTGGGGGCGGCCCTGGAACGGCTGCTGGCCTCCGACGCGGTGCCCACGGCATACGGCGGCTCTCGAGGCGATCTCGCTCGCCTCAAGGACATGACGAGCCGGCTCATCGGGCACTTCGTCCTCGACGTCGAGCGCGCCACCCGCGAGCGGCACGGACCCGGCCCGCTGTGCCGCTTCGAGGCCGACCTCGTCGTGCCCGACGACGCGCGCGCCGAGTGCTCCGTGCTCAAGGCGATCGCCAACCACTTCGTCATGACGACGGACGAGCGTCTCGCCGTGATGGCCGAGCAGCGCGACATCGTGGACGCCCTCGTCGAGGGGTTCGCCGCCCGGCCGGGCGAGCGCCTCGACGCACCCTTCCGCGCCGACCACGACGCCGCGACCGACGACGGCGAGCGCTTGCGCGTCATCGTCGACCAGGTCGCGTCGCTGACCGACGTGCGCGCGCTGGCGTTGCACGCCACGTGGAGCCGCCGACCGGCGACCAGGCCGTGACGACCTAGAATCACGGCAGCGGGAGGAGGCAGATGGCGGGGCTCATCAACAGCGACGACATTGCGACGGTCAAGGCGCGGTCGTCCATCGAGGACGTCGTGAGCGAGCACGTGACGCTGCGGCGGTCCGGCGCCCGGCTCGTCGGGCTGTGCCCCTTCCACGACGAGAAGAGCCCGTCGTTCGGCATCAACCCGGCCGCCGGCTTCTACCACTGCTTCGGGTGCGGCGAGGGTGGCGACGTCATCTCCTTCGTGCAGAAGGTCGAGGCGCTCTCCTTCAGCGAGGCCGTCGAGCGGCTGGCGCAGAAGCTCGGCATGGAGCTGCGCTACGAGGACGGCGGTGCGCGATCGGGTCAGGAGGGCTCGGGACGGCGCTCCCGCCTCATCGAGGCCCACCGGGTCGCGCAGGAGTTCTACGCCGATGCCCTGCTCAACCTCCCCGGTGCCCGTCAGGCCCGCGACTTCATGCGGGCCCGCGGCTTCGACGGCAGCGTGGCCAAGCACTTCGGTGTCGGCTTCGCCCCCCGCGGAGGAGAGGATCTCGTGCGCGCCCTGCGGGCCAAGGGTTTCACCGACGACGAGGTCGTGACGGGGGGCCTTGCCGGCCGCGGTTCGCGCGGGCTCTATGACCGCTTCCGCGGCCGGCTCGTCTGGCCGATCCGCGACATCACCGGCGACACCGTCGGCTTCGGGGCGCGCCGCATCTTCGACGACGACCGCATCGAGGCGAAGTACCTCAACACCTCCGAGACCCCGATCTACAAGAAGTCGACGGTGCTCTACGGCCTCGACCTCGCGAAGAAGAAGATCGCCGCAGAGCGCACGGCTGTCGTCGTCGAGGGCTACACCGACGTCATGGCGTGCCACCTCGCCGGTGTCGAGACCGCCGTCGCGACCTGCGGCACAGCCTTCGGCTCCGACCACATCAAGGTGCTGCGCCGCATCATGCGCGACGAGGCCGACCTCGCCCCGGCTCGGGTGATCTTCACCTTCGACGGTGACGCGGCCGGGCAGAAGGCGGCGATGCGGGCGTTCGCCGATGACCAGAAGTGGTCGTCGCAGTCCTTCGTCGCCGTCGAGGCCTCGGGCATGGACCCGTGCGAGCTGCGGCAGGCCAACGGTGACCCGGCCGTGGTCGCGCTCGTCGAGGACGCCGTGCCGATGTTCGAGTTCGCGGTGCGCACGACCATCAAGCGCTTCGACCTGACGACCGCCGAGGGTCGGGTGCGGGCGGCCACGGCGGTGGCCCCGATCGTCGCCGCGATCCGTGACCAGTCCCTGCGCCCGGAATACACCCGCGAGGTGGCCGGACTGCTCGGGCTCGAGGTGGAGCAGGTGCGCACAGAGGTGAGCCGTGCCGGCCGTCTCACGGTCGACTCCTCCGACGACGACCGCAGACGTGACCGCGCCGCGGTGGACTCGCCCGAGCCGGGCCCGGGGGAGTCCGGTGATGTCATGGAGATGCCCGACCCACGTGACCCCGTCGTGTCCGCCGAGCGGCAGCTGCTGCAGGTGCTCCTGCAGTTCCCGCAGGTGCTCAAGGCGGAGGCCATCGACACGCTCACCCCCGAGGCCTTCTCGTCGCCGGCGCACCGCGCGGTCTTCGACGGCATCCGCGTCGCCCGGGCCACGACGAGCACGGCCAACACCCAGGCCTGGATGGCCGCCGTGACGGAGGCGGCGGCCCGACCCGTCGGCGGCCTCGTGAGCGAGCTCGCCGTCGGCACGATGCCGACGCGGATGGACCAGCTCACCGGTCTGCCCACCGCCCGCTACGTCGAGGAGCTCTTCGACCGTGTGCGCACGATCGCCCTCACTCGGCAGATTGCCGACGCGCTGAGCGAGATGCGCCGCCTCGATCACGCTGCCGAACCCTCACCCGAGCGCACCCGCGAGCTCGGGACCCAGCTGCAGGTCCTGCAACGCGAGCTGGCCACGATCAAGGCAGGGATGGGCTGATGGGACTCTTCGACAGTCGCCGCCGTGCTCCGCTGCCCGACGCGGCGCGATCTGCCGTGCCGCTCGAGTCGGGCGAGCGCGTCCTTGCCTGGGCGCGCGACGAGCAGACCGGGTCGCACGTCCTCGCCACCACGCACCATCTCGCTGTCGTGGGTCCAGATGGCGCCCTCGGGTGGCGACGACCGTGGCACGAGGTGGAGGCGGGCACGTGGCAGGGGGGCTCCTCGCTCCTGACGGTCACGTGGGTGGACACCGGAACGCCCTCGCAGTGGCACATCACCGAGCCCTCGATGATCCAACAGACCCTGCGCGAGCGCGTGCAGGCGAGTGTCGTGCTGGCCGACGAGTTCCGCACGGCGGCGCGTCGCACGGTGCGTGTCGTCATCCGTCAGGACCTCGCCACGGGAGCCATCGTCGAACAGGTCATCGGCAGCAAGGGAGCCCCGCGTCGACGACCCCGCGGTCGCGGCGGAGGCCGCCCGACACCTCGCCAGACTGCGCTCCGAGATCGGTCGTTGAGGGGCGCGAGCAGGCCCGCGACCCGATTTAGTGTCGGCCCCGTCCCTTTGCTATGGTTGCCCGGCAGCATTCCCCTGTAGCTCAATTGGCAGAGCAGCCGGCTGTTAACCGGCAGGTTATTGGTTCGAGTCCAATCGGGGGAGCCCACGACGAAGGCCCTGACACGAGGTGTCAGGGCCTTCGTCCGTGCCAGGGCCGGACCGGGTGGTGTCGCAGGCGGCTAGCGTCCCGACCCAGGTGGGACTGCGGAGGGGGCTCCTTCGACCGGCAGGAGAATGGTGCTGGCGCCCACGACACCGACGGCACCGGCCACCTTGCGCGGACCGCGGCCACGGCGGTTGAGCCGCCGCTCGACCCGACCGGCCAGGACCGTGAGGCCGTAGTTGATGAGGATGAAGATGACCGCGACGAAGATGTAGGCCGGGATGGTGTTGCTGTAGCCCGTGCCGATGTCGCGGGCGGCCTGGAGCAGCTCGGGGTAGAGCACCGCCGTGCCGAGCGCGGTGTCCTTGAGGATGACGACGAGCTGGCCGACGAGGGCCGGCAGCATGGCCGTCAGCGCCTGCGGCAGCTGGATCGAGCGGAGCGTCTGGCCCTCGGTGAGGCCGATCGACAGGCCGGCCTCCGACTGGCCCTTCGGCAAGCCGAAGACGCCGGAGCGCACGAGTTCGGCGATGACCGATCCGTTGTAGAGCGTCAGCGCGACAACGACCGCCATCAGCGGGTTGATGTCGTTGCGGAAGACCCCGTTGGCGGAGAAGTAGAAGTAGGCGAAGTACATCATCAGCAGCACCGGCACCGAGCGGAAGAACTCGACGACCGTGCCGCAGACCCAACGCACCGTCCGGTGCTGGGAGAGCCGCCCCATCCCGAAGAGCAGTCCGAAGGCGAGCGCGAGCACGATCGAGATCGCGGCGGCCTGCAAGGTCTTGATGAGCCCCGGGATGAGGTAGTTCTGCCACACGTCGGGCGTGAAGAGCACGGTCCACAAGGACGGCTCGAGCTGCCCCTCCTGCCCGAACTTCCACAGCACGGCCCCGAGGGTCCCGGCGAAAAGGACGAAGCCGAGGACGGTGAAGATGGAGTGGCGGCGCCGAGCCCTGGGACCCGGGGCGTCGAAGAGGACGTCCTGGGCGCTCATCGCTTCACCGCCAGACGTCGTGACATCGAGGTGAAGAGCAGACCGACGGGCAGGGTCAGGATGACGAAGCCGATCGCGAAGACGAGGAAGACCGTCACGCTCGCCGTCTCGTTCTCGAAGATCTCGCTCATCAGCAACGAGGCCTCGGCGACGCCGATGACCGAGGCCACCGTGGTGTTCTTCGTCAGTGCGATCAGGACCGAGCCGAGCGGGGCGACGGACCCTCTGAAGGCCTGCGGGAGGATCACCTCACGCAGGCTCTGGCTGAAGGTCAGCCCGATCGAGCGCGCGGCCTCGGCCTGCCCCAGGGGCACGGTGTTGACACCGCTGCGCAGGGCCTCGCAGACGAACGCGGCGTGGTAGACCGCGAGAGCCACGATGGCCCAGCGGATGCCGTTGTCGGCGATCGAGGTCGGTGACGACTTGGGGGCGAGGCTGATCTGGAGGATGTAGAACGGGCCGGCGATCATGAAGAACATGAGCAGTGTGAGCGGTGTGTTGCGCACCGTGTTGACATAGAAGGATCCCAGCCGGCGGAGCACGGCAATGGGGGACACGCGCATGACCGCGAGGACGGTGCCCAGGATCAGCGCGCCGATGGCCGAGAAGAAGGTCAGCTTGATCGTCATCCAGAACGCGCTGAGCACGTCGTACTTGTCGAAGATGTCGAGCATGCCGCTCCTTTCAGCTGGGTGGGAGGTGGTGGGCCGCGCCTCCGACGTCGTGACACCGGGGGCGGGTCGGGCGCCGTCTCAGCGGGCTCGGACCCACCCCACGGTGCGCACGGCGATCAGGAGCAGGCAGCCGGCGTGGCCGGGTTGCCCGGGCCGGGCTTGTAGCCGGCCGGCCCGAGGTTGGCCTCGATGGCCTTGTCGAGCGAGCCGTCGCTCTGCATCTTCTTGATGGCGTCGGTGATCTTGTTGCACAGGGCGGTGTCGCCCTTCTTGAGTCCGATGCCGTAGTTCTCGGTGGAGAACGGCTTGCCGACGACCTTGAACTTGCCCTTGTTGGCTTCCTGGGCGGCGAAGCCGGCAAGGATCGTGTCATCGGTCGTCAGCGCGTCGACACCACCGGAGGCAAGGGCGGGGAGGCACTCGGAGTACGTCCCGAACTCCTGCAGCTGGACGCCGGGGTACTTGTCCTTGACCTTCTGCGCCGACGTGGAGCCCTTGACCGAGCACAGCTTCTTGCCGTCGAGGGTCTCCGGGCCGGTGATCGTCGCATCGTCGGCGCGCACGAGCAGGTCCTGACCGGCAACGAAGTAGGGGCCGGCGAAGCTGACCTTCTCCTTGCGGGCGTCGGTGATGGAGTACGTCGCGACGATGTAGTCGACCTGGCCGGTCGAGATCAGCGTCTCGCGCTGGGCGCTCGGCGCCTGCACCCACGTGATGTTGGCCTCGTCGGTGCCCAGCTGCTTGGCCACGTACTTTGCGACGTCGACGTCCATACCCGTGTACTCCGAGCCCTGCTTGAGGCCGAGGCCCGGCTGGTCGAACTTGATGCCGATCTTCAGCCCGCCTCCGGCCTCGCCGGTGGTGCCTGACCCGCCACCGCTGCCCGAGCCGCAGGCCGCGATGGAGAGCGCGAGCGCTGCTGCAGCCGCGACCGCTCCGATTCGTCGTGCGTTCACTGTGTTCCTCCCAGATGGTGGTGCTGTGTGGTGCCTTGCGGCGTGTGAGTTCAGCTCGTTCGCCCACGTGCCGGACCCGTGCTCGCGCCGGCTCCGAACGTGGGGTCAGTGGGTGAGGATCTTGCCGAGGAAGTCCTTGGCCCGCTCGCTCTTGGGCGCGGTGAAGAACTCCTGAGGGGTGGCGATCTCGACGATCTGACCGTCGGCCATGAAGACGACGCGGTCGGCCGCCTTGCGGGCGAAGCCCATCTCGTGGGTGACCACGATCATCGTCATGCCCTCCTTGGCGAGGCCGACCATGACGTCGAGCACCTCGTTGACCATTTCGGGATCGAGGGCCGAGGTGGGCTCGTCGAAGAGCATGACCTTGGGACCCATGGCGAGCGAACGGGCGATCGCCACGCGCTGCTGCTGCCCACCGGACAGCTGGGCGGGGTACTTCTCCGCCTGGGCCGAGACGCCCACGCGCTCGAGCAGGGCGTCGGCCTGGGTGTTGGCCTCGGACTTCGACTTCTTGCGCACCTTGATCGGCCCGAGGGTCACGTTGTCGCGGATCGTCTTGTGCGAGAAGAGGTTGAACGACTGGAACACCATGCCGACATCGGCCCGCAGCTGCGCCAGCGGCTTGCCCTCCTCGGGCAGAGCCTTGCCGTCGATGCTGATCGAGCCCGACTCGATGGTCTCGAGACGGTTGATGGCCCGGCACAGCGTCGACTTGCCGGAGCCCGAGGGCCCGAGCACGACGACGACCTCACCGGTGCCGACGGTGAGGTTGATGTCCTTCAGCACGTGGAGGTCTCCGAAGTGCTTGTTGACGTCCTCGATAACGACCATCGGCTTGCGAGCGCCTCCGGTGCGGTCTGGCTCAACCGACTCGCCGGTGGTCCGATCCGTCGGATCGGGATTCACGTCGTCCATACCGGAAACCTATCGGCTGCGACCCGTCCGGGGGAGGAACGACGCCAGAGCGTCGCCCAATCGTGAGCAATCGGCTCTCCGTCCGTTTCAGCACGCACGACGAATGGCCCCCACACACGCACGTGTGCGCGCTGCCAGCGTCGCCCGGTCGCACCAACGAGAGCTGCGGTGGTGACGCCCGGCGTTGACGTCAGGGAGTGGTGTCCGCGGTCGAGCTCGAGTTGCTCGTCGAGTCCTGCGTCGACTCGCTGCTCTGCGTCTCGGAGGTGCCCGAGGAATCGCTCGCTGTTGAGTCCGCGGGCGTCGAGTCGCTCGAGTCCGCGAGTGCCCGCTCGGACGTCGTGGTGATCGACTGCTCCGCGCTGCTCGTCGACTGCCCCGTCGAGGTGGTCGGCGGGTTCGTCGTCTCCGGGGGATCCGTTGTCGTGGTCGGCGGGTTCGTCGTCTGCGGGGGATCCGTCGTCGTGGTCGGCGGGTTCGTCGTCTGCGGAGGATCCGTCGTCGTGGTCGGCGGGTTCGTCGTCCGCGGGGGATCCGTCGTCGTGGTCGGCGGGTTCGTCGTTGTCGGCGGGCGGGTCGTCGTGGTGCCGGGGGTGGGCGTTCCCGTCGACCGTACCCGTGCCGCTCGAGGTGCCAGTCGACGTGCCGGTAGAAGTGCCGGTCGACGTGCCGGTCGAGGTGCCGGACGTCGGCGGCTTGGTCGTCGTGGTGCCCGACGTCGGCGGCTTGGTCGTCGTGGTGCCCGACGGGGTGGGGATGCTGGGTGACCCGTCGGCCGAGCTGCTCGAGCCGGAGTTGCCACGCGGGGGAATCGGGACGTCGCCGTCCTGGACGGTGCTCACCGTGCGCCCGCCCTGGTCGAACACGAGGTGGGGCACCACGGCATACGGGATGCTGTCTGCGGCGGAGGGGGTGAAGCCGAGGTAGGGGGCCGGGTCGACGTAGCGGTCGTTGATGATGACGTCGAAGTGCAGGTGGCACCCGGTCGACCAGCCGGTCGTGCCGACGAGACCGATGACCTGGCCCTGCTTGACGACGTCACCCTCTGCCACGAAGAACTTCGACTGGTGGCCGTAGGCAGTCTTGATGCCCGAGGTGTGCCCGATGATGGTGCGCAGGCCCCACGAGTTGGACACGCGCGCATAGATGACGGTGCCGTCGGCTGCGGCGCGGATGGGAGTGCCGCACGCGGCCATGAGGTCGATGCCGGTGTGGAACATCGCCCGGCCGAGCACGGGGTGGATGCGTGGGCCGAACGCGGAGACCTCCCCACCGGGGACGGGGTGGATGAAGCCCGCAGCAGAGGGGCCGCCGACGATCGGCGCCACAGCCGACTGGGCCGTCGTCAGTGCGGTGGCCAGTGCGTTCATGGGCGCGCTCAACGGCGCAAGGGTGATCGACGGGAACATGAAGAGGCCGGAGGAGCCGCTGAAGGCGGCGTTGCCTCCACCGACGGCGACGGCGTCGCCCAGCAGGGCCGGTCCGCCTTGGCCGGCGAGGCCCTGACGCGCTGCCTCGACGACTCCGAGCGCGTCCTGCACCGCGACGTCGGCCGGGGCGCCTGCTGCCAGCACGACATCGGCTCGCTCGGGGTTGGCTCCACTGCCGCCGACGAAGGGCAGCACTGCGAAGAGCGTCAGACCGGCTGCAAAGGGGACGAGCCGACCACTCATGCGAATGTTGAGGACGAAGGGACCCTTGGGTCGGGCGTCATCACCCACCGGCCGGCCACCCCCTCAGGCGTCTCATCACGTGTGGCCCCCGCGGGGCCGCATCTGTCCCACCGACTTCGGTCGAGCCTCCCCAGGGGCCCGCCGTCCTCGGCTCCTCCACCATAGGGCGGACGAGGGCGTCTGGGGGCTGTTGTTAAGGAAGTTTCCCGGTATTCGTGACGCATGTGACGGATGTGACTGGAGTGACTGGACATATCGAGATACTCGACCACGACGTCGAGTGACACGAGGGTGTCGTGTGCCCGTTGCCGCCCACCCTTGCCTCTCGGCTGTCTCACGAGTGTCGTGGCCGTCGCCGCGCCGCTGACCTGGGCGTTGATCCGCCGCTCACGTAGCCGCGACGTAGACCGTTCATCAGCAGCTACGGGTCGGCAGCAAGGCACCACAGACCATTCCCTTCCCGGTCGCCCGCTCCGTGGTTAAGGTGTGCCTGCCGGTTGAGCACACACCTGGCCTTCAATCCGACCGTCTCAGGAGCGGCACGATGACGACCACCCCTCGATCCATGCAGAAGCCCACACGTGCAGCCGAGACCGCGGCTGCTGGACCCTTCGCGGACGACACGCTGACGGAGACCGAGAAGTTCATCCTGGAGACGCTGGAGCGGCTGGACGCCGCCGATGCCAAGGCGGAACACCTGCAGCTCGCCTTGAACCACAGCCGAGACATCGGAGCCGCAGTGGGCGTCCTGATGTCGCAGCACAAGCTGCAGCAGACCGAAGCGTTCGAGCTGCTGCGGCAGACGAGCCAGGCCCAGAATCGCAAGCTCTACGAGCTCGCGATGGAGGTGGTCAACACCGGCGAGCTCCCCTCCCCCTGACGGGAGAAGTCACGCGGTGGCGACCTGAGCGTCACCCGATCAGGGGACGACGGGCACCGCGTCTTTCCGGGAGGGTGTAGTGGACTGTGTGGGGCAGCAGGGGCTTGAACCCTGGACCGACGGATTATGAGTCCGCTGCTCTGACCGGCTGAGCTACTGCCCCCACCTCGGTTGAGGACTCCCACCGAGGACGCTGGGAGTCTAGCGACCGCCGTCCGGCCCGCTCGCCACACCCTCTAGGCTCGCGGAGGACCAGCACCGAGGGACGTGAGGGACGAGAAGACCATGAGTGACGCCATCCGCGTGGCCGCCGTCGACGACGTGGCGCCCGGTGAGGCCCTCGTCCTGCCGACCGACCTGACGGGCACGACCGAGGCCATCTCGCTCTTCCGCGACGACGACGGCACCTACTACGCGCTCGATGACACCTGCTCGCACGAGGAGGCGTCGCTCGCCGAGGGGTGGATCGAGGCGGGTGAGGTCGAGTGCCCGCTCCACGCGACCCGCTTCTGCCTCGCCGACGGGGTGCCGCAGTGCCTTCCCGCCACCAAACCGGTCGCCACCCACAAGGTCGAGGTGCGCGGTGACGAGGTCTTCGTCCACCCCGGGGTGCCCGCCACGGCCTGAGCGCCACCCTGGACCACGGCGGCACGGTCCACGCGTCCTCGGGCGCCGCTGTGGCGCACGTTCATCGAGAGACCTCTGGTGCCGGTGTGCTGTGTGGTGCACAATGGTGCGGTGCCCTCGCAAGCGGGCACGCGGCATACCTGAAGTGAAGAGCGGCACGACGAGCACCGCGAGCACGACTCGGCCGGCAGGCGTTGGGGAAGACGTCCCTGCACACCGAGGAGGTTCGGATGTCTGTCGCGCTGCCGCGCACCATGACGCGTGGGGTCGTGTTCGTACACGGAGCCCCAGCCGTGCTGTGCCCCCACATCACGTGGGCCATCGAGGCCGTTCTCGATCGTCGGGTCACCCTCGACTGGATGCCCCAGCCGGCTGCGGCCCGGCACCTGCGGGCCGAGCTTTGCTGGACCGGCCCCGCGGGCACGGGCGCCGAGCTCGCCAGCGCCCTGCGGGGCTGGGACTCCCTGCGCTACGAGGTCACCGAGGAGCCGTCGCCCGGGTGCGACGGGTCGCGGTGGTCCTACACGCCGCGCCTGGGCATCCACCACTCCATGACGTCGGCCTCGGGCGACGCCGTCGTGCAGGAGGACCGTCTGCGTGAGGCGCTGCTGCGCACCCGGGGCGACGTCGATGCCCTTCAGGACGAGATCGACCTGCTGCTGGGCATGCCGTGGGACGAGGAGCTGGAGGTCTTCCGGCACGCCGGTGACGGTGCCCCGGTCCGCTGGCTGCACCAGGTCGGCTGAGCCGCAGGCGACCCGACTGCCCGTCCTCCAGCGCGGCAGTCGGGACGACGAGGGCCCGGGGGGTTCGTGCCCCCGGGCCCTCGTCGTGTCGTGCCGTCGTGCGGTGGTCGGCCCACCCCGGCGGTATGCCGTGTGGCCGGGCAGCCCTCAGTAGCTGCGGATCGCCAGGGCGACGTTGTGACCGCCGAAGCCGAACGAGTTGTTGAGCGCCGCGATGTCGCCGTCGGGCAGCGTCTGGTGCTCGCCCGCGACGACGTTGAGCGAGATCTCTGGATCCTGCTCGTCGAGGTTGATCGTCGCCGGCACGAGGCGGTGGTGCACGGAGAGGATCGTGATGACCGCCTCGAGCGCCCCCGCCGCGCCGAGCAGGTGGCCGGTCATCGACTTCGTCGCCGTGACCGTCATGTCCTCGGTGTGGTCACCGAAGGCCCGCTTGATCGCGTTGAACTCGGCCACGTCGCCGACGGGGGTGGACGTCGCGTGGGCGTTGATGTGCAGGATGTCGGTGGGCGCGAGGTCGGCCCGCTCGACGGCGTAGAGCATCGCCCGCGCGGCCCCGGAGCCGTTCGGCTCGGGCGCGGTGATGTGGTGGGCATCGGCCGACATGCCCACACTGGCGAGCTCGGCATAGATGCGGGCGCCACGGGCCTTGGCGTGCTCCTCCGACTCGAGCACGATGACGGCAGCGCCCTCGCCGAGCACGAAGCCGTCGCGGCCGGTGTCGTAGGGACGCGAGGCCGCGGCGGGATCGTCGTTGCGGGTGGAGAGGGCCTGCATCGCGGCGAAGCCGGAGATCGGCAGCGGGTGCACGGCGGCCTCAGTGCCGCCGGCGACCACGACGTCGGCGCGGCCGGTGCGGATCATGTCGATCGCGTAGCCCATGCTCTCCGCTCCGGAGGCGCAGGCGCTGACGGTCGTGTGGGCGCCGGCGCGAGCACCGAGGTCGAGTGACACGGCTGCAGCAGGTCCGTTGGGCATGAGCATCGGGACGGCGAGGGGGTAGACCCGTCGGGGGCCCTTCTCCTTGAGCACATCCCACTGGTCGAGCAGGGTCCACACGCCGCCGATGCCGGAGCCGATGGCCGCGCCGAGGCGCTCCGGGTCGACGTCGGGGGCTCCGGCGTCGGCCCACGCCTCACGTGCGGCGATGAGGGCGTACTGGCTCGACGGGTCGAGGCGTCGGGTCTCGACCTTGGTCAGCACGTCGATGGGGGCAGTGGCGATGAGCGCGGCGAAGGTGACGGGCAGCTCGTACTTCGAGACCCAGTCGAAGTCCATCGTGCGGGCGCCGGACCGGCCGGCGAGGATGGCTTCCCACGTCTCGGGGACGGTGCCGCCCACTGGCGTGGTCGCACCGAGTCCGGTGACCACGACACGGCGGTCGCGAATGGACGTCATGGTGACGTGCTCCTCTGGGTCGGGTGATGGGGGGTGGTGAGGTGCTGCTGATCCTGTTGAGCTGTGCAGCGGTGCTGGGGCTGCTTCCTGCGGGTGGTGCCTCAGCGGTTGACGGCTGCCGCTGACGCGAGCCACGTGACCGGCGCTGACGCGCTGCCCGCGCCGGCCACGTGGACGTCGGCGACGGTCAGGCCTGGGCGCCGTTGATGAACGTGACGGCGTCGCGCACCGTCTTGAGGTTCTTGACCTCGCTGTCGGGGATGCGCACGCCGAACTTCTCCTCCGCGTTGACGACGATCGTCATCATCGAGAGGGAGTCGATGTCGAGGTCCTCGGTGAAGGACTTGTCCATCTCGACGGTCGCGGTGTCGATGCCGGTCTCCTCGTTGACGATCTCGGCGAGACCGTCGAGGATCTCCTGCTCGGACTGAGCCATCTGGGTGCTCCTTGTGTCGTGTGGTGTTCTCGTCTGTCATCCGAAGTGGATGTCATGCCGTTGGCCCGAATGACCCGTCGGGACCGGCGGGAGCTGGGAGGTGCCTAGGGCAGCACGACGACCTGGGCGGCATACGTGAGCCCGGCGCCGAAGCCGATCTGCAGCGCAAGACCACCGCTCGGGGCCTCTCCCTCCGCGAGCATGCGGGCCGTGGCGAGCGGCACGGAGGCGGCCGAGGTGTTGGCGGTCGTGACGATGTCGCGGGCGACGGGGATGTCGGCCGGCAGCTTCAGCTGCTTGACCATGGCGTCGATGATGCGGATGTTGGCCTGGTGCGGGATGAACGCGTCGAGGTCGTCGGCCGTGATGCCGGCGGCGTCGATCGCCTGCTGCGCCACGGGCGCCATGCCCCAGACGGCCCAGCGGAAGACGCTCTGACCAGCCATGCCGATGGTGGGCCACACGGCCTTGTCGGCCTGGGCGTCCTTCCAGGAATCTCGCACCTCGGTCCAAGCCTGCCCCTGGCTGATGGCATCGCGCTGGACCCCGTCGGAGCCCCACACCGTGGGACCGATGCCGGGGGTGTCGCTGGGACCGATGACGCAGGCACCGGCGCCGTCGCCGAAGATGAAGGCGCTGCCGCGGTCGTAGGGGTCGGTGAAGTCGCTGAGCTTCTCGACGCCGACGACGAGCACGTAGTCGGCCGAGCCGGCCTTGATCATGTCGCTGGCCATGGCCACGCCGTAGCAGTAGCCGGCGCACGCAGCCGAGATGTCGACCGCGGCAGCGGTCGAGCCGAGCCGGGCAGCCAGCTCGGGTGCGGCGGCCGGCGTCTGGTAGGGGTGCGTGACCGTGGCGACCAGGACGAAACCGATCTGGTCGGGCGTGATGCCCGCGTGCTCGAGCGCCTGGCGTGCGGCGTGCTCGGCCATGTCGATGACGCTCTCGTCATCGGCGGCGAAGTGGCGGCTGACGATGCCCGACCGCTCGCGGATCCACTCGTCGCTCGAGTCGATCTTGTCGACGATCTCGGAGTTCATCACCACGCGCTCGGGTCGGTAGGCCCCGACCCCCAGCATGCGGGAGTGACGCGGCGAGCGGTTGTCGACGATCGTGCCGGTGCCCTTGGGGGTGGGCGGTGTGGAGGCGGTGGGTGAGGTCACTGGTTGCCTTCTCGAGGGGAGGTGTTGGCGGTGTCACCGTGCTTCTCGACGAGCGCACGCGCTGCGTCGAGGTCGTCGGGGGTCTTGAGGGCCACCGACTCGACGCCGGGCATCGCCCGCTTCGCGAGGCCGACGAGGGTGCCGGCCGGCGCCAGCTCGAGCAGCCCCGTGACGCCGAGGCCGACGAGGGACGCCATGCACTGGTCCCAGCGCACGGGGTTGCTCACCTGGCGCACGAGCCGGGCTACGACGTCAGCGCCGTGGGTCACGGCGCCGCCGTCGGCGTTCGACAGCAGGGTGAGGGTGGGGTCGGCGGGCGACAGCTCGCTCGCGGCGGCGCCGAGGGTCTCCACCGCGGGGGCCATGTGACGCGTGTGGAAGGCGCCGGCCACCTGGAGCGGGATGACCCGGGCCTTGGCAGGTGGGTCGGCGCGGAAGGTCTCGATCTGCTCGAGCGTGCCCGCGGCGACGACCTGCCCGGCGCCGTTGACGTTGGCCGGGGTCAGGCCGTGGCGCTCGATCGCGGCGAGGACCTCGTCGGCGTCACCGCCGAGGACCGCCGCCATGCCGGTTGGCGTCACGGCGCTGGCCTCGGCCATGGCGCGACCACGGCTTGCGACGAGCGACATGGCCTGTTCGCCGGTCATGACGCCGGCGAGGGCCGCCGCGGTGAACTCTCCGACGGAGTGGCCGGCGAGCACGGCGCCCGTCGCCGCGAGGGGCGAGCCGCTCGCCCCCTCGGCTGTCTGGGACGCCTCGGACGCGGTGGCCAGCAGGACGCCGGCGGTGACGAGCCCGGCGGCGACGATGAGCGGCTGCGCGACTGCCGTGTCCTTGATGGTGTCGGCGTCGGACAGGGTGCCGTGCGCCACGAGGTCGATCCCCGCTGCCTCGCCGAGCGCCTCGAGCCGGGCACGCACGCCGTCGAGCTCGAGCCACGGAGACAGGAAGCCGGGGGTCTGGGAGCCCTGACCAGGGCACACGATCGCTAGCACGAGTTCCACCCTTCCGTGTTACCGACGAGGACCTTGCCGCCGATTGTCACTGAGTCACGCCCGATCCGTTGGAGGAATCCTCCAAAGGGACGCGCGGGACGAGGTCGGGCTGGCGACCGTGCGGCACGGCATACGGCTCAACCTTGGAGCCCAACGTACTGCGTGCGCGGACCCTCTGGGGAGGAGCGGCGCCGGCAGGGGAGCGGCTCTCTCCGGAGAGGCGGCCGAGGGCGAGCGCGATGCGCACGACCCAGGCTTCGCGGGGGGTGGCGAGGTCGTAGCCGGTGAGGTCACTGATGCGCCCGAGGCGGTAGCGCACGGTGTTGGCGTGCACGAAGAGGGTGCGCGCCGTCGCCTCGAGGGAACCGCCGGTCTCGAGGTAGGCGGTGGCCGTCTGCAGCAGCGGCGCCTGGGCCTCGGCCATGAGGGGGCGGTGCACCCGGTCGACGAGGATGCGCCGAGCGGGCTGGTCGCCCGCCAGCGCCCGCTCGGGGAGCAGTGCCTCGGACTCGACGATGCGAGGGGCGTCGGGCCAGGCGGCCGCGGCGGAGAGCCCACTGAGGGCAGCGCGCGCCGATCGTCCTGCGGCAAAGAGGTGCGGCACCGTCGGGCCGACGACGATCGGCCCGGGGCCGAAGGTGTCGGCGACGGCGCGCACGACCTCGAGCACGTCGCGGGTGCCGCCGATGATCGCGATGAGGCGAGAGCGCTGGACGATCGCGAGGGCCTCGACCCCGTGCTGGCGCACGGCCCGCCGGAGCTCGTCGATGGCCGGCACCGTGCTGCCCCGTCCTGCGGGGGTGCTGCCGACGACGAAGGTGACGTGCGAGACCTCGCCCCACCCGAGCGCGCTCGCCCTCGACTGCATCGAGTCGTCGGCCTCTCCGCGCAGGACGGCGTCGACGACCAGTGCCTCGAGACGGGCGTCCCACGCTCCGCGTGCCTCGGCGGCGCCGGCGTAGACCTCGGCCGCGGCGAAGGCGATCTCACGGGAGAAGCGCAGCACCGACTCACGGAGCAGCTGCTCGTCGCCGGGACCGGCGAGGCTCGGGGCCCGTGACTCGACGACATCGACGACCGTGCGCACGAGGTCGAGGGTGTGGCGCAGGCTGACAGTGCGGGTCAGCTCCTGGGGGGCGTTGGCAAAGATCGAGATGGCCGAGGCGGACTGGTCGTCCTGACGGAACCACGCGATGAACTGTGAGATGCCGGCCTGCGCGACGAGTCCCACCTGCGATCGCTCCTCGGCGGAGAGATCCCGATACCAGACGAGGTTCTCCTCCATTCGGCGCACTGCGAGCGTCGAGAGCTCACCGGCGCTGCGCTCGACGGCGAGTGTCGTCGAGGCGCTCACCCGCTGCCGCGA
>CAVOOZ010000010.1:0-99424 GCA_963697735.1 uncultured Actinomycetota bacterium | reverse complement strand
ATGAAGGTCTTGTCGCGCTTGACGTTGCTGCGCTCGTCGAGCTCGACGCCGAGCTGCTCGACGACGCCCGGACCCTCGGGTCCGAGGAAGCCCATCGCGAAGAGGACGAGCTGGGCGGGGATCTCGCGCTCCGTGCCGGGCTTGCCGCTCGGCCGACCGTCGACGAACTCGACCTCGGTGATCCTGAGCGCCGAGACGTTGCCCTCGTCGTCGCCGACGAACTCCGTCGTGCTCACCGCGTAGAGGCGCTCGCCGCCCTCCTCGTGCGCGCTGGCAACCCGGTAGAGCATCGGGTAGGTCGGCCACGGCTGGGTGGAGGGGCGATCCTCCCCCGGCTGCGGCATGATCTCGAGGCTCGTCACGGAGGCTGCGCCCTGACGGTGGGCAGTGCCGATGCAGTCGGCGCCGGTGTCGCCACCACCGATGACGACGACGTGCTTGCCCGTGGCCAGGATCTGGTCCTCGACCTGCTCACCGAGGGCGACGCGGTTGCCCTGCGGGAGGTAGTCCATCGCCTGGTGGAGGCCACCGAGCTGACGGCCCGGCGCGTCGAGGTCACGCGGCACGGTGGCGCCGAGGGCGAGCACGACCGCGTCGTAGCGGTCGCGCAGCTGGCGTCCGGTGATGTCGACCCCGACGTTCATGTTGTTGCGGAAGCGAGTGCCCTCGGCCGTCATCTGGTCGAGGCGCCGGTCGAGGACCGACTTCTCCATCTTGAACTCCGGGATGCCGTAGCGCAGCAGGCCGCCGGGCTTGTCGGCCCGCTCGAAGACCGCGACCGTGTGACCGGCTCTCGTCAGCTGCTGAGCCGCGGCCAGACCGGCCGGGCCAGACCCGACGACCGCGACCGTCTTGCCCGAGAGGCGCTCCGGGGGCAGCGGCTGCACGAGGCCACCCTCGAAGGCCTGCTCGATCGTCGTGACCTCGATCTGCTTGATCGTCACGGCGGGCTGGTTGATGCCGAGCACACACGCGGTCTCGCAGGGGGCCGGGCAGAGGCGACCGGTGAACTCCGGGAAGTTGTTGGTCGCGTGCAGGCGCTCGATCGCGTCGGTCCAGTCACCGCGCCAGGCGAGGTTGTTCCACTCCGGGATGAGGTTGCCGAGAGGGCACCCGGAGTGGCAGAACGGGATGCCGCAGTCCATGCAGCGTCCGGCCTGCCGTTGGAGCTGGCCGAGCTCCTGCTCCTCATAGACCTCCTTCCAGTCCCGGATGCGGACCGGGACCGGACGTCGGGCGGGGAGCTCGCGCTCGCGGACGTTGAGAAAGCCTTGCGGGTCAGCCACGGGAAGCCTCCATGATCCGGTGCCACACGTCGGCGCCGTCGGGGTCGAGGCCCTCGGCCTCGGCCTGGGCGCGGACGTCGAGGACGCGCTGGTAGTCGCGCGGCAGGACGAGGGTGAAGCGCTGCCGCGCGTCCTCCCAGTCCGAGAGCAGCGCTTCGGCCACGGGCGACTCGGTCCACTCGAGGTGGGCTGCGAGCAGCTCGTGCAAGGTGGTCGCGTCGTCGGGCCGGAGCGGGGTGAGGTCGACGAGCTCGCGGTTGACGAGGTCTCGGTCGAGGTCGAGCACGTAGGCCACGCCACCGGACATGCCGGCTGCGAAGTTGCGGCCGGTCGAACCGAGCACGACGGCGACCCCACCGGTCATGTACTCGCAGCCGTGGTCGCCCACGCCCTCGACGACGGCCCGGGCTCCGGAGTTGCGCACGCAGAAGCGCTCGCCGGCCCTGCCACGCAGGAAGAGCTCTCCGGTGGTCGCGCCGTAGGCGATGACGTTGCCCGCGATGACGTTGTGCTCGGCGACGAGCGTGGCCCTGCGGTCGGGGCGCACCACGATGCGCCCGCCCGACAGACCCTTGCCGACGTAGTCGTTGGCGTCGCCGAAGAGCTTCATCGTGATGCCCGCCGGCAGGAAGGCACCGAACGACTGCCCGCCCGACCCGGTCATCGTCAGCTCGATGGTGTTGTCGGCCAGACCGGCGGGGTGCGCCTTGGTGACGTGGTGCCCGAGCATGGTGCCGACGGTGCGGTTGACGTTGCGCACGGCGATCTCGGTGCGCACCTGCTCGCCGTCCTCGATGGCCGCGAGGGACCTCGTGAGGAGCTCGTTGTCGAGTGCCTTGTCGAGTCCGTGGTCCTGCGCCGCCGACTGGTGGAGGGTGCCACCCGTCGGGTTGTCGGCGACGGCGAGGATCGGGCTGAGGTCGAGGCCGGAGGCCTTCCAGTGAGCGATGGCCTTGTCGAGGTCGAGGCTGCCGACCTGGCCGACCGCCTCCTCGATGGAGCGGAAACCGAGGGAGGCGAGGTTCTCGCGCACCTCCTCGGCGATGTACTCGAAGAAGGTCTCGACGAACTCCGGCTTGCCCGAGAAGCGCGCCCGCAGCTCGGGGTTCTGGGTCGCGATGCCGACCGGGCAGGTGTCGAGGTGACAGACGCGCATCATGATGCAGCCCGAGACGACGAGCGGGGCGGTCGCGAAGCCGAACTCCTCGGCGCCGAGCAGCGCCGCCACCACGACGTCGCGACCGGTCTTGAGCTGACCGTCGACCTGCACGACGATGCGGTCGCGCAGTCCGTTGAGCACGAGCGTCTGCTGGGCCTCCGCCAGCCCGAGCTCCCACGGCGCCCCGGCGTGCTTGAGCGACGTGAGGGGCGAGGCTCCGGTGCCACCGTCGTGGCCCGAGATGAGCACGACGTCGGCGTGCGCCTTGGACACCCCCGCGGCGACCGTGCCGACACCGATCTCGGCGACGAGCTTGACGTGGATGCGCGCCGACGGGTTGGCGTTCTTGAGGTCGTGGATGAGCTGGGCGAGGTCCTCGATGGAGTAGATGTCGTGGTGCGGCGGCGGCGAGATGAGGCCGACTCCCGGCGTCGAGTGACGCGTCTTGGCCACCCATGGATAGACCTTGTGACCAGGCAGCTGGCCGCCCTCGCCGGGCTTGGCACCCTGGGCCATCTTGATCTGGATGTCGTCGGAGTGGGTGAGGTAGAGACTCGTGACACCGAAGCGACCGGATGCGACCTGCTTGACGGCCGAGCGCCGCTCGGGGTCGAGCAGGCGGTCGACGTCCTCGCCGCCCTCGCCGGTGTTGGAGCGGCCGCCGAGGTGGTTCATCGCGATGGCGAGCGTCTCGTGCGCCTCCTTCGAGATGGAGCCATAGCTCATCGCCCCGGTGTTGAAGCGCCTGACGATCTCGCTGACCGGCTCGACCTCCTCGAGCGGCACGGGCAGCCGGCCCGTCACGCCGGTGGGCTTGAAGCCCATCAGGCCGCGCAGCGTCATGAGGCGCGACGTCTGGTCGTCGATGCGCTCGGTGTACTGCTTGAAGATGTCGTAGCGACGCTGCCGCGTGGAGTGCTGGAGGCGGAAGACGGTGTCGGGGTCGAAGAGGTGCGGCTCCCCCTCGCGGCGCCACTGGTACTCACCGCCGACCTCGAGCACCCGGTGGGCCTGCTGCACGCCGTCGGGCGGATAGGCCCGGGCGTGCCGCTCGGCCGTCTCACGGGCGATGACGTCGAGCCCGACGCCGCCGAGCTGCGAGACCGTGCCCGTGAAGTAGCGGTCGACGAGCTGCTGCGACAGGCCGATGGCCTCGAAGACCTGGGCGCCGCGGTAGGAGGCGACGGTGGAGATGCCCATCTTGGACATCACCTTGAGCACGCCCTTCCCGAGCGCCTTGATGAGGTTCTTGACGGCCTGCTCGGACTCGACGCCCGCGATCTCGCCCGACCGCACGAGGTCCTCGACGGTCTCCATGGCGAGGTAGGGGTTGACCGCCGCGGCACCGAAGCCGATGAGCAGGGCCACGTGGTGCACCTCCCGCACGTCACCGGCCTCGACGATCATGCCGACCTGGGTGCGGGTCTTCTCGCGGATGAGGTGGTGGTGCACCGCCGCCGTCAGCAGCAGCGAGGGGATGGGCGCGAGGTCGCGTCCGGAGTCGCGGTCGGAGAGCACGACGAAGCGCGCTCCGCGGCGGATCGCCTGCGACACCTCGGCGAAGATCTCCTCGAGCCGGTCGCGCATCGCGCTCGCCCCGCCCGTGACGTCGTAGAGGCCGCGCACGACGTGAGTGGCGTAGCCCGGCAGGTCTCCGTCGGCATTGATGTGCACGATCTTGGCGAGCTCGTCGTTGTCGATGACCGGGAAGTCGAGGACGAGCTGGCGGGCGTGTGCCGGCGACGCGGACAAGGCGTTGCCCTCGGGGCCCAGGAAGGTGCCGAGGGAGGTGACGAGCTCCTCGCGGATCGCGTCGAGCGGCGGGTTGGTCACCTGTGCGAAGAGCTGCGTGAAGTAGTCGAAGAGCAGCCGCGGCCGCGACGACAGCACGGCGATGGGGGTGTCGGTGCCCATCGAGCCCAGCGCCTCGGCGCCCGACCTGGCCATCGGGGTCAGCAGGATGCGCAGGTCCTCGGCCGTGTAGCCGAAGGTCTGCTGACGGCGCTGCACGGAGGCCGCCGTGTGCACGATGTGCTCGCGCTCGGGGAGGTCCTTCATGCGGATGAGGCCGGCGTGCAGCCACTCGGCGTAGGGCTTGGCGCCCGCGAGCGAGGACTTGATCTCCTCGTCGCTGACGATGCGGCCGTGCTCGGTGTCGACGAGGAACATCTTGCCGGGCTGCAGGCGCCCACGCTGCACGACGTGAGCGGGGTCGAGCTCGATGACGCCCGACTCGGAGGCGAGCACGACGAGCCCGTCGTCGGTGACGGCATACCGCCCCGGGCGCAACCCGTTGCGGTCGAGCACGGCCCCGACGAGGGTGCCGTCGGTGAAGCAGACGTTGGCCGGGCCGTCCCAGGGCTCCATGAAGGTGGAGTGGAACTCGTAGAACGCCTTGCGCGCGGGGTCCATCGTGGCGTGGTTCTCCCACGCCTCCGGGATCATCATGAGCACGGCGTGCGGCAGCGAGCGGCCTCCGAGGTGCAGCAGCTCGAGCACCTCGTCGAAGCTGGCGGAGTCGGAGGCGTCGGGGGTGCAGATCGGGAAGATCCGTTCGAGGTCACCCGGGATGATGTCGGAGGTCAGCTGGCTCTCACGGGCCCGCATCCAGTTGCGGTTGCCCTTGACGGTGTTGATCTCGCCGTTGTGGGCGATCATCCGGTAGGGGTGCGCAAGCGGCCACGACGGGAAGGTGTTGGTCGAGAAGCGCGAGTGCACGAGCGCGAGCTCGGTCGCGAAACGCGGGTCCGAGAGGTCGGGGAAGAACGGCTCGAGCTGGCCCGTCGTCAGCATCCCCTTGTAGACGATCGTGCGCGAGCTGAGCGAGGCGAAGTAGACCTCGGCCTCGCGCTCGGCCCGCTTGCGCAGGCAGAAGGCGAGCCGGTCGAGCCCGAGGGCGACCTGGCGACCCATCGAGCTGCTCACGAAGAGCTGCTCGAAGAACGGCATGCACTCGCGGGCGACCTTGCCGACGAGGTCGGCACCCACGGGCACCTCGCGCCAGCCGAGCACCTTGAGGTTCTCGGAGGCGGCGATCTCCTCGATCCGGGCCTTGGCGGCGGCGCGCTCGATCGCGTTGGCGGGCAGGAAGGCCATCCCCGCGGCATACGCCCCGACGTTGGGCAGCGCGAACGGCACGGTCTCGCGGAAGAACTCGTCGGGGATCTGCGTGAGGATGCCCGCGCCGTCGCCGACGAGCGGGTCGGCGCCCGTGGCGCCGCGGTGGTCGAGGTTGCGCAGGGCCGTCAGGGCGTGGTCGACGATGTCGTGGCCGGCGCTCCCGCGCATCGTCGCGATCAGCGCGACGCCGCAGGCATCGTGCTCGAACTCGCGGCGGTAGAGGCCGGAGTCCTCCGGCTGTGCACTGAAGAGGGTGCGGGTGTGCGAAGACATCTCCACCGTCCTTCTGACTGGGCCCCTCGGGCGTTCCTCGAGGAGTCGACGGCATGACGAATGGCATGTGGACGGCACTGGCCACAGGCGATGGGGACGACGATATCGGAGCAGGCCACCGTCCTACCTGCTGATACGGCGGATTCCGAATGCTGAGACGTCGTGCTCAACACGTGGTCAGGTCTGCACGATCCGGCGATCAGGTGCCTTGCGACGGCTCCTGCTTCGATCCGGCCTGTGCCGCGTCACCCTCGCGGTCGTCGGCGCCTTCTGCCGAAGGATCTCCGCCCGGCCGCGCCTCGGCGATCGGCTCTGCCTCCGGCTCCGAGGTCCGCTCCACCGTGGGCCCTGACGTCGCCTCTGACGGAGGCTTGTTGATCGGCCCACGCTCGCCCGACATCTGGCCGAAGCGCCACCAGAGGAAGACGCCCAGCAGCAGCACGAGGATCGAGACCCAGGTGTTGACCCGCTGACCGAGGATGTAGTTGGCCGCGTCGCTGCGCATGTTCTCGATGACGAAGCGCCCGATGGGATAGCCGATGACGTAGGCCGCGAAGACCTGCCCCGGTTTGAGGGTGAAGCGCCGACCGATCCAGATGAGGAACGCAGCCAGCAGCAGGCACCAGAGCGCCTCGTAGAGGAAGGTCGGGTGGAAATAGCCCTTGACCACGGGGTTGCCCGCCGCGTCGACGACCGCTCGCCCGGCGCCGGTGTCCCACTCGTAGATGCGCAAGCCCCACGGCAGGTCCGTCGGCGCGCCGTAGATCTCGTTGTTGAACCAGTTGCCGAAGCGTCCCATCGCCTGGGCGATCGCGACCCCCGGAGCCGCCGCGTCGACGAAGTCGCGGAACCGGACGCCGTTCTTGCGGCAGCCGATGTACGCGCCCAGCGTTCCGAGGGCGACGGCGCCCCAGATGCCGAGGCCGCCCTCGTAGATCGCGAAGGCCCGCCACGGGTCGCCGCCCTCGCCGAAGTAGGGCTGCGGCGTGGTGATGAGGTGGTAGAGCCGCCCACCGATGATGCCGAAGGGCACCGCCCACGCGGAGATGTCGATGGCGACGCCCGGCTTGTAGCCGAGAACGTCGAGCCGTCGCTGGGTGAGCCAGACGGCGACGACGATGCCGGCGAGGATGCAGAGGGCGTAGCCACGCAGCGGCAACGGCCCGAGGTGCCAGACCCCGACCGTCGGCGACGGCAGCTCAGCCGCCAGTGTGGGCAGCGTCGGCAGCGTCGGCAGCGCTGAGAGTGCAGCCGGTATGCCGCCGAGCAGGCTCATGCGCGACCCCTCCGGACGCCCTCGGCGAGCTCGCGCGTCAGTGCGCCGAGCTGGTCGAGACCAGCCTCCGGAGTGGACGCCTCGGTGAGGCAGCGCACGAGGGCCGAGCCCACGATGACGCCATCGGCGTAGCGGGCGATCTCGGCCGCCTGGTCGCCCGTCGAGACACCCAGACCGACGCAGACGGGCAGGTCGGTCGTCGCGCGCGTGCGGGAGACGAGCGCGTCGGCAGCTGCACCGACGCTGGTCCGGGCGCCGGTGACTCCCATGACCGCGCTCGCGTAGACGAAGCCCCGGCTCGCCGCGGTGACCTTGGAGAGTCGCTCGGGCGTCGAGCTCGGCGCGACGAGGAAGACCCGGTCGAGGTCGTGGGCATCGGCCGCTGCGATCCACTCTCCGGCCTCGTCGGGGATGAGGTCGGGCGTGATGAGGCCCGCGGCTCCGGCAGCGGCCAGGTCGGCGGCGAAGCGGTCGACCCCGTAGCGCAGCACGGGGTTCCAGTAGGTCATGACGAGGGCCCCCGCCCCGGCCTCGGAGACCGCGCGAGCGGCGATGAAGATGTCGCCGAGGCGCACCCCTGCCTCGAGAGCACGCACAGCGGCCTCCTGGATGACGGGGCCGTCCATGACCGGGTCACTGTAGGGGACCCCGATCTCGACGATGTCGACGCCGTTGTCGACCATCACCCGCATCGCCTCGATGGAGCCCTCGACGCTGGGGAAACCGACGGGGAGGTAGCCGATGAGGGCCGCACGACCCTCGGCGCGGCACGCCGCGAGGACGGGTCCGACGCTCACTGCTGCACTCCCATGCCCTTGGCACCGTCGTCGGCGGCGAGCGCGCCGTCGGCGCCGGCGGGCAGGACGGTGCCGCCCTGCTCGTCGATGAGGCCGAACCACGCTGCGGCTGTGTGCACGTCCTTGTCACCACGGCCGGAGAGGTTGATGAGCAGCACGGCGTCGGGACCGAGCTCCCGCCCCACCGTCATGGCTCCGGCGAGGGCGTGCGCACTCTCGATGGCCGGCAGGATGCCCTCGGTGCGCGACAGCAGCGAGAAGGCCTCCATCGCCTCGTCGTCGGTGACGGGCCGATACTCGGCTCGACCCGACTGGAGCAGGTGCGCGTGCTCGGGTCCGACACTGGGGTAGTCGAGTCCGGCCGAGACGCTGTGGGACGGGGTGGTCTGGCCGTCCTCGTCCTGCATGACGTAGGTGAAGGCTCCGTGCAGCACGCCCGGGATGCCGGCGGAGAAGCGTGCGGCGTGCTTGCCCGAGGCGACCCCCTCGCCGCCGGCCTCGAAGCCGATGAGCCGGACCGACCGGTCGTCGATGAAGCGGTGGAAGATGCCGATGGCGTTGGAGCCCCCGCCGACGCAGGCCAGCACGGCGTCAGGCAGGCGCCCGACGAGGTCGAGCACCTGCTGGCGCGCCTCGACGCCGATGACGCGGTGGAAGTCGCGGACCATCTCGGGGAAGGGGTGCGGTCCGGTGACGGTGCCGAGGACGTAGTGCGTCGTCTCGACGTTGGCCACCCAGTCGCGGAAGGCCTCGTTGACGGCGTCCTTGAGCGTCTTGCTGCCGTTGTCGACCGGAACGACCGTCGCGCCGAGCAGCCGCATCCGGGCGACGTTGAGCGCCTGGCGCTCGGTGTCCTTGCGCCCCATGTAGACGACGCACTCGAGCCCGAGCAGGGCGGCTGCGGTCGCCGTGGCGACGCCGTGCTGCCCCGCACCGGTCTCGGCGATGACCCGCGTCTTGCCCATCCGCTTCGTGAGCAGGGCCTGACCCAGCACGTTGTTGATCTTGTGCGAGCCGGTGTGGTTGAGGTCCTCGCGCTTGAGGATGACGCGCGCCCCGCCGCAGTGCTCGGCGAAGCGCGGCACCTCGGTGATGATGCTCGGCCGGCCCGTGTAGGTGCGGTGCAGCCGCTCGAGCTCGCCGCCGAACTCGGGGTCGACGACGGCCTTGCGCCACACCTCCTCGAGCTGCTCGAGGGCGGGGATCAGTGCCTCGGGGACGTAACGTCCGCCGAAGCCACCGAAGCGGCCGTATGCCGGCACGTTGGATGTCGTCGTCATGCTCACTCCTGGGTGGCGCCGCTGCGCACGGCTGCGGCGGCCTCGATGAAGGCGCGCACGGTGCGCTCCGGTGCGCCGTCGCGGACGAGGGCCTCGCCGACGAGCACGGCGCCGGCTCCGGCGCGCACGTAGGCGGCGACGTCGGCGGGTCCGGTGACGCCGCTCTCGGCCACGGCGACGACGCCCTCGGGCACGCGGGGCAGCAGGTCGGTGACGGTGCGGGGGTCGACCTCGAGGGTCTTGAGGTTGCGGGCGTTCACGCCGACGAGGACGGGGTCGAGAGCCAGGGCCCGGTCGAGCTCGGCGGCGTCGTGCACCTCGATCAGAGCGGTCATGCCGAGGTCACGGGTCTGGTCGTGCAGGTCGCGCATGAGGGCGTCGTCCAGCGCCGCGACGATGAGCAGGATGAGGTCGGCGCCGTGTGCCCGGGCCTCGGTGACCTGGTAGGGCTCGACCATGAAGTCCTTGCGCAGCAAGGGAGTCGACACTGCGGTGCGCACCTCGTCGAGATCGGCGAGGCTGCCGCTGAATCGGCGCTGCTCGGTCAGCACGCTGATCGCGCTCGCTCCGCCGGCGGCATACGCCCGGGCGAGACGGCCGGGCTCGGGGATCTCGGCGAGCGAACCCTTGCTCGGGCTGGCCCGCTTGACCTCGGCGATGACTGCCACACCGCGCGCGGAGCGGATGTCCGGCATCGGGTCGAGGGCGGGCGCGACAGAGCCGAGACGCGTCTCGAGCTCGGCCACGGAGGTCGTGGCGCGACGGCGCGAGAGATCCTCGCGGACACCCTCGATGATGCCGTCGAGAACCGTCGGCACCGCTCTCAGCTCTTGCCGATGGTCTCGGCGCCCGCCTCGTCGGGGGCGTCGACGATTGACCCGGCCTGGGCGTGGTGCCCGTTGCTGCCGTAGCCCGCCATCGACAGGACCTTGCCCGCCCCGGCACCCGCGATGATGAGGGCCGCGCCGATGATGCCGAGCAGCAGGCTGGGCAGGAGCACGGCGACGGCGGCGACGGCAGAGCCGAGCAGGATGATGCCGACTCCGGTCCACGCGGCGGTGCTGTGGCCGTGGTCCTCGTGCTCGTCTTCCATGTCGCCCTCTCTCGTCGTCTCGCGGGCCCGCCCATGGGCCTCGACGGTCGCCATTGTGTCAGGTCTGATCTGGTGCGTCTCGCACGGTCGGGTCGCCGCCCTCGGAGAGCTCGTCCCACGCGCTGCGCACCTGCCCGCGGGGCCCGCTGTCGGGGCGCGCACCACGCTCGTAGCGAGATGGCAGGCCCGCCCAGGATCGGCTCGACAGGGCTGCGGCGAGGGCGCCGACGAGGAGCGCGACCATCACGACCATCGCTGCCCAGCCCCAGCCCGTCGTCGTGCCGGTCGCGTCGGGTGCCGTCGTGCGTGCGAGCTCCTTCGCGACGGCGGCCGACACGGCGTCGACCGGTCGCAGCACCACGAGGAGTGTCAGGGCGGTGGCGCCGGCCGCGGCGACCACGAGCACGACGCCCGACACCGCACGGATGAGGCGGCCGCCCGTCATCAACCCGAGCAGGGCGACGACCGTGACGACGACGAGACCGACCACACCCGGTGCGGCTGCACCCCCCGTCACCTCCGTCGTGCCGGCACTCAGCACGTCGCGCGACTCGCCGACCACCCAGGGCCGGGTCGTCAGCAGGAGCGCGAGGGCGGCGGGCACGAGGACGACGAGGGCGGCATACCGCTTGGACAACCTCATCGGTCGTGCCTGCCCGCCATGGGACGCAGACCGGCTGCCGCGGCGACCGCACGCAGGGCAGCGGCCGCCTTGTGCACGGTCTCCTCGAACTCGAGGTGGGGCACGGAGTCGGCCACGATGCCCGCACCGGCCTGCACGTGGGCGAGGCCGTCCTTGATGAGCGCCGTGCGGATCGCGATCGCCATGTCGAGGTCGCCGGCGAAGTCGAGGTAGCCGACGACGCCGCCGTAGAGGCCCCGCCGCACCCCCTCGTAGCCGTCGATGAGGGCCATCGCGCGCGGCTTGGGCGCCCCGCTCAGAGTGCCCGCCGGGAACGTCGCGACGAGCGCGTCGTAGGCGCTGCGGTCGTCGCGCAGGTCGCCGACGACCGTCGACTCGATGTGCATGATGTGGCTGTAGCGGCGCACCGACATGAAGTCGACCGTGTCGACCGTGCCGGCACGGCAGATCCGCTGAAGGTCGTTGCGGGCGAGGTCGACGAGCATGAGGTGCTCGGCCCGCTCCTTGGCGTCGCCGAGCAGCTCCTCGGCGAGGTGCGCGTCGTGGTCGGGGCTCTTGCCACGCGGACGCGACCCGGCGATCGGGTGGGTGATCGCCTGCCGACCGGTCACCTTGATGAGGGCCTCGGGGCTCGAGCCGACGACGTCGTAGGCCGAGCCGTCGGGGTGCGGCAGGCGCAGGAGGTACATGTAGGGGCTGGGGTTGCTGACCCGCAGCGCGCGGTAGACGTCGAGCGGGTCGGCCGCGCACGGCACGGTGAAGCGTTGCGAGACGACGATCTGGAAGGCCTCACCCGCCCGGATCGCCTCCTTGGCCTGCTCGACCATGGCCTCGAACTGCTCCTGGGTGTGGCTGCTGAGCGGCTCGCTCGCGATCGGCTCGATCGTCGCGACGGTGCTCGGCGCCGCCTGGGCGAGCTCGTCGGTCATCCGGTCGAGGCGCGCCACGGCGTCCGCCCAGGCGTCCTCGATCCGCTCGTCGGTCGCGTCGTGGTTGACGGCGTTGGCGACGAGCAGCAGTGAGCCGTCGCTGTGGTCGAAGACGGCGAGGTCGGTGGCGAGCATCATCGCGAGCTCGGGCAGGTCGAGGTCGTCGCGGCCCTCGTCGGGCACGCGCTCCCAGCGTCGCACGGCGTCGTAGGTGATGGCGCCGACCATGCCACCGGTGAGCGGGGGCAGCCCCGGGATGCGGTCGGTCGAGAGCTCGGCGACGGTCCGGCGCAGGGCCTCCGTCGGGTCGCCCGCCGTCGGCACCCCGACGGGAGGCGTGCCGATCCACAGCGCCTCGCCGTCGCGCTCGGTCAGCGTCGCGGCGCAGCGGGCACCGACGATGGAGTAGCGCGACCACACGCCGCCGTGCTCGGCCGACTCGAGCAGGAAGGTGCCGGGCCTGCCCTGCGCGAGCTTGCGGTAGACACCGACCGGCGTCTCGCTGTCGGCGAGGAGGCGGCGCACGACGGGGATGACCCGGCGATGCTCGAGTGCCAGCTCGGTGAAGACCTGCAGGCTCGGCCAGGTCTGCCCCCACGTGAGGTCTGCGTGTGGTGCGGGCGCAGGGGCGAGGGACGTGGTCGAGTCGGGCACCCGGCCATTCTGGCCCACCCGCCGGTGTGCCCGTGCCCCCGGCTCAGTCGTCGAGCGCCGCCGAGCCCAAACATGCAGCCGGCCTTGAGATCGGTCAGGTGGCGAGGCCCGGCCTCGTCCGGTCAGGTGGTCGTGGGGTGGGGCTCGCCGGTGGCCGCGGGCAGCACCCGGGCGTCGAAGCAGGTCCGGTCGCCGGTGTGGCAGGCCGCGCCGACCTGGTCGACGGAGACGAGCAACGCATCGCCGTCGCAGTCGAGCCGCACGCCCTTGACCCACTGCGCGTGACCGCTCGTGTCGCCCTTGCGCCAGTACTCCTGCCGGCTGCGCGACCAGAAGGTGACCCGCCCCTCGGTGAGGGTGCGGCGCAGCGCCTCGTCGTCCATCCAGCCGACCATGAGCACGTCACCCGAGTCGTGCTGCTGCACGACGGCGGCGACAAGTCCGTGATCGTCGCGCTTCAGGAGGGCGGCGATGTCGGGGCTGAGGGTCGGGGTGTCGGTCACCCCGACATTCTGCCGCGTCACCGACGGGCGGCGGACGTGGCCGGTCAGACGGCCTGCTGCTGGGCGACCCAGGAGTCGTGGAGCCGGGCGTAGACGCCGCCGAGCCGCACGAGCTCGGCGTGGGGACCGCGCTCGACGATGCGACCCGCGTCGACGACGATCACCTCGTCGGCCGCCTGGGCGGTCGAGAGCCGGTGCGCGATCGCGATCGAGGTGCGCCCCCGGGTCAGCGAGTCGAGCGCGCGCTGGAGACGCACCTCGGTGCTCGGGTCGACGGCCGAGGTCGCCTCGTCGAGCACGAGCAGGTCGGGGTCGGCGAGGTAGGCGCGGGCCAGTGCGACGAGCTGCCGCTCCCCCGCCGACAGCGACTCACCGCGCTGGCCGACCTCGGTGTCGAGCCCGAGCGGCATCGTGGCGACCCAGGCGTCCAGGCCCAGCTCGGCCAGCGTGCGCTCGACGTCCTCCGGGCTCGACTCGGGCCTGCCGAAGCGGATGTTGTCGAGCAGCGTGCCGTCGAAGAGGAAGCCCTCCTGCGGCACGAGCACGACGCGCTGGCGCAGCGACGAGAACCGGATCGTGTCGAGGTCGGTGCCGTCGAGCAGCACGCGACCCGAGGTCGGGTCCATCAGCCGCGTGAGCAGCTTGGCGAGCGTGGACTTGCCCGAGCCGGTCTCGCCGACGATCGCGACGCGGCTGCGCGGCGCGATGGTCAGGTCGATGTCGTGCAGCACCGGCTCGCCGCCGGGATAGGAGAAGCCCACGCCGCTGAACTGCACGGTGATCGGGCCGCGGGGCAGCTCGACACCGTCGTCGGCAGGGTCGGAGACGTCTGCCGGCGTGTCGATGATGCCGATGACGCGGCGCCAGCCGGCGACGGCGTTCTGCATCTCGTTGAGGATCTCGGTGGCCTGCTGCACCGGCATGGTGAAGAGGTTGACGAGGAAGAGGAAGGCCAGCAGCTCGCCGAGGGTGAGCCGGCCGTTGACGGCGAGCACGGTGCCGACGACCAGCACGACGGCGGTCGTCAGCCCGGACACGAGCTGCCCCGACGTGAAGGCGACGACGGCGCGTGCCTGCGCGCCGATGGCGGCCTTGCGGTGCGCCTCGACCGAGACGTCGATGCGCGCGGCGGTGCGGTCCTCGACGCCGTAGGCCCGGATCGCCTGGGCGCCGACGACCGCCTCCGAGATCGCACCGAGCATGTCGCCGACGCGCTCGCGCACCTTGGTGTAGGCGCGCCCGACGATGCCCTGGAACTTGCGGATGATGACGAAGAGCGGCACGAAGCACAGCCACACGACGAGGGCGAGTGGCGGGCTGTAGACGACCATGAGCACGGTCGCGAGCGTGATCTGCGCGAGGTTGATCATGAGCATCAGGCCGCCGAACTGCACGAACATCGAGATCGTGTCGACGTCGGACGTGACGCGCGAGACGAGCGATCCTCGGCGCTCGGTGTTCTGAGTCAGCATCGCGAGGTCATGGATGTGACGGAACGCCTTGAGCCGCAAGGTCGACAGGCCGTTCTCCGAGGCACGGAAGAGCCGCACGTTGACGAAGTACGCCGAGAAGGCCGTGACGACGACGCCGCCGAGCGCGATGCCGATGTAGCCGGCGACGAGCTCGACGTCAGGGCCGCCCTCGGCGAGGAGGCCGTCGTCGGTGATGCGCTGCACGACGAAGGGCACGAGGACGCGCCCGAGCGTCGAGAGCACCGCGAGGGCGACGGTGACCCAGATGCCGCGGCTCAGCTCGGGCGACAGGTGCAGCCCGCGCTTGAGGGTGTCGCTCGTCGACCTCTCCCCGCCGGTGGCGATGCCGTGGTGCTCGACCAGGGCCTGTGACCGCATGCTCATCGCGACACCTCCTCGACCCGGTCGCGCCGCGGGTCGCCGTCGGAGTCGCGCTCGGTGTAGTCGTCGTCGAAGTCGGCGCCGATGTCGTCGTCCTCGGCCGCGAGCGCCGCTCGCTCGGCCGCTTCGCGGGCGTAGGCCGTCACGAGGCGTTCGTAGCCGACGCACCTCTCGAGCAGCTGGGCGTGCGTGCCGTGGTCGATGAGGCGTCCACCCTCGATGTAGACGACCTCGTCGGCGAGCAGGATGGTCGCCATCCGATAGGCGACGACGAGCACGGTCGTGCCCGAGCTCTCCTCGCGCAGCCGGGAGAGGATGGCCTGCTCGACGCTGGGGTCGACCGCCGAGGTGGCGTCGTCGAGCATGAGCAGCTGCGGCTCGCGGATGATCGCCCTGGCGAGGGCGATGCGCTGGCGCTGACCGCCGGAGAGGCTCGCGCCGCGCTCACCGACGCGCGTGTCGAGGGCCTCCGGCAGGCGGTCGACGAAGCCGGCGCCCTGCGCGACGTTGAGCGCGTGCCACACGGCTTCGTCGTCGTGCTCCAGGCCGAGCGTGACGTTGCCGCGCACGGTGTCGTCGAACATGAAGGTCTGCTGCGCGACGAGGGCCGCGACATCGCTGACCCCGCCCCGTCGCACCTCTCGAAGGTCGATGCCGTCGACGAGCACCGCGCCGCTGTCGGGGTCGACGAGGCGCATGAGGATGTTGGTCAGCGTCGACTTGCCGCTTCCCGTGGGTCCGACGACGGCCACGGTGGCGCCGGCGGCCAGGTCGAGCGTGACGTCGACCAGCGCCGGGTTGAGGTCGATCCCGCCCGACTCGCTCTCGACCTCGTAGGCGTAGGCGAGGTGGTCGGCCTGCAGCCGGCTCGAACGCCCGCGCGGGAGGTCGCGGTCGCCGAAGGTCATGCTGCCCTCGGCCTCGAGCACGGCCGACACCCGCTTCCAGCCGACGACGGAGCGGGGAAGCTCCGCGAGCACCCAGCCGAGCGCGCGCACGGGGAAGGCGAGGATCGAGAAGAGGTAGGCGACCTGGACGACCTCACCCGCGGACAGGTAGCCGCCACTGACGCGCAGCGTGCCGACGAACAGGACCGCGAGGGTGCCGATGGTCGGGATCGCCTCGATCGCCGGGTCGAAGCGCCCGCGGGTGCGGCCGACCTCGATGTTGGCGTCCCGCAGGGCGTGGGTCACCTCGCGGAAGCGCTCGGCCTCGTGGTCCTCACGGCCCAGCGACTTGACGATGAGCGCTGCCTCGAAGCTCTCGTGCGCCACCTCGGAGACGTCGGCGCGCAGCTGCTGGGCGAGGGTGACCCTGGGCGACATCGCCCGCTGGAAGGCGACGTTGGCGAGGAACAGCAGCGGGAAGACGGTGAGGCCGACGAGGGCGAGCCAGGGGTCGATGACCATCATCTGCACGATGCCGAAGACGAGCATGACGACGACGCCGAGGGCCATCGGCAGCGGGGCGAAGATGTTCCACGTCGCCTCGACGTCGGCGTTGGCGTTGGACAGCAGCTGGCCCGACGGGTGCTTGTGGTGCCACGAGAGCGGGAGGCGGAGGTACTGCCGGGTCACCTGACGGCGATACATCGCCCCGAGGTTGAACATCGCGATGCCGCCGGCCAGCCGACGGCCGATGACGCCGGTGACGGTGACGAGCACGACGAGGGCGAGGACCCCGCCGATGGTCCACAGCTGCTGGGCGGTGACGCTGCCGGCGGCGATGGCCGGCGCGATCTGGTGCTCGACGAGCCACCCGATCGTCCAGGCGGTCATGACCGTCATGACGCCGTAGACGACGCTGCCGACGACCGCGAGAGCGAACCACCGGGGCTGCCCCTTGATGCCGCGTGCGATGACGGACAGGCCCTCTCGCAGGGTCGAGGACGGCAGGTCGTTCACGTGTGGGGCTCCCGTTGGGTCGAGCGTCAGGTCAGGTCGTCAGGTCAGGCGTCAGGTCAGGCGTCAGGCGTGGTGTGTGCGCGCTGCCCGCCCCCACTGCCACGACTTGCCAGCCTCTCACGCGCCGCCGACAGCCGCTGCATCGGTGCGCACCCAGTAGCGCCTGATGCCGGACTGCACGTCCTCGAGGAAACCCCCGCGCTCCCTCACGGCCCGCTCGATGGTGCGGGCGGAGGCGACGTTGTCGACGTCGCACGTCACGAGCGCCGGGTCGACGCCGCGCCTGCCGGCAAGGTCGAGGGCGAGCGCGAGGGCGGCACTCGCGACGCCGCGGCCGCGCTCACCCGGCCCCACGGCATACCCGATGTGGCCGCCCTCGGCAAGCAGCGAGGGCGTCAGAGCGTGACGGATCGCGATGGTGCCGACGACCCGTCCGTCGTCGAGCACCCAGCGGTAGGACGACGGCACCCGACCCTCCGGAAGCTCCTCGTCGGAGCGCTCCTGGCGACCGAGCCAGTCGACCCACTCGGCGAGGACCTCGGGGTCGCGCAGCCGGTCGGTGTCGCCCGGGCGCAGCCCGGAGCCGTGGATCGTCGCCCCGTCGAACGCCTCGACGAGCGACCACCACGAGGGGGCCAGGTCGACGGTCGGTCGCGCGAGCTCGATCACTCCCCGACCCTAGGCACGTGGCCCGGTACGGGCCAGCGGGTGCTGCGCGGATCGCGGCTGCGAGGATGGGGCCCATGACCCGCCATGCGCTGTCCGAACGCCACCTGCTGTGCGACGAGCTGCTCCGACTCGGCCCCGACGTCCCCACGAAGTGTGAGGGCTGGACCTCCGGCGACCTCGCGGCCCACCTCGTGATCCGGGAAGGGCGCCCCGACCTCGCGGCCGGCGCCTGGCTGCCGTTCCTCCGCGGCCGTCTCCAGCGCGAGCAGTCGCGCATGGCCCGCGGCGACTACGCGGCGCTCGTCGAGCGCTTCCGCGCGGGGGCCCCCGTCTGGAACCCGATGCACCTCGAGAAGGTCGACGAGATGGCCAACCTCGTCGAGTTCTTCGTGCACCACGAGGACGTGCGCCGCGCCCAGCCCGACTGGGAGCCGCGCGAGCTCGCCGGCAACCTCCAGCACGCGCTGTGGGTCGCGGTCCGTCGCAGCTCTCGCCTGATGTTCCGCAAGTCCCCGACGGGCATCGTCCTCGTCGCCGATGGCCACGGCCGCCACTCCGCCAAGCTGCCCGACGCCCACGGCACCGTCGTCGTGCGCGGCACTCCGGCGGAGCTCGTGCTCTACGCCTACGGCCGCAAGGACGTCGCGCGGGTCGAGCTGTCGGGCGACGCCGATGACATCGCGGCCCTGCAGGCAGCCGAGCTCGGCATCTCCTGACCGCGCCCGTATGCCGTGCGGCCGGGGTCGTCGGTGCCGACGCTCAGCGCACGACCACGCCGGCGGCGCGCAGTGCGTCCTTGACCTGCCCGACGGTCAGCTGGCCGAAGTGGAAGACGCTCGCGGCGAGCACGGCGTCGGCGCCCGCCTCGACCGCCGGGGCGAAGTGCTCGACCGCACCGGCGCCGCCGCTGGCGATGACGGGCACCGACACCGCCGCCCGGACTCGCCGGATGAGCTCGAGGTCGAAGCCCTCCTTCGTGCCGTCGGCATCCATGGAGTTGAGCAGGATCTCGCCGGCGCCGAGCTCGGCGGCACGGGCGCACCACTCGACAGCGTCGAGGTCGACCCGCGTGCGCCCGCCATGGGTCGTCATGACGAAGTCGTCGGTGGGCCGGCCGTCGTCACCGGTCCGCCGGCGCACGTCGGCCGAGAGCACGAGCACCTGGGCACCGAAGCGCTCGGCGATCTCGGCGATGAGCTCGGGGCGTGCGATGGCGGCCGTGTTGACCCCCACCTTGTCGGCGCCCGCGCGCAGGAGGCGGTCGACGTCGTCGACGGCACGCACTCCCCCGCCGACGGTGAGCGGGATGAAGACCTGCTCGGCGGTGCGCCGCACGACGTCATAGGTCGTCTCGCGGTTGCCGCTGCTCGCGGTGACGTCGAGGAAGGTCAGCTCGTCGACGCCCTGCGCGTCGTAGACCTTGGCGAGCTCGACGGGGTCGCCGGCGTCGCGAAGGTTCTCGAAGTTGACGCCCTTGACGACGCGGCCCGCGTCGACGTCGAGACAGGCGATGACCCTCGTGGCGACCGGCATGGCCCAAATCTAGGCCAGTGGCCGTCGGCCGAACGGGTAGGGTCGCCGCCATGTGGCATCAGGTGACCGAGCCGGCTCGGGAGTCCGATGTCGAGGCCGTCCTGTCGCTGGCCCGCAATGCCGAGCCGCGTTGCGGCGTAACGGTGGTCGTGGCGATCGACGGTCCCAGCGGCTCGGGCAAGACGACGCTCGCCAAGGGCGTGGCCGAGGCGCTGGAGCAGCTCGGCACGGTCGAGGTGGTGCACATGGACCTCATCTTCCCGGGCTGGGACGGGCTCGCCGAGGCCCCGGGACTGCTCACCACGCAGGTGCTCGAACCGATCGCGCGGGGTCACCCGGCGGCATACCGGACGTGGAGCTGGGTGCGCGACGAGTGGCACGGCACCCGGTCGGTCGCCGCGTCGCGCTTCCTCGTCGTCGAGGGCTGCGGCAGCAGCGTCGAACCCGCCGGGGCGTATGCCGCGGTGCGCGTCTTCGTCGAGGCCGGGCGGGCGGTGCGGATGAGCCGCGGCATCGCCCGCGACGGCGAGGACTACCGCCCGCACTGGGAGCGGTGGGCCGAGCAGGAGACGCGCCTCTATGCCGCCGATCGCACGAGGGAGCGTGCCGACCTCGTCGTCGACACCTCTAGTCTCTGAAGGGTGTCCCGACCCGCCCCGCCCGACG
Organism: uncultured Actinomycetota bacterium; assembly: GCA_963697735.1. Lineage (GTDB taxonomy): Bacteria > Actinomycetota > Actinomycetes > Actinomycetales > Dermatophilaceae > Humibacillus. The sequence continues at coordinate 79,786 of CAVOOZ010000010.1, read as the reverse complement.
ACAAGCGCTCCGCCACGGCGCCGGCGGCGCCCGGCACGCGGTCACTGCCGCCCGTGTGGATCATGGCGCTCGCCCTGCTCGCGGTCGCTGCCAACCTGCGCACCGCGATCACGAGCGTGCCGCCACTGCTCGACGTGATCTCGACCGACCTCGGCCTCAGCCACGCGGCCGCCGGGGCTCTCACGACCCTGCCGGTGCTCTGCATGGGTCTCTTCGCCCCGGTCGCGAGCGTCGTCGCCCACCGGCTCGGCGCCGTCGCCGCCGTGCTCGGGGCGATCATCGCCATCCTCGCGGGCCTGCGAGCCGCTTCGCCGCGGACTCGCGGCCGATCCTCTACCTCGGCACGGCCCTCGCCGGCGTCGGCATCGCTCTGGCCGGCACGCTGCTACCGCGGTTGGTCAAGACCTTCTTCCCACCCGAGCGCGCCGGCCTCGTGACGGGGCTCTACATGCTCGCCATGATGGGCGGCGCCGCGCTGAGCTCCGCTCTCTCGGTGCCGCTCGCCGACCGCTTCGGCTCGTGGCAGGCCTCGCTGGGCTCATGGTCGGTGATCGCCCTCGTCGGCACCCTTGCCTGGGCCCCCTTCACCAGACGCGCCAATCCGCACCACATCCCCGACGAGGCGGGACCCGGGCGCCTGCCGTGGCGGCACCGCACCGCCTGGCTCGTCGCCGCCTACCTCGCGCTGCAGTCGTGGGCCTTCTACTCGGCGGTCACGTGGCTCGCACCGACCTACGTCGAGCAGGGCTGGTCGCCGTCCTCGGCGGGCTATCTCGCGGCCGTCTTCGGTGGCACCCAGATCGTGTCGGGGCTGCTCGGTCCGGTGCTGAGCGACCGCACTGCCGACCTGCGCCGGCTCCTCCTGCCGGTCGCCGCGCTCGGCACGCTCGGCTGCATCGGCATCTGGTTGGCGCCGCTGGCGGCGCCGTGGCTGTGGGCGGCCGTGGTCGGTCTCGGGCAGGGCGCGGCTTTCTCGCTCGGCCTGGTGCTCCTCGTGCGGTATGCCGCCACGCCCGAGGCGAGCGGCCGGCTGACCGGCATGGCCTTCTTCGCCTCCTACAGCATCGCCTCGATCGGACCGCTGGCGATGGGGCTCGTGCGTGACGTCACCGGCGGCCTCAGCCTCGTCTGGGCGGTGCTCGCGGCAGCCGGCGTCGTGCAGGCGCTCGTCGCGCTCCGCCTGCGCCCCGGGCTGCGCCGCATCGACTAGGCCCGCTCGCCCTCCTCGGGCGAAGCCGTCACCGCCGGCGAACATCCCGACCCGGAGACCTTCACCTCGAACCCTCTGCGCCGGAACGGGTTCGACGCGCGGCGCGCCGGGTGAGCCGGTGCTCAGGTCGCGACATAGGCGGCGAGGTGGGTGCCGGTGATCGTGGTCGCGTCGGCGACGAGGTCGGCGGGCGTGCCCTCGAAGACGACCAGTCCGCCGTCGTGCCCGGCGCCGGGACCGAGGTCGATGAGCCAGTCGGCGTGCGCCATGACGGCCTGGTGGTGCTCGATGACGATGACCGACTTGCCGGAGTCGACGAGCCGGTCGAGCAGCCCGAGCAGCTGCTCCACATCGGCGAGGTGCAAGCCCGTCGTCGGCTCGTCGAGGACGTAGACCTCGCCCTTCTCGGCCATCTGGGCGGCGAGCTTGAGGCGCTGGCGCTCACCGCCGGACAACGTCGTCAGGGGCTGGCCGAGCGTGATGTAGCCGAGCCCGACGTCGAGGAGGCGCCCGATGATCGTGTGGGCGGCCGGGGTGCGGGCCTCGCCCTCGGCAAAGAAGTCCAGCGCCTCGGACACCGGCAGCGCCAGCACCTCGGCGATGTTGCGCCCGCCCAGCTCGTAGCCCAGCACCGCGGCCTGGAAGCGCCGGCCTTCGCACTCCTCGCAGGTCGACTCGACCGTCGCCATGACTCCGAGCTCGGTGTAGATGACGCCGGCGCCGTTGCAGGCCGGGCAGGCGCCCTCGGAGTTGGAGCTGAAGAGCGCCGGCTTGACGCCGTTTGCCTTGGCGAAGGCCTTGCGGACCGGCTCGAGCAGGCCGGTGTAGGTCGCCGGGTTGCTGCGGCGCGAACCGCGGATCGCGCCCTGGTCGACCACGACGACCCCCTCACGCCGCGCCACCGAGCCCTGGACGAGCGAGCTCTTGCCCGACCCGGCGACTCCGGTGAGGACGCAGAGCACACCGAGCGGGATGTCGACGTCGATGTCGCGCAGGTTGTGGGTGGAGGCGCCACGCACCTCCATCACCCCGGTCGTCGCGCGCGTCGACTCCTTGAGCCGCACCCGGTCATCGAGGTGGTGACCGGTCACGGTGTCGCTCCCGCGCAGCCCCTCGACGGTGCCTTCGAAGACGACCTCGCCACCGCCGGAGCCGGCACCAGGACCGAGGTCGACGACGTGGTCGGCGATGGCGATCGTCTCGGGCTTGTGCTCGACGACGAGGACGGTGTTGCCCTTGTCGCGCAGCTGGAGCAGCAGCGCGTTCATGCGGTCGATGTCGTGCGGGTGCAGCCCGATCGTCGGCTCGTCGAAGACGTAGGTGACGTCGGTGAGGGATGACCCGAGGTGCCGGATCATCTTGGTGCGCTGGGCCTCCCCGCCCGACAGGGTGCCAGCGGGACGGTCGAGCGAGAGGTAGCCGAGGCCGATCTCGGCGAAGGAGTCGAGCAGGTGCTGCAGTCCACGCAGCAAGGGTGCGACCGACGGCTCGGACAGGTGACGCAGCCAGTCGGCGAGGTCGCTGATCTGCATGGAGCACAGGTCGGCGATGTTCTTGCCCTTGATCTTCGAGGACAGCGCCTCCTGGGACAGGCGTGTGCCGTTGCAGTCCGGGCAGGTCGTGAAGGTGACGGCGCGCTCGACGAAACGGCGCACGTGGGGCTGCATGGCGTCGAGGTCCTTGGAGAGCATCGACTTCTGGATCTTCGTCAGCAGGCCCTCGTAGGTGAGGTTGACGCCCTCGACCTTGATCTTCTCCGGCGGACCGTAGAGCAGCTTCTGCAGCTGCTTCGCCGTGAAGGTTCCGACCGGCTTGTCCATGGGCAGGCCGGCGCCGCTGAAGATCCGGCCGTACCACCCGTCCATGCTGTAGCCGGGGACGAGGAGGGCCCCCTCGGCGAGCGACTTGCTCTCGTCGTAGATCGCGGTGAGGTCGAAGTCGCTGACGGCGCCCATCCCCTCGCACCGGGCGCACATGCCGCCCTGGTAGACCGCCTCACGGACGATCGAGGTCTCCTGCCGGTTGCCGCGGTCGGTCTTCATGACCCCGCTCGCGACACGGGTCGGGACGTTGAAGGCGAAGGCGGTCGGCGGCCCGACGTGCGGCGTGCCGACGCGGCTGAAGAGGATCCGGAGCATGGCGTTCGCGTCGGTCGCCGTGCCGACGGTCGACCGCGGGTTGGCGCCCATCCGCTCCTGGTCGACGATGATCGCCGTCGTCAGGCCGTCGAGGAGGTCGACCTCGGGCCGGGCCAGCGACGGCATGAAGCCCTGGACGAAGGCGCTGTAGGTCTCGTTGATCATCCGCTGCGACTCGGCGGCGATCGTGCTGAAGACGAGCGAGCTCTTGCCCGAGCCGGACACCCCGGTGAAGACCGTGAGACGCCGCTTGGGCAGCTCGATGCTGATGTCCTTGAGGTTGTTGACGCGCGCTCCGTGCACACGGATCCGGTCGTGGGTGTCCGCGACGTGCGCGGTTGACGGCGTGCCCGACGTCATGGCCCCGGTCATCATCTCTCCATCCACTCGGCGTGATGCGCGACCCACGGTAGCCCCGAGTCAGCCCCAGTAGTCGTCGAGCGTCTCGGCGCCGTCGTCCCCACCAGCGGGGGTGCGCCGCTCCGTGACGCTGAGCCGACCGCGGTAGAACAGCATGGGCCGGCCGGTCTCGCCGTCCTCGAGCTCCGTGACGCGGCCGATGACGACGTCGTGGTCGCCGGCGACGTGCACCTGCTCGACGGTGCAGTGGATGCGCATGAGCACCCCCGGCAGCCCCGGTCCGGCGGAGCGTGCCGGCAGCCAGTCGAGTCCGTCGAAGCGCCGCCCGGTCGACGAGCCGAAGCGCTCGATGAGGTCACGCTGCGCATGACCGAGGACGTTGACCGTGAAGCGGCCCGCCCCGCGCATGCGCGGCCAGGACCGACCCCGGTGGTCGGCACAGAAGAGCACCAGAGGCGGGTCGAGCGAGACCGAGGCGAAGGACTGGCACGCGAAGCCCACCGGATCCCCTTCTGCCGTCAGGCCGGTCACGACCGTGACTCCCGTCGCGAAGTGGCCGAGGGCGTGGCGCATGCGCTCCGGTGTGGGGTCGCCGAGGTGCAGCTCACCACCGGTGCCGTCGCTCACGAGTCCTCGCCGCCTCGTCCCGGGCCTGCGTCGCCGTCGGGCTGCCGCGACTCGCCGAAGGCCTGCACGAGAGCGGCCAGACGTGACGCCTCGCGGCCCGCCACGTCGCCGTCGGCCTTCTGGATCGCCATGACCGCGAGGGTGTCGCCGTCGTCGAGGTCGAGCGACACCCACGGTTCGCCGCCGCCGAACTGCACGCCGACGACCTCGGGCCAGGTGAGGGTGCGGGTGAGCACGAGGTTGCGCACGACGAGGCCCTCGCGCGTGGGAACCGCCGAGATGGAGGCGTAGCGCCAGGCGACGACGGCGATCGCGACGCCGAGCGCGAAGAACATCAGTCGGTCGACGATGCTCCAGTGCCCCAGGGTCTCGGCGGGCATGAGCACCGCCAGGCCGCCGAAGACGGCGAGCGAGGCCCACACGACGCCGAAGGCGACTGCCCGACCCCGCCGCGGCCGGAACGTCGCGAAGGCGTCACCGGGCGGGTTCGACGCGTCGGGCGCGCTGGGGGCACTCACGGCGTCACAGGCGGCACGCCGCGATGTCGGTGACGAGGATGGCGCGGGCCCCGAGGTCGTAGAGCTCGTCCATGAGCCGGTTGCGGCCGATGCGCGGCACCATGGCTCGCACCGCGACCCAGGCGTCGTCCTGCATCGGCGACACGGTGGGCGACTCGAGACCCGGCGTCAGCTCGGTCGCCTGGTCGACGAGCTCCTTGGGGCAGTCGTAGTCGAGCATGACGTAGGTGCGGGCGGTGATGACCCCGGCGATACGTCGCTCGAGCACCGACACCGCCTGCTCCTCGCCCGGCCGGTCACCGCGGATGAGCACGGCCTCGGACTGCAGGATCGGCTCGCCGAAGACCTCGAGTCCCTGGCTGCGCAACGTCGCGCCCGTCTCGACGACATCGGCGATGACGTCGGCGACGCCCAGCGTGATGGCGGTCTCGACCGCCCCGTCGAGGCGCACGACCTCGCCGGTGAGACCCCGGGCAGCGAGGTCGGCCCGGACGAGGCCCGGGTAGCTCGTCGCCACCCGCTTGCCGTCGATGTCGTCCACCGTGGCCACCTGGCCGGGGCGGGCGGCATACCGGAAGGTCGAGCCCCCGAAGCCGAGCCCCATGACCTCGACCGCGGCGGAGCCGGAGTCGAGCAGCAGGTCGCGGCCGGTGACCCCCCCGTCGACGGTGCCGGATCCGACGTAGACGGCGATGTCACGGGGGCGCAGGTAGAAGAACTCGACGTCGTTCTCGACGTCGGTGACGACGAGCTCCTTGGTGTCGCGGCGGGTGCGGTAGCCCGCCTCGCGAAGCATCTCGACGGTGGCGTCGGACAGGGAGCCCTTGTTGGGCACGGCAATTCGCAGCATGGGGTGTGGTCCTCTGGGGTCCTACAGGTGGGCGTAGACGTCGTCGAGCGTGATGCCCTTGGCGAGCATGAGGACCTGCAGATGGTAGAGCAGCTGGCTGATCTCCTCGGCGGCCTCGGCGTTCGACTCGTACTCCGCGGCCATCCAGACCTCGGCCGCCTCCTCGACGATCTTCTTGCCGATCGCGTGGACGCCGGCGTCGAGGTGCGCAACGGTGCCCGATCCGTCGGGTCGGGTCGCCGCCTTCTCGGCCAGCTCGGCATACAGCTGCTCAAAGCTCTTCACGGTCCCTCAGCCTACGTGGGGCGGAGACGGTGCCCGCAGGCCGCTCACCTCGTGGCGCTCAGGGGCCCGTCCCCGCGCACTCCCCCGCCGACCCCGTCTCAGGCGTCGGCCCGGCCGGTCACGTCACGGAGCGCGACGACGGTGGCCACCGCGGCCGTGGCGGCCTCGTGGCCCTTGTCCTCGGCGGAGCCGGGCAGCCCGGCCCGGTCGAGCGCCTGGGCCTCGTCGTCGCAGGTGAGCACCCCGAAGCCGATCGGCACGCGGGTGCGCACGGCGACCTCGGTGATGCCGACGGTCGCCGCCTGGCACACGTAGTCGAAGTGCGGTGTGCCCCCGCGGATGACGACGCCGAGCGCGACGAGCGCGTCGAAGCGGTCGGCGAGGGCGGCGCAGGCGACGGCCAGCTCGAAGGTGCCGGGCACGCGGACGACCTCGACGTCAGTGACGCCGGCGTCGGCGAGTCCACGGACCGCACCCTCGAGCAGGCCGCCCATCACCTGCTCGTGCCAGCTCGCGGCCACGAGGGCGACGCGCAGCCCGGTGCCGTCGGTGGCGACCTTGGGGGCACCGTCCTTCATGCTGTCTCCTTGCTGGTGTGCGCCGTGGAGGCCGCCGGGATGTCGTGGCCGAGCCGCTCGCGCTTGGTCATGAGGTAGGCGGCGTTGTCCTCGCCCACTGGCCCGTGGAGTCGCTCGACGGCGACGACGTCGACCCCGAGGAGGCGCAGCGCCGCGACCTTGGTCGGGTTGTTGGTGAGCAGGACGACCTGCTCGGCGCCGAGGTCGTGCAGGATCGCAGCGCCCGCGGCGTAGTCACGGGCGTCGACGGGCAGGCCCAGGGCGGTCTGCGCGTCGACGGTGTCCGCGCCGGCGTCCTGCTCGGAGTAGGCGCGCAGCTTGTCGACCAACCCGACCCCGCGGCCCTCGTGGCCGCCGAGGTAGACCACGACGCCACCCTCGCGCCCGACCCGCGACAGCGCCGACTGCAGCTGTGGCCCGCAGTCGCACCGCAGCGAGCCGAAGGCGTCTCCGGTGAGGCACTCGCTGTGCAACCGGGTGAGCACCGGGCCCGGTCGTCCGAGCGCCTGCAGGCCGCGCGGGCTGACGAGCGCGACGTGCTCGTCGCCGGTGAGGGTGTCGCGGTAGCCATGGGCGGTGAAGGTGCCGTGGACGGTCGGGATGCGGGTCGTCGCGAGCCGCTCGACCCGGTCGAGACGCTGGCGCCAGGCGATGAGCGACTCGATCGTGATGACGGGCAGCCCGGCCTCAGCGCCCAGCGCGACGACCGCGTCGTAGCGCATCATCCGTCCGTCGTCGTGGACGAGCTCCCCGATCACCCCGACCGGCGCGAGACCCGCGAGCCTGGTGAGGTCGACGGCCGCCTCGGTGTGCCCGGGCCGGGTGAGCACGCCGCCGTGCCGCGCCCGCAGCGGCAGCACGTGGCCGGGGCGCACGAGGTCGCTCGGGGCCGAAGCAGGGTCGGCAAGCGTCCGCACGGTGCGCAGGCGGTCGGCGGCACTGATGCCGGTCGTGACACCGCGGGCCGCATCGACCGACACCGTGTAGGCGGTGCGCAGCGGGTCGCGGTTGTCGGTCACCATGAGCGGCAGCTCGAGGCGGTCGGCCAGCTCGGACGGCATGGGCGCGCAGAGGTAGCCGGACGAGTGGCGCACGGTCCAGGCCATCCACTGCTCCGTAGCCGTCTCGGCGGCGAGCACGAGGTCACCTTCGTTCTCACGCCCCTCGTCGTCGAGCACGAGCACGGGCCGGCCGTCCCGGAGCGCTTCGAGGGCCTGCTCGACCGTGGCCAGCCCGCTCATCGCGGCACCGCCGACCGGACCGCGAGCAGCCGCTCGACGTACTTCGCGATGACGTCGACCTCGAGGTTCACGACGTCGCCGACTCCCTTGTGCCCCAGAGTGGTCAGGGCGAGCGTGGTCGGGATGAGCGACACCGAGAAAGTGTCGTCGCCGACGGAGGCAACCGTGAGAGAGACCCCGTCGACGGTGATCGACCCCTTCTCCACGACGTATGCCGACACGTCGCTCGGAAGCGTGAGATCGACTGTCTCCCACCGGTCCCCGGGAGCGCGCCGGGTGATCGTGGCCGTTCCGTCGACGTGGCCCTGCACGACGTGGCCGCCGAAGCGACCGTCGGCCCGCATGGCGCGCTCGAGGTTGACGCGGCCGCCTGGCTCCAGCGCTCCGAGGGCGCTGCGGCTCAGGGTCTCTGCCATGACGTCGACGGTGAACTGCTCGCTGTCGTGGTCGGTCACGGTCAGGCAGACTCCGTTGACGGAGATCGAGGCACCGTGCACCGCATCGCTGACGACGAGTGGACCCTTGATGCGCAGCACGGCCGAGTCGGCACCGTGCTCGATGGCGATGACCGTGCCGAGCTCTTCGACGATTCCGGTGAACATGGTGCTCCTCACTGCTCCTCTTCGGTGCGGTCGCCGGGTCGGGCGTGCACGCGCACGTCTCCCCCGATGACCTCGACGTCGACGAGCTGGAGCCGTCGGACGTCAGCGATGGTGGTGATGCCGAGGGGGTCGACGGCTGGACGCCCCGCGCCGAGCAGCGCCGGAGCGAGGTATGCGTAGACGTCGTCGACGAGACCGGCGGTGACGAAGGCGGCCGCGAGGGTCGGACCACCCTCGAGCCAGACGTCGCGGACACCCTTGCCCCAGAGTTCCTTCAGCGCGACCTCGGGATCGTGGGTGCGCAGGTGCAGCACGTCTCCGGGGCCGGCGTGCACGCGGGCCGAGCGCGGGACGTCACGCAGACCCATGACGACGCGGAGCGGCTGTCGCTCGGCGAGGCCCCCACCCGGCATACGGGCCGTCAGGCGAGGGTCGTCGACCAGCACGGTGCCCGTGCCCACCACCACGGCGTCGCGGGTGGCCCGCAGGGCGTGCGCGTCGGCACGGGACGCGGCGCCCGTGATCCACTGGCTCGTGCCGTCCGCGGCCGCGCTGCGCCCGTCGAGCGTCGCGGCGAACTTCCACGTCACCAGCGGCCGGCCGAGCGCCACACCGCGAGCCCACCGGTCGTTCAGGGCGCCGGCCTCGTCGAAGAGCACGCCACCGATGACGTCGACGCCAGCTGCGTGCAGCCGCTCGGCCCCACCCGTGGCATCCGGGTTCGGGTCGGACTGGGCGAAGACGACCCGGGCGACCCCCGCCTCGATGAGGGCGTCCGCGCAGGGTCCGGTGCGACCGGTGTGCGCGCAGGGCTCGAGGGTGACGTAGGCGGTCGCTCCCCGGGACCGCTCACCTCCGCGGCGCAGCGCCTCGATCTCTGCGTGCGGCGTTCCGGCGCCGTGGTGGTGGCCCTCGGCGACGACGCTGCCGTCCGGCGCGACGAGGACGCATCCGACCCGGGGGTTCGGGTCGGGCCACGGCCCGGATGCGGCGAGGTGGAGGGCCCGCCGCATCCAGGTCGAGGCCGTCGTGTCACCCATGGTCAGCCCGTCGCCGTCCGCGCGAGGGCGTCCTCGGGGTCGGGACGCTCGACGCGCGACGCCTTGACCCACTGGGTGAAGCCGTAGATGACGAAGAGGCCGTAGAACGTGTAGAGCACGGCGGTCGGCACGTAGCCCGTGGCGAAGCCGAAGGGGACGCCGACGAGGTCGACCCCGATCCAGGCGAGCCAGAACTCGTTCCATCCGCGAGCCATGGCGTAGGTGGCGACGATCGAGCCCACGAAGATCCACGCATCGCACCAGAAGAACCACCACTGCGGGGTGAAGTACGGGTTCGGCGAGAGGCTCCAGAGCCAGACGAAGATCTGGTGCACGACGACGGTGCCCAGGAGCCAGAAACCGACGACCGCCGTGCGCTCTCTCGCCGTTGCCCAGCGCGGCGTGATCGCGGCACCGGACGGGTCGTCGGCGTGGTTGAGCCGGCGCAGCCGCGACCAGCGCCACCAGCCGTAGATGCTCGTGACGATGAAGAAGACCTGACGGCCGGCCTGCCCGAAGAGCGGGATGCGCTCGTCCGCGCCGAAGACGGCACCGAGGTAGACGAAGAAGAGCATGACGTTGGCGACGATGCCGACGGGCCAGGCCCAGACCCACCGGCGCATGCCGAGGTAGGCCGAGGCGAGCCCGATCAGCACGCCGATCAGCTCCAGCCAGTGCAGCTGGTAGGGGCCGATGGCGATCGTCGCCTCGATGGCGCGCTGGAAGACGTTCTGCGTCTCGTCGGCCAGGACAAGTGACTGCATGTGGTGTTCGACCTCGTGTCGTTCGTCGGTGCACGGACGAACTCCGGGGGAACTCCTACACGCCGCCGGGTGCCGGGCCGCGGCGGAGGACGCCGACAACCCAGACCACGATGGCCTGTCTCGTGCTGCCTCCCATCCGGACTTTCACCGTCGGTCCCGGAATTTCACCAGGTCAACCGGCCGCTGGATGCGGTCGGGTCGCGGACTTTAACCGCCGGCTCGGAATTACACCGACCCCGGAGCACGTGCCTCCAGTATGCACCTGCGTCGACCCGCCACGCACACCTGCCCGCGTGACGGCCACCACGCCGGGTGTGCGGCCGTCGGCCTCGCTCGAGACGTTCACGGCACGGTCATCGCCGGCGCCCGCGGCCCGTTGGCGGGTCCGCCCAGGGCGTCGAGGGGCGTGGTCAGCCTCGCCGCATGGCGGCGATGCGAACGTCGGATCCTTGCCGCAGCGGCTGGCTCTCGCCGGTGTCCGTGAAGCCGTGCCGTTCGTAGAGCCGACGAGCGCTGTCGTTGCCCTGGGTGACATGCAGGTGTAGTGATCGGCCGGCTGCCTCGGGGCGGCTCAGGAGGTCGTGAAGGATGCGGGAGGCCACGCCGTGACCTCGCGACGCCGGCTCCACCCACATCCCCCAGATGAACGCGTCGGCCGACTCCGGCGGCACATACAGCCCACCCATGGCGACCGGCTCGTGGTCGGAGAACGCGAGGATGACCGGGCCGGCGGCGCCGGCCGAGCGGTCCCGCCACTCCTGGGGAGGCTGCGCCGCGGCGTCTGCCAGAGTCACGCCGAACGCATCGGGCGCGTCCGCCAGCGCCCTCAGACGCACCGCACGGAAGGCCTCCCAGTCGTCGGGGGTGATGACACGCAGCTCGTAGCTCACGGTCGGAAGGCTAGCCCGCCTCCTCGGCGGTCCTGCCGTCGCCGGGTGCTGCAGCCGCTCGCTACGGTGGCGCCATGGACTGCGACGACTACCAGCGTGCCGCCTTGCGCACCGCCCGCGACAAGGACGCCCCGGACGAGTTCATGCACCTCGTCCTGGGCCTCGTCGGAGAGACGGGCGAGATCGCCGAGAAGGTCAAGAAGCTGGTCCGAGACCAGCACAGCGACCTCGATCGCCTCGACCGCGACGACATGGCGGCCGAGCTCGGCGACGTGCTCTGGTATGCCGCCGTGCTGGCCGACTTCCTGGGGCTGTCACTCGGTGACATCGCCCAGCGCAACATCGACAAGCTCGCCGACCGCCAGCGCCGCGCTGTCCTGGGCGGTGCCGGCGACAACCGCTGACGTGGCAACGGCGCCGGGTTAGTGCCGGTCAGTGCCGGTGAGTGCCGGTCAGTGCCGGTGCCCGACCGCGAGAGCACGCAGCTCGCCGACCGCGGCAGCCGCGTCCTCGGCTCCGTAGACGGCTGAGCCGGCGACGAACACGTCGGCGCCGGCATCGGCGCACTGCTCGATGGTGTCTGCGCTGACGCCGCCGTCGACCTGGATCCAGATCTCCCCGCCGTGTCGCCGCACGGCCTCGCGCACCTGCCGCACCTTCGGCATCTGGTCGGCCATGAACGACTGACCACCGAAGCCGGGCTCGACGGTCATCACGAGGACCATGTCGAGCTCCGGAAGCAGGTCCTCGTAGGGCGCGAACTGCGTCGCCGGCTTCAGCGCCATCGAGGCCCGGGCCCCGGCCGAGCGCAGCGCCCGGGCCAGGGTGCGCGGGTCGCGCGCCGCCTCGACGTGGAAGGTCACCGACTGGCACCCGGCCTCGGCGTACCGCGGCGCCCAGAGGTCGGGGTCCTCGATCATGAGGTGGGCGTCGACGGGCACGGGGCTCACGCGTACGAGAGCCTCGACGACGGGCAGCCCGAGGGTGAGGTTGGGCACGAAGTGGGCGTCCATGACGTCGACGTGGGCCCAGTCGGCGTTGTCGATGCGCCGCAGCTCCGACTCGAGGTTGGCGAAGTCGGCCGACAGGATGCTCGGTGAGATCTGCACGGGGCGAATCTACTTCTTGCGCAGCAGCGCGAAGAACATCGCGTCGGTGCCGTGGATGTGGGGCCAGAGCTGGACGAAAGGTCCCTCGCCGAGCGCCGGCAGCTGCTCGCCCGATGCGTCGACGAAGAGCGCCCGGGCATCGACCACCTCGACGTCGTCTCGACGCTTGAGGATGTCGGCGACCACGAAGCGGGTCTCGTTGAGGTGGGGGCTGCACGTCGCATAGCCGACGAGGCCCCCCGGGGCGGTGGCCTCGATGCCCGATGCGAGCAGCTCGCGCTGCAGTCCGGCCAGTGCTGCGACATCGGCAGGGCTGCGGCGCCAGCGTGCCTCGGGGCGGCGGCGCAACGCACCGAGGCCGGTGCACGGGGCGTCGATGAGCACCCTGCTGTATGCCGCGGGGTCGACCTCGCCCATCTCGCGCCCGTCGCCGTGGCGCACCTTGAGGCTCGTGTCGGCCTCGCGTGCCGCCGTGCGAGCAGCGGCAAGCGTCTGCCAGACAAGGTCGGCGCGATGCTCGCTGATCTCGTTGGCCACGAACGGGATTCGTCGTTGAATGGCGAGTGCCGCGAGCAGCCCGGCCTTGCCGCCCGGCCCTGCGCACAGGTCGAGCCAACGCTCGTCGGTGGCCGCAGCTCCCTCGACCTCGGCCCCCGCCAGCGCGAGCACGAGCAGCTGCGACCCCTCGTCCTGGACGGCGGCCCGGCCGTCCCGCACCGCGTCGACGGCGCCGGGGTCGCCCTCGGGCAGGACGGCGCCCACCGGGCTGAGGCCGGTGCGCTCGGCTCCGAAGTCCTCGAGCTCGTCGAGCGACGAGAGCCCCGGACGTGCCACGAGCGAGACCTTGGCCGGCTCGTTGTCGACCTCGAGCAGCGCGGTGAGCGATGACTCGACGTCGTCAGGCGTGGCGGCGCCGTGGCCGATGAGGGCAGCGCGCAGGGCCCTGGCCACCCACACAGGGTGCGAGGTGCGCAGGGCGAGCCGCTCGACCGGATCGGTGATGCCCTGTGACACGAGCTCGACCCACGCGTCGGGCTCGCGCTCGCTGATGCGCCGCATGACGGCGTTGACGAAGCCGGCCGCCCCGGCCCCGTTGACCTGGCGCGCGAGCGCCACCGTCTCGTCGACGGCGGCGTGGGTGGCCACCCGCATGCCGAGCACCTGGTGGGCCCCGAGGCGCAGGGTGTCGAGGACGTTGGCGTCGATCCTTGCGACCGGGCGTCCTGCCGCCGAGGCGATGATCGCGTCGTAGAGGCCCGACATGCGGGTCGCGCCGTAGACGAGCTCGGTCGCGAACCCGGCGTCGCGACCGGTGATGCGCTTGTCGCGCAGGAGCCTTGGCAGCGCGAGGTTGGCGTAGGCGCCGTCGGCGATCTCACGCATCGCCGTGTAGGCCGTCAGCCGGGCCGGGTCGGTGCGACGGGCCCGTTCCGACGGGCGCTGCTCAGAGCGGTGCCGGGCCGAGCGCTCCCGGGCCGGAGGTCGCTGACGGTCGCCACGCCGACCCCTGGCTCTCGTCGTCACTCATCGCCGACCCGCTCCCCTGCCTCGACGCGCGTGCCGCGGGCCCAGTCGGCTGCCGCCATCGGCTTCTTGCCGTGCGCCTGCACCGTGCCCAGCCGCACCGGCACGGTGGCGGTGCCCACGTGGACGGCCTGCTTCGTGACGAGCAGGACCCCGGGGCCGAGCTCGCCGAGGGCGGCGCCCTCGTCGGCGGGCGGCAGCGTCACGGGCTCGACCTTGAGGCGCTGACCGCGGAAGGTCGTCCAGGCGCCCGGCGCCGGTGTGCAGCCGCGGATCTGTCGGTCGACGGCCGTGGCGGGGTGCTCCCAGCGGACGCGGGCGTCGCTGACCTCGATCTTGGGCGCGAGCGAGACCCCCTCTCCTCGCTGCGGCCTCGGCACGAGGTCGCCGGTCTCGAGGCCGTCGAGCGTGGCGACGAGCAGCCCGGCCCCGGCCGTGGCGAGCCGCTCGAGGAGGGAGCCCGCGGTGTCGGCGGGTCGGATCGTCTCGGTCATGACGCCGAGGACCGGGCCGGTGTCGAGGCCCTGCTCGATGAGGAAGGTCGAGGCTCCGGTGACCCTGTCACCGGCCATGATGGCGTGCTGGACCGGGGCGGCGCCGCGCCACGCGGGCAGCACCGAGAAGTGCAGGTTGACCCAGCCGAGCCGCGGGACGTCGAGGGCCACGGGCGGCAGGAGGTTGCCGTAGGCGACGACCGGGCAGGCGTCGGGAGCGAGGCCGCTCAGCGCCTCGAGGAAGTCCGGGTCCGCGGCCCGAGCCGGAGTCAGCACCGGCACGCCGAGCTCCTCGGCCCGGCGTCGCACGGGTGAGGCCTCGAGACGACGGCCGCGACCCGACGGGGCGTCGGGCCGGGTCACGACGCCGACGAGCTCGTGGCTCGAGGCCGCCACGGCCTCGAGGCTCGGGACCGCGGCCTCCGGGGTGCCGGCGAAGACGACCCTCACGTCACATCGCCCGGCCGAAGGTCGAGTGCGGGCTGATGCGCACCTCGGTCGGGCCCTCGGCGAACCAGTCGGACTCGCGGATCGCTCGCATCGCCTCACGTCGCGCCTCAGGCGTCGAGCCGGTCGACGAAGAGCACCCCGTCGAGGTGGTCGGTCTCGTGCTGCACGCAGCGGGCGAGCAGCTCGGTGCCCTCGAGCACGACGGGCTCGCCCCACATGTTCTGGCCTCGGGCCACGACCGACAGGGCTCGCTTGGTGTCGAAGGCGACGCCCGGGATCGAGAGGCATCCCTCCGGCCCGTCCTGCTCCTCGTCCGACAGGTCGAGGCTCGGGTTGACGAGGTGGCCGAGCACGCCGTCGACCCAGTAGGTGAAGACGCGCAGCCCCACCCCGATCTGTGGCGCCGCCAGCCCGGCACCGGGCGCATCCATCATCGTGTCCTCGAGGTCCTTGACGAGGACCCGGAGCTGCTTGTCGAAGTCGACGACGTCGACGGCCGGCGTGCGCAGCACCGGGTCACCGAAGAGGCGGATGTCCTTGATCGACACGGGTCTCCTGGGTGCGCGGGCGGATGGTGCGAGCGCCAGTCTAGGACTGCTGCGCGGGTGCGGGCTCGCCGGTCGATTCGGTCGCGCCCCGCGGTGCGTCTCGTCCACCGGCTCCTCGGACGACCGCCCCAGTCACGCACGGACCGCGAGAGCAGGGCCGCCATCGAGATCGCCACGTAGGCTCCCGCGCTGACGAGGATGAGCGTCTCGACGGGGACCGTCGTGGCCAGCCACCCGTAGAGGAACGTGCCGATCGGCATCGCGACGAACGAGCCCAGGGCGTCGTAGCTCGACACCCGGGAGAGCACCGCGACGGGCACGTGCTCGTGCAGTGCCGTGCTCCAGCCGACGCCGAAGACCTCGACGGCCGCGCCCGCGACGAAGAAGCCGATCGCGACGGGCAGCAGGGCCGGAGCCGCCCCGAGCAGCACCATCGGCACCGCGAGCACGCCCATGGCGAGCATGCCCGCGCGGAGCGGGTGCTCGAGGCGCAGCCGCAGCATGACGATCGTCATGAGCACCGTGCCGACGGCCTCGGCACTCAGCACGAGACCCCACCCCGCCTCGCCGATGGCATCAGTCGAGGTGGCGATGAGCGGCCCGAGCACGCCGACGACGCCGACGTGGATGGCGTTCAGCAGTCCGAAGGCGAGGACGACGACCCAGAGCCACTCGCGGCGCTTGAACTCCGTCCAGCCCTCGCGCAGCTCCCGCACCATCGACGGCCGGCGCGCGCGACCCGACTCAGCCCGGGGCAGGCCGACGCGGCTCAGGCAGACGATGGCGACGGCATACGTCAGGGCATCGACCGCGAGCGCCCAGCCGGGCCCGACTCCCACGACGAGCAGACCGGCGATCGCCGGTCCGATGACCGTCAGCCCGCTGCGGCTGAAGGAGAGCAGCGCGTTGGCCTGCTGGAGCCGCGTCCGGTCGACGACGAGCGGCACGATGCCCATCATCGCCGGCATCGTGAAGGCCGACACCGCGCCGTTGATCCCCTCGATGACCGTCAGCTGGGTCAGCGTGGCGTGCCCCGAGATGATGAGCGCCGCGGCCACCGCCTGCGTGAGGCAGGTCAGCACGTGCGAGGCCTGGAGCACGACGATGCGAGAGAACCGGTCGGCGACGACGCCCCCGACGAGGAGGAAGACGACCATCGCGAGGGTGCGCACGCCGAGCACCTGGGCCAGCGCGCCGGCGGACGGATCGATGTGAAGCACCGCGAAGGCGAGCGCGACGGGCGCCATGACCGTGCCCGCGGTCGACACCGTTCGGGCCGAGAAGTACCACGCGAAACGGGGCTGACCGAGCGCCCCGAGCGACTCCTTGAGCTTCATCGGACGCCCCGGCTCTCGGGGAGCAGCTCGAAGGCCGCCACCGAGAGGTTCGCCCGCACAGTGCCCTCGGTGCGCGGCGGCTGGGCGCTCGCGTGCAGCAGGGCACTGGCCTCGCCGACGAGGGCGACGACGCGGGCCCAGACGTCGGGCTCGACCCAGAGGTCGGCGTCGGTGAGGTGCGTGCCGCCGGGGTTGCCCGGCCGCCGGTCGGCGAAGCGGGCCGGGATGGCGTCGGCGAGGACCCGCACGTAGTGCTGGGCGTCGCCTCCTCGCGCGGCGCGCCCCGCTGCGGGCGGCGCGTCCCACACGTGGCGGTAGCGCTTGGCCCGGCCACCGCGCACGGTCTCCTCGCTCGCGATGACGAGCAGCCCCGCGTCGAGGAGCAGCCGCAGGTGGTAGCTCGCGTTGGCCTGGCTCACGTCGAGCTCGCGCGCGACCTCGGCGGCACTCAGCTCCGCGCCGGTGAGCAGCGAGAGCATCTGCAGGCGCAGCGGGTGCGCCGTGGCCCTCAGGTCACTGATCCGTTCAACCTCCAAAGACATGTTTGGCAGTATGCCGTCCGGAGGGCACTACCGTCAAGCATTTCTTTGGGGGTCGATGCCGGTGCGTCAGTCAGCGCGTGACCTCGTCGACGTCGAAGGTGAAGCCGTGCTCCCGCAGCCGGTCGACGAGGACCTCGCCCAAGGCGGTCGCCGGGGTGCAGACACCGGCCCGCCGTGGCACGCCGTGCTCTCCGTCGAAGGCAAGCGACAGTGCGGCCTGGCCGAACATCACCGCAGTGCCGCCGTAGCCGGGGTCGTAGTCCGCGCCGACCTTCGTGCGGTAGCGCCTGCCCTGCGTCGTCGTGGAGCGGATCTCCATGCGGAAGCGGCCGGCCGCGCGCTCCTCGGGGCCCGGGCCCTCCCCCGGCTTCGGCAGGACCCGGTCGAGCACCGCCCGCGTCGGGCCGTACGCGAGTCCGGTCACGAGCACGCCCAACCCGATCGCCATGCCACCCGCCAGGAGAGGCGACATCGGCCCCGACCCGAAGTCGGTCGCCTCGCGGTAGCGGAAGTCGCGGCCGTAGCACCAGCCGGAGAGCGTGTTGGACAGTCGCACGATGCGGGTGTTGAAGGAGGCCATCACGAACGGGCCCGTCCAGCGGCCCGTCGCCGGGTCGCGGTCGATCGGCACGTAGCGGCGAAGCGTGCCCGCGACGCCGCCGTTGCGGGGTCGACCACCGCCCGACGGCTCCTCGGACCGGGCCGGGCTCAGGGCATACGGGTCAGAGAGCGTGCGGCGGGCGGACTCGTCGGCGCGCGCCGTGATCGCCTGCTGGCGCGAGGAGTCGATCGTGCCTCCCGAGAAGCCGCCCTTCATCGACCGCACGAGAAGGGTCGTCTCGCCGAGCTCGCCGGCGTCGTCCGCAGCAGCCCGCTGGGCCGTGACGAGCACACCGAGGTCGGACGGGATCGAGTCGAAGCCGCAGGCATGCACGATGGCCGCACCCGTCTCCCGCGCCCGGGCGTCCACCTCGTCGAGAGACCACCGCACGAAGAGCACCTCGCCCGTGAGGTCGGCGTAGTGCGCACCCTGCTCCGCGCAGGCCCGCACGACCTCCCTGCCGTATGCCGCGTAGGGCCCCACTGCGCTGGCGAGCACCGTCGTGCGGGCAGCCAGTGACTGCAGACCGGCGACGTCGGTGGCATCGACCACCACGAGCTCCCAGTCGAGCGCCCGGCCGCCAACGTCGGCCCGGGTCGTCTCGAGCTTGGTGCGCGACCGACCGGCCAGGGCGATGCGGGCGTCCTCCGGGGCGTGCTCGGCGAGCTGCGCGGCCGTGAGAGCACCGACGAAGCTGGTCGCGCCGAAGAGGACGATGTCGAGGTCACGCTCAGGGTCGGCCATGCGGTCACTCTGCCACGCGTGCGGGTCAGAACATGTCGAGCGGGTCGACGCGCACGGCGACGACCTCGGCCTCCTTGCGCGCCGATCGCACGGCCTTGAGAGCGACGAGCGCCCGGGTCAGTTCGAGGGTCGCCGGGAGAGGCACGCGCACGAGCACGTGGTGGTCGGCGACCCCACGCGCGGGCGCGTCATCCTCCACGACGACCGAGTCCGTCGCCACGGTGCGCGCGGCCGCCCCGAGGGGGACCGGCCCGAGCACCTGCGCGCCGGCGGGCAGGCCTTCGAGCTGCCGGAGAGCCCCCTCGAGGGCCTTGCGGGAGCCGGTCAGCTGGGCGACCCGCAGCGCGGGCGGGAGGCCGAGCTCGGCGCGCTCGGCGAGCTCTCGCTCGGCGAGCCAGGCGGGGTCCCAGCGGACGAGCGCCTCGACGGCGGGGAGCGCAACGGCCTCGGGAGCCCCGCAGAGCACCGTGGCGCGGCCGGGACGAGTGAGCGCCGCAGCGGCCAGCCACCGCCGCACCGCCTCGAGGGGTGCGTCGAGCACCGGCAGGTCGAGGCTGGCCCAGGCATCGAGGAGCAGCACGGCCGTGTAGCCCCCCTCGGCGACCGGCTCGGCGCCCGGGGTGGCGATGACGAGCGCCGGGTCTCGGCCCACGGTCGCGAGCACCGCGCCGGAGCCCGACGTGTGCACGGGCGTGCCGGGGAAGGCACGCCCGATCTCCTCCGCCGTGCGCCTGGCTCCGGTGACGGCCGACCGCAGCCGGCGTGAGCCGCAGTGCTGGCACTCGAAGGAGCCCGACGTGACCACGAGGCCACACCACCGGCACGACGGCGGCGAACCGGCGCCGCTGACCGCCACCGGCCCCCGGCACCGGGTGCACCGCACCGGGGTGCGGCACTCGGCGCAGCTGAGGGAGGGCAGGTATCCGCGGCGCGGCACCTGCACGAGCACCGGGCCGTCGACGAGGGCGTCCTTGGCGACGCGCCAGGCCCGTGAGGGCAGGTGCGCCCGCGCCGCCGGACCGTCACGCTCCTCGTCGAGGCCCTCCCCCGCGACCGTCACCCGCGGCATCGCACTCCGCAGCGCCGCCGGGTCGGCCTCGACGGGCACGAGGTCACCGGCCTCGATGCCGACCTGCAGTCGCAGGCTGCGCCCGAAACCCCCGGCGAGCAGCGCCGCCCCCGTCGCAGCCGCGCGCAGGCCGAGGACGACGCCGGTGTGGTGGTAGGGCGCGCGGGGCTCGGCGAGCAGGTCGTCGCCGTCGTCCCACCAGGCGACGAGGCCGAGATCGTGCACCGGCGCGAAGGCCGCGGCTCGCGTGCCGATCACGACGCGCACGTGGCCCCGCAGCACCTTGAGCCAGGCGGTGTAGCGGGCCTGCGGACCCTGGTCGGCCGTCAGCCGCACGTGGCGCCCCCTGCCCAACAGCTGCATGAGCGCAGCATCGAGCCGGTCGACGTCGCGGTGGTCGGGCACGACGACGACACTGCCGCGGCCAGCGGCGAGCGCGGTCGCAGCGGCGACCGCCAGGGCCGCCGGCCAGTCGTCGTCGGGCCGCCGACCGGGCAGCGCCGTCCACGCGGCGGCCGGCCCCTCCCCCGACGCGACCCTCCTCAGCCACGCGGGACCGGCGGGATAGGCCGCCCACGGACCCGGCTCGGGCGCCGGGACGGACTCCTGCGGTGGGCTCTCCAGCGCGAGGGCGCGCTCGGCCGTGGCGTGGCGCCGGGGCACGGCGAGGCGCAGCACGTCGCTCAGCGTGCCGGCATACCGGTCGGCGACGGCGCGGCACAGGGCGAGCACCTCGGGGGTCAGGACCGGCTCGGGGCTGACGACGCGGCGCAGCGGCGTCAGCCGGCCTTCGTGCTCGGGGTGGTCGCGTCGCTCGACGACGAAGCCGTCGAGCTCGCGCCCGGCGAAGCGCACCCGCACGCGCGCGCCCGGCTCGGCGCTCGCTGCCAGCTCGTCGGGCACGGCGTACTCGAAGACACGGTCGAGGTGCGCGAGAGGCGTCTCGACGACGACGGCAGCGACCGGCCGATCGGCCGGTCGCTGCGTTGTCTCGTCGTCGCCCACGGGGGCGAATCTAGCCTCAGCCGGAGACGGCCGTCCTCAGGGCGTCCACACGGTCGGTCCGCTCCCACGTGAAGGGGTTGTCGACGCCGTCGGCCTTGGTGCGGCCGAAGTGGCCGTAGGCGGCCGTCGGCTTGTAGATCGGGCGCAGCAGGTCGAGCGCGTCGACGATCGCCGCGGGGCGCAGGTCGAAGACGATGCCGATGGCGTCCTGGATCTTGTCGACGGGCACCGTCTCGGTGCCGAAGGTCTCGACGTAGAGGCCGACGGGCTGTGCCTTGCCGATGGCATACGCGATCTGCACCTCGCACCGCCGGGCCAGACCCGCCGCCACGATGTTCTTGGCCACCCAGCGCATCGCGTAGGCACCCGAGCGGTCGACCTTGCTCGGGTCCTTGCCCGAGAAGGCGCCACCGCCGTGCCGGGCCATGCCGCCATAGGTGTCGACGATGATCTTGCGACCGGTGAGTCCGGCGTCGCCCATCGGGCCGCCGATCTCGAAGCGCCCCGTGGGGTTGATGAGCGCGCGGTAGCTGCTGACGTCGAGGTCGGTGCCGCTCTCGCGCAGCTCGGCGAGCACGGGCTCGATGACGTGGGCCAGGATGTCCGGCTCGAGCATGCCCTCGAGCGAGACGTCGGGCGCGTGCTGGGTCGAGAGCACGACGGTGTCGAGCTTGACCGCGCGGTCACCGTCATAGGCGATCGTGACCTGCGTCTTGCCGTCGGGGCGCAGGTAGGCGAGCTCGTCGTTCTTGCGCACCCGGGTGAGTCGCTCGGAGAGCCGGTGCGCGAGGTGGATCGGCAGCGGCATGAGCTCGGCCGTGTCGTCGCAGGCGTAGCCGAACATCAGGCCCTGGTCGCCCGCGCCCTGCTTGTCGAGCAGGTCGTCGACGTCCCCGCCGGTGCGGTGCTCGTGCGCCGTGTCGACGCCTTGGGCGATGTCGGGAGACTGCGCGCCGATGGAGATCGACACGCCGCAGGTGCGGCCGTCGAAGCCCTTCTGCGAGCCGTCGTAGCCGACCTCGAGGATGGTCTCGCGCACGAGCTTCGGGATCTCGACGTAGCCGCTCGTCGACACCTCCCCCGCGACGTGCACGAGCCCGGTCGTGACGAGGGTCTCGACGGCCACCCGCGCCTGGGGGTCGACGGCCAGCAGGGCATCGAGGATCGAGTCGCTGATCTGGTCGCAGATCTTGTCCGGGTGGCCCTCGGTGACGGACTCAGACGTGAACAGACGTGCAGGCACTTGCTCTCCCTAGCTCGGGGTGGCCGATCGGGCCGGTCTGGGCGGTGAGTGTAGTCGTCAGCCGAGCATCGACGAGACGGTGTCCCACAGCGCGTCGGCGACGACGTCCTTGGACGCCGGGCCGATCGTGAGCACCTCGTCGGTGCCGCGGCGCAGCACGTGGACCGTCGTCTCGTCCTGGCCGAAGGTGAGGTCGCGCCCGACCTCGTTGACGACCTGGACGTCGCTGCCCTTGCGGGCGAACTTCGCGCGGGCGTGGTCCATGACCGAGCCCTCCGCGTCACCCGTCTCGGCGGCGAAGCTGACGATGAGGGGGCCGCTCCCCCGGGCGGTGCGCTCCTGCACGAGTCCGCGAACGATGTCGGGGTTCTCGACGAGCTCGACGCGCAGCCCGGCGTCGGGGTCGCTCGACTTCTTGATCTTGCTGTCGCTGACGGTCACCGGTCGGAAGTCGGCCGGTGCCGCGGCCATGACGACGACATCCGCCGCACTCGCCGCGTCCTGCACCGCGGCCTGCAGCTCGAGGGTCGTCTCGACGGGCACGACCCGCACCCCGTCAGGGGTCGGGAGCGACACGTTGGCGGCGACGAGGGTGACCTCGGCCCCGCGGGCGGCTGCCGAGCGGGCGATGGCCCAGCCCTGCTTGCCCGAGGAGCGGTTGCCGAGGTAGCGCACGGGGTCCAGCGGCTCGCGGGTGCCACCGGCCGACACGACGACCCGGCGACCCTCGAGGTCGCGCTCCTGCCCGGCAGCGGCGGCTGCGCCCTCGAGGATCGCGAGGCACGCGGCATACAGCTGCTCGGGCTCGGGAAGGCGACCCGCGCCGGTGTCCTGGCCGGTCAGCCGGCCGACTGCGGGGTCGATGACGTGGGCTCCGCGCGAGCGCAGCGCCGCGACGTTGGCCTGCGTCGCCGGGTGCTCCCACATCTCGGTGTGCATCGCCGGCGCGAAGGCGACGGGGCACCGCGCAGTGAGCAACGTCGTCGTCAGCAGGTCGTCGGCGAGGCCGTGGGCCGCCCTCGCGAGCAGGTCGGCCGTGGCCGGAGCGACGACGACGAGGTCAGCGCCCTGACCGATGCGCACGTGGGGCACCTCGTGCACCGACGTCCACACGTCAGTGGCGACCGGCTTGCCCGACAGGGCCGACCACGTCGGCGCTCCGACGAAGTGCAGCGCCGCCGCGGTGGGGACGACGGTGACGTCGTGGCCGTTCTCGGTGAAGAGCCGCAGGAGCGACGCGGCCTTGTAGGCGGCGATGCCGCCGCTGACGCCGAGGACGATGCGCAGCCGGGACGTCGGGCGGGTCATCGGGTCGGGTCAGGACTCGGTCGGCTCGGAGGTGAGCAGGCCCTCGTTGATCTCACGCAGCGCGATCGACATCGGCTTCTCGTGGATCTCGGTCTCGACGAGGGGGCCGACGTAGTCGAGCAGGCCCTCCTGCAGCTGGGAGTAGTAGGCGTTGATCTGGCGTGCGCGCTTGGCGGAGTAGA
Organism: uncultured Actinomycetota bacterium; assembly: GCA_963697735.1. Lineage (GTDB taxonomy): Bacteria > Actinomycetota > Actinomycetes > Actinomycetales > Dermatophilaceae > Humibacillus. Next base: position 56,527 of record CAVOOZ010000010.1, on the reverse strand, counting down.
TGACGAGCGCGTACTTGGAGTCGGCGACCGCCAGGAGGTCGTCGATCGGCGGGTTGGTGATGCCGATGGGAGCAGCCTGGGTACCGGACACGGTGATCTCGATTCGTTGGTTTCAGCGGAATGCGGGCCGGTGCGACGCCTCACAGCGAGGAGCGGGCGGGGGCACAGGCACGACGGGACTCACCTCTCGGCGCGTCCCGATCTCATCAATGATACGAGTTCTTCGCTCGCACGACGAACGTCGTCGTTGACGACGACCCGGTCGAACTCCGTCTGGGCGGCCAGCTCGGCGCGGGCGGTGGCGAGCCGGCGCTCCCGCTCGGCCTCCCCCTCGGTGCCGCGTCCGACGAGACGGCGGACCAGCTCCTCCCAGCTCGGGGGCGCCAGGAAGACGAAGAGCGCGTCGGGCCAGGTGTCGCGCACCTGCCGCGCGCCCTGCAGGTCGATCTCGAGGAGGGCGTCATGTCCCTCCCGGATGGCACGCTCGACCGGACCGCGCGGGGTGCCGTACTTCGCTGCGCCGTGGACGACGGCGTACTCGAGGAACTGCCCCGCCTCCGCGAGCCGGTCGAACTCGCGGTCGTCGACGAAGTGGTAGTGGACGCCGTCGACCTCGCCGGGGCGCGGGGCGCGCGTCGTCATCGAGACCGAGAACCACACACCGGGGAAGTAGGTGCGCACGTAGGCGGCGATGGTGCCCTTGCCGACGGCCGTGGGCCCGGCGAGCACCGTCAGACGACCCGGAGTCGGGGTGTCGGGTCGCGGCTCCGTCGTGCTCGGGGTCTGCTCCGGGGTCACGGCCGCTCGAACCGGCGCAGGAGCGCCGCGACCTGGTTGGCCCCGAGGCCCCGCACCCGGCGCGACTCGGCGATGCCGACCTCCTCCATGATGGCCTTGGCGCGCACCCGTCCGACGCCGGGCATCGACTCGAGCAGCTCGGTCACCTTCATCTTGCCGATCACCGCGTCGACCTTGCCGTCCTCGAGCACCTCCGCGAGCGAACCGCTGGAGTACTTGAGCCGGTTCTTCACCGCGGCCCGCTCCCGACGTGCTGCCGCAGCCTTCTCGAGTGCTGCTGCGCGTTGCTCAGGCGTGAGCGGTGGAAGGGCCACGGTGTCAGGTCTCCTCGCTGTGTCGGTCGGGTGTTCCCGCCCGAACCTAGCGACCTGTGTGTCGCCCGTGCAACGCGGGCCCGCGCCGACCGAGTCGACCCGGTCGACCCGGCCGACCCGGCTCACTGGCCGAGGTCGATGCCGCAGGTCTCCTTCGCGTGCGCCTCGATGCGCTGGGCGGCATCCTCGAAGTCCTTCATCTCTGGCGCGACTCCCGACAGGTCCGGCGCATCGGTGGCGAACTCCTCGAAGAGGGTCTGCAGGGAGGCCCACTCGGACTTCACCTCGTCGGGCGCCTTCAGCTCGATCGCCTCGACCGTCGCGACGAACCGCGTCGCGGCGGCCTTGTCCTCCAGCGAGGCCCCGGCCTGGCTCCACTGCGTGTCGGCCGCCTGTAGCGCGGCGCAGTAGGCCGTCGTGTCCGACGTGCCGCACCCGCAGACGAGCGGGGTGACCGTGACCGCGACGAGCAGGGCGCGGGCAGCACGGTGCGCGGGGCTCGGCATGAGCCCACCGTATGCCGTCCGGCCGGGCACGTCCGCGCGTCTCGCTGATCCGGTGGCCGAGCGGGATGTGCTGCGGGATGTGCTGCGGGATGCGTCGCTCAGGAGAGGTCGAGGTTGCAGGTGCTCTTCGCGTGGGACTCGATCGAGGCGCCGGCCGCCTCCATCTTGGCCATCGCGTCGGGGACGGCGCTCGTGCTGCCCGACGTCAACGTCTCGACGAAGCCGATGAACTCTCCCCACGCCTGCTTGACCTCCGGCGGGGCAGCGGCCTCGATCTTGCGCACGACCGCCAGGCCCTTCTCGAGGGCGGCACGGTCGCTCAGGCTGCCCGAGATCCCCTCGAGCTCCTGCTGGCCCGACTTGAGCACGTCGCAGTAGGCGCCCGCGGCGGCAGTCGCGCCCTCCGAGGCGGCGCTGCTGACGACCGACGACGCGGAGGAGGCGACTGCGCTCGGCGTCGTCGCTGCAGGGGTTCCGGAGCCGCAGGCGGCGCCGAGGGGCAGGACAGCGGTCAGTGCGACAGCGGCGAGGAGTCGGCGGGCCTTCGCGAGGTGAGTCATGGGTCATTCCTACCCGGTCGCCGACCGGACCTCGCCGAGCTCTCGCCGTCACTCGCCGACCGCCACCGCGTCTCGTGGGAGCGGGGCCGACTCAGGTGGCCACGGCGACGAGCCCGTCGACGACCCGCCGGGTCCGGGCGACGAGCCGGTTCGGGTCGGGGCCGGCCGCGAGGATCTCGCGGCTCGAGGAGGCGAGCACCTGCCCCAACGCCGGGCCGAACGTCGCCGCGAGCGAGCCTGCGGTGCCGCCCTGCGCCCCGAAGCCGGGGGCGAGGACCGGGGTGGCCGCGCCGACGAGGTCGAGGCCGAGGCGCTCGACGGCGTCGCCCACCGTCGCGCCGATGACGAGCCCGACGTGGCCGAGCTCGTGCCCGGCGTGCGCGCCCGCGTTGTCGGCGCGCGCGCCGTCGACGACGGAGGCGGCGACCGAGCGACCGTCACGGATCGCGTGCTGGACGCTGAGCCCCTCGGGGTTGGAGGTGAGGGCCAGCACGAAGAGCCCGCGGCCGGTCTGGGCGGCGAGGTCGATGGCTGGCCGGAGCGACTCATACCCGAGATACGGGCTCACGGTCAGCGCGTCGGCCGGTGCGACCGCATCAGGGCCCAGATAGGCCTCGGCGTAGGCCGTCATGGTCGAGCCGATGTCGCCGCGCTTTGCGTCGAGGATCGTCAGCGTGCCCGCCTCGCGCAGCTCGATGAGCACGCGCTCGAGCACGGCGATGCCCCTGCTGCCGAAGACCTCGAAGAAGGCCGACTGCGGCTTGACCGCCGCGACCCGCCCGGCGAAGGCCTCGACACACGTCAGGGCGAAGCGCTCGAGCCCCGCGAGGTCGTAGGTCAGGCCCCACTGCTCCACGAGCGCCCGGTGCGGGTCGAGACCCGCGCAGAGCGGACCGTGCCGACGCATCGCGGCCTCCAGGCGGGCGCCGAAGGCGGCTGGCCCTCGCAGCGCCTTCCGGGCGCGTCGGGGGTGTCGTGCCGGCCGTGTCCGTCATGCCCCGCCTCCGTCGATCGGGGTCGGTCGAGGCGGAAGACGGCTGTCGTGAGCCGCCCCGACCACGTCGGTGAAGCGTTGGTGGCCCTTCTCGACGAGGAGCTCGGTGAGCTCGTGCAGCACGCGCACGGGAGCCGTCGGGTCGTTGAATGTCGCGGTGCCGACCTGCACGGCGCTGGCTCCGGCGGCGACGAGCTCGAGGGCGTCACGGCCCGTCCGCACTCCCCCGACGCCGATGATCGGCACGACGGGGATGCGGCCCTCTGCCATGGCCTGGCGCACCTGCCAGATGGCCCGAACGGCGACCGGCCGGATGCCGGGACCGGAGAGTCCACCGGTGACTCCGCCGAGGTGCGGCCGCATGAGATCGGTGTCGATGACCATCCCGAGCAGGGTGTTGATCATCGTCAGCCCGTCGGCCCCGGCCTTGACGCACGCAGCCGCGATCGCGGTGATGTCGGTGACGTCGGGGCTCAGCTTGGCAAAGACGGGCACGTCACGTGGCAGCTGCTCGCGCACCAGGGCGATGACCTTGGCGGAGGCCATGGGGTCGCAGGCGAAGACGAGCCCGCGGTTGGCGACGTTGGGGCACGAGATGTTGACCTCGACACCGACGACCGCGTCGAAGGCGCGACTCGCTCTCAGGGTCGCCGCCACGTGGGCGAACTCGGTGCTCGAGCTGCCGGCGATCGAGGGCAGCACCCGGGCGCCGACCGCGGCCAGCCACGGCAGGTCGGTGTCCACGAAGGCGGCGATTCCCGGACCCTGCAGACCGATGGAGTTGAGCATGCCCGCCGGGGTCTCGGCCATCCGCGGGGTGCCTCGACCCGAGCGTGGGTCGGCCATCACCGACTTGGTGACGAAGGCCCCGAGCTGCGACACGTCGAAGAAGCGGTGCAGCTCGACCCCGTTGGCCGCGCACCCCGAGGCCGTCATCAACGGGTTGGGCAACACCCGCCCGAAGCCGAGGTCGACGCTGAGGTCGATCGGAGGGTCGACGGAGTCGCGAGGGGCGATCGGAGGCTCGACGCGGAGGTCCGGGTTCCGGACGGTCATCAGTGGCCCCCTGTCCTCGGTGCCCCGACGGCGTCGTCGGGCACGCGCGCGTGGTTGCCCTCGAAGGCGTCCCAGCGCACCCGGTCACCGCGGAACACCGGGCCCTCGACGCACGATCGCACCATCCGGGTCTGCCCGTCGGCACCGACGACCGGCATGACGCACGTCATGCAGACCCCCACGCCGCAGGCCATGGCCTCCTCGACGGCGACCTGCGCCACCGCGCCGTGGCGACCAGCGATGTCGGTGATCGAGCGCAGCATGCCCATCGGCCCACAGCCGTAGACCACGCCAGCGCTCGTGCGGTCGATGATGTCGGGCAGCACGTCGCTGACCCAGCCTCGGTGACCCGCCGATCCGTCGTCGGTGGTCACGGTGACGCCGTCACAGCTGCGGCGCGCCTCGACGACGCCGAAGAGCCGGTCCTCGCTGGCGGCGCCGAGCACCATCTCGACGTGGCAGCCGCGCTCGCGCAGCTGGCTGGCGAGCCAGAAGAGGGGGGCGCTGCCGTAGCCACCGCCGACGAGCACGCACGGCACCGGCTCCGTCGGCAGGGGGAAGGCCCTGCCGAGAGGCCCCACGACGTCGACGGGATCGTGCGGCTGCCGCGCGACGATCCAGCGCGTGCCGGGTCCGACAGCCGACACGACGATCTCGACCGTGCCGCCGTAGGTGCCGCTCGGGCTGACCTTGTGGATCGAGAAGGAGCGCCGCAGCAGGGTGGCGGAGGACTCCACACCCACGGCGAGGGCCACGAACTGGCCGGGTCGGGCCAGCTCGGCAACGCCCGGTGAGACGAGCGTCAGGTGCTGGTAGGCGCCGACGCGCTTCGTCGCGATGACCTCGGCGACCTCCTGGGCGACGCGCCCGCGCCCGGACGGACCGGGCGTCCCGCTCACGCACCCACCCCCGCCGGGACCGCTGCGTCTGCCGGCCCCTCCGCGGCTGCCGACGCTGCTGCGGCGCCTGCGGCGCCGGGCGCGGTCGTCGACGTGCCGCGACCGTAGAGGTCGAGGTCGCGGGCGTGGTCCTGCAACGACTTGACCCGCACCGGCTCGGTCAGCTGCGCCTCGATGCCGAGCACCGCGGCGGCGAGCGTGGCGATCGTCGTGATGATCGGCTTGTCGGCGCTCGTGGTCGCGGCCCGGATGGCGTAGCCGTCGGCGCGGGCGTCCTGACCCGACGGGGTGTTGACGACCATCTGCACCGTGCCGTCGAGGATGAGGTCGACGATCGAGAGCTCACCCTTGTCGGCGTCGCCGTCACCGCGCTCGGTGATCTTGCGCACGAGGGTGGCCTCGATGCCGTTGCGCTTCAGCACCGCAGCCGTGCCGGTGGTGGCGAGGATCGTGAAGCCGAGGTCGACGAGGCGCTTGACCGGGAAGAGCATCGCGCGCTTGTCGCGGTTGGCGACCGACACGAAGACGGCGCCCGAGCGCGGCAGGGCCGAGCCGCTGCCCTGCTGGGCCTTGGAGAAGGCCGAGCCGAAGTCGACGTCGATGCCCATCACCTCACCGGTCGAGCGCATCTCGGGCCCGAGCAGGGAGTCGACGGCGAGGCCCTCCTTGGTGCGGAAGCGCTTGAAGGGCAGCACGGCCTCCTTGCACGACATCGGTGCGTGGGACGGCATCGAGCCGCCGTCACCGACCGGGGGAAGCATGCCCTCGTCGCGCAGCTCCTGCACCGTGGCGCCCAGCATGACGCGTGCCGCCGCGCTCGCGAGAGGCACACCGGTCGCCTTGGCGACGAAGGGGACCGTGCGCGACGCGCGGGGGTTGGCCTCGATGACGTAGAGGATGTCCTGGGCGAGGGCGAACTGGACGTTCATCAGGCCACGCACCCCGATGCCCTCGGCGAGCTTGCGCGTCGCGATGCGCACCCGCTCGAGCTCACCGTCGCCGAGCGTCGCGGGCGGCAGCGTGCAGGAGCTGTCACCCGAGTGGATGCCGGCCTCCTCGACGTGCTCCATGATGCCGCCGAGATACATGTCCTCGCCGTCGAAGAGCGCGTCGACGTCGATCTCGATGGCGTCGTCGAGGAAACGGTCGATGAGGATCGGGTGGTCGGGCGAGGCCTCCGTGGCCCTCTCGACGTAGGTCACGAGGGTGTCGTCGTCGTAGACGATGACCATGCCGCGACCGCCCAGCACGTAGGACGGGCGCACGAGCACGGGATAGCCGATCTCGCGGGCCACCTCCAGTGCCTCGTCGGAGCTGTAGGCCGTGCCGTGCTTCGGGGCGATGAGGCCCGCCCTGGCGAGCACCTGGCCGAACGCACCGCGGTCCTCGGCGAGGTGGATGGCGCTCGGCGACGTGCCGACGATGGGCACCCCCGCGTCCTCGAGCGCCTGGGCGAGGCCGAGCGGCGTCTGTCCGCCGAGCTGCACGATGACGCCCGCGAGCGGGCCGGCCTGGGTCTCGGCGTGGATGACCTCGAGCACGTCCTCGAGGGTCAGCGGCTCGAAGTAGAGACGGCTGCTCGTGTCGTAGTCGGTCGAGACCGTCTCGGGGTTGCAGTTGATCATGACCGTGTCGAATCCCTTGTCGCGCAAGGAGAACGACGCGTGCACGCAGGAGTAGTCGAACTCGACACCCTGCCCGATGCGGTTGGGTCCGGAGCCGAGGATGATGACGGCCGGCCGCTCGCGAGCAACGACCTCGGTCTCCTCGTCGTAGGAGCTGTAGTGATAGGGCGTCGTGGCTGCGAACTCGGCGGCACACGTGTCGACGGTCTTGTAGACCGGGCGCACCCCGAGGGCGTGGCGCACGCCGCGGACCACGTCCTCCGGCATACGGCGGACCGACGCGACCTGCGCGTCACTGAAGCCGTGGCGCTTGACCAGCCGGAGCAGGTCGGGCGTCAGCGCATCGGCCTCGGCGAGCATCGCCGCGATGTCGTTGACGAGCTCGATCTGGTCGAGGAACCACGGGTCGATGCCGGTCGCCTCGTGCACCTCCTCGACGGTGCAGCCGCCGCGAAGCGCCTGCTGGACGAGGACGATCCGGCCGTCGGTGGGCACCTTGGCCTCTTCGAGCGCCCGCTCGGCGGCGGCCTTCGTCATCTCGCCGTCCCAGTGGAACGACGCGCCCTTCTTCTCGAGCGAACGCAGCGCCTTCTGCAGCGCCTCGGTGAAGTTGCGGCCGATCGACATGGCTTCGCCGACCGACTTCATCGTCGTGGTGAGCGTCGGGTCGGCGGCCGGGAACTTCTCGAACGCGAAGCGCGGCACCTTGACGACGACGTAGTCGAGCGTCGGCTCGAAGCTCGCGGGCGTCTCACGCGTGATGTCGTTGGGCACCTCGTCGAGCGTGTAGCCGATCGCCATCTTCGCCGCGATCTTGGCGATCGGGAAGCCGGTCGCCTTGGAGGCGAGCGCGCTCGACCGCGAGACGCGAGGGTTCATCTCGATGACGATGACGCGGCCGTCGCGCGGGTTGACCGCGAACTGGATGTTGCAGCCGCCGGTGTCGACACCCACCTCACGGATGATGGCGATGCCGATGTCGCGGAGCCGCTGGTACTCCCGGTCGGTCAGGGTGAGCGCGGGCGCGACGGTGATCGAGTCGCCGGTGTGCACGCCCATCGGGTCGAGGTTCTCGATCGAGCAGACGACGACGACGTTGTCGGCATGGTCGCGCATCACCTCGAGCTCGTACTCCTTCCAGCCGAGGATCGACTCCTCGAGGAGCACCTCCGTCGTCGGTGAGTACTGCAGGCCCTGGCCACCGATGCGACGCAGGTCGGCCTCGTCGTAGGCGAAGCCGGATCCGAGGCCACCCATGGTGAAGGACGGCCGCACGACGACCGGGTAGTGCAGCACGTCGGCCGCGGCGAGCAGCTCGTCCATGGTGTGGCAGATGATCGAGCGCGCCGACTCGGCGCCGCAGCGCTCGACGACGCCCTTGAACTTCTCGCGGTCCTCGCCGAGGTTGATCGCCTCGACGTTGGCGCCGATGAGGGGGCATCCGTACTTCTCGAGCACTCCGTTGTCGTGCAGGGAGATCGCGCAGTTGAGGGCCGTCTGCCCACCGAGCGTCGCAAGCACCGCGTCGGGGCGCTCCTTGGCGATGATGGCCTCGACGACCTCGGGGGTGATCGGCTCGACGTAGGTCGCGTCGGCGAACTCGGGGTCGGTCATGATCGTCGCCGGGTTGCTGTTGACGAGGATGACGCGGACGCCCTCCTCGCGCAGCACGCGGCACGCCTGGGTGCCGGAGTAGTCGAACTCGCAGGCCTGCCCGATGACGATCGGTCCGGACCCGATGACGAGGACGCTCTTGATGTCGTCGCGCTTCGGCATTAGGCGTTCTCCTCCTGCTGGTGGTCCTGGCGTGAGGACATCAGATCGATGAAGCGGTCGAAGAGGTATGCCGCGTCGTGCGGTCCGGCGGCAGCCTCCGGGTGGTACTGGACGGAGTAGGCAGGCACGTCGAGGCACTCGAGTCCCTCGACGACGTCGTCGTTGAGGCACACGTGCGACACCCGGGCCCGGCCGAAGGGGGTGTCGCTCTCGCGGTCGAGTGGTGCATCGACCGCGAAGCCGTGGTTGTGCGCCGTCACCTCGACCTTGCCCGTGGCGCGGTCCATGACGGGCTGGTTGATGCCGCGGTGGCCGTACTTCAGCTTGTAGGTGCCGAAGCCGAGGGCCCGCCCGAGCAGCTGGTTGCCGAAGCAGATGCCGAAGAAGGGGATGCGCCGGCGCAGCACCTCGCGCAACAGGGCGACCTCGCGATCGGCCGTCGCCGGGTCGCCGGGACCGTTGGAGAAGAAGACGCCGTCGGGGCCGTGCTCCCCGACCGCGAGCACGTCGTCGATGGTGGCGGTCGCCGGCAGCACGTGCACCTCGATGCCCCGCTGCGCCATGAGGTGGGGCGTCATCGCCTTGATGCCGAGGTCGATGGCAGCGACGGTGAAGCGGGTGTCGCCCACGGCGGGGACGGCATACGGCTCGCTCGTCGTGACCTCGGCTGCGAGCGCGGCTCCCGTCATCCCGGGGCTCGTGCGCACCGTGTCGAGCAGCGCCTCGACCGGGCGGCCGGCGGCGTCGCCGGTGAAGAGGCCGACCCGCATCGACCCACGCTCGCGAAGGTGTCGTGTCAGCGCCCGGGTGTCGACCTCGCACACGCCGACGACGCCCTGGTCGGCGAGCTCGTCCTCGAGCTCTCGGGTGGCGCGCCAGTTGGACGCGCGGAGGGCCGGGTCGCGCACGACGTAGCCCGCCGCCCAGATGCGCGTGCTCTCGTCGTCCTCGCGGTTGACGCCGGTGTTGCCGACGTGGGGGGCGGTCATGACGATGACCTGGCGGTGGTAGCTCGGGTCGGTGAGGGTCTCCTGGTAGCCGGTCATGCCGGTCGAGAAGACCGCCTCGCCGACGGTCTCACCGAGCGCGCCGTAGGACGAGCCTCGGAAGGTGCGGCCGTCCTCGAGCACGAGCACCGCGGGCTCCCGACGGCGGCCCGGCCGCCCGTCGCGGCCCGGCACGGTCAGTGGTGTCTGGGTGGTCACAGGTCTGCCCCCGGTGTCGCGGTCGTCAGTGGTCGGTGGGTGCGCGAGGTCGTCCCGCGCTCATGGGTGATGCGCCCGGCGTGGACGGTCGCCTCGACCGCACCGCGGAAGGTGCGGCCGTGCCACGGGTTGTTGCGCGACCTGCTGCGGCTGGTGGTCGCGTCGACCGTGACCTCGTGGTCGGGGTCGACGAGCGTGATGTGGGCCGGCTCCCCCTCCGACAACGGGCGGCCTTGCGCCGCAAGGCCACCGATGCGCGCCGGGGCGCTCGACATGACACGCGCGACTCCGGCCCAGTCGAGCAGACCCGGTCGCACGAGCACCTCGCTGACCACGGACAGGGCCGTCTCGAGGCCGAGCATGCCGAAGGCCGCGTCGGCGAAGGCGTGCTCCTTGTCGTGACGGGCGTGCGGCGCGTGGTCGGTCGCGACGGCGTCGATCGTGCCGTCGACCAGTGCGGCCCGCAGCGCCTCGACGTCCTCCGTCGGGCGCAGCGGCGGGTTGACCTTGTAGACGGGGTCGTAGCCGACGAGCAGGTCGGTCGTCAGCGCGAGGTGGTGGGGCGTGACCTCGGCGGTGACGTCGATGCCCTGCGCCTTGGCCCACCGGATCACCTCGACGGTGCCGGCGGTCGACACGTGCGCCACGTGGACGCGCGACCCGGTGTGCCGGGCGAGCATGACGTCGCGGGCGACGATCGACTCCTCGGCGATGCCGGGCCAGCCGGACAGCCCGAGCCGGCCGGACACCTCACCCTCGTGGCAGCAGGCGTCGGGGCCGGCCAGGCGCGGGTCCTGGGCGTGCTGGGAGATGACGCCACCGAAGGGCTTGACGTATTCGAGCGCCCGCCGCATGACGCGGGCGTCGTGCACGCAGTGGCCGTCGTCGCTGAAGACCCGCACGGCCGCGCGGGAACGCGCCATGAGTCCGAGCTCGGCCAGCTCGACACCGGCGAGGCCCTTGGTCACGGCGCCGACCGGCACGACCTGGGTCAGGCCGCAGGCCCGGCCGAGGTCGAGCACGCGCTCCGCGGCCTCGGCCGTGTCGGTGACGGGGCTCGTGTTGGCCATCGCGAAGACCGCCGTGTAGCCACCGGCCGCAGCGGCTGCCGAGCCGGTGGCGATGGTCTCGGCGTCCTCGCGGCCGGGCTCGCGCAGGTGCACGTGCAGGTCGACGAGGCCGGGCAGGGCGACGAGGCCGTCGGCGTCGAGCACCTCGACGTCGCCCCTCGGACGCACCGAGCCGATCTCACGGATGATGCCGTCCTCGACGAGCAGGTCGGCCGCCTCGGCGCCGAGCAGGCGGGCGCCGCGGATCAGCAGGCGGCTCATCGGGCGGCTCCTTCGGTCGTGGCGACGGCCAGGGCGGGCGCAGGCGTGTCGTCGCCGGCGAGCAGGTGGTAGAGCACGGCCATGCGCACCGCGACACCGGCCGAGACCTGGTCGAGCACGACGGACTGCGGTGCGTCGGCGGCCTCTGGCGCGATCTCGAGGCCACGGTTCATCGGGCCGGGGTGGAGCACGAGCACGTCGTCGTTGCGGGCCACGAGCCGGTCGAGGCGGTCGCGGGTGAGACCGTAGCCGACGGTGTACTCACGAGCGGTCGGGAAGTAGCCGCCGCTCATCCGCTCCCGCTGGACGCGCAGCATCATGACCGCGTCGACCGGACCGTGCTCACCGTCGCCGTCGAGGACGGGGTCGAGGTGCCAGCTCGTCGCGAAGCCGTCGGCGGCGCTCCACGCGCCGATGCCGCTGGGCATCAGGGTCGGCGGGGCGACGACCGTGACCCGCGCGCCGAGCGTCTTGAGAGTGATGACGTTGCTGCGGAAGACCCGCGAGTGGGTGAGGTCCCCGACGATGACGACGTGCTTGCCGTCCAGGTCACCGAGCCGGGTGCGCAGCGTGTAGGCGTCGAGCAGGGCCTGGGTCGGGTGCTCGTGGGTGCCGTCGCCGGCGTTGATGACGCTGCACCGCACCCACTGGGCGACCTGGTGGCAGGCCCCCGACGCGTTGTGCCGGATGACGAGGGCATCGACGGCCATGGCGTCGACGGTCATGGCCGTGTCGCGCAGGCTCTCGCCCTTGCTCGTCGAGGAGCCCTTGGCCGAGAGGTTGATCGTGTCGGCCGACATCCACTTGCCCGCGATCTCGAACGAGCTCCGGGTGCGGGTGGAGTCCTCGAAGAAGAAGTTGATGATGGTGCGGCCCCGCAGCGTCGGCACCTTCTTGACCTCGCGGCGCTGCAGGTCGTGCATCGAGGCCGCGGTCTCGAGGATGTCCTCGACCTCGGCGCGGCTGAGGTCCGCCGACGAGATGAGGTGCCTGGTCATCGGCCCTCCCCCCCGCTGATGCGCACGACGTCGATGCCGTCGAGCTCGGCCACCCGGACGTGCACGCGCTCGTCACGCGAGGTCGGGAGGTTCTTGCCGACGTGGTCGGCGCGGATCGGCAGCTCGCGGTGCCCTCGGTCGACGAGGACGGCGAGGCGCACTGCCCGTGGCCGGCCGAGCTCCGAGAGCGCGTCGAGCGCTGCCCGGATCGTGCGGCCGGAGTAGAGCACGTCGTCGACGAGGACGACGACCTGGTCGTCGATGCCGGCGGCGGGGATGCGCGACCGGTGTGCAGTGCGCACCGGATGGCGCCTCAGGTCGTCACGGTGCAGCGTGATGTCGAGCTCGCCGACGGGGACCTGGGTGCCCTCGACGTCCTCGATGCAGGCCGCGAGGCGGCGGGCGAGTGGCACGCCCCGGGACGGGATGCCGAGCAGCACGAGACCGTCACTGCCCTTGTTGCGCTCGAGGATCTCGTGACCGATGCGACGCAGCGCCCGGGAGATGTCGCCCTCGCTCATGACGTCTCGCGCGTCGGCAGGGGTGCTCGAACTGGTGGCGGGCTCGCTCAGGTCAGGGCAGGTCACAGCCGCTGGACCTCCTTCCCCGCCTCACAGGACGGTGGTTAAAGGATGTCTTCGGGCAGGAGTCTAACGCGGGCCGGCGCCGGCTCCGACACCCGTCCGCGCCTCGGCGCGTCGTCCAGACCCGCTCGACGCCACCTCGACCGCTCGAAGCCACCCGGACGGAACGAAGCCACCCGCGTGCGGGTGGCTTCGGTCCGTGTCAGTGTCGTCGTGCCGGCCCGGTCGCGTCAGACGATGGTGGCCTTGACCTCGGCGAGTCGGCCGAGCAGCCCGTTGACGAAGGCGGGCGACTCGTCGGTCGACAGGTCCGTCGCGAGCGCCACGGCCTCGGAGATCGCCACGGCGTCGGGGATCTCGTCGTTCCAGAGGACCTCCCACGCGCCGAGACGCAGGATGGCCCGGTCGACGGCGGGCATGCGGTCGATCGTCCAGCTCTGGCTGTAGTCGGTGAGGGCCCCGTTGATGTCGTTCCAGCGCCCGACGACACCGCGCACGAGGTCGGCCGTGTAGGGGTTGTTGCCCGCACGGGACTCGCGGTCGGCCAGTCGCTCGTCGAGGAGTGTCACGGCGTTGATGCCGCGCTGGTCTGCCTCGAAGAGGATGTCGAGGGCCCGCGTGCGGGCCTTGCTGCGTGCTGACAAGGGGATTCGCGTCCGCTCAGTCGTTGACGCGGCCGAGGTAGGACCCGTCGCGGGTGTCCACCTTGACGCGCGTGCCGGACTCGAGGAAGAGCGGCACCTGGATCTGGGCGCCGGTCTCGAGGGTGGCGGGCTTCGTGCCGCCGGTCGAGCGGTCGCCCTGCAGGCCCGGCTCGGTGTGGGTGATCTCGAGGACGACCGACGCGGGCAGCTCGACGTAGAGCGGTGCGCCCTCGTTGGTGGCCACGATGGCGTTCTGGTTCTCGAGGAGGTAGTCGGCGGCGCCACCCACCACGATCTCCGACACGTTGATCTGGTCGTAGGTGTCGGTGTCCATGAAGACGAAGTCGGTGCCGTCCTTGTAGAGGTACTGCATCGTCCGCTTGTCGACGTTGCTCGTCTCGACCTTCGTGCCGGCGTTGAAGGTCTTGTCGACGACCTTGCCCGAGAGCACGGCCTTGAGCTTGGTGCGCACGAAGGCGGGACCCTTGCCCGGCTTCACGTGCTGGAACTCGACGACGGACCAGAGCTGTCCCTCGAGGTTGAGCACCATGCCGTTCTTCAGGTCATTGGTCGAAGCCATCGTCGTCTAACCACTTTCGTATGCCGTCCGGCCCCGCCGCGCGCGTCGAGGTCCGCCCCGGTGGGGGCAGTGCTGTCTGGGGGAGTTGCCGCGCAATTCTAGCCGTGGGCCTCGCTGATCGAAGAATCGTCGGGCTCTGACCGGGGCTCGCGGCGCGGTATCGTGGTCGGCTCCCCCCACGCCGTGCTCTCCCTGAGAGGTGCCTCGTCATGCCCGCGTCCGCCCCACCCGACGGCGACCTCGAGCGCGAGCAGGCCTATCTCGACCACGCCCGGGCCCAGCTGGCCCGGATGCGCACGTCGGCCGAGCAGCTCGACGCCTCGCGGGCGAGCGACGCGATCTCCGGCGAGGTGCTGAGCCGGGTGCTCGCGCGGCGCATCGCCTCGCTCCAGGACGACCCGCGCACGACGCTGTTCTTCGGGCGCATCGACCTCGACCCCGCCGACGGTCCGGCCGAGCAGTTCCACATCGGACGGCGGCACGTCTCCGACGAGGCGGGCGACCCGGTGGTCGTCGACTGGCGCGCCCCGATCTCGACCGCCTTCTACCGTGCCTCCGCCAACGACCGGATGGACGTCGTGCTGCGGCGCCGTTTCGGGGTCGACCGCGGCCGGCTCACCGCCCTCGAGGACGAGCACCTGGTCCCCGGCGGGGTCGGGGCCCCGGCTGCGGACGCAGCAGCCCCCGGGTCCCTCCTCGCGGCCGAGATCGAGCGCCCCCGCACCGGCCCGATGCGCGACATCGTCTCGACGATCCAGCCCGAGCAGGACGAGATCGTGCGAGGTGAGCTCGCCGTCAACATCTGCGTGCAGGGCGCACCCGGGACCGGCAAGACCGCCGTCGGCCTGCACCGGGCGGCGTGGCTGCTCTACTCCTTCCGCGCGCGGCTCGACCGCTCGGGCGTGCTCGTCATCGGACCCAACCGCGCCTTCCTCGACCACATCGCTGCGGTGCTTCCGTCGCTCGGCGAGGTGCGGGTCGGGCACGCCACCATCGAGTCGCTGCTCGACCACGGTCGGGTCCGGAGCGAGGACGCCCCCGAGGTCGCGACGCTCAAGGGCGACCCGCGTCTCGCCGACGTGCTGCACCGTGCCGCGTGGAGCCAGGTCCGGCCGGCGACGGAGGCGCTCGTGGTGCCGCGCGGGGTGCGCAAGTGGCGCGTGCCGGCATACGTCGTGCAGGAGATCCTCGACGAGCTCGTCGAGCGGGGCGTGCGCTACTCCGCGGCTCGCGACCTGCTGCCGCAGCGTCTCGCCCACCACCTGCTGCTCGAGATGGAGCGCGCGGGTGACTCCCCCGACGACCGCGTGCAGGACGCCGTCGCGAGGTCGGCCGCCGTCAAGAAGTACGTCTCGACCGTGTGGCCGGCCCTCGACCCGCAGGGTGTGCTGCACCGCCTGTGGTCCGACGCCGACGCCCTCCGCGCTGCGGCCGGTGACGCCCTCACAGAGGAGGAGCGAGCGCTGCTGTTGTGGGACAAGCCCGCCCGCACCAAGGGTGCGGCCCGCTGGTCAGCCGCGGACATGGCTCTGCTCGACGAGCTGGACGACCTGATGCGGCGCGTGCCGAGCCTCGGTCACGTCGTGCTCGACGAGGCCCAGGACCTCTCCCCCATGCAGCTGCGGGCCGTCGGCCGACGGTGCTCGACCGGGTCGGTCACCGTGCTCGGCGACATCGCCCAGGGCACGACGCCGTGGGCGACCGCGTCGTGGGACGACGCGATGCGCCACCTCGGCAAGCCGGACCACGACCTCGTCGTGCTCGACCGCGGCTTCCGCGTGCCGGCCGTCGTGATCGAGTACGCCGCTCGCCTGCTCCCCGTCATGGCGCCGGGCCTCGGCGCGCCCGTCTCGGTGCGCGACAACCCGGGCCGGCTCGACATCCGTCAGGCCAATGCCGGTGACCTCGACGCCGAGGTGGTGCTCGCCGTCGTCAGCGCGGCCACGATGCCCGGCTCGGTCGGCGTCATCGCGCCCGACGCCGACGTCGAGCGGCTCTCGGCCGCGCTCGCGGACGCCGGCGTCCCCCACGGACGGCTCGACCGCGACCACGGCGACGACGAGGACCACCAGGTCGAGGTCGTGCCGGCCAGCGTCGCCAAGGGTCTCGAGTTCGACCGCACCGTGGTCGTCGAGCCGGCCGCCATCGCGGCGGCCGAGCCCGACGCGCGCACCGGGCTGCGGCGGCTCTACGTCGTGCTGACGCGCGCTGTGTCGGAGCTGACGATCGTGCACGCCGAGCCGCTCCCCGAGGCCCTCGGCGCGGCGTGACGTCGGCTCACCCCAGCCCTCGGTGCGCCGTCCACCTGGCCGCGGCCCGGTCTGCGGCAGTGGCGACGAGGGCTGCGAGCTCGGGCCGGTCGGGGACCCGGAAGGACACGTAGGCCCCGCGCCCTCCCTCGACCGGCCGGCCGTACGCCTTGGCGGCCAGGTGGCCGTCGGGCAGCATGCGGACGTTGAGGGTGTCGAGGCGGAATGCCTGTCCGCGGCGCGTGTCGGTCCACCTGAGGGCCTCGGGGATCGTCACGTTGATCGCCATCGCGCTGACCACCAGCTCATCGTCCTCACTCATGGGAGCAGGCTCCCACGTGGCGGTGTCACACGCCGATCGTCAGCGCCGCCGTGTACCCGGACGACGCACTGCCCGACATCGTCGCGAGCTGGTGGATGCCGCCGTCGTCGCCGAAGACGTTGTCGCGCTGGAGGCTCAGCTGCGAGAGGTTGCCGACGCTCTGGTCGTAGCCGCTCGTCGCATAGACCGCCTCGCTCGCCGCCTGCGGGAGCGCGATCTGCGACGTCTTGACGATGGGCCCGCTCGAGGTTGCGTCGGCGACCTTCTCGTAGACCTCGAAATGGATGTGCGGCCAGCGACCCGGGTAGCACGCGGGGAATACGGAGGTGAAGGTCGCAGTCCCCGACTCGTCGGTGGGCTGCACGCCACGGAGGTAGTTCTCGTCCTCAGCGCCCTGGCTGTACATCGAGTAGTTGCCGTCGCGGTCGCAGTGCCAGACGTAGACGGCCGCGCCGACGAGCGCCGAGCTCGTCGCGAGATCCTTCACCGTGAGCTTGACGGTGAGGGGCACCCCCTCGGCCGTCGTCGTCGAGGAGCCGAAGCTGCTGCGGATGTCGCGCCGAACGATGCCCGAGTCGTCGAGGACGTTCTGCCCGTTGGAGCCGTCGCCCGGGTAGGGCCCGGCCGTCTCGTCCGGCGCCTCGTGGAGGTCGGCGCCGGACGTGGCCGCGGCGCCCGCACCCGTCGAGGTGGCGGAGGTCGCGGCGGTCGAGGACGTCGCTGCGCTCGTGCGCGAGGTGCTCGTCGCGACCGGAGGCGTGTCCGTGCTGCACGCCGCGAGGGCGCCGGCCACGCCGAGACCGCCGAAGAGGGTCAGCGCCCGACGACGGTCGACGAGGGTCCGGAGGTCGAAGACGAGGCCACGGTCGTGGTCCTCGATCTCTGTCCCGTCCTCGTCGAGCCACTCGTGCGGCGGGGCAGAGGGGGTGCGCGGTGCCATGGGCGAACCTTTCGTCGCGGGACCCGGCGGGCCTTCCTGAGGAGACTCTGGGAGCTCCGTCCGTGGCCCACCGTTGCGCGCTCTGTGCGGCGGCTGTGAAACGCCGCCTCGCCCCGCTCGAGCGTCAGAACCTGCCCGTCCCCCACTGGACGGAGCCGAAGCCGGAGGAAGCCGCGTGAGGTCGTCGCCGCCATCGGGTCCTGCGCCGGTGGGCGGAGCAGGTCGGGAGTCGCGATGGAAGGTCGCACCTCGGACGGCGGCGCCGGCCTCAGACGAGGGCGCGCAGGGCGAGCAGGTAGGACTGCAACCCGAAGCCGGCGACCGTGCCCGTCGCGACCGGCGCCACGACAGAGGTGCGCCGGAAGTCCTCGCGTGATGCGGGGTTGGACAGGTGCACCTCGACGAGGCTGCGACCACTGGTCGTGACGATGGCGCAGGCGTCGCGCACGGCGTAGGAGTAGTGCGTCCACGCGCCGGGGTTGATGACGACGTCGGCTCCGGCGTCGACGGCCTCGTGCAGCCAGTCGATCATCTCGCCCTCGTGGTTGGTCTGCCGACAGTCGGCGAGCAGCCCCAGCGCTCCCGCCTCACGCGAGACCGCGGAGTGCACGTCGTCGAGCGTGTCGGAGCCGTAGACCTCGGGCTCGCGGGTGCCCAGACGGTCGAGGTTGGGACCCGAGAGGACGAAGACGAGGGGTGCCGTCATGCCCCCCACCCTAGTGAGCGGGCGCGGTGGCAGGCTCGGAGACGAGCCGGTATGCCGCGTGCAGCAGCTCCTCGGACGGGCCCACGAGCCGGGCCGGCCGGCAGAGCCCGTCGAGCACGACGAAGCGCAGCGTCGAGCCGCGCGACTTCTTGTCGCGGCGCATCGCCGTCAGCAGGTCGTCCCATCGCCCGGGCGGATAGCTCGTCGGCAGCCCGAGGGACTCGAGCATCGCGCGGTGCCGGGCGACGAGCGCGTCGCCCTCGGCGCCGGTCAGGTGACCGGCGAGGCGGGCGAGCTCGGCGACGTAGACCATGCCGACGCCGACGGCCTCGCCGTGTCGCCAGGTGTAGCCCTCGACCTGCTCGATGGCGTGAGCGAACGTGTGGCCGTAGTTGAGGATCTCGCGCAACGAGCTCTCGCGCAGGTCGGCGGCGACGACCTCCGCCTTGACCCGCACGGCGCGCTCGATGAGCTCGCGCAGGTGCGGGTTGGCGGCCCGGCGCGCGCGCTCGGGGTCGTCGCGCACGGCCGACTCGACGAGGTCGAGGATGACCGGGTCGGCGATGAAGCCGCACTTGACGACCTCGGCCAGGCCCGCGGTGAGGTCGGCCTCGGGCAGGGTGGCCAGCACGTCGAGGTCGCACAGGACGCCGGCCGGCGGGTGGAAGGCCCCGACGAGGTTCTTGCCCTCGGGGGTGTTGATGCCGGTCTTGCCGCCGACGGCCGCGTCGACCATTCCGAGCAGCGTCGTCGGGACCTGCACCACCGGCACGCCGCGCAGCCACGAGGCTGCCACGAAGCCGGCGAGATCGGTGACGGTGCCCCCGCCGACCCCGACGACGGCGTCGGTGCGGGTGAAGCCGGCAGCCCCGAGCTGCGACCAGAGCGCGGCAGCAACCGTGGACGTCTTGGCGGCCTCCGCGTCGGGCACCTCGCCGACATGGACGGCATACCCCCGCCCCCGCAGCGCGCCGGTGACCCGGGCGGTGAGCGCGGGCAGCGTCGGCGGGTGCACGACGAGCACCCGCTCGACATCTGGTCCGAGCAGGTCGGCGACGCGGTCGAGCACGCCGGAGCCGATGACGACGTCGTAGTCGTCGCCGACGGCGATCGTCGTCGGCACGCTGGCTGCGGTCACGCGCGCGCCGCCTCGAGGGCGCCAGCTACCTCGTCGACGATCTCGTCGGGCGTGCGCCCAGCGGTGTCGACGCGCACGGTGGCGACGCGCTCGTAGGTGGGGCGGCGCACCTTCATCATCGCGATCCACGACCCGCGCGGGTTGACCGACAGCAGCGGCCGCGACCGGTCGAAGCCGATGCGCCTGCTCGCGTCGGCGACCGCGACGTCGAGGAAGACCACGGTGTGACCCCGGAGGGCTGCTTCGCTCAGGGGATCCATCACCGCTCCCCCACCGAGCGCCACGACACCGGGCTCCTCGGCGAGCGCCCGCGCGACCTCGGCGCGCTCCAGGTCACGGAATGCGACCTCGCCGTCGTCGACGAAGATGTCGGAGATCGAGCGGCCCTCGGCCACCTCGACGGCGGCGTCGACGTCATGGAAGGGCACCCCGAGGCGCTCGGCGAGCAGCGCCCCGACGGTGGTCTTGCCCGCGCCGGGCGGGCCGACGACGACGGCAGCCGGACGCTGTGCGCCCGCGGCGCTCGTGCTGCTGCTCACCATGTGCGCAGCCCCGCGCGGATGCCCTCGAGGTAGGACGTGTGGTTGCGGGCGGTCTCGATGACCGAGTCGCCACCGAACTTCTCGAGGCACGACTGGGCGAGCACGAGCGCGACCATCGCCTCGGCGACGACGCCGGCCGCGGGCACGGCGCACACGTCGGAACGCTGGTGGATCGCCGTGGCGGCCTCACCGGTCGAGACGTCGACCGTTGCCAGCGCGCGGGGCACCGTGCTGATCGGCTTCATCGCGGCGCGCACGCGCAGCACCTGGCCGGTCGACATGCCACCCTCGGTGCCGCCGGCCCGGCCGGTGCGCCTGGTGATGACGCCGTCGATCATCTCCATCTCGTCGTGGGCCTGCGACCCGCGCCGACGCGCGGTCTCGAAGCCGTCGCCGACCTCGACGCCCTTGATCGCCTGGATGCTCATGAGCGCCTGCGCGAGCTGGCCGTCGAGCTTGCGGTCCCAGTGCACGTGCGAGCCGAGGCCGGGCGGCACCCCGTAGGCCAGCACCTCGACGACTCCGCCGAGGGTGTCGCCGTCCTTCTTGGCCGCGTCGACCTCGGCGACCATGGCGGAGGACCCGGCAGGATCGAAGGCGCGCACGGGATCGGCGTCGAGACGCTCGAGGTCGCCCGGCGTCGGCAGCTCGGCGTGCGCGGGCACGGCGGCGGTGCCGATCGACACCGTGTGCGACACGAGGCGGATGCCATAGGCCTGATCGAGGAAGCGCGCAGCGACCTCACCGAGCGCCACCCGGGCCGCCGTCTCGCGCGCCGACGCACGCTCGAGGATCGGGCGGGCGTCGTCGTGGCCGTACTTCTGCATGCCGACGAGGTCGGCATGCCCCGGGCGAGGACGGGTCAGCGGCTTGTTGCGCGCGACCTCCTTCTCGGCGTTGACGTCGTCGGAGGCGGCGAAGGCCGCCTGGCTCACGGCCTCTGGGCTCATCACGGTCGTCCACTTCGGCCACTCGCTGTTGCCGATGCGCACCGCGATCGGGGACCCGAGCGTCCGGCCGTGGCGCAGCCCGCCGAGAAACTCCACCTCGTCCTGCTCGAACGTCATCCGCGCGCCCCTGCCGTAGCCGAGGCGGCGACGGGACAGGGCGGCCTGCAGGTCCTTGGCCCCGACCTCGACGCCTGCCGGCAGGCCCTCGATCATGGCGACGAGTGCGGGCCCGTGCGACTCACCGGCCGTCAACCAACGCAACATGGCTCGATCCTCCCACGCTGCCCCGGACCCGCCCCGCGCCGCCCGGCCCGCGGGACGTCGTGGCCGACCCCGCCGACTCTGCCGGCCCTGCCGTCAGAAGAGGGGAGGCACCTCGACGACGAGGGCGATGAGGGTGCCGACGAGCATCCACGGTCCGAAGGCGATGTCGTCCTTGCGCGTGCCGCGGCGGGCCACGATCCGCGCCACGCCGTAGAGCCCGGCCAGCAGGAACGCCGCGAAGGACGCGACGAGGGTGGCCGTGACGCTGACGTAGCCCGTCGCGAGGCCCACGAGCCCGGCGAGGGTGACGTCTCCGAGTCCGAAGCCGCTGCCGAGCAGGGCTGCCAGCACCGCGAGCGCCAGGTAGATCGCCCACAGGACGAGCCCCGCGATCGCCGCCCTGCGCAAGGCGTCCCAGTCCCCCGACGCGAGCGAGGCGAGCGCGAGCTGCCCCAGCAGAAGGGGGTAGGCCGGCCGGGTGAGTCCGCGGGGCAGGCGATGCACGTCCGCGTCGACCCACGCGAGCGCCACTGCGACGAAGGCGAAACCGAGGTAGGCCGGTGTGAGCGCCCACTCCGACAGCGGGCCGAAGCGCCACGCGAGCAGCCCCCACAGCAGCGCCATCGCCACCGGGACGACGACGATGGGTGCTCGTGGCGGCGGCCCGGTCTCGTCGTCAAGGCGGTAGCCACCGGTCGCGAGTCTGCGTCGCAGCACTTCACCAGCAGCGGCCCCGGCGAGTGCCAGCACGGCGACGAACCACAAGGGGGTCGCCGGGAAGGCAGTCCACCTCATCGGCCAGCGGCGGAGGTCCGCACCCCCCAGACCGGGTCGACGACGGCATGGAGGGCCTCGGCCATCGCGGCGAGGGGGGCGGGCTGGCCCGTCATGAGCGTGACCTGTCGCGTCGCCTGGTGCAGGAGCATGTCGACCCCTCGCGCCAGCGTCCAGCCCCGGTGCTGGCCGCCACGCTGGAGGGGCGTCGGGCCTTCGCCGTAGACGACGTCCAGCAGCACCCGGGGCCGCCCGGGGTCAGCAGTCGGCAGGGTGTCGAGCGACAGGCCGGTGGCCGCCGGCACAGTGCTGATGACGACGTCGGCGTCGGGCCACTCGCCGAGGGGCACGACGTCGACCGCGAGGCCCGTGGCACGCGCCCGGGCCAGCGTCTCTGGTCGTGCCGTGCCGCGCACCATGAGGGTCACCCTGCGTGAGGCGGCGCGGGCGCCGGCGCCGGCGGCCACTGCCGCGACGGCCGACCGTGCCGTGGCCCCGGAGCCGACGACGACGACCTCCGACACCGCGTCGGAGGTGAGGTCGCAGCCCACGATCTCGAGGGCGGAGGTGATGCCGTGCACGTCGGTGTTGTCGGCGAGCCAGCCGCCCTCGACCCGCACGAGCGTGTTGGCTGCTCCGCTCACACGGGCCGTCTCGGTGGCCTCGAGGGCCGCGCGGAGCGCGAGCTCCTTGAGCGGCATCGTCAGCGACAGACCGCGCCAGCTCTCGTCGAGGCCCTCGAGCGCCGCGCTGAAGCCCTCGGCGTCCACGTCACGCCGGTCGTAGGACCACGACGTCAGACCCAGAGCGGCGTGGGCGGCCCGGTGCAGGAGGGGGGAGAGCGAGTGCGCGACGGGTGAGCCCCACACCGCGCATCGCGTCTGCTCCGTCGGGATCGTCAGCACTTGCCGCCCGTCGCCTCGCGCCAGGCGTTGAACTCCGCGACGTTCTTCGCGTGCTCGGCTGCGGTCACGGCGAACTTCGTCTCACCGGTGCAGAGGTCGACGGTCACGAAGTAGAACCAGTCGCCGGCCGGCGGGGCCGCGGCTGCCTGGATCGCGCTCTCGCCGGGGTTGGCGATCGGACCGGGAGGCAGGCCCTTGAAGCGGCGCGTGTTGTAGGGGCTGTCGCTGTCGAGCATCTCCTGGGTCGGCACGCCACGCTTCTTGAAGATGTAGTTGACGGTCGAGTCGAAACCGATCGAGTTGTTGGCCGCGAGGCGGTTCTCGATGACCCGGGCGACCTTGCCGCGGTCGGCCTCGGTGCGCGCCTCTCCCTCGACGAGGCTGGCGAGGACGACGACACGCTCCATCTTCTCCGGTGTGACGCCGAGGGCCTCGAGTCGCTTGGTCGACTCACCCACCATCTGCTTCAGCTGGGATGCGGCGCTCGAGTCCGGTGCGAACTCGTAGCTGGCCGGGAAGAGGTAGCCCTCGACGTTGCCCTTCGCCGACGACGGCAGGCCGAGGGCCTTCGCGTCCTTGGCCGCGGCGACGTACTGCGCCACCGGGATGCCGGAGGCCTTGGAGAGCCTGGGATAGATCTCGCTGGCCCAGAGACCTTCGGGGATCGTCACGCGGGTGACGATGCGCTGCTTCGGGTCGACGAGGATGGCGAGCGCATCGCTGGCGCGCATCTGCTTCTTCATCTCGTAGACACCGGGCTGGATGCCCGCGCTCTTGGGTTCGGCGTTGGCGGCGTCGACGAACGACTTCGTCGACTTGATGACCTCGGAGTCGACGAGCTCGCGGGCGATGGCGCTGCCGCCCGCGCCCTGCTCGACGGTGATGCGAACCGAGCCGTCGCCGGGTCCGGCGTAGTCGTTGGACTCGAGGAAGCCCTCGACGACCGGGCGCAGCGCTCCGTAGGCGACGACGAGGCCGCCACCGATGAGACCGAGGGCGAGGACGATGACCACCAGACGCCGCCACTTCGGCGGCTTGCCCCTGGTCGTGCCGTCGCGCCCTCCGCTGCCGCGCCGGCCCCGGGAGCGCTTGGCCGCGAGCTCTGCCTCGCGCGCCTCCCGGCGGCTGGCGGGCGGCGGTGCGTCGTGCTCGTCGTGGGCCACGGGGTCGTGGACGTCGGCGTGGTCATCGTGGTCACCGAAGATCGATGACTCGAGATGGTCCTTCATCGGCGACGTTCCTTCTTTCGTCTTCCCCCTGTGGTGACTGACTCCCCGGGCGGTCTGCCCGAGCTCGCTTCCGTGTCGAGGGCGGTCTGCAGGATGAGGACCGCCGCCGCTTGGTCGACGACCTTGCGCTGTCCTCGTCCCGGCACCCCGCTGTCGCGTAGTCTGCGTTGCGCGTCCACGGTGGTCAAGCGTTCATCCACCAGCCGCACCGTGACGGTACCCACTCGGGCCGCCAGCGCAACGGCATACGCCCGGGCGAGCTGCGCGGCATCACCCTCGAGACCCGAGAGCAGCAGCGGGAGGCCGACGACCACCTCGACCGCGCTGAGCTCGTCCACGAGGGCCTGGAGCTCAGCAAGGTCCGACTGGTGCTGCTCGTCACGGGCCAGGGTGCGCACCGGGTGGGCGAAGGTCCCCGTGGGGTCGGAGGCCGCCACCCCGACGCGCGCGCTGCCCACGTCGACGCCGATCCGCACCCCGGGGCGGACCGCCCGCACCGGGGCTGCGGCGCAGCCGTCCGCGCCGTCGGGGGTCGTCATGCGCCTCGGGCGCGAAGCTGGTCCTCGACGACCCCCAGCGCCCGGGAGACAGCCGCCGGGTCGGTGCCGCCGCCCTGCGCGAGGTCGGGCTTGCCGCCACCGCCACCGCCGAGGGCCTGCGCCGCGACCTTGACGAGCGCGCCGGCCTGCAACCCGCGCTGACGGGCCTGCTCGTTGGTCGCCACGATGACGACGGGACGGCCGCCGGAGACGGCCGCCATCGACACGACGGACGGGGCGTCGTTGCCGAGACGCGTGCGCACGTCGAGCACGAGCGCCCGCAGCTCGTCGGCCGACACACCTTCGCCGGCATCATGGCTGACGAAGCGCACGCCGCCGATGTCGCGCGCGCTCTGCACCAGCCCGGTGGCCGAGCCGAGCACCTGGGCCTGCTTGACGGCGGCGATCTCCTTCTCGGCGTCGCGCAGTCGGCCGAGGATGCCGGCGATGCGGTCGGGCAGCTCGTCGCGACGACCACCGACGACGTCGGTCAGCTGGCTGACGATGGCGGCCTCGCGAGCGAGGTGGGTGTAGGCATCGACGCCGACGAGGGCCTCGACCCGGCGCACCCCGGAGCCGATCGAGCTCTCGCCGAGCAGCTTGACGACGCCGATCTGCCCCACCCGGGGGGTGTGCGTGCCGATGCAGAGCTCACGCGACCAGTCGCCGATCGACACGACCCGCACCCGCTCGCCGTACTTCTCGCCGAAGAGCGCCATCGCACCCAGCTTGCGGGCGTCGTCGATCGCCATGATGTCCGCGGTGACCGGCAGGTCGTCGAGCAGCACGCCGTTGATCCGCGACTCGATCTCGCCGAGGGCACCCGACGGCACGGCCTGCTGCGAGCGGAAGTCGAAGCGCAGTCGCCCTGGCGAGTTCTCCGAGCCGGCCTGGGTCGCTGTGTCGCCGAGCTCGTCACGCAGCGCCTGGTGGACCATGTGGGTCGCCGTGTGGGCGCGCGAGATGGAGCGGCGGCGGGCGACGTCGACCTCGGCCTCCGCGTCCTCTCCGACGGAGCCCTCGCCCTCGAGCACGGTCGCGCGGTGCACGACGAGGCCGGTGATCGGGCGCTGCACGTCGGTCACCTCGAGCACCGCACCCCCCGACAGGCGGATGAGGCCGTGGTCGGCGAGCTGGCCACCGGACTCCGCATAGAGCGGCGTGCGGTCGAGCACGAGCTCGACCTCGTCGCCGGGGCCGAAGCGCTCGACGACCTCGCCGCCACGGATGAGGCCCCGGACGCGGCTGTCGGACACGACCTGGTCGTAGCCGGTGAACTCGACCTCACGGCCGAGGGTGTCGGAGACGCGCCGGTAGATGCTCGTGTCACCGTGGCCGGACCGCTTCGCCCGCGCGTCGGCCTTGGCGCGGTCGCGCTGCTGCGCCATGAGGCCACGGAAGCCCGCCTCGTCGACCTGCACGCCCTGCTCGGCCGCCATCTCCAGGGTGAGGTCGATCGGGAAGCCGTAGGTGTCGTGCAGGGCAAACGCCTCCGCACCGCCGAGCGTCGATCGTCCCGAGGACTTCGCGGTCGCCACCGCGGTGTCGAGGATGGTCGTGCCCGCCGCGAGCGTGCGCCGGAAGGCGTCCTCCTCGCCGTAGGCGACCTGGCTGATCCGGTGGAAGTCGCGCTCGAGCTCGGGATAGGACGCCTTCATCCGCTCCTTGCTGACGGGCAGCAGGTGCTCGAGCGTCGGCGCATCGACACCGAGAAGGCGCATCGAGCGGACCGCGCGGCGCAGCAGCCGGCGCAGCACGTAGCCCCGGCCCTCGTTGCCCGGGGTGACCCCGTCGCCGATGAGCATGAGCGAGGAGCGCACGTGGTCGGCGACGACACGGAAGCGCACGTCGTCGTCGTGGTCGGCGCCGTAGCGACGACCCGTGAGGTCCTCGGCAGCGGCGATGACCGGGAAGACCTCGTCGGTCTCGTAGATGTTGTCGACGCCCTGCAGCAGGTAGGCGACTCGCTCGAGCCCCATGCCGGTGTCGATGTTGCGCTTGGGCAGCTCGGCCGCGATGTCGAAGACCTCCTTCGACCGCACGTTCTCGAGCTCGTACTGCATGAAGACGAGGTTCCAGAACTCGAGGTAGCGGTCGCCCGCCTCCCAGTCGCGGTCGGCGCCGAACTGCGGGCCGCGGTCGAGCAGGATCTCCGAGCACGGTCCGCCCGGTCCTGCGACGCCCATGTGCCAGTAGTTGTCCTTGCGACCGAGGCGCACGATGCGGTCGTCGGACAGGCCGGCGACCTTCTTCCACAGCGCGATCGCCTCGTCGTCGTCGTGGTAGACGGACGCGTAGAGGTCCTTCTCGTCGAAGCCGAGGCCGCCGTCGCGCTGGCTGCGCGTGATGAGCTCCCACGCGAGCTCGATGGCGCCTTCCTTGAAGTAGTCGCCGAAGCTGAAGTTGCCGTTCATCTGGAAGAACGTGCCGTGGCGGGTCGTCTTGCCGACCTCTTCGATGTCGAGCGTTCGCACGCACTTCTGCACACTCGTCGCGCGGTCGAAGGGCGGCGTCTCCTGCCCGAGGAAGTAGGGCTTGAACGGCACCATGCCGGCGTTGACGAAGAGGAGGTTGGGGTCGTCGTGCACGAGCGGCGCGCTCGGCACGACGGTGTGGCCGCGCTCACCGAAGAAGGTGAGCCAGCGACGCCTGATCTCAGCGGTTTCCATGTGTTGTCCTCGTGGTCGATCGTGGGAGTGGGAGTCGGGGCGGGGTCAGCCGGGTCGCCTCAGCAGGGCGCGGCTGACCCCCGGATGGCTCGTGCCCCCGTCTGCGGCCTCGCCACCACCCGCTGCTCCGTGTCCACCACGCAGTCCACCACGCATCGTCCTTCGATCGTCGGCGCGCACGTCGCGCCGCCGTCAACCCTAACCGACCCCCGCCCGGGCGTGCTCGCAGCCGGGCTCGGCAGGCACCGCCGGGGTATGCCGCGGGGCCGGCTTCCGCGTGGAAGCCGGCCCCGCGGCATACCGGCTGGGCCTTGGTGTGGCAGCGGCGTCAGGCCACCGGCTCGGCGGGCACCTCCGCGACGAGGTTCGTCTTGACCTCGGCGAAGTGGCACGCCTGCAGGTGCAGGCCACGGTCACGCTTCGCACGGACCGACGTCGTGTCCTCGACGGAGGTCATGAGCGGCGGCTCCACCTGGGCGCAGAGGTCCTGGGCCTTCCAGCAGCGGGTGCGGAAGCGGCAACCGCTCGGCGGGTCGATCGGGCTCGGCACGTCACCGACGAGACGGATGCGCTCCTTGGGGGCGATGCCGCGCGCGACGTTGATGTCCGGTGCCGCCGACAGCAGGGCCTGCGTGTAGGGGTGCTCGGGCGCCTCGTAGATCTTCTTCTTGTCGCCGTACTCGACGATCTTGCCGAGGTACATCACCGCGACCTGGTCGCAGAAGTGGCGCACGACGCCGAGGTCGTGGGCGACGAAGACGAACGCGAGGTCGAGCTCGTCACGCAGCTTGGCGAGGAGGTTCATCACCTGGGCCTGGATCGACACGTCGAGGGCCGAGACCGGCTCGTCGGCGATGATCAGCTTGGGCTCGACCGCCAGGGCGCGGGCGATACCGATGCGCTGGCGCTGGCCACCCGAGAACTCCGACGGGTAGCGGTTGATGTGCTCGGGGTTGAGGCCCACCAGCTCGAGCAGCTCCTGGACGCGACGCTTCTCCTTGCCCTTGTGCAGCCCGTGCACCTTGAGCGGCGTCGTGAGGATCGAGCCGATCGTGTGGCGCGGGTTGAGCGAGCTGTAGGGGTCCTGGAAGATCATCTGCACGTCGCGGCGGATGGTGCGCAGCTCGTGCTCCTTGAGGTGCGTGATGTCGCGCCCCTCGAAGACCACCGACCCAGTCGGTGGGCTCGTCGAGCCTCGTGATGAGGCGCGCCGTCGTCGACTTGCCGCAGCCCGACTCGCCCACGAGGCCGAGGGTCTGCCCCTGGCGCAGCGTGAAGCTGATCCCGTCGACGGCCTTGACCGTCGCCTTCACCATGCGCAGGCCCTGCACCTCGCGGAACGGGAAGTAGCGCTGCAGGTCGGTGACCTCGAGCAGCGGCTTGGCAGCCGAGTCGGCTGCTGCACGCGTGGGCGCGGTCAGCTGGTCGCTCATCGAACTCCCTCGTCTTCCTGAAGCGTCCTCACCGGGTCAGGCAGATGGCAGCGGAGCTGTCGGTTGGCCAGCCCCGGCGTCGGGCGCCACTCGGGCAGCTCGGTCCAGCACGCGTCACCCGGGACCTGGTCCTTGAACTCGCACCGGGGGTGGAACGAGCAGCCGGGCGGGAGGTTGAGCAGGCTGGGGGGTGAACCCTGGATGGCCTTGAGCTCCGCGAGGTCCTCGGAGTGCGAGGGCAGCGACTGGAGCAGTCCGTAGGTGTAGGGCATCGACGGCTGCGCCAGCACCTCCTTGGCGTCACCCTTCTCGACGCCACGCCCGGCATACATCACGACGATGTCATCGGCCGTCTCGGCCACGACCGCGAGGTCGTGGGTGATGAGGATGACCGCGGAGCCGAACTCCTTCTGCAGGTCGTTGACGAGGTCGAGGATCTGCGCCTGGACCGTGACGTCGAGGGCGGTCGTCGGCTCGTCGGCGATGAGCAGCTTCGGGTCGTTGACGAGGCCGAGGGCGATCATCGCGCGCTGGCGCATGCCGCCGGAGAACTCGTGGGGGTACTGCAGGGCGCGCCGCTTCGGGTTGGGGATGCCGACGAGGTCGAGCATCTCGATGGCCCGCTTCTCGGCCACCGAACGGCTCACCTTGTTGTGAGCGAGGTAGGCCTCGGCGATCTGCTTGCCGACCTTGTGGAACGGGTGCAGGGCGCTCTGCGGGTCCTGGAAGACCATCGCGGCCTTGGTGCTGCGCACCTTCTGGAACGTCGACTGCGGCGCCCCGACGAGCTCGATGCCGTCGAGCTTGATGCTCCCGGTGATCTGCGTGCGCTTCGGGTTGTGCAGTCCGAGCACCGCCATGCTCGAGACCGACTTGCCCGAGCCGGACTCACCGACGATGGCGAGGGTGCGGCCGAGGCGGGCCTGGTAGCTGAGGTTGGAGACCGCCTTGACGAGGCCCTCCTCGGTGGGGAAGACGACCGAGAGGTCGTCGACGTCGAGCACGACGTCGCCGACGGACGTGGCCTCGGCGGACTGCGTGGCGATGCCGTTGGCCGTGGCGGTCACGAGAGCCTCACTCGGGGGTCGATGAAGGAGTAGCCGATGTCGACGACGAGGTTCATGAAGACGACGACGGTGGCTCCGATGAGCACACTACCCATGATGACGGGTAGGTCCTGGGCGCGGAAGGCCGCGAGGGTGCGTCGCCCGATGCCGTCGACGCCGAAGATCTGCTCGGTGATGAGCGTGCCGGTCAGCAGGGCGGCGATGTCGAGGCCGAGGATCGTGACGATCGGGCTCATCGCTGCGCGGAAGCCGTGCTTGACGAGCACGGTGCGCTCGGGGATGCCCTTGCTGCGGGCGGTGCGGATGTAGTCCATCGAGAGGGTCTCGAGCATCGAGTTGCGCGTGTAGCGCGTGTAGGACGTCGACGTGTAGAGGCCGAGGATGAGCGCCGGCGCGAGCATGCCGGCGAAGTACGGCCCGACCCCCGACGATATCGAGGTGTACTGCGGGAGGATGTTCCACAGCACCACCGGGTAGAGCGCGACGAGCAGCGCGAGCACGTAGTACGGGATGGCGCCGAAGGTCTGCGACGAGCCGACGATGCCGCGGTCGGCGGGAGTGCCCCGGCGGATCGCGGCGAGGATGCCGAGCGTCACGCCGACCGTGACGAACACGACGGCGGCCATGAGGGCCAGCACGACGGTGTTCGGGAAGCGGGTGAACAGCTCCGTGTTGACCGACTGCCGGGTCGAGAAGGAGTAGCCGAGACACGGCGCGCCGCAGTGCACGGTGTCGCCGGCGTAGGTGAAGTCCCGACCGACGAAGAGACCCTTGAAGTACTCGAGGAACTGCTGCGCGAGGGGCTTGTCGAGGCCGAGGCTCTTCGTGATCGCCTCGAGGCGCTGCGGGGTGCACCGCGTCTCGGGACACATGGCCTGGGCCGGGTCGGACGGGCCGGCGAAGAAGAGCAGGAACGTCGACACCAGAGTCGCGAGGATGACGCTCAAGGCGAGAGCCACGCGCCTGAGGATGTACGTGAGCAAGGGACACCTTCCAAGGAGTGGGCATCCGTGGTGGGGACCCGGAGGGTCTCCGAGCCCCCACCACGGGTTGTGGTCAGTCACCGCCCTCGCGTGGGAGGGCGGCTCCGGCCGGTCTTACTGGTCGAGCCAGACGTCCGTCAGGTTGGGCATGCCCTTGTTGGGGTTGTTGTGGACGTTCTTCACCTTGGTGCCGAACACCGAGTTGCCCTTGTCGTTGTTGTCCGGGACGGCCAGGAGGTAGGTCTCCGTCAGCCACTTGTCCATCTTGCCCCACTCGGGACCCTGCTCCGTGATGGAGAGGCCCTGAATGCGCTTGATCTCGGAGTCGATCTTGGCGTCGGAGAAGTTACCGAACGTCGTGCCACCCTGCGAGAGGGCGATCGTGCCGATGGTGGGCGGGATGATCGAGTCGGCCGACGGCCAGTCGAAGCACCAGCCGCGCGGCGACTGGAGCATGTTCATCTTGCCCTTGGGGTCGCCCACGAGCTTGCGACGCTCGGCGCTCGGCGCACCGATGTCGGTGACCTTGAAGCCGGCCTTCTCGAAGGCCTGCTTGCGCACCTGGTTGACCTTCTGGGCGATGTCGTCGTCGTTCGTGTAGTAGTAGATGAGCTCGAAGGGCTTGTCGGCGCCGTAGCCGGCGTCGGCGAGCATCTGCTTGGCCTTGGCGGGGTCGCCGTCGCCCTTGCCGTTCATCTTGACGCCGGGAGCAGCCTCGGCCTCGTAGTCGAGGTGGCCCGGGATCTGCGGCGGGATGATCGTCGAGGCAGGCGAGAACGAGTGCGTGGTCTCGCCACCGGCCTTGTGGATCGCGTCGAACGGGTAGGCCACGGCGATCGCCTTGCGCACCGGCATCGGGATCTTGCGGGCGTCCATGTTGACCATGATCACGCAGGAGGAGGGGCCCTCCTCGAACTGGGCCTTCTTCTCGCCCTCGATCTGCGAGATGAGCGAGGAGTCGATCCCGTCCCAGTTGAGGGTCGTGGCGTCGTCACCGTTGGAGGCGAGGATCGCGGTCTGCGTCTTGACGATGTCCTGGCCCCACTTGAAGTGGAAGCCGTCGGGGTAGTTGTGACGCGCCGCGTCGGTGGCGGGGTCCCAGTTGGGGTTGCGCTTGAGCGTCAGCTCGGTGCCCGGGGTGTACTTGTCGAACATGTAGGGGCCGGTCGCCAGCGGGTGCAGCTGGTAGTCGCCCTTCGTGTCCTTCGCCTCGGGGATCGGCGTGAACTGGTTGAACGAGACGAAGTAGGGCAGCGTCTCGAAGCGCTTCTCGAGGTGGAAGACGATCGTCTTGTCGTCGGTGGCCTCGACACCCTTCCAGTTCTTGTCGCCCTTGAAGGGGCCCTGGTAGTCGGCGCCGCCCTTGAAGAACTCGCGCTGGTAGGTCGGGCCGTTGGCGGCCAGGTCGGGGTCGAACGACCGCTTGGCCGCCCAGACGATGTCCGCGGCCTTGACCGGCGTGCCGTCCTCGAACTTGACGCCGTCCTTGAGCGTGAACGTCCACGTGAGGCCGTCCTCGGACGCCTTGCCGAGGTCGGTGGCGAGGTCCGGGACGAGCACCTGCTGGTCGCCGCGGCTCACGAACGTCGTCAGGGCGCGGTGGCTGAGCGAGTAGATGACCGCGGTGTCCTGGTAGAACTGGTCGCTCGGGTCCATGTTGGCCGGGGTCGAGGAGTAGGACACCGTGAGGATCCCGCCCTTCTTCGCTCCCGGAACTTCGGGGGCAGGGCCCTTGGCGGTCGGGTCGAGGGTCGCCGCAGCGCCCTCCACCTTGCCGGTGTCACCGCTCGCGTTGCCCGTGCCGGTGCCGTTCGTCGACGGTGCACCACAGGCTGCGACAAGGCCGAGCGAGGCCACGGCCCCCACGGTCAGGACTTTGGTCCAGCGCATTGTTGTTTGCTCCCTTTGTTGTGCTGATCCCAGCGCTTTGCCGGGAACATCTAGATGACCGAAACCGGTGGGTTATCGGCGACTGCTGGGGTCGAAGGCGTCGCGGATCGAGTCGCCGAGAAGGCTCAGGGCGAGGACGAGCAGCGACAGGCCGATGACCGAGGGCCACAACCACAGCGGGTAGGTGGCGAACAGGTTCTGGGCATCCGCGATGGTGCGGCCCCAGGACGCGGTGGGTTCCACGAGACCGACGCCGAGATAGCTCAGCGTCGCCTCGTAGGTGATGTAGGCCGGAACGGCGATCGAGGCGGACACGATGATCGGGCCGACCAGGTTGGGCAGGACCTCCTTGAAGAGGATCTGCCGGGTGGGCACTCCGATCGCCCGGGCAGCCTGGACGAACTCGCGCTCGCGCAGGCTCTTGACCTCGCCTCGCACGAGGCGGGCCAGTCCCATCCACCCGAAGACGATGAGGATGGCGATGAGGACGTAGAAGCGGATGGTCGACGTCTGCTCAGCCGTGAGGTCGGCACCGCCGGCGATGCTCTTCTGCATGATCGGCACGATCGCGATGACGAGCAGCAGGATCGGCAGGCTGAGGAAGAAGTCGGTCACCCAGGTGATGACGCGATCGGCCCAGCCGCCGACGTAGCCGGCCAACAGGCCCAGGGTGACACCGAGAAGCGTGGAGACCGCGGCTGCGACGAAGCCGATGATGAGCGACGGCCGCGCGCCCACTGCCCAGCGTGCGAAGAGGTCACGGCCGAGACGCGGCTCGACACCGAGCCAGTGGGCGGAGCTGGCACCGACCGTCGGCAGGCCGTTGAAGTCCACGAGCTCCGTGTGCACGGTGTAGGGGTCGGCTTCCGCCCCCGTGACCGGGTCCACGCCCTGCAGCGAGTAGAGCAACGGCGCGAAGAGCGCGACGAGGATGAAGAACACGATGATGACCGAGCACACGATGGCGACCTTGTCGACCTTCAGACGGTCCCAAGCCACCCTGCCCGGTGACCGACCCGTGCGCACGTCACGATGTGCTGGCGCCTCCGTTGCCTCGTTGCGCTCGGTCTGCTCGACCATCTGCTCGTCCGTGGCCTCGATGACCGTCTTGGCACCGGGCTCCGGCATGGCGTTCAACGCGTCGTCTCCATCCTGATGGGCATGTACAACCGGACCGCGCGGCGGTCCTCAGATCCCGAAAAGGCGCACACGGACAAGCCGGTGACCACCCCTTGGGACGACGTCACCTTGCCACAGTGGGGAGCCCGGTCCAAGCATCGAGACGCGCTGGATGACAAATCGTTACCGACCACCGGGTTCACCCAACATCGTCCCGGCAAAACGTCACCGGCCCGAAACATTCGGCCACCTTCACTCAGGGCGCCTGCGCCCCAGCCGTCCCGTCAGCCATTCGAGGCGGGTGCGTAGACGCTCCTCGAAGCCCCGGTCGGTGGGGCGGTAGTAGGCCACCTGGCCGTCGAGGTCGTCGGGGAGGTACTGCTGCTCCGCGACCCCGTCGGGTGCGTCGTGGGCGTAGGCGTAGCCCGCGCCATGGCCCAGACGCTCCGCACCGGCATACCCGCTCCCTCGCAGGTGCGGGGGCACCGCGCCACCGCGCCCGGCGCGCACGTCGGCGATCGCCTCGTTGACACCGAGGTATGCCGCATTGGACTTGGGTGCCATGGCGTTGTGCACCACGGCCTGCGCGAGGATGATCCGCGCCTCCGGCATGCCGATCTGGGCCACGGCATGCATCGCCGCGACCGCGGTCTGCAGGGCGGTGGGGTCTGCCATGCCGACGTCCTCGCTCGCCGAGATGACGATGCGCCGCGCGATGAAGCGGGGGTCCTCCCCCGCCTCGAGCATGCGGGCGAGGTAGTGCAGCGCCGCGTCCACGTCGCTGCCCCGCATCGACTTGATGAGGGCGCTGGCGACGTCGTAGTGCTGGTCGCCCGCGCGGTCGTAGCGCACCGCCGCCTGCGCCACCGCCTGCTCGACGTGGGCCAGGGTGATCTCGACGGGCCCGACGTCGTCGGAGCCCGGTGCCACGGCGTCGAGGGCGACGCCGGCGCCCGCCTCCAGCGAGGTCAGCGCCCGGCGGGCGTCGCCGCCGGCGATGCGCACGAGGTGCTCGCGAGCGTCGTCGGTCAGCGTGTGGGCGCCGTCGAGGCCGCGCTCGTCGTCGAGAGCGGCCTGGACCAGGTCGGCGACGTCGGCGTCCGGCAGCGACTCGAGGGTGACGAGCACCGATCGCGAGAGGAGCGGGGCGATGATGCTGAACGAGGGGTTCTCCGTGGTCGCCGCCACGAGGATCACGGTGCGGTTCTCGACGCCCGGTAGCAGGGCGTCCTGCTGGGCCTTGGTGAAGCGGTGGATCTCGTCGAGGAAGAGCACGGTCTGGCGGCCGTAGAGATCGCGGTCACGCCCGGCCTGCTCCATGACCGCACGCACGTCCTTGACACCCGCCGTCACGGCCGACAGCTCGACGAAGCGCCGGTCCGCCGCCGTCGCGACGAGGTGCGCCAGCGTCGTCTTGCCCGTGCCCGGGGGTCCCCAGATGATCGCCGAGAGGGGGCCCGCCGCACCTCCCGACCCCTCGATGAGCCGGCGCAGCGGACTCCCCGGCCGCAGCACCTTGGTCTGGCCGCGCACCTCGTCGAGGGTGCGGGGCCGCATCCGCACGGCGAGCGGGGCATGCCCGGCCGAGGCCGGCTGCTCTGCGCGGTCCGCGGCGGACGCGGCACCGAAGAGGTCGTCTGGGCTCACTGTGGAAGGCTATCCACGTGCAGAACCCCTCTTCCGGGGCCCCGGCCCCCGACGCGACCGCAGTGCCCGCCGCGTCCCAACCCACGGTGACGCGAATGGCTCGGCTCGGCAGGCTCATCGCACGCCACCCGGGACGCTGGGTGCTCGCCTGGGTCCTCATCACGGTCGCCTGCTTCGCGGTGGCCGTCGGGGGGGTCACCGGTGAGTCGCTCTTCAACCGTCTCCACTCGGGCGCGCCCACGGTCGACTCGGAGTCGACGGAGGCCCGCCAGATCATCGAGCAGGCCCAGCCGGCGCTCGAGACCCTGACGATGCAGGTGACTGGAGCCGACCTCACCGACGCCACGGTCGTCGCCGACGGCACCGCAGCGACGAAGAAGGTGGCCGAGGTCCCCGGCGTCAAGCAGGTGCGCTCTCCCCTGCTCGCCCCCGGCGGCCTCACCGACCCGGCTGCGGCGCCGCTGCTCAAGGGCGGCACACCGGCGGCGGGCGGCTTCGTCACCGTCGTCGACTTCGAGCCGGGTCTCGACGAGGCGGCGCAGGACCAGGCCGAGTCCGCTGCCGAGGAGGCGCTCCTCGAGGTGCCGAAGGTGATGAAGGCGCAAGGCTCCGTGGGCAGCCCGAGCAAGGTCATCACTGCGATCACGACCACCGTCGAGCGGGACCTGATCCGCGGCGAGGGCATCGCACTGCCCTTGACCTTCATCGTCATGTTCTTCGTCTTCGCGGGCTTCATCGCCGCCGGCCTGCCCATCATCGGTGCCTTCGTGTCGATCGGCGGAGCGCTGCTGTCACTCTTCGCGTTCTCGCACCTCGTCGAGCTCGACGCCACGGTCGTCAACATCGTGACGCTCCTCGGCCTCGGACTGTCCATCGACTACGGGTTGCTCACCGTCAGCCGCTTCCGTGAGGAGCTGTCGAGCCGAGAGCATCGGGTGCCCTCGTCCGAGGAGGTGGCCCACGCCGCCGAGCGCACCGTCGCCACGGCAGGGCGCACCGTCCTCTTCTCCGCCCTCATCGTCGCCATCGCCCTCTCGGGACTGCTGCTCTTCGAGGCGTCGATCATGCGCGCCATCGGCGTCGCCGGCGTCTCAGTGGTCCTCGTCGCCATGGTCGTCGCGATCACCCTCGTGCCGGCCCTCTGCGTCCTCGGGGCCCGACGCCTCGCACGCAAGGCAGCCACGCCGACGTCGGACAGCGGGTTCTTCTCCCGGCTGGCGGTCGGCGTGCAGCGACGACCCATCGCCGTCATCATCGGCGTGGTCAGCGTGCTCGTCTTCCTCGCGCTGCCGACCCTCTCGATGCGGCTCACGTCCTCGGGCACCGAGCTGCTGCCCGTCGACGCCCCCCAGCGGGTCTTCTTCGAGCAGCTCGCGCGTGACTACCCCGCCCTGTCGGCTCCCGAGGTCACGGTCGTCGCGCGCTCGCCCGACACCTCGGCCGTGACCGCGTGGGCAGAGCAGTTCCGCGACGACCCGGGCGTCGAGTCCCTGGCGGTGACCCCGCTCGGCACGACCGATCACCGGGTCGACATCCGCGTCGCCGGGCCACCCACGTCCGACGAGGCGCAGGAGCTCGTCACGACCATCCGCGCGACGCCCGCGCCCTTCGAGACCCTCACGACGGGGCAGGCGGCCGGCCAGATCGACTTCCTCGCGTCGATGTCGGCGAGGGCCCCGTATGCCGTGGGGCTCGTCGTGCTCGGCACGCTCGCGCTGCTCTTCCTCATGACGGGGTCGGTGATCATCCCCATCAAGGCGCTGCTGCTCAACGTCATCTCGCTCGGGGCCGCGCTCGGTGTCGTCGTGTGGATCTTCCAGGAGGGCCACCTCGAGGGGCTGCTCAACTTCTCGTCGGTCGGGGCGGTGGAGTCGATCGTGCCCTTCCTCGTGCTGGCCTTCGGTTTCGGCCTGTCGATGGACTACGAGGTCTTCCTGCTCTCGCGCATCGTGGAGTTCCACCGCGAGGGCTACGAGAACGACCGCGCCGTCTCGCTCGGACTGCAGCGCACGGGCCGCATCATCACGTCCGCGGCCCTGCTCATCGTCATCGTCTTCAGTGGCTTCGTCGCCGGTGACATCCTCATCATCAAGCAGATGGGAGTCGCCCTCGTCGCCGCCGTCCTCATCGACGCCACGCTCGTGCGGATGCTCCTCGTGCCCGCGACGATGACGCTGCTCGGCCGCTGGAACTGGTGGGCGCCCGCCCCGCTCCGGCGCCTGCACAACCGGTTCGGGATCACCGAGTGACGGCCGAGACCTCCACGAGCAGGCAGGTGCGCCGGCAGGTGCGTGTGCACCACGGCCTCGACGAGCTGCTCGAGGCGAGCGGACATCACCCGTTCGTGCGCTGGGAGGTCACCGACGACCTCGCGGACGCCTGGTGGCGCCACGACGAGGCGGTCGCGTTCCAGCGCGTGCGCCGGGCCGACCGTCGCACGGTCAGCCTGCTCGGTGCCGACGACGGTGTCACGACGCTGCTCGACGCCCTTCCCGCGATTGCCGCGGTGGTGGAGCCCGCCCGCCGGGCCGTCTCGGTCAGCGTCCCCCAGCACCTGGAGCCGCTGCTGCGTGAGCGCTACCGGGTCATGGACGGCGGCGACTGGGAGTGGCTCCACACGGCAGCCGCCCCTGCCGAGGACGCCTCCCACGAGCGCGTCCAGCGCCTCGACGACAGACTGAGGGCCACCGAGATCAGTGCCTTCCTCGAGGCCCACTCCCCCACGGCCGACACCACACCCGGGCACGGCGAGCGCTGGTTCGCGATCGAGGAGCCCGGCGGCGCCCTGGCTGCCGTCGCGGCGTGGGGCCACAGCCGTGCGGGGGCCCCGCACCTGTCGTCCGTCGCCGTCGACACGCGCCTGCGGGGCCGAGGGCTGGGCCGCACCATCGTCGGGGCCCTGACCCGCTGGGCCGTGGCGGAGGCCGGGGTGTGCACCCTGGGGATGTACTCCCACAACGACGTCGCCCGGGAGCTCTACCTCTCGCTCGGCTACGACCGTCTCTGCGCCTGGTCCAGCCGTCCAGTCGTGCTCGACCGCTGACCGGGCGGCATCAGGGTCAGGCGAAGTCGGCCGCCGTGACGGTCCGTTCGGAGGGCTCGACGAGCACGACCCAGTTGCCCGAGTTGTCGCGGCACACCGCCTCGGTGCCGTAGGGCCGGGCCGACGGCGGCTGAAGGAACTCGACCCCCTTGGCCGAGAGGTCGGCGTAGGTCTGCGCGCAGTCGTCGACCGTGAGACCGAGCCCGTTGAGGCCGCCGGAGTCCTGAGCCCGCTTCATCGCCGCGACGAGCTCGTCGGGGAACGGCGGGCCGGGAATGGCGAGACTGACCTGCAGCTCTGGCTGGCTGGGGTGCACGACGGAGCACCAGCGGTAGCCGTCGCCGAGGGTGATGTCGTCCTTCTCCTCGAATCCGAGGACGTCGACGTAGAAACGCTTGGACTCGTCGATGTCCTTGACGAAGACACTGACGATGCTGATGTTGGTGATCATGCGTCCACGCTAGGCGGGTCCGGCGGCTGGCGCTTCTCCCAGGTTGCGGAGCTCTCGACGAGACCCCACATGAACATGACGCAGCCCGGGATGTGCGGCGCTCCCGTCGCGGC
This sequence comes from uncultured Actinomycetota bacterium, assembly GCA_963697735.1. Classification (GTDB taxonomy): domain Bacteria; phylum Actinomycetota; class Actinomycetes; order Actinomycetales; family Dermatophilaceae; genus Humibacillus. Next base: position 17,684 of record CAVOOZ010000010.1, on the reverse strand, counting down.
ATACCTGGCCTGGAAGTCGCTGGGGCTCTCCCCCACCACCGAGCGGAAGCGGCTGCTGAAGGAGCCGAGGCTCGAGAAGCCCACCGCGTGGCACACCTCGGTGACCGTGAGGTTCGTGGCGCGCAGGAGGTCCTGGGCGCGCTCGATGCGGCGACGCGAGACGTACTCCACCGGCGTCACGCCGTACGTCGCGCGAAAGACCCGGAGGAAGTGGTACTTCGAGAGACCCGCCGCCGCGGCCAGGCGGTCGAGATCGAGCGGCGCGGCATACTCGCGGTCCGCCAGGTCGCGGGCTCGGCGGAGGTGGACGAGCACGTCGTCCGGGGCACGCGTGATCGGCTCCGCCATGAGGTCATCCTGCCAGCGAGTGCCGGTAGGGGCACAGCGGCATCAGCGAAAGCCGAAGTGCTCCAAGGCAACCCAAGTGGGTGGCCCGACCAGCTTTCCGGTGGAGCTCACCCCCGGGCCCGACACACCCGCGCGCCGCTGGAACTCCGCCACCACCGTGGCCGTCTGCCGGCCGTAGCGCTTCGGCGCGAGGTCGATGCGGGAGTAGCCGGGGAAGGCGGTGTTGAGGAACTTCTGCAGGGCGAGCACAGCCGCCCCCGTGTCACCTTCGCGCAGCGTGGGACGGTCGGTGTCCCCGAGCACCGTGGCGGGGTCGAGCCGCTCACGCCAGACGCGCAGCCTCTTCATGACGTCGTCGGCGTACGCCTCGGCGGTGGGTCCCGTCCCGTTGTAAGCCCGGAAGCCGCTGCGGACACCCTTGGCCTTGATGAGACCCGAAACGATGTCGAAGCCGACTCGGGTGTTGACCCGCCAGTCCCAACAGCCACCCTGCCGGTCCGCCCGGTCCTGGAACGGCGGGTACGTCAGCTGGGTGGGCCCGACGCCCTGGGCCCCGAACTCGGCCCGGTGCTCTCGATAGCGCAGGTAGGACGCCTTCGTGACCGGCCCACCCAAGGTGTAGAACCCACCCGTGTCGACGTCATCGCGACCGAAGATGTTGCGGCCCCCGCTGGACTCCTTCTCCAGCAAGGTGGCCGCGGCAGCGAGCTCCAGCCCGGCGAGCGCCGCCAGCTCGACGACCTCGGCCGCCCTCAACGTGCCGTTCTGCTCCAGCAACGTGATCGTGCTCATGGGTGAACTCCCCGTCAGCCGCAGGCGAAGGGCCTCGTCCCGCAGGACGAGGCCCTTCCAGTATCCGTCGTGGGTGCCGCCACGTCCGGCGGTTGCGCTGACTGGCCACCTCGGCAGGAGGGGACGGTCAGGCCGGCCGGGCCACCTCCGGCTTGGCGTCGACGCCGGCCTCCGTGCGCTGCTGGGCCGTGATCGGCGCCGGCGCCGCGGTGAGCGGGTCGTAGCCGCCACCCGACTTCGGGAAGGCGATGACGTCGCGGATCGACTCCGTGCCGGCGAGCAGCGACACGATGCGGTCCCACCCGAAGGCGATGCCCCCGTGGGGCGGCGCGCCGTAGGCAAAGGCCTCGAGCAGGAAGCCGAACTTCTCCTGCGCGTCCTCCTCCGACAGACCCATCACCGCGAAGACCCGCTCCTGCACGTCGCGACGGTGGATACGGATCGACCCGCCGCCGATCTCGTTGCCGTTGCAGACGATGTCGTAGGCGTAGGCGAGGGCCGGGCCCGGGTCGGTGTCGAAGGTGTCGAGGAACTCGGGTTTGGGCGAGGTGAAGGCGTGGTGCACCGCGGTCCAGGCGCCGGCACCGACGGCGACGTCGCCCGAGGCGACCGCGTCGGCGGCGGGCTCGAAGAGCGGGGCGTCGACGACCCAGAGGAAGCTCCAGGCGCTCTCGTCGATGAGGTCGCAGCGGCGTCCGATCTCGAGGCGCGCGGCCCCGAGCAGTGCGCGCGAGGGCTTGGCGGCCCCGGCCGCGAAGAAGATGCAGTCGCCGGGCTCGGCCCCGACCTGCGCAGCGAGACCAGCGCGCTCGGCGTCGGTGAGGTTCTTGGCGACAGGCCCACCGAGCTCACCGTCCTCCTGGACCAGCACGTACGCGAGTCCGCGGGCGCCGCGCTGCTTGGCCCACTCCTGCCAGGCGTCGAGCTGCTTGCGCGGCTGCGAGGCCCCGCCCGGCATGACGACGGCCCCGACGTAGTCGGCCTGGAAGACGCGGAAGGTCGTGTCGGCGAAGTAGTCGGTGCACTCGACGAGCTCGTTGCCGAAGCGCAGGTCGGGCTTGTCCGAGCCGTAGCGCCGCATCGCGTCGGCATACGTCATGCGTTCGAAGGGAGCCGACAGCTCGACCCCGATGAGCTTCCAGATCTCGGCGATGACGGCCTCGCCGAGCTCGATGACGTCGTCCTGCTCGACGAAGGACATCTCGATGTCGAGCTGGGTGAACTCCGGCTGGCGGTCGGCGCGGAAGTCCTCGTCGCGGTAACACCGCGCGATCTGGTAGTACCGCTCCATGCCGGCCACCATGAGCAGCTGCTTGAACAGCTGCGGGCTCTGCGGCAGGGCGTACCACGACCCCGGCGCGAGCCGGGCGGGCACGAGGAAGTCGCGGGCGCCCTCGGGCGTCGAGCGGGTCAGGGTGGGGGTCTCGATCTCGACGAAGTCGCGGGCCCCCAGCACCGAGCGAGCTGCGGCGTTGACGCGCGAGCGCAGCCGGATCGCCGCGCCGGCCGAGCTCGCGCCCGGGCGGCGCAGGTCGAGGTAACGGTGCTTGAGGCGGGCCTCCTCGCCGACGGTGACGCGCTCGTCGATCTGGAAGGGCAGCGGTGCCGACGGGTTGAGCACCTCGAGCTCGCTGACGATGACCTCGATGTCGCCCGTCGGCAGGTCGGGGTTGGCGTTGCCGTCGGGCCGCTCTCGCACCTCGCCGGTGACCTTGACGCAGAACTCGTTGCGCACGTCGTGGGCGCCGCCGCGGGCCAGCACCTCGTCCCGGGCGACGACCTGGGCCACGCCGGAGGCGTCGCGCAGGTCGAGGAAGGCCACCCCGCCGTGGTCTCGACGCCGCGCCACCCACCCGGTCAAGACAACGGTCTGGCCTACATGGCCCTGACTGCCGGCGCGCAGGGCGCCGGCCTCGTGTGTGCGGAGCACGGAGGGTCCTTCCGGAGGTGCATGGGGAGTGTCGGCGGCGTGGTGCCGCTGGGCCCGGTCGCGCGGGCACCGAGGACCAATCCTAGACCGCCTGCACCTAGGCTGTTCGCCGTGCAGCACTCCCGCAACCGCGACCTCGACGGCGTCCGGGGCCTCGCCATCCTCCTCGTCGTCGCGGCGCACTCCGGACTGCCGGTGCGCTGGGGCGGCCTCTCGGGCGTCACGCTCTTCTTCGTCCTGTCGGGCTACCTCATCACGAGCCTGCTCATCCGCGAGTGGGACCGCTGGGGGTCGATCAGCCTCTGGCGCTTCTGGGGTCGTCGCGCCGTGCGTCTGCTCCCGGCACTTCTGCTGCTCATCGCGCTGACTCCCCTGCTGCTGTGGGCCACCGGTGACAAGCGTCTCTCGAGCTATCCCGTCGCCGCTCTGGCGTCGCTCTTCTACGTCGGCAACTGGGTGCGCATCAACGGCACCGACCTCGGCGTCTTCAACCACCTGTGGTCGCTCTCGGTCGAGGAGCAGTTCTACGTCGTCTGGCCGCTCGTCTTCATCGCCGTCATGACGTGGTTGCGACCGCGCGCGCTCTCCATCGCGCTGTCCCTCGCGGCGCTCGCCACCTTCTACAGCGTGTGGACCCGCGGGTCGGCGATCCGTCTCGACATCTCCACGGAGACCAACGCCTTCGCCCTGCTGCTCGGTGTCTCACTCGCCTTCGGGCTGGCGGCAGTGCGCGCCCGCGGGTGGGAGCCCCCTGCAGCCAGCCCCCTCGCCCCCTTCGTCGTGCTCGTCGCCGTGTCGGCCTTTCCGGGGCACGGCCTGGCCGTCGACCACCCTCTCTTCCGGCCGCTCGCGACCGTCCACGCGCTCATCGGGCTGTGGCTCGTGTATGCCGCCGTGTCGGGTCACTCGCGCGTCGTGGCGTCCCGCTTCATGGTGTTCTTCGGCACCATCAGCTACGCCCTCTACCTCTGGCACCAGACCTTCATCAACAGCCGCCTGCTCGGTGAGCACACGACCCCGCGCAACCTCGCGCTCATCGCGGCCGCGATCCTGCTCTCCTGGCTGTCGTGGGTCCTGCTCGAGCGACCGGCGATGCGGCTGCGCGGGCCGCTGCGCCTCGACCAGCCCTCGGCCCGCCAGCAGGCCTTCGTCGAGGCGCGACGCAGCACCGATGCGGCGGCGACAACCGACCCGGCGGCGACAGCGGACCCGTCGGCTCGGGCGACCTGACGAGGGAGAGGGCGACTGCTCTCTCCGCACCCGACGCATCTCGCACCCTTGGGCGTGCGGCACGACCATGGTCCCGCCGAAGAGCCGCGGGCCGAGGCTCGAACCCTCAGCCGGGGTCAGCGAGCGTCGGCGTCGAGGTAGAGCCAGCGACCCGCCCGCCGGGCGAACCGGCTCACCTCGTGCAGGTCGCCCGTCCGCGCCCCGTGCTCCGCTGACGCCTCGCGCCAGCGCGCGACGAACTCGACCACGCCCGTCTCGTCACCCTCGCCGCCGCCCTCGGTGCGCAGCACCGTGAGCCCCGTCCACGTCGTCGCGGGGTCGGGGGTCACCCGCTCGGGTCGCGTCGCCGGGTGCCAGGTGCGCCAGACGTGCTCGGAGTGACCGAGCGCGTATGCCGTGTAGCGCGATCGCATGAGCTGCTCCGCGCTCGATGCGAGACGGTCGCCGGCGAGCAGCGGACCGCAGCACGCGGCATACGGCTGCGAGCTCCCGCAGGGGCACGACTGCGCGGCCCCTGGCGCACGGTCTCCCGGCGGGAGGCTCACGACTGGTGGGCGCGCTGGGCCTCGCGCGCGGGCCACGGCGCGTCGTGAGGGCGCAGCGTCGCCCACCCCCGGGTGCGCGACAGGTGCGCGCTGAGCAGTCCGACGAGAGTGGCCGAGTTGCTGATCTGCCCGGCGAGCGCCGCGTCGACGGCATCGTCGAGCGACACCCACAACGGCCGCAGGGTCAGCTCCTCGGCGGTGCGCTGGTGTGCCTCGGCGGCAGGCACCTCGCTGAGGTCACGGGCCAGGAAGACCCGCACCGTCTCGGGGAACGCGCCCGGCGAGGTGACGTCGTCGGCGAGCACGTGCCACTGCCGGGCGACGAGGTCGACCTCCTCGGCGAGCTCGCGGGCGGCGGCCTCCCACGGGGGCTCGTCGTCGACGTCGAGCAGGCCGGCCGGCAGCTCCCAGACGTGGGCGCCGCAGGCATGGCGGTACTGCCGGATCAGCAGGGCTTGGTCCACCCCCTCGACGGTGCGCAGCGCGAGCACGGCGACCGCACCCGGGTGGGTGACGAGGTCGCGCGTGACGATGCCGCCCTCCCCGAGGTCGACCCGGTCTCGGCGCACATCGAAGATGAGGCCCTCGAAGGGCGTCGACGACGCGAGGACGGGCTCGCTCTGCCACACCTCGACGAGGTCGGCCGCCGAGCCGGTCGGGGCGGTGGCGCTCATCCGGGTCAGTCCACGTCGCCCGCGGCGGAGACCGACGCGAACGCCTCGTCGTGGTCGCCCGTCACGCCATCGTCACCTTCGTCCTGCAGGGCCCGCTGGCGCTCCACCTCGACGAGGCGGCCGGCGCGCTGACGCTCGAGAGCCGCCCCGATGAGGCCGGCGAAGAGCGGGTGCGCACGGTTGGGCCGCGAGAGGAACTCCGGGTGCGCCTGCGTCGAGACGTAGTAGGGGTGCGCCTCGCGCGGCAGCTCGACGAACTCCACGAGGGTGCCGTCGGGCGAGGTGCCCGAGAAGACGAGACCGGCGGCCTCGAGCTCGCCGCGGTAGGAGTTGTTGACCTCGTAGCGGTGGCGGTGGCGCTCCTTGACCTCAGCCTGGCCGTAGGCCGCGCGGACGACGCTGCCCTCCTCGAGGGCCGCCGGGTAGAGGCCGAGGCGCATCGTGCCGCCGAGGTCACCGGCGCCCTCGACGAAGGCCTTCTGCTCCTCCATCGTCGCGATGACGGGGTGGGAGGTCTCCGGGTCGAACTCCGTCGAGCTCGCGTCGGTGTTGCCGAGCACGCTGCGGGCGTACTCGATGACCATGCACTGCAGTCCGAGGCAGATGCCGAGCGTGGGCACCTGTTTCTCGCGGGCCCAGGTCAGCGCCCCGAGCTTGCCCTCGATGCCACGCACGCCGAAGCCACCGGGCACGAGGATCGCGTCGACGCCGCCGAGGGCACGCTGGGCCCCGGCCGGGGTCTGGCACTCGTCGCTCGCCACCCAGCGGATGCGCACCCGGGCGTCATGGTGGAAGCCGCCGGCGCGCAGCGCCTCGGTCACCGAGAGGTAGGCGTCGGGCAGGTCGATGTACTTGCCGACGAGGGCGACCTCGACGTCGTGCTCCGGGTCGTGGACGCGCTGGAGCAGCTGGTCCCACTCGGTCCAGTCGACGTCGCGGAAGCCGAGGCCGAGGCGCCGGATGACGTAGGCGTCGAGGCCCTCGCGGTGGATCACCTTGGGGATGTCGTAGATGCTCGGTGCGTCCACAGCAGCGGCCACGGCCTCGACGTCGACGTCGCACATGAGCGAGATCTTGCGCTTGATCGGGTCGGGGATCTCGCGGTCGGCGCGCAGCACGAGGCCGTCGGGCTGGATGCCGACCTGACGCAGCGCGGCGACGGAGTGCTGTGTCGGCTTGGTCTTGAGCTCACCACTCGGAGCGAGGTAGGGCACGAGCGAGACGTGGAGGAAGAAGCTGTTGTCGCGGCCGATGAGGTGACGCACCTGGCGAGCGGCCTCGAGGAAGGGCAGCGACTCGATGTCGCCGACGGTCCCGCCGATCTCGGTGATGATGACGTGAGGCGCGTCCGGCCTGCCGGTGGCCAGAGCGCGCATCCGCGAGACGATCTCGTTGGTGATGTGCGGGATGACCTGCACCGTGTCACCGAGATACTCGCCGCGGCGCTCCTTGGCGATGACGTTGTTGTAGACCTGCCCCGTCGTGACGTTGGCGCTGCCGACGAGGTTGACGTCGAGGAAGCGCTCGTAGTGCCCGATGTCGAGGTCGGTCTCGGCGCCGTCGTCGGTCACGAAGACCTCGCCGTGCTGGAACGGGTTCATCGTCCCGGGATCGACGTTGATGTAGGGGTCGAGCTTCTGCATCGTGACCCGCAGGCCGCGCGATCTCAGAAGTCGTCCGAGGCTCGAGGCGGTCAGCCCCTTGCCGAGCGAGGAGGCGACGCCCCCGGTCACAAAGATGTGCTTCGTCGTATCCACCACGGGCTTTGAGTCTACGTCACTCGGCCGGGGTCGGGCCGCAGCGTCCCATCCGCTGGCGCGTCTGCTCGCTGGTGGTGGCTCACGGCGCCGGCTGCCGCTCGCCCCGGGATCGCCGGGGCGCGCTGTTCGTGGCCTTCGGCGCACCGTGTGAGGCCGTCGGGGCCTTCGGCGCCCGCTTGCTGGTGGACCGGGCCGTGGCGCGGCTGGCCCGGGCGGCAGCCGTCTGGTCGACGAGGTCGCCGGCGTGTGCGAGACCGGCCTCGGAGTCAGGGTCGCCGCCCATCATGCGCGACAGCTCGCGCAGCCGCTCGACGCCCTCGACGACGCTCACGCTGCTCGAGGTGACGCGGCCGTCGTCGGACTTGTGCACGACGAGGTGCCGGTCGGCGAAGGCGGCGACCTGGGCGAGGTGCGTGACGACGATGACCTGCGAGTGCTCGGCCAGGGCCGCGAGCCGGGCACCGACGTCGAGGGCCGCACGGCCGCCCACCCCGGCGTCGACCTCGTCGAAGACGAACGTGGGTGGACCCGTGCGCTCCCCCTTCCCGCCGGCCGCACCGAGCCCGCCGCGGTCGGCACCGACGACCTCGAGCGCGAGCATGACGCGGGACAGCTCACCACCGGAGGCTGCCTTGGCCACGGTGCGCGCGGGGGCTCCGCGGTTGGCTGCGAGCAGGATCTCGACCTCGTCGATCCCCAAGCGCGACAGTCGGACTCGCTCACCGGTCGGCAGCTCGACACCTTCGGGGTCGAGCCGGTGGCGCACGGCCACCTCGATGACGGCGCTGCCCATCGCGAGGTGGGTGAGCTCCTCCGCGACCAGCGCGCCGAAGTCGGCGGCCGACCGGCTCCGCAGCTGCGAGAGCTGCACGGCCGCAGCGACGAGGTCGTCGCGGAGCCCGCCGACCTCGGCCTCGAGGGCGGTGACGCGGTCGTCGGCCCGCACCAGATCATCGAGCCGGGCCGCGGCGCGACCCGACCAGTCGAGCACCTCGTCGACGGTCTCGCCGTACTTCCGCGTCAGGCCCGCCAGGGTGGAGCGACGCTCCTGCACGTAGTCGAGGCGCCGGGGGTCGAGCTCGACGTCGTCGAGGTAGGCCGCGAGATCGGCGGCCAGATCGCCGACGAGGGTGGCCACCTCGTGGAGGCGCTCGTCGAGCTCACGCAGGGCTGGGTCGTGCACGGCGCCGGGGGCCAACGCGGCCCGAGCCGACCCGATGAGGTCACGGGCGCTGCTCACGGGCTCGCCGGCATACTCGTCGCCCGTGAGGTGGGAGAGCGCCTGGCTCGCCGCGAGGCGCAAGGTGTCGGCGTGGGCGAGGCGCTCGTCCTCGGCACGCAGCGCGACGTCCTCACCCGGCTGCGGGTCGATGGCCTCGATCTCCTCGAGCGAGGCGGTGAGGGAGTCGATCTCGCGGGCGCGCTCGCGGGCCTCGGCCACGAGACGGGCGTGCTCGCGGTCGGCGGCGCGCCAGGAGTCGAAGAGCTCCCCCACGGTGTCGCGCAGGGCGGCGAGCTCGTCGCCACCGAAGTCGTCGAGGACCTCACGGTGCGCCTCGCCCTGTCGCAGGCGCCACTGGTCGGCCTGGCCGTGCACGGCGACGAGCAGCTCACCGAGCTCGGCGAGCACCCCGACCGGAGCGGTGCGCCCTCCGACGTGGGCACGCGAGCGCCCGGCCGCCGTGACGCTGCGGGCGATGACGAGCTCTCCCTCGTCGTGCTCGGCTCCGGCCTCGGTAGCCCGAGCGAGGGCCGGGTGCCCGAGCGGCAGCTGCGCGACCCCCTCGACGAGGGCGGAGTCGGAGCCCGTGCGCACGAGGCCGGAGTCGGCGCGCTCACCCAGCAGCAGGCCGAGCCCCGACACGACCATCGTCTTGCCGGCTCCGGTCTCGCCGGTGAGCACGTTGAGCCCGGGGCTCAGCTCGAGCAGCGCGTCGTCGATGACACCGACACCACGGATCCTCAGCTGGGCGAACACGGCACCACCTTAGGGTCGGGCACCCGGGCCTCCGCTCGCGTCATCCCCCGCTGGGGCAGGGGGCTGTCCGTTGCCCCGCCACCCCACGACCGACAGGTCGAACTTCGCCACGAGGCGGTCGGTGAAGGGTGCCTTGGTGAGCCGGGCGAGACGGATGGGCCGGGAGCCCCGCCGCACCTCGATGCGGGCGCCCGGCGGCAGGTCGACGTGCCGGCGGCCGTCGCACCACATCACGCCTGCTCCCTCGTTGGCTGCCTTGATCTCGATGGCGAGGTGTGTGTCGGGCCCGAGCACGAGCGGCCGCGAGAAGAGGGCATGGGCGGCGCTCGGCACGACGAGGATCGCCTCGACCTGTGGCCACACCACGGGCCCGCCGGCGGAGAAGGCATAGGCCGTCGAGCCGGTCGGCGTGGCGACGATGACGCCGTCGCAGCCCCAGCTCGAGAGCGGCCGGGCGTCGACCTCGAGGGTGACCTCGAGCATGCGCTCGCGCGCCGCCTTCTCGACGCTGACCTCGTTGAGCGCCCAGCTGCTCGCGATGAGATCGCCGTCGAGCTTGGCGTCGACGTGCAGGGTCATGCGCTCCTCGACGGCATAGTCACTGCGGGCGATGTGGTCGACGGTGGCCTCGAGGTGGTCGCGCTCCGCCTCGGCGAGGAAGCCGACGTGGCCGAGGTTGACGCCGAGCAGCGGGGCGTCGACCCGTCGTGCGAACTCGGCTCCCCGCAGGATCGTGCCATCGCCCCCGAGGACGACGACGAGGTCGCAGCCCTCTGCGGCCTGCTCCTGCACGCGCGCGACGTGCACGCGGGCACTGTCCTTGAGATCGAGCGCGCGGGCCTCGTCGGCCTGCAGGGACACGTCGATGCCGAGGCGGGTGAGACGCTCGATGACCCCTCTGGCCACGGCGAGGGCCTCGGGCCGACGGGGGTGGGCGACGAGCAGGATGCGGCGGCTCACTGGTCTCCCTCCAGGTCGATGGCCCCCAGCATGGCATCCGGGTCCGACGGCGCGGCGCCGGGGCGGCCGGGGCGCAGCCAGAGGAGGAACTCGCGGTTGCCGTCTCCCCCGGCGATCGGGCTGGGGAGCGCACCGTGCAACTGCAGCCCCAGCTCCAGGGCGACGTCGACCACCTCAGCGAGGACCCGCCGTCGCTCGTGCACCGACGTGACGACACCGGTGCGGCTGAGCCGCTCGCGTCCGACCTCGAACTGCGGCTTGACGAGCACGACGAGGTCGCCGTCGTCGCGCACGAGGGCACGGAGGGACCGCAGCACGACGGTGAGGGAGATGAAGCTGAGGTCGGCCACGACGAGCTCAAAGGGGCCACCGACGGCCTCCGGGTCGACCTCGCGCACATTGGTGCCCGGCACGTCGGTCACCCGTGGGTCATCGGCGACCTCGGCGGCCAGCTGGTCATGACCGACATCCAAGGCCGTGACGTGCGCGGCCCCGTGCTCGAGCAGCACCTGGGTGAAGCCCCCGGTGCTCGCCCCGACGTCGAGACACCGACGCCCCGCGACGTCGATCGGCCAGGCCTGCAGGGCGTGGAGCAGCTTGAGCGCCGCGCGGCCCACCCACTTGTCCGGAGGCCGCGTGAGCACGATCGCGGTGTCGGGTCGAACGGGCAGCGCGGGCTTGACCGCGCAGGCTCCGTCGACGAGCACGACGCCGGCATCGACGAGCTCACGGGCCTGCCCTCGCGACCGTGCGAGCCCCCGCGTCACCAGCTCGGCGTCGAGGCGACGAGACGTCACGCGCCACCGAGGTCGCTGAGGCGGTCCTGCAGCGCTCGGTGCGCACGCTCCCCTGCGTCGATGCGCTGAGTGAGGGTGCCCGACTCGGCAGCGGCGAGCTCGACCATGGCGGCGTCCACGACGGGGTCACCGGTCGTCGGCGCGCTCGGGACCGCACGCTCCGACACCAGGTCGTATGCCGCGTCACCCGTGTCGTGGTCTGCGTCGGCACCGCCCTGGCCGGGAGTGCCGGCGTCAGCGCTGTGGGCGGTGCTCTGGGCGAGGACGGGGTGGGTGTCGTCGATGTCGCTGGCGTCGGCATGGTGCGGATCGGGGGACTGCATGGCTGCCTCCTGCGTCGTGCGTGGTTCCACGCGGGTCACGCTACCTGCCCACGCCGCCCTCGGGTCAGTCGCCGGCGGACGGCGCCGACACACGGTCGAGCACCTCGCCACCGGCGCGGAGCACGGCCGGGTCGCTGGGATCCGGCGACGGTGCGTCGCGATGCTCGAGCAAGGCGGCCAGACCGGCTCGCACCAGCTCAATGGGCCGGGCGCCACCCGGCTCCAGGTGCAGGAGGCCCCTTTCGATGCGTGCGGTCGCCGAAGCGCACCGCCACGTGCCCCCGAGGGCCACCGGGACGGCATACGGCTGTAGCAGCTCGCTGAGCGATGCGATGACGTAGGTCGGGTGCAGATCGGTGGCGAGCAGGTCGCTCGGCCGGTCGATGCCCGTCAGCACCCAGGCGGAGTCGAGCCCCGCGGCGCGCGCACCGGCGATGTCGGTGTCGAGGCGGTCGCCCACCGCGAGCGTGCGCCCTTGGGCGCAGCCGAGGCGCTCGACCGCGAGGTCATAGAGCGGCGCCTCTGGCTTGCCGGCTGCAGCCACCGGTGACTGCCCGGTCGCCGTGCGCAGCAGGTCGACGTAGGCGCCGTTGCCGGGTGCCGTGCCCCACTGCAACGGCAGGGTCGTGTCGCCGTTGGTCACGACCCAGATGGCGCCCTCGGCGATGGCGCGGGCGGCGACCTCGAAGTCGGCGACCGTCAGCTGACGTCCGAGCCCCTGGAGCACTGCGGCGACGCCCTGCTCCGGTGAGATCTCGGTCGGGGACACCGGTCGCAAACCCTCGCGAGTCAGCGCCCAGGACACCCCTTCGCCACCGAGCGCGAGCACCGCAGCACTGGCGGGCACCTTTCGCGAGAGGATCGCGGCTCCCGCTTCGGCGCTCGTCACGACGTCCGCGTCGCGGGCGGGCACACCGAGGCGCCGCAGGTGCTCGGCCACCTCCGACGGCACCCGCGACGCGTTGTTGGTCGCATAGAGGACGCGGACGCCGCGGGTCGTCATGTCGTGCAACGAGATCGGGGCCCCGGGCACTGCCTCGTCCCCGCGGTAGACAACGCCATCGAGATCGCACACGACGGCGTCGTAACCCGCGATCGGGGCGACCCCCGCCGGGTCCGTCACGGTGGCGACTCAGCGTCCGTCGGTCGGCGGGTCGTCGAAGTCCTCGTCGGCGTCGGCGTCGTCGTCGTCGTCGTCCGAGTCCGCGGCCTGCGCGTCTGCGATCTCGTCAGCCGCGTCCTCCGCAACGTCGTCTCGTCTCGTCCTCGTCCTCGTCGTCCTCGTCGTCCTCGTCGTCCTCGTCGGAGGTCTCGTCCGCGCTGACCTGCTCGAGGCTCGTCGTCTCCTCCTCGCCCTCGAGGAGGTCGGTGAGATCGGTGCCGTCGAGCTCGTCCAACCGCTCAGCCGCGTCGGTCGTCAACTCGTGATCGGCGTCGACGGCTCGGGAGAACCAGTCGCGCGCGACCTCGAGATGACCGGCGGCGAGCTGGGCATCCGCATACGCGTAGTAGATACGTGCAGCGGACGGACGGTTCGGGTTGATCCGCTTGACGATGTCGCTGAGCCCTGCGACGGCGGCGTCGAGCTGACCCAGGTCGCGACGGATGCCGGAGACCACGATCGCGAGCTCGACCTTGTCGTCGATGGCCAGGCCCTCGACCTCAGGGCTCTGAGCGAGTTCGAGCGCCTTGTCGTGGCGCCCGAGAGCACGCTCGCAGTCGACCATGAGAGGGATGAGATGGTTGGAGCCGGAGAGGCGACGCACGGTGCGGAACTCCCCCAACGCGCGTGCCCAGTCCCCCAGGCGGTAGGCCACCAGGCCCAGCGCCTCGCGTGCTGCAGGCACACGGCCGGCCCGACGCACCGCCGTCTCGGCGTGGGCCAGGGCAGCCTCGGGCTCCACATCGAGCAGCTCGGCGACCATGACGAGGTGCTGGGCCACACCTTCGGCGTTCTCCTTGGACAGAGTGCGAAGCTGGCTCTTCACCCCGCGGTCCACCTCGTGACCCGTGACGCCTTCGCGAATCCGCGGCTCAGGCAGGCGGGGCGACTTCGGCGTCAGACGGGTGCCTCCCCGCTGCTCGCCCTCGTAAGGGCGCCCGGCGCCGCCACGTGGCCGGTCATCGCGACGCGGTCCGCGGTCGTCACGACCGCGATCGTCACGACCGCCAGAACGCCGGTCGTCGGAGCGGTAACCGCCCCGGTCATCGCGGCTGCCGCCGCCGCTGCTGGGGCGCCGGTCATCGGAGCGGTAGCCGCCGCGGTAACCACCCCGGTCATCGCGCCGGTCATCGGAGCGGTAACCGCCCCGGTCGTCGCGACTGCCGCCGCCACTACTCGGAGCGCCGGTCATCGGAGCGGTAGCCGCCCCGGTCGTCACGGCTGCCGCCGCCGCTGCTGGGGCGCCGGTCATCGGAGCGGTAACCACCACGGTCGTCACGGCGGGGGCCGCCGCGGTCGTCACGACTCCCGCCACCACTACTCGGACGCCGGTCATCGGAGCGGTAACCGCCGCGGTCGTCACGGCTGCCGCCGCCGCTGCTGGGGCGCCGATCATCGGAGCGGTAACCGCCGCGGTCGTCACGACTGCCGCCGCCACCGGAGCCGGAGCGCCGATCGTCGGAGCGGTAACCACCCCGGTCGTCACGACTGCCGCCGCCACCGGAGCCGGAGCGCCGATCGTCGGAGCGGTAACCGCCGCGGTCGTCACGACTGCCGCCGCCACCGGAGCCGGAGCGCCGATCGTCGGAGCGGTAGCCACCGCGGTCGTCACGACTGCCGCCGCCACCGGAGCCGGAGCGCCGATCGTCGGAGCGGTAGCCACCGCGGTCGTCACGACTGCCGCCGCCACCGGAGCCGGAGCGCCGATCGTCGGAGCGGTAACCGCCCCGGTCGTCACGACTGCCGCCGCCACCGGAGCCGGAGCGCCGGTCATCGGAGCGGTAACCACCGCGGTCGTCACGACTGCCGCCGCCACCGGAGCCGGAGCGCCGATCGTCGGAGCGGTAGCCACCGCGGTCGTCGCGACGGTCATCGTGACGCGGTGACCCACCCGAGCCGGCGCCACGGTCTCGAGACCGATCGTCGCGCCGGTCGTCCTTGCGTGCCCCGGACGAACGCGGCGGACCTGACCGCCCCGTGCCGGCGCCAGCGCCGCGGTCGGGGCCGTGCCCCTGCCCATCGCGTCGGTCGTTCCGGCCCTTGTTGCCGTCGTCGTCACTCATGTCTGCATCCTTCCGCGCCGAGCTGTCTCGGCGCCACCTTCGCCTGGTCGGCATACGAAAAGAGAGCGCCCCAGTCGGATCAGTGAAGTTCCGTCTGGAGCGCTCTCGTTTCAAAATGTGTCCGGCTGCGTCCTACTCTCCCACACCGTCACCAGTGCAGTACCATCGGCGCTGAAGGGCTTAGCTTCCGGGTTCGGAATGGAGCCGGGCGTTTCCCCTTCGCTATGGCAGCCGTAACTCTATGGAGATATCAAGGTCGTGGTTGTGCTGCATGCCCGCCCCGGGCCCGGGGCCGACCGTGTGGTCGGCGGGGGTGGGGGGGTGTTGTTTGCAGGACCCGTTTGTATCTCGGGAACTGCACAGTGGACGCGGAGCATCTTTGTAGGTCAAGTCATCGGCTTATTAGTACCGGTCAGCTCCACACATTGCTGTGCTTCCACGTCCGGCCTATCAACCCAGTAGTCTAGCTGGGAGCCTCTCGCCCTCGCGGGCTTGGAAACCTCATCTTGAAACGTGCTTCCCGCTTAGATGCTTTCAGCGGTTATCACTTCCGAACGTAGCTAATCAGCGGTGCTCCTGGCGGAACAACTGACACACCAGTGGTTCGTCCATCCCGGTCCTCTCGTACTAGGGACAGCCTTTCTCAAGTTTCCTACGCGCACAGCGGATAGGGACCGAACTGTCTCACGACGTTCTAAACCCAGCTCGCGTACCGCTTTAATGGGCGAACAGCCCAACCCTTGGGACCTACTCCAGCCCCAGGATGCGACGAGCCGACATCGAGGTGCCAAACCATGCCGTCGATATGGACTCTTGGGCAAGATCAGCCTGTTATCCCCGGGGTACCTTTTATCCGTTGAGCGACGGCGCTTCCACAAGCCACCGCCGGATCACTAGTCCCGACTTTCGTCCCTGCTCGACATGTCTGTCTCACAGTCAAGCTCCCTTGTGCACTTACACTCGAAACCTGATTACCAACCAGGCTGAGGGAACCTTTGGGCGCCTCCGTTACCTTTTAGGAGGCAACCGCCCCAGTTAAACTACCCACCAGGCACTGTCCCTGATCCGGATCACGGACCGAGGTTAGATATCCAGAACGACCAGAGTGGTATTTCAACGTTGACTCCACCATCACTGACGTGACGGCTTCACAGTCTCCCACCTATCCTACACAAGCCGTACCGAACACCAATACCAAGCTGTAGTAAAGGTCCCGGGGTCTTTCCGTCCTGCTGCGCGTAACGAGCATCTTTACTCGTAGTGCAATTTCGCCGAGTTCGTGGTTGAGACAGTGGAGAAGTCGTTACGCCA
Source organism: uncultured Actinomycetota bacterium (assembly GCA_963697735.1). Classification (GTDB taxonomy): domain Bacteria; phylum Actinomycetota; class Actinomycetes; order Actinomycetales; family Dermatophilaceae; genus Humibacillus. The sequence continues at coordinate 1,811 of CAVOOZ010000010.1, read as the reverse complement.
TTCGTGCAGGTCGGAACTTACCCGACAAGGAATTTCGCTACCTTAGGATGGTTATAGTTACCACCGCCGTTTACTGGCGCTTAAGTTCTCAGCTTCGCCGTGAGGCTAACCGGTCCCCTTAACGTTCCAGCACCGGGCAGGCGTCAGTCCGTATACATCGTCTTGCGACTTGGCACGGACCTGTGTTTTTAGTAAACAGTCGCTTCTCCCTGGTCTCTGCGGCCGATCACGCTCGGACAGCAAGTGTCGTCACGATCAGGGCCCCCCTTCTCCCGAAGTTACGGGGGTATTTTGCCGAATTCCTTAACCACGATTCACTCGATCGCCTTGGTATTCTCTACCTAACCACCTGAGTCGGTTTGGGGTACGGGCGGCTCGAACCTCGCTAGAAGTTTTTCTTGGCAGCATAGGATCACCCTCTTCCCGCATTCGCGGTCACTATCAGGTCTCAGGCATGCAACTCAATGCGGCGGTCCGGATTTGCCTGGACCGCGCCCTACACCCTTGGACGTGGACTACCATCGCCACGCGGAGGCTACCTTCCTGCGTCACTCCATCGCTTGACTACTACCAGCTCGGGTCGTGCGCTCCACACACCCGATGGACCCGAAGGTCCGGTGGGCGTGCTTCAGGCACTTAGCATCACTCGGTTCGTCATGGGCGGTTCTTCGCCGGTTCCGGAATATCAACCGGATGTCCATCGACTACGCCTGTCGGCCTCGCCTTAGGTCCCGACTTACCCAGGGCAGATTAGCTTGACCCTGGAACCCTTGGTTATTCGGCGGACGGGTTTCTCGCCCGTCATTCGCTACTCATGCCTGCATTCTCACTCGTGTGGCCTCCACGGCTGGTTCACACCGCCGCTTCCCTGGCCACACGACGCTCCCCTACCCATCAACACGCCTGGACACCGAACCCGCAGGTGTCGGTGCCGAGCAAATATGTCAATGCCACAGCTTCGGTGGTGTGCTTGAGCCCCGCTACATTGTCGGCGCGGAATCACTTGACCAGTGAGCTATTACGCACTCTTTCAAGGGTGGCTGCTTCTAAGCCAACCTCCTGGTTGTCACAGCAACTCCACATCCTTTCCCACTTAGCACACGCTTAGGGACCTTAGCTGGTGATCTGGGCTGTTTCCCTCTCGACTACGGAGCTTATCCCCCGCAGTCTCACTGCCACGCTCTCACTTACCGGCATTCGGAGTTTGGCTAACGTCAGTAACCTGGTGAGGCCCATTAGCTATCCAGTAGCTCTACCTCCGGCAAGAAACACGTGACGCTGCACCTAAATGCATTTCGGGGAGAACCAGCTATCACGGAGTTTGATTGGCCTTTCACCCCTACCCACAGCTCATCCCCTCAGTTTTCAACCTAAGTGGGTTCGGTCCTCCACGCAGTCTTACCTGCGCTTCAACCTGGCCATGGGTAGATCACTCCGCTTCGGGTCTAGACCCAGCGACTCAAACGCCCTATTCGGACTCGCTTTCGCTACGGCTTCCCCACACGGGTTAACCTCGCCACTGAGCACTAACTCGCAGGCTCATTCTTCAAAAGGCACGCTGTCACCCCACACGTCCAACGACGGGAGGCTCCAACGGATTGTAGGCACACGGTTTCAGGATCTATTTCACTCCCCTCCCGGGGTACTTTTCACCTTTCCCTCACGGTACTTGTCCGCTATCGGTCACCAGGGAATATTTAGGCTTAGCAGGTGGTCCTGCCAGATTCACACGGGATTTCTCGGGCCCCGTGCTACTTGGGAAATCCACCGGGAGTCCACACCATTTCGTCTACGGGGGTCGCACCCTCTGT
>CAVOOZ010000009.1:0-578609 GCA_963697735.1 uncultured Actinomycetota bacterium | reverse complement strand
ACCGCCGGCGTCGGCGACCGCGTGCTGATCATGGAGACGCGTCCGCTCTCCGCGACGAAGCGCTGGCGCGTCGTCGAGATCCTCGAGAAGGCCAAGTAGCGCTCGAGGGGCTCCGCCCCCCGAGTGCCCCCCAACCACCCGCGTGGTCGGGAATGCGGGCCAGGTGGCATACCTCGCGGTATGCGGCCCGGTTCGCACCACAGACACAGTTTCCATTCAGTTCGGCAAGGCTTCCGGCAAGAGAAATCGCGCAGGGCGCGAATTCTCTTGCCGGGAGAACCAGCACGACGACAGGAGTTAGACAGTGATTCAGCAGGAGTCGCGACTGCGCGTCGCCGACAACACCGGTGCCAAGGAGATCCTTTGCATCCGTGTTCTCGGCGGTTCGGGCCGTCGGTACGCCGGCATCGGCGACACGATCGTCGCCACCGTCAAGGACGCGATCCCGGGCGGCAACGTCAAGAAGGGTGACGTCGTCAAGGCCGTGATCGTTCGCACCGTCAAGGAGCGCCGCCGCGCCGACGGGTCCTACATCAAGTTCGACGAGAACGCCGCCGTGATCCTCAAGACCGATGGTGACCCCCGTGGCACCCGCATCTTCGGGCCGGTCGGGCGCGAGCTGCGCGAGAAGAAGTTCATGAAGATCATCTCGCTCGCGCCGGAGGTGCTGTGAACATGGCGAAGACCACCATCAGCAAGATGAAGATCAAGAAGGGTGACCTCGTCCAGGTCATCTCCGGCCGCAGCCAGAAGAACGGCGGCGACCGGGGCAAGCAGGGCAAGGTCATCGCGGTCTACCCGGAGACCCAGCGTGTGCTGGTCGAGGGCATCAACCGCGTCACCAAGCACGTCAAGGCCGGCGCGACCGCTCGCGGCACGCGCACCGGTGGCCTCATGCACACCGAGGCTGCGATCCACGTGAGCAACGTGGCCATCGTCGACCCCGAGACGAAGAAGCCGACGCGGATCAAGACCCGCGTCGAGACGGTGGAGCGGGGCGGCCGCACGAAGGCGGCTCGCGTCCGTGTCGCCGTGACGTCGGACAAGGACCTCTGAAAATGACAAACACTGTGACCGAGTCCGCTGCCACGAAGCCGCGCCTTCAGCAGCGCTACCAGGACGAGATCAAGAGCGCGCTGCTCGAGCAGTTCGGCTACGCCAACGTCATGCAGGTTCCCGGCGTCGTCAAGGTCGTCGTCAACATGGGTGTCGGCGACGCGGCCAAGGACAGCAAGCTCATCGAGGGTGCCGTCCGTGACCTCACCGCCATCACCGGCCAGAAGCCGGTCGTGACCAAGGCCCGCAAGTCCATCGCGCAGTTCAAGCTCCGCGAGGGTATGCCGATCGGCGCGCACACGACGCTGCGCGGCGACCGCATGTGGGAGTTCCTCGACCGTCTCGTGACGATCGCCCTCCCGCGCATCCGTGACTTCCGCGGCCTGTCGCCGAAGCAGTTCGACGGCAACGGCAACTACACCTTCGGTCTCACGGAGCAGTCGATGTTCCACGAGATCGACCAGGACCGCATCGACCGGGTCCGTGGCATGGACATCACCGTGGTCACCACGGCGACCAACGATGACGAGGGTCGCGCGCTGCTCAAGCAGCTCGGCTTCCCCTTCAAGGAGAACTGACATGGCCAAGACCGCACTGGTCAACAAGGCGAACCGGAAGCCGAAGTTCAAGGTCCGTGGCTACACCCGCTGCCAGAAGTGCGGGCGTCCGCACTCGGTGTACCGCAAGTTCGGCCTGTGCCGCATCTGCCTGCGCGAGATGGCCCACGCGGGCCAGCTGCCGGGCGTGACCAAGAGCTCGTGGTGACCGGCACCGCCGGACACCAACCCCAGACCAAGCAAACCTCTGACACCGTAGGTCGGCCCCACGGCATACGCCGATTGGCAGCCTTTGAACCGCTGCCGAAGGTCGAAACCCCGGTGAGGAAGGGCGGAGAGCCCACATGACCATGACTGACCCGATTGCGGACATGCTGACCCGCGTCCGGAACGCCAACTCGGCGCACCACGACGTCGTCTCCATGCCGTACTCCAAGCTCAAGAAGAACATCGCCGAGATCCTCCAGTCCGAGGGCTACATCGCCTCGTGGAAGATCGAGGAGGCCGAGGTCGGCCAGACCCTGACCATCGACCTCAAGTACGGCCCGAACCGCGAGCGCTCCATCGCCGGAGTCCGCCGCGTCAGCAAGCCGGGTCTGCGCGTCTACGCCAAGTCGACGAACCTTCCCCGGGTTCTCGGTGGCCTCGGCGTCGCGATCCTGTCGACGTCGAACGGTCTGCTGACCGACCGGCAGGCACACGAGAAGGGCGTGGGTGGGGAAGTCCTCGCCTACGTCTGGTAAGGAGAGACTGACATGTCGCGAATCGGACGACTTCCGGTCTCCATCCCGTCGGGTGTTGACATCAAGGTCGAGGGCCAGGACGTCAACGTCAAGGGCCCCAAGGGTGAGCTCTCGCTCACCATCCCCAACCCCATCACCGTCGAGGTTGCCGAGGGCAACCTCGAGGTCAAGCGTCCCGACGACGAGCGCGACTCCCGCGCCCGCCACGGCCTGACGCGCTCCCTCATCAACAACATGGTCCTCGGTGTCACCGAGGGCTACGAGAAGAAGATGGAGATCCACGGCACGGGCTACCGTGTCGCCGCAAAGGGCAGCAACCTCGAGTTCTCGCTCGGGTACTCGCACCCGATCACCATCGAGGCTCCCGAGGGCATCAACTTCGCCGTCGAGAACCCGACCCGCTTCTCGGTGCAGGGCATCGACAAGCAGCTGGTCGGCGAGGTCGCGGCCAACATCCGCAAGCTGCGCAAGCCCGACCCGTACAAGGGCAAGGGTGTTCGCTACGCGGGCGAGCAGATCCGTCGCAAGGTCGGAAAGGCCGGTAAGTAAGCCATGGCAATGATCATCAAGCGCGGCAAGAGCAAGGCCGCCGCACGCATCCGTCGCCAGGTGCGCGGTCGCAAGAAGATCGCCGGCACCGCGGTCCGTCCCCGCCTCGTCGTGTCGCGCTCGAGCCGTCACCTCTTCGTCCAGGTCGTCGACGACACGGTCGGCAAGACCGTCGCGTCCGCCTCGACCATGGAGGCCGACCTGCGCGCGTTCGACGGTGACAAGACGGCCAAGGCCAAGCGCGTCGGCGAGCTCGTCGCCGCTCGGGCCAAGGACGCCGGTGTCGAGTCCGTCGTGTTCGACCGTGGTGGCAACAAGTACCACGGCCGGGTCGCGGCCATCGCCGAGGGCGCCCGTGAAGGTGGGCTGTCCCTGTGACCAAGCACTTCGTGAACGCAATTGTTGAGATGAGGAACATCTGATGCCCGGACAGCAGCGTCGAGGCGGCGTGGGTGGCCCCGCCGGTGGCGGCGAGCGCACCGAGCGTGGCGACCGTCGTGACAACCGCGGTGGCCGCGACAACCGTGACGCCGAGAAGAGCCAGTACGTCGAGCGCGTCGTGACCATCAACCGCGTCGCCAAGGTCGTCAAGGGTGGTCGTCGCTTCAGCTTCACCGCCCTCGTCGTCGTCGGTGACGGTGACGGCACCGTCGGGGTCGGCTACGGCAAGGCCAAGGAAGTTCCCGCGGCCATCGCCAAGGGTGTCGAGGAGGCCAAGAAGAACTTCTTCAAGGTCCCTCGCATCCAGGGCACCATCCCCCACCCCGTCCAGGGTGAGGCTGCGGCCGGCGTCGTCATGCTCCGTCCCGCCGCTCCCGGTACCGGTGTCATCGCTGGTGGTCCGGTGCGCGCGGTGCTCGAGTGCGCCGGCATCCACGACGTGCTCAGCAAGTCGCTGGGCTCCGACAACGCCATCAACATCGTGCACGCGACGGCCCAGGCCCTGCGTGACCTCGAGCGCCCCGAGTCGGTCGCCGCACGTCGTGGCAAGACCCTCGAGGAGGTGGCTCCGGCCGCCATGCTCCGGGCTCGTGCCGCCGGCCTCGCCGAGGCCAAGGCCGCCGAGAAGGCAGGTGCGTGATGGCTCGTCTCAAGGTGACCCAGACCCGATCCGAGATCGGCGGCAAGCAGAACCAGCGTGACACGCTGCGCAGCCTCGGTCTGAAGCGCATTGGCGACGTCGTCGTCAAGGAGGACCGTCCCGAGATCCGCGGGATGGTCAAGACGGTGACGCACCTCGTCTCCGTCGAGGAGGTTGACTGACCATGGCTGACAAGAAGCCCAACGCCCAGGGCGAGTCCGCCCTCAAGGTGCACCACCTGCGTCCGGCCCCCGGAGCCAAGACCGCCAAGACCCGCGTGGGTCGTGGCGAGGGCTCCAAGGGCAAGACCGCCGGTCGTGGCACCAAGGGCACCAAGGCCCGCTACCAGGTTCCCGAGCGTTTCGAGGGTGGCTCCATGCCGCTCCACATGCGCCTGCCGAAGCTGCGTGGGTTCAAGAACCCCTTCCGCACCGAGTACCAGGTCGTCAACCTCGACCGCCTGCAGGTCCTCTTCCCCGAGGGCGGGCAGGTCTCGGTGGCCGACCTCGTCGCCAAGGGGGCCGTCCGCGACGGCTTCCCGGTGAAGGTGCTCGGCACGGGCGACATCTCCGTGAAGGTCGAGGTGGAGGTCCACAAGTTCTCCGCCTCCGCCAAGGAGAAGATCGAGGCCGCCGGCGGCACGGTCACGGCGCTCGACGCCTGACCCGGGTCGCTGCTTGAACCGGTCCTCGTGACCACCCCACACCTCGTGTGAGCAGCGCCCCGGGCGCCCGCTCCGGAGGCCGACGTGATGTCGACCACCGGACCGGGATGCTCGGGGCGCTGCGTCTTTGAGTTACCCTTCCACGGATTGCTTGACCAACGCCGCGCCACCCGTGCGGCCCCAGGAGGACCCAGTGCTCGCCGCCTTCGTCCGCGCGTTCCGCACCCCGGACCTGCGCAAGAAGCTGCTCTTCACGCTCGGCATCATCGCCCTCTTCCGCCTCGGTTCGCACGTGCCGACCCCCGGCATCAGCTACCCGCTGGTGCAGGACTGTCTCGCGGCGGGGCAGGCGGCCGGCGGCAGCGACCAGAGCGGGTTCCTCAACCTCGCCAACCTCTTCAGCGGCGGCGCGCTGCTGCAGCTGTCGGTCTTCGCGCTCGGGATCATGCCGTACATCACGGCGAGCATCATCATCCAGCTGCTGACCGTGGTCATCCCGCGCTTCGAGGCGCTCAAGCAGGAGGGCCAGGCCGGGCAGTCGAAGCTCACGCAGTACACCCGCTACCTGACGATCGGTCTCGCGATCCTGCAGTCGGCCACCCTCGTGACGTTCGCGCGCAACCCCTCGAGCCTCTTCGGCGGCAACTGCCCGACGATCATGCCCGACGACTCGATGGCGACCATCCTCATCATGGTCCTCACGATGACGGCCGGCACCGGCCTCATCATGTGGTTCGGCGAGCTCATCACCGACAAGGGCGTCGGCAACGGCATGTCCCTCATGATCTTCACCTCGATCGCCGCCGGCTTCCCGGCCTCGCTCTGGTCGATCAAGGAGAACAAGGGCTGGGGCACGTTCCTCGGCATCATCCTCATGGGCGTGTTCGTCATCGCCGCGGTCGTCTTCGTCGAGCAGTCGCAGCGCCGCATCCCGGTGCAGTACGCCAAGCGCATGGTCGGTCGGCGGATGTACGGCGGCACCTCGACCTACATCCCGCTCAAGGTCAACATGGCCGGCGTCATCCCCGTCATCTTCGCCAGCTCGCTGCTCGCCCTGCCGGGTCTCATCGCGCAGTTCAACACGCGCGCCGACGGCAACAACCCGGGCTGGGTCTCGTGGGTCCAGCAGAACCTCGTCAAGGGCGACCACCCGTTCTACATGGCGATCTACGTCGCCCTCATCCTCTTCTTCACGTTCTTCTACGTCTCGATCACGTTCAACCCGACCGAGGTCGCCGACAACATGAAGAAGTACGGCGGCTTCATCCCAGGTATCCGCGCCGGGCGACCCACGGCCGAGTACCTCAACTACGTCCTGACCCGAATCACCGTGCCGGGTGCCATCTATCTCGCGATCGTCTCGCTGATCCCGCTCGTGGCCCTCGTGCTCGTCGGCGCCAACCAGAACTTCCCGTTCGGTGGCACCTCGATCCTCATCGTCGTCGGTGTGGGCCTCGAGACGGTCAAGCAGATCGAGGCGCAGCTGCAGCAGCGCCACTACGAAGGGTTCCTCCGCTAAATGCGACTGATCATCCTCGGCCCGCCCGGTGCCGGTAAGGGCACGCAGGCCGCTCGCCTCGCCGAGCGCCTGTCCATCCCGGCCATCTCGACCGGTGACATCTTCCGGTCCAACATCAAGAACGAGACCGAGCTCGGTCTCAAGGTCAAGGACATCCTCGCCTCGGGCGGCTACGTGCCCGACGAGGTCACCAACGACATCGTCGAGGACCGGCTCGGCTGGGACGATGCCACCGAGGGCTTCCTGCTCGACGGCTACCCCCGCACCGCCGGCCAGGTCGAGGCCCTCGACGCGATGCTCGAGCGCCACAGCCACCGGCTCGACGCCGTGCTCGAGCTCGAGGTCGACGACGACGCCATCGTCGAGCGCCTGCTCAAGCGGGCGCAGACCGAGGGTCGTGCCGACGACACCGAGGCTGTCATCCGCGAGCGCCAGGCGATCTACTACCGGGAGACCGCGCCGCTCAGCCACCACTACGACGAGGTCGGCCTGCTCGTCCGGGTCGACGGCATGGGCGAGCTCGACAAGGTCACCGACCGGCTCGTCGAGGCCCTTCCCGCCCACCCGAGCCGCTGAGCGCCAGCACCGTGTTCGGACGCCGCAACCGGCTCCAGGGCCGCACCGACGAGCAGCTCCTCCTCATGCGCGAGGCGGGGCTGCTCGTCGGACGCACCCTGGAGCTGCTCGCCGCCGAGGTGGCGCCGGGCGTGACCACGCTCGATCTCGACCGCCTCGCCGAGGAGTTCATCCGCAGCCACGGCGGCGTGCCCAACTTCCAGCTCGTCCCCGGCTACAGCCACACGCTCTGCACGAGCGTCAACGAGGAGGTCGTCCACGGCATCCCCGGCTCCCGCGTGCTTCGCGAGGGTGACATCGTCTCCATCGACTGTGGGGCCGAGGTCGCGGGCTGGAACGGTGACGCGGCCTTCACCGCCGTCGTCGGTGGCCTCGATGCCGGGCGCCCCGAGGACCTCGCCCTCATCGCCGCCACCGAGGCCAGCCTGTATGCCGGCATCGCCGCCATGCGGGTCGGTGACCGTCTCTATGCGGTGGGCGAGGCCGTCGAGGGCAGCATCGAGGCCGCCGCCGAGCGCGACGGGCGCGTCTACGGCGTCATCGAGGACTACGTCGGCCATGGCATCGGCACGCAGATGCACATGGATCCGCAGATCCCCAACTACGCCGTGCGTGATGTCGGGCCCACCCTCGTCGACGGTTTCACCGGTGCCATCGAGCCGATGGTGACCCTCGGCACGTCGGACACGACGGTGCTCGCCGACGACTGGACGGTCGTCACCGCCGACGGCACCCGTGCCGCCCACTGGGAGCACTCGGTCGCCGTCCGCGCCGGCGGCCTCTGGATCCTCACGGCCATCGACGGCGGCGAGGCGGCGCTGGCAGCCCGCGGCGCGGCATACGCCCCGCTGGCCTGAGCCGGCCGCACGACTCGCCTTGCAGGCAACGCCCCGGGCCGCCGGGACGACGCGTAGCCTCGCGCTGTGACCCTTCCTCGCAGCACCCCCAGCGCCCAGGGCCTCGATGCCGCCGGTCTGCTCGACTTCGTCGACGCCGCCGAGAGCGGCCGGCTCGGCCTGCACAGCCTCATGGTCGTCCGGCACGGTCACGTCGTCGCCCAGGGGTGGTGGAGCCCGTATGCCGCCGAGCGCGTCCACCTCGCCTACTCCCTCTCCAAGACGGTGACGGCCACGGCCGTGGGGTTCCTCGTGCAGGAGGGTCGCCTGTCGGTCGAGGACCGGGTGCTCGACCACTTCCCCGACATCGACCGGACCACGGTGGCGCCCGGCTGGCACGACGTGCGCATCAAGCACTGCCTCTCGATGACGGTCGGTCACGAGGAGGACGCGTGGGCGAGCGTCTTCGACCGCAGCAGCGGCAGCGACTACCCGGCCACCGACGACTGGGTGTCGAGGGTCTTCGCGACGGTGCCTACCCGCGCCCCGGGCACGGTGTTCGCGTACAACCAGGTCGCGACCTACCTGGTGTCGGTCATCGTCGGCCGCGTGACGGGGCAGGGCGTGGCCGAGGTGCTGAGACCGCGTCTGCTTGCCCCGCTCGGGCTCCCCGACATCCCGTGGCACCGTGACCCGCTCGGGCGCGAGCTCGGCTTCACTGGGTCGCACCTGACGACCGAGGCGATCGCCTCGATCGCGCAGCTCTACCTCGACGGCGGCCGGTGGGAGGGGCGTCAGCTGCTCTCACCGGCGTGGGTGGCCGAGGCGACGGTCGGCTTCGGGCCCCGCAACGAGGACCCGATGACCCCGCCCGACTGGGCGCGTGGCTATGGCTACTCCTTCTGGATGCAGCGCCACGGCTACCGCGGGGACGGCGCCTACGGGCAGTTCCTCGCCGTGCTGCCCGAGCAGGACCTCGTCGTCGCGATCACGTCCGAGCAGCCCGACATGCAGGCCACGCTCGACGCGGTGTGGGAGCACGTCGTGCCCGCGGTCGGGCGCTCCGGGTCCGAGCAGGCCGACGCCGAGCTGGCCGCGGTGCTCGCGAGTCGCGAGATCCCGGCGATGGCCGGCGGCGCCCTCGGCCCCGACCACGCGGAGTTCACCCGATCGGCGGCCTCGGACCTCTCCGACGACTACACCGCCGTGTCGGTCACCCGCGAGGGCGGCGGGCACGTGATCGGCCTGTTGCGCCGGGGGGAGTGGCTGCGCGTGCCCGTGGCCTCCGGCGTCTGGGTGGAGTCGGCCCTCGTCGGGGGCGGCGGCACCCTGCCGGTCGTCAGCAGTGGGGGTTGGGTCGACGAGGACGTCTTCCGTGCCGAGGTCATCCCGATCGAGACGCCGCACCGCTTCCGGGTCGAGGCCCGGCTGCGCGGCGGTGACGCCGACCTCACGTGGCGGATGGTGCCGCTGACCGGGTCGGACCCACTCTGGCTCTCCACCCGATGGTCGCCCGCCTGACCTGAGGCTGACCGGCCCGTCGAGTGCCCCGTTGTCGACGGGCGGATGCGTCAGGAACTGGGCACTCGACGTGAACGGCCGGTCGAGTGGCCAGCTGTCTACGCGGGTGGCGTCGGCTCCTGACCGAGGGTGCCCGCCTGGCCCCCGAGGTGCACGAGCAGCCGCTCGGCGACGACGCCTGCGTTGGCCTGGAGCACGGCCAGCGGCACCCGCGGGAGGTTCTCCTCCCAGTCGAGCAGCGGCGAGCCGCGGAACTGCAGCACGCGCGCCGGCCGTCCGAAGAAGAGCAGGTGCAGGTGGGCCCCGCCGTCGCCGTACTTCGCGAGGTGCACCCGGCCGACGCTCGGCACGTGCTCGACGGCGTCGGCGACCGCCACGACCAGCTGGCCCATCTCGGCGGCAAGGTCGGCGGGCAGGCTCGGCAGGTCGTGGTGCTCCAGGGGCGAGAGGACGAGCTGCACCGGCAGTCCGGTCTCGGCGACGAGACCGAGCCGCCAGCGCGCGTTGGACCACACGAGCGTGCCGTCGTCCGGGCCGAAGCCGCTGGCGCACCAGCAGTCAGCGGCGTGCTCACCACGGCGGGCGGGCTCCTCGTCGGCGAGCGGTTGCAGCGGCTTGAGCCGCAGGCTCTCGATCTCGTAGGGATAGATGTCCCACCCCGGCATCTCCTCGACGGCGACCGGAAGGCGTCCCTCGGCGTCGGTGGCCGCCACGAGCCGCGCGTGGTAGTCCTCCGGACTCTCTGCCTCGCGCCAGCACTGCGTCCTCGCGCTCGGGCGCGTTGTCGCTCATGCGGCCAGTATGCCGCTCGGCGGGGCCGCGCGTTCGGCTGCACTGGGGGAGCGCGCAGTGGGAGGATCGAGGCATGGGTGAGCTCACGGCATACCTCGAGTCGCTGCCCTCGCCGCAGCGCGAGGTGCTCCAGCGGGTGGTCGACGTGGCGCGTCGGGCGGCGCCGGAGGCGCAGGAGGGGCGCAGCTACGGGATGGCGGCTCTCCGGCTCGCGGGCAAGCCGCTGGTCGGGGTGACGGCGTCGGCCAAGCACCTCTCGCTCTTCCCGTTCAGCCCCGCCGTCGTCGAGGCGGTCGCACCCGACCTCGAGGGCTACAGCCTCTCGAAGGGCACGATCCGCTTCACCGTCGACCAGCCGCTGCGCGACGCGGTCGTCGAGCGGGTCGTCGCGCTGAGGCGCGCCGAGATCGAGGTCTGACCGCTCTGCCCCATGGGCCGGAGTGGACCCGGCACGACAGCGCCCGGCTCGATTTCAGGGAAGCGGCCCCCGTGGCGTATTCTTGTGCGTTGGGTGTCGTGTGCCTCGACACCTGCTGACGCCTGTGCTCTGCACGGGCAACCACGGCACGCCCCAAGGCCGGTCCACTCCGGGTCGGCCACCAACAGATTGACGGAGGATATGGCCAAGAAGGACGGTGTCATCGAGATCGAGGGCACGATCGTCGAGGCTCTCCCGAACGCGATGTTCCGGGTGGAGCTCTCCAACGGTCACAAGGTGCTCGCTCACATCTCGGGCAAGATGCGCCAGCACTACATCCGGATCCTCCCTGAGGACCGGGTCGTGGTGGAACTCTCGCCCTATGACCTGACCCGCGGTCGGATCGTCTTCCGCTACCGCTGACCACGACGCCGGCTCGTCCCGCACCAGCGGAGCGGACCGTCACGCGTGAGAAGCACCTCCTCACAACCCCAGCTCCTGCTCGTCCGGGCCCCGGCTCGCGGTGGACAGGTGCGTGATCTGAAGACAGCAGGCAGATGAAGGTTCAGCCGAGCGTCAAGAAGATCTGCGACAAGTGCAAGGTGATCCGCCGCAACGGTCGGGTCATGGTGATCTGCGAGAACCTGCGCCACAAGCAGCGCCAGGGCTGATCAGAGCCACCACCCTCGCCGTCGACAGAACTTCGACAGCACGCCACAAGTGAATGAAAGCAGCACCCGGCCCCTGATGACCGACCGTCGCGTCGGCGCAGGATGTCACCCCCGGCACGGAGGCCGGGGACCGGAGGACCGCCCTTCTGAGCGGCGGCCCACGAACCCGGATCGGTGACTGCTCCAGACCTCCGCGAAACAGAATCCAGGAGAACCACCAACATGGCTCGTCTTGTTGGAGTCGACCTTCCGCGTGACAAGCGCGTCGAGGTCGCACTGACCTACATCTTCGGTGTCGGTCGCACCCGTTCCAAGGAGGCGCTGGTTGCGACCGGCGTCAACCCCAACACCCGCGTCAAGGATCTCGGTGAGACCGAGCTCGTTGCGCTTCGTGACTTCCTCGAGGGCAACTACCGCCTCGAGGGTGACCTTCGCCGTGAGGTGCAGGCCGACATCCGCCGCAAGGTCGAGATCGGCTCCTACGAAGGTCTCCGTCACCGTCGTGGTCTCCCCGTGCGCGGTCAGCGCACCAAGACCAACGCTCGCACCCGCAAGGGCCCGAAGCGCACCGTGGCCGGCAAGAAGAAGGCCAAGTGATCCTGATCGAGACCGCCACGGCGCCCTCATCAGCGATCCTCACCGACATCCCGTTCTGACGTAGGAGAAAAATGCCTCCCAAGGCTCGTGTGACGAAGGTTCGTCGCAAGGAGAAGAAGAACGTTGCCCACGGGCACGCTCACATCAAGAGCACGTTCAACAACACCATCATCTCGATCACGGACCCCTCGGGCGCTGTGATCGCGTGGGCCTCTGCCGGCCAGGTCGGCTTCAAGGGCTCGCGCAAGTCCACCCCGTTCGCTGCCCAGATGGCCGCCGAGGCTGCTGCCCGTCGCGCCATGGAGCACGGCATGCGCAAGGTCGACGTGTTCGTCAAGGGCCCGGGCTCGGGCCGCGAGACGGCGATCCGTTCGCTCACCGCCACCGGCCTGGAGGTCGGCGCGATCAGCGATGTCACGCCCACGCCGCACAACGGTGTCCGCCCGCCCAAGCGCCGCCGCGTCTGATCCGGCCAGAGACCAGGAAGAAACGATAAGTCATGGCTCGTTACACCGGCCCGATCACCAAGAAGTCCCGCCGCCTCAAGATGGACCTCGTCGGCGGCGACAAGAACTTCGAGCTCCGTCCCTTCCCGCCCGGCCAGCACGGCCGTCGCCGGATCCAGGAGAAGGAGTACCTCACCCAGCTCCAGGAGAAGCAGCGCGCCCGCTTCACCTACGGCGTCATGGAGAAGCAGTTCGTCCGGTACTACAAGGAGGCGGCCCGCCGCCCCGGCAAGACCGGTGAGAACCTGCTCCAGATCCTCGAGACCCGTCTCGACAACGTCGTCTACCGCGCGGGCCTGGCTCGCACGCGTCGTCACGCTCGTCAGCTCGTGACCCACGGTCACTTCGAGGTCAACGGCGTGCGCGTCGACGTCCCCTCGTACCGCGTCGAGCAGTACGACATCATCACGGTCCGCAAGCAGTCGGTCGAGACCTTCCCGTTCGAGCTGGCTCGCCAGACGTTCGGCGAGCGTCCCATTCCCGCCTGGATGCAGGTCGTCGACGGCTCGCTGCAGATCCTCATCCACCAGCTCCCGGTGCGTGCGCAGATCGACAGCCAGCTCACCGAGCAGCTCATCGTCGAGCTCTACTCCAAGAACTGACCCAGGCCCCACGCCCGTATGCCGCTGGGCCCGCCCAGCGGCATACGGCGAGGGTCTTGCCAGGGGTCCGCGCTCGCAGACAGAGCCGAGCCGGCCCGCCCGGATCATGCCCGGGCAGCATCACTTCGCGTCATATAGCGGTCGCGAGGTGGGAAGGAAAAGAACAGTGCTCATCGCACAGCGTCCAGTGCTCTCCGAAGAGGTCGTGGTCGACAACCGCAGCCGCTTCACCATCGAGCCCCTCGAGCCCGGCTTCGGCTACACGCTCGGCAACTCCCTCCGTCGCACCCTGCTCTCGAGCATCCCGGGCGCGGCGGTCACCTCCATCCGCATCGACGGCGTGCTCCACGAGTTCTCGACCGTGCCGGGCGTGAAGGAGGACGTGACCGAGATGATCCTCAACATCAAGGCCCTCGTCGTCTCCTCGGAGCACGACGAGCCGGTCGTCATGTATCTGCGCAAGAACGGCCCGGGTGCCGTCACCGCTGCTGACATCACGCCTCCGGCCGGTGTCGAGGTGCACAACCCCGACCTGCACATCGCGACGCTCAACGACAAGGGCAAGCTCGAGATGGAGCTGACCGTCGAGCGTGGCCGCGGCTACGTCTCGGCGCAGCAGAACAAGTCCGGTGACCAGGAGATCGGCCGCATCCCGGTCGACTCGATCTACTCGCCCGTGCTCACCGTGACCTACAAGGTCGAGGCGACCCGTGTCGAGCAGCGCACCGACTTCGACAAGCTCATCGTCGACGTCGAGACCAAGAACTCGATGACGCCGCGTGACGCCATGGCGTCGGCCGGCAAGACGCTCGTCGAGCTCTTCGGCCTGGCGCGCGAGCTCAACGTCGAGGCCGAGGGCATCGACATGGGCCCGTCGCCCACCGACGCGGCGCTCGCCGCCGACCTGGCGCTGCCGATCGAGGACCTGGACCTCACGGTCCGTTCCTACAACTGCCTGAAGCGCGAGGGCATCCACACCGTGGGTGAGCTCGTCAGCCGCAGCGAGGCCGACCTGCTCGACATCCGCAACTTCGGTGCGAAGTCGATCGACGAGGTCAAGGCCAAGCTCGTCGGCATGGGTCTGGCCCTCAAGGACAGCCCGCCCGGGTTCGACCCGTCGGCTCTCGTCGACAACTACGACTACGACGACACCGACCTCGACGACGTGGCGTCGCTCGAGGACGAGCAGCTCTGACCGACCGCTTGTTGACCCAGTCGTACTGCACAGCCTGACGGCGGCAGCGGCGAGGTCAGACCTTCTAGGAGAAACGAAATGCCCACCCCCACCAAGGGTCCCCGCGTCGGTGGCGGCCCAGCCCACGAGCGGCTCATCCTCGCGAACCTCGCGACATCGCTCTTCGAGCACGACCGCATCACGACGACCGAGGCCAAGGCCAAGCGCCTGCGTCCGCTCGCCGAGCGTCTCATCACCTTCGCCAAGCGCGGTGACCTGCACGCTCGTCGTCGGGTCATGACCGTCGTGCGTGACAAGGGTGCCGTCCACCGTCTCTTCGCAGAGATCGCCCCTGACATGGCGGCTCGCGAGGGCGGCTACACCCGCATCACCAAGATCGGCGCCCGCAAGGGTGACAACGCCCCCATGGTCGTCATCGAGCTCGTCCGCGAGCCGCTGTCGGCCAAGAAGGCGACGGTCAAGGAGGCCGAGGGCGCGACCCGTCGTGCCGCCAAGCAGGAGGAGGCCAAGGCCGCCGCTGCCGAGACGAAGGCCGCCGAGGACGCCGAGAAGGGCGAGGAGCTCACCCTGACCGATGCCTCCGACGAGGTCGAGGCCACCGACGGCGAGGCCACCGAGGCTGCCGCGGCGGTCGCGCTGCCCGACGGAGCCGCCGCCGCCGAGGAGGACGGCTCCGCCCCCGAGGGCTACACCGTCAAGGGCAACGCGGACTCCGGCCTCTACCACGAGCCCGACGGCCAGTGGTACGACCAGACGATCGCCGAGTTCTGGTTCAAGTCGGCCGACGACGCCGAGAAGGCCGGGTTCAAGAAGGCCGGCTCCGGCTCCTGAGTCGCGGGCGCAGCATGCTGCGCCGAGCTGCACGAGAAGGGCCCCGCACCAGTGATGGTGCGGGGCCCTTCTGTCACCAGGCGTGGGCGACGTCGACGACGAGGCGGCGCCCACCGTCGGCATCGCGGATCACGGAAGCCCGCATCGGCAGCCGCGCCCGCACCCCGAGGCCGTAGTCGGTGTAGCCCTCGAAGCTGCCGACCGACCGCAGCTGGCGGAACGTGCGCCAACCCGGGTAGTTGGTCGTGCTGGCCGCGCGCATCGAGGGCGCGTTGACGGTGACCTGGAGGCGTGCCCCGCCCGTGACGGCGACCGGGTTGCCGCTGCCGGGGCTCGTGACGGCCGAGACGTAGCGCACGCTGTAGCCGAGCGTTCCCGCCCCGCGGCCGATGTCGAAGACGACACGGTCATAGCAGGAGTGCTGTCCGGAGCGGTGGCCCTCGACCCTTCCCGACCACAGCAGGCCCGGGCTGGTGCCCTTGGGCAGTGAGCCCCAGGTGATGCCGCAGAACGGCGCGGCGGCGGTGGTGGTGGCGGTGGTCGTGCTGGTCGTCGACGACGCGGTGGCCGCCGAGACGGCGGCCCCCGAGACGGCAACCGTGGTGATGGCGGCCGCGGCCAAGAGGCGGCGGCGCAGGGTGGTGTGCATGAGATCCCCCTTCGGGCGGGCGCCGCGCCCCGTTGCCCGGCGCTCCACCCTGAAGACGCGCGAGCCTCCGGGAAGGTTGACGTTAGGCTTCCTCGCCATGAGCGAGACGAGCCGGCCGACGCTGCGCGTGCGCCTCGACCTCGCCTACGACGGCACCGACTTCTCGGGCTGGGCGGAGCAGCCGGGCCTGCGCACCGTCGAGGGCACCCTGTCGGCCGCACTCGCCACCGTGCTGCGCCTGCCCGAGCCGGTCCGACTCACCGTCGCCGGCCGCACGGACGCCGGCGTGCACGCACGTGGGCAGGTCGTGCACCTCGACGTGCCCGGCGACGCCTGGGCCGCCGTGCCGGGCCGCTCGGACCGGGCACCCGGGGCGGCCCTCGTCTCGCGCCTGGCCGGGGTGCTCCCCGTCGATGTCGTCGTGCGTCACGCGGCCGAGGCCGCACCCGGTTTCGACGCACGTTTTGCCGCCCTCGAGCGGCGCTACCTCTATCGGATCGTGGGCGTCGACGGGCCACGCGACCCGTTGCGCCGGCGTGACACCGTGTGGTGGCGGCGCCCGCTGGACCTCGACGCCATGGACGAGGCGGGCCACCGGCTCCTGGGTCTGCGCGACTTCGCGGCCTTCTGCAAGCGTCGCGACGGAGCGACGACGACCCGCACGCTGCTCGAGTTCTCGTGGCGCCGCCTCGACGACGGCGTGCTCGCCGCGACGGTGCGGGCCGACGCCTTCTGCCACTCGATGGTGCGCTCGCTCGTCGGTGCCGTCGTGCCGGTGGGCGAGGGGCGGCGTGACGTCGACTGGCCCCGGACGCTCCAGCAGGAGGCGGTGCGGGCTGCCGAGATCCACGTCATGCCGCCGCACGGGCTCAGCCTCGAGCAGGTGCTCTATCCACCCGACGAGCAGCTCGCCACCCGGGCCCGAGTCGCGCGGTCACGCCGCGACCCCGTGGCGTCAGCCGAGGCCGGGGATCGTGGTCTGGGCTCGACCGGGTCTGTGATTGACTCGGCGCATGCCTGACCGCTCCTCCCGCCGTCACCCGGGCCCGTGGCGGCGGCTGCGGCCGGGGGTGGCATCGGCTCTCAGACGGGCCCGCTGGTCCGGCGTCTCCGTGCTCACCGTCGTGCTGGTGCTGACGGGCTGCTCCACCAGCGAGCCCACGGCCGGCACAGGAGTGTCGGCGACCACGACCGCCCCCGGCAGCACGACCCCGCCGTCGGCGGGGAGCGAGGCCCAGACCGACCTCGTGCGGGCGCGCTCGGGTGACTTCGGCGTCGTGCCGCCAGAGGCCTGGGCCGAGGCCACCGACCGAGCGGGTGACGTGCCCGATCTCGACCTCGTGCTGCTCTCGTCGCGAAAGGTCGCGGGCTTCAGCAACAATCTCGTCGTGCTGACCTCGGCCGGTGACGCCGCCGCCCTCGAGGCCGAGATCGCCAAGGGCCGTGAGCAGATGGGCGCCGCCGGGCGAACCATCTCCGAGACACCCGACAAGCAGGTCGCGGGGGTGGCCGCACGTGGCTTCGAGACCGCCTTCGAGCAGCAGGGCATCCAGGTCGTCGCCCGCTCCTACGGCCTGACCCGCAGTGGCAAGGTCTACCTGCTCACCTTGAGCTCGTCGGAGCAGGACGCCGAGCACGCGATGACCGAGCTCGACGAGATCCTCGCCTCGTGGGTCTGGTCATGACATCCCGGGTCACGAGCCCCACCGCCCCGCTGGCGAGCGTTAACGGCGTGACGCCGCGACCCGGCATACGTCAGGCTTGACCCTCGTGGGCCACGTCGACGTCAACTCCGTCTCCTTCAGCCTGCCCGACGGCAGGCCGCTGCTCGCCGACGTCTCCCTGAGGGTCGGCGAGGGCGCGAAGGTGGCACTCATCGGGCCCAACGGCACGGGCAAGACGACCCTGACGCGGATCATCGCGGGCGACCTGGCCGCCCACGACGGTGCCGTGACGCGCTCGGGCGGTCTCGGCGTCATGCGTCAGTTCATCGGCAAGGTGCGCGATGAGACGACCGTGCGCGACCTGCTCGTGTCCGTCGCGCCGGAACGCATCCGCACCGCCGCGGAGGAGGTGGACCGCACCGAGCTGCTCATGATGGAGCGCGACTCCGAGGACGACCAGATGGCGTATGCCCACGCCCTCGTGGAGTGGGGCGAGGCGCGGGGCTACGAGCAGGAGACCCTCTGGGACCAGTGCACGGTCGCAGCCCTCGGTGTGCCCTACGAGCAGGCGCAGTGGCGCCGGGTGACGACGCTGTCGGGCGGTGAGCAGAAGCGGCTCGTCCTCGAGGCGCTGCTCCGCGGTCCGGAAGAGGTCCTGCTGCTCGACGAGCCCGACAACTACCTCGACGTGCCGACGAAGCGCTGGCTCGAGGAGGCGCTCGTCGCGAGCCCCAAGACTGTGCTCTTCATCAGCCACGACCGCGAGCTGCTCGACCGTGTGGCGACCCGCATCGCGACGCTGGAGCCCGGCGCCGCCGGGGCGACGCTCTGGGTGCACCCCGGGCGCTTCTCGACGTATGCCGCCGCGCGGGCCGACCGCAACGCCCGGCTCGAGGAGCTGCGCAAGCGCTGGGACGAGGAGCACACGAAGCTCAAGGCACTCGTGCAGATGTACAAGGTCAAGGCGAAGTACAACGACGGCATGGCCTCGCGCTACCAGGCTGCGCAGACGCGGCTCGCGAAGTTCGTCGAGGCCGGCCCTCCCGAGGCCGTCCCGATGCTGCAGCACGTGAAGATGCGCCTGACCGGCGGGCGCACGGCCAAGCGCGCCATCGTCGCGACCGACCTCGAGCTGACGGGGCTGATGAAGCCCTTCGACCTCGAGGTCTGGTACGGCGAGCGGGTCGCCATCCTCGGCTCCAACGGCTCGGGGAAGTCGCACTTCCTGAGGCTGCTGGCGTCGGGGGGCACCGACCCGGAGCGCGAGCACCAGCCGGTCGGTGACGTGCAGCCGTCACCGGTCGAGCACACCGGCATCGTGCGGCTCGGGTCGCGCGTGCGGCCCGGGTGGTTCGCGCAGACGCACGAGCACCCGACGCTGCTCGGGCGAACCCTGCTGGAGATCCTGCACCGCGGCGACGAGCACCGTGACGGCAAACCGCGTGAGGAGGCGGCGCGAGCGCTCGACCGCTACGAGCTGGCGCGGTCGGGCGAGCAGACCTTCGAGTCGCTCTCGGGCGGGCAGCAGGCCCGCTTCCAGATCCTGCTGCTCGAGCTGTCGGGCGCCACGATGCTGCTCCTCGACGAGCCCACCGACAACCTCGACCTGCAGTCGGCGGAGGCGCTCGAGGAGGGTCTGACCCGCTTCGAGGGCACGGTGATGGCGGTCACGCACGACCGGTGGTTCGCGCGCGGCTTCGACCGCTACCTCGTCTTCGGCTCCGACGGCCGCGTCTACGAGTCGACGGAACCGGTCTGGGACGAGAAGCGGGTCGTGCGCCCTCGCTGACGCGAGAGGGCCCGTCGGAGTAGCGTCGCAGGATGACCCTGCGCACGATCGACTCCGGCGTCGTGGCGGCCCCGATGGCCGGCGGCCCGTCGACGCCCGACCTCGTCGCAGCCGTCGGCGAGGCGGGCGGCTTCGGCTTCCTCGCCGGTGGCTACCTCACGACGGAGCAGCTCGCTGCGCAGGTCGCGGGCGTCTGGGACCTCTCCTCCTGCCCGTTCGGGGTCAACCTCTTCGTCCCCGACGCCGCCAACCGGTATGCCGTGCGGCCCGGTGGGCTCACGGGTGCCAGCCGTGTCGCGGCCGTCATGGCCTACCGGCGCTCCCTCCTCGACGAGGCTGCCGCGCTGGGCGCCCAGCCGGGAGAGCCGCGACCCGGCGACACCGACGAGTGGGAGCGCAAGCTCGACCTCGTCGTGCGCGAGCGGGTCGCCGCCGTCTCCTTCACGTTCGGGTTGCCTTCGGCGGCAGTGCTCGGGGAGCTGCGTCGGGCCGGCATCGAGAGCGTCGTCACCGTCACCGACCTCGACGAGGCGCGGGCGGCGCTCGAGGCCGGTGTCGACGGGCTGTGCGTCCAGGGCGGCGAGGCCGGCGGTCACCGCGGCACGCTCGACCCCACCGCGGTGCCGGACTGCTCCGACCTCGTCGACCTCGTCGAGCGGGTGCGCGGGCTCGCGTCGGAGGCAGGCGTGGCCGACGTCACCGTCCTGGCTGCGGGTGGCATCGCGACCCGGGAGCGGGCTGATGCCGTGCGAGCGGCCGGCGCCGACGCCGTGCAGGTCGGCACGGCGCTGCTCCTCACCCCCGAGGCGGGCACCGGGCTGGCCTACCGGCGGGCCCTGGGCGACGCGGCATACGGCAGGACGACGGTGACCCGGGCCTTCTCCGGCCGGCTGGGGCGCTGTCTCGAGACCGACTTCGTGCGCCGGCACGACGAGGAGGCGCCCCCGGCGTACCCGGAGGTGCACCACGTCACGGTGCCGCTGCGACGGGTCTCGGCACTCGCGGAGAAGCCTGACGTCGTGGCGCTCTGGGCCGGCACGGGATGGCGCTCGGCCCGCTCGGTGCCTGCGGCGACGGTCGTGGCCGGCCTCTCGCGCTAGCCGGCCCCCGGTGGTCCCGCTGAGGGCGACACGCGGACCGTCTGGGACGCGGTGAGACACCTGTGACGCGGTGAGACAGGGCACGAGACGGGCCCCACGGGGGTCGAGGGCGGCATACGGTGTGCCCCATGCCCTCAGCCGAAGGAAACCTCACGTGGCTGCCCGCCACGGACTGGCTCGACCTGCTCGCCCCGCCCGTCGCAGCGGCGCTCCACCACGTGCCGGGGGCTCGGGTGGCCTCGATCGATGCCGAGCTCGCCGACACGGCGGCGTTCTGTGCCGCCTATGACGTCGCGCCGGAGGCCTCGGCGAACTGTGTGGTGGTCGAGGGGCGGCGCGGTGAGGCGGTGACGATCGCCGCGGTCATGGTGCTCGCCACGGACCGGGCCGACATCAACCGCGTCGTCCGGCGCCATCTCGGGGTGCGCAAGATCTCGTTCGCCGACCAGCTGCGGGCCCAAGAGCTGACGGGGATGGAGCAGGGCGGCATCACGCCGGTCGGACTGCCCGGCGGCTGGCAGGTGCTGGTCGACGCCAGAGTCGTCGAGGCAGGTCCGGTCGTCATCGGGGCGGGCCTGCGCGGAGCCAAGCTGCTGGTCCACGGCTCGGCGCTGGCGGAGCTGCCGGGCGCTGTGGTGCTCGAGCTCGCAATGAGCTGAGCCGCGGGCACCTTGGCCCGCGGCGCGGTCGATCGGTCAGCCGGCGACGTCCCACAGCAGGCGCGAGCGCTCCGAGGCTGTCGTGCCGCCCCAGATGCCGAACGTCTCGGGCACGCGCATCGCGTGGTCGAGACAGGCCCGGGCCACCGGGCAGTCGGAGCAGACCGCCTTGGCCGCCTCCGTCTGCTCGCGCCGCTGCACCTGCCCCATGTCGGGGTCGTCGATGAAGAACTGCTCGGCGTCCTTGCCTCGGCAGAGACCCTGCTCCTGCCACTCGTAGGAGCTGTAGACGGGGCGGGGGAGACGCGTGATGGTCATGGCTTCCTCCATGTGGACCGAGGTGGGTGACCCCTGCGCCAACGTGTGCAGCGATCTTGTGCACTGAACTTACGCACACCTCCCGGCATTGCACAAGATGGCTGCACAAGTTTATCGTGGTGCTGCCGGCTAGGGCATCGGGTCGCACGGTCGTGCCCCTGCAGACCCGGACCGGCACCTGCGGAAGTGGTGATGAGCGATGACTGACGACGTGGGCGCGCACGACGACCCCCGGCTCGACGGCCGTGGCGAGCACGTTGACGGGCGTGGGGGCCGAACGCAACCGGCCGCGGTGCCCGTGCTCAGCTGGCCCGTCGGAGCGGTGGCCGACCGTCTGGGCGTCTCGACCTCGACCCTGCGCTCGTGGGAGCGCCGCTACGGGCTCGGCCCCACGCACCGCACCGGAGGCAACCACCGGCGCTACGGTCCCGTCGACCTGCAGCGTGTGCAGCTCATGGCGCGCCTCACGGCGGCCGGCGTGCCCGCTCAGGCCGCCGCCGAGAACGTCACGACGATGGCGCCGGAGGAGGTGGCCCGGCGGCTCGGCTCCCGTGGAGGCGTCGCGTCCTCGCAGGTCGCCCCGGGCGAGGCAGGGGCCGAGGGTGCGCCCGAGGGTGCGTCGGAGGGTGACAGCGTCGTCGGGTCCGCGCGGTCCGTACTCTCCAGCGACCAGGGCACCACGGACGAGGGCACGGTCGACGCCATCCTCTCGGCCGCCCGAGAGCTCGATGCCACCGGGCTCGTCCACCTCTACCGCCAGACGCTGCGCCGTCTCGACTTCGCCGACGCGTGGTCGGGGGTCTTCGTGCCGTCGCTCCGGGCGATCGGGGAGCGCTGGGGCGAGGGCCAGCTCGGCATCGAGTCGGAGCACCTGGCGAGTGAGCTCCTCCAGGGCGAGCTGCGCGGGGTCGTGCGCGCCAACCGCTTCCGGGTCTCCGGCACGCCCGTGCTCCTCGGCAGCGCCGACGACGAGGCGCACCACCTGCCGCTGCTCGCCGTCGAGGCCGAGCTGGCCCGGCACGGGGTGGCGAGCCTGTTGCTCGGCCCGCGGGTGCCCGTGCGCGCGCTGGCGCAGGCTCTCGAGCGGGCCCGCCCCCCGGCCATCTTCATCTGGGCCTCGTTGCGCCGGTTGCCGACCGAGCCCTTGTGGGACCTCGTCGGCGGGCTCGAGTGGCCGCTCGTCGTCGTCATCGGCGGGCCCGGCTGGCCACCCGAGGTCACCGGCCCGCGCGGCCACGCCACGGTCGTGCACGCGAGCGACCTCGGCTCGGCCGTGGCGCACATCGTGCCTGCCGCCGAGGCCTGAGCTGCGGACTACGGTCCGCAAGAAGCCGGCCTTGTCTGAAATTTCTTGCAGCAGATCTGGCGCAGGGCGCAAAGGGGGGGATACCGTTCCCTCTGGTCGCTGCCACGCGCGGTGCCGGCCAGCCCCCAGCATCATGCCCTGCACGAAGGAGTGCGCATGCGCCGTCGCCCGGCCACGACCGCCGTCAGCCTCACCGCCCTGGTCCTCGCGGGCCTCGCGGTGCCGATCACCGGAACGGTCGCCCGGGCGGCAGAGCCGGCCCGCACGGTCACCCTCGTCGGATCGCTGCAGGACGAGCTGGGGTGTCCGGGTGACTGGCAGCCGGAGTGCACGGCCACGGACCTCACTCGCATCGGCGAGACGACGACCTACACCCGCGACTTCACCGTGCCCAAGGGCTCCTACAAGCTGAAGATGGCCATCAACCACTCGTGGGGCGAGAGCTACGGGCAGGGCGGCGCCGACGTGCCCCTCGTGCTGGGCGGTCCGGCAAAGCTGCGCTTCACCTACGACGACGGCACGCACGCCATCGGGATCGCCCCGGTCGAGCTGTCCGGACCCACCACCGCGGCCGACTCCGCGCTGGCCACGGCCTCGCTGCGTGAGCTCGCGACGCGCGAGCGCTTCTACTTCGTGATGGCCGACCGCTTCGCCAACGGCGACACCGGCAACGACCGGGGCGGCCTGACCGGCACCCGGCTCCAGACCGGCTTCGACCCGACCGACGAGGGGTTCTACCACGGCGGCGACCTCACGGGCGTCACGCAGCGGCTCGACTACATCAAGGGCCTCGGCACGACGGCGATCTGGCTGACCCCGTCGTTCAAGAACCGCGCCGTGCAGGGCTCCGGCTCCGACGCGAGCGCCGGCTACCACGGCTACTGGGTCACGGACTTCACGCAGATCGACCCCCACCTCGGCACCAACGCCGAGATGAAGTCGCTCATCGCCGCGGCGCACGCGAAGGGCATGAAGGTCTACTTCGACATCATCACGAACCACACAGCCGACGTCATCGACTACGAGGGTGGCCAGCACGCATACGTCTCGAAGGAGACCGTGCCCTACAAGGCCGCCGACGGCACGGTCTTCGACGACGCTGAGGTCGCAGGCAAGAAGATGTGCGCCGGCACGGCGCTGGCCGTGCCCGAGTGCTTCCCGGAGCTCTCGGCGACCTCGTCGTTCCCCTACAAGCCGACCTTCCGCAGCGAGGCCGACAAGACGGTCAAGGTGCCGGCGTGGCTCAACGACCCGACGATGTATCACAACCGCGGCGACTCGACCTTCGCCGGTGAGTCCTCGGGCTACGGCGACTTCGTCGGTCTGGACGACCTCTTCACCGAGCGCGCCGACGTCGTCACCGGCATGGAGGACATCTACAAGACGTGGGTCGACTTCGGCATCGACGGCTTCCGCATCGACACGGTCAAGCACGTCAACATGGAGTTCTGGCAGGCCTTCTCGCCTGCGCTGCTGAAGCACGCCGAGCAGGCCGGCAACGACGACTTCTTCATGTTCGGTGAGGTCTTCGACGGCAACCCGGCCTACATGAGCCAGTACACGACGACCGGCAAGCTGCCGGCGACGCTCGACTTCGGCTTCCAGGGCGCTGCGCTCGGCTTCGCCCAGGGCAAGGCGACGACCGGGGTGCGTGACCTCTTCGCCGGCGACGACTACTACACCGACACCGACTCCAACGCCTACGAGCTGCCGACCTTCCTCGGCAACCACGACATGGGCCGTGTGGGCGCGATGCTCCTCGGCAGCGACTACGACAGAACCGATGCGGCCAAGCGCCAGGACCGCCTCGACCGGGCTGAGCTCGCGAACTCGTTGATGTTCCTCACGCGTGGCAACCCGGTCGTCTACTACGGCGACGAGCAGGGCTTCACCGGTCCGGCCAGCGGCTTCGACGACAAGCGCGCCCGTCAGGACATGTTCGGCTCGCAGACGCCGATCTACCAGGACGACGTCATCATCGGCAGCCCTGCCCTTCAGGGTGCGGGCGCGCACTACTCGACGAGCGCGCCGCTCTACCAGCACATCAAGACCCTCGCAGCCCTGCGTCAGGCCCACCCGGCGCTCGCCGACGGTGCGCAGGTGCACCGCTACGCCTCCGACGCCGCCGGCATCTATGCCTTCAGCCGCATCGACAAGGCAGCCAAGCGCGAGTACGTCGTCGTCACCAACAACGCGACCACCGCGAAGTCGGCGACCTTCGAGACCTACTCGGCCGGCGCGAAGCTCGTGCCGCTGCTCGGCGGCTCCGGTGACCTGCGCGCGGACAAGGCAGGTCGCGTCACCGTGACGCTGCCGCCGCTGTCGGTCGCCGTCTACCGGTCGAACTCGACGATGGCCTCGTCGCGGGTCGCCCCGACCGTCTACCCGACCTCGCCCAGCGCCGGTGCCGTCGTCGGAGGGCGCGCCGAGATCGGCGCCGCCGTGCCGGCCAACACCTTCGCCGAGGTCACCTTCCTCTACCGTCCGGTCGGCACGTCGGCCTGGACCCCGATCGGCACCGACGACAACGCGCCCTACCGCGTGTTCCACGACGTCAGCGGCATCGCCAAGGGCACGCTGCTCGAGTACCGCATGGTGGCCAAGGACCTCTCCGGCCGCGTCTCGGCCACGTCGACCTACGGCGTCGTGGGCGAGCCGCAGACCGGCGGCGGCGGCGGTGGCGGCGGCGTCGGCCCCGTCACGCAGCCCGACGCCGTCTCGGTGCCCGGCTCGCACAACAGCGAGATGGGATGCCTCAAGGCCGACGGCAGCCCGGAGGACTGGGCTCCCTGGTGCGACCAGGCCCAGCTCGCCCTCGACGCCAAGGACGACATCTGGAAGGGCACCTGGACCATCCCGGCCGCTGACTACGCGTACAAGGCCGCCATCAACAGGTCCTGGGACGAGAACTACGGCGCCGGCGGCGCGAAGGGCGGCGGCGACATCGCCTACAAGGCCCCGGGCGGTCAGGTGAGCTTCTACTACGACCACCGCACCCACTGGGTGACGAGCACCGCGCAGGGGCCGATCATCACCGCTCCGGGCAGCTTCCAGAGCGAGCTCGGCTGCCCGGGGGACTGGGCTCCCGACTGCATGCGCTCGTGGCTGCAGGACCCCGACGGTGACGGCACCTACACCTTCAGCACCGACCGGATCCCGGCCGGCAACTACGCGTTCAAGGTCGCGGTGGGCCTCAGCTGGGCCGAGTCCTACCCCGCCAACGACGTCGCGTTCTCCGTGCCGTCCGACGGCGTCGTCACGACCATCACCTACAAGACGTCGGACCACACGGTCACCGTCAAGACCTCCAAGGCCGGCGCCGCTCCCGACCTGACCAAGGCCAAGGCGTTCATCGTCGGTCCCGACCTCGTGGCCTGGCCGTCCTCTGCCCTGCCCGCGGGCATCGATCCGGCCACGCTGCGCTGGCGGCTGCACTGGTCGGCCGACGGTGGCCTCGCGGTCGACGCCGAGGCCGTCACCGGTGGCTCCGTGGCAACGCTCACCCGCGACCCCGCGGGCCTGCCGGCCTCGCTCGTCGCGCAGCACCCCGAGCTCAAGGGGGCTGTCGCGCTGCGGCTCGACAAGAAGACGGCCAAGCAGCTGCCCGAGATCCTCAAGGGCCAGGTCGCCGTCGCGATGTACGACTCCACCGGCAAGCTCCTCGACGCCACCGGCGCCCAGACCGCGATCGCCCTCGACAGCCTGTATGCCGCCAAGGCCGCGTCGCGCTCCTTCGGCGTGAGCGTCTCCGGTGGCAAGGTCGGCTTCACCCTGTGGGCGCCGACGGCGAGGTCCGTCACGCTGCTGACCTGGCCGGCCGGCTCTGCCGACCAGCCGGCGAGCGCGGCTCGGCGTGCGCCGATGACGCGAGCCGCCGACGGGTCGTGGTCGACATCGGTGTCCTCGGCGAAGAACGTCCGCTACCTCTACGAGGTGAAGGTCTACGCACCGAGCACCGGCAAGGTGGAGACCAACCTGGTCACCGACCCGAACTCGGTTGCGCTGACGCTGAACTCGACAAGGTCAGTGGCCGTCGACCTCAGCGACACGGCATACATGCCCTCGGTGTGGCGGACCGCGAAGGCACCCGCGCTCGCGAAGAACGTCGACTCGACGATCTACGAGCTGCACATCCGCGACTACTCGATGAGCGATGCGAAGGTCTCGGCTGCCAACCGCGGCAGCTACCTCGCCTTCGCCGAGAACGGCGACGGGCGCGCGCACCTCACGTCGCTCGCCAAGGCTGGCCTCAACACCGTGCACCTGCTGCCGAGCTTCGACATCGCCTCGATCGAGGAGGACCCCGCCAAGCAGCAGACGCCGCAGTGCGACCTCGCGTCCTACGCCCCCGACAGCGCCGAGCAGCAGAAGTGCGTCAGCGCCGTCGCCGGCAAGGACGCCTTCAACTGGGGCTACGACCCGTACCACTACAGCGTGCCGGACGGCTCCTACGCCTCGAGCGCCGCGGCTGCTGACGGCGGCGCCCGCGTCGCCGAGTTCCGCACGATGGTCGGCGCCCTGCACCAGGACGGCCTGCGGGTCGTGCTCGACGAGGTCTTCAACCACACCGCGCAGTCGGGTCAGGCCGAGAAGTCGGTGCTCGACAAGGTCGTGCCGGGCTACTACCACCGCCTCAACGCGATGGGCGCCGTCGAGACCTCGACGTGCTGCCAGAACGTCGCCACGGAGCACGCGATGGCCGAGAAGCTCATGGTCGACTCGGTCGTCACGTGGGCCAGGGACTACAAGGTCGACGGCTTCCGCTTCGACCTCATGGGCCACCACAGCAAGGACAACATGCTCGCGATCCGCTCGGCCCTCGACGCCCTGACCCTCAAGAAGGACGGCGTCGACGGCAAGCGGATCTACCTCTACGGCGAGGGCTGGAACTTCGGCGAGGTCGCGAACAACGCGCTCTTCACGCAGGCCACGCAGGGCCAGCTCGGCGGCACCGGCATCGGCACCTTCAGCGACCGCCTGCGTGACGCGGTGCGCGGCGGCGGCCCGTTCGACGAGGACCCGCGCAAGCAGGGCTTCGGCTCGGGTGAGGCGACCGACGACAACGGCGCCGTCGACAAGGACGGCAAGCCCGTCAACGCCGACGCGGCTGCTCGTCTCGCGCACGACACCGACCTCGTGCAGCTCGGCCTCGCCGGCAACCTGCGCACCTTCACCTTCCGCAGCCAGTCGAGCGGCGCGGTCGTCAAGGGCACCGAGGTCGACTACAACGGCTCACCCGCCGGCTACGCCGACGAGCCCGACGAGGTCGTCACCTACGTCGACGCGCACGACAACGAGACGCTCTTCGACTCGTTGACCTACAAGCTGCCGGTCGCGACGACGATGCAGGACCGGGTGCGCATGAACACCCTGTCGCTCGCGACGACCGCTCTCGCCCAGACGCCGTCGTTCTGGCACGCCGGCGCCGACCTGCTGCGCAGCAAGTCGCTCAACCGTGACAGCTACGACAGCGGCGACTGGTTCAACCGCCTCGACTGGACGGGCGCCGACAACGGCTTCGGCCACGGGTTGCCGCCGGAGGAGGCGAACGCCGCCAAGTGGTCGTTCATGAAGCCGCTCCTCGCCAACCCGGCCCTCAAGCCGTCGGCGAGCGACGTCAAGGCGGCGAGCGCCATGGCGTCCGACCTGCTCAAGCTGCGCTTCAGCTCCCCGCTCTTCCGTCTGGGCAGTGCCGCAGCCATCAACGCCAAGGTCGGCTTCCCGGTCTCGGGCACGCCGGAGGCACGTCAGGGAGTCATCGTGATGCGCATCGACGACACCGTGGGTGCCGACGTCGACCCCGCCCTGCGGGGGGCGGTCGTCGTCTTCAACGCGACGCCGGCTGCCGTCTCGCAGAAGGTCCCCGGCCTCACCGGTCAGGTGCGCCTCAGCCCCGTGCAGGCGGGGGGCGCCGACAGCGTCGTCAAGCAGGCGGCCTACGACGCGGCGCTGGCACGCTGACGGTGCCGGCACGCACCGTGGCGGTGTTCGTCCAGCCCAACTGACACCTCGCCCGGGTGGCGCTCACGTGCCCTCGGCGTCCCGGTCCACCGGGCGCCGAGGGCCGTTCCAGGCGCTCGCCCTGTCGGGTTTCGCGCTCGCCCGGAGGCTCACGGAGGCGCAGACCTGCACCCGGGGGCCTGTGACGCCGGACGGCCGGGAGGGTCCCACCTGTCGCGAGCCCGCCGCGCGGCATACGTTGGTCCGGTGACGACACGTGCGACCAGCGAGATGACCTATCGACAGCTCGGCGACAGCGGCCTGACGGTCTCGACCGTCGGGCTCGGGTGCAACAACTTCGGGCGGCGCCTCGACCAGCAGGGGACGTCCGCCGTCGTCAACGCGGCCATCGACGCCGGGGTGACGCTCTTCGACACAGCCGACATCTATGGCCTGGGTGCGAGCGAGGAGCTGCTCGGTGCAGCACTCGGTCGCCAGCGCGAAAACGTCGTCGTGGCAACGAAGTTCGGCATGGACATGCAGGGGGCCAACGGTCCCGACTGGGGCGTGCGCGGCTCGAGACGCTACATCCGCACGGCCGTCGAGGCGAGCCTGCGTCGCCTCGGCACCGACTGGATCGACCTCTATCAGCTGCACCGTCCCGACCCGCACACGCCGATCGGCGAGACCCTTGCGGCGCTCGACGAGCTCGTGCGCGAGGGCAAGGTGCGCTACATCGGCAGCAGCAACCTCACCGGCTGGCAGGTCGTCGACGCCGACTGGACCGCGCGGGGCGCCGGCACCGAGCGCTTCGTCTCGGCCCAGAACGAGTACTCCCTCCTCGAGCGCGACGTCGAGGACGAGCTCGTGCCGGCGTGCGAGCACGTGGGCGTCGGTCTGTTGCCCTTCTTCCCCCTCGCGTCGGGTCTGCTGACGGGGAAGTACCGCCGTGGTGAGGCGGCCCCCGAGGGCACCCGCCTGGCCTCGACGGGCGAGCGCCTCGACGCGGCCGACTGGGACACCATCGAGCGCCTCGAGGGGTATGCCGCCGAGCGCGGTCTGCGACTCCTCGACGTGGCCATCGGCGGGCTCGCGGCCCAGCCCGCGGTGGCCTCGGTCATCGCCGGCGCGACCAAGCCCGAGCAGCTGCTCGACAACGTGCGGGCCGGGCTGTGGCAACCCAGCGTCTCCGACCTCGCCGCCCTCGACGAGATCACCCCGCAGCGCTGACCCCCTCGGGCGTGCCCCCCGCGGGGACGACGGAGCCACTCGGGGGTGTGGTGCGCCTCGAGTCGCCGTGTCATCACGCGCGCGCGTGCTCGGCTGGCGCCTCCGTGGCCCGCGCCTTCTCTGCGCGGCGGGCGGGGAGGTAGAACCAGGCACCGAGGATGCTGACCGCGCCCGCCGCCACCATCGCGACCTGGGTGGAGGTCTGCTCGGCGAGCACTCCCAGCAGGGGTGCGCAGACGCCGAACGCGGCGAAGGCGACCATCGAGTTCATCGACAGCACGGTGGCACGGTTGCTGGCGCGGGCCTCCCGGTGCAACAGGGCTGCGTGCATCGGGCCACCCGATCCGTGCAGCAGATAGGTGACGGAGTAGGCGGCGATGAGAGCCGCCGGTCCGGCGACGAGTCCCATGACCACCGCCCCGACGCCGTTGAGCACGCGGGCCAGGATCGCGGTGCGGCTGACCCCGACCCGGCGGCTCGTCCACCCGGCGAGCGCGGCCCCGACGGCGAAGACCGCCCAGCCTCCGGCCGCCACCGGGCCCATGATGGCGCCGGCCCGCTCCTCGCTGCCGACCAGCTCGGCCAGACGAATCGGCTGGAAGGTCTCGAAGACGATCATCGCGACCGACCAGAAGACCTCGACGACGATGAGACCGCGAAGCACGCGGTTGGAGCGCAGCAGCCCGAGCCCGTCGCGGACGACGGCCGGCGCCTCCTTGGCCGACTCGGCAGCTCGTCGCAGGGCTGAGGCGGCGACGGCGGGCCGGGGCTCACGGAGCAGAGCGACGGTGGCGACCAGGTGCACGACGTTGAGGATGACGAAGACCACGACCGGGAGCAGCAGCGCCGACGCGTCGGTGAACGGGTGCCACCAGACCAGGGCGCCCGAGGCAAGAGCGCCGGCAGCGATGCTCGCGCCGAGCACCGTGCCCTGGGCCGCGAGGCCCCCGTCGACGTCGGCACCGGGTGACGTCGCGTGGACGGTGTCGACGAACCACGCCTCGAGCGGACCCGAGTCCAGTGCCCGGAAGACGCCGGTCAGGACCGCCGCCGCGAAGAAGACCCAGAACGACTGGGCGACGATCAGCATCGCGCTTGCGGCGACGTTGACGACCGCGGCCGCGATGAAGACCGGGCGTCGACCGAAGGCATCGGCGAACCCGCTCGTCGGCAGCTCGAGGAAGAAGACCGTGAGCCCTGCGGCCGACGAGACCGTCAGCGACTGGGTCACGGAGAGCCCCCGCTCCAGCTGCCACAGGGTCAGCAGCCCGACGACGAGCCCGACCGGGAACCAGCGGGTGAAGCTGAGCACGAGGAAGACCCGCCGTGCGGCGGCGGGGGAGAGGACGGCACGCGGACGCTCGGTGGACATCAGCGGGCACCGCGGGTCGGGGGCCGATCCAGGTCGAGGGGGTAGGCGAACGCGTAGACCGCGATGCGCCGGGCCTGCGGATTGCCCTGCCCCACACGCCGATAGCGCTCGATGAGGTCCCACATCTCGCTGCGCATCTCCTCGAGCGCCTCGGCCGTGACGAGGATCGACGCGTCGCTGGAGCCGCAGGCGTCCTGCCAGTCGGTGGGCCACGTCGTGGAGACGTCGAGCCACTTGTCGTACTGCTCGCTGAAGTGCCGTGCGTAGTCACGGGTCAGCCAGTTGAGCGCGGTCTCGGCGTCCTCGTCGCCGTCGAAGTCGCTCGGGTGCCACGAGTGGTACTCCGACGCGGCCCGCCACAGCCGGCGCTTGCCCTCGCCCTCCTCCGTGTCGCGCACGAGGCCGACCGACTCGAGCTTGCGCAGGTGGTAGCTCGTGGCGCCGGAGTTGGTGCCGAGGGTGGCCGCGAGGTCGGTGGCCGTCGCCGGGCCACCGCGCCGCAGCGCCCCGAGCAGGCGCGAGCGGAGCGGGTGGGCGAGCACCCGCAGGCTCTCAGGGGTCAGCCAGAGGTTCTCGCCGTCGGTGTCATCAGGCGTCGGGGGAGGGGTCTGTGAGAGGTCGCGTGCAGCCATAGTGTGCACACTACCTCTGCACACTTCGTTTGCACAAGAGTTCTGCACACTCGACGACATCCGGCGTCATCGCAGGTCAGGGCCGCTTTGGTGTCCCCGCTGCAGCGATTTGGGTGCCACCCGCCCGACCCGTAGACTTGAGCACTGTTGTGCCACACCGGCACGAGCGCCCCGCCTCCTCCTCTCCATGCTGACCCAGCCGGAGCGATACGGACGATCGGCGCGGGCCCGGCCCCACGGCATACAACACCAGCTCGACCACACCAGTAACGAAGGCAGACTCCATTGCGCACGTACACCCCCAAGCCCGGCGAGGTCACTCGCACGTGGCACGTCATCGACGCGAGCGACGTCGTGCTCGGCCGCCTCGCCAGCCAAG
Source organism: uncultured Actinomycetota bacterium (assembly GCA_963697735.1). Lineage (GTDB taxonomy): Bacteria > Actinomycetota > Actinomycetes > Actinomycetales > Dermatophilaceae > Humibacillus. The sequence goes on along the minus strand of CAVOOZ010000009.1, from coordinate 546,857 downwards.
CGGCCGTGCTGCTCCGCGGCAAGCACAAGCCGCAGTTCGCCCCGCACGTCGACACCGGTGACTTCGTCATCATCATCAACGCCGAGAAGGTCGCCCTCACCGGCGCCAAGCTCGAGCAGAAGAAGGCCTACCGCCACTCGGGATTCCCGGGCGGCCTGCGGTCCACCTCCTACACCGAGCTGCTCGCCAAGAGCCCCGAGAAGGCCGTCGAGAAGGCCATCCGCGGCATGCTCCCGAAGAGCTCGCTGGCCCGCCAGCAGCTCTCCAAGCTCAAGGTCTACCGCGGCGCCGAGCACCCCCACGCGGCCCAGCAGCCCGTCCCCTTCGAGATCACCCAGGTTGCGCAGTAAGCCCCCCGGCTGCTGCGTAGAAAGCGACAAGACACGTGACTGACATCGTGAACGAGGACGTCCTCGACACCGACGAGCCCGAGCTGACCGAGTACACCAGCGAGACCTCTGCGACCGACGCCGCCTTCGGCGAGACCAAGCGCACCCGTGAGGTCTCGACCCCCGGTGCCGCCACCGGCCGACGCAAGCAGGCCATCGCCCGCGTGCGCATCGTCCCGGGCACCGGCGAGTGGAAGATCAACGGCCGCACGCTCGACGCCTACTTCCCCAACAAGGTGCACCAGCAGATCGTCAAGGAGCCCTTCACGCTCCTCGAGCTCGACAACTCCTACGACGTGCTCGTGCGCGTGCACGGTGGCGGCCCCTCCGGCCAGGCCGGCGCGGTGCGCCTCGGCGTCGCCCGCTCGCTCAACGGCATCGACGAGGAGCTCAACCGTCCCGCCCTCAAGAAGGCCGGCTTCCTCACCCGTGACCCGCGCGTCCCGGAGCGCAAGAAGGCCGGTCTCAAGAAGGCCCGCAAGGCTCCCCAGTACAGCAAGCGCTGATCTGGCTGCGTCGAAGGCCCCCGAGCGCCGCTCGGGGGCCTTCACCCTTCTCCGGCGTCGCGGCCATGTCGGGCACGACCGACGCGGTATGCCGTCCGGTCGCTTCGAGCGCGCCCGTGCACCGTGGTGCTTGGCCGGGGCCGGCGCACGGACGCGGGGCCGAACCGGCGGTGCTGAGACGGGCGCCACCCGGCCGTGGGGGTATCGTCGTCCGAGCACATGATCAGGGCGTCCGAGAGGGCGTCCCAGCAGGAAGGCACACCAGCGTGGCTCGACTCTTCGGCACGGACGGCGTCCGTGGTGTGGCAAACCAGGAGATCACCGCCGAGCTCGCCCTCGACCTCTCCGTCGCCGCAGCGCACGTCCTCGCCGAGGTCGGAGCCTTCAACGGCCACCGGCCGGTCGCGGTGGTCGGACGTGACCCGCGAGCCTCCGGCGAGTTCCTGGCAGCCGCGACGGTGGCAGGCCTGGCCTCGGCCGGCGTCGACGTGCGCGACGCCGGCGTGCTGCCGACGCCCGCCATCGCCTATCTCGTCGCCGAGCAGGACGCCGATCTCGGGGCGATGCTCTCCGCGTCGCACAACCCGATGCCCGACAACGGCATCAAGTTCTTCGCCCGCGGCGGCCACAAGCTCGCCGACGACCTCGAGGACCGCATCGAGGGCCGCCTGCGCGAGCAGTGGGACCGCCCCGTGGGAGCGGACGTCGGGCGCATCACCCGTCTGAGCGATGGCGCCGACCGCTACGTCGCCCACCTGCTCTCGGTCCTGCCGCACCGGCTCGAGGGACTGCACGTCGTCATCGACGCCGCTCACGGCGCCGCCTCGGAGGTCGCCCCGCGGGCGTTCCGCGAGGCTGGCGCCCGGGTCACCCTCATCGGCGGCGAGCCCGACGGCATCAACATCAACGACGGCTACGGCTCCACCCACGTCGAGCCGCTGCAGGCCGCCGTCGTCGAGGCGGGCGCCGACCTCGGCATCGCGCTCGACGGGGACGCGGACCGGTGCCTGGCGGTCGATGCAGCGGGCCGGCTCGTCGACGGTGACCAGATCATGGCGATCCTCGCCGTGGCCTTCAAGGAGCACGGCACGCTCCCCGGCGACACGCTCGTGGCCACGGTGATGTCCAACCTCGGCATGATCCAAGCGCTAGGTGGCCACGGCATCAAGGTGCTCCAGACGGCCGTGGGTGACCGCTACGTCCTCGAGGGCATGCGCGACGGCGGCTTCACCCTCGGCGGTGAGCAGTCGGGGCACGTGGTCATGCTCGACCACGGCACGACCGGCGACGGCACGCTGACCGGCCTGATGCTGGCCTCCCGCATGGCTGCCACCGGCCGGCCGATCGCCGACCTGGCGAGTGTCATGACGCGCTTCCCCCAGGTGCTCGTCAACGTCAAGGACGTCGACAAGGGCGCACTGGAGCACAACGTCGTCGTCGCCGACGCCGTGCGGTCGGCGGAGAGCGAGCTCGGTGACAGCGGCCGAGTGCTGCTGCGCAAGTCGGGCACCGAGCCGGTCGTGCGGGTCATGGTCGAGGCGGCCGACACCGCCCAGGCCAAGGCCGTGGCAGACCGCCTCGTCGGTGTGGTGCAGTCGGAGCTGTCGCTCTGAGTCGCCGGGTCGGGGTCAGCGCATCTTGACGCGATCTTGACGCCCAATCCGCCGGCGGACGCCCGGATGGTCCGTCCGGCCCGCTCTCACCCCTACAGTCAATGGATGTGACCGTGACCCGTGGGGCTCGAACCCCCTTCATGCGCTGGTTCCTCGACGCGGAGGAGGCCGACCCGGGCGGCTACTACGAGGGCGAACGCGAGGCGGTGACGAACCGCCACGTGCAGCCGTGGTGGCGCGTCATGTGCCTGACCGGTGTCGACTACTTCTCGACGCTGGGCTACCAGCCGGGGATCGCGGCGCTCGCGGCTGGTGCCCTCTCGCCGGTGGCCACGCTCGTGCTCGTGCTCATCACGCTCTTTGCGGCGCTGCCGATGTATCGGCGGGTCGCGACCGAGAGCCCCCACGGCGACGGCAGCCTGTCGATGCTCGAGCGGCTGCTGGCCTACTGGCCGAGCAAGGTCCTCGTGCTCTCGCTCATCGGCTTCGTCGCGACCGGGTTCATCATCACGATCACGCTCTCCGCTGCCGATGCCACGGCCCACCTGATCGAGAACCCCTTCCTGCACGACGCCCTGCAGGGCCGCCACGTGCCGGTCACGCTCGTGCTGCTCGTCATGCTCGCGGCCGTCTTCCTCAAGGGCTTCAAGGAGGCCATCGGGGTCGCCGTCGTGCTCGTCGTGCTCTATCTCGGTCTGAGCCTCGTCGTCATCGGTCGGGCCGCGATCGACGTCGTGGGCCACCCCAGCCTGCTGAGCGACTGGACGCATGCCATGACCCTCGAGCACTCGGCCCCGTTCGGCATCATCGGTGCCGCGCTGCTCGTCTTCCCCGCCCTGGCGCTGGGCCTCTCCGGCTTCGAGACCGGCGTCGTCGTGATGCCGCTCGTCAAGGGTGACCCGACGGACACCGAGGAGGCGCCCAAGGGTCGCATCCGCAACGCGAAGAAGCTGCTCACCACCGCCGCGCTCATCATGAGCGTCATGCTCATCGGCAGCTCGCTCGTGACGACGCTGCTCATCCCGCCCGAGCAGTTCGAGCCCGGCGGCGAGGCGAACGGCCGAGCCCTCGCCTATCTCGCTCATGGGCTCTTCGGTGACGGCTTCGGCACGGTCTACGACGCCTCGACGATCGGGATCCTGTGGTTCGCCGGCGCGTCGGCCATGGCGGGACTGCTCAACATCGTGCCCCGCTACCTTCCGCGCTACGGGATGGCTCCGGACTGGGCCCGCTCGACCCGCCCGCTCGTGCTCGTGCTGTCGCTGATCGCGGCCATCGTGACGCTCGCCTTCGACGCGAGCGTCGACAGCCAGGCGGGGGCGTATGCGACGGGCGTGCTCGCGCTGATGACGTCCGCCGCGATCGCGGTGTTCCTCACCGAGTGGCGGCGCGGCCACCACCGGGCGGGTGCCTTCTTCGCCGTGGTGAGCGCGATCTTCGTCTACACCTTCGTCGTGACCATCATCGAGCGGCCGGGGGGCCTGATCATCGCGTCCATCTTCATCGCGATCATCGTCGTCATCAGCGTGTGGTCGCGGATCGCCCGTTCGACCGAGCTGCGCGTGCAGCAGGTGACCTACGACGAGGACGCCCTGCAGATGCTCGAGGACGCCGTGGCCGGCCTGCAGCCGGTCCGCTTCATCGCCAACAAGCGTCAGCTCGGTGACGAGGACGAATACCGCAACAAGCTCATGGTCGTGCGGTCGGCCAACCACCTGAGCGCGCCCGGGGCCATCTTCCTCGAGGTCGCGATCAGTGACGCCAGCGACTTCGAGACGTCCGTCAGCGTGACGGCGGCCGCTGTCGACGAGCACCGAGTGCTGCGTGCGACCGGGCCGTCCGTGCCGAACGTGCTGGCCGCGGTCCTGCTCGACGTGCGCGACCGGATGCCGATGCCGCCCCACGCCTATTTCGAGTGGAGCGAGAAGGGGCCGGGCCAGAACGCCCTGCGCTTCCTCATCGCCGGTGAGGGCGATGTGCCACCCCTGACCCACGAGATCCTGCGCCTGGCCGAGCCCGATGATTCACGTCGTCCTCAGATCCACGTCGCCGGCTGAGGCTCCTCGCGATCCGAGGTGATGCTGGGCGGCCGTGGCCTGCGGCTCACCTTGACGCCGAGGGGCTCGGGCGGAAGGGGGGAGGGATCAGGGCCGGTGGCGGGAGCCGAGCTTGAAGGCCCGCTCGCGCAGTCGCGCGCCCGTGGTCAGGGCCGCGGGGTCGTGCGGACTCGGCTGAGGGCGTGGCTGAGGGCGTGGCTGGCAGACTCACCCCGTGAGCCACGTCAACGTCGTGCCCTTCCGGCGCCGGATGCAGCCCCGCGACCCCCACGAGTCGCACCGCGCCGCGACGCCGCTCGAGCTCTTCTTCGACCTCGTCTTCGTCGTGGCGATCGCCAGCGCCGCTGCGGGCTGGCACCACGGCCTGGCCGAGGGCCACCTCGGCGACCTGCTCGGCTTCCTCATGGTCTTCTTTGCCATCTGGTGGGCGTGGATGAACTACACGTGGTTCGCGTCGGCCTACGACTGCGACGACGTCGGCTACCGCCTGCTGACCTTCGCCATCATGTCGGGCTCGCTCCTGCTCGCGGCCGGCACCCCGGCCCTGTTCGCCACCGGCCAGTCGGGACTCGTCGTCGCCGGGTATGCCGTCATGCGCTTCGCGATGGTCGCGATGTGGCTCCGTGCCGCGGCCAGCCACACCGAGGGCAGGCGCACCGCTCTCTGGTATGCCGGTGGCATCGCCATCGTGCAGGCGCTGTGGATCGCGCGGCTGCTGATCGAGGGCCAAGGGGCCATCGTCGCCACCTTCTGGACGCTCGTCGCGCTCGAGCTGCTCGTGCCCGTTCTGGCGGAGCGGCACGGAGTCACGCCGTTCCACCCGCACCACATCGCCGAGCGCTACGCCCTGCTGACGATCATTGTGCTCGGCGAGGTGATCCTCGCGTCGGTCCAGGCCGTCCAGGGGGCGTTGGGCCAGGGACGGCAGCCCGGGCTGGTCCTCGTCATCGTCGGAGGACTGCTCACCGTCTTCTCGATGTGGTGGCTCTACTTCAAGCGCGAACACGCCGTGCTCTTCGAGGGCTCACCCCGCACGACCTTCGCCGTGGGCTATGGGCACTACGCGATCTTCGCGTCGGTGGCGGCGACCGGCGCCGCACTCGCTGCCGCTGTCGACGTCGTGCAGGGCGACGCCCGTGTGTCCTCACGGGTGGTCGGCCTCGCCCTCGCAGGAGCGGTCGCCGTCTACGTCTGGTCGCTCGCCGCTCTGCATTCAGCTGTGGACAGGCACCGCCGGGAGTGGCTCGCCAGCGGTCTCGTGGGCGTGCTCGTCCTCGTCGTCGCGGCGATCAGTCCATCGATGGGGGGCACGGTGCTGCTCGTCGGCATCGTCCTCGCGCTGGCCGTCGCCCACCACCTGTGGTCGGAGCGTGCGCTCACGACCAGCTGATCGCCGCTCGCACCCGCGGTCTCACTCGACGGCGCGGAGCAGGCCCGTGTCGACGTCGTAGAGGAAGCCACCGACGACCGTGCCCGCCGCGATGAGCGGGTGGCTGCGCACCTTGGCGACGTCCTCGCGCAGGGCGCGCTCCTGGTCATCGATGACGTGGAAGCTCATCCAGGACGCGTCCTTGCCGGCGCTGGCGCCCACCCGCATGCGCAGCTCGGCCGCGCTGTTGGAGGCGACGGCGCAGCGCGTATGCGGCACGACGAGCACCCGGTCGACGTTGAGCAGGTGCGTGCCGAGCACGAGTGCCTCGAGGGCGAGGTTGTCGATGCGGCCGCCGGGGTTGCGGAAGATCTTGGCATCGCCGGGTGAGAGCCCCAGCATCCGGAGCGGCTCGATGCGCGAGTCCATGCACGTGACGACCGCGACACCCCGGTGCGCCACACCGTCGAAGCCGCTGAGGCCGAAGTCCGCCGCGAAGGCGCGGTTCGCCGCCAGCAGGTCGCCGAATCCCGTGTCGGCAGAGGGGTTCTCGGTCACGGTTGTCTCCTTGTGGGAACCGGGTCGGACGCTCATGCCAGCCCCGGCCGCTTCTCGATCGTGAAGGCCATCGGCTTGCTGACCTCGGCGAAGAAGTCGTTGCCCTTGTCGTCGACGACGATGAAGGCCGGGAAGTCCTCGACCTCGATCTTCCACACCGCCTCCATGCCGAGCTCCTCGTACTCCAGGACCTCGACGTGCTTGATGCAGTCCTGCGCGAGTCGTGCGGCAGGGCCGCCGATCGAGCCGAGGTAGAAGCCGCCGTGTTGATGGCACGCCTCCGTCACCTGGGTGCTGCGGTTGCCCTTGGCGAGCATCACCCTGGACCCACCCGCCGCCTGGAACTGGTCGACGTAGGAGTCCATGCGCCCCGCGGTGGTCGGACCGAAGGAGCCGGACGGCATGCCTGCGGGGGTCTTGGCTGGACCGGCGTAGTAGACCGGATGGGCCTTGAGGTACTGCGGCATCGGCTCGCCGGCGTCGAGTCGCTCCTTGATCTTTGCGTGCGCGATGTCACGGGCGACCACGAGCGGTCCGGTGAGCGAGAGCCGTGTCTTCACCGGGTGTTTCGACAGCTCGGCGAGGATGTCGTCCATCGGCTGGTTGAGGTCCACCTTGACCACGACGTTCTTGCTGATCGAGCTGACACCGACGGCGTCGTCCTCGTGGTCACCGAGGTCGACGGCGCCCGCGTCGGGCAGGAAGCGCGCTGGGTCGGTCTCGAGCTGCTCGATGAAGACACCGTCGGCGGTGATCTTGCCGAGCGCCTGCCGGTCTGCGGAGCACGAAACCGCAATGGCGACCGGCAGGCTCGCGCCGTGGCGGGGGAGGCGCACGACCCGCACGTCATGGCAGAAGTACTTGCCGCCGAACTGCGCGCCGATGCCGAACTGGCGTGTCAGCTCGAGCACCTTCTCCTCGAGCTCGGTGTCCCTGAAGCCATGGGCCGTGACCGGGTCACCCGACTTCGGCAGACTGTCGAGGTACTTCGCCGACGCGTACTTGGCTGTCTTGAGGGCGAACTCGGCGCTCGTGCCCCCGATGACGATGGCGAGGTGGTAGGGCGGGCAGGCGGCCGTGCCCAGCGAGCGGAGCTTCTCGTCGAGGAAGCGCATCATCGCGTCCTCGTTGAGGATCGCCTTGGTCTCCTGGTAGAGGTAGCTCTTGTTGGCCGAACCGCCGCCCTTGGCCATGAAGAGGAACTTGTACTGCGCCTCGTGACCGGCGGCGGTGTCGGCATAGATCTCGACCTGGGCGGGCAGGTTGGAGCCGGTGTTCTTCTCCTCCCACGTCGTGATGGGAGCCATCTGGGAGTAGCGCAGGTTGAGCCGGGTGTAGGCGTCGTAGACGCCCTCGCTGATCGCCCGCTCGTCGGTGCCCGCCGTCAGCACGTGCTGACCGCGCTTGCCCATGACGATCGCGGTGCCCGTGTCCTGGCACATCGGCAGCACACCGCCGGCGGCGATGTTGGCGTTCTTGAGCAGGTCGAGCGCGACGAACTTGTCGTTGTTGCTCGCCTCGGGGTCCTCGAGGATGTTACGAAGCTGCTGGAGGTGGCCGGGGCGCAGGTAGTGCGCGATGTCGTGCATCGCGGTGTCGGTCAGCAGCCGCAACGCCTCCGGGTCGACCTCAAGGAAGGTGCGACCCCCCGGCCCCTCGACGGCGCGCACGCCCTCGGTCGTGAGCAGCCGGTAGGGCGTCTCGTCCGCGCCGATGGGCAGCAGGTCCTCGTAGGCGAAATCGGCCACGACATGCTCCTTGCGATCCGGGTGGGCTCGTGGTGCAGGGCCGCGTGCCGCCGAGCCCACGGCATACGACAATCCCCTCCCAGCCTAGTGAACGGCTGGGAGGGGACGGTGTCAGGTCCGCGCACGGACGGTCCGGGGTGTCAGCCCTTGACTGCGCCCGAGGTCATGCCGCGGACCATGAAGCGCTGCAGCGAGAAGAAGACGATCATCGGGATGACCATCGAGATGAACGCTCCCGCCGTCAGGAGCTCCGTGCCTTGCCCCTGAGTGCCGAGCAGCTGTTGCAGCTTGACGATGACCGTCGTGTTCTCGGTCTTGAGGAAGAGCTTGGCGATGAGCAGGTCGTTCCAGACCCAGAGGAACTGCAGGGTTGCGAAGGCGGCCACGGCCGGGATGGACATCGGGAAGACGAGACGCCAGAAGGTCTGGAAGTGGCTGCAGCCGTCGATCTTGGCCGACTCCACGACGCTGCGCGGCAACGTGCTCATGTAGTTGCGCAAGGTGTAGATGCACAGGGGCATGCCGAAGCCCGTGTGGAGCAGCCAGACCGCGATGTATTGCCCCGAGATGCCGAGCCCCCGAGGGCCCAGCACGTTGAGCATCGGCTGGAAGGCCACCTGGATGGGCACCACCATGACGGCGATGATGAGCAGGAAGAAGAACTCCTTGAACGGGAAGTCCATGAAGGTGAACGCGTAGGCGGCGAAGGCCGCGAACATGATGGGGATCACCGTCGCCGGGATGGCGACGACGATGCTGTTGATGAAGCCGGAGCTGAGATCGGCACCGGTCCAGGCGCCGGAGTAGTTGCTCGTCGTCCAGTCTGCGCTGAACGGCTTCAACAGCGCCGTCCACCAGCCGGAGGTGGCGGCGTCGTCTCGGGTGCGGAACGACGTGACGAGCAGGCCGATCGTCGGGATCGTCCAGAGCAGGCACAGGATGGTCATCGTGACCATCGAGAACGGGCTCCTGGGTCGCCCGTCCTTCATCAGCGAACGGCTCATCGCCCTGCCTCCTCGTCCTTGAAGTGCTTTATCTGGAACCAGATGAGCGGGATGACGGCGATGAGCAGGACGACGACGATGGCGGTCGCCTGCCCGGCCTCGCTTGCGGCGAACAGCTTGTTGAAGAAGAGGTTCGCGATGACATTGGTGCCGTAGGCGCCGTTGGTCGTGACGTAGACGATGTCGAAGACCTTGAGCACCGTGATGAAGACCGTGACGAAGACGGTGATGATCGTGCCGCGGATCTGCGGGATGATCACCTTGAAGAAGATCTGCAGCTCGCTCGCACCGTCGATGCGGGCCGCCTCGATGGTGTCCTCGGGCACGCCCTTGATGGCCGAGCTGAGCAGCACCATGGAGAAGCCGACCTGCAGCCAGATCAGGATGACCATGAGCAGGATCGAGTTGAGCTTCGCGGTGGAGATCTGCAGCCAGGTCTGGGGCTCGCCTCCGAGCCCCACCCAGATCGCGTTGAGCAGACCGGTCTGGGCCTGACCTGGGTTGTTGAAGGCGTAGACGAGACCCCAGATCGCGGAGGCTCCGACGAAGGAGATCGCCATCGGCAGGAAGATGAGGCTCTTCGCTGTCTTCTCCCCGGTTGGCGACAGCTTGTCGGCGAGCACCGCGACCATGACACCGAACGCGACGACGATGGCCGGGACGATGAGCAGCCACAGGACGTTGTTGACGATCGACTGCCAGAACTCGGGATCGTTGAAGATGGTCTTGTAGTTCTGCAGACCCACGTAGGCGGTGCTGTCGGAGTTGGCGAACGAGTAGTTGATCGACTGGAACGTCGGGTAGATCAGCATCAGCGCGACGAAGAACAGGCCCGGCAGCACGAAGGCGTAGGGGATGACGCCCTCTGACAGCCGTCGCGGCAGCCCTTCGACGAACATGTTGAGGAAGTAGAAGAGCAGGGCTGCGCCGCCGACGCCGACGATGATCGCGAGCACCCCGATGATGAACTTGTTACCGAACCACTGGGGGTAGTAGCCGAAGGCGAGGAAGAGGTTGGCCAGACCCCAGACGATGGCCAGCATGCCGACGATGCCGATGGCGATCTTGGCGGGGTTGGCGCGCAGGGACGCTCCCGGATCGTCGACCCGCATCTTCTGGCGCGGCGCTGCCGCGCTGGTCTGCGTGCTCATGACTGCGGCTTGGGCCAGGCGGCTTCGATGGCGTCAGCAGTCTGTTTCGACGACTGTCCGTTCTCCCACTTGACCATCTGCTTCCAGAAGACGTCGGAGCCGACGGACTTGGGCATCAGGTCCGACCCGTCGAAGCGCAGCACGCTGGCCTTGTTGGCGATGTCCGCGATCTTCCGGGTCGTCTCGTTGGGGTAGTTGCCCAGGTCGAACGTCTTGTGGGGCGACAGCCACCCGCCCGCCTTCGCCCACGGGGCACCGAACTTGTCGGAGGTGAGGAAGGCCATGACCTTCTTGGCGTCGTCGTCCGTGCCGTTGAAGAGCGCTGCGAGGTCACCGCCACCGAGGATCGCCGAACCGTCGTAGCCTCCCTCGAACTTCGGGAAGACGTAGATGCCGACCTGGTTGTCGAGGTCAGCCTGGACGTTCTTGGGGTAGAACGTCGTGGCGAAGTTTCCCTGACGGTGGAGCATGCACTTCGGCGGTTTCGAGAACGCCGGGGTCATCGCGTCACCGAAGGCCGTGTTGAGCACGCCCTTGGTGCCGCCGAGGACCATCTGCGGGTCCTTGTTGAACTTGGCGGCCTCGTCGAAGGCCTTGACGACGCGCTCGTCGTTGAAGGGGATCCGGTGCGAGGTCCAGTCGTCGTAGACGGTGGGGCCGTACATGCGCAGCATGAGCTCCTCGACCCAGTCCGTCCCGACCCAGCCGGTCGCCTGGTCGGACTCCCAGCCGATGCACCACGGGGTGATCCCCTTCGCTGCGATCTTGTCGGCGACATTGGTGCGCAGGTCCTGGATCGTCGCCGGGTCCTTGGGCAGGCCGGCCTCGTCGTACGCAGCCTTGGGATACCAGACGACGCTCTTGACCGCGTTGCGCATCGGGGCACCGTAGACCCGGCCCCGGTAGCGGCTGGCATCGAGGAAGCCGGGGAGCAGGGTGCCCTGGAGCTTGTCGTAGTCCAGGTAGGTGTCGATCGGCCAGACCTTCTTCTGCGCCGCGAACTCCAGCATGCCGCCGGGCTGCGGAAAGAGGCCGATGTCCGGTGCGTCGCCGGAGCCGACCTTCTGCTTGATCGTCGTGGTGAAGTCCGTGTCGGCTGTGTACTGGATCTTGATGCCGCTCGCCTTCTGGAACTCGGCCAGGGAGGCGTTGAAGTTCTTCTCCTCGTCACCACCGAAGGCGCCGAGGATGGTGACGACCTTGTCTCCGTCGGCACTGCCGCCATCGATGAAGCCACCGGCACCGCCACCGCCGGCACCTCCGCCGCCACCGCCGCTGGGGTTCTGGAGGCAACCCGTGAGCACCAATGCCGCCGCGGCGACCACCCCGCCCGCCCGCAGTGCACGTCTGGGAATTCCACTCATGGTCGCTCCTCGTCGTTGAGTTGGGCGTCGATCCCCACCGATCAACGTGACCCGGGTCACGTGGACTACCTCATTCCTACCGCGTCACCGGGGGCCGGTCCAGTGAGGGACACGCGACAGAGACCACCGCGTGACCTTCGGGCAGGTTCGGGCCGGTTCGGGCGTGTTGTGGGTGTGAGGTGGGGCCCTCCGGACTTCGCTCGCACTCAGCGAGCGCGCTCCGCTCAGACGCAGCGGCCGTCCTTGCACTCGTGGTCGAAGAGGGCCCGCGCCAGGACCGTGGTCATGTCGGCGGGGCTCGGTGCAGAGTAGAAGTCGGAGTAGGTCATCGTCGAGATCGCCGTGAGCGCCTTCGGGTCGACGTCGGGCCCGATGCCGATGGTCGTGATGGCGATCGGCTTCGTCGGGTCGCTCGCGCCCCTCAGCTTGGCCTTGAGCTGGTCGAGGGACAGGCCGCCCGGGTCTTCGTTGCGACCGTCGGTCAGCACGACGACGGCGTTGACACGGTCGGCGTCGTAGTTCTCCTTGGCCGCTTCGTAGGCCGCCCAGATGGTGTCGTAGAGACCCGTGCCGCCACCGATGCTCGTGCTGAGGCTCGCGGCACCAGCAGCGACGCGCGCGCGGTGAGCGTCGTCGTCGAGGCGGCCGATGGGCGCCACCTCCTTGTGGTCGGCGCCGCCGGCGCCGATGCCGATCGAGAAGAACCAGAGCCCGAGCTTCGTCGTCCTGGGCAGGGCCGAGAGGGCGATTCCGGCTGCCTCCTGCGTGATCGCCACCCGGGTCGTGCCGCCCACCTTCTCCTTCATCGAGCCGGACACGTCGAAGACGGCGAGGATCGAGAAGTCGGTCGTGGCCGACTGCCAGGTGTCCGTGGCCCGAGCAACGGTGGTCGCGTCCGGCTGCGGGCCGACCTTGACCTCACCGATGCTGCCCTGCGGGGTCGGCATCATGACCGGCACCGAGGTCGAGCGAAGGCCGAACTGCGAGAAGATGCTCGCCGCCTTCGGAGTCTGCAGGTAGGCACGGAGCAGCTCCACAGCCTGGTCGCGCACCGGTTCGGTGGCCACGTTGACGAGCGAGAACTCGAAGGCGGGTGTGCCCTCCGCAGGGGTCACCGACACCATCTTGTGGTCGGGATAGACCCGGTTGTGGTCGATGAGGTCGGCCTCGGCGACCGGGAAGGCCAGCGCCTTGTCGGGGCTGGCGTTGTAGGTCGCGAAGAGGTCGGCGATCGAGGGCGACGCGCCTTGGGCGAGCTTGGGGATGACGACCCGGCCCTGCTCGGCGCTGAGCCGTGGCATCGCCGAGGCGAGAGCGAGCATGCCGGCCGTCGTCGTGCGAGGGTCGCTGAGCCGGACCGGGGCGCTCGAGGCGACGAGGTCGAGCCACTGCGGTTGGCTCCCGAGGGCCTTCGCGGCGGCGGGGTCCATCGCGATGACGAGCGGGCTCTTGGCGAAGGGCTGGGCGATCTTGGCGTTGATCCTGGCCGTCTGGTTGACGCGCTCCACCCAGCGCGGGGAGTCGGGGATCCAGCCGTCCGGCCGGTCGGGCTGCCCCTGCCCGAGGCCGATCATGGCCTCGATGGGCGACTTGCCCTGCACGACGTAGTCGACACAGGGCGAGGCGGGGTCGGCCTGATACTGCTTGGCGAGCGCCAGCGTCGCCGGCTGGGCGGCCTCCGACACCCACAACCTCACCGGGGTGCGGTCGGGGCAGGCCTTGCCGGTCACCGAGGGCAGAGCCGCCACGGGGTCTGCGGCGACGCGCCCGGTCCACCAGATGGCACCACCGATTCCGGCCCCGACGAGGAGCACGATGCCCGCCACCGAGGCGATGACGCGGTGGCGCCGCCGTGCGGCGACCTTCTGCTCGAGTGCCTTGCGTGCGGCACGACTGTTGTAGAGGCTCGTCTCGTAGGGGCCGACCGGGCGCTGTGGAGGGGTGGGGCTGGTCAACGGGTTCCTCACATGTGGACACCCCGGCAGCCCGGGGCGTCAGGATGATCCGCCGGTGGAAGGTGCCCGGCGGGCCGCGCAGAATGGTGCCTGACCCCTGACCGTTCTGTCGAATGCCCCGAATTGTGCCGCATCCCCCTCTCCAGTTGCTCAGGTGGCCGGTCTCGAGGGTGGGGCCTGGTCGGCTCAGGCGGGCTCGGGCAGGTCGGCCCGCTGGGGGGCGTAGGCCCCCGCCCGCTCGACCGTGAGTGCTCCGGCGCGCAGGGCCCGGTGCACCGCGGGTGCGACGTCCTCGACCGAGCTCGCCCGCAGCCGCTCACGCGCCGCCGCGCCACCGAGCAGTCCCGCGTCGAGCAGACCCGACACGAGTCCCGCCATGAACGAGTCGCCGGCGCCGACCGTGTCGATGACCTCGACGCGGGGCGCCGGCATCGCCCGCACCTCTCCTGTCGCCTGGGCGCGCACGGTCGCGCCGTCTCCGCCGCGGGTGACGACGAGCAGGGCGGGTCCGAGGGCGCCCCAGGCGGCGATGACGTCGGCGAGCTGCTCGCCGGGGCAGAGCCACTCGACGTCCTCGTCGCTCAGCTTGACGACGTCGGCAGACGCGATGGCCTCCTCGATGAGGCGGCGCGCGTGGGCCGGGGCGCCCATCAGGCTGGGTCGGGCGTTGGGGTCGTAGGAGACAGTGGCCCCCGTCGCGCGGGCGGCGGCCAGGGTGGCCCGCACGTCGCCGCCGCCGGGCTCGATCACCGCGGCGATGCTCCCCGTGTGGACATGTCCGTATGCCGTGAGGTCGGGGATCGTGGGCAGCTGCCAGTCGAGGTCGAAGACGTAGGTCGCGGCGCCGCTGGCGTCGAGCCTGGCGTGGGCGACGGAGGTGAACTCCGCTGCCTGTGAACCGGGCGTGAGGGCGACCCCGCGCTCGCGGCATACGGCCTCGATCCGCTCGCCGCGCTCGTCGGTCGCGATCCACGTGGCGAGGTCGACGGGGTGGTCGAGGGCCGCGAGGCCGAAGGCGACGTTGGCCGGGCTGCCGCCGACGTGCTCGACCACGGCGCCCGACGCGTCGGTCACGGCGTCGACGAGGGCCTCACCGATGACGAGGGTGCGTGCGGGCCGCGGGAGGGTGGTGCTGCTCACGACCGTCTCCTCAGGGCTCGATCATGTCGGTGCTGCCGAACCACCCGGGCCGGTCGAAGCGGTGCTCGCTGTCGATGGTGCGGATCGTGCCACTGCGCGAGCGCATGACGAGCGAGTTGGTGCGGGCCGACTTGGCGCCGTAGCGCACGCCCCGCAGCAGCTCGCCGTCGGTGATGCCCGTGGCGACGAAGAAGCAGTCGCCGACGACGAGGTCGTCGGTCGAGAGGACCCGGTCGAGGTCGTGGCCGGCGTCGATGGCCCGCTGCCGCTCGTCGTCGTCCTTGGGCCACAGCCGGCCCTGGATGACGCCGCCGGTGCACTTGATGGCGCACGCGGCGATGATGCCCTCGGGGGTGCCTCCGATGCCGAGCAGCAGGTCGACACCGGTGTTGGGACGGGCCGCCATCACGGCGCCCGCCACGTCGCCGTCGACGATGTAGCGGATGCGGGCGCCGGTGTTGCGGATCTGCTCGGCGAGGCCGTCGTGACGCGGCCGATCGAGCATGACGACCGTGACGTCAGCGGGAGTCTCCTTCTTGGCCTTGGCGATCCGCCGGATGTTCTCGGCGACGGGCAGGCGGATGTCGACGACGTCGGCTGCCTCGGGACCGGTGGCGATCTTGTCCATGTAGAAGACGGCGGAGGGGTCGTACATCGCTCCCCGGTTGGCGACGGCCATGACGGCGACGGCGTTGTTCATCCCCTTGGCCGTGAGCGTGGTGCCGTCGATGGGGTCGACCGCGACGTCGACCTCGGGGCCGGTGCCGTCGCCGACGTGCTCGCCGTTGTAGAGCATCGGGGCGTTGTCCTTCTCGCCCTCGCCGATGACGACGATGCCGTTCATGCTGACGGTGGAGATCATCGCTCGCATCGCCTCGACCGCGGCGCCGTCGGCCTTGTTCTTCTCGCCGCGACCCACCCAGCGGCCCCCGGCCATCGCGGCCGCCTCGGTGACCCGCACCAGCTCCAGAGCGAGGTTGCGGTCGGGCTGGCTGTGCTTCATCGAGTCCTCCGTCGGCTCCGTTGCACTCTCGCGAGTGGGCGACAGCCTAGCGGGGGCCGAGCGCCGGTTTGGACGTGCGTCCGGCGCCGGGGGACCATGGGGACATGACGTCACCGGGCAGCCCAGCGCCCCAGCCGAACCCCTCGCCCGGTGGGCCCCCTGCCGCCTCGAAGAGCCGCTACTCGATGGGCTCGATGTCCAACATGGCTCGCTCGCTGCTCGTCATCGGCTTCTTCCTCCTGGTGCTCGTGGCGATCGTGCCGCGCATGAGCGAGGTCGAGCGCCCTTCCGTCGACGCCGCGGGCAAGGCCGCCGCGGTCGCCACGCAGACGAGCTGGCCGATCGAGATGCCGACGGGGCTCGGCTCCGGCTGGGTGCCGACGACGGCCACCTACGCCCCCGGCACCGACAAGGTGGCCACCTTCACCACGGTCTGGAAGACGCCTGCGGGCGGTGACCTCGCGTTCAAGCAGGCCGCGGATCCCACCGACACCTGGCTGTCGACGTCGGTGACCGACAACCCCGCGGCCGGCACCGTCAGCCTCGGCGGCCGGACCGTCGAGAGGTATGCCGGTGGGCGCACCTCGCAGGTCAGCTACGTCGTGCGGCCTGCCGCGTCCGGCGGCGTCACCCTTGTCGCGACGACCAACGCGAGCGAGGACGAGCTCGCGGCCTTCGTCGCGGCCCTCAAGCCCGTCACGCCTGCCGGCTGATCCACCACCGGCGCCCGCCTGGTCAGATCACGACTCGGCGCGATCAACTGGCGGATCACACGAGCTTCGGTGTCGTCAAGGCAGCACCCCGCACGAGTTGATCGACCAGTTGATCCCTGTCGCGGGGCTGGGCGCGATCAACTCCTAGATCAACTGGTCTCTGGTGTCGCGTGGACAGCACCGGACACGAGTTGATCTGCCAGTTGATCGACCAGTTGTTGGCGGGGCCGGTCACGACTCGTCGTCGAAGATCTCGTCGTCGGCGTGCAGCGTGGCGGGCGACGACGCCGGCCGGGTGGCCTGCTCGATCTCGGACTGGGCGTCGTCGAGCCACCGGCTGCAGTGCGCTGCCAGGGCCTCGCCGCGTCGCCACAGCTGCATCGAGTCCTCGAGCGGGGCCTGTCCGGTCTCGAGCCGGGAGACGATCGAGACGAGCTCCTCGCGGGCGTCCTCGTAGCGCAGGGCGGCGATGTCGGGGAAGGCGACCTCGGGGCCGCCGGGAGCGTTGGTGTCTCTGGTCGACGGCTCGGTCGACGCAGCGGGGTCGGGCATGGCCGCCACCCTACGACTCCTTCTGGGTCTTGCGTGGGGAGGCCTTGGTCGATCTCGGCGCGCGGCCCCTGGCTCGCGCTGCGGCCGGCCTGGACGTGGGCGCATCGGGCGCCTCGTCGGTCGCCGCCGGGATCCCGTCGCTCACGGGTCGCACGCCGAAGTCGCCGCGCGCGACTCGGACCCGCAACAGCTCGCCGACACCCACGTCGTCGCGGTCCATGACGATGCGCCCGTCGCGATGCTGCACGACGGCATACCCCCGCTCGAGGGTGGACTGCGGGGAGAGCGCGACCACCTGGCGACGGAGGTGCTCGGCCTCGTCACCCGCCCGGTGCAGCCGCGTCTCGAGCCGCATCGCGGCGCGCGAGCGCAGGGAGGCGATCTCCTGGCGTCGCACCCGCACGAGAGCGACAGGGTCTGCCATGACGGGGCGGCTCACGAGAGCCCGCAGACCGGACCGTTCCGTCTCGAGGCGCCGAACCGCTGCCCGGCGGAGGCGGTCGCGACCTCCGACGACGAGGGTGAGCTCACGTTGGGCGTCGGGCACGACCTTCTTGCCGGCGTCGGTCGGCGTCGAGGCCCTCCAGTCGGCGACGAGGTCGAGGAGCGGCTGGTCGACGTCGTGGCCGATGGCGCTGATGACGGGGGTGCGCGCTGCAGCGACCGCCCGCACCATCGCCTCGTTGGAGAAGGGGAGCAGCTCCTCCAGCGCGCCGCCCCCGCGGGCGATGACGATGACCTCGACCTCGGGGTGAGCGTCGAGCTCGCGCAGCGCCTCGACCACCTCGGTGACCGCGCTCGTGCCCTGCACGGCGACCTCACGGATCTCGAAGCGCACGGCTGGCCACCGGCGGCGGGCGTTCTCGACGACGTCCTTCTCGGCCGCGGAGCTGCGGCCGGTGATGAGCCCGACCCGCTTGGGCAGGAACGGGATCGGTCGTTTGCGGTCGGCGTCGAAGACGCCTTCGGCCGCCAGGGTGCGTTTGAGGATCTCGACCCGCGCGAGCAGGTCGCCGATGCCGACCGGCCTGATCTGGCGGGCCTCGAGCTGCAGGGTGCCGCGCTTGGTCCAGAAGGTCGGCTTCGCCTGGAGGACGACCCGGGCGCCCTGGGCGAGGGGGATCGGCATCGCGTTGACGGCATTCATCGGCACCGAGACCGACAGCGACATGTCGACGTCGGGGTCACGCAACGTGAGGAAGGCCGTGCCGCCGCGGGGGTTGAACTGCACGACCTGGCCCTCGACCCAGAGCTGGCTCATCCGGTCGACGTAGTCGCTGATCTTGAGGCTGAGCACGCGCACGGGCCAGGGCTGCTCCGCCGTGGTGTCGGCCGCCTTGTCGGGCAGCGGGCTCGTCATGCTCACGGGCGCAACCCTAGGCGCTGGATCGGACTCGGGCGTCGAGCCGCTCGACACGTAGCATGGGCGCATGACCGACTCCACCGACCTGACCGCAGCGAATGCCGAAGCGACGACGACGGACCAGCCGGAGAAGAAGGTCCTGCTCGCAGCCCCCCGCGGCTACTGCGCGGGCGTCGACCGTGCCGTCGTGACCGTCGAGAAGGCGCTCGACCTCTACGGTCCCCCCGTCTACGTGCGCAAGCAGATCGTGCACAACAAGCACGTCGTCAACACGCTGGAGAAGCGGGGGGCGATCTTCGTCGATGAGACCGACGAGGTGCCGGAGGGAGCCACCGTCATCTTCTCGGCCCATGGTGTCGCCCCCGTCGTCCACGACGAGGCCAAGGCGCGCAGCCTCAAGACCATCGACGCGACCTGCCCTCTGGTGACCAAGGTGCACCGCGAGGCCGTGCGCTTCGCCGACGACGACTTCGACATCCTGCTCATCGGCCATGAGGGCCACGAGGAGGTCGTCGGCACGGCGGGTGAGGCCCCCGAGCACATCACGCTCGTCGACGGACCCGACGATGTCGACACCATCACCGTGCGCGACCCGGAGAAGGTGGTCTGGCTCTCGCAGACCACCCTGTCGGTCGACGAGACCATGGAGACGGTGGGTCGGCTCAAGGAGAGGTTCCCGGCGCTGCAGAGCCCGCCGTCCGACGACATCTGCTACGCCACACAGAACCGCCAGCTCGCCGTCAAGCAGATGGCCAAGGACACCGACCTCATGATCGTGGTCGGCTCGCGCAACTCGTCCAACTCGGTGCGCCTCGTCGAGGTCGCGATCGAGCACGGCGCCCGCGACGGGCACCTCGTCGACTACGCCGACGAGATCGACGAGGCGTGGCTCGAGGGCGTGGCGACCGTCGGGCGTCACCTCTGGCGCCAGCGTGCCCGAGGTGCTCGTTCGCGACGTGCTTGCGTGGCTGGCCGACCGCGGCTACGGCGAGGTCGAGGCCGTCATCGCGGCCGAGGAGTCGTTGCTCTTCTCGCTGCCCAACGAGCTGCGACGCGACCTCAAGGCCCGCAAGGGCGAGGATCTCCGGCACGCTGCGGCACGACGCCGCGTTCGAGGACTCCGGCTCGCTGCACTGACGGGGGCTCCGGCGGCGAGCCTCAGCCGCCCAGTGCCCGGAGCAGCACCGGCTCGAGGTCGTCGAGGGTGGGTGCCGCGAGGTAGGTGCCGCCGGCCGCGGCCGCGATCTCCTGCATAGCCTGCACGTCGGCGGCTGGGCCGAGGCCGATGAGGACGACCCGCACGGGTCGGGCCGGGTCCTTGGCGGCCGCGAGGCGTTGCCGGAGCAGGTCGAGCGTCAGTCCGTAGTCGTCCTCGTTGGGTCCGTCGGCCACGATGACGACGCGAGCTGGTCTGGCCGCCGGCGTGGGCGGCCTTGCCGCGGTCGTAGGCGGCGGCGACGGTGTCGTAGAGGCCGCTGCCCCCGCCGACGGTCTTGGTCAGGCCCGAGAGCGCCTTCTCGACGGCAGCGAGGTGGGCCGGGTCTCCCAACGGGCCGTAGCCGACGAGCTGCTTGTCGTCGTCGCCCTGGGTGCCGATGTGCTGGGAGTAGGCCCAGAGCGAGGCCCGGGTCTGCGGTGCCGCAGCGCCCAGGGCGCGCACGGTGGCGCGCTGCACCACAGCGAGCTTGGTGCCCTCCTCGGTGCGCTCCAGCATCGAGCCGGATACGTCGAGTGCGAGTTGGGTCTGTGAGCGTGGCGCGCTGGCGTTCCAGGCCGCTGTGGCCCTGGCCATGGCGGCTGGGCTGGGCACCTCTGCGACCCTCACGGTGCCGACCAGGGGAGTCGGTGACTTCGCATCGCCACCAGTCGGCAAACGGAAACCGCTGTCCTGCAGCAACGTCCGCGCTTCGTCACTCGTGAGGTAGTCACTCAGCTGGGTGACGAGGGAGCGTGTCCCCGCGTCGGCGGAGACCGGCAGCAACGAGAACTCGACCGCGGCACCTCCCTCGGTCGGCGCGACGGCAGTGAGCGCCTGGTCGGGGTGGGCGGCGTTCCAGGCCGTCACCTCCGCCTCGGTGACCACCGCGCCGACGGGGGTTCGGGAGGCCGCGACCTCGTCAAGTCCCACGGTGCCGGTGCCGGCTCGGGCGCTGCCGGCGACTGCCGCGCGGAGCCTGGCGTCGTCGAGGGTCGCGGCAGCGGCACCGAGCGCGAGCCGCCCGACGGTCGTGCGGTTGGGGTCGGGCAGTCGCACGGGCGTGGGGCCGGCGAGCAGGCGCGCCCAGCCGAGGTCGTCACCCAGCGCCTCGGCTGCCTCGGCGGGCATGGCGACGACGAGGCCCGTGGAGGCGAAGGGCTCGGTGGCCGTCAGCGCGGCGCCGGAGGTCTGCTCGGCGCGTTCGAGCAGGCCGGGCGAGTCGGTGACCCAGCCGTCCGGGGCGGCGGTCCCGATCATCGAGCCGGCGACGGCATAGGCCTGCGCGGGCTCGATGTCGTAGGCGGCGCAGGGGCTGTCCGGGCGCCTGCTGAGGGCCTCGGCGGCGGCGGCCAGGATCGGGGCCACGGCAGGCGCAACGGCGAGGCGCACGACAGCGGGATCGGCGCACGACGTCGGCTGGGCGGCCGCCCCGGGCACCGTCGTGGCCACGTCGCGCTGCCCGACGATGCGCCACGCGGCGAGCCCGGCTCCTGCGACGAGGACGGCGACGAGCACGCCGGCGAGCACGCGGGTGCGCCGTTGTCGCCGGGCCCGTTCTCGCGCTTCGGCCGCGACGCGCTCCCGCGTGTCGATGAGGCTCTGCTCGTAGGGACCGATCCGCCGGTCGGTGCTGCTCGGCAACGATGCCTGTCGGTTCTCCGGACCGGGACCCCCCACCTCGGTCATGCTCTACCCGCGTCCACGCGGCGTATTGTCCGTTGCGCCTGCCCGGGTGTCCACCCCGTGCCACGCTGGGCGTCGGACCGTCTCGCCAACCGCCCGATCCCCGGAGGTGATCTGTGGGTCCCCGACGACCGCCGCCGACGCCACAAGAGTCACAGTCGCCACCACGTGTGCTGGTGGAGGCCTGGGACCGTCGACTCGAGCGGTGGAACCCCCTGGTCATCGTCCTGCTCTACGGGGCGTTCTTCACCACGCTGCTCGTCGTCGTCTACGTGCCGGCGCACCTCTCGCTGCAGCGGCTCTGCACCGAGATCCGCGAGGCGTCCTTCCCGCTCGACGCGATGCCGCCGCCGACGTCGGCCGAGCTCGAGGCGTGGCTCGGCGGGCGCGAGCGGGTCGACACCCTGACCGGGGCCAATCTCACCATCGGGTCCCAGCTGCAGGCCGCCGTCTTCATCCTCGCGCCCCTCGCCTCGGCAGTCGTCACGACCCTCCTGCCCAAGTCGGGCTGACCATCAGGCAGTGGCCGAGTCGTCGTGGCGCTCGGCCCCGGCACTCCCCGCCCGTTCACGATCGAGGTATGCCGCGTCGCGGGCATCCCGGGAGACTCCACCGAGCGTCGCGTCCACCTCGCAGTCGCCCTGGCCCGGAAGCGGGTCGACGTCGTGCCGATCGCTCAGGTAGGACCTGTCGGCGGTCACCTCGCCGTCGGTGAGCTCCGGGGCGCTCGTCGACCGCGGGCCGACGTCCAGCGGCGCGAGGGAGGGTGGACGCTCGCTCGTCAGGTGCAGCTCGTGCATGCGACGGGTGGTGACGAGCACGCGCGACTCGAGCGTGCCGACGAAGCGGTTGTACTGCTCCACGGAGCGCGCCAGCGACTGGCCCATGGCCGTGACGTGCCCGCCGAGAGTGCAGAGGCGCGCGTGCAGCTCCTGGCCGATCGCAAGCAGCTCGCGGGCGTTCTGCTCGAGGGCGTCCTGCTGCCAGATGGCCCCGACGGTGCGCAGGACGGCATACAGGGTGCCGGGGGAGGCGAGCACGACCTTGCGCGAGAGCGCGTGCTCGTAGAGACCGGGGTCGTCGGCCAGAGCGGTGGCGAGGATGGCCTCGCCGGGCACGAAGCAGATGACGACCTCGGGGGAGCGGGTGAAGGCGGTCCAGTAGGCCTTGCCGGCCAGGCTCTCGACGTGTCGACGCAGGGCTGTGGCATGTGCGGCCAGCAGCTCGCCCCGCTCGAGCTCCGACACGGTGTCGCCGTGCGCCTGCAGGAAGTGCGACATCGGTGCCTTGCTGTCGACGACGACGTTGCGCCCGCCCGGGAGGTTGATGACGGCATCGGGCCGCACGGTCGCGCCGTGGCGGCTGACACGGGTCACCTGCTCGTCGAAGTCGCACCGGGCGAGCAGGCCGGACAGCTCGAGCACGCGTCTCAGCTGCACCTCGCCCCAGGCGCCGCGGACCGTCGAGGCGTTGAGCGCGCTGGCCAGGGTGGCGGTCTCAGAGCGCAGCGACTCCGTCGACCGGCTGACCTCGGTGAGGCGCTCGCCGAGCTGGCCGAACTGCTGCACGCGGTCGCGCTCGAGCGAGCCGACCTGGCGCTCGACGCGGCCGAGGGTGTCGCGCAAGGGGCCCAGCAAGGCGGCCGCCTCCGCGTCGTCGGCGCGGGCGGTCTCGAGGTCGCCGACGCGCTCGCGGAGCACGTCGCGCTCGGCCTCGGCGCCAGCGGAGCGCGCGAGGAGGCCCGAGCGGGCCCAGAGGCCGGCGATGACCGCACCGAGGGCGCTCCCGGCCAGGAGCCCGATGACCAGCCCGATGAGCAGCGCGGTCATGTCCATGCGGCAACCGTCGCAGACCCCACCGACAAGCGACTGCCGACGCGCCCGTGGGTGGATGCGTCTGCTAGACCTAGCCCGTGACTGAGTACGACGATGCGATCCGGCTCGAGCCCGGCGACGACCCCGCCCGCAGGAGGGGCACCTTCTCCGAGGACTGGATGATCGGCAACGCCGTCAACGGCGGCTTCGTCATGGCCACGGGTCTCAGCGCGCTCGGTCAGCACCTGGCGACCGATCCTGCCGAGCACACGCCGCACAGCGACCCGGTGGTCATGTCCGCCTACTTCATGACCGCCTCGGCGCCAGGCCCCTTCACCGTGACGACGGACATCATGCGTTGCGGCCGCATGCTCTCGACCGGCCAGATCTCGCTGAGCCAGGCTGGTCCCGACGGCGCGCCGGTCGAGCGGATGCGGGCCATCGCCTCGTTCGGCGACCTCGAGAAGGTCGACACCGTCAAGCAGTCGACGCCCCCCGACCTGCCGCCGCCGGAGGAATGTGTCTCGGCCGATCAGGCGCCGCCGGAGTTCCTCGCCAACATGCGCTTCCTCGAGCGCCTCGACCTGCGCCTCGACCCGGCGACGGCCGGTTGGGCGCTCGGCAAGCCGTCGATGCGCGGCGCCATCCGCGGCTGGCTGCGCGTGCAGGACCGAGAGCCCGACACCACGCTGCTCATGATGGCGCTTGATGCACTGCCCCCGGTGGCCTTCGACCTCGGCATCCTCGGCTGGACGCCGACGCTCGAGTTCACCGGCCACATCCGCCGCCGCCCCGCCCCGGGGTGGCTGCGGGTCTCGCTGTCGAGCGAGAACGTCGGCGGCGGCATGATGGAGGAGGACGCGAGCATCTGGGACAGCACCGGGGC
Organism: uncultured Actinomycetota bacterium; assembly: GCA_963697735.1. Taxonomy (GTDB): domain Bacteria; phylum Actinomycetota; class Actinomycetes; order Actinomycetales; family Dermatophilaceae; genus Humibacillus. Next base: position 522,791 of record CAVOOZ010000009.1, on the reverse strand, counting down.
TCTCGTCGCGCAGTCGCGGCAGCTCTGTGGGGTGCGCCTCTCGAGCGGGCGCAACGGCTGACCTCCCCACACCCACCACCGGGTCGATGTATCCCGCGGTCACCGGTGACCGCGGAATACATCGACCCGGGGGAGGGCGGCATACGGGCTCGTGGTCGGCGAGGCCGGCGAACGCCACTAAACTCTTGTCCTCGTGGCACTCACCATCGGAATCGTCGGGCTCCCCAACGTCGGCAAGTCGACGCTCTTCAACGCGCTGACCAAGAACAACGTGCTCGCCGCGAACTATCCGTTCGCGACGATCGAGCCCAACGTGGGCGTGGTCCCGCTGCCCGACGCGCGCCTCACGGTGCTCGCCGGCATCTTCGGCTCGGAGAAGATCCTCCCCGCGACGGTGAGCTTCGTCGACATCGCGGGCATCGTGCGCGGCGCCAGCGAGGGTGAGGGCCTGGGCAACAAGTTCCTCGCCAACATCCGCGAGGCCGACGCCATCTGCCAGGTCGTGCGTGCCTTCGAGGACGGCGACGTCGTGCACGTCGACGGCAAGGTCAGCCCGGCCAGCGACATCGAGACGATCCACACCGAGCTCATCCTCGCCGACCTCCAGACGCTCGAGAAGGCCGTGCCGCGCCTCGAGAAGGAAGCGCGCATCAACAAGGACCGCAAGGTCGCCCTCGACAACGCCGCCGCCGCGCAGAAGGTCCTCGAGGAGGGTCACACGCTGTATGCCGCGGCGAAGGACGGCGTCGGCGGCTTCGACCTCGCGGAGGCCAAGGGGCTCGGTCTGCTCACGACCAAGCCGTTCATCTACGTCTTCAACCTCGACGAGGACCAGCTCGCCGACGCCGAGCTCCAGGCGTCGCTGCGCGAGCTCGCCGGGCCGGCCGACTCGGTCTTCCTCAACGCGAAGCTCGAGATGGACCTCATGGACATGGAGGCCGACGAGGCGCTCGAGCTGCTGCAGAGCTTCGGCGCCGACGAGTCGGGGCTCGACCAGCTCGCTCGGCAGGGCTTTCACACTCTCGGGCTGCAGACCTACCTGACGGCGGGTCCCAAGGAGTCGCGGGCCTGGACGATCGGCAAGGGCTGGACCGCCCCCCAGGCCGCCGGCGTCATCCACACCGACTTCCAGCGCGGCTTCATCAAGGCCGAGGTCGTCAGCTTCGACGACCTCGTGGCCGCTGGGAGCATGGCCGCCGCCAAGGCCGCCGGCAAGGTGCGCATCGAGGGCAAGGACTACGTCATGAGCGACGGCGACGTCGTGGAGTTCCGCTTCAACGTGTAGAGCCGCAGGCCCCTCGCGGTCCGCAACGAGTCCGCAAGAAGTGCTGCCGCCGCCTGGCGGGTACGGTCCTCGGCTGTGGGCCACAGGTGGGAATAGGTGTCGAGCGTCGTCGTTGCCTTGGAGTGGCCAAGGGCTCGCTGGACGGTGACGACATCGCAGCCTGCCGCGATGAGTCCAGTCGCGTAGAAGTGGCGCAGGTCGTGCAGGCGATAGGAAACGCCAGTCCTCTTGCAGGCGGTGCGCCACCAGTGGCCGACCGTGTTCTGGTGTGGCGGTGGCTGCCCGTCGTCGGCGAAGAGCCACTCGAGACGGCCCGTGGCTTCAAGGTGCTGCAGCAGCAAAGGTTAGTGGTGTCAACCGTGGCCGACGCGTTCACCTCCTGACCGGGCCAGCCGACTCCGACGGACGCTGAAGGCTGGATTCAGCCCCCTGGGCGTTGCGCAGCGGCAGTGAATTCAATCGGCGTGCTCTTCCTGTGGACGCGTCAGCCGACCCGCCGAGTCCCTCGGCTTCGTGGGCGGCTGAGGGACCCGTCCGGGCCTCCTCGGCGAGCACGGCGAAGGCCCGCGCTGCGGACCGGTACTGCGGGTCCTCGAACCCAGTGTGCGTCCCGCCACGGAGTCGTGTCAGGCCGGCGTGAGCGTGGTGCGACGCAGGCGCAGTACACCGAGATAGGTGGCGGTGACGAGCAGGCCCACGTAGACGTCGTTCTCGAACCACCCGAACACCGTCTGTTGTTCGGCGCCGAACGTCGTCGGGTAGTAGAAGAACGCGATGCCGAGCACGGTCACCAGGTATGCGATGACCGTGAGCTGGGCCCACTGCTCAATTCGGCGGGCCAGAGCCGCGATGCCGAAGGCCACGGCGTAGAAGCCCCAGGCGAGCGGGGTGTCGACGGTGAAGGTCGGGTCCTCGATCCCCGCGACCCACGCGTAGATCGTGTGCACCACCGACAGAGCGAACGCGGTGACGAGCACACCCGACATGTGGCGGCCATAAGTCGACGTCCGCGCACCCGCGTTGGTGCCGGGTGTGGTGCTGGTCATGGGTGTGGTGGTCATGATCGTTCCTCTCGTCGGTGCGGCGGGATGCCGTCACGTCCCACCCTCGCGTCGCAGCGAGCGACACCCCACCCTCAGCAGGCCCACACCGGCACCACACCTGGGCGCCCGCTCGAAGCACTGACGCACCCGGAATCTGACGGCTAGCGTCTGACCCGTGGATTCGCGTGCGGCGCCGGGCGACTTCGCCGTCGTGCTACGCCGCCTGCGCGAGTCGCGGTCGCTGACCCAGGAGGAGCTAGCCGAGCAAGCCGGCCTGACCGCCAAGGCGATCGGCGCCCTCGAGCGCGGTGAGCGCCGACGACCCTACCCGCACACTGTGCGCTGCCTCGCCGATGGGCTCGCCCTCGACGACGACGAACGTTCCGCTCTGGTCGCCGCCGTCCCCAGCCGGGATGCCGGGCCACGGGGCGGGGCGGCATCGCACGTCCCGCAGGTGGCCGGCTCGACGCCGTCCACCTCCGCGCCAAGGCCATCCACCAACAGCCAGGTGGATGCCGGTGGCACGGCATCCGCGCGGCCGACACCGGCACCAGCGCTCGGTGCCTCCTCCGCGAACCCGCCGATGCCGAGGACTCCGCTCATCGGCCGCGAGGCCGACCTCGATGAGCTGGGCACCCTCATCCGCTCGGGGGCTCACCGGCTGGTGACCATCACCGGGCCCGGCGGGGTCGGCAAGACCCGGCTCGCGATGGAGCTGATGCTCCGCGAGGCGGCGCGGTTCCCCGGTGGCGCTCGTGCCGTCGATCTTTCGGCGGTGCGCGAGCCGGCTCTCGTGGTGCCGAGGGTCGCCGCCGCGCTCGGCCTGCCCGAGGCCGTCGGCGCCGACCCGCTGGACGCACTCGTCGCCCACCTGCTCGGCCTGCGTGTTCTGCTGGTGCTCGACAACCTCGAGCAGCTCACCGGTGCGGCGCCGCTGCTGGCTGACCTGGTCGGGCGGTGCCCGGATCTTGTCGTCGTGGCGACGAGCCGGGCCGCGCTTCGGGTACGGGCCGAGCACGAGCTCGTGCTGGGCCCGCTGGCCACCCCCGCAGACGACGACCTCGCGACGGTGGCCTCCTCGCCTGCCGTGGCGCTCTTCCTCGACCGCGCGGCGGCGTCGGGGTCACCGATACCGGTCACCGAGCACGACGCGGCCACGCTGGCGGCGATCTGCCGCCGGCTCGACGGCATCCCGCTCGCGCTCGAGCTCGCGGCTCCGGGCCTGCGGCTGCTCTCCCCGTCGATCCTGCTCACGCGGCTGGAGCACACCGGGCTTGGAGCCGGGCCGGGCGGCCTCGGTGCCGGCCCGCGCGACCTGCCCGACCGACACCGCACCATGGCCGCCGTGCTCGACTGGAGCATGGACCTCCTCGAGCCCGAGGAGGTCGACCTCTTCACCCGGCTCGCGGTCTTCAGCGGTGGGTTCTCGCTCGACGACGTCGGGCCAGTCGCGCACGCCGGTGACGACGCCGACGTCCTGCCCGCCCTCGGCGCGCTCGTGGACCAGTCACTCGTGTTGCGCGTGCCGGCTCCGGACGACGAGCCGCGGTTCCGGCTGCTCGAGCCGGTGCGGCAGTTCGCGATGCAGCGCCTGCACGAGTCGGGGCTCGCCACCGCGACAGCCGACCGGCACGCCGCACACTTCCACGCCCGCGCGACGGCGTTCCGAGATCCCCTCGAGGGGCCGAGTCTCGCCGTCGCGCTCGACCGGCTCGAGGCTGACCACGCCAACCTGCGCTCGGCCTACCTCCGCCTGCTCGAACTCGACCGCGACAGCGATGCCGCCGAGCTCGCGGGCAGCACCTGGCTCTACCTCGCGCTGCGTGGACACGCCCGCGAGGGGCTGGCGTGGCTCGACCGGCTCGGGCCCGGAGCGTCCGATGTTGCGCGCTGCCGGGCGCTGACCGGGCGGCTGGGTCTGCTCATGGTGTCCGGCGACATCGAGGGGATGAGGCACGAGACCGACGAGGCCCTTGCCCTGTCGCGACGCGTCGCCGACCCCGGGGTGACGTGCGAGATCCTGCTCCTGGCGGGGCAGGGCGCGGTCTTCGCCGGCGCGCTGCCCGAGGCCGAGCGGCTGCTGGCTACTGCTGCGGTGGCGGCGTCGCAGAGCGGGCGCACCTGGGTCGCGGCGCACGTGCAGCTGGCCCAGGGTCTGCTCGCCCTCGCAGCGGCTGATCTCGCCACCGCCGCGGTCGTCCTGCCGCAGGCGGTGGCCACGGCGCGTGAGCTCGGCAACCCCTTCACCCTGGCAACTTCACTGAACATCAACGCCACTCGCACCGAGCTGCTCGGCGACGAGCCCGCGACCGCAGCCCTGCTCGGCGAGGCGATCGCCCTGTCGCTCGCGGCGCGGCTGAGCTGGACCCTCGGCTACTCCCTGCCCGCGCTGGCGAGCCTCGCGCAGCGGGTGGGCGACCCGGCATCCGCGGCCTGGCTCTTCGGGGCGGGCGCCTCGATTTCGGCATCGGATGCCGTCGACCCCACCTTCCCGGTGTCGCGGGCGCTGTCCGACCGCGGGCTCGACGCCACCCGCGCCGTTCTCGGGGAACCGGATTTCACCCGCGCGTGGGACGCCGGCCGCACCGCTGGCGACGCCGAGATCCAGGCCCGCGCCGCGATGGTCATGACGCGCGCAGGCGGCGGACGTAGCGCTTGAACTGCCAGGCGCCGACCGTCTTCAGCAGGACTCGGATCGGCAGCGGCAGGTTGCCGAGCATCTTGGCGCGCTCCTCGTCGTCGGCGTCCTCGAGCACCAGGCCAAACATGATCGGCAGCTGGCTGGGGCTCATCGAGTCCTTCCCGTGCTCGCCCATCCGGCGCCACTCGGCGGCCGTGACGTGGCGTGAAGCCAGCGGCAGGATCTCACGCTCCTCGAGGTCGAGGTGCTCGACGAGTGCCGTGGTGAGCCGCTCGAACAGAGTGGCGAGCTGCGCGCCAGCGGCCCTGGTGGGGTTGGCCTCCCAGGCGGCCAGGGCGGGGGTGATGGCCTCGATGTGAGCGTCGACGGCGTGGTGCTGAGCCTGCATCGTCTCCACGAGCCCGGTCGACGGTGCGGCCCGCTCGAGCAGCAGCGGCCAGAGCACGATGTCCTCGCCGGTGTGGTGCATCTCCAGGCCGGCCATGCACAGACGCAGGTGGTCGGCGACGACCGTGGCGCGACGGATGTCGCCATCGGGTGTGGTGCGGATGAGGCCGGCGGCAGCGGCGGACTCCCGCCGGAAGGCGCGGTGGACGACGACCATATCCTGGACGTCGGGTCGCTGGTCGGTGCGGGTCGTGGCGGTCACGGTGACTCCTCGTTGGCTGGCTGGAAGTGGTGCCTCCAGCCTCACGACGGATGCCGTCCCACCCCACCCACACCGCACCCACACCGCACCGACACCAGTGTCCGGGGCGGCCCGGTGCGGAAGACGAATCCAGTCGGCCTCGGCCCGAGCGGGCCTGCTGCCAGACGGACGCCTGGGCGTCGATAATGATTCCCATGAGCACTGCAGCAGTCTTGCCCCCTTCAGCGGCCGGCACCGCACCAGGCCCTGGCCGCCGCGCGGCAGGCCCGGGCCGTCCAGCTGGCGACGAACCAGAACCGAGCACCTGGGCGTTCGGGCCGAGTCAGCGGCTCATCGTGGGGCGCCGGGGGCGGCGACGCGTTCGGATGTTCCTGATCTCGTCCGCGAGGATCGGGTCCGGAGTGAACGACGAGGCCAGCCGACGGTCGCAAGCGAGGTAGAAGCCCTCGCCTCTGGACCTGGCGACGAGTACGAGGTCTTCGTCGATCTTGATCGCGGCTCGCCATTGGCCGCCCAGGTGGTAGACCTGCCCGATCGTGACGCCCTGGGTCAGCATCAGCGGGTCGTCGCAGCGACCCTCATGACTGTCGGATATCTCGTTCACTCCTCGGTGTGCCCTTCGTTGGGTTGTTGCCCGTGGTCTGACTGACCCGCGCCGCTGCCTCTTAGTCTATCAGGGTGCTATTGGATCTCTAACCATGTTGTATGCGGCAGTACCGAAGTCCTGTGCCGCGCCTGCCAAGTGGAAGGCCTCTATGGAGAATCCGTAGAGGCTCCGACGCTGCACACCAGTCGAGGTGTGCTCCACGAGTCGCTGGCCCTCCGGTTCCAGGGCTGACCCGCTCATCGGCCTGCTACACCCTGCGGCAGACGTCCTAGATCGGATCGGCAACGAAGCGCACGCCGGCGCTGCACCCAACTCAGGCACATCCTCGGCTGGGCCGCGGCGACAACACAGGGCCCCTCAGTGGACTCACCGCGTGGAGGGGCCGCCCGCGGAGAGGGCGAGGATGAGCGCGCGCACGACCGCCGGGTCGCTGAGGCGATCGCCGTAGAGCTCGCGCACCTGCCCCATCCGGTAGCGCACCGTCTGGGCGTGCACGTGCAGCTCGGCGGCGACATCGTCGCGCCGGCCCTGGTGGAGCAGCCAGGAGAGAAGCGTCTCGGCGAGCCGGTCCTGCGTCGCGGGCGACAGGTCGGCGAGCGGCTCGAGCACCTGCGCTCGCAGGTCGGCGAGGGCATCCGGGTCCGCGGTGAGCACGAGGTCTGCCAGGTGCTGCTCGCTGTCGACGGGGTCGCCGTTGCGCGACGGCCGGCGTAGCCCCAGCGTGCGCGCCGCCCGGTCGTAGGAGGAGCGCGCTTGGATCCACGGCCGGGCTGGGCCGACGACGGCGTGGCGACCACCGAGCACCCTCAGCAGGTGACGGCGCCCCGGCCCGTCGGCGTCGGGCACGAGCAACAGGGTGAGCGGGTGGTCGACGTCGACGTCGATGCCCTGCAGGTCCTCGCCGACGGCGAGGGTGTCGGCACTGAGCGGCGCCAGGGCGCGTCTCGCCTCGGCGGCAGGCAGCAGCACCGCCGTCAGCGAGGTCGGGGGAGTCCACTCGGCGCGCGCCGCCGCGGCGGTCAGCACGTCGGCCCCGGCGCGGGCGAGCAGGTGCTGGCCGAGCCGCTCGCGATAGCGGTCGCGCACTCGCCCGCTCGTCGTCAGCTCGTCGGTGTGGCCGGCCACGCTCGCCGCGGAGAGCTCGTCGATGTAGGCGAAGAGCAGCTCGGCGAACTTCGCCATCGTGGTCGCGGGCAGGCCCGCCTCCGCCGCCGCCTGGGCCAGCTCGCGCCACGACACGCGGGCCCCGACGCGGTATGCCGCGAGCAGGCTGTCCATCGAGCGTCCGCCCCGCGCCTCCCCCCGCCCGAGCGCGTAGGCCCCCTCGCGGGTCGGACCGAGGGGGGTGCTCGGGTCGACGTCTCGGCCGCCGCCGGCGAGCTTGAGGAAGCCGGCGATCGCCATCTGCACGGCCTTCTCGATCGTGGCTCCCGCCGAGCCGCCCAGCGCGCCGGTGTAGTCCGGGACCTCCTCGACCACCGCCGCCATCGTCGTGGTGGCGATGGCGGGGAGGCGCTCACGCAGGACTCGCAGCACCGAGACGTCCATCTGGAGGGCGGCGGCCCCCCGCACTGTGGCGCTGCTCACGCTGGTGGGCATGAATTGTCTCCTCCGCACAAGAGCTCCTGAGCGTTTCACGCCCAGCGGTCAGGATCTTACCCTTGCCTGTCAGTCATGCTGAAGACATGAGCCTGACCGCACCCTCCACCCGACCCGACCGAAAGTCGCTGCGCCGACGGTTGGTCATGCTGGCCGAGCGTGCGACGACCCCGCTGCTGCCCGCCGACTACCTCGACCTCTTCGACCCGCTGCGTCCCGGCGCCGACCTGCGCGGTCGCATCGTCGAGGTCCACCCCGAGACCTCCGACGCCGCCACGATCGTCATCCGGCCCGGCGCCGACTGGGCCGGCCACGTGCCGGGGCAGTACGTGCGCATCGGTGTCGACGTCGACGGCGTCCGGCAATGGCGCGCCTACTCGCTCACCCACGGCCCCCGGGCGGACGGCAACATCTCCATCACCGTCAAGGCGGTGCCGGACGGCCTCGTCAGCACGCACCTCGTGCGTGAGTCGCGACCGGGCACTCTCGTGCACCTCGAGCAGGCGCAGGGCGAGTTCGTCCTGCCGACCGACGGCGGCAAGTTCCTTTTCGTCACCGCCGGCTCAGGCGTCACCCCGGTCATCGGGATGCTCCGCAACCTCTTCCCCGTCGCCGACGCGGGCGTCGTGCGCCTGGCCCGCTCGGCGGCATACGACATCGTCGTGGTGCACGTGGCACCCAGCGAGCCCGACTCGATCTTCATCGACAACCTCCGCGCGCTCGACGCGGCGGGCCTGATCCGTCTGGTCGCGCGCTACGACGACGAGCACGGCGTGCTCGACGTCGCCGACCTCGGGACCCTCGTCCCCGACCTGCACGAGCGACTGACCCTGGCCTGCGGGCCCGGCGGACTGCTCGACGCGCTTCAGCAGCACCACGACGCACGTGGTCTGGAGCTGCTCACCGAGCAGTTCCGCGTCTCGACACTCGTCGTCGGTGAGGGCGGCACCGTCGACTTCACGGGGTCGGGCACCACTGTCGACGCGGACGGCGCGACGCCGATCCTCGACGCCGCCGAGGCCGCCGGTGTCCTGATGCCCTCCGGGTGCCGGATGGGCATCTGCTTCGGTTGCGTGCTGCCGCTGCGCGAGGGCGCGGTGCGCGACCTGCGCACGGGTGCCGTGACGACCGCGACGCCCGGCGAGACCGAGGGCAGCGGCGTGCCGATCCAGACCTGCATCTCCGCCGCAGCCGGCCCCTGCGTCATCGACCACTGATCCTTCCGCGACTCCTCGCGACCACCCGTTCGACACTGCTCCACCCACGACCTGAGGAAGTGCCATGACCGTCCTGCAGAAGAAGGCCCACAACCCCGCCGGCCACCTCACCCCCGAGGACATCGAGCAGCTCGGTGTCGAGCTGGACGCGATCCGCCAGTCGGTGATCGACACCCGCGGCGCTGACGACGCGGCCTACATCCGCAAGGTCATCGACGTGCAGCGCAAGCTCGAGCTCGGCAGCCGCGCCATCCTGCTCGTCTCGATGTTCCCGCCGGCGTGGGTCGCTGGCACCGCTGGCCTCGCCGTCGCCAAGATCATCGAGAACATGGAGATCGGGCACAACGTCATGCACGGCCAGTGGGACTGGATGCGTGACCCCAAGATCCACTCGACGACCTGGGAGTGGGACAACGCCAGCCCCTCGGAGCAGTGGAAGCACTCGCACAACGAGCTGCACCACACCTACACCAACGTCATCGGCAAGGACAACGACCTCGGCTACGGCATCATGCGCGTCGACGAGGACCAGCGCTGGGTCCCCTTCTACACGGCCCAGCCGCTGTGGAACTTCGTCAACGCCTGCTTCTTCGAGTACGGCATCGCGGCCTACGACCTCGAGCTCGGCAAGAACCTCGCAACCAAGGAGCGCCGCCAGAGCCCCGAGTTCCAGGCGCGCGCGAAGGTCACGCTGAAGAAGATCCGCAACCAGGTGACGAAGGACTACGTCGTCCACCCGCTGCTCTCCGGGCCGTCCTTCCTCAACACCGTGGCCGCCAACGCGACGGCCAACCTCATCCGCAACCTCTGGACCCACTCGGTCATCATGTGCGGGCACTTCCCCGAGGGCGTCGAGACCTTCGAGCGCAAGTCGATCGTCGGCGAGACCCGCGGTGAGTGGTACCTGCGCCAGATGCTCGGCTCGGCCAACATCAGCGGCAGCAAGGCCATGCACTTCATGACCGGCAACCTCAGCTTCCAGATCGAGCACCACCTCTTCCCCGACCTGCCGAGCAACCGCTACCAGGAGATCGCCCCTCAGGTGCAGGCGCTCTTCCGGAAGTACGGTCTCACCTACACCACGGGATCGCTGCCGCGTCAGGTCGCGTCGGCGTGGAAGAAGGTCATCCGCCTGTCGCTGCCCAACGACTTCGGTCGCAAGGCGCGCGCCAAGGTCCTCCCGATGCTGCCGCAGGGGTCGCGCACCGAGAGCGGCTCGGCCGCGGCCGCCTGACCGACGCGCCGGCGCCGGGTGGGCGCCGCCTCCGTCACCGCGGGCGCGACGACGAGCGACTGGGAGGCCACCTCCCCTGGAGGTGGCCTCTCGGCACGTCAGCTCGCTGACTCGGCGATGTCGTGACCCGGCCCCGTCGTCGCGATGAAGTCGCGGACGAGGAGCGCGAAGCGATCCGGGTCGTCGAGGTGGGGGAAGTGGCCGGCCCCGTCGAAGAGCTCGACCCGGCAGCCGGGGATGGCCACCTTGGCGCGGGCCGCATGCTCCGCCGGGATGACCATGTCGTTGGTGCCCCACACGACGAGCACCGGGATGTCGACGAGGTCCGGCAGGTAGTCCTGCGCCGTCACGCTCTGTCCGCCGGGGTCGATGACGGCCCGCGTCGTGGCGAGGAAGGCGCGCCGCCCGTCGGCGTCACTGAGCCGGGCGAAGCCCTCCCAGGCGGCCCGCATGTCGTTGCTCGCCCGCCAGCCGGTCTTGGCCAGGGTCCTGCCGACGGTCTCGACCCGGCCGCGGACCCACCCCGAGGCGAGGGCCGGGAGCACCCACTCGGCGCCCGGCAGCGTCGCAGCCCGCAGCGCCGGGTTGACCTCGCGCCCGAGGCCGCCGCTGCCGACGAGGACGAGCCGCTCGACCCGGTCGGGGAAGAGGTAGCAGAACTCCAGCGAGATCCCGCCGCCCAGCGAGTGCCCGACGAGGGTCACCCGGTCGATGCCGAGGCGGTCGATGAGGTCGCGCAGGGTCGCCGCGTGGGCCGCGAGCGAGTAGTCGCCCCCGGGGTTGGCCGACGCGCCGTGGCCGAAGAGGTCGGGCACGATGACCCGGTTGCGGTCATCGAGCCGGTCGATGAGGTGCGCCCAGTTGGCGTGCGACCCGAGCAGCCCGTGCACGAAGAGCACGGCGTCGCCGCTGCCGCTGTCGACGTAGGACAGCGAGTGGCCGTGCAGTGAGATCACCTCGGGGACCAGCGCGCTCACGACACCTCCTCGGGTCTGTGGAGCCTCTCCCTCGAGGTTAACCCGGCGCGCAGGCACCGCGCTGGCGCGATCGGCCGTGTCGTGCACCAAGCCGGCGCAAGGCCGGACTAGTCAGGCGGTGGTCACCGGTGACCATTGTCCGCCGGTCGCGCCGGGCGAAGCATGGCCCCAGAGCCGCTCGTGAGGGAGCCGTGACGACAGTGTCCGGCTGGCGGCCTACGTCCGTCGACACCGACCGGTGTCACCGCGCGAAGGAGCCCACCCATGCCTCTTGTCCAGCGACCGCGGCTCTCGCGCCGCGTCCTGCTCTCCGCCGCTGGCGCAGCAGCAGCCCTGACGGTCGCGGTGACGGCGCCGCAACAGGCGGGTGCCGTCGCGACGCCGGCCGCGCCCGTCGCGGTCGTCGACTACGACTCGCACAACGCGACGGAGTATGCCGCCCGGTGGGTGAATCCCTACGGCCCCCTCGACGGGGTGGTCCCGCAGGTCGATCCTTCAGGGGCGGTCACGCTCAGCGACGTGCCCTTCAAGCCGGGCACCGACTTCAGCGTCTTCGACCACCTCAAGTACATCGGGATCAGCGCCCAGACCTTCACCGTGCCCAAGGTCGGCACGGTCACCTTCGAGGTCGACATCTCCGCCAGCACGTCGGGGACCACGGCGGGTCACGTCGTGCACGGCGTCTACGGACCGCCCGGGAGCCTGGAGCCTGGCCGACCCGGACGCCCGGCCCTACACGGCGACGGTGCTCGAGGGCCAGCAGGCGGGCGTCGTGCTCAACATGATCGACTTCTGCACCGGCCAGCTCTTCGACTGGTTCGTCGCCGGCGGATCGGCGTTCCCGCTCATCGAGCGGCTGCCCACCTCCGTGACCAGCAACACGAGCAACCCCGGTTGCCCCGGAGCCACGGAGGTCGGGCTCGACACGGCCTACACCCAGATCATCAAGAACATCCCGCTCGCGCCGGGCCAGCCCCACCACGTCGCAATCTCCTTCTCGCGCAGCGCTGGCCAGTCCAGCGTCGCCTACACACTCGATGGCCAGGTCGTCGCGACGGTCACCAACGTCGGCATCCCGCTCGACCGGCAGGGCAAGAAGTACTCCTGGACGGGCACCTACCCGTCGCTGGGCAAGGGCGAGAAGCTGGCTGACCAGATCAACTCGTTGTCGATCGGGCACGGCCTCTTCAGCCTGCTCGACGCCTACCCCTTCCAGTACGGCTGCTCGCCGGCAACCACGAGCCCGGGCGCCGGTGCGTGCGCACCCGGGTCGGCGGCATACAGCGTCTCGTTGTCACCCACGGAGCGTTCCTTCGGGCAGGGCGCCGAGGGCGTCTTCAGCGGCTTCCGCGTGACGACGACCGGACGGTGACCGGGGAGCACCGGCGACGCAACTGGGCACTCGTGCTGTCCGGGACCATCTGACACCGAAGCGTCGGGTGCGGGGATCGTCGGCGGCCGCCGCCGAAAGTACGTGACGGGCTGTAACGCTGCCCGCCAACCGCGCGATGGAGAGGGTGAAGAGGCGCCACTCGGACCCCCGAGCGAGTGGCGCCTCTCCTCATGCCGGGCCCACCCGACAGGCACGTGCTGCATGTGCGCTTCGTCGACGACGCACGTCGCTTCTGGATCCTCGTCATCGAGGTGCCGTCCGTGTGGATGGCCGACCCGGGCTACCCCTCTTCGCGACCTCACGATCTCCTCGGACGTGGCGTCGCTGTATGCCGCGTGGCTCGGGAGGCGCTGCTCGCGCTGCGGGCCGGGCGGGTCACCGTGCACGGACCGACCGCGGTGACGCGCCGGTTCGGCGCGAGATGCTCCAGCCGAGCCAGGTCGCGCCCTTCGTCGCATCCTCGGCCGGACGAGGAGCGTGCGACCGTCTCAGTCCTTCGCGTTGTGCTCGCGGGTGGCCGGGGTCTCGAGCGGCACGGGACCCGACGCCGGAGCCGCGGTGCGCTCCTCGGTGTCCTGATCGGTGTTCTCGGGGAAGTGGCAGGCGACCTGGTGGCCCGGCGCGAGCTCGACGAGCGGGGGTTCGACGGTGCGGCAGACGTCCTGCGCCTTCCAGCACCTGGTGTTGAAGCGGCACGCCGGAGGCGGGTTGATCGGGCTCGGCACGTCGCCGGTGAGGCGGATCCGCTCACGCTTGGTGCGACGGCTCGTGTCGGGCACCGGCACGGCCGACAGCAGAGCCGTCGTGTAGGGGTGCATCGGTCGGGTGTAGAGCTCGTCGCGGTCGGCGACCTCGACGAGCTTGCCGAGATACATCACGGCCACCCGGTCGGACATGTGCCGCACGACGGACAGGTCGTGGGCGATGACGACATAGGTGAGGTCGAACTCGTCCTGGAGGTCCTCGAGCAGGTTGATGACCTGCGCCTGGATCGACACGTCGAGGGCCGAGACCGGCTCGTCGGCCACGATGAGCTTGGGGCGCAGCGCCAGCGACCGGGCGATGCCGATGCGCTGGCGCTGACCGCCGGAGAACTCGTGCGGGTAGCGGTTGTAGTGCTCCGGGCTCAGGCCGACGAGCTCGAGCAGATCCTGGACCGAGCGCTTGATGCCCTTCTCGGTCTTGATGTCCTGCAGCTTGAAGGGAGCGCCCACGATGGTGCCGACCGTGTGGCGCGGGTTGAGCGAGCCGTAGGGGTCCTGGAAGATCATCTGCACGTCGCGCCGCAGCGGTCGCAGCTGGCTCATCGATGCGTGGGTGACGTCGCGGCCCTCGAACTCGAGGAGCCCGTCGGTTGGCTCGATGAGCCGCGTCAGCATGCGGCCCGTCGTCGTCTTGCCGCACCCCGACTCCCCGACGAGAGAGAGGGTCTCGCCCTTGGCCACCTCGAAGGTGAGCCCGTCGACCGCCTGGACGGCGCCGACCTGACGCTGGAGCAGGCCTCGACGGATCGGGAAGTGCTTCGTCAGGTTGGTGACCCGCAGCAACGGCTCGGCGCGGGAGGCGGCGGCGCCGTCGGGTGAGGACGTGGTCGACGCCGTCATGAGGATGCTCCTGGAGTCGTGGTCGTCACAGCGCCGGCCTGATGTCGTTCTCCCAGATGGCGTTGCGGTCCGCCGCGGAGAGGTGGCACGCTGCGTAGTGACCGGGCGTCTTCTCCTCGAGGGGCGGGCGCTCCTGGTGGGCAAGGCCGCCCGTGCGGTCGGCGAAGGCACAGCGCGGGTGGAACGGGCAGCCGGAGGGCACGTTGATGAGGCTCGGGGGCGCGCCGGGGATGGGGCGCAGACGCTCCGTCCGCACGCGGTCGAGGCGGGGCATCGAGCTGAGCAGGCCCCAGGTGTAGGGGTGCTCGGGTCGCTCGAAGACGTCGGCGGCAGCGGCGTACTCCACGGCGCGGCCGGCATACATCACCATGATGTCGTCGGAGAGCTCGGCGACGACGCCGAGGTCGTGCGTGATGAGGATGACGGCAGAGTTGAACTCCGACTGCAGGTCACGGATGAGGTCGAGGATCTGGGCCTGCACCGTGACGTCGAGTGCGGTGGTCGGCTCGTCGGCGATGAGCAGGTCGGGGTCGCACGACAGGGCCATCGCGATCATCGCGCGCTGCCGCATGCCGCCCGAGAACTGGTGCGGGTAGTCGTCGACGCGGCTGCTCGCCTGGGGGATGCCGACGCGGTCGAGCATCTCGACGGCGTGCTTCTTGGCCACCGAGGTGCTGACGTCGTTGTGCACCCGGTAGGCCTCCACGATCTGGCGGCCGATGGTGTAGAAGGGGTGCATCGCCGAGAGCGGGTCCTGGAAGATCATCGCCATCCGTTTGCCCCGCAGCTGGCGCACCGTGTCACTGCCTGCGCCGATGAGCTCCTCGCCGCCGAGCCGGATCGAGCCGGTCATCCGGACGGTCTCGGGCTTGTGCAGGCCCATGATGGCCATGCTCGTCACCGACTTGCCCGAGCCGGACTCCCCGACGATGCCGAGCGTCTTGCCGCGAGCCAGGTCGAAGGACACGCCGTCGACGGACTTGACCATGCCGTCGTCGGTCGGAAAGTGCACGCGAAGGTCGCGGACCGACAGGAAGCTGTCGGCCGCCGGCGTGCCGAGTCCGCCGATGCCGTCGAGGGCGTTCACCGGGGCGGCGCCCTTGCGGCGCCAGCGACCTGCGCGGTCGTCGGTCTCGGACGCGTCGGGCTGGGCCTCGACACGCGCCTCGGTGGTGGGCTTGCTGGTCTCGCTCATGCGGTGCGCACTCTCGGATCGACGACGGCGTAGACGAGGTCCACAACGAGGTTGGCGATGACAATGAAGAGGGCTCCCAGGATCGTCACGCCGAGGACCTTTGGAAGGTCGTTGTTGGCCACGGCCTGCACGGCGTACTGGCCGATGCCGGGGAGCGAGAAGGTCGTCTCGGTGAGGATGGCGCCCCCGAGGAGCAGGCCCAGGTCGAGTCCGAAGATCGTGACGATGGGGGTGAGGGCTGCACGCAGACCGTGCCGCACGACGACATCGTGCTCCCTGAGGCCCTTGGCCCGGGCGGTGCGGATGTAGTCCTCGTTCATGGTCTCCAGCATGCCCGCTCGCGTCAGGCGCGCGTAGGCGGCGGCATACAGGAAGGCGAGCGTGATCCAAGGAAGCAGCAGGTCGTACGCCCACATCAAGGGGTTCTCCTGCAACGGGGTGTAGGAGCCACCTGGGGCGGTCCAGCCCAGACCGTAGCTGAAGATCGACAGGGACAGCAGGCCGGTGAAGAAGATGGGGAGGGAGACGCCGGCGAGGGCCGTGGTCATGGCCGCGCGATCGATGAAGCTACCGCGTTTGAGGGCCGACACGACTCCGGTCGAGATACCGCCGAGCAGCCACAGGAACGCCGCGCCCGCAGCAAGGGACATCGTCACGGGCAACCGGTCCAGCAGGTCGGGCAGGACGGGGTTCTGCGTGATGAAGGAGTAGCCCAGGCACGGGGCCGGGCAGTGGTCGTAGCCGGCGCCGGTGTAGTAGTCGCTGCCGGCCACGAGGCCCTTGGCGAAGCGGCCGTACTGCACCCAGATCGGGTCGGTGAACCCGAGGCGGACGGCCGTCTCGTGGATCTGCGCAGCACCGGCTGACTTGCCGACGTAGCGAGACGCCAGGTCGTCGGCGGTGGCGCCACCGAGGCGGGGGAGGAGGAAGAAGATGGCGAAGACGACGGCCGTGATGATGAACAGCAGCACGACAGCGCTGATGAGTCGCTTGACGAGATACGCGAGCACTGTGGTCGGCGGCCCCACCGGTGGCAGCCGACCATCTGGTCGGCTGCCACCAGGGCCACGCCTTCACCTTCCTTCGGTGGATGGAGTGGGCGGTCGGGGACCGCTTACTTCTTGGACGTGCCCATCGCCGCGTAGTCGTAGAAGTTGTACGCGTCGGTCACGAAGACGTTCGTGAGGTTCTCGGGCCGGTAGATCAACGCCTTCGGCCAGACACCGGGCAGGACGGCGGCGTTGTCCATGACGGTCTTGTCGACCTGGCCCCAGATGGCCTCTCGCTTGGTGATGTCGTTCTCGGCGAGCGCCTGGTCGATGAGGTTGTCGACCTCGGGGATCTTGATACCGAGGTTCGTGTTGCCCGCCGCGCGGATGACCCGGCTGTCGACGATCTGCGACAGGAAGCCGAAGCCGTCCGGCCAGTCAGCGCCCCAGCTCATCACCAGAAGACCGAGGCCGTTCGCCTTGGCGTAGTCGGGCTTGCCGGCGTACAGCTTGAAGTAGTCGCCGCTCGGGAAGCCCTTGAGGGTGACCTTGATCCCCGCCTTGGCCAGGGACTGCTGCAGCGACTCCGCGACGGCCTTCTCCTTCGGCC
Organism: uncultured Actinomycetota bacterium; assembly: GCA_963697735.1. Lineage (GTDB taxonomy): Bacteria > Actinomycetota > Actinomycetes > Actinomycetales > Dermatophilaceae > Humibacillus. The sequence continues at coordinate 505,748 of CAVOOZ010000009.1, read as the reverse complement.
GCTCGTTGCGGTAGGAGACGATCGTTTCGAAGCCGTCGGGCTTTCCGCACTTGGCGAGCGCGGCCTTCGCCGCCTCGGGGTCGCCCTGCGGCTTCGCCTTGAAGGCGTAGTCATCCATGTCCTGGTGGCCCGGGACGACAGTGGGCATCAGGCTGGTGGCGATGTCGGCGCCGACGGAGCCGCCGTATGCGCGCTGGTAGCCCGTCCTGTCGTACGCCAACAGCACGGCCTTGCGGCAGTCGATGTTGTCGAACGGCGCGACGTCGGTGTTGATCTGCGTGTAGTTGCTACGCGCCGACGTCGGGTTGTCGGTGTTCTTCTTCAGATCCTCGCTGGCCAAGATCTTGCCCTGCGCAGCCGCCTGCACACCGGTGCCCGCGATGTCGACGTCGAGGTCGCCCGACATGAGCCGGTTGTCGAGGTCGGCTGCGTTGATGCCGATCTGGACGGTCAGCTTGTCCGGGAGTGCCTTTCGGCCTGAGTCGGGGTCGGTCGCCGGGTCGTAGTTCGGGTTGCGGTCGAGCTCCAGGAGCTTTCCGGACTGGTACGTCGTGAACTTGTACGGGCCGCTCGAGATGACGTGCTCCTTGTACTTCGTGCCGGTGTCCTTGGCCTGCGGGACGGGAGCCGTCGACGCGAGCTGCGCGAAGTAGTCAAAGCTGGAGAAGGGTTTGTTGAGGTGGAAGATGATGGTCTTGTCGTCCGGCGTCTCGATCGACTTGAGGTCCGCGAGGTTCTTGTTCTTGTAGACCGAATAGCCCTCGGGGACGTCCTTGAGGAAGTCGTTGAAGTACGTCGGGCCGTTCGGGAAGGTGTCCTTGTCGAGCGAGCGCGCGACGCCGTACTTGACGTCCTTGGACGTGATCGGGGTGCCGTCCTCGTACTTCAGACCATCGCGCAGCGTGTAGGTCCACGTCTGGTTGTTGTCGCTCGCCTTGCCGAGGGACGTCGCCATGTCGGGGACGAGCTTGGTGCCGTCACTGCCAGGTGACGCCTTGAAGACGACGAGGGTGCGCGCATAGTTGCGCAGGAAGTTCCACGAAAGGCCGTAGTAGGTGTCACCGGGGTCGACGGAGTCCCAGTCGCCCGCGGCGCCGAAGCGCAGCGTGCCGCCCTTGGCGTCCGAGGGGTTGTAGATCTTGCCGATCGCCGCGTTGGCGCCCCCAGCGGCAGCGCCACCTCCGCTTCCACCGGTGCTGCCGGTGCCATTGCCGCCGGTGTTGCTGCCGCCACAGGCGGTCAACCCCAGCGCCAGGGCCATCGCACCTGCGACGGCCACGATGCGCGTTCTCTTCATATGCTTTGCGCTCCCTTGTGTTATCAGGTGATGCGTACGGTCGCAGTGGTCACCGCGTCCGAGGATCGAGGGCGTCACGCAGTCCGTCCCCGAAGAGGTTGAAGGCGAGGACCGTCACGAAGATGGCCATGCCTGCTGGGATCATGAACCAGGGGTCGATCTGGTACCACGTCGCGGCGTCGGACAGCATGCCGCCCCAGGTGGCCCGGGGGGCTTGGACGCCGACGCCGAGGTAGGACAGCGCCGCCTCGAACAGGATGTTCGTCGGGATGAGCAGCGTCGCGTAGACGAGAATCGGCGCCATGAGGTTGGGCAGCAGGTCCTTGCGCAGGATGTAGGTCGCCCGAGCGCCCAGGCTGCGAGAGGCGTCGATGAACTCGCGCTCGCGAAGCGAGAGGGTCTGACCGCGGACGATCCGCCCGATGTAGGGCCAGTTGAAGAACCCGATGATGAAGACGATCACCGCGATGCGGAGCGAGTCTCCCTTGAGGCCGAACGCCTGGTCGGGGATGACGCCGACGAGGGCGATGGCGAACAGCAACAGCGGGAAGGCCAGGAAGATGTCCATCAGGCGGCTGATGAAGCTGTCGACTCCGCCGCCGAAGTATCCCGCCGTGATGCCCAGCGTGGTGCCGATCACGACCGAGAGCAGGGTGGCGAAGAACGCGATGAGCAGGGAGATCTGCGAGCCGTAGAGGACTCGGCTGAAGAGGTCCCGCCCGTTCACGGGCTCGACGCCGAAGAGGAAGTCGCGTGACACCCCGCCGTAGGGGCCGATCGGGATCTGGGTGTTCGCATCAATCAGATCCTGGTGGAACTCGTCCGGCGGGTGCCCGAGGAGCCCGACGAGTAGCGGCGCCAGAACCGCGACGACGATGAGGAAGATCACGAAGATGCCGCCCGCCAGCGCAACTTTGTCGCGCTTCAGGCGCATCCACGCGATCTGGCCGAGAGACCGGCCCTCGATGTGCTTCGCTCCCGCGAGCACCGCCTCCGGAGGGGCCATCGCACCACCGGGCTCGAGCTCGAGGGGTGTGCTCACGTGCCGTCACCTCCGGGTGAGATCGAGGCCGGGGACGTGGATCAGCCTCCGGTGCGCTGCGGCAGGCGCAACCATAGGCCCCCCGACGTCTGCGCCCGCCCCATCCTTCTGCGCGACACCACGCGCCACAACCGACGATGCCGAATCGTGACGCGCTGGATATCTTCCGGCGACATGCCGCGCCGGGCGGCTGACTTGTCGGTCAGCGGCTCGTCACCCGGACGGTCGCCCCCGGTCGAGTGCTCACGTCCCGACGGGCTTGGCTTCAGGTCGGGAAGTGAGCCCTCGACTGAGGTGTGTGTCGGGAAGTGAGCACTCGACTGGGTCAGCGGGTCCTGGCGCGGACCGTCGTCGCTTGGCCGCCGGAGCCGCCGGAGCCGCCGGGGCCGCCGGGGCCGGCGGAGCCGTTGGGGCTGCTCGGGTCGGCGCCGCTGGAGTCGGTGTCGGTCTCGTCGTCGAACTGTCCGAGCACACGTTCGAGCAGGTCCTCCATGGTGACGAGCCCGATGGGGCCCTGCGGCCCCTCGACGAGCACGAGCTGGGCGCGCTGGGCACGCATGGCGCTGATGGCGTCGAGCAGCGAGAGCTCCTCCTCCACCCGCATCGCGGCGGAGGTCAGCGTCATCACGGCGGAGTCGCGCGGGGCCCGCACGATGTCGCGCACGTGGGCGATGCCGATCGGCACACCTCCGTCGGTCACCACGAGGCGGGAGCGTCCCGACTCACGCGAGACCCGCTCGGCCTCGAGGACGGAGGCCGAGCCCGCGACGCCGACGGCGCGACCGAGCGGCACCATGACCTCGGTGATCCGCGTCGTGTCGAGGTCGATGGCACCGGCGAGCACGCGGTGCTCCGACTCCGCGAGCTGGCCCTGCTCGCGGGCGCTCTCGAGGAGCAGCGTGAGCTCCTTGGGACCGTGAACCTGGGCGAGCTCGTTCTGCGGCTGGACCCCGACCAGTCGCAGGCAGCTGTTGGCCATGGCGTTGAGCACGCTGAGGACCGGCCGCATCACCCACGCGAAGGCGCGGAACGGCAGCGCCAGCAGGACGGCGGAACGCTCGGGGTGGGCGATGGCCCAGGACTTGGGCGCCATCTCGCCGACCACCATGTGGAGGAAGACGACGATGCCGACGGCCAGGATCACCGCCACGACGTATGCCGCCTCCTCGGGCAGCCGCAGGAACGTGAAGACGGGTGCCAGCAGGTCGGCCACCGCCGGCTTGGCCACGGCCCCGAGCCCGAGGGTGCACAGGGTGATGCCGAGCTGGGCGCCGGCGAGCATGAGGGACAGCTCACGGCTGCCGGCCGCGGCCGCGGCCGCGCCACGGCTGCCCCGCTCGGCGAGGTCGTCGAGGCGGTGGCGCTTGCTCGCGACGAGCGCGAACTCGGCCGCGACGAAGAACGCATTGAGCACGAGCAGCACGAGCGAGATCAGCAGCGCGGTGATCATCGGGCGCTCCGCTCGTCGTCGGCAGGGGAGTGGTCGGCGTGCTGGGTGGCCCGGGCCCGGTCGGCGCCGGCCGGCACGGCCCGGGCGCCGGCGGTGTCGCCCGCTCGGTCACGCTCGTCGTCGGGACTGTCGTCGTTGTCGTTGTCGTCGAGCAGCTCGAGCTCACTCATGAGGTCGAGCACCTCGACGCGCACCGAGGCCGGCACGTGACGGTCGACGGCGTTGACCGTCAGCCGCACCGTCACGTGCGGCCGGCTGGTGGGGCCGTCGGAGTCGTCGCGGCGGTGCCTGTCGGAGGAGGACGAGTCGCCGTGCTCAGGGTGCTGGTCGGCCCCGTCGTCCCGGTCGTCCACGTCGGACGTGGACCTCAGGGCGGGGTCACCGTGGTGATGGTTCTCGCTGTCGATCTCGCGGCGGCCCTGCACCTCGACGACGTCGCCGACCTGGGCCGTGCGGCCGAGGCCCTGGAGGATGAGCCCGCTGATCGTGGAGTACTCGTCGGTCGCGGTGAGCCGCACACCGGTCGCCGTGTCGAGCTCGTCGAGCCGCAGGTGGCCCGGCACGACCCAGGCGTCGGGCCCGTCGGGCTCCACGGCAACCAGGTCGGTGTCGTCCTCGTCGAGGATCTCTCCGACGACCTCCTCGGCGATGTCCTCGAAGGTGACGATGCCGGCGAAGCCGCCGTGCTCGTCGACGACGATGGCCATCTGCCGGTGGTCGGTGCGGATCTGCTCGAGCACCTTCGGCAACGGCGCGCTCGTCGGCACGACGGTGGGGTCTGGAGCGACCGACCCGACGGACGTGGTCGCCCGCAGCTCGGGCGCGACGGCGAGCACCTCGGCGATGCCGACCACGCCGACGATGTCGTCGCCGTCGGTGCCGGTCACGGGGAAGCGCGACCAACCGGTGTCGAGCAGCTCGACGAGGCGACTGACCGGGTCGTCGGCGTGCACGGTCTGCACGCGCACGCGCGGGGTCATGACCTCGCCGGCGTCGAGCTCGCGGAAGCGCAGGCCACCCTCGAGGACCTCGGACAGGTCGTCGTCGAGCAGGCCGCCGGCGTGGGACTCGTCGATGATGCGGGTGAGGTCCTCGGCGGTCGCGCCGTGCTCGAGCTCCTCGACGGGCTCGATGCCGACCTTGCGCAGCAGGGTCGTCGAGGCGCGGTCGAAGAGCCGCACGAGCGGGCCCGCGACGGTGAGATAGACCAGGGTCGAGCGCGACAGGGCTCGGGCCAGCGGCACGGTGCGGGCGATAGCGAGGTTCTTGGGGGCCAGCTCACCGAAGACCATCTGCACGACGGTCGAGAAGACGAGCACCGCGGTGACCGACAGGCTGAGGCGGGCGGCATACGACATCGAGGGATCGAGGAGCTCGGCGATGCCAGCGCCCACGAGCGGCTCGGAGATGTAGCCGACGAGCAGCGCGGTCACAGTGATCCCGAACTGCGCCGCCGACAGGGTGAAGGACAGTCGCGACGTGACCTTGAGGGCCCGCTGGGCGGGCTCATCACCCTGGCCGGCGAGCTCCTTGAGGGCGTTGCGGTCGACGGCGACGTAGGCGAACTCCTGGGCGACGAAGTAGCCGGTCGCCGCCGTCAGGGCGAGGATCAGTGCGATCCCGAGGGCGATGCTCATGCGATCACCACCCGCGTGAGCGAGTGGGGCTGGGGGAGCCGGGCAGCCGTGGGGCCGTCCGGCTCGGGACTATGGCCCTCCTGGGACTCGGCGCGCGAGTCAAGGCGTGAGTGCGATCGCATGCCGGCAATCCTAAGTGATGGCAGCCGGGGCCTCACGCGGTCGGCGTCGCGCGGACCCGGGTCGCCTCCTCGGTGATCTCGTGGGCCAGCTCGACGTCGAGCTGCGTCAGCCCGCCCGCGGAGTGGGTCGAGAGAGCGAAGGAGACGGTGCGCCACCGGACGTCGATGTCGGGGTGGTGGTCCATCGCCTCGGCCAGCAGCGCCACCTCCTGCACGAGCCGGATGCCGGCCAGGAAGTCCGGTGCGTCGTAGCTCGCGCGGAGCGTGTCGCCGTCCCGCGACCAGTCCGCCAGGTCGGCGAGCTGACGGGTGATCTCGTCGTCGGTCAGCAGTCGGCTCATGCGTCCCAGTCAACGCCCGCCAGCGGCGCAAGGGAAGGCGCGGCCGGGGTGGGACGGGCGTCCGGGGTCCGGTATGGCACGATCTAGCCCGCCATGAGCACCCTTCCGGATCCCGTCACCCCCGCCGTGCGCCTCGTCGTCGGCGCCGCCGTCGTCGACGACCTCGTGCGGCCCACCCGGCTGCTCGCGGCCCGCCGCACCGGGCCGTCGGCGCTCGCGGGCGGGTGGGAGCTGCCTGGCGGCAAGGTCGACGACGGAGAGATGCCGCTCGCTGCGCTGCACCGCGAGCTGCGCGAGGAGCTCGGCGTCGAGGTGCGTGTCGGCCCGCACCTCCCGGGCCCGCTGCCGGGGACGACCTGGCCGCTGGGCGAGCGCTACGAGATGCTCGTGTGGTTCGTCGAGGTGACCGAGGGGGAGCCCACCCCGCTCGAGGACCACGACGAGCTGCGGTGGCTGGAGTCGTCGCAGCTGTATGCCGTGTCCTGGCTCCCAGCCGACCTGCCCATCGTGCGGGCCATCGAGGCCGCGCTGGCCTGACGACCTGGGCCCGGGCCCACGACGGCAGGACCGACGGACCGCCACCACCGTGCCGCGGAGTCACCCGCGCGCACCGGGGTCGGGGGCACCGGAGGTTCGTGGCGGTCCATCTGCCCGCCGCGCCGGGCCGGCGTTGTTGGCCGCGCGGCATACCGGCGTGGTTGCGGTGCGCAACGCCCAAGGCGGGGGCCGGGAGGTTACGGTGCTGGGTGGCCGCCCACGTGATCGGCGAGCTGACATCCGCGACATCGACCGGGAGTGAGACCACCCATGCCAGCGCCCTCCGTGCTCTTCCTCGGCGGCACCGGGATCATCAGCTCGGCGTGCACACGCCGCGCGCTCGAGGAGGGCTTCGAGGTCTTCGTCCTCGGTCGCGGTCTCACGACGACGCGACCCGCGCCCGAGGGCTGCCAGTTGCTGACGGGTGACCTCGATGACCCCGCGTCCTTCCGGGCGGCACTCGGCGACCGTGACTACGACGTGGTGGCCGACTTCCGGGCCTTCGGGCCGGGCGACGTGACGTCACGGCTGGACGTGCTGCGGGGCCGGATGGGGCAGTACGTCTTCATCAGCTCCGCCTCGGCCTACCAGACCCCGCCGGCCCGGCTGCCCGTCGTCGAGTCGACGCCGCTGCGCAACCCCTTCTGGGACTACTCGCGCGGCAAGATCGCTGCCGAGGACCTGCTCGTCCGCCTCCACCGGGAGGAGGGCCTGCCGGTCACGATCGTGCGGCCGTCGCACACCTACGACCACACGGCACCGCCCTTCGACGGCGGATGGACGGTCGTCGACCGGATGCGGCGCGGCGACGAGGTCGTCGTGCACGGCGACGGCACCTCACTGTGGACCCTGACCCACCACACCGACTTCGCCCGCGCGTTCGTCGGTCTGCTCGGTCACCCGGCCGCGATCGGCGACAGCTTCCACATCACCTCGGACGAGTGGCTGAGCTGGAACCAGGTCTACGAGATCGTCGCGGAGGCTGCGGGCGTGGCGCCCCGGCTCGTGCACGTGACCTCCGACGCCATCGCCGCCGTCGACGCCGACTGGGGCGCCGCCCTGCTCGGTGACAAGGCGCACTCGATGGTCTTCGACAACGCCAAGGTCAAGCAGGTCGTGCCCGGGTGGCGCGCCACCGTGCCCTTCCAGCGTGGGGCCGCCGAGATCGTCGACTGGTTCGACGCCGACCCGTCGCGCCAGCAGGTCGATGCCCGCATGGACGCCCTCATGGACCGGCTCGTCGAGCGCCACCGGTAGGGCGCTCCGGCCGCCAAGAGGCGCGAGCAGGACGGGAACGGGGCCCACGGAGGGAGCGAGTGGGCAGCAAGCGGGAGCGTGCGCGGGCCGCTCGTGTACAAGGGCACCCGAAAACCCTGAGAGAATGTCCCTCATGCCTTTGAAGACCCGTGCGGACATCCGCAACGTCGCCATCGTCGCTCACGTCGACCACGGCAAGACCACCCTCGTCGACAAGATGCTCTGGCAGTCCGGTGCGTTCGGCGAGCACCAGCACGTCGACGAGCGGGCGATGGACTCCGGTGACCTCGAGCGCGAGAAGGGCATCACCATCCTCGCGAAGAACACCGCCGTGCACTACACGGGCAAGGCGGCCGCCGAGCGCGGGCTCACCGACGGCGTCACCATCAACATCATCGACACCCCCGGCCACGCCGACTTCGGTGGCGAGGTCGAGCGCGGCCTCTCCATGGTCGACGGGGTCGTCCTGCTCGTCGACGCGTCCGAGGGCCCGCTGCCCCAGACCCGCTTCGTGCTGCGCAAGGCGCTCACCGCCAAGATGCCGGTCATCCTCTGCATCAACAAGGTCGACCGTCCCGACTCGCGCATCGCCGAGGTCGTCGACGAGACCTACGAGCTCTTCCTCGACCTGGACGCCACCGAGGAGCAGATCGACTTCCCGATCGTCTACGCCTCGGCCAGGGCCGGTCGTGCGTCGCTCGAGCGTCCCGAAGACGGCGGAATGCCCGACGGCGAGGACCTCGAGGCCCTCTTCGACACGATCCTGTCGACCATCCCCGCGCCGGTCTACGACGACGAGGCCCCGCTGCAGGCCCATGTCACCAACCTCGACGCGTCCAACTTCCTCGGCCGCCTCGCCCTGCTCCGCGTCTTCAACGGCACGATCAAGAAGGGCCAGCAGGTCACGTGGTGCCGCCACGACGGCTCGCAGCAGCGCGTCAAGATCACCGAGCTGCTCATGACCGAGGCCCTCGAGCGCAAGCCCGCCGAGAGCGCGGGCCCGGGCGACATCATCGCCGTCGCCGGCATCCCCGAGATCACCATCGGCGAGACCCTCGCCGACGCCGACAACCCCATCCCGCTGCCGCTCATCACGGTCGACGAGCCCGCCATCTCGATGACGATCGGCACCAACACCAGCCCGATGGTCGGACAGGTGCGTGGCTCCAAGGTCACGGCCCGCATGGTCAAGGACCGCCTCGACAAGGAGCTCATCGGCAACGTGTCGCTGCGCATCCTGCCGACCGAGCGCCCCGACGCGTGGGAGGTGCAGGGTCGAGGCGAGCTCGCCCTCGCCATCCTCGTCGAGCAGATGCGCCGCGAGGGCTACGAGCTGACCGTCGGCAAGCCGCAGGTCGTCACCCGCGAGGTCGACGGCAAGGTGCACGAGCCCGTCGAGCGCCTCACGATCGACACGCCGGAGGAGTTCCTCGGTCCGATCACGCAGATCCTCGCCGCCCGCAAGGGCCGCATGGAGCAGATGACCAACCACGGCACCGGCTGGATCCGCATGGAGTTCCTCGTGCCCGAGCCGTGGCCTCATCGGCTTCCGCACCGAGTTCCTCACCGAGACCCGTGGCACCGGCATCGCCCACCACGTCTTCGAGGACTACGAGCCGTGGTTCGGCGCCATCACGACGCGCGTCAGCGGGTCGCTCGTCTCCGACCGCAAGGGCGTCGTCACGGCCTACGCGATGGTCAATCTCCAGGAGCGCGGCACCCTCTTCACCGACCCGACGACCGAGGTCTACGAGGGCATGATCGTCGGCGAGAACTCCCGCGCCGACGACATGGACGTCAACATCACCAAGGAGAAGAAGCTCACCAACGTGCGCGCCTCCTCGTCCGACAACTTCGAGAAGATCGTGCCGCCGCGCAAGCTCAGCCTCGAGCAGAGCCTCGAGTTCTGCCGCGAGGACGAGTGCGTCGAGGTCACGCCGGAGGCGGTGCGCATCCGCAAGGTCGAGCTCGACGCCAGCGTGCGCGCCCGCTCCGCCGCCCGAGCCCGTTCGGCGGCGAAGGCCGAGGGCTGACCGGGTGTGAGATGCCGGGTCGACGGAGCGCGCTCCGTGCTGTCGCGATGGCCGCGTGCGGCCAGGCGGCTCGGCGTCGGCGTCCTCTTCGCCGGGGTGGCGGCCGCCGTGGCGACCGGGGCGGCGGCGTGCACGACGTCCGCGTCAACCACTGACGGCGGCGGGCTGGCCGGCAACGCCGCGGTCGGGGTCGCCCCCCAGGGTGGTCAGCCCGGGTGGCACGTTGCGCGTGCTCGTCGCGGCACCATCGACACCTGGGACCCCCAGCTGATGTATGTCGGGCCCGAGGCCTTCTTCGCACAGCGCACCTTCGCGAGGGGCCTCACGGCATACGGCACCGGCGATCGGCAGCGCGAACTCCAGGGAGACCTCGCCACCGATACCGGGCGGGCGAGCAAGGACTCCCGCTCGTGGACCTACACGCTGCGGGAGGGCGTGACGTGGCAGGACGGCTCGCCGATCACCTGCGAGGACGTGCGCCACGGGGTGGCCCGCACCTTCGACCGCTCGGCGCACGTGGGCGGCACCAACTATGCGACCTACCTGCTCGACGTGCCGACTCAGGTGACGCCCGAGGGGCTCGAGAAGCCGGTGTACGCCGGCCCGGCCGACACGCGCCACCAGCCCGACTTCGACCGCGCAGTCAGCTGCGCGGGGCGCACCATCACCTTCCGGCTGCGCGACCCTGAGCCGGACTTCCCTCACGTGGTGGCGCTGCCGGAGTTCGCCCCGCGCAAGGTCGCTGCCGACAAGGCGGGGGTCAAGGCTGGGGACAAGGCGGGGCACGTCGTCCTCAGCAGCGGTCCCTACCGCCTCGAGAAGCCGTGGGTCGTCGGTGCGGGCGGCACGTTCGTGCGCAACGAGCACTGGGACCCCGGCACCGACCCGATCCGCAAGGCCTACCCCGACCGCATCGAGGTCAGGACGGCGCTGGGCGAGTCCGCCGTCATCGAGCGGCTGCTCAACCAGCAGGACGACGACGCGAATGCCGTGTCGTGGGTCGCCGCGTCGCCCACCCTGCGCAACCAGGCAGGCACCGACCTCCAGGCGCGCCTGACCTACCCCCACACGGGCAACGTCGACTTCCTCGCGCTCAACGCGCGCAGCACGGTCATGTCGAATCCCGCTGTGCGACAAGCGTTTGCGATGGCGACCAACCGCGCGACCTATGTCAGTGCCAGCGGCGGCGAGGGCGCCGGCGACCCCTCGTGGTCGATCCTGGCGCCCAGCATCGACCCCAGCGGACTCGAGCCACCGGGCGGATCCTCGGTGACGGGCGACCCCGAGGCCGCCCGCAAGGTGCTCACCGACGCTGGGGTGCACCTGCCGGTGACGGTGCGCGTCGTGCACGCGAAGTCCGCGCTCGCGGACAAGGCGTATGCCGCGCTCGCCGCTGGGTGGGAGCGTGCCGGTTTCGACGTGCAGCTCACGGGCGTCGAGCCCGAGAAGTACTACGAGACCATCGAGGACCAGAGCTCCGTCAAGCGCTACGACGTCTTCCGTGGAGTCTGGACCGCCGACATCCCGTCACCGAGCGGAGTGCTGCCCGCGCTCTTCGACGCGCGCATCAACATCGACTCCTCGGGGCCCGGTCAGGACGTCGGCTACTTCGCCGACGACGGCGTCGCCGTCCTCATCGACAGGGCGCACAGCACCGCGGACCCGGAGGCCCGGATGCGGGTGTGGGAGCAGGTCGACGAGACGATCCGTGCCAAGGGCGGCTACATCGCGCTCTCCGCGACCAAGGCCCTCCACCTCCACGGCGCCGGGGTGCGCGGCTACGAGGACCACGCCGTGAGTGGCATCGTCGACCTCGCCACCGTCGCCGTGCGCTGAGGAGGATCCACCGTGTCAGCCGAGCCAGCCGTGTCAGCCCAGCGAGCCGAGACAGCCGTGTCACCTGCGTCGCGGCTCCTCTTCGTCCACGCCCACCCGGACGACGAGTCGTTGACGTGCGGCATCGCGATGGCCCACCACGTCGCACGGGGTGACGAGGTGCACGTGCTGACCTGCACCCTCGGCGAGGAGGGGGAGGTGATCCCGCCGGGGCTCGCGCACCTCGAAGGGGACCCCGACGACGCCCTCGGCCCGCACCGACACGGCGAGCTCACCGAGGCCCTGCGTCGGGTCGGGGCGACGATGCACGTGCTCGGTGCGGAGTCGGGCCGGCTCTCGCGCTACCGCGACTCCGGCATGGTCGGCTCGGCCGCAGCGGCCCGACCCGAGGCCTTCACGGCAGCCGACCTCGACGAGGCGGCCGGACTCGTCGCCCAGCTCATCGGCCGGCTGCGACCGGATGTCGTCGTCACCTACGACGAGCACGGCGGCTACGGCCACCCCGACCACGTGCAGACCCACCGGGTCACCCGCCGCGCCCTGGAGCTGGTCCCCGACGACCTGCTGCCCGCGGGCGCCTTCGAGATCCTGACACCGCTCACCTGGGCTCGCGAGGACCGCGCGTGGCTGCGCGAGGCCAACCCGGCGGCATACCGCAGCGAGTCGTGGTGGCGCGACCACGCGCGGCGCCGCGACACCTCGGGAGAGCGTCCGTGGCCGCTCGTGCTGCTCGGCGACGACGACCCCTACCCGCCCTCGGTCGTCGTGACGACCTCGTCACGCACGTCGTGCGCAGCGACGCCGCCCGTGCCGTCAAGAACGACGCCCTGCGCGCCCACGTGACGCAGGTGCTCGTCGTCGGCGAGGACGTGCACGCCCTCTCCAACCTCGTCGCCACGCGCACGACGGGGCGCGAGGGCTTCCGCCGCGTCGACCCGCGCACCTGGCGCCCGGTGGCCGGGCTCGAGCGGCGGAGCTCCCTGCTGGCCTGAGCCGTCGACGGTCAGGCGGTCGGTCGCGCGAGGTAGGTGTAGTCGTGGTGCACGCCGAAGCCCAGGCTCTGCCAGAAGGCCACGCCGTCGGTGTTGGCGGACGAGACCTGGAGGTAGATGGCGGGCATCGCGTTCTCCCGGGCCACCATGGCGGCGGCCGACACGATCGTCGACGCGATACCGCGGCGGCGGTGGGCAGGGTCGACCCAGAGGCCGAAGAGGCCCGCCCAGCCCGGGTGGATTGCGAGGCGAGCGATGCCGACGAGCTGGCGGGTGGCCTCGTCACGCACCGACAGGAAGAGCTGTCCGTCACTGCCGGTCAGGACTGACTCCGTCACGCCGGGCACGACCGAGCGGCTGCGCCCGTAGGCCATCAACCACTCGGGCGCGAGCTTGGCGTCGGCCGTGACCGGCGCCGACTCGGTCGTCAGCGGCGGCACGGCCGAGGCCAGTCCGGTCATGACGAGCACCGTCGTCCAGTCGGCACGGCCGCCGCCCGGGAGGTAGCCGCGCTCGAGCAGGGCAGCGCCGGCGGGCACGTCGGCGACGGAGAAACCAGGCTCCCCGGGCACCTGGAAGAGGGGGGCGGCGTCACGCTCGGCATACCACCGCTCGACGTAGTCGATCGCCTTGTCGACCGGCAGGCTGGGGTCGCCGACGACGAGGGCGGAGTTGGCCCGGCCCGTGAAGCCGCCCGCCGAGCGGAGCACCCAGTCGCCGAGGCCGGCCTGGTCGGTCGCGACCCAGCCCTTGGCCATCAGCACCTCGAGGTCGTCGGCCCGACCCGCTCGTGTGCCGGCCCCGGACGGCTGGCCGCCGGCGGCACGTCCTTGGCGGCGATGACGTCGGCGCGGATCAGCTTGACCCGCTGCTTCTTCGTGTCGACGATGAGGAAGTCGTCGTCGCGGGCGACGAGCTCACCGATGAAGTCGGTCGCCCGGGCGTCTGAGCCCTCCTCGAGGCGATAGCGCACGACGACCCTGTTGCCGATGGTCAGACCAGCCGTGAGCAGGTGCCCGGCGGTGTCGGTGGCCGGGCGGTCAGACCCCGCTCCGGACGTCGGAACCTCCGCCGACGGGGAGCCCTCGTCGGGCGTCTCAGCGGCGGGGTCTTGCGTGGGGTCGCCAGTCATGTCCGGCATACTAAGCGGTGCACGCATTCGCCCCGAACGCTCCACAGCAGGAGGTCCGCACCCCATGACCTACGTCATCGCCCAGCCTTGCGTCGACCTGAAGGACCGGGCGTGCATCGAGGAGTGTCCGGTCGACTGCATCTACGAGGGCAAGCGGTCGCTCTACATCCACCCCGACGAGTGTGTCGACTGCGGCGCGTGCGAGCCGGTCTGCCCCGTCGAGGCCATCTACTACGAGGACGACGTCCCCGAGCAGTGGGCTGACTACTACGACGCCAACGTGCAGTTCTTCGACGACCTCGGCAGCCCGGGCGGCGCGGCCAAGATGGGCGTCATCGACAAGGACCACCCGCTCATCGCGGCGCTGCCCCCGCAAGAGCACGACGAGTGAGCCGAGCGAGCTGACGCGTGGTCCCCACGCTCTCTCCGCCGGCGCTGCCCGACTTCCCGTGGGACTCGCTCGCGCCCTACAAGGCTCGGGCGAGCGACCACCCTGAGGGGCTGGTCGACCTGTCGGTCGGCACGCCGGTCGACCCGACGCCGCAGGTGGTGCGTGCAGCACTCGTGGCCGCCGCCGACGCGTCGGGCTATCCACTCACCGTCGGCACCACTGACCTGCGTCACGCCATCGGCGAGTGGTTCGCCCGTCGCCGGGGCGTCACCGGTCTGGGGCCGGAGGCGGTGCTGCCGACCATCGGCAGCAAGGAGCTCGTGGCGTGGCTGCCGACCTTCCTCGGGCTGGGCCGGGGCGACCTCGTGGGCATCCCGGCCGTGGCCTACCCGACCTACGACATCGGGGCGCGGCTGGCGGGCGCGACCTCCGTCGTGGCGCAGTCGCTCACGAGCCTCGGTCCGCTGACCGCTGCCACGACGCCGAAGCTCCTGTGGCTCAACAGCCCCGGCAACCCCAACGGCCAGGTGCTCGGGGTGCCGCACCTGCGCAAGGTGGTCGAGTGGGCGCGTGCGCACGACGTCGTCGTCGCCAGTGACGAGTGCTATGCCGAGCTCGACTGGCGCGAGGGGCAGGTGGGCACGACGACACCGAGCATCCTGCATCCCGACGTCTGCGGGGGAGACCACACCGGTCTGCTCGCCGTCTACTCCCTCTCCAAGCAGAGCAACCTCGCCGGCTACCGCGCCGCCTTCGTCGCCGGCGACCCGGCGATCATCGGAGCGGTCCTCGAGGTGCGCAAGCACGCCGGCATGATCATGCCCACGCCGGTGCAGCACGCCATGGCGGTCGCCCTGCGCGACGACACGCACGTCGATGCGCAGCGGGCGGCATACGGGCGGCGTCGTGAGCGGCTGCTGGCGGCCGTCGCCGCGGCGGGCCTGCGCGTCGACCACTCCGAGGCGGGGCTCTATCTCTGGGCCACCCGCGAAGAAGACTGCTGGACAACGGTTTCCGCGCTCGCCGACCGCGGCATACTGGTGGCGCCAGGCTCCTTCTACGGTGCCGCCGGTGGCCAGCACGTCCGCATCGCGCTCACCGCCAGCGACGAACGCATCGACGCTGCCTGCTCCCGTCTGACCGGCGCACCCTGACCCGTGCCGACGCGCGGCGACAGACGTTGGCCGATCGCGTGTTTCAGGGATGGACCCTGTTTGGTCGTCGGACCCGCCGCTGGGGTAACGTCGCACGCGGACACGTCCGGCGATCCCTGGCCGGAACGACAGGAGGCGAGACACAGTGACGAAGGCAGTGGACGCGACACTCAAGGTCGCAGACAAGGAACTCACCTTCCCGGGTGTCGAGGCCGTCGACGGCAACGACGGGATCAGCGTCGGTTCGCTTCTCAAGGAGACCGGCCGCGTCACCTATGACGTCGGCTTCGTCAACACCGCGTCGTGCAAGAGCGACATCACCTACATCGACGGCGACCAGGGCATCCTGCGCTACCGCGGCTACCCGATCGACCAGCTGGCCGAGAAGTCGTCCTTCGTCGAGGTCGCCTACCTGCTCATCTACGGCGAGCTGCCGACGCCCGACGAGCTGAGCCGCTTCGAGGACCTCATCCGCCGGCACACGATGCTGCACGAGGACCTGCGCGCCTTCTTCAACGGCTTCCCGCGCGACGCGCACCCGATGCCCGTGCTCAGCTCGGCCGTCTCGGCGCTCGGCACGTTCTACCAGGACAGCCTCGACCCGTTCGACCAGGAGCAGGTCGAGATCTCGACCGTGCGCCTGCTCGCCAAGGTGCCGACGATCGCGGCCATGGCCCACAAGAAGAGCGTCGGCCAGCCGTACATGTATCCCGACAACTCGCTGTCGTTCGTCGAGAACTTCCTGCGGATGACGTTCGGCTACCCCGTCGAGCCCTACGAGGTCGACCCCACGGTCGCCAAGGCCCTCGACCTGCTCTTCATCCTGCACGCCGACCACGAGCAGAACTGCTCGACCTCGACGGTCCGTCTCGTCGGCTCGGCCCACGCCAACCTCTTCAACTCGGTCTCGGCCGGCATCCACGCCCTGTCGGGCCCGCTGCACGGCGGCGCCAACCAGGCGGTCCTCGAGATGCTCGGCAAGCTCCACGCGTCGGGCGATGACCCGAAGCACTTCATGGAGAAGGTCAAGAACAAGCAGGACGGTGTCCGCCTCATGGGCTTCGGGCACCGCGTCTACAAGAACTACGACCCGCGTGCGGCGATCATCAAGAAGGCCGCCGACGACATCCTCGAGAAGCTCGGCCACAACGACCCGCTGCTCGAGATCGCCAAGGGCCTCGAGGAGATCGCCCTCGCGGACGACTACTTCGTCGAGCGCAAGCTCTACCCGAACGTCGACTTCTACACCGGCCTCATCTACAAGGCCATGGGCTTCGAGTCGAAGATGTTCACCGTGCTCTTCGCCATCGGTCGCCTGCCGGGCTGGATCGCCCAGTGGCGCGAGATGATGAACGACCCGGAGACCAAGATCGGCCGCCCGCGCCAGATCTACACCGGTGCCCCGGAGCGCAACTACCCGGGCTGAGACGCGCCCCCTCGAGTTCGCCGATGTCCCCGCCCCGCAAGGGTCGGGGACATCGGCATGATGGGGGGATGGCCAAGTACCACGTCAACGACGCGGCCGTCGCCCGGTGCCGCGAGCTCATCGACAAGCGGCAGTACGTCCTCGACAGCGACTGGGGCGACGTGCAGCCGAGCGCCGAGGCGCAGAACGGCTTCCTCGAGACGCACTCGTGGGACGACTACGCCGCGTGGCACCTCGGGCTCACCGAGGGCGCCAACGACGAGACCAAGGCGCGCTACGCCTTCGTCTACGGCGACCTACGACGGGTGCACCGCACGGCGCTCATCGCCTGCGTCTACCGGGCGTCGGAGTGGCGGCACAAGGACGTCGAGCTGGCGGCGCACGACCTGCTCCAGCACCTCGACCACGTCACCGGCTGACCCCCACCCGAGCGCAGCCTGTGACAGGCGCGTCCCTCGATCGGGTGAGTCGAGCACTCACGAGCTGGCGTCCGGATCGGAGCACTCGACACCGGGAGGGTCAGGCGAGGGCGATGGTCACGGTGGTGCCGTCGGCGCCGTCCGACCACGTGGCGTCGCGGTCGGCGCGGTCCCACGTGCGGTCGCCGACGGTCACCGCCGTGGCGCCGTACTGCTCGGCCCGGGCGACGGCCCAGTGCGCCACCGCCCAGGCCGAGGTGGCGTCAGCGGCAGTGACGGTGAGCACGCCGTCGCCGACGGAGGTGTCGGTGATCCCCATCTGCCGCTCGAGGTCGGCCGCGACGTCGGCAGGGGCCACCGAGCCGGTCGGGGCGTCGAGCCGGCAGGTCAGCCCGGCGGGGGAGTGCCCGGTCAGGGTCGAGGCGAGCACCCGGCCCTCACCCTCGTGGTCGCGATAGGCCTCGGGGAAGCCGCTCTTCTGCACCTTCTGCGCGATCGTCGTGATGTCGGCGCTCTGGTAGCCCTTGTACTTCACGAGGGCGTCGAAGAAGGTGTTCGTCGAGTGGACGGGGTCGAGGATCTCCTCCTCGGTGCCCCAGCCCTGGCTCGGCCGCTGTTGGAAGAGGCCCAGCGAGTCGCGGTCGCCGTAGCGCAGGTTGCGGATCTTGCTCTCCTGGATGGCCGTCGTCAGGGCGATCGTCGCGGCCCGCGGGGGCAGGTCTCGCTTCAGCGACAGTGCGGCGATGAGGGCCGCGTTGCCGGTCTGCTCGGGGTCGAAGGTCTCCGTCATGCCGCCGGCGCTGATCGTGCACTGCGGGTTGACGACGCTGTCGAGCAGGAAGCGCCCGCCGAAGAAGGCGCCCGCGGCGACGAGGCCGACGACGACGAGCAGCGTCAGGGCGCGTCGACGGCGTCGGGCAGGCGACCCGGGGACGGGGCGGCTCGGCCCGGCCCGGTCAGGGGCGGGTCGGGTCTTCGACATGCGGAGGGTGTCCTTCGGTGGGCGCCGGTCCCGGCGGGCAGGTCTGGCTGTGGTCGGTCAGTCGTTGGCGTGCAGGGCCGCGTTGAGGGTGATGCCGGTGCCTGCTCGGTCGCGGGCCTCGACGGCCCCGCTGACGCTGTTGCGGATGAAGAGGATGTTGCTCGACCCCCGACAGCTCCCTCGCCTTGACGACCGAGCGGTCGGGCAGCGTCACCTTGGTGCCGGCGGTGACATAGAGCCCCGCCTCGACGACGCAGTCGTCGCCGAGGGCGATGCCGATGCCGCCGTTGGCTCCGACCAGACAACGCTCGCCGATGCTGACGCGTTCCGTGCCGCCGCCGGAAAGTGTGCCCATGATCGAGGCGCCCGCGCCGATGTCGGACCCGTCTCCGACGACGACGCCCTGCACGATGCGTCCCTCGACCATCGAGGTGCCGAGCGTGCCGGCGTTGAAGTTGCAGAAACCCTCGTGCATGACGGTGGTGCCGGGTGAGAGGTGCGCCCCGAGGCGCACGCGGTCGGCGTCGGCGATGCGCACTCCGGAGGGCACGACGTAGTCGGTCATCCGCGGGAACTTGTCGACGCCGTAGACGGCGACGTGACCGGCAGCGCGCAGCCGGGTGCGGGTCTGCTCGAACCCGTCGACGGCGCACGGGCCGGCGCTGGTCCACACGACGTTGGGCAGCGCCCCGAAGATGCCGTCGAGGCCCAGCTCGTTGGGGCGCACGAGGCAGTGCGAGAGCAGGTGCAGGCGCAGGTAGGCGTCGGGCGTGCCGTCGGGGGCCGCGTCGAGGTCGATCTGCGGTGCGAACGATCTCCGTGTGCACGCCCCGCAGGGGGTCGGAACCGACGAGCGCCTCCAGTGCGTCGGGGACGCTCGCGTCGTCGGGCGCGGTCCCGAGCGCGGGGGAGGGATACCACGTGTCGAGCACCTGCCCACCGTCCGTGATCGTCGCCAGACCGAACCCCCACGCACTCCGCTGCTCAGACATGGGCCCAAGGGTAGGGCTGGTCGGTCGGCGCCGCGCAACCCGGCTCGCGTGCTGGGCGTGGGGCCGGGTGAGCACGCCGCCGCACCGTCGGCTGGTGCCGCTAGCCTTCCCGGTATGCCGTCCCCGACCGAAGCCGCGCACGCCACCTCCGCCGCCACGCTCGACCTGTCCACCGACGTCGTCACGCTCACCGCTGCCGTGTGCGACATCGAGTCCGTGAGCCAGCACGAGGCCACGCTCGCCGACGCGATCGAGGCCGCACTGCGTCCGCTCGAGCACCTGCACGTCGAGCGCGACGGCAACACCGTCGTGGCTCGCACCTCCCTCGGCCGGGCGGAGAGGGTCGTGCTCGCCGGCCACATCGACACCGTGCCGCTGACCGCTGTCCCCAACCTGCCGACCAGGCAGGTCGACGGGCTGCTCTGGGGTCGGGGCACCGTCGACATGAAGGGTGGCGTGGCCGTCATGCTCCGGGTCGCCGCGCAGGTCGCGGAGCCCACCCGCGACCTCACCTTCCTCTTCTACGACTGCGAGGAGATCGACGGTCGCTTCAACGGTCTCGGCCGACTCGCCGACACCCGCCCCGAGCTGCTCGAGGGCGACTTCGCGGTGCTGCTCGAGCCGACCGACGGGGCCATCGAGGGCGGCTGCAAGGGCACCCTGCGGGTCGAGGTCGTCACGACCGGCACCGCCGCACACTCGGCCCGTCCGTGGAAGGGACACAACGCCATCCACGACGCCGCCGACGTGCTGGCCCGGCTGGCTGCCTACGAGGCGGCGACGGTCACGGTCGACGGTCTCGACTACCACGAGGCGCTGCAGGCCGTGGGCATCAGCGGCGGAATCGCGGGCAACGTCATCCCCGACCGGTGCACCGTGACGGTCAACTACCGCTACGCGCCCGACAAGGACTCCGAGGCTGCCCTCGCCCACGTCGCGCCAGGTCTTCGAGGGCTACGACGTCAGTCTCGGTGACGCCGCCGACGGCGCTCGCCCGGGGCTGCACCTGCCGGCCGCACGGGCCTTCATCGAGGCACTCGGGGTGCCCGTCAGCGCCAAGGAGGGCTGGACCGACGTCGCCCGCTTCTCGGCCCTCGGCATGCCGGCCGTCAACTACGGCCCCGGCGACCCCAACCTGGCTCACATGGATGACGAGAGCTGCCCCGTCGAGCAGTACGTCGCCGCCGAGGCGGCGCTGCTGCGCTGGTTGGCGTGACCCGGCCACCGGGTCCGTGACGAGTTCGACCGAGCCGGGGCACATAGGGTGACGCTGTGACTGACGAGCAGCCCGAGGAGCAGCCGGACGAGCCGCCCGAGCCGGTCCGCCCCGACGTGGGAGCCAGGCGCCAGACCGGCCCGGTGACCCTGCGCCGTGGCAGGGTGCCCTCGACGACGACCGACCAGCGGCTCCTGCAGGACTCGACCGACGTCGACTGGCTGCACGCCGACCCGTGGCGGGTCATGCGTATCCAGTCCGAGTTCGTCGAGGGCTTCGGCTCGCTCTCCGAGCTCGGTCCAGCGGTCGCGGTCTTCGGGTCCGCCCGCACTCGGCCCAGCGACCCGGCCTACGCCATGGGCGTCGAGGTGGGTCGCAAGCTCGTGGAGGCCGGCTTCGCGGTCATCACCGGTGGGGGACCGGGCGCCATGGAGGCAGCCAACCGCGGCGCCTACGAGGCGCGCGGCACGTCGGTGGGGCTCGGCATCGAGCTGCCGTTCGAGACCGGGCTCAACGAGTTCGTCGACCTCGGCATCAACTTCCGCTACTTCTTCGCGCGAAAGGTCATGTTCCTCAAGTACTCGCGCGGGTTCATCGTGCTGCCGGGCGGCTTCGGCACGCTCGACGAGCTCTTCGAGGCGGTGACCCTGGCGCAGACCCGCAAGGTCACCGAGTTCCCCGTCGTGCTGATGGGCATCTCCTACTGGCAGGGGCTGATCGACTGGCTGCGGGACACGGTGCTCGAGGGCGGCATGATCGGCCCCGAGGACCTCGATCGCCTCATCCTGACCGACGACCCGGCCACGGCGGTCGCGGCGATCACGACCTACGAGGAGCCGACGCGGTGACCTGGTTCATCCTCTTCGTCGGCGTCGTCGTCGTCTGCTTCGTCGCGGCACTCGTGCTCGGCCTCATCGGCACAGGCTCCGTGGGTGGGCTCGGCGGCGACACGCGGAGCCTGTCGCACGAGCCGTTGCCCGACGACCAGATCGACGACAGCGACTTCGACGACCTCGTCTTCGACGTGGGGCTCCGGGGCTACCGGATGAGCCAGGTCGACGGGGTCGTCGACCGACTCCGGCGCGAGCTGCGCGAGAAGGACGAGGAGATCGCCGTGCTCAGGGCTGGCTCGCGCGCGCCGGGGCGCGCCGAGATCAGCGATCAGTCGGGGCTCGCCGAGCAGTCGGACGTCACCGAGCACACCGAGCAACCGGGCAGCACGAGCAACCCGAGCAGCCGCTCGGCCACGAACCCCATCCATGACCGACGGGCTCACCCTGCGTCCGCGCCGCCCGTTCGTCCTGTGGGTGCTCGCCATCTACGCGATGGCCCGAGTCGTCACGACGACGATCCTGCTCCTCGTCATGCGCCAGCAGGCGCCGAGCGGCATGACCGGAGGCGACGACGTGCCGGTCGGCTACTTCGCCTTCACGGCGCTCTGGGACGGCCAGTGGTATCAGCTGATCGCCGAGGACGGCTATCCCTCGACCCTCCCCGTCACCGACTCGGGCAAGGTGGGGGAGAACCCCTGGGCGTTCTACCCGCTTTTCCCCTACCTGGCCCGCGCCGTCATGGCGGTGACCGGCCTCGGCTTCCCCGCCGTCGCCTCGACGCTCGCCCTGCTCTGTGGTGTCGCGGCGGCGGTCATCATGGGTCTGCTGCTGCGCGACCGCATCGGCGACCCGGCGGCATACCTCGTGGTGGCCCTCTGGGCGAGCTTCCCCGCATCGGTCGCGCTGCAGCTGGCCTACACCGAGTCGCTCGCGATGCTCCTGCTCGTCGGCTACCTCTACGCGCTGTCGCGCGAGCGGTGGCTCGTCGCGACGGCCGTGGCGCTGCTCGTCGGGCTCTCGCGGCCGATCGCCGTGCCGCTCGGCGTCGTGACGCTGGTCGTGCTGGTGATCCGGTGGCGCCAGCGCGCCGAGCGTCACATCGCCGGCCGGGAGTATGCCGCGATGGGCGCCTCGCTCGTGGGCTGCGGCGTCGCCGGCCTGCTCTGGCCCGCCATCGCCTGGGGGCGCACCGGCATCAGCACGGCCTACACCGACACGATGGCGGCCTGGCGCGGCTACGCGACGGTCGAGCCGTTCACTCCGTGGCTCGACAAGGCGCGCTACTTCCTCGGCGACACGTGGGGCCCGGTGTGGCTCGTCGTGATCCCCATCGTCCTGGTCGCGATGATGGCGGGGCCCTGGGCGCAGAACCTCGGCGCCGACCTGCGCACCTGGTCGCTGGCCTACCCCGTCTACCTCGCAGCGGTGCTCGACCCGTTCACGAGCATCTTCCGCTACCTGCTGCCGCTCTTCCCGCTGCTCGTCGTCGTGCTCGGAGCGGGGTGGGCCGACCGGCGCGGCAACGGCTGGGGCCGGTTGCTCTGGCGCGCGGTCCCGCTGCTCGTCGTCTTCGTCGTCTGCCAGTACTGGTGGACCGACGAGCTCTGGCGGTTCGTGCCGCCGAGCGACTACCCGCCGTGACGCCTGCGGGTCCCGGTCGCTGCCAGCGCGCCCCCGGCCGGGATCAGCTGCCCGTGTAGGTGGGCTTCGCCTTGGCCAGGAACGCGTCCACCGCGGCCCGGTGGTCACTGCTGGCCCCGGTCACGGCCATCAGCTCGGCCTCGTGGGCGAGCGCGTCAGCGAGGGCGGTGCCCGCGGAGTGGGCCACGGCGCGCCGGATCGAACCGTAGGCGAGGGTCGGCCCGTCGGCCAGGGTGCGGGCCAGCTCACGCACGGTCTGCTCGAGCTCCGCCGCCGGCACGACCTTCGTCAGGAGGCCGAGGGCGAGGGCCTCGTCGGCCGGCACGGTGCGCGGCAGCAGCAGCAGCTCTTTCGCCCGCGCGGGCCCGATCAGCCGGGGCAGCGTCCACGAGGCCCCCGAGTCGCACGAGAGCGCGATGCCGGCGAACGACGTGTTGAGTCCGGCGACATCGGCCGCGATGCGGAAGTCGCACGCCAGGGCGAACGACAACCCGGCGCCCGCCGCCACCCCGTTGAGAGCGGCGATGACGGGCTTGTTCATCGTCGAGAGCGCGATGACGATCGGGTTGTAGTGGTCGGTGACGGTCGTCGCCAGAGTCGAGTCCGGGTCCGACAGGCTGCGCACGTGCTCCTTGAGGTCCTGGCCGACGCAGAAGGCCCGACCCGAGCCGGTCAGGACGACGCACCGCACCGCGGGGTCGTCACCCACGCGGGAGACCGCGGCCACGAGCGCGTCCTTGAGCGCGTTGTCGAGGCTGTTCATCGCCTCAGGCCGGTTGAGCCGGAGCCACGCGACGCCATCGGCGACCTCCACGAGCAACGGGTCTGCCGCTGCGGCGTCGGTGTCGGGGCGGGCGGCTGGGGTCGCGGATGACTCGGTCATGGCCGCAACTCTGGCCCATCGACGCCTTGACCGGAAGTCGCAACTGCGCCGGCGTGCCCTCCGTCACACCCGGATTAGGTCTGGCAAACCAGACACGGAATAATGTGCTCCAAGACCGAGGATTCCTAGGGAAGGGGAACCATGGCAGCAATGAAGCCGAGGACCGGTGACGGGCCGCTCGAGGTCGTCAAGGAGGGCCGCGGCATCGTGCTGCGCATGCCCCTTGAGGGCGGTGGGCGCCTGGTGGTCGAGATGACCCCCGACGAGGCTGCGGCGCTTCGCGATGCGATCCAGGGTTGTGCCGGCGTCAGCTGACCCCTCCGACGATCAGCCAGGACGGCCCCCGACCACCCGGTCGGAGGCCGTCTCGCGTGTCCCGGGGCACTCGAGTCCACGCCGCGTCCCCGTCACGCCCCCTCACGGGCCACAACGCTCGGGGGGCAGGACAGACCGGAGCACCCGCATACGCGAGGATGCGGGCGTATGCCGTCCGGCGGGCGCTGAGGCTGCGCGCCGGTGCCGCGGTGCTCGTTTGTGCCGCGGGCTCAGCTCTTGACCGCGACGAGGAGGCCCTCGCCGACCGGGAGCAGGGCGGAGACGAAGTCGTCGCGGTCGCGGATCGAGCGGCCGACCTCGCGCAGGGTGCGCGTCTCGGCGTCCCGGTTGGCGGGGTCGGCCTCCTTGTCCGACCACGTCAGCACGAGGGTGCCGCCGCTGCGCAGCAGCCGGGCGGCCTGCTCGACGTAGTCGGGATACTGCTCGCGGTCGGCATCGACGACGACGAGGTCGTAGGCGCCGTCGGTCATCCGCGGCAGCACCTCCAGAGCGCGCCCGGCGATGACGCGGGTGCGCTGGTGGGCGAAGCCGGCAGCGGCGAAGGCGTCACGCGCGGCCCGCTGGTGCTCGGTCTCGAGATCGATCGTGGTGAGGATGCCGTCGGCCGGCATGCCGCCGAGCAGCCAGAGACCGGAGGCACCCGCACCCGTGCCGATCTCCATGACCGCCTTGGCTCCGGTGGCGGCAGCGAGCAGCTGGAGGGCAGCCCCGACGCCGTTGCCGACCGGACGTGCCCCGAGCTCCTCCCCATGGCGCACCGCCTCCTCGACGTGCGCGCCGGCGGTGACGAACTCCTCGGCATGCGACCACGCGGCCACCTTCTGGGTGCTCATGCTCGCCAGCCTACTGTGGCGTGTGCGGCGCGCACGCGTGGCCGCCGCGCGCGGAGGGTCGCGAGGTGTTGCGCAGTGTTGCCAAGTGTTGCCAAGGGTTGCCAAGGGTAAGGATCTGGTCATGGACGACAAGGACGAGCCGACCACCGAGCACCGCCGCCCCCGCGGCGTCGACGACGCAACGGTCGAGGCGTTGGGCAAGCTGTCGGAGGCCCTCGAGGTCGTCGAGGACGCCCGCGGGCACCTCTACGGCTTCCATCGCCTGACCGGCATGGCCGACCTCACCCTGGGCGAGGCGGTGGAGAAGCTGCGGGCAGCGGGCCACGGTGAGCTGGCCGACCGGCTCGAGACCGAGCTCGTCGGACGGAACGTGCTCGAGGGCCGCTGGACCTTCCAGATCGTCGAGGAGTACGACGACGACTACTACTCGACCTTCAAGCGGCTCGAGTCCGACGCGCGCCGTGATCTCGTGGACGGCCGCCGGCACCTCTTCGAGTCCGAGATGAAGGAGGCCCGGCGCACACCCGGACGACCCCATCACGAGGCGGTCCCGGGCGGGGCGGCGGCGGCGGAGTCAACGCAGAACCCCCAGACCTAGCACGTTCACAGCATTCACAGGCTCCTGACAGGTTCCGATGTGCGGACACATGGGTGACCTGGAGATGCTGGAGGGGAACGAAAGAGGGGGAGACGGCGTTCTCCACCACACAACCCCATGAAAGGCGTCAGCCCATCGTGACCACCAGCGTGACCAGCACCCAGCTCCCCGCCGCGGGCGAGCCCGATGTCGCCTGGACTCCGCCCACGTGGGAGGAGATCGTCGAGCAGCACTCGGCGCGCGTCTACCGGCTCGCCTACCGTCTGACCGGCAACCCCCACGACGCCGAGGACCTGACGCACGATGTCTTCGTGCGCGTCTTCCGCTCCCTGCACTCCTACCAGCCCGGCACGTTCGAGGGCTGGCTGCACCGCATCACGACCAACGTCTTCCTCGACAAGATGCGCCGCAAGCAGCGCATCCGCTTCGACTCCCTCCCCGAGGACGCCGCCGGCAGGCTCGCGAGTCTCGAGAAGGGCCCCGAGCAGACCTACCACGACTCCCGCTTCGACGACGACGTGCAGCGGGCGCTCGACGCCCTCGCTCCGGAGTTCCGCGCCGCCGTCGTGCTCTGTGACATCGAGGGCCTGTCCTACGAGGAGATCAGCGCGACGCTCGGCGTCAAGCTCGGCACCGTGCGCTCGCGCATCCACCGGGGGCGCGCCCAGCTGCGCGAGGCGCTGGCGCACCGCGCCCCCGAGGTCGTTGCCGCCACCGGCTCGCAGACCGCGAAGCCCGAGTCCCGCACGGCGCGCGCGGGCCTCCGGCTCCCCGGCCGACGCGTGGCAGCTGGGACCCGCTGATGGAGCCGGAGGTGACGCCGTGACGCCCCACCTGCGAGGGCAGGTGCGAGCCTACGTCGACCGGTCGCTGCCCCCGGCGCTGCTCCATCTCTATGACAAGCACCTCGTGTGCTGCACGATGTGTCGGCACGCCGCCGACCAGGAGCGACGCATCGTCGCCGCGCTGCGCTCCGACACCGGCGTGCCGATGAGCCTGCGGTCCTCGCTCATCGGACTCGCGGCGACACCGCCGCCCCTGGAGCAGCCGATCGCCTCGAGCGGCACCCGGGTCCCCGTTCCCGCACTCGGCTTCCGTATGCCGTCCGGCGCGTCGCACGAGCGCGTGCCCACCGTGCGCCCCACCGCGCCGCCCCTGCACCGGTCGCCGATGCGGGCGGCGGTCGTGGCCTCGATCGCGGCCGGCGCCTCTGTCGCTGCCGCCTGGGGTCTGGCCGTCTCTCCGCTGCCCGGAGGTCGCACGGTGACGGCGCGCGTGCCGGTCGCGAGCTTCGGCGACACCGGTCTCGGGTCCTCGGCCGCCCGCGCCGCGACCTCACCCGCCGCGCGGTCGGGGGTCGGGCTGTCGGGGTCGTCGACGCTGTCGGGCTCCGTCGGGTCCGCAGGCTTCGCGGGACTGGCCGCCGCGAGCCGTGGCTCTGTCACGGTGCCCTACTGGCTGGTGCGAGGCCGCACGAGCGCCGTCGTCGCCGAGGTGGGCACGGTGCGCGCCTCGGCCCTGGGTTCGGCACAATCAGGGCCATGAGCGACGAGTCGACGACGCCCGGGGCCGAGCCCCCGCGCAGGGCGCAGCCGGACGAGACCGGCATCATCGACCTCGAGCACACCCGGCCGGTGCCGCGCAGTGACGCTCCCCGGGTGACGCCGGCCCAGCGTGAGCCGCAGCAGCACGGCGACCAGCGCGACGACGCCTGGTTCGACGTCTTCGGACCCGAGCACCCGTCGCAGGGCGCCGGTGTCCCCGTCCGCGCCGACGAGGCGTGGGGCAGTGACCGAGCCGACTCCCTGGCCGAGGAGGCCCACCGCGCCTTCTACGCGCCGCCGGTGACCGAGATCCCGAGCGAGGCGCAAGGCGCCCACGCGACGGGCGCTGGTCAGTCGTCGGGCTTCGCGTGGCCGGCTCCGTCAGGTCCGGCTGTGTCCCTCACCGATCCACCGGTGGGCGACGGCGCCTCCTCGTCCGGACGCCCCCGGCGCGGTCGCGCGCGCGGCGGCCTCGTCGCCGCAGGAGTCGTCGGTCTCTGCCTCCTCTCCGGCCTGGTCGGTGGCGTCGGGGGCCAGCTCCTCCAGGACCGTGTCAACCTCGCCGGCTCGACCCTCCCGGAGCCCGGTCCCGGCGCGATCGACCGCCCGGCCGGGTCGATCGCCAACATCGCCGCCACCGCCCTGCCCAGCGTCGTCACGATCAAGGTCGACGGCGGCGGGGAGGGTCCTGCGACGGGGTCGGGCTTCGTCCTCGACGCCAAGGGCCACATCCTCACCAACAACCACGTGGTCGAGGGCGGCGCTGCCGGCGACATCGAGGTGGTGCTGAGCAACGGCGACACCGAGAAGGCCACGATCGTCGGCCGAGACCTCAGCTATGACCTGGCCGTCCTCAAGATCGCACGCACCGGCTTGACCCCGCTCCAGCTCGGTCCGTCGAGCAAGGTCGTCGTGGGCGACCAGGTGATCGCGGTCGGCGCACCGCTCGGGCTCGACCAGACGGTCACGTCCGGCATCGTCAGCGCCCTGAACCGCCCTGTCACGCCGGGCAACGGCGGCGAGACGTCCTACATCAACGCGATCCAGACCGACGCCGCCATCAACCCCGGCAACTCGGGTGGACCTCTGCTCGACCTCAACGGCAAGGTCATCGGCGTCAACTCGGCCATCGCCCGCGTGCCGGGCACGGGCGGCACCACCGGAGGCAGCATCGGCCTCGGCTTCGCCATCCCGAGCGACCAGGCGCGCCGCACCGCCGACCAGCTCATCGCGACGGGCAAGGCGATCCACCCGATCATCGGTGTGTCGCTCGACCGGACCTTCAGCGGCGAGGGCGCCCAGGTGTCGAGCGCCTCCAGCGCGATCACGGCCGGCGGGCCCGCCGCCAAGGCCGGCGTGCGGCCCGGCGACGTCATCACAGCCTTCGAGGGCAAGCGGGTCCTCACCCCCGACCAGCTCATCGTCTCGATCCGGGCCCTTGCCGTCGGTGAAACCGTGACGCTCACCGTCGAGCGCGACGGCAAGCAGATCGACCTCAACATGACCCTCGAAGCTGAACCGGAGAAGTAGCCGCCGGGCGACATCCGTATGATGACGCAGCCAGGGTCGCAGGGAAGCGAGGACGTGTGTTCGACATCAACGGCTGGGAGCTGCTGCTCCTCGGTCTGCTCGCCATCCTCGTGCTCGGTCCAGAGCGACTGCCGGAGTATGCCGCCAAGTTCGGACGGTTCGTGCGCCAGGCGCGTGGCATGGCCGACCGGGCCAGGGCGCAGCTCAAGGACGAGATGGGTCCAGAGTTCTCGGACATCGACTGGCGGGCCTACGACCCGCGGCAGTACGACCCCCGCAAGATCGTGCGAGATGCGCTCAACGCGCCCCCCGACGAAGACGACGACGCCCCAGCGACCCATGACAAGCCGGTGAGCACCCCGCGCGGCTACGACCCGCTGCTGCCGACGCCGTGGGACGCCGAGGCCACCTGACCGCTCGGAGGAGCGGGGCGACCACGCCTCGCGCCCGTCCCGACGTGCGCTTGTGGCCCGGCTCCGACCGGGCGACCTGGTGGTCAGCGTCCGGCGGGCGTCAGGCCGAGGGAGCGACCGGCGAGACCACGCGCGCGGGTGCCGAGGCCGCGGGCGATGCCGCGAAGCGCCACGGCAGCGGCGGTGTCGGGAGCGCCGAGCACCACGGGCGTGCCGTTGTCTCCGCCCTCGCGCAGCCGCGTGTCGAGGGGGATCTGTCCGAGCAGCCGCACGGGGGCGCCGATGCTCTTCGTCAGGGAGTCGGCAACGGCCTGACCGCCGCCGGAGCCGAAGATCTCCTGGCGCGTGCCGTCGGGCAGCTCGAGCCACGACATGTTCTCGATGACGCCAACGACCCGCTGGTGGGTCTGCAGGGCGATCGAGCCGGCGCGCTCGGCGACCTCGGCGGCAGCCTGCTGCGGCGTCGTCACGACGAGGATCTCGGCGGTCGGGATGAGCTGGGCGACCGAGATGGCGATGTCGCCGGTGCCCGGCGGCAGGTCGAGCAGCAGCACGTCGAGGTCACCCCAGAAGACGTCGCCGAGGAACTGCTGCAAGGCCCGGTGCAGCATCGGGCCGCGCCACACGACCGGCTGGTTGCCCGGCACGAACATGCCGATCGAGATGACCTTCACCTCGTGCGCGATGGGCGGCAGGATCATGTCGTCGACCTGCGTGGGGCGCTGCTCGACGCCGAGCATGCGCGGCACCGAGAAGCCGTAGACGTCGGCGTCGACGACCCCGACCCGCAGGCCCTGCTCGGCCATCGCGGCAGCGAGGTTGACGGTCACCGACGACTTGCCGACGCCTCCCTTGCCCGACGCCACGGCATACACGCGCGTGAGGCTGTTGGGCCTGGCAAAGGGGATCTCCTTCTCGGGGGCGCCGCCGCGCAGCTGGGAGCGCAGCTCGGCCCGCTGCTCCTCGCTCATGACGTCGAGCTCGACCTCGACGGAGGTCACGCCGTCGAGGGCGAGCAGGGCGTTGCTCGAGTCCCTCGTCAGGGTCTCCTTCATGGGGCAGCCCGACACGGTGAGAAAGATGGCGAGGTCGACCTTGCCGGCGTCGTCGATCTCGACCGACTTGACCATGCCGAGCTCGGTGATGGGCTTGCGGATCTCGGGGTCGTTGACCTTCGAGAGGGCCGTGAGCATGGCATCCCGGCTGGGCAGTGCGGCGACAGACATGTCCTCCATCGTAAGCGGACCCACGGGGACTCTCGGTCGGGGGCGCCCCGCGCCCCCTGGGCCCCGGGTAGCAGACGTCCGCGTCGGGGCGGCAGGTGGTGTGGGTTGACGGGTCAGCGCTTGTCGTCAGGGTCCTCGCGCCGGATGAGCGCGCGGTCCTCGAGCTCGTCGAGGAGGTTGCGGAGCTCGGAACGCACGAAGTCGCGGGTCGCCTGCTCACGCAGGGCAATGCGCAGCGAGGCCACCTCCCGGGTGAGGAACTCGGTGTCGGCGAGGTTGCGCTCGTCGCGGGCGCGGTCCTGCTCGAGACCGACCCGGTCGCGGTCGGCCTGACGGTTCTGCGCGAGCAGGATGAGGGGCGCGGCATACGACGCCTGCAGGCTCAGCATGAGCGTGAGGAAGATGAAGGGGAACTCGTCGAATCGCAGGTTGCTGGGCGCGACGACGTTCCAGACGACCCAGGCG
Organism: uncultured Actinomycetota bacterium; assembly: GCA_963697735.1. GTDB lineage: Bacteria > Actinomycetota > Actinomycetes > Actinomycetales > Dermatophilaceae > Humibacillus. The sequence continues at coordinate 475,190 of CAVOOZ010000009.1, read as the reverse complement.
GTGACGAAGACCGTCATGCCGATGAGGAAACCCGCCGTGCCCATGAGTCGGGCGAAGCGCTCGGAGAGGACGCCGAAGGCCTCCTGTGGGAACGACAGCGTGGGCAGCACCCGCGCGCGCTGCTCCTGCGGCTGGTCGATCTTGTCGCCTCGCACGGCACGCGTGCCGATGCGGCGCTCGGGGCGCTCGCTCACGGATGCACCCCGATCTCGTGCCGCTCTTCACGCCAGTCCTCGGGGAGGATGTGGTCGAGCACGTCGTCGACGGTCACCGCGCCGATGAGCCGGCCGTTGTCGTCGACGACGGGCAGCGAGACGAGGTTGTAGGTGGCGAGCGTGCGGGTCACCCGCTCGAGGGAGTCGCTCGCCGCCACCGGCTCGATCTCCTTGTCGATGATCGACCCGATCGCCGCGTGCGGTGGCTCCCGGAGGAGTCGCTGGATGTGCACGAGTCCGAGATAGCGCCCGGTGGGCACCTCGAGCGGCGGTCGGCAGACATAGACCATCGAGGCCAGTGCGGGCGCGAGCTCCTCGCGGCGCACGGTCGCGAGGGCCTCGGCGATCGTCGCCTCGGGGCCGAGGATGACCGGCTCGGTCGTCATCAACCCGCCCGCGGTGTTCTCGTCGTAGGCGAGCAGGCGTCGCAGCGGCGCGGCCTCGTCGGGCTCCATGAGCTGGAGCAGCTGCTCGGCCTGCTCGGGGGGCAGGTCGGCCAGCAGGTCGGCGGCGTCGTCGGGCTCCATCGCCTCGAGCACGTCGGCGGCTCGGGCGTTGGCGAGGCCGGCGAGGATCTCGACCTGGTCGTCCTCGGGCAGCTCCTCGAGCACGTCGGCGAGGCGCTCGTCATCGAGTGCGGCGGCGACCTCCGCGCGCCGCTTGGGGTTGAGGTCGTGGATGACCTCGGCGAGGTCGGCGACCTTGAGGTCGTCGTAGGTCTCGAGCAGACGCTCGGCGCTCTGTGCCCCGAGCTGCTCGTGCAGGCCGACGACCTCGCGGATGTCGACGAGCATCGTCTTGCCCGAGCGGCGCCGGGTGAGACGCGACATGGCCTTGGACGCCGACGAGACCCCGGTGGCGGCCTGCCGCACGAAGACCTTGACGCCGAGCCACTCGCGCCGCGGGCCCTGCTCGATCGCGAGGTCCTCGACGAGGGCGGCGGCGAAGCCGGCCTCGACCGCCTCGGGGGCGGTCACCGTGACGGTGCGGTCGAACAGCTCGGCTGCCACGAGCACCTCGTTGGTGCGCTGCTCGAAGCGGCGCATGTTGACCAGCCCGGTCGTGATGACGGCGCCGGCGTCGATCGAGGTCACTCGCGTCATCGGGACGAAGACCCGGCGGCGGCCGGGCACCTCGACGACGAGACCGATGACCCGGGGCTGCGGACGGCTGGCCGAGAACATGACCACGACATCCCGGACGCGGCCCACCGGGTCACCGAGCGGGTCGAAGACCGCCAGTCCGGTCAGGCGCGCGACGAACACGCGGGGGTTTGTGCTCATGACCCAAGGCTATGGGGTCAGCCGCCACTCAGACGGCCGCCACGACGTTGGCGCTTGGCCCTCAGCTTGGCGCGCTCCCGGGCTGCCTTCCGCGCGGCTCGCTCGCCAGCCTTGGCCCGCTTGCGCGCTGCCTTCTCCTCACCCCGGCCCCGCCAGTGCCACGGGCGCCACGAGGTGGTCGTCACAGCCGTGCGCGCGGGCGCGGAGCGGGCGTCGCCGGCGGCATATGCCCCCGGTGCCTCGAGCGGGGAGTCGAAGGGGACGAGTGCGGTCAGGGTGCACCCGCCCGCCCAGCGCGTCAGCGAGTCGTCCGTGGCGTTGAGGCGGGACGCGCGGAGGAGCTCGGCGGCCTTGTCCCACTCGGCCGTGCCGGGCTCGAGGACGTGGGTGTGGGCACGCAGCGTGAGCAGCCGGCCGCCGGTGTCCTTGCTGCGCAGGATGACCCGCACCTCCTCGGGCAGCCAGGGGAGCGGCTGCTCGCCCGGGCCGCTCACGACGTAGGCGGCGCCGTCGTCCCACACGTGCCAGGCGGGCCAGGCGCGGTCGCCGGCGACATCGATCCACAGCAGACCAGACTTCGTCATCGCCTCGCCCACGAGGGCCGCGACGGCTGCCACCGAGGCGGGGGCCGGTGCAGCCGGGGCACCTGTGGCACCGGCAGCAGTGGCGTCGGCCGGGCGTGCGCCCGCGGCGGGCTCGGCGGGCTCGGCGGGCTGGGCGGTCACGGCACCACCCTAGTGATCCGCGCCTCAGCACGGGTGGGGGTGACTGTCGTCATAACCGGCCCGCGGCGGCCGTTGCTACGTTGCACCCCATGCGCAGCGCGAAGGACTTCCATCGTCCCCTGGCGGTGGGCGCGCCGACCCCGATCACCGAGGTCCCGGCACGCCCCTCCCGAGTCATCCACTTCTTCGACCCGAGCAACGCCAAGATGGCGGCGAAGGTGCCGGCCATGGTCGGCACCGTCGACGTGCTGCTCGGCAACCTCGAGGACGCGGTCAAGGCAGACCGCAAGGCGGCGGCCCGGGCCGGCCTCGTGGAGATCGCGAGGGCCACCGACTTCGGCGAGCACACGCAGCTCTGGACGCGCATCAACTCCCTCGACAGCCCGTGGGCCCTCGACGACCTGACGACCCTCGTCGCCGAGATCGGCGACAAGCTCGACGTCATCATGGTCCCCAAGGTGCAGGGCGCCGAGGACATCCACTACATCGACCGCCTCCTCGCTCAGCTCGAGGCGAAGGCGGGCCTGACGCGACCGATCCTCGTGCACGCGATCCTCGAGACGGCCCGGGGGATGGTCAACGTCGAGGAGATCTGCGGCGCGTCCCCCCGCATGCAGGGACTCTCCCTCGGCCCCGCCGACCTCGCGGCGGACCGCCGGATGAAGACGACCAGGGTCGGCGGTGGGCATCCCGGCTACCTCGTGCGTCAGGACCCCGTGGGTGGTGACATCGCGGGTGAGCGGTCGTCCTACCAGCAGGACCTCTGGCACTACACGATCGCGCGGATGGTCGACGCGTGCGCGATGCACGGCATCTATCCCTACTACGGCCCCTTCGGCGACATCGCCGATGTCGTGGCGTGCGAGGACCAGTTCCGCAACGCCTTCCTGCTCGGCTGCGTCGGCACGTGGTCGCTGCACCCGGTGCAGATCGAGATCGCCAAGCGGGTCTTCAGCCCGTCGGCCGACGACGTCGCCCACGCGCGCCGGGTCGTGGAAGCGATGGGCGACGGCACCGGTGCGGTCATGCTCGACGGCAAGATGGAGGACGACGCCAGTCTCAAGCAGTGCCTCGTCATCGTCGAGCTCGCCGAACGACTCGCGCAGACCGACCCGGTGCTGGCGGAGCTCTACGCCACGACGCCCGAGCCCGGGTCCGCAGCCGTTGGGGGGCTGGGGTGACCGGCATGACCGCGGCCTACCGTCCTCGGCGCTCGGTGCTCTACCTGCCCAGCTCCAACGAGCGCGCCCTGGAGAAGGCGAAGAGACTGCCGGTCGACGCACTCATCCTCGACCTGGAGGATGCTGTCGCCCCGGACGCCAAGCAGGTCGCCCGCGAGAACGCCTGCGCTGCAGCGCGGTCGGGTGACTACGGTCGGCGCGAGCTGACGATTCGCGTCAACGGGACTCGGCTCCCAGTGGCACGACGCCGACCTGGCTGCGGCCGCCGCTGCCGGACCGGACGCGATCGTCGTGCCCAAGGTCGGGTCGGCAGACGAGGTGCGCTCGCTCGTGGCCGCGATGGAGGCAGCGCACGCGCCCGAGCACACCCGGCTGTGGGCCATGGTCGAGACGCCGGTGGCGGTGCTGCACGCCGAGGAGATCGCCCGGGCATCCGACCGGCTCGCCTGCCTCGTGCTCGGCACCAACGACCTCTACAAGGAGCTCGGCGCCACCTACGTGCCAGGGCGGGCGGCGATCCACGCCTCCCTGCAGCTCGTGCTGCTCGCGGCCCGGGCCGCCGGCGTGGCCGTCGTCGACGGGGTGTTCAACGACGTCCGGGACGCCGACGGCTTCCTCGCCGAGGCTCAGCAGGGCCGCGAGATGGGCTTCGACGGCAAGACCCTCATCCACCCGGGCCAGGTCGAGCCCAGCAACGACGTCTTCGCCCCGGGTGCCGACGAGGTCGAGCGCGCTCGGGCCGTCATCGCGGCGTTCGAGGCTGCGGAGGCGCAGGGGCGGGGCGTCGCCACCCTGGACGGACGGCTCATCGAGAACCTCCACGTCGACACCGCCCGGAAGGTGCTCGCCACGGCGGAGGCCATCGCTGCCCTCGGGTGACCCGGGAACTGCGGGATCGGCGCGGCCTCCTCGGGCGTTGGACGGGTCATGGAGGGAACCGAGCCGCGCACGCACGACGAGCGGCGGGCGCTCGAGGAGCGGCGAGCGGCCCGGGGCGACGAACCGAGCACCGTCACCCGACGCCGCCTCCTGACGCTGGGCGCCCTGGGCGTCGTCGCGGCAGGCGGCACGTATGCCGTGACGCAAGCGGGCGGCATACCCGAGCTGTCCGACGTGCCGGGTTTGTCGGGCCTGTCGGCACCGGCCCCGCGGGAGCTGCGGATCGACCCCGATCCGGTGGACTACACGCAGCTCCAGTCGCGGCGCACCATCGGGCGCGCGGCCTACACCTACGAGGTGACCGGGCGGCGCGCGACCTACTACGTCACCGAGCCCTTCGGCCGACGCCTCGACCGGTGGCTCGCCCTGCACCGCCAGCACGTCGGTCAGGCGCCCGATGAGATCCGCTCCTTCGGCGCGTGGGTGCGCGGTTCGTCGACCTCGTGGCACAGCTCCGGCGAGGCGATCGACATCGCGCGGCTGCGCGCTGACGGCAAGGACCTCACCTCGTTGCGCCACGACCTCTGGAGCGATGCGCCGGCCCCGGAGGTGCGCCGCCGTCTCGCGCTCTACTGGCGCACCGCCGCGGGTCTGCACCACGAGTTTGCCGACGTCCTCACCTACCTCTTCGATGCGGCACACGCCAACCACATCCACGTCGACATCGGGCGCTTCGGACCGGAGCAGCCCCGGCTCATCCCGCGGTCGAACGCCCAGGTGCAGGCGGTGCAGGCGATGTGCCGGCACGTCTGGGGTCGCAACGAGGTCGAGATCACGGGCGACTACGACGACGTGACCCGCGACGCCACGACACGCATCCTCGAGCAGGCTGGGGGCCCGGGCGAGCTCGCCGACTCGCGGGAGGCGTGGCAGGCGTTCATGGTGGCGACGATGCAGCGGGCGTGAGGCGACCCCCGCCGCGACCGTAGGATCGAGAACATGGCCAGGACCGTGCTCACCCCGCAGGCGGAGGACTTCCCCCGCTGGTATCAGGACGTCGTCGCGAAGGCAGAGCTGGCCGACAACGGCCCGGTGCGGGGCACGATGGTGATCCGCCCCTACGGCTACTCGATCTGGGAGCGGATGCAGGCCGACATGGACCGGCGGATCAAGGAGGCGGGCGCCCGCAACGCGTACTTCCCGCTCTTCATCCCGGAGTCCTACCTGAGCCGCGAGGCCGAGCACGTCGAGGGCTTCAGCCCGGAGCTCGCCGTCGTGACGCATGCGGGCGGCAAGGAGCTCGAGGAGCCGGTCATCGTGCGGCCGACGTCAGAGACCGTCATCGGCGAGTTCATGGCCAAGTGGACGCAGAGCTATCGCGACCTGCCGCTGCTGCTCAACCAGTGGGCCAACGTCGTGCGGTGGGAGCTGCGCCCGCGCATCTTCCTGCGCACCAGCGAGTTCCTTTGGCAGGAAGGGCACACCGCCCACGCCACCGAGGAGGACGCCCGCCTCTACGCGAAGCGCATCCACGAGGAGGTCTATGCGACCTTCATGCGCGAGATGCTCGCGATGCCCGTCGTCCTCGGCCGCAAGACCGCCCGTGAGCGCTTCGCCGGAGCGACGAACACCCTGGCCCTCGAGGGCATGATGCGCGACGGCAAGGCCCTGCAGATGGGCACCAGCCACGAGCTCGGACAGAACTTCTCCCGCGCCTTCGACATCTCCTACCTCTCCGAGCAGGGCCGCCAGGAGCTGTGCTGGACGACCTCGTGGGGCAGCTCGACCCGCATGCTGGGTGGGCTCATCATGTGCCATGGCGACGACAACGGCCTGCGGGTGCCGCCGCGCCTGGCTCCGGTCCAGACGCTCGTCATGGTGGTCAAGGACGGTGAGGGCGTGGAGGCCGCAGCGCGGCAGGTCGTCGCCGACCTCGTCGCCCGAGGCGTGCGCACCGAGCTCGACGTCCGCGTCGACACCCCGTTCGGCCGCCGCGCCGTCGATGCCGAGCTCAAGGGCATCCCGGTCCGGGTCGAGGTCGGTCCCCGCGACCTCGCCGAAGGGTCGGTCACCGTCGCCCGGCGCATTGCCGGGGGCAAGACGTCCGTGCCGTTGGGTGCGGTCAGCGAGATCGTCGCAGCGGCCCTCGACGAGGACCACGAGACGCTGTATGCCGCCGCGCTCGCTCACCGGGACGAGCACACGACCTCGGTCGCCACGATCGACGAGGCCGCCGAGGCGGCGCGCACGGGCTGGGCCCTCATCCCCTGGTCGACGCTCGGGCCCGAGGGCGAGGCGACGCTCGCCGAGTCCGCGGTCACGGTGCGGTGCCTCACGATGCCCGACGGGTCGGTGCCGCAGGACGAGGACGAACCCGGCGTGATCGCCGTCGTGGGGAGGGCCTACTGATGGCTCGCGACGACCGGCCACGCGAGGCGCAGCCCGACGTCCTCACGCCGCTGCTGCGTGAGCGCGAGAGCGTCATGATCTACGACCGCTCCCACGTGCTCTCAGGCCCGGAACTGCGGGCCATTCTCGAGGCGGCCCGGTGGGCGCCGTCAGCCGGCAACTCTCAGCCGTGGAGCTTCATCATCGGACTGCGGGGCGACGACACGCATGCCGGGATGGTCGAGGTGCTCTCCTCGGCCAACCAGATCTGGGCCCCCGCCGCGTCGGCGATCATCCTCACCCTCCACCAGGTGGCCACCGACGAGGACCACGAGATCGCCTACAGCGACTACGCGATGTTCGATCTCGGCCAGGCCGTCGCCCACATCACGGTGCAGGCCAGGTCGATGGGCCTGCAGGTGCGTCAGTTCGGCGGTTTCGACCACCGTGCTGCGGCCGAGCGCTTCGACGTGCCGCCGCACTGGGCGGTGACCACCGGAATCGCCCTCGGGCTGCCCGCGGAGCCGGGGGCCGACGACGCACTGCCCGAGTGGCTGCAGGCCAGGGCCCGGCTGCCGCGGTCGCGGCTGCCGCTGGAGGCGTTCGTCCACTCGGGCAAGTTCGGCCACACTGCCGACTTCCTCACCGACTGAGGCGCCCGCCTGGCAGAGTGCGCGGCTGTCACAAGATGCGCCTGCACCGCACCTGATCGGGAGACCGCAGCTCGACCACACGCGCGCACAGCCCCGAGGGTGGCGCCTGGCGTCAGTCGCGCGCCGCTGCCTCCAGCCGGTCGAGGTCGCGCTCGGCGAAGAGCCGATGGTGCCATTCCTCGTTGAGGACGATGAGGAGGCACTCGCGCACCTCGAAGCTGCGCGACGGTGGCCAGCTGTCACCCTCGACCGGGTCGGTGCGGGCCCCGAGGGACTCGTCGGTCAGCCCGTCGATGACCCTGCGCACGGTCGCCATGCGGTCGTGTCGCAGGGCCAGCACGTCGTCGAGGGAGGGCCGGACCGACCGGTCCCGCGGGATGCCGGGTGTGTCAGGCATGCCGTCCCACGGCAGCTCGAGCGGGTGCCACGGCGACGGGTCGCCGAGGACGGCCCTGCCCACCCACGCGTCCGTGGCGAAGGCGAGGTGGCGCAAGGTCTCGATGAAGGACCACTCGCCGTCGACCGACTCGTGCAGCAGCGCCGGGTCGAGGCCCCGGGCCCGCTCGACCGTCGCAGCCCAGCGCCGCTCGACGATGTCCCACGCGTCGCGGAATCCGGCGGGGTCGGTGGGCCGCATCCTCGCCCGATCAGGATCGCGCCGGTCGAGCTCGGCCTCGACGAGCGGCGCCACGTCGACTCCGTTGAGGAAGAGGCGCTTGAACTCGCCGTCGATGTGCACGTCGCAGAGCTCGACGCCACGCATGAGGACGTCGCGCATCTCGACCCCACGGAACACGGACCGCGAGAAGTCGGTGTCCACGAACTCCGAGCCGGTCAGGTCGACGCGCTCGAAGTGCGACCCGCTGAGGTCCTCGTTGTTGAAGTCAGCCATGATCGGACGTTAGATCAGCCCACCGACACCCGACAAAGGCCGCGAGGTCCGGCCAAAGCCGCGGCCACCCGGGATGTACGTCTTGTGCCGGTTCCTTACCGAGCGACTCACCGTCGCCGCTAGCCTCGAGGCACGGGACGAGCACGACGTGACGAGCGAGCCAGGGGGCCGGTCGAGATGGAACCACAGATAGTCGCCGCGATCATCGGTCCGGCCTGCACGGCCCTGCTCGCCGTCATGGGTATCGCCCTCAAGAACCTCCAGACCCAACGACGAAGTCACGACGCGCGCGAGCGAGAGATGCGCGTGGCTGGGCAGACCATCACGTTCATCGCGGGCTACCTCGAAGCGTCCGAGAAGCTCGCTCTCGACGTCGAGCAGCGCGATGCCGTGCGGACTCGTGCGACGAAGGACCTCGAGGCCTCCTACCAGGCAATGATGTCGTCAGTGCAGGAGGAGCAGGAGTCCGATGGCCGGCCGGACTGGACCGGCGTGGTCAAGAGCGTGCTGCTCATCCCGGTCCATCGCCCTGCCGCCCGGTTGGTGCGGGCGTTCTACTACCTCGCGCTCGTGTATGCGCTGGCAACCTCAGCGTTGTTCATCGGTGGCGTCTTTGTCGAGGACGGGTCATCCGTTTCCTGGCCCGTCGCTGCCTTCACTCTCATCATCCTGGTCGGCGTGAACGCAATCCCGGCGCTCGTGCTGCACCTGTGGGCAAAGCGGCTAGAGAGCGCCGCCACCTTCGTCGACCCCGCTCACACGGCCCGCGCCGAGCATCCCACTTGGCGGCGCCCGACGGGCCAACCCGTCGAGCCGCCGCCCGCGGGGTGACCAGCCGGCCGCCGCGTCCGCCGCCTACCAGCGTGACGTCGCCGCGGCCATGAGGTCACCGAAGAGCAGCCCGTCGTCGACGACATGCCCCCGCTTCGTGAACCACTGGGCCATGTTGCGCGCGTCGCGCTCGAGGAACTCCGGACCATGGGGGTTGCCGATGATGTCGACGATCTGCGGCCAGTCGATGATGACGAGCCGCGCCGTGTCACCATCCCCCTCGAGGAGCACGTTGTAGGGGGAGAGGTCGCCGTGGGCCCAGCCGAGCTCGGCCAGGCGGACCATCGACTCGCGCAGCTGCTCGAAGAGCAACGGCAACACGTCGCGCTCCGGCCGGGTCTGCGACAGGCGGGGCGCCGCGATGCCGTCCGAGCTGCCGATGAACTCCATCAGCATCTCGTCGTCAGCCAGCTGCACCGGGTAGGGCACGGGCAGGCCCTCGTTCCAGAGGCGGCCGAGCGTCTCGAACTCCGCAAACGCCCAGAGCCCACTGATCAGCTCCTTGCCGAACGAGGTGCGGGTGCGCATGGCCCGCGTCTCGCGCGACTTCCGCACCCTCCGCCCCTCGAGATAGCCCGAGTCGCGGTGGAACATCCGGTGCTTGCTCGACCGGTAGCGCTTGCCGGCCATGAGGATGTCGCGCCCCGGGTCGCCGGGCACCCACCGACGCACGAGGTGGACGTCGGCCTCCTTGCCCGTCTTGAGCACGCCGAGATCGGACTCGACCGCTCCGAGGTCGGTGACGACCCAGTCGGGGCGGGGCTTAGGTCCGTGGGTGGCGCCGTCCCAGCTCGACCAGCGCTCACCCTCCGGCGGAGCGTCGGGCAGGGTGTCGACGGCGAAGGACTCACTCTCGAGCCCGGACGGCCGTCCGTGGGTCAGACGTGGATCGTCGACCTCATCGTCGTGAAATGCATTGAATGACAAGGGAACTCCAAGGAAGAAGTGATGTGGGCTGGCATGCCCAGGGCCGTTGTCGACATGTCACCCTCCTCGGGTCCGGTGCAGCTCCGGGTGGATCCGCGTTCGTCCCCGACGATGCCGGACCCCGGGCTCGCGGTGCAACCGAATATCCGTGTGCCCACGCGGTCACTTCGGGCAATTCGTATCACTGCGCTCGCCCGCGGCTCTACGGTGGCAGGAGACGAGCCGTCGTGGGTCTGTCGGAGGGGAGCGAGGTATGCCGTCCGCGTCCTTTGGTGGAGGAGCGGTGCGCGTGCGCACGCCCGGCAGCTACGACGCGACCGAGGGGGGCGACCGGGCCGATCGAGACCTCGGCGACGGAACGGGCCACACCGCAGCCAAATCGGCGCTTCTCGCCGCCCTGGCGGAGCAGGACTTCGACGTCGTCGACCGCATCGACCTCACCCCACGGCGCAGCAGGGACCTCGAGTCACCAGGGTCGGCCAACCGCCGCGGCACGGTCAGCGTCGACGTCGACGTCGCGCCCGGTGACGACGCGGTGGTGCTGCTCGAGCGAGACGGGGTCTACTCCTGGCACCTGCCGCTGCGCCCCACCGGGGGGACCCGGTCGCTCGAGCCGCGCACCCTGACCTTCGAGATCACCGTGCAGCCGCGCCGGCCGAGCGCATCGGCCGCCCGGGAGAGCCGGCGGACGCGCGCCCTCACCCCCGAGGGGCTCCGCGACCGTGGGCTCCTCGGTGACCTGGTGCACGGTGCGGTGCAGGCGATCGTGCTGCGCTTCGCCGTGCCGGTCGTCGTCGGTCGTGTCGTGCGCAGGCTCGAGGAGCCCGTGCGACCGGGACTCGTGCACGTCGCCGGTCCGTCCGCCGCGTCCTGGCAGCCCCTGGCTGCCGGGGCCGCTCTGGCGGTGCCGGCCGGCCGGCCGGTGCGCGTGCTCCTGCTCGTGCACGGCACCTTCTCCTCGACCGTGGGCGCGTTCGCGCCCATGGGGCTCGTGCCGGGCGCGGAGGGCTTCCTGCCGACGGTCCTGTCGGCCTATGACGCCGTCATCGGCTACGACCACCGCACCCTCAGTGTCGACCCACGACAGAATGCCGAGGACCTGCTGGTCGAGCTGCGGCGTCACCACCCCGGCACCGACCTGACGATCGACATCATCACCCACAGCCGGGGCGGCCTCGTGACCCGCTCCTTCGTGGAAGCCGTGCTGCCGCAGTCGAACTGGCCGGCAGTCGTCGACAACATCATCTTCGTCGCCTCGACGCACGGTGGCACCCACCTGGCCGACCCGGCTCGCTGGCACGACCTCGTCGACCTCTACACCAACCTCGTCACCGTGGGTGCCGCCGGCCTCGCCATGGTCCCGGGCGGGGCGCCCGTCGCCGCCGTGGTCGGAGGCGTCGTGCGAGGGATCGGGGCGCTCGTGAAGCACCTCGTGTCCTACGCCGCCGAGGGGGACGACGTGCCCGGCCTCGCCGCGATGATCCCCGGCGGAGCGTTCGTGACGGAGCTCAACGCGGAGCAGCCTGGCCAGCCCGGTCCGGGCGCGAGTTGGCACGTCGTGTCGTCCGACTTCCACGTCAGCCTCCGCGATGGGAGCCACCGGCCGCCCGAGTTCCCCAAGGAGCTCGTCGTCCGGCTGGGCGAGGGTTTCGTCGACGGGCTCTTCGAGGGAGACAACGACCTCGTCGTCGACACGGCCTCGATGAGCGCCATCGGCCCGGCATCCGGTGGCTACGTCAAGGACTCTCTCGCCCTCGGCACGAACGACGCGGTCTACCACACCAACTACTTCAGCCAGCTGCGCGTCATCGAGGCGATCGCCGGCTGGCTGCCACTGGGCATGGGGGCCGGTGGTGGCCCTGAGGCTGCGGCGCAGGCGCCTCGCGAGACCGCCTCCGCTGATCGGGACGGCGGCCGCTTCGGGTGGGGAGCCGAGCGTGCGGTGTCGGCGAGCGACGACGTCGGACTCCCGGAGGTCGAGATCGAGGCGGGGGCCGGCCACGCTGCCCCACGACCGCCGATGCTGACGGCGTCTCGTCCGCCGCCCACTCGAGCACCGCGACCGACCACGGGCACGGTGAAGAAGGGCGCGACGAAGCCGGCCACTCAGAAGGCGGCGGCGAAGAAGGGCGGCACGAGGAAGGCAGCATCGCTGGAGCCCATCGCGGATGGTGGCACGAGCCCGGGCCAGCTGGCGGCCGAGATGCCCGCCACCGTGGTGCCCGACCAGGACTTCACGGTGCGCGTGCGACTCGGCACCGGATCGATCGAGGCCAGCCACGGCACGGTGTCGGTCGACGCCGCCGTGCAGGTGGATGCAGCGCGGCCGGTCAGCGTCCAGGTCGTCGGCAAGCAGAACGCCCGGATCATGGGCGAGGACAGCAGGACGCTCGGCCTGCCGCAGGGCGACTGGACCAGTGACGCCCAGTTCACCGCCCAGGCCCTCGAACCGGGCCCGGTGCGCATCACGGTCGTCGCACGCCAGGGTTGGGTGCCGATCGCCAACCTCACTCTCGAGGGTGAGGCGACCTCGTCAGGTCGTGTCGGAATGCTTGCCCCGACCGCCTCCGCCCGGTCACGCGCCCCCGGAGCCCTCGGGATCGACGCCGCGGGTCTCGAGCGGCTGCCCGTCCTCGAGATCTTCGAGCGGCGGGTCACGGGGGGGCGCGTGGTCTACCAGTACGCCATCCGTGCGACGCCACGCGCGAGGGTCCGGCACTTCGAGTCCTTGCCCCTGAGCCGTAGCGAGCAGTTCGCCGCCAAGCGCATCGCGCAGATCGCGGACATCTGGCGCAACCCGCATCTCAGCGACGCGCAGCGCTTCTCCGATGTCCAGGACATCGGCGTCGACTTCTTCGAGCGGCTCTTTCCCGAGGACATGCAGGAGTTCCTCTGGGAGCGGCGAGACAGGCTCGAGCACCTGCTCGTCCTCACCGACGAGCCCTACATGCCCTGGGAGATCGTCCACCTCAAGCCACCTCGGGGAGAGCGGGAGAAGGAGCCGCGTTTCCTCGCCCAGGGCGGGCTGGTGCGCTGGCACTTCGACCGGGTGCCCCCGCAGCACCTCCGTGTGCGGCCCGGTCGAGCCCGCTCGCTGTGCCCCGTCTATGAGGATCCCGCCTTCAGCCTCGCCGGTCCGGAGCAGGAGGCGCACTTCCTGGAGCAGCGCTTCGGGGCGACCCCGATCCGGCCGACGCCGAGGGCGGTGCGCGCACTGCTGCGCGGCGGTGGTTTCGACCTGCTGCACTTCGCCGGCCACGGTGCCGCTGACGCGGCGACGATCGAGGACGCGCGCATCCTGCTCGCGGCCAACCGGCGTGACGGCCACGACCTGCAGGAGTTCCTCTCTGCCACCAACGTGAGCGCCAACGCGAAGTGGACCCGCAAGGGCGAGGTCGGACCCGTCGTCGTGCTCAACGCGTGCGAGGTCGGGCAGTCGGGCACCCAGCTCTCCACGGTCGGGGGCTTCGCCAAGGCCTTCCTCGACGCGGGTGCCTCGGCCTTCGTCTCGTGCCTGTGGTCGGTGCGCGACGAGCCGTCGCGCACCTTCGTCGAGGCGCTCTACGACGAGCTGCTGAAGGGCGCGACCGTCGCGCGAGCCAGCGCCCGGGCCCGGGCGGTCGCACGCGCAGCAGGCGACGAGACCTGGCTGGCCTACGTCGTCTACGCCCGCCCCGACGCCGTGCTCGCGACCGAGCCGGATTAGCCCGCCAGCCGTCAGCCCACCGACCCAGCCGAGTCACCAAGCCGAGTCACCAAGCCCAGTCGCCAGCCCAGCCACACCGAGGAGAGGACGAGCCATGACCAGCAGAGCCCTGTGCGTGGGGATCAACGAGTTCGAGACGCTGCCCCAGAGCAGCTGGCTGAACGGATGTGTCAACGATGCCGACGACATCGCGACCATGCTGAAGAAGAACGGCTTCACGTCGCGCAACATCACCGTGCTGCACGACGCCGACGCCACCAAGGAGGCCATCATGACGGCCCTGACCGCCATGGTGCGCAAGTCCAAGCCCGGCGACGAGGTGTTCTTCAGCTACTCGTCCCACGGCACGCAGGTGCCCAACCTTCCCGGCACCGAGGCCGCCGGCGACGACGAGTACGACGGGCTCGACGAGGCCTTCGCCTGCTACGACATCACGGTGGGCACCGAAGGTTGGGACCGCAACACGGTCATCGTCGACGACGAGCTGCGAGAGCTCTTCGCGTCGGCTCCGGAGGGCGTGCTCGTCGAGGTGCTGCTCGACACCTGCCACAGCGGCTCGGGCACTCGCGACCTGGACGACATCCAGCGCGACCTGCTGCGGGGACGCCGTCCTCGCTACCTGCCGCCACCCACGCGCGAGGGCCCTCGCCAAGGCCCGCGAGATCCGGGCCGCTCACCCGGAGGCGGTCGAGCGCAAGGCACTCCTCTCCCTCGTGAAGTCGCGCGGCGCGACGGCCAAGCCGGTGCTCTTCGCCGCCTGCCGCCCCGACCAGACCGCGTCTGACGCGCAGTTCGACGCCCGCCCCAACGGGGCCTTCACCTACCTCTTCCTCAAGGCCCTCAAGGACAAGCCCACGAGCACCCGCACCGACCTGCACAAGGCGGTGACCGCGGGTCTCAAGGCAGAGGAGTTCGCCCAGAGGTCGACGCTCGAGGGGCCGCTCAAGGCCAAGAAGACATCCTTCGGTCAGCGATGGTGACCCGAGCCCGCAACGCATCACCGGTGGGGACGCCGGGGCCCCGGTGACCCAGCCCACAGGTGTCCACCCTCACACGCAGGGGCACTGACCGACGGTGCTGAGCGAAGGCATACTCGGCGGAGTTGACCTCGGTCGACCCCGTTGACCCCAGCCCGACGCAAGGTGGCGATCCAGGCATGTCCCGACTGCAGCAGACCGACGGCCTCACCGAGGAGCAGACCGAGCTGATCAAGCTCGTGCGCGAGTTCGTCGAGGAGCAGATCATCCCCGTCGCGATGGGCCTCGAGCACAAGGACGAGTACCCGCAGGCGATCGTCGACGGCATGAAGGAGATGGGGATCTTCGGGCTGATGATCCCCGAGGAGTACGGGGGCCTCGGGGAGTCGCTGCTGACCTACGCCCTGTGCGTCGAGGAGATCGCACGCGGCTGGATGAGCGTCAGCGGCATCATCAACACCCACTTCATCGTCGCCTACCTGATCCTCCAGCACGGCACCGACGAGCAGAAGCAGCGCTACCTGCCCAAGATGGCCACCGGCGAGATCCGAGGCGCCTTCTCGATGAGCGAGCCCGGCTGCGGCTCCGACGTCTCCGCGATCAAGACGAAGGCCGTGCGCACGGGCGAGGGCGAGGACGCCGGCTGGTCCATCACCGGCCAGAAGATGTGGCTGACCAACGGCGGCTCGGCCAACCTCGTCGCGGTGCTCGTCAAGTCCGACACCGGTGCGGACTCGGTCTATCGCAACATGACGACCTTCCTCATCGACAAGGAGTCCGGCTTCGGCGAGACCGCCCAGGGCGTCACCGTCCCCGGCAAGATCGAGAAGATGGGCTACAAGGGCGTCGACACGACCGAGCTGATCCTCGACGGACACCGCACGACAGACGCGCAGATCCTCGGCGGCGAGCCCGGCAAGGGTTTCTACCAGATGATGGACGGTGTCGAAGTCGGCCGGGTCAACGTCGCGGCGCGCGGGTGCGGTGTCGCGAGAAGGGCATTCGAGCTGGGCGTGTCCTACGCGCAGCAACGGGAGACCTTCGGCAAGAAGATCGTGGACCACCAGGCCGTGCTCTTCCGGCTCGCCGACATGGCAGTCAAGGTCGAGGCGGCCCACGAGATGATGGTCAAGGCCGCGCGCAAGAAGGACTCCGGCCAACGCAACGACCTCGAGGCGGGCATGGCCAAGTACCTTGCGTCCGAGTACTGCTCACAGGTGGTCGAGGACAGCTTCCGCATCCACGGCGGCTACGGCTACTCCAAGGAGTACGAGATCGAGCGCCTCTATCGCGAGGCGCCGATGCTGCTCATCGGCGAGGGCACGGCCGACATCCAGCGGATGATCATCGGCCGCCGCCTCGTCGAGGACTACAAGCTGAAGGGTTGAGCCGCCACCTCCCGAGGGCGCGCCGCCGGGATGCGAGGATGAGGCCATGAGCCTGCAACCAGCCCGAGCCGGGGGACGGCCCGGCTTCGCCACGCTTTCCCTCGACTATCCGATCTCCCTCGGCGTCTTCGAGAAGTACGAGGACGCCCAGAAGGCCGTCGACACGCTGTCCGACAAGGACTTCCCTGTGCAGAACGTCCTCATCGTCGGCACGGACCTCAAGCAGATCGAGCGCGTCACCGCGAGGCTGACCTGGGGGCGCGTCCTCCTCGGCGGCCTGCTGTCGGGCGTGTGGCTGGGTGTCTTCGTCGGGCTGATCATCTCGCTCTTCGGTCGGCCGGAGAGCACGTTCGGGCTGCTGCTGTTCGCCGCCCTCTGGGGCGCGCTCTTCGGCGCCGTCTGGGCCGCCGCCGGCTACGCCTTCACCCGTGGCCAGCGCGACTTCTCGTCGGTGACCCAGGTCGTCGCCACCCGCTACGAGGTCTTCTGCGAGCACAAGTTCGCCCAGCAGGGCCGTGACATCCTCGCCGAGGCCGGCCTGTCCTCGACTGCCGCCCCGACCACGAGCGCGGCCCCGACCACGTCGGCCGACCCCTACCGCCCCCCGGGCGTCTGACCGGCGAGTCCGCCCACCGCGCGGTGCAACGAAACCTCCCCGCGACGTGTCCTCCTTCGTGGAGGATCGTCACAGGGAGGTTTCTCATGTCCCCGGCTCACCCGGCTCGTCGCTCTCGCGCACCCGTCACGTGGATCCGGGCAGGCGCGGTGGCCGCTGCGGCCGCTGCGGCCGTGCTCGTCGCAGCCTGCGGCCAGGGCGAGCCCGGCGGGTCGGGTGGCACCCCGACGACCCTGCCCGCCGTGACGACCGGCCCGCTGCGTTCGCTCACGACGCAGCCCCTCGCCCCCGACGGCGCGCTCGACTGCCCGGCAGCCCTGGACTCGGCTGCGGGCATGACGGTGCCGGAGAAGCCGCAGGGCCTCGACGGCGCCGCTCGCCTCCTGCCTGACCGGGACCCGTCGACGGTTGCCGTCTGCGCCTACCCGACGATGCGGCTGCAGTCTGCGACCCCGCTCACCGCGCCCTTCGCCCTGTCGCAACGGACCGTGCTCGCGCCGTCGCAGCGGCGGGAGACCGCCGATCTGCTCACGTGGTCGGCCCGGTGGAACGGCCTCGAGCGGGCCTGCACGGCCATGGCGGGCGACGAGACGGCATACCTCGTCGGGGCGACCTATGGCGATGCGATCGTGTGGGTGGCCGCCACGGCCGATGCCAACGCCTGCTCCCGCGGCACGAACGGGGACTTCGTCACCGGTGACCCCGTCGGCGTGCCGCTCGCGGCGCTGCTCTCCGGGCAGGCCATGCCCGGTGGGAAGCCGTGCGACGCAAGCGGACTGGGTCGACTCGACGACGACCGCACGCTCGCCCCGGAGGGGAGCCCGCTCGTCACGGTGTGCCGACTCGACACCCAGAGCACGTGGCAGTCCACGCAGCTCGATGCCGCCCGCAGTGCGGAGGTCGTCGCGCTGCTGCGCTCACTGCCGACGCAGCCCACCGACCACGTGTGCGAGGGGTCGGGCGAGGGGGGCGACGCGCGCTTCTCGCTCGTGCTGCGGTATGCCGCAGGCCCCGCCGTGCGCATCAGCGTCGACCCCGGGTGCAGCCCGGGAGTGCTCGGGAGCGGCGTCGAGTCGGCCGACGCCGGGCCTCTGGTCGCCCTGGTCGAGCCGTGGAGCCCGCCCATCCCGGCACCCGACCCCGACGGGTCGGTCTCCTCGCCCTGAGCCTCCCCTGTCGGAAGTGAGCCGGCGCTGAGGCCTCCTGCTGCTCAGGCCGGGCGCTCGGCCCAGATGCCCGCGATCCACGCCTCGACGTCGGTGCTCGTGCGCGGCATCGCGGCAGAGAGGTTCTCGCACCCGTCGGCCGTGATCAGCACGTCGTCCTCGATGCGCACGCCGTTGCCACGGAAGTGTGCCGGGACGAGCTCGTCGTCGGCCTTGAAGTAGAGGCCCGGCTCGACGGTGATGATCATGCCGGGCTCGAGCACCGCGTCGTTGTACTGCTCTCGCGTCGCGAGCGCGCAGTCGTGCACGTCGATGCCGAGGTGGTGGCTCGTGCCGTGCACCATCCAGCGACGGTGGTACTGCCCGTGGTCGGCGTCGAGGGTCGCCTCGACGTCGATGCCCTCGGGCAGCAGGCCCCAAGCGTGCAGGTGCTCGGCGATGACGCGGATCGCGGCGGCGTGGACGTCGCTGAAGCGGTTGCCGGGCTTGCAGGCGGCGATGCCCGCCTCCTGGGCCGCATAGACGGCGTCGTAGATGGCGCGCTGGGCGTCGGTGAAGGTGCCGCTCACGGGCAAGGTGCGGGTGATGTCGGCGGTGAAGAGCGACTCGACCTCGACGCCGGCGTCGAGCAGGAGGAGGTCGCCGTCGGTGATGTCGCCGGTGTTCTTGATCCAGTGGAGGGTGTTGGCGTGGTCACCGCTCGCGCAGATCGAGTCGTAGCCCACGCCGTTGCCGTGGTGGCGGGCGTGCAGGCCGAAGACGCCCTCGACCCAGCGCTCTCCGCGTCCCCGACGCACGGCCTCGGGCAGGTCCGCGATGACGGCGTCGAAGCCGCGGTGGGTGCCCTCGACGGCCGAGCGCATCTGCCCGATCTCCCACTCGTCCTTGACCATCCGCAGGAGGGACAGCGCGGCAGAGAGCTCGTCGTCGGCCTCACGCGCCTGCTCGGCGTGCGCGTCTGCCTGCTGTGCGTCGGGGGCTGCGGCGGCCTGACGCGCCCGGTCGACGAGAGCCGCGACCTCGGAGTCGGCGTCGCGCACGACCCGCACGGTGAGGGCATCGGCATCCTTGGCGACCGCGTTGCCGAACTCGTCGATGTGACGGGCCGCCACCCCGAGCTCCGACTCGACGTCTGCAAGCGTGGGGCGGGCGCCGACCCAGAACTCGCCGTAGCGCGAGTCGCCGAAGAACTCCTCGGTGTCGCGGTCGGCGAGCGGGCGGAAGTAGACCACGGCGTCGTGGCCGGCCGGCCCGCCGTCGTCACCGTTGCGAGGCTCGAGCACGAGGACCGCATCGGGCTCTCGGTCGCTGCCCAGGCCGGTGAGGTGGGCGAAGGCGCTGTGCGGACGGAAGACGTAGTCGGTGTCGTTGCTGCGCACCTTGAGCCCGCCCGCAGGCACGACGAGCCGCTCACCGGGGAAGGCCGCGCTGATGGCCTCGCGGCGCCGGGCCGCCCAGTCGGCCGCCTCGGACCGCGGCGTCACCCCCGTGCTGCGCGGGGCCCAGCCCGTGGCGACGAACGCCCGGAACTCCTCGGTCGTCGGACGCTTGCGGCTCGGGGAGGTCTTCTGCTCTTCGCTGCTCACCCGGCCATGGTGCCATGAAGCGCCCCGGCCACCGAAGCCGGTTTGGGCCGTGTGGCGCGTGTGACGGGAGGGTCGGTCACGGTCGGTCGGCAGGCGGCATACAGTCTCGGTGTGGCCCCCCACGACCGACCGACCCGGCCGACGGGCGCGCGGAGCGCGTTGCCCTCGCTGCGGTCGAGCACGCGTCGGGCGATGCGGCCGAGTGGCCCGCCCACCGACGAGATCAAGATGTGGACGACCCCGGACCGGGTCGACCGCGACACCGCTCAGGCGGTGATCGACCTCGCGCTGCGCTCCGGCGTCGCGATGCTCGCCACGGGGGCCTCCGCCGCCGACGTGACGGCCACGGTGCTCATGCTCACCAGGGCCTACGGGCTGAGCTCCGTGCACGTGGACGTCACCTACACCTCGCTCACCGTGTCCTACCACCGCGGGCCGCACGCCGATCCGATGACGGTGATGCGCATCGTGCCCTTCCGGTCGCAGGACTTCACCCGGCTCGAGCGCCTGCGCGAGCTCATCGTCGAGCTGACCCACGAGAGGTTGCCCCTGGACGACGCCCGCGTGCGCTTCGACGGGGTCGTGTCATCGCCCCACCCCTACCGCCGATGGCTCGTCACCGTGGCCGGTGGGGTGCTCGCCGCGGGTGCGGCCGCCCTCGTCGGAGCCGGACCGTTCATCGTGCTCGTCAGCTTCGTCACGGCGCTCGTCGTGGGCCGGGTCATGTCCTGGCTCGCCAGCGCGGGGGTGGCGTCGTTCTTCGCGCAGAGCGTCGGCGCGGCCATCCCGACGATCGTGGCGACGGTCGTCGTCGTGCTCCAGTCGCGCGGCCTCACCGCCGTGGGCGACGTGTCGCCCTCGCTCGTCGTCGCGTCGGGGATCGTCCTGCTGCTGTCCGGCCTGTCGGTGGTGGGCGCCGCCGAGGATGCGCTGGAGGGCTACTACGTCACCGCCGGCGCGCGCGCCTTCGAGGTCGTCGTGCTGACGCTCGGCATCGCCGTGGGGGTCTCGACGGTGCTCTCGCTGGGGCAGCGGCTCGGCTTCCCGATCGCGATCACGTCGCAGACCCGCCTCACCGACGCGGTCGCGCTGCAGGTCGCCTGTGCCGTCGTCATCTCGGTGGCCTTCGCCGTCATGTCGTATGCGCGTGGCCGGGTCGTCGTGGCGGCCGGAGTCGCGGGGGCGCTGGGCTGGCTCGTCCTCGCCCTCGCGGAGCAGGCCGACATCGGCACGATCACCGCCTCGGCCATCGCGGCCGCGACCGTCGGCTTCCTCTCGCCGGTCGTGGCCCGGCGCCTCGGCTTCTCGGCGCTCGCGGTGACGACCGCGGCCATCGTCCCGTTGTTGCCGGGCCGCCTTGCCTATCAAGGGATCAGCGAGATCGTCACCCGTCCCGACGAGACCGGCGTGCCCTCCGGGCTCACGACGCTCGCGCAGGCCTTCGGCACCGGGCTGGCCCTGGCTGCCGGGGTCGCCATGGGCACCTACTTCGCCGGCCTCATCCAGGCCGAGCGCACGGGGGAACCGCACCGGCCCGCCGCAGCGGCCTCGCGCACGGCCGGGTCGAGGGCCGTGCGGCGGCCGACGCTCTCCGACACCGGCGACGTGCCGCGGGTGGGCGGCCCGTCGGTCGAACCCGACGCGGAAGCCCGCCCGGGAGCGTGAGGAAGCACACGGCATACCCCGGTGTCCCTCGGCGGCGCGCTCGGGCAGGCTGGCAGCGGACCTTCGAGGACGAGGAGTGGGCATGCAGTTCGGGCGCAGCTATGAGGAGTTCGAGGTCGGTGCCGTCTATCAGCACTGGCCGGGCAAGACGGTGACGGAGTACGACGACCACCTCTTCTGCCTCCTCACGATGAACCACCACCCGCTCCACCTCGACACGCACTACGCGGCCGGCTCGACCCAGTTCGGGCAGAACGTCGTGGTCGGCAACTACGTCTACTCGTTGCTGCTCGGCATGTCGGTGCCGGACGTCTCGGGCAAGGCCATCGCCAACCTCGAGGTCGAGTCGTTGCGCCACGTCGCGCCGACCTTCCACGGTGACACGATCTATGGCGAGACGACCGTGCTCGACAAGTGGGAGTCGACCTCCAAGGACGACCGGGGCGTCGTGCACGTCGAGACGATCGGCTACAAGCAGGACGGGACGATCGTGTGCATCTTCCGCCGCAAGGTCATGGTGCCCAAGGAGAACTACCTCGAGGCGCGCGGCGGCGAGCAGCCCGGCCGCCCGCTGCCCCAGCCCGACAAGAACTGGCCAGGGCGAGAGACCCACACCGACTGACCCCGAGCCAACGGACACTGAGCCGACTGAACCGGCGTTGCTGGCACTGGGCGCCCCTCGACGCCGCAACACACCCGATAACGGCTATCTGTGCCGGGTTGCGACCGCGGGTGGGAGATCTCTTTCGGGTGTGTTGTCGCGCAGGGGGCCGTCCACACCCCTCGTCCGGCCATCGCTGCCGTCCACAGCAGCGGGCTCGGGGCTTCTCGCTGAGCCGTATGCCGCGGAGCGTCCTGCCATGGACAATCGCCTTCGCGCAGTGGTGGGCCGTCAGGGTGGCGTGGTCTCGGCTGCGGACGCCCGTGCCGCCGGTGTCGATCAGGTCGACCTACGTCGGTCAGTCGCAGGACGCAGTCTCGTGCGGGTCCGCCACGGGGCATATGTTGACGGCGCGCTGGTCGGCGGCAGAGGACCAGGGGCTCGCAGGTCCGTCTGGTCACGAGCCGCAGCGGGCTGCACCTGCACCCGAGCACGACGCTCGACGCGACTCTCATCGACGGGGTGCCGGCCGCGCCGGTTGCTGACAGCATCGTGGGCACGGCCTTGACCATGGGCCGTGACTGCGCAGTCGTCGCCGGTGACGCCGCACTGCGGGCCGGTCTCGTGACGGTCGAGGGGCTGCTCACACAGGTCGCGCTCGTCTCGCCGCACCAAGGCAGGGGTCGAGCGCTTGCGGCGGTCCTGGCAATGGACGCCAAGGCTGAGTCGGTGGGGGAGTCCCGCACCAGGTTGGTGCTGCTCGACCTCGGACTCGCGCACGAGAGCCAGGTCGTCATCACCGACCCATTCGGGCAATTCCTCGCCCGGGTGGACTTCCTCGTCGAGGGCGTCGTGCCGAGTTCGACGGGAAGGGGAAGTACCAGCGAACCCGCGACCTCGAGGACGGGGCGGCTCGAGATCCTGCCGACGTTCTATGGCTGGAGAAGCGACGCGAAGACAGCATCCGCCGGTGTGGGCACCCCGTGGAGCGGGTGGTCTGGGGCGAGCTGAGTCGTCCCGGTCTGCTCGGCGCTCGCCTCCGGGCTGCGCGGCCACGCTCCTCGGTGCCGGCAACACACCCGAGAACTTTCAACGGCAGAGTGGGGTAACCCGACGAAACCGTCCGTTTCCGGGTGTGTTGCGCAGGGGTGGCAGGCGTGCGCCGGTGAGACTGCTGGCGCGTCTACTCTGGACCGGTGGTGTCGACGGAGAGTCCAGCGCGGCCGGTCATAGACCTGCATGCCCACTCCACCGTGAGCGACGGCACCGAGAGCCCGACCGTGCTCGTCGAGGCGGCGGCCGCCGCCGGCATCGACGTGCTCGCCATCACCGACCACGACAGCGTCGGGGGCTGGGAGGAGGCCTCGAGCGCGGCACGTCGCACCGGCCTGGGCCTCGTGCGGGGCATCGAGGTCTCCTGTGCCGTGGACGGGGTCTCGATCCACCTGTTGGGCTACCTCACCGACCCCGACGACCCGGCGCTCACTGCCGAGCTCGCCCACGCGCGGGAGTCTCGCGCCACCCGGCTGGAACGGATGGTCGCGCGGATGGCCGCGGACGGCATACCGGTGACGTATGAGCAGGTGCTCGCACAGGTGGCACCCGGCGCGACGGCGGGGCGCCCACACATCGCCGACGCCCTCATCGCGAACGGCACCATCCGGCACCGCGACGAGGCCTTCCAGGTGTGGTTGGCCGAGGACTCGCCCTACTACGTCTCGCACCACGCTCCGCATCCGGTGCACGCCGTCGAGCTCGTGCGCGCGGCCGGGGGAGTGCCCGTGCTCGCGCACCCCTTCACCCGCACCCGTTCACGCGGCGCCGACGAGGCGCTCGTCGAGCAGATGTATGCCGCCGGGCTGGTCGGGCTCGAGGCCTTCCACCGCGACCACGGGCCTGCGCAGATCGCCCGGGCCGAGGCGCTGGCCGAACGGCTCGGGCTGCTGCTCACGGGCTCGAGCGACTACCACGGCGAGGGCAAGCTCAACCGGCTCGGCGAGCACACGACGAGCCCGGACGTGCTCGACGCGATCGAGCAGGCCTCGTCGGGTGTGACGACCATCCTGCGCCCCTGAGCACCCGGACTGCCCTCGTGGACAAAGTGATTGGCGTGCTGTGCACGGCAACTGGTCACGTTGGGCCCGTCGTCGGCGCCCGCCGGGACGTGCGCGCTCGACGGCGGGGGAGAGCTGGGGACGCGGAGGGCGGGGATGTCGGCGCGAGGTCCTAGGGTGGTCGCGTGACGACGCGCCCGGCCGAGCAGGAGACCTTCGCCGGCATGCCCAGGCCGCTCTACAGCGGCTCGCCGTCGCGGCTCATGGCGTGGCTCGACTGCCCCCGTCGCTACCGCATGCAGTACCTCGACCGCCCCAAGCCGGCGGCGCGGGCGCAGCGCGCCCACACCTCGGTGGGCATCGCGACGCACAACGTGCTGCGCGACTTCTGGGACCTCACACCCGACCAGCGCACGCCCGCGGGAGTGGCCGAGCTCGTGCGCACGTCGTGGATCGACGCCGGCTTCCGCGACCCGGAGCAGTCCGTGGCGTGGCGGATGCGGGTGCGCGAGGCCGTGACCGACTACCTGCGCGCCTCCGACCGCGACCGTCAGCCCGTCGGCATCGAGCGCAGCGTGTCGCTCAAGACCGACGAGGTCGCGATCACCGGGCGCATCGACCGGCTCGACGACCGTGACGGCGAGCTCGTCGTCGTCGACTACAAGACGGGCCGCCAGGTGCCCACCGACGACGACGCCCGCACGTCGCTGCCCTTGGCGCTGTACGCCGTGGCGTGCGCTCGCATGTTCCGACGGCCCTGCCGCCGCGTCGAGCTCCACCACGTGCCCACCGGCACCGTGGCCGCCCACGAGCACACCGACGAGTCACTCGAGCGCAAGGTCGCCGAGGCCGAGTCGATCGCCTCCGACCTGCGCCGCGCCGACGCCGACTATGCCGAGATCGGCGTCGAGTCGACACGCTTCGCCCCCCGGCCCTCCGCCCTGTGCTCGTGGTGCGACTTCCGGGCGCACTGCCCGGAGGGTCAGGCCCAGGGGCCCGAGAAGTCCGACTGGGCCGGCCTCGAGCCCTACGCCGCGACCGACAGGAGAGACCTGTGACCGACCTGACCGGCCTGCGTGCCGCGTTCGTCGCCGCCACCGACCACGTGGCCGCGATCGTCTCGCGGGAGGACGTCCGCGCCGCGTGGCACGAGCAGAGCGCCCTCGCCGAGTGGGAGGTCGGGGGTCTCGTCGCCCACCTCGCCAACCAGCCCGTCACCACCGTGGTGCTGCTGAGCGCTGAGCCGATCGGCGACCCGATCACGCTCGAGGAGCACTACGCGCGGTCCGCCTGGGTGCGGGCCAGCCTCGACGACGAGGTCAACGTCTCGATCCGCGAGAGCGGCGACGCGCGAGCCGCCGAGGGACCCGATGCCGTGCTCGCCACCGTCACGGAGGCGCGTGAGGCGCTGCCCGACCTGCTCGCTGGCCAGCCCGACGAGCGGGCTGTGCTCATCCCGTGGGCCGGCTGGTCGCTGGGCCTCGACGACTTCCTCACCGGACGGCTCATGGAGGTCGTCGTGCACGGCGAGGACGTCGCCGCGAGCGTCGGCTTCACGGCACCGGCGCTTCCGCACGACGTGCTCGACCCCGTGCTCCGCCTGCTCACCCGGCTCGCCGTCACCCGGCACGGCCAGGGGGCGGTGGTCTCGGCTCTGACCCGGGCCGAGCGCGCGCCCCGGACCATCTCCGCCTTCTGAGCCGTCATCGCCTTCAAGCGCGGCGTCCCCGGACAGGCGCACGGTAGAGGAGCAGCAGCGTCGCCGCCGACCCGCGTGACCGTGCGACGCCACCCACGGACCGCTTCGGTCTGACTGCCCCCGACCTGACACACTGCTCGCATGGCCCGCCGCACGAGCATCAGCGACCCGAGCCCCACTCCGTCCACCACCGGTCCGACCGTCCTCGCCCTGGCCAACCAGAAGGGCGGGGTCGCCAAGACGACCTCTGTCGCGAGCCTCGGCGCCGCCCTCGCCGAGCTCGGCAAGCGGGTCCTTCTGGTCGATCTCGATCCCCAGGCCTGTCTCACCTTCTCGCTCGGGGTCGACCCCGACACCGTCGACCGCTCCGTGCACGACGTGCTCACGGGCGGCGTGGGCCTGTCGGACGTCGTGCTGACGACCGACGACGGCATGGACCTCGTGCCGTCAGCCATCGAGCTCGCCGGAGCGGAGGCGATGTTGCTGTCGCGTCCCGGGCGCGAGTACGTCCTGCGCACGGCGCTGGAAGGTGCCGACACGGCATACGACGTCGTGCTGCTCGACTGCTCCCCGAGCCTCGGAGTGCTGACGCTCAATGCGCTCACGGCAGCCGACGGGCTCATCATCCCGATGCCCTGCGAGATGCTCAGCCACCGCGGCGTGGGCCAGCTGCTCGACACCGTCAGCGACGTCCAGAAGATCCTCAACCGCGACCTCGAGGTGTGGGGCATCCTGCCCACGCTCTATGACGGCCGCAGCAACCACTCGCGTGAGGTGCTCGCCGATGTCGGCGCGCGCTACGACCTGCCGGTGCTCGAGCCGCCGATCCCCAAGACCGTGCGCTTCGCCGAGGCGCCCGCTGTCGGGAGGTCCATCCTCGCCACCGCGCGCTCGTCCAAGGGTGCGCAGGCCTACCGCGAGGTCGCGCAGTCGCTCCTGCCCCGGCTCTGACCGAAGAGGCCTCCGACAGGGAATGTTTCCCGGTGACCACGTGCTGCACCTCGAAGTGCCCGCACGACATCGGCACGACCCCTGCCTGAAGGAGACCCGTGATCACCACGCCCGCCCTCGTCGCCCCGAGCGCCGGAGCCCGCTTCGAGGCCCGCTCCGTCGAGCACCGTGACCTGCGCGACGACGACGTGCTCATCGACGTCAAGTTCGCCGGCATCTGCCACAGCGACATCCACCAGGTCCGCGAGGAGTGGGGCAGCGCGACCTTCCCCATGGTCCCCGGCCACGAGATCGCCGGCATCGTCTCGGCCGTCGGCGACGGCGTGACGAAGCACAAGGTCGGCGACCGCGTCGGAGTCGGCTGCATGGTCGACTCCTGCGGTGAGTGTGAGTTCTGCAAGGACGGCGAGGAGCAGTTCTGCACCAAGGGCGCCGTCATGACCTACAACGGCAAGGGCTACGACGGCGAGCCGACCAAGGGCGGCTACGCCCAGCAGGTCGTTGTCTCGGAGCGGTTCGCGGTCGGCATCCCCGACGGCATCGAGCTCGACGTCGCGGCGCCGCTGCTGTGCGCCGGCATCACCGTCTGGACCCCTCTCAAGCGCTGGGGCGCTGGCCCCGGCACCAAGGTCGCCGTCATCGGCTTCGGCGGACTCGGCCACATGGCCGTCAAGATCGCCGCAGCACTCGGCGCCGAGGTGAGCGTCCTGTCGCGCACCGACGCCAAGAAGGACGACGGCGCCGCACTCGGCGCCCAGCACTACCACGCCACCGGCGACGAGGGTGTGCTCGCGAGCCTCAGGCGCAGCTTCGACATCATCATCAACACCGTGAGCGCCGACCTGCCGATGCAGACCTACATCGGTCTGCTGCGCCCGCTCGGTGTCATCGCCAACGTCGGACTGCCCTCCGGCAACTATGATTTCGCGCCGGGCGCCGTCGTCGGTGGCAGCCGCGTCGTGGCCGGCTCCACCATCGGCGGCATCCCCGCCACCCAGGAGATGCTGGAGTTCTGCGCCGCCCACGGCATCGGTGCAACGGTCGAGAAGATCTCGGCCGACGAGGTCGATGCGGCATACGACCGGGTCGTCGCCGGCGACGTGCGTTACCGCTTCGTCATCGACACGAGCACCATCGCCGTCTGAGTGCCGTATGCCGTCCGGTCGGCCCCGTGGACCGGTGACCACGCGCAGGCGCTCGGGGCCCTAGGCTCGCCCTGTGCAGTGGGATGACTACGACGCGGCGCTCTTCGATCTCGACGGGGTGCTGACACCGACGGCCGAGGTGCACATGCGCGCCTGGGACCGGATGTTCAACGACTTCATCGCCGAGCGAGCGGACGCGGGCGCTGGCGCGGTGGACCGCTACACGTCGTCCGACTACTTCGCGCACGTCGACGGCAAGCCCCGCTTCGACGGGGTGCGCTCGTTCCTCGCCGCTCGCGGCATCGAGCTGCCCGAGGGGACGACGGACGACCCACCTGACGCCGAGACGGTCGGCGGCCTCGGCAACCGCAAGAACGCCGTCTTCGCGGCGATCCTCGAGGAGGAGGGCGTGGCGGCCTATCCGGCGTCCGTGCGCCTGCTCGACCACCTCGCGGCCCGGGGCACCGCCGTCGCGGTCGTGTCCTCTTCGCGCAACGCGCCCGTCGTGCTCGAGGCCGCGGGCCTCGCAGACCGCTTCGAGGTCGTCGTCGACGGCCAGGTCGCCGCCAGCGAGGCCCTCGAGGGCAAGCCGTCACCGGCCACCTACCTGCACGCCGCGCGCCTGCTCGGCGTCGAGGCACACCGCAGCGTCGTCCTGGAGGACGCCCTGTCGGGAGTGGCCTCGGGTCGCGCGGGCGCGTTCGGCCTCGTCGTCGGGGTCGACCGGGGGGCCGGGCGCGACGCCCTGCTCGACGGGGGCGCCGACGTCGTCGTGGCCGAGCTCGACGAGCTCATCCCATGATGCGCCGCGAGCTTCAAAGCAGCCCCGACCCGATCGACCGCACCCGCTTCCCCGTCGACGAATGGGCGTGGCGCGAAACGTGGTACTCCACCGACGACCTCGGCCTCACCGAGACCGTCTTCGCCGTCGGCAACGGCTACCTCGGCATGCGCGGCAACGTCGAGGAGGGCCGCGACGTGCATGCGCACGGCACCTTCATCAACGGCTTCCACGAGACGTGGCAGATCCGTCACGCCGAGGAGGCCTTCGGCTTCGCCCAGACCGGGCAGACGATCGTCAACGTCCCCGACGTCAAGACGATCAAGGTCTACGTCGACGACGAGCCCCTCATGCTCTCGCTCGCCGACCTGCAGGACTACGAGCGATCGCTCGACTTCCGCGACGGCGTGCTGCGCCGCAGCCTCGTCTGGCGCACTCCGTCGGGCAAGCGGGTGCTCATCGAGTCGACCCGCATGGTGTCGTTCGAGCAGCGCCATCTCGCCGTCATGACCTTCGACGTGACCCTGCTCGACGCCGACGCCCCCGTCGCGATCTCGTCGCAGATCCTCAACCGCCAGGACGGCACGGACGACTACCACGTGTCGACGTCGGCCCGCGCCTTCGACCCGCGCAAGGCCTCGCGGCTCGTCGAGCGGGTGCTCGACCCCCAGAGCCACTGGGCGAGCGACCGCCGCACCGTGCTCAGCTATCGCTGCGTCAACTCGGGCATGACCCTCGCCGTCGGGGTCGACCACGACATCTCGACCGACTGCGACTACGAGGAGCTCAGCCATGCCGAGGACGACCTCGGCAAGAAGATCTACCGCGTCATGGGCCGCCAGGGCCACCCGATCCGCATCACCAAGGTTGCGGCGTACCACACCTCGCGTGGTGTGCCGACGCGTGAGCTCGTCGACCGCGCCCGACGAACGCTCGACCGCGTGCGCGACACCGGAGTCGGCGAGTGCTTCGAGCAGCAGCGGCGCTGGCTCGACCGCTTCTGGGCCGACTCGGACGTGCGGGTCGAAGGACACCCTGCGATCCAGCAGGCGGTGCGCTGGAACCTCTTCCAGCTCGCCCAGGCCTCGGGACGCATCGAGCAGGTCGGCATCCCGGCCAAGGGCGTGAGCGGCTCGGGCTACGAAGGGCACTACTTCTGGGACACCGAGACCTACGTGCTCCCGTTCCTCAGCTACACCTCGCCGTCCGTCGCGCGGGGAGCCCTGCGCTTCCGCTACCTGATGTTGCCCGCCGCCCGTCGCCGCGCCGAAGAGCTGTCCAACACGGGCGCCCTCTACCCATGGCGCACGATCAACGGCGAGGAGGCCTCCGCCTACTACGCCGCCGGCACCGCGCAGTACCACATCAACGCGGACATCGCCTTCGCGCTGTGCAAGTACGTGCAGGCCTCTGGCGACGACGACTTCATGATGCGGGAGGGCATCGACATCCTCGTCGAGACGGCGCGGATGTGGACCGACCTCGGCTTCTGGCTCGGTCGGGGCGAGTCACGGCGGTTCCACCTTCACGGCGTCACCGGTCCCGACGAGTACACCACGGTCGTCAACAACAACCTCTTCACGAACGTCATGGCGAGCGACAACCTGCGGCAGGCCGCCCGCTGGGCCCGGCGGTTCGGAGCAAGAGTTCCCCGACGCCTACGAGCGTCTCGTGGCGCGACTCGACCTCGACGACGACGAGATCGATGAGTGGTCCGACTGCTCGGCGGGGATGTACATCCCCTACGACGAGGGCGCTTCAGGTGCACCCCCAGGACCAGCACTTCCTCGAGCGAGAGGTGTGGGACCTCGCGGCCACCCCCGACTCCAAGCGACCGCTGCTGCTCCACTACCACCCGCTCGTCATCTACCGCTTCCAGGTGCTCAAGCAGGCCGACGTCGTCGCGGCCCTCTTCCTCCAGGGACAGATGTTCTCGCTGGAGCAGAAGCGCGCCGACTTCGAGTACTACGACCCGCTGACGACCGGCGACTCGACGCTCTCGTCGGTCGTCCAGTCCATCGTCGCGGCCGAGGTCGGCTATCGCGACCTCGCTCTCGAGTACTTCCACCTGGGGCTCTTCGTCGACCTCGCCGACCTGCACGGCAACGCGGCCGACGGGGTGCACGTCGCCTCGACCGGCGGCGTGTGGAACGCGCTCGTCTACGGCTTCGGCGGCATGCGTGACCACAACGGCACGCTGACCTTCGACCCCCGTCTCCCCGTCGACTGGCCGCGCCTCACCTTCCGCATCCAGGCGCGGGGGAGTCGCCTGCTCATCGAGGTCGACCACGAGCGGATCAGCTTCACGCTGCGAGACGGTGACCCCACCGAGGTCTCGGTGCGCGGGGAGCGGGTCACGGTGTCAGACGCCGAACCCGCCGTCGTCGAGCTCCACGGCCATGGTCCCGTCATCCTCGGCCGGCTCGGCAGCCTGCCCCTGGTCGGCTCGAGCAACGAGCACGAGATGGTCTACACCGCAGGCGTGCCCGATCCGGAGCGAGAGCGCCGACGACGCGGCTCACGGTCCTAGGGCCGGGAGCCCGTCGATCGACGTCGCGTTCTTCTGGGCGCGGTAGGTCTCGAGTCCCGCCTCGCCGCGATGGCCGGCCCACGACGTCAGCAGGTCACGGTCTCCGTCGTGCGACATGAGCGGCACGGCATACCCGCAGGAGTCCGAGACCCGCTCGACGTCGACGACCACGATGCCGCGCACGCCCGGGTGGTCTGCGAACCGCCCTCTGAGGGAGTCGAACTCGCTGTCGCCGGGCACGGTGTGCCGGCCGTGGCCGTGCAGCCGCACGATGTTGGGCGGTCCCTCGAAGGCGCAGAACATCACCGTGATGCGGCCGTTCTCGCGCAGGTGGGCCACCGTCTCAGCACCGCTCCCCGTGAGGTCGAGATAGGCCACCGTGTGCTCGTCGACCACGGCGAAGGTGCCGTCGAGGCCCTTGGGGGAGAGGTTGATCCTGCCGTCGGCAGCCAGTGGTGCGGTCGCCACGAAGAAGACGTGCTGCTTCTCGATGAAGGCCCGCAGGCGGTCCGTGATGCACTCGTGCAGCTTCATGGCCGGTCCTCACCCGGCCCCGTGCGGCTCAGCGGCTCAGGAGGTGAGCTCACTCGACGGTGACCGACTTCGCCAGATTACGAGGCTTGTCGATGTCGAGTCCGAGCGCGACCGCTGCGTGATACGCGAGCAGCTGCATCGGGATCATGAGGAGGATGGGGTCGAGCTCGATCTCGTTGCGCGGCACGTCGACGCGTCGCTCGTCGAGGGGGCCGAGGTCGACACCGGGGTGCGAGATCGCGATGACCCGTCCGCCCCGAGCCAGCACCTGCTCGGCGGCGGCGAGGTTGCGGTCGGTCAGCTCGTCGTCAGGGATCACCGCGACCGTGGGCCGGGACTCCTCGATGAGTGCGAGCGGGCCGTGCTTGAGCTCGCTGGTCTGGTAGGCCTCGGCGTGCCGGTAGGAGATCTCCTTGAACTTCTGGGCGCCCTCGCGTGCCACCGGGAAGCCGCGGACCCGTCCGATGAAGAACAGGCTCTCGGCGCTCGACAGCTCCTCGGCCAGGACGGCGATGCGCTCCTCGTCGGCGAGGACCGTCGCGATGTCGGTCGGGAGCCGCTCGAGGCCGGCGATGACGCGTTGCCCGTCGGCGACCGAGAGGTCGCGCACCCGACCGAGAAGCAGGGCGAGCAGGGCGAAGCCGACACCCATGTGGGTGAGGGCCTTCGTCGAGGCGACCGCGATCTCGGGCCCGGCGTGGAGGTAGATCCCCCCGTCGCACTCACGGGCGATCGTCGAGCCGACGACGTTGACGAGGCCGATGACCTGACCGCCCTTGCGCTGGATCTCGCGCACGGCGAAGGCGGTGTCGGCCGTCTCACCTGACTGGCTCACCGCGACGTAGAGGGTGTCCGGCTCGATGATGGGGTTGCGGTAGCGGAACTCCGACGCGGCCTCGGCGTGCGCCGGAATGCGGGCCAGCTCCTCGATCATCAGTGCGCCCAGCTCGCCGACGTAGTAGGCGGATCCGCAGCCGAGGATCTTGACGCGGCGGAAGGCGCGCAGCTCGCGTGGCGTGAGGTTGAGGCCGTCGAGCCGGGCCGTGCCGAAGCGGGTGTCGAGCCGACCGCGCAGCATGCGGGCGACCGTCTCGGGCTGCTCCGCGATCTCCTTGGCCATGAAGTGACCGTGCGCCCCGATCTCGACGTCGTCGGCCGACACCTCGATCTCCGTCGGCACCCGGCCCGTGTCGTGGCTGTCGCGCGTGAAGGTGCGGTAGTCCTTGGCCGTGACGACCGCCAGCTCGCCGTCGTCGAGGTGCACGACCGAGGAGGTGTGCCGCACGAGGGCCGAGACGTCGGACGCGACGAACATCTCCCGGTCGCCCACGCCGATGATGAGGGGCGAGCCGTTGCGCGCCACCACGACGCGATCCGGCTGCTGGGCGTCAAGGACGGCGACGGCATACGTGCCGACGACCTGCTCGAGCGCTTCGACCACGCGGTCCTCGAGCGTGGCGGCGCCGGAGAGTCCCACCAGGTGCGCCAGCACCTCGGTGTCGGTGTCGGAGGTGAAGGTGACGCCCTGCGCGCCGAGCCGGGAACGGAGCGCGCCCGCGTTGTCGATGATGCCGTTGTGCACGACGCTGATGCGACCGTCCTCGCTCGAGTGCGGGTGGGCGTTGGCCTCCGTGGCCGGACCGTGCGTGGCCCACCGGGTGTGCCCGATGCCGACGGTGCCGGAGAGCCGCTTGGGCAGGGCGCCGTCGAGCTCCCGCACCCGGCCGACCCGTCTCACGACCGTGGCCCCCGCGCCGCCGAGCACAGCGATGCCCGCGGAGTCGTAGCCGCGATACTCCAGGCGCGTCAGACCCTCGATGAGGATGGGCGCTGCTGGCTGGCGTCCGACGTAGCCGACGATTCCGCACATGGGTGAACTCTCCTGATGGTCGGGATGGGGTGGGCGAGCGAACGCTCCTGGCTCAGCCGTAGATGATGCGGCGCAGCTGGCGCTCGCTGAGGGTGGGCGCGGCGACGAGGCGTTGGCTGAGCTCGTCGGCGATGGTCCGGTAGATGACGGGATTGCGCGTGCCCCGCAGCTGTAGCGCTGCGTGCCGCCGCCGCACGAAGTCCTCGACGGGCTCGGTGTAGTGCGCGAGCACGTCGCCGATCACCCTCGCGGCCTCGGCCTCGCTCAGGCCGGTGGATCCGGCGACGCGGGCAACGAGATCACGGTCGGGCACTCGATGAGGATGCACCATCCGAGGTGCCAACACCAAGAATCTGCCCGATTGCGGGCAGGAAGTAGCAGGAAGGAGCTATTCGGTACGGTGGCGACGGCGCCCACCCTGTCAGCTGCGAGCGACCCTGCCGGGTCCGAGCGACCCTTGCCGGGCCCGAGCCACCCGCATACGGGTGGCTGGGTGCTGAGTGGGTGGCTTCGAACCGTGAGGGTGCCTCGCAGCTCCCGTATGCCGGGTGGCTCGGACAATGGCGTGTGGCCACCTCTGGGGGGAGGTGGCCACACGTCCGAGAGGCGGACTCAGCTCACTCGGCGGCCGCTGTCGCCGGCGCGCTCTCGCCGCGGCCCGAGCCGCCGCGACGCCGACGACGACGAGGACGGCCGTCGCCGGACTCGGGGGCACCGTCGCCACCCTCGATGGTCTCGGGGGAGGACGCAGTGGGTGCGGAGCCGTTGCGGCTCGGAGCCTCGCCTGCCGACCCTTCCGTGCCTCCTGCCTCAGCGCCTGCGGCAGCCGCGCCGCTGCCGCGCGTGCGGCGACGGTTGCGATTGCGGCGCGGGCGGCTCTCGCCGTCAGCAGTGGTGCCCGCGCCGGTGCCAGCGGCAACCCCGTCGCCGAGGTCGGCAGCGGGCTCGTCGCCGGACGTGGTGCCAGCGGCAACAGCGTCACGCGAGCCGTCGCGCGACCCTCCGTCGCGGCTGCGGCCGTCGCCACGGCCCCCGCTGCGTGAACCGCCCCGGCCGCCGTCGCGAGAGCCGTCGCGCGCCGCCGGACTTGCCGTGACGCTTGCCGGTCTCACCGAGGTCCTCGATCTCCTCGGCCCCGAGGCCGGCGAGAGTCTGCTGCGAGCGGCGCAGGCGACCCTTGGCGTCGGTCGGGATGTCGAGGTCGCTGTAGAGGTGGTCGGAGCTCGAGTAGGTCTCCTGCGGGTCGGGGATGCCGAGGTCGAGCGCCTTGTTGATGAGAGCCCAACGGTGCAGGTCGTCCCAGTCGACGAAGGTGACGGCGACACCGGTGTTGCCGGCGCGCGCGGTGCGGCCGATCCGGTGCAGGTAGGTCTTCTCGTCCTCGGGGCACTGGAAGTTGATGACGTGCGTGACGTGGTCGACGTCGATGCCGCGGGCGGCGACGTCGGTGGCGACGAGGATGTCGACCTTGCCGTTGCGGAAGGCCCGGAGCGCCTGCTCGCGGGCTCCCTGACCGAGGTCACCGTGGATCGCCGCCGCCGCGAAGCCGCGCTCGACGAGCTCGTCGGCGACCTTGGCGGCGGTGCGCTTGGTGCGGCTGAAGATGATGGTCAGCCCGCGGTCGGTGGCCTGGAGCATGCGCGAGAGCATCTCGACCTTGTCCATCGCGTGGGCGCGGTAGACGAACTGCTCGACGGCCTTGACGGTGTGGGCGTTCTCGGTGTCGTCGCCCATCGCGCGGATGTGCGTGGGCTGGCTCATGTAGCGCCGGGCCAGCGCGACGATCGCGCCGGGCATCGTCGCGGAGAAGAGCATCGTCTGGCGCGAGGCCGGCGTCAGGGACATCAGCGTCTCGACATCGGGCAGGAAGCCGAGGTCGAGCATCTCGTCGGCCTCGTCGAGCACGACGGTGCGGGCCTGCGACAGGTCGAGGTGCCCCTGCTTCGCGAGGTCGATGAGGCGGCCGGGCGTGCCGACGACGACCTCGACACCGGTGCGGAGGGCCTCGATCTGGGGCTCGTAGGCGCGGCCACCGTAGACGGTGAGCACCCGTACGCCACGTCGGCGACCGGCACGCTCGAGGTCGCCGGCGACCTGCACGGCGAGCTCACGCGTCGGTGCCACGGCGAGAGCCTGCGGCTTGCCGGGACGGGCGAGGGCGGCATACCCCTCATCGGCGGGGGTGACGACCCGGTTGAGGATCGGCACGCCGAAGCCGAGGGTCTTGCCCGTGCCGGTCTTGGCCTGGCCGATGATGTCGTGGCCCCCGAGGGCGACGGGGAGCGTCATCGCCTGGATGGGGAAGGGGATGATGATGCCGGCGTCGGCGAGCGAGGCCACGATGTCGGGGTGGACGTCGAAGTCGGCGAAGGTGAGCTCCGGAGCCACTGCCGCGGCAGGCTCGATCGGGCTCGGGGTGGGCTGGGTCATGGGCGTCTCTCGATCGGCACGAGCACCCCGCGGGGCGGGAGCTCAGTGGCGCGTGACGGGCCGATCGGAGCGTGTCGTTGACGGTGGGTGGCTCTCGCATCGATGCGGGCTCCACCGGTGCGCGGTGAGTCTCTGCTCCTCGCGGGCACCATCTGGGCAAACCTTCGGGCCGACCGGGCACCGAGTTGTCCAGTCCATCCTACCGGCACGTCGGCGATGGGCCCGCCAGCGTTCACTAGATTGGGTGCATGACCAGCGCTGACGCCCCGTTCGAGCCCCTCCCGGCCGTCGCGGGGGAGCCCGGCTACCTCGCAGCGGTCACCGACCTGCTCGGGGCGCTCGCCTACAGCGAGCTGCGCGCCTTCTCGCAGCTGGCGAAGGACGCCGAGCTCGCGCCGACGCTGCGCCACAAGTCGGCCATCGCCCGGCTCGCCGCCCACGAGCTGCGCAACTTCACCGTGCTGACCGAGCGGCTGGCGTCGCTCGGTGTCGAGCCGGAGACGGCGATGGAGCCCTTCGTGGCGGCCGTCGACGCGTTCCACGAGCGGACGGCGCCGTCGGACTGGCTCGAGGGGATGGTCAAGGCCTACGTCGGCGAGGGCATCGCCCAGGACTTCTACCGCGAGGTCTCCACCTACGTCGACGCCGACACCCGCGCGCTCGTGCTGCAGGTGCTCGAGGACGAGGGCCAGTCGGACTTCGCGGTGACGGCGGTGCGTGAGGCGATCGCGCGGGACGGCCGGTTGTCGGGGCGGCTCGCCCTCTGGGGCCGGCGTCTCGTCGGGGAGGCGATCACGCAGGCGCAGCGCGTCGGGGTCGAGCGTGACGCGCTCGCGAGCATCCTCGTCGGTGCGCCCGGCCGCGCTGGCGCCGACCTCGCCGAGCTCGGCCGGATGTTCGCCCGGCTCACCGATGAGCACACCCGTCGCATGGAGCGGCTCGGCCTGTCGGCCTGATCCCTCCGGACACGGCAGAAGGGCCCGGCCTGGAGGCCGAGCCCTTCGTCATGCCGAGCGGGGTATGCCGCAGGGCGAGGTCCGTGTCAGACGGACTTGTTCGAGATGCGGCCGTAGGCGACGATGCCGAGCGCGGCGAGGATGGCACCGACGATCCAGTACCACCACTGGATGCCACCGTTGTCGTTCTGGTAGCCGAAGATCGCACCGAGGATCAGCGTCGCGACGAGCGAGGCGACGATGCCGATGACGATCGTCATGACGATCGAGATGTTCTGCTTGCCGGGCACGAGGAGCCGGCCCAGGGCGCCGATGACGAGGCCGGCCACGATCGCTCCGATAATTGCGCCAATCATGTCTTTGCTCCTTCTGGCCACCCGTCGGGGCGACCTCTTGGTCCGCGCGGGAGCGCGGACGACAGTTGCAGCATTCCAGTGTCCCACCATTGGGGCGGGAGTGGTGGGTGTGACGCGCGGGAAACTCGCGTCGAGCACCCGTCAGCGGGGTGGTGGGCTCGCGCCCCTCACCCGGCCGTAGCCGAGGATCAGGATCGCCGCGACGACGACCCCGATCAGTCCCGAGGTCCAGTCGACGGCAACGGTGTCGCGGTCACCGCTGATCGAGTAGTAGATCAGCATCCCGACGAGCGAGCCGGCAGCGCCGAACGCGATCGTCAGGGGGAGGCTGATGGACTGCCTGCCTGGCAACGCCAGACGGGCGAGGGGGCCGACGACGGCGCCAGCGACGACAGCGAACACGACGGTCCACAGCACACTGGCCTCCTCCGGACGGCCCACGTGTCGGGCTGACGGCGGACCGGCATGAACCGGCCCCTGACGTCAGTGTTGTACCCCGATCGGCGCACTCGAGCCACGCGGCGATACGCAGCTGTGACCTGGACGGGCGTCCCGGGTCACGGCACGGGCCCAAGCGGTCGTCGCGTCGACCGTCAGGAGGCGCCGAATCCGACCCCGCTGCGACGCTCGGCGCCGGTGGTCACGTAGCCGATGGACGCCGACGGCACGATGATGCGGCCACCCTTGTCGTCGACGAGCTCGAGCACGTCGGAGTCGAGCGCGGCCTTGACCGCGGCCAGGATCTCGTCCGTCGACTGCGCGGTCTCGAAGGCGATCTCGCGCGCCACGTTCTGGACGCCGATGCGGATCTCCACGTCATACCTGCTTTCTCACACGTCGTCGGGCGCGCCATCGGCGCCCGTCGTCACCTTAACCAGCGGTGGTGCCCACGGATTCCTTGGGCTTGTCGGTGCCGGATCGCACGGACGGGAAGGCCCCGAAACCGCGGCGGATGAGCGCCGCGGTGACGCGGACCGCGGCGTCCTCCGACAACGTCGCCTCGTGGGTCAGCCAGTGCCGCGCCGCGGTCTGCGCCATGCCGACGAAGGCGACGCCGACGAGCACGGCCTCCTCCTGCTCCATCGAGGTCTCGCTCGTGATGATCTCGGCCATCGCCTCAGCACAGGTGAGGTCGATCTGGTCGAGTCGCTTGCGCACCTCGGGCTCGTTGGCGAGGTCGGACTCGAAGATGAGGCGGAAGGCCGCGCCCTCCTGCCCGACGAAGTCGAAGTAGGCGCGCGTCATCGTGTTGATGCGGGCCTTGTTGTCCTCGAGGGCGAGAGCGTCGCGCACGAGCTGCTCCAGCTCGCCGGTGTGCTGGTCGATGAGGGCGAGGTAGAGCTCGAGCTTGCCCGGGAAGTGCTGGTAGAGAACGGGCTTGGACACGCCGGCGCGAGCGGCGATGTCGTCCATGGCGGCGGAGTGGTAGCCGTTCTCGACGAACACGCCGAGAGCTGCGTCGAGCAGCTGGGCTCGTCGCTCCGACCGGGGGAGCCGCTGGCCGCGAACGGTGGCGGTGGAGTCGTCAGGCATGCGGGTCCTCGTGAGCGGGTCGGTGCTGCGAGCGTCCCTCGCGGGACGACGATGTCATTGTCACCATACCGAGCAGTACCGTGATCGCATGTCGACGGAGCCGCTGGTCAAGACGGGTCGATCGCTCAGCCGGCCCGAGCTGACGCGCTATGCCCGGCACGTGCTGCTGCCCGACGTGGGCCGAGAGGGTCAGGAGCGGCTCGCCGCGGCCCGGGTGCTCGTCGTCGGCGCGGGCGGCCTCGGCTCGCCGGCTCTGCTCTACCTGGCAGCCGCCGGGGTGGGCACGATCGGCGTCGTCGACGCCGACGTCGTCGACCTGACCAACCTCCATCGCCAGGTCATCCACTCCGACGCCGACATCGGTCGTCCCAAGACCGAGTCCGCCGAGGCGGCCGTGCACCGGGTCAACCCGCACGTCGCCGTCGAGCGGCACGACGTCGCGCTCGACTCGTCCAACGCGCTCGAGATCATCGCGGGCTACGACCTCGTCGTCGACGGCACCGACAACTTCCCGACCCGCTACCTCGTCAATGACGCCTGCGTCATGCTCGGCAAGCCGCACGTGTGGGGCTCCATCCTGCGCTTCGACGGCCAGGTCTCGGTGTGGTGGGCGGGCCACGGACCCTGCTATCGCTGCGTCTTCCCCGAGCCGCCACCGCCGGGGTCGGTGCCGAGCTGCGCCGAGGGTGGCGTGCTCGGCGTGCTCTGCGCCGCGATCGGCTCGGTGCAGTCGACGGAGGCGATCAAGCTGCTCCTCGGCATCGGCGAGCCCCTCACCGGAAGGCTGCTCGTCCACGACGCGCTGCGCCAGAGCTGGGACACCCTGACCGTGCGGGCCGACCCCGAGTGCCCGGTCTGCGGCGACGAGCCGAGCGTCACCGAGCTCATCGACTACGTCGAGTTCTGCGGGGTTCCCGGTGCGGCCGCCCCCGACGAGGGCGACCTGCCGACGGTGACGGTGCACGAGATGGTGGGCGAGCTGGCCTCCGCCCACCCGCCGCTGCTCGTCGACGTGCGCGGCACCGAGGAACGGGCCATCGCGAGCATCCCCGGAGCCGTGGCGATCCACCTCGACCTCTTCCGGTCGGGGGAGGCCTTCGAGCAGCTGCCGGACGATCGGCGGGTCCTCATCCACTGCAAGGTCGGCGCGCGCTCCGCCGAGGCGACGCGTCTGGCGATGCGCGCGGGGCTCACGGACGTCGCGAACGTCGAGGGCGGCATACTCGCCTATCTGCGTGAGATCGACCCGACGCAGCCGGAGTACTGACCCACCCGTCCAGCCACGGAGGAGCGCCCCGATGTCGGTCGAGGACCACGCCGCGAGGGTGCTCGACCTCGTGGCCCGCATCCCACCCGGTCGGGTGCTCGCCTACGGCGACATCGCCCAGCGTCTCGGCGGTCTGGGCCCGCGCACGGTCGGCACCGTGATGAGTCGCTACGGCTCCGACGTGCCGTGGTGGCGGGTCATCCGGTCGGACGGGCGCCCTCCGCAGGGCCTCGAGTCCGAGGCGCTCGAGCACTGGCGTGCCGAGGGCACCCCGATGGTCGGAGGCCTCGTCGACGGGGGTCGCGCTGACATGGCCCGTGCCCGCTGGGAGGACGCGCCGGCTGTCCGGACCGCCGGAGCGCGGGGCGGGCGTGCACCACGTCGAGATCTGGGTCGCGGACATCGAGGCGGCCGGGCGCGAGTGGGGCTGGCTGCTCGAGCGGCTCGGCTACCACCTCGGCGACGACTGGGGCCACGGCCGGGCATGGGAGCTCGGACCGCTCTACCTCGTCGTCGAGGCCGGCCCTGACGTGGAGGGCGGTCGCCACGAGCGACGACGCCCGGGCGTGAATCACCTTGCCTTCCATGGCGGTTCGCGTGCCGAGGTCGATGCCCTGGTGGCGGGGTGCGAGGCGGGCGGCTGGACGCTGATGTTTGCCGACCGGCACCCGTATGCCGGTGGGCCCGATCACTACGCCGCCTACCTCGAGAGCGGGGAGGGCTTCGAGGTCGAGCTCGTCGCCGACTGACCGCTCCGGCGGCGGTGTCTCACATTGAGACTTGATTCGCTCCAGATAACCGGCCAGACTCGGGTCGTGGTCGAGACGGACATCGAGGTGCAGCTGCGGCAGTCGGGACTGCGTGTGACGCGCCCCCGCGTCGCCGTGCTGACGGTGCTGCGCGACCACCCGCACACCGACACCGACACGATCATCAGGCGTGTGCGCGAGGTCGCCGGTGACGTGTCGCACCAGGCCGTCTACGACGTCCTGCGTGCCCTCACCGACGCCGGCCTCGTGCGCCGGATCCAGCCCAGCGGATCGGTCGCCCGCTACGAGGTGCGCGTCGGTGACAACCACCACCACGTCGTATGCCGTTCGTGCGGCTTCATCGCCGACGTGGACTGTGCGGTCGGCGAGGCCCCGTGCCTCGACGCCTCCGCCGACCACGGCTTCCTCATCGACCAGGCCGAGGTGACGTACTGGGGACTCTGTGCCCCGTGCGCTGCAGCGGCCGCCTCCTGAAGTGCCCACCCTTGAGAGAAAAGGACGTCCTCGTGTCTGAGCTCCACCACCCGAACGCCGAAGTCGGCGAGATGAACGAGCCGGAGGCCGCGAAGTGCCCCGTGGCCCACGACCGGTCCACCCGTCCGGGGGGCACGAGCAACGAGGAGTGGTGGCCCAACCGCCTCAACCTCAAGGTGCTGGCCAAGAACCCCGCCGTCGCCAACCCGCTCGGTGAGGACTTCGACTACGCCGCGGCCTTCAGCAGCCTCGACCTCGCCGCCGTCAAGGCCGACATCGCCGCCGTGCTCACCGACTCGCAGGACTGGTGGCCGGCCGACTTCGGCCACTACGGCCCGTTCATGATCCGCATGGCGTGGCACAGCGCCGGCACCTACCGCGTGCAGGACGGTCGCGGCGGTGCCGGCGCCGGGCAGCAGCGCTTCGCCCCGCTCAACTCCTGGCCCGACAACGGCAACCTCGACAAGGCCCGCCGCCTGCTGTGGCCGGTCAAGAAGAAGTACGGCCAGAAGCTCTCGTGGGCCGACCTCATCGTCCTCACCGGCAACGTCGCGCTCGAGTCGATGGGCTTCCAGACCTTCGGCTTCGGCGGCGGACGCGCCGACGTGTGGGAGCCCGACGACGACGTCTACTGGGGCTCCGAGTCCGAGTGGCTCGGCGACGAGCGCTACACCGGCGACCGTGACCTCGAGAACCCGCTCGCCGCGGTCCAGATGGGCCTCATCTACGTCAACCCCGAGGGCCCCAACGGCAACCCCGACCCGCTCCAGTCGGCCCGCGAC
The DNA here is from genome assembly GCA_963697735.1 of uncultured Actinomycetota bacterium. Taxonomy (GTDB): domain Bacteria; phylum Actinomycetota; class Actinomycetes; order Actinomycetales; family Dermatophilaceae; genus Humibacillus. The sequence goes on along the minus strand of CAVOOZ010000009.1, from coordinate 433,379 downwards.
ATCCGCGAGACGTTCGGCCGCATGGCGATGAACGACGAGGAGACGGTCGCCCTCATCGCCGGCGGCCACACCTTCGGCAAGACGCACGGCGCCGCCGACCCGCTGGAGTACGTCGGCACCGAGCCCGAGGGCGCCCCGCTCGAGCAGCAGGGTCTCGGCTGGAAGCAGTCCTACGGCACCGGCAAGCTCCAAGACGCCATCACCTCGGGCCTCGAGGTCACGTGGACGCCCACCCCACGCAGTGGGACAACGACCTTCTTCGACATCCTCTTCGGCCTATGACTGGGAGCTCTCCGCAGAGCCCGGCTGGTGCGGCCCAGTGGCGGCCCAAGAACGGCGCTGGGTCGACATCCCGGCGCCCGACGCCAGGGCGGCGGCAGGCGCGTGCCGACGCATGCTGACGACCGACCTCGCGCTGCGCGTCGACCCGGCCTACGAGCAGATCTCGCGCCGCTTCCACGAGAACCCGGCCGAGTTCGCCGACGCGTTCGCGCGCGCGTGGTTCAAGCTGACCCACCGTGACATGGGCCCGGTCGTGCGCTACCTCGGCCCCGAGGTGCCGCAGGAGGAGCTGCTCTGGCAGGACCCGCTGCCCGGCAGCCTCCGGCGAGCCGATCAGCGCCGACGACGTCGCCACCCTCAAGCAGGCCATCGCCGACTCCGACCTCACCGACGACCCAGCTCGTCAAGGCGGCGTGGGCCTCGGCCTCGACGTTCCGCAGCAGCGACAAGCGGGGTGGCGCCAACGGCGCCCGCGTGCGTCTCGCGCCGCAGAGCGGCTGGGACGTCAACGACCCCGCCGAGCTCGCGACGGTGCTGCGTGCCCTCGAGGGCATCCAGGCCGACTTCAACGGCCGCGGTGGCCGGGCCGTCTCCCTCGCCGACCTCATCGTCCTCGGCGGCAACGTCGCGGTCGAGCAGGCCGCTGCCGCAGGCGGGGTCACCGTCGAGGTGCCGTTCCGCGCCGGGCGCGTCGACGCGTCGCAGGAGCAGACCGACGTCGAGTCGTTCGGCTACCTCGAGCCGAAGCACGACGGCTTCCGCAACTACGTCGGCAAGCCGGGTCGCGTTCCCGCCGAGTACCTCCTCGTCGACCGCGCCAACCTGCTCGGCCTCTCGGCCCCGCAGATGACGGTCCTCGTCGGCGGCCTGCGCGTCCTCGGTGCCAACACCGGTGGCTCGACGACCGGCGTGTTCACCGACCGTCCCGGCACCCTGACGAACGACTTCTTCGTCAACCTGCTCGAGCTCGGCACGACGTGGACGCCGACCAGCGAGGCGGCCGACGAGTTCACCGCGACCACCGCCGCGGGCGAGCAGACCTGGACCGGCAGCCGTGTCGACCTGCTCTTCGGCTCCAACTCCGAGCTGCGTGCGCTCGCCGAGGTCTACGCCAGCGACGACGCCAAGGAGAAGTTCGTCCACGACTTCGTCGCCGCGTGGTCGCAGGTCATGGAGGCCGACCGCTTCGACGTCGTGTGACACGCGGGCTCGTGCGGCACCCCTGACGGAGCCGTGCAGCCCGGGCCGGGCACCCCACGGCGGGGTGCCCGGCCCGCCGTCGTCCCGGGGAGGGGAAGCGCCACCACACCGGCGCCGCAGGGGTATGCCGTCCGGTGCCCACGGCATGCCTGCTCGTCCCGCGCGCCGGTGTCGGGGGGACGTGATGGAATCCTTCGGTGGTCATCCTCCGTCGAGCTCCTGCCGTGGTCCCGGCGCAGGTGCGGCTCGACGAGGGGCAGCGAGCCGCGCTCGACTCCGACGCCCGGGTGCTGCGCGTGCTGGGCGGACCGGGCAGCGGCAAGTCGACCCTCGCCGTCGAGCTCGTCGTCGATGCCGTGCAGCGGCAGGGCCTGCGGGCCGACTCGTGCCTCGTGCTGACGTCGAGCCGCAGCGCTGCGGCCGAGCTGCGTCAACAGGTGACGGAGCGCCTCGGCGGCACGTCGACCGAGTCGCTGGCGCGCACGTGGCAGGCCTTCGGCTTCGGCGTGCTGCGGGCCGAGGCCGCGCTGCGCGGTGATCCGCCACCCCGCCTGCTCAACGGGCCCGAGCAGGACGTCATCCTGCGTGACCTGCTCGCCGGCCACGCGACCGGCGAGGTGCCCGGGCCAGCAGTGGCCCGAAGCGCTCCGGGAGGCGCTGACCACCCGCGGTTTCCGCAACGAGCTGCGCGACCTGCTGATGCGCTCGGTCGAGCTCGGCCTCGGGCCCGAGGACCTCGCCCGGCTCGGCGTCGAGCACGAGCGGCCCGAGTGGCTCGCCGCGGCGCAGGTGCTGCGCGAGTACGACCAGGTCACGTCCTTCAGCCGGCACGGCTCCTACGACCCCGCGTGGGTGCTCACGGCCGTGGCGGACCTGCTCGACGACGACGCGCCCGCCCTCGCCCGCCTCCACGAGCGAGTCCGGCTCGATCGTCGTCGACGAGGCGCAGGAGCTCACCTCGGCGGCGGCGCGGCTGCTGCGCGTCGTCGCCCGGGGAGGTCCCCGCATCGTGCTCATCGGCGACCCCGACGTGGCCGTGCAGACCTTCCGCGGCGCCGACCCACGCTTCCTGGCCGACGGCTGGTCCGACCTCGCCGGGGGCGGTCGGGACCCGCGCCTCGTCGGCGGCCTCTTCGACCTGCTCGACGACGCCGGCGGCGAGAGCCACACCGTGGTGCTGGGCCGCAGCCACCGACTGGGCCCGGCCCTGACGGCGGTGGCCGACCGGGTCTCTCGCCGCATCGGAGCCCTCGGGGGCGGTGAGCAGCGGCGCCTCACGTCCGCGGTGACGCAGCCCGACCGAGCCACGGTCGAGGTCGCGCTGCTGCGCTCGGCGGCGCAGGAGACCGCCCACGTGGCCGCCCTCCTGCGCCGGGCCCACCTCGTCGAGGGCGTTCCGTGGACCGACATGGCCGTCGTCGTGCGCGGGTCGGGCCGCGCCGACACGATGCGGCGCCTGCTCGTCCAGTCGGGCGTGCCCGTGCAGGCCGGTTCGGCCGAGACGCCGGTGCGCGACGAGAGTGCGGTGCGCCCTCTGCTCCACCTCCTCGAGGAGAGCATCGCGGTCGCTCGTGCCGAGCATCGCGGCGAGCAGCACGTCATCGACCCCGTGCGGGCCGCCGATCTCGTCGTCTCTCCGGTCGGCGGGTCCGACACGGTGGGGTTGCGCCGACTCCGGCGGGTGCTGCGTCAGGACGAGCTCGCCTCTGGCGGTGGACGATCCAGTGACGAGCTGCTCGCCGAGCTGCTCCAGTTCCCCGCCAGCGCCCACCTGCTCGGCTCGACCGGCCGGGCGGCCGAGCGCGTCGGTGCAGCGCTCGCCGCGGGGGCGGCCGCGGCGCGCGTCGGCGACGACGGACGATGGGCTCCCGGGGTGACGGCCGAGACCGTGCTCTGGGCGATCTGGCAGGGTGCGGGCGTCGCCGAGTCCTGGCGTCGACAGGCGCTCGCGGGCGGCTCGTCGGGCGAGCGTGCCGACCGAGACCTGGACGCGGTGCTGGCGCTCTTCGACGCTGCCGGTGCGTTCGTCGACAGGCTGCCCACCGCTGGGCCCGACAAGTTCCTCGAGCACATCCAGGGTCAGGACGTGCCCGGTGACACGCTGCTCGTCGGCGGCCAGTCGGGCGGTCGGGTCGCCCTGCTGACCCCGCAGTCCGCGGCCGGGCGGCAGTGGCGCATCGTCGTCGTCGCCGGGGTGCAGGAGGGCGTCTGGCCCGACCTGCGCCTGCGCGGCTCGGTCCTCGGCTCCGAGGACCTCGTCGACGTCGTGGCGCAGCGCCCCCTCGGCTTCCGTGCCGCGCAGGCCGCCGTCCGCTACGACGAGACGCGGCTCTTCCTCGTGGCCGTCACCCGGGCCACCGAGAGACTGCTCGTCACCGCGGTCGGCAACGAGGACGAGCAGCCCTCCGTCTATCTCGACCTCGTCGACCCGCCGGCGACGACACGGCTCGCCGACGAGGTGCGACCGCACACCGACGTGGCCCGCACGATGACCCTGCCCGGGCTCGTCGGCGAGCTGCGCCGCGAGGTCGTGAGCCCTGACCCCGGCGTGGCGGAGCCGGCGCTGCACCTGCTCGCAGCGGCGGCCCGCGAGGGGGTGCGCGGCGCCGACCCGGCATCGTGGTGGGCGCTGCGGGGCGTCACGAGCGAGCGGCCCGTGCGGCGGACCGACGAACGGGTGCCGGTCTCACCGTCCAAGGTCACCTACTTCGCCGAGTGCGGCCTGCGGTGGTTCCTCACCTCCGTGGGCGGCGAAGGAGTGTCGCTCGGGGCCGCTTCCGTCGGCACGTTCGTCCACGACATCGTCGCCGACCTGCCTGACGCGACGCTCGCCGAGCTCGAGCACGAGGTCGACGCGCGGTGGGGCCGCCTCGGACTCCGGCCCGGCTGGGTGACCGAGCGCACGCGCAAGGAGGCCCACGACATGGTGGCCCGCTTCACGGCATACCGCGACGCGGCGCGAGCGCGACTGGGAGCGCGTCGGCATCGAGGAGGGCTTCCGGGTCGAGCTCGGCAGGGCGGTCGTCGCGGGGCGGGTCGACCGCATCGAGCGCGACGCTGAGGGACGGCTGCGCATCGTCGACCTCAAGACCGGCAAGTCCAAGCCCACCGAGGCCGAGCTCGACCGGCACGGCCAGCTCGGCGCCTACCAGGTGGCCGTCGAGGAGGGTGGCTTCCCGGGCCTCGGCGAGCACAGTGCCGGGGCGGCGCTCGTCTTCATCGGCAAGGGCGGCCTCAGCGGGCTCAAGCCGAGCGTCAAGGCCCAGGCTCCGCTCGAGCTCAGCGACGACCCGACCTGGGCACGCACGCTCGTCGAGCAGACTGCCGAGGGTATGGGCGCATCCGAATTCCGCGCCGCCCAGGGCAAGGCGTGCGAAACGTGCCCCGTGCGGTCGTCGTGCCCCGTGCAGCCCGAGGGTGATGCGCTGTGACCGCAACCGGCATCCGGCCCGCCACGGTGGTGCGGCACTCCGCCCTCGACGTCGCGTCCGCCCTCGAGATGCCGCCGCCCACCGACGAGCAGGCGGCCGTCATCGAGGCCGGTGCCCGTCCGCTGCTCGTCGTGGCCGGCGCCGGCTCGGGCAAGACCGAGACGATGGCGGCCCGCGTCGTGTGGCTCGTCGCCAACGGGCTCGTCGACCCCGACCAGGTGCTCGGCCTCACCTTCACGCGCAAGGCCGCCGCCGAGCTGTCGCAGCGCATCGCCAAGCGACTGCGCGGGCTCGAGAGGGCCGGCATCTGGACCCCGCCCGCCGACGACGGCACGGGGGCCGAGGTGCTGGGCGGCACCCCCACCGTGTCGACCTATCACGCGTATGCCGGACGGCTCGCGCGCGAGCACGCCCTCCGGGTGGGCATCGAGCCGGAGTTCCGCGTCCTCACCGAGGCCGGGGCGTGGCAGCTGGCGGCGGAGGCCGTGTCGCGCTGGGACGGCCCCATGGACGACGTCGTCAAGAGCGAGGCGACCGTCGTCCAGGCCGTCATGGCGCTCGCCGGCGAGATGGCCGAGCACGTGCGCACCCCGGCCGAGGTCATGGAGCACCTCGACACCGTGCTCGCGCGGCTCGACGGGCTGCCCGACGGCGAGGGCAAGGGGTCGCTCGTCGCGACCCGCGAGGCCGTCACGGTGCTGCGCGAGCGGCGCACGGTGCTGCCGATCGTCGACGCCTTCCTCGCCCTCAAGCGCGAGCGGGAGTCGCTCGACTTCGCCGACCAGATCGCGATCGCCGCCCGCCTGACGCGCTCGATCCCCGCAGTCGGCGAGATCGAGCGCCAGCGCTTCCGTGCCGTGCTGCTCGACGAGTTCCAGGACACCTCCGAGGCGCAGCTCGAGCTGCTGCGGTCGCTCTTCCACCACCCTGGGGTCGCGCTGACGGCGGTCGGCGACCCCAACCAGTCGATCTACGGCTGGCGCGGCGCGAGCGCGACGACCCTGCTGCGCTTCCCGGCCGAGTTCGCGGGCGAGGACGGGCCGGCCGACGTGCTGCCGCTCTCGACGAGCTGGCGCAACGACTCGCTCATCCTCGACGCAGCCAACGCTGTCGCGGCCCCGCTCGCCACCGCCCACGTGCAACCCCTGCGGTCGAGGCCAGGCGCCGGGCGCGGGTCGATCGATGTGGCTCGTCTCGAGACCGCCGAGGAGGAGGCCGACCACGTCGCGGCGTGGATCGCGGCCCGGTGGTCCAGCCCGAGTGGGCGGCGCACCGGGCGCAGCGCCGCCGTGCTGTGCCGGCGACGATCCTCCTTCCCCCTCGTGCTCGAGGCCCTGCGCCGCCACCAGCTGCCGGTCGAGGTCGTCGGGCTCGGCGGCCTGCTCGTCACCCCTGAGGTCAGCGACCTCGTGGCCGCGCTGTGGGTCGTGCAGGACCCCACCCGGGGCGACCAGCTCATGCGTCTGCTCACCGGGCCGGTCGTGCGGTTGGGAGCCGCCGACCTCGCCGGTCTCTGGGCGTGGGCGCGTGAGCTGCACTCGCGCCCGCCCCGCGCGGGGGTGGCCGGCGCGGCTGCTGTGACCGGGGCTGTCGACCCGCCTCGACTGCCTGAGATGCGTCCCCCCGGCGTCGCCGGGGCGACAGAACCGCGCGAGCCGCGCGACCCGACAGAGCCGGTCGAGCCGTTCGAGCCGAGTGAGGCGACGGAACCGGACGAGCCGGACGAGCCGGCTGTCGCGGACCGGAGGGGCACTGACCTCGCTGCCGACAGTGCCGACACGGCCACGCTCGTCGAGGCCCTCGACGACCTCCCTCGCCCTGGCTGGGTCAGCCGTGACGGCGCGCGCATCGGTGGGGAGGCCCTCTCGCGGCTGCGCGACCTCGGTGACGTGGTGCGGCGACTCCGGCGCCTCACCGCCCTGCCGCTCGTCGACCTCGTCGCGGAGGCGGAGGTCTCCATCGGCCTCGACATCGAGGTGCTCTCGCGCCCCGAGCACACCGCCTCCACCGCACGCGTGCACCTGGACGCCTTCGCCGACGTCGCGGCGCGCTACGCCACGTCGGCAGACCGGCCCACGCTCTCGGGCTTCCTCAGCTGGCTCGACGCGGCCCGCGACCAGGAGCGGGGCCTCGATGCCGGTCACGTCGAGTCCGACGCCGACGCCGTGCAGGTGCTGACCGTCCACGCCGCCAAGGGTCTCGAGTGGGACGTCGTGGCGGTGCCTGCCCTCGTGGAGGGCGTCTTCCCGGCTCACGGCGGTGCCACCTCGGTCGCGCCCGTGCCCGACAGCGACCCCGTGGACTACGCCTGCACCGGAGACGTCAAGGACAAGGGCTGGCTCATCGGACTCGACTCGCTGCCCTACGACCTGCGCGGCGACCGCGAGGGCCTGCCCAACCTCGACTGGCGCGGCGCTCCGGACCGCAAGGCCCTGAGCCTCGCCATCGGCGCCTTCGTGCTCGACGGAGGGCGTCATGCGGTCGCCGAGGAGCGGCGGCTGGCCTACGTGGCGCTGACCCGAGCCCGCTCCGCGATGTTGCTGACGACCCACCTGTGGGGTGCGGCGAAGAAGACCCTGTCGGTGCCGTCGCGCTTCCTCGCGGAGATCGACGGCGCCCTCCCCGGCGCGGTCACTCGCACCAGGTGGGCTGCTGCCCCGCCGCCGGTCACCGACGCCAAGGGCAAGGCCTCCGCACCGAGCAACCCTCACCTCGCCGTGCCGGTCTCGCAGCTGTGGCCGCACGACCCGATGGGAGCCCGGCGGGCCGGGCTGCTCGAGGCCCGCGGCCGCATCGCGGCCCTCGTCGAGGCGGGTCCGACTGTGCCGCAGGGTGACCCGCGGATCGATGACCTGCGTATCCTCCTCGCCGAGCAGGCAGCACGCCGGTCGCGTGGAGAGCCTGTCGTCGACGTGCCACGTCACCTGTCGGCCTCGGCGGTGGTCTCTCTGGCCCGCGACGTCGAGGCGTTCGCGATGTCACTCCGGCGGCCCATGCCGAGTCCGCCGGCCGTCGCGGCGAGGCAGGGCACCGCCTTCCACGCGTGGATCGAGGAGCACTACTCCCGCGCGGCCTTCGTCGACCTGCTCGATCTGCCGGGCAGTGCCGACGAGGGAGCCGCCGATGACGCCGACCTCGACGTCATGAAGCTGCGCTTCCTGGCCAGCGAGTGGGCCGACCGCATCCCCGAGGAGATCGAGCTGTCGATCGAGACGGTGATCGACGCGATCGCGGTGCGCGGCCGCGTCGATGCGGTGTTTGCCCGTGATGACGGCGGGTGGACCGTCGTCGACTGGAAGACCGGCGCCCGCCCGACCGGCCGTGACGCCACGGTGCGCGCCCTGCAGCTCGCGGCCTACGCCGTCGCCTTCGCCAAGCTGCGCGGCGTCGATCCGTTGCTGGTCGACGCCGCCTTCTACTACGCGGCCGAGGGTGTCACCGTGCGGCCGGACCTTCCCGGAGAGGCCGAGCTGGTCGACCTGCTGCGCACCCTGCCAGAGTGACCGTGGGTCAGTCGTCGCCGGACGGGCGGGCGTCGCGGTGGTGGGGCTCGACCGGGATGAAGTCGGACGCACCCTCGTGCAGGTCGAGCAGCCCGCCGTCCCCGTCGGGCAGCGCCTCGACCTCGTCGATCTCGAACGTCGTGTCGCTGTGCCCAGAGGCGACGAACGGCACGGTTTGGCTCTCGATCTCCGTCTCGATCTCCGTCTCGCTCTCCTTGTCCCCCTCCGTATCGACCTCCGGTTCAGGTGGGACGACGGGGCCGCTCGACGGTGGGGGTGGGTCGCCGACGGGCTCGTCCGTCCCCTCGGCCGTCGTCGCGTCTCCTGGCGCTGAGCGCCCGCCCGGGCCGCCGGCGTCGCCGGCGCCGTCACGCTCGTCGGCGAGCAGCGCTGCCATCGCGACCGCCTGGGTCTCGGCGAGCATCGGGAAGGGATGGTGCGGCTGGGTGGCGTCCCATTCGGGCCCGGGACCGGCCTCGGGGTCGTCTGGGTCGAGAGCCGCCTCGCGGGCGGCCTGCTCGCTCGCGCGGCGCGAGCGAGCACTCCGGGCAGCGTCCTCACGCGCGTGTCGCGCGTCGTCCTGCTCGATGCGCTCGTCGAGGTCGCGCAGCCGCTCTGCCGTGCGCTCGACGAGGGCGAGCTCCCCGCTCGAAAGGGCCCGCAGCAGCGTGCGCAGGGAGGTCATCTCGGCCGCGAGCCGCGCCCGCGCGACGAGAGCGGCGTCCGGGCGCTCGACCCGGGAGCGCGCATAGCTCTCGAGCACGGAGTCGAGGGTGTCGGGCGCCGCCCGCGCGACGAGGTCGGCGAAGTCGTCGGCCGGGTCGCCGATGCGCGACTCCTCCCACGCCAGCACGCCGCGCACGTGACCGCTGCCGGCGTCCTGCTCGTCGTCGAACGAGGCGAGCACGTTGGCACCGGTGAAGGTGCCGTGCACGGGACTCGGCGCGAAGCGCCAGAGCGAGACGTCCTCGAGCATCCGCTCCCAGCGGGTCAGCAGGTCGGTGGGCACGTGACCGGTGGCCGCGGCCCGGTCGAGCTCGGAGAGCTGCCGGCGACGGTGCGACTCGGCGTCGTAGCTCGGTCGGCCGGCTTCCTCGAAGAGCAGGTGCTCGACGTTGTGGATGTGCGCCAGCGTGCGCCCCACGGCCTCGGCGAGGGGGCCTGGCGGCAGCGCCCCGAAGTCGAGCGGGCGTCCGGGCACGCGCAGGTAGACGGCGGCGCGTCCCTCCGCGACCGGCGCCTGCCCGCGCACCATGGGTATGGCCACGTCGAGCCGTCGCCCGAGCAGACCGGAGAGCGCCGCGATGTCATCGAGCATGGCGCCTGCGGCCGCGGTGCGTGGTGCCTTGACGACCCACCGTCGGTCCTGGCTGTCCTGGACGTGGGCGACCTCGAAGAGGTCACCCGGTCGGACCCGCACGCCCTCGACCGAGACCGGGTCCAGTCCCGGCACGGCGGAGCTCGCGAGGGCAGCGAGGACGAGAGGACTACGGCTCACCCGACCACGGTATGCCGCAGGGCGGGCCGAGCGTGGGAGGTGAGCCCCCGCTCGTGCCGGGCGCCCGGGACCTAGGGTGGGGAGAGTGCCCATCACCACCGCCGACAACCCGCCGAGCGGCGAATCCCGCGACGACGACCGCCTGCGCGACCTCGCTCTCGCGCGCAGCGGCCTCGACCGGGTGGCTCACGAGCGGGCCCGCGCCTCGATCCTCGACGAGCTGCTCGACGACCCAGCGACCCGGGTCGTCGAGCTGCGCGGTGAGCGGCTGCCCGTCCGTGCCGGCGCAGCCCAGGACCTCGCCCTCCAGCTGCGCGCACCGGTCGACGCCGACCGGGCCCGGCTGGGGCTGCACCTCGGGCGCGGACCCGACGGCACGGCATACCTCGGCGTGGTGTCGCCGGAGCCCGCCCCCGAGCACGACGAGCACGGGGCCGGGTCGCCCTCCTGGCTCACCCTTCGGCAGGCGGGCGAGACGCTCGCTGCTCGCGACGCCGGTCTCTTCACGACGGCGCTCGCGCTCGCGAACTGGCACGCGACGCACCGGCACTGCCCCCGATGTGGGGCGGAGACCGAGCCGACACAGGCGGGCTGGGTGCGCCGGTGCCCGCGGGACGGCAGCGAGCACTACCCGCGCACCGACCCGGCCGTCATCATGTCGGTCGTCGACCCCGACGACCGACTCCTGCTCGGTCGCGGGGCGCACTGGCCGGAGGGTCGCTTCTCGGTGCTCGCGGGCTTCGTCGAGCCGGGGGAGTCCTTCGAGGCCGCGGTCGCCCGCGAGGTGGCGGAGGAGGTGGGCATCCGGATCGACGACGCGCGCTACCTCGGCAACCAGCCGTGGCCCTTCCCCTCCTCGCTCATGGTCGGGTATGCGGCGACGACGTCGGAGACCGACCTACGGCCCGACCCGGCCGAGATCGCCGAGGCGCGGTGGGTGACCCGCGGGGAGTATCGAGACCTGTTGTCGAGCACCACGATCCGCACCCCGAGCGGCATCTCGATCGCCAAGCGCCTCATCGAGCACTGGTTGGGTGCGACCGTCGAGTCGGTCGCCGGCCCGTCGGTCGTCGACCGCTGACGCGTCCTTCACCGCTGAGTGCCCTCAGGCGCTGAGCCGCGCCCGCACCTCGCCCAGCGAGGGATTCGTCGCCGCCGAGCCGTCGGGGAAGAGGACGGTGGGCACCGTGCGGTTGCCGCCGTTGACGGACTCGACCCAGTCGGCGTGCTCGGGGTTGGCCTCGATGTCGACCTCGGTGAAGGGGACGCCGTCGCGGTCGAGCTGCGACTTGAGGCGGCGGCAGAAGCCGCACCACGACGTCGTGAACATCGTGACCGAGCCGGTGCTGGGTCTCTGGTGGGGTCGCAGGTCGGGGCCGTCGGTCGCAGCTGGTGTCACGTCGGACATGCGGGGTTCCTCAGTTCTGTGGACGAGGGGGACGGGCCCCGACGCGCGGTCGCTCTCGATGCAAGGATGAGCCCATGGCCCGCCACCGTGCAAAGCGACCCAAGAAGATGAACCTCGACGTCTACGAGACCGAGATGCGACGGCTGCAATCCGACCTCGTGACGTTCCAGGAGTGGGTGCGGGCCACCGGGCAACGTGTCGTCGTCATCTTCGAGGGCCGCGACGCCGCGGGCAAGGGGTCGGCGATCAAGCGGATCACCGAGTACCTCAGCCCCCGCGTCGCCCGCATCGCTGCGCTGCCGGCGCCCACCGACCGCGAGAGAACCGAGTGGTACTTCCAGCGCTACATCGCCCACCTGCCGGCCGCCGGCGAGATGGTGCTGTTCGACCGGTCCTGGTACAACCGTGCCGGCGTCGAGCGCGTCATGGGCTTCTGCACCGACGACCAGCACGCCCGCTTCCTCGAGCAGGCGCCTCTCTTCGAGCAGATGCTCGTCGACGACGGCATCATCCTGCGCAAGTACTGGTTCAGCGTCTCCGACGTCGAGCAGGAGCGCCGGTTCCGGTCGCGCGCCAAGGACCCCATGCGCCAGTGGAAGCTCTCGCCGATGGACCTCGAGTCGATCACCCGCTGGGAGGACTACTCCGAGGCCAAGGACATCATGATGGCCGCGACGAGCACGGAGTGGGCGCCGTGGCACGTGGTGGAGTCCGAGGACAAGCGGCGCTCGCGCGTCAACGTGTTGAACGACCTGCTCACCTCCATCCCCCACGAGCCGATGGTCGCCACCGTGCCGCCCATCCCGGAGCGCCCCGCTCCACGCGGCTACGAGCGCCCGCCGCAGGAGGGTCAGAACTACGTGCACGACCACGCGGCCGACGTGCTCCGACTCGCCAAGGGTGAGTCCTCCTGACTGCACCTCCCTCGGCCGACGACATCCTGGCCGGCCTCGACCCCGAGCAGCGCGAGGTCGCGCTCGCGCCCCCGGGCCCGCTCTGCATCCTCGCCGGCGCGGGCACCGGCAAGACGCGGGCCATCACCCACCGCATCGCGTATGCCGTCCACTCCGGTGCGCAGCAGCCGCAACGGGTGCTCGCGCTGACCTTCACCGCCCGCGCGGCCGGTGAGATGCGGACCCGTCTGCGGGGTCTCGGGGTGCAGGGCGTCCAGGCACGCACCTTCCACGCCGCCGCGCTCCGTCAGCTGCACTACTTCTGGCCGCAGGCCGTCGGCGGGGCCGCCCCGGAGGTCATGAGCCACAAGGCGGCCGCCGTTGCCGAGGCGGCGAGCCGGCTGCGCCTGCAGTTCGACCGCACCGCCATCCGCGACCTGGCCGCCGAGATCGAGTGGGCCAAGGTCAACCTCCTCACACCCCAGTCATATGCCGCCCGCGCCCGCAGTGCCCGTCGTGAGCCGCCGGGCGTCGACCTCACCGCCATGGCCCGCCTCTTCGAGGCCTACGAGGAGGTCAAGCAGCGGCGCGGCGTCATCGACTTCGAGGACGTGCTGCTGCTGACGGTGGGCATCCTGGACGAGCGGGACGACATCGCCCGGGCCGTCCGCGGGCAGTACCGCCAGTTCGTCGTCGACGAGTACCAGGACGTCAACGACCTCCAGCAGCGGCTGCTCGAGCTGTGGCTCGGCGAGCGCAACGACCTCTGCGTCGTCGGCGACCCCGCACAGACGATCTACTCCTTCACGGGGGCGAGCCCGCGCCACCTCGTCGGCTTCCCGCAGCGGTTCCCGGGGGCTCACGTCGTCCGGCTGGTGCGCAACTACCGCTCCTCGCCGCAGATCGTGGGGCTGGCCAACACCATCGTCGCGGCGGGCACCCAGGCGGCCCGCGACGGTGCCGTGCGGCTGCTGGCCCAGGGGGAGGCGGGTCCCGAGCCGGTGCTCGAGTCCCACCCCGACGACCCGGCCGAGGCCGCTGCCGTGGCTGCCCGCGTGCGCCAGCTCGTCGATTCGGGCACGCCGCCGGCGCAGGTCGCCGTCCTCTTCCGCACCAACGCGCAGTCCGAGGCCCACGAGACCGCGCTCACCGATGCCGGGGTGCCCTACCTCGTGCGGGGCGGCGACCGCTTCTTCGCCCGCAAGGAAGTGCGTGACGCCATCCTGCTGCTGCGTGGTGCGGCGCGCGGCGACGATGGCGACAAGCCGCTCGGCGAGCTCGCCCGCGATGTCATCACGGGCGCCGGGTGGAGCCACGACCCGCCAACCGGGAGTGGGGCGACGCGCGAGCGGTGGGAGTCGCTGAGCGCCCTCGCCACGCTCGCGGACGACCTCGCGGCGACCTCACCCGACGCGCGGCTTCGCGAGCTCGTCGCCGAGCTCGACCGCCGAGCCGCCGAGCAGCACGCTCCGGCGGTGCAGGGCGTCACGCTGGCGAGCCTGCACGCCGCCAAGGGCCTCGAGTGGGACGTCGTCTTCCTCGTGGGTGCCTCCGACGGGCTCATCCCCATCTCGATGGCCGAGGGGCCCGAGGCGGTCGAGGAGGAGCGCCGGCTGCTCTACGTCGGCCTGACCCGGGCGCGGCGTCAGCTCTTCATCTCGTGGTCCGGCGCGCGCACCCCGGGCGCCCGCGCCACCCGTCGCGTCTCGCGCTTCCTCGCCCCCGCGGCAGGCATCCTCGGACAGGGCGCCCGCCCCGAGCAGGCGCCAGCGCGGCGGCGGCCGGCGCAGTGGCCCCAAGGTGGCACGCATCGCCCACTGCCGCGCCTGCGGCGCCGAGCTCGTCACCGCGGCCCAGCGCAAGACGGGTCGGTGCGACACCTGCCCGCCCACCTACGACGAGGCGACCTTCGAGCGGCTGCGCAGCTGGCGACTGGCCGTCGCCCGCGAGGCCAGCGTCCCGGCATTCGTCGTCTTCACGGACGCGACGCTGACCGCGATCGCCGAGGCAGAGCCCGCCGACCAGGGGGCGCTGTCGACCATCAGCGGCGTCGGGGTGCGCAAGCTCGAGCAGTACGGCGCCGAGGTGCTCGCCATCCTGCACGGCGCCGAACCTGAGGAGCTGCGCGAAAAAGCCTCTGCCACAAATGAATTCAGCGATCCGTAATCGCCCCCGAAATTTGCTCCCGAAAAGTTTGCTAATTCGGTTGTTCGCCCACGAGGGGCCCGCGTACCCTTGTCGGAGTCAAGCCCAGTGGCTCAGGTGGCCAGCTGGGGAGTGCGAGAAGACGTGAGGAGGGCCGGTCTGATGGACAACACCACGATGACGATGAACGCAGCGACCTGCGTGCTGTCCGTGCGTCCGCGTATCGCCGGCCCGGTGCGCCTTGCCGCCGCGCTCCTCATGGACCAGGGGACCACCCTGTCCGTCGCCTCCACCACGGGTGTCCGTGTCGCCCCGATCGGCGCCGGCTTCCAGGGACGGGTCTCGGACAAGGTCCGCACCCTCGCCCCCACGTACATCCCCCTCGATGTCGCTCGCTCCCGCTCCGGGAGGCCACCGGTCTGACCCAGACCGAGCCTCACCTCCCAGGCCGCGAACCCGACATCACCGGGTCCGCGGCCTTTCTGTTGTCTCCGGACACCTGCCGCTCACCGAAGACCGACTCAGCTGCACCGCCAACAGCGCACCGACCGGTGCCAGACAGATCAGGGACCAGACATGACTCCTCGCATGCCGAGCAGCAGGACCGAGACGCGCACCTCCGGTGCGGGCCTTCGGGCCAAGCCAGGAACGAGTGAACAGGAGGCCACCAGCACGGTGGCCCCGGAGATGGAGGTGACGATGCCACTCAGTGAACTGCTCGACCTCGGGACCGAGGCGCAGCATCTCGGCGAGACCATCCCGTGTCGCGACTACGACGCGGAGCTCTGGTTCGCCGAGCGACCGGAGGACGTGGAGTTCGCCAAGACGCTCTGCGGTCTCTGCCCCGCACGACTCCAGTGCCTCGCCGGCGCCCTCGAGCGCCAGGAGCCCTGGGGCGTCTGGGGCGGTCAGCTCCTCGTCCAGGGCGCTGTCGTCGCCCGCAAGCGGCCTCGTGGTCGCCCCCGCAAGCACCCTGTGGCCGCCTGAGCCTGCGTGACCACGCATGACCCAGACACCACCGGCCCCCGACACCAACCCATTCCACAGATCAGGAGATCGCCATGAACCAGCTCGAGCTGCTGGCTCGCGACCGGATCAACCAGCGCAGTCAGCGCCAGGACCGCAGCGGCATCCGTCGCAGCGCCCGGCTGATCGCGCAGGAGATCCGTGCCGGCCGACGCCACGACCAGAAGTGAGGGACCGCCCGGAGGGGCACCCTGCCGAACAATTGAACCGAGTGAGCAAGCCGCGGGTGACGCGCACGTCACCCGCGGTTTTGCACGTCCGGGGGCGTCACGCCCGCTGGGCGACCACGCCGCTGACCTTGCCCGCGGCCCCCGCCGGCGGATAATCGACGAGGGAGGGGGAGTGCCATGAGCGGGCCGATACAGACGCACCACGACGATCGCGGTGACAGCGCGCCCCTCACCTGTGCCACGTGCGGACGGCGCCCGGACCCCGGTCACGAGGCCACCGCCCGGCTCACCTGGAGTCGTGACACCAGCGGCGCCGCCGCCTCGTGGTCGTGCGACCGGTGCAGCCGCGAGCACCTCCGCTCCATCGAGGGGAAGCTCGACCCCGCCTGGTGGTGAGCGACCTCGGGGGGCTCAGCCCGTGCCGCGCTGTCCGGCCGGCGGCAGATCGGCACCGGGCAGGAGCGCGTCGACGATCTCGCGTCCGCGCACCGTGCCGCCGAGCTGGCACAGCACCCCGATGCCGCCGCCCCACACCCGGTGGATGAGGAGGTACTCCGGGGGAAGGTTGAGCTTGTAGCCGACGGCGTAGTTGGGCTGCCGCGGATCGTTGATGTGGGCGAAGACGCCACGGAGCCAGTCGCGGCTGAAGGTGAACTCGTCCTCGCGGAAGGGCGCCATGAACGGCTCGAGGTAGTCGAGCAGCCGCTGCGGGTCGAGGTCGATGTTCGAGCGCACGAAACCGAGGTCGCGCAGGCCGTCGAGCACTCCCTGGGCGCTGCCCTCGAGGCCGATCGTGAGCAGCGGGCCGATCTCGGCGGGCATGCCGTCGGGGAGGCGGTTGACCGCGCCGAAGTCGATGACGCCGAGACGGTCGTCGGGGGTCATCCGGAAGTTGCCCGGGTGCGGGTCAGCGTGGAGCAGACCGGCCTCCGCCGGCCCGGCGAGAAGGAACTCGAGGTAGAGCTGCGAGGCGTCGTCGCGCTCCTCCGGGGTGCCGTCGGAGATGATCCGCGACAGCGGCTTGCCCTCGAGCCACTCCGACACGATGACGTGCTGGGCGTGCGCCACGACGGCGGGGATGGAGAAGTCCTCGTCGTCGCCGAAGGCCGCCGCGAAGGTCGCCTGGGACGCGGCCTCGAGGCGGTAGTCGAGCTCCTCGGCCATCCGGTCGCGCAGCTCATCGAGGATCGGACCCAGGTCGAGACCGGGCACCCACCCCGCGGCGACCTTGGCGACGCGGGAGATCTGGCGCAGGTCACCCATGAGGGCGGCGCCCGCGCCGGGGTACTGGATCTTGACCGCGACGTCACGTCCGTCTGCCCACACGCCACGGTGCACCTGACCGATCGATGCCGACGCCACGGGGTGGTCGTCGAAGGAGGCGAACCTGCTCCGCCAGCGCGTGCCGAAGTCGGCGCGCAGCACCTCGTGCACCGAGCTCGTGGGCATCGGCGGCGCGCTGTCCTGCAGCTTCGTGAGCGTCGCGCGGTAGGGGACCGCGATCTCCTCGGGGAAGGCGGCCTCGAAGATCGAGAGCGCCTGCCCGAACTTCATCGCCCCGCCCTTGAGCTCACCGAGCACCTGGAAGAGCTGCTGGGCGGTGCGGGCCTGCAGCTCGGCGGCGACGACCTCGGCGGGCTTGCCGCCGATCCTCTTGCCGAATCCGAGCGCCGTGCGGCCGGCGAAGCCCAGCGGCACGCTCGCGAGCTTGGCACTGCGCACCACGGCCTTGCGGGGCAGATCGGTCACGGCACCTCCTCGGTCGTCGTCTTTGGGCCACTGCGAGCCTACGTTCTGTCAGCGGCTCCCGCTGAGGCGGCGCCCCGGCGGCGCTGCCAGACGCGTCCGCCGCCCGTCACGCGATGCCGGACTCGCCGGCACCGGCTGGGCGCGGGGGAGGGGCGGCCCGAACGAAGGCGTGACGGTCGCACCGCGGGTGCGGTCGCCAGCGGCGGTGGTCGAGCCTCGGCCACGGCAGGCTCACCTCGACGGCCACTCCGGGCGGGGGCCGCTCGCCGGCGACCGAGCGAGCCACGAGGGCCGCGACCGTGCCGGCGACGAGCTGCGCCAGTCCCGGCGCGCCCGGGTGAGCAGCGGTCCCACCCGCTTCGGGGACGGCCCGCAGCATGCCGTGGCCGTCGGGAAAAGCGGCCACCTGGGCCATGACCGTCGGCCAGGCCTCGTCGCGGTCGCTGCGGTGCAGGTCGAGGCACCACAGGCACGGAGCGCCGGGGCCGCCGTCGACGAGCGGCCCGACGACGGCTCGCGAGCCCGCGGTGACGACCGGCAGGTGGGGCACGCCGCGCTGCATCCAGACGTCGCCCCGTCGAGGGTCGAGCGCGATGTCGGCCACCAGGACGACGGCAGACGGCTGGGCCGCCGCCCGCTCGAGCACACCGAGCTCTGCGGAGGTGGCAGTCCACCGGACCGCACCCGGGGCCGCCGGGGCCGCCACCGGCCCCGACGCCGCAGGTGACCCGGGGGGCGCGTACGGCACGAACGTGTCGTGGCCCAGCAGCCTGGCGAGGTCGCGGGACAGGGCTCCGCCGCCCTCGATGAGCACGTCGGCCGCGGCCTCGGGCGAGGCGGAGCCGTCTCGCAGCGCGGCGACGGTCGGACGCACCGGCTCCGGCTCGAGCAGGCCCAGGCGCCCGACGAGGTCGAGCAGCACCCGCCAACGGCGCCTCGAGACGCCGCTCGCCTTGGCAACCGCACCGAGCGCGTCAGCGGGCAGGCTGCCGTCGAGCCGGGCGAGCAGGCGGGCCTCGTCGGGCGTGACCCCGGTGACGATGGGGCCACCCTCGATCACCCCGAACTGCACCTCGCCCGGACGGCGGGTGATCGGGCGCAGCCAGAGGGGGATGCCGGCATACGGACCGGGGTGGGCGCTGTTCATCGGACCTCCGAGAGGGGCGGCTGGCAGCCGCGGCGGCTCAGGGGCTCAGCGTCGCAGTCGAATCCGTCGGGGGGACCCCGTCGTCCACAGGTAGGCGACAGGGGCGGGACCGTGGTGGTCCCGCCCCTGCTCAGACGGCGTCGCTGACGCCGTCACGACCCGTTCAGGCCTTGCCCAGGATGCGGTTGAGGTTCGTGCCGCACACGGGGCACACGCCCTTGGCCATCCGGCGGCCGTTGTCAGAAACGACAACCTTGCCCTCGGCCTCGCGCTTCTCCTTGCACTTCACGCAGTAGAACTCGCCCTTGTAGGTCTCGTCAGCCATTGGTGTGTCTCCTCGTTGCTGGCACCCATCCGACGGGTGCCTCGGCTCGCACAACCCTAGAGCACGCTGAGCACGAAATCATGCTCATGCCCCGCTTGGCGCGCCAGCGTGAGATGCGGTAGAACGCGCGAGCGGGCGCCGGCGCGGTGTGCGACCGGTGTGGGGGCGCGGCTGTGTCACCGGTGGGGCTTACCCTGCGGTCATGGCGACGGCGCGGCGCGAGGTGGTGCAGACGGTGGTCGACGGGGTCACCGTCGAGGTCCGCCGCAGCGCCAAACGCCGCCGCACCGTCTCGGCCTACCGCCAGGAGGGGCGGCTCGTCGTGCTCGTGCCCGCCCGTATGAGCGCCGCCGAGGAGGGGGAGTGGGTGCGCACGATGGTGGCGCGCGTCGCGGCCTCCGAGCAGCGCCGGCAGCGCAGTGACGTCGACCTCGAGCGGCGGGCACTCGAGCTCTCGCGCGACCACCTGGGCGGCCGCGTGGCGCCCTCGAGCGTGCGCTGGGTGTCCAACCAGAGCAGCCGCTGGGGGTCCTGCACGCCGGCCGAGCGCACCATCCGGTTGTCCGACAAGCTCCGCGGGATGCCCGTGTGGGTGGTCGACTACGTGCTGCTCCACGAGCTCGCCCATCTGCTGCAGCCCGGTCACGGTCCGGAGTTCTGGCGGCTGATCGAGGGCTACCCGCGCCTGGAGCGGGCCCGGGGCTACCTCCACGGGGTCTCGGCGACCGCGGGACTCGGACTCAGCGACGACTGAGCCGCGCGGCGCGGCGGCCCGCCTCGACGAGGGGCGCGAGCTCGTCGCGCGTCTGCTCGGGCAGGGCGTCGCAGGGCCACCAGCGCACGTCGATCGACTCGGCGCTGACCTCCGGCGCCGCCCCGTGCGGCACCACCGCGACGAAACGGACGTCGAGGTGCTCGCGGCAGGTGCCGAAGTCGCCGTCGAGCACGTGCCGGTCGAGCTGCACGATCTCGGGCAGGACGCGCAGCTGCCGTATGCCGCTCTCCTCCGTGGCCTCGCGCGTGGCAGCCGCGTGGACGGTGGTGTCGCACTCCTCGAAGTGCCCGCCGAGCTGGAACCAGGCCCGGGCGCGGCGGTGGTGGGTCAGCAGGGTCGAGGTCGAGGGTGTCGTCGAGCACGATGACGCTCGCCGTCAGGTGCGCAGGCGGGCCGACCTTGGCGACCGCCAAGCGGGTGGGCGCGCAGCTGTTGGAGGAACTCGGTCCGCAGCAGCTCCTGACCGGCATCGGGCGCCGGCCAGGCCTCGAGACGGGCGACGGCGTCCTGGTGGAGGGTGGCCCAGGGGCCGTCCGTCACCGCGACGTCGGGCCGTCGGACCCGCCGTCACCACCCGGGCCATCCGGTCCGGCTGAACCCTGCGAGCCGTCCGGACCGTCGGAGCCGTCAGAGCCGTCCGAGCCGTCCGAGCCGTCGGAGCCGCCGGATGCGGCCGGACCACCGGAGCCGCGCTCGCGGTCGGCCTCCTCGAAGATGCTGCGGAGCACGGCGTCGAGGTCGTCACCGAGGCTGTCGCCGTCGGGCTCGGCACCCGAGCCGCCAGCTGCAGGGGCGCCCACGACGGTCGCCTCGCCCGGAGCCGACGACCCCGCGCCCGCAATCCGGCCGGGGCCGCCCGTGCTGCCCGTCGCTCGCTGGACGTAGCCGATGGGGTCATCGAGGTCGGCAGCCGTCGGCGCAAGGTCGGGGTGGGCCCAGCGGCTGTCGCGCAGGTCGGCGCCGCCGGCGTTCTCGAGCGCTGCCCACAGGTTGGCGGCATCGCGCAGGCGCCGCGGGCTCAGCTCGAGCCCGACGA
Source organism: uncultured Actinomycetota bacterium (assembly GCA_963697735.1). Taxonomy (GTDB): domain Bacteria; phylum Actinomycetota; class Actinomycetes; order Actinomycetales; family Dermatophilaceae; genus Humibacillus. The sequence continues at coordinate 412,791 of CAVOOZ010000009.1, read as the reverse complement.
GACCGGCGAAGGTCTTCTGCGCCGCCCCGCCGACCCGACGGCGCCGGATCGTCTCGGCGAGCGCGGCGGACTGGGGCAGGTGGGTGGCGGTGGCCCGGTCGCTGACGTGGTCGACCCAGCCCTCGGCGAGGGCGAGCAGCGTCTCGAGGCGGGTCAGGGCCGCCTGCTGTGCGGGAGTCGGGTGGGGGCGGAAGAGGTTGCCCTGCAACGCTCCACGCAGGGCCTCGGGGTCGGAGGCGTCGATCGTCGTCAGCGCCGACTCGATGGCCTCCGTGTCGATCGTGATGTTGCGGGCGTAGTCGTCGACGGCGGAGAGCAGCTGCGGCCCGAGCCACGGCACTTCGGAGAACAGTCGCACCCGGGCCGCCTCGCGCACGGCGAGGTAGAGGCGCACCTGGGGCAGGTCGATCTCGAGCGACTGCGCCAGCGCGGCGACATTGCCCGGGAGCAGCGCCACGAGGCCCGGCTCCGTCAGCGGCAGACCGACCTCGGTGCCGCCGACGACCTCGGTCGCGAGGGTGCCGACCGCCTGGCCCAGCTGGGCGGAGAACATCTGCCGGCTGAGGTTGCCGAGCATCGGCGCCCACTGCTCCACCATGGCCCGCGGGTCGAAGCCCTCCGCCAGGCCGGGCGGCAGGGCCTCGCCGAAGGCCTCGGGTCCGAGGTCGCCCATCTGCTTGCGCAGCGCGTCCGACGTCGCCGCGGTGACCCCGTCACTGACCGGCTCGATGAGCTCGAACCAGCGGGGCATCGTCGCCTCGACCCACTCGGCACGGGAGAGGCCGGTAGCCCGCCAGGCCGGCGCGGCGAGCGTGGTCTGCTCGTCGAGCCACAGGGTGGCCACCGCGACGGCGTCGGCGACGGCTTGGGACGCGGCGGCGTCGTGCACGTCGTTGCCATCGCTCGCCAGCACGTGCTTGCGCGCCACCTCGGTCGCGAGGTCGCGAGAGCCTGTCGGCGACTGCTGGGCCTGCATGAAGGTGCCGAGCTGGGCGCGCATCGCGGCCTGCGTCGCCGGGTCGGTGGGGTCGACGCCCATGCTGCGCATCATGTCGGCGAGCTCGGGGTTGTTGGCCGCCTCGCCGAGCACCTGCTCCAGCATCGCGCCGAGATCGCCGCCGCCGAAGCCGGCCGGGCCGCCCATGCCGCCGAAACCGCCGAGGCCGGGGATGTCCGGCAGGCCACCGAACGGGTCGGAAGCGTCGTCGCGGCTGCCGCCGCGCAGCGGCAGGCCGAAGGGGGAGTCTCTCGGGTCGCGGCGGGTGACGTCGTCGCCGCCGCCACGGCCGTTGTCTGCCGGCCGTTGGCTGGGCCGTCGTCGGGGCCGGTCGCAGCTCCGGTCTCGTCGCCGGTCTGCTCGTCCGGGTGCTGCCTCGCCCTCGCTGCCGTCGGGCCCGCGGTCGTCCGCCATGTCAGCTCATCCCCACTCACCAGATGTGTCGTCGTGCTACCACCAAGACAACCACGGATCGCCCCGGTTGGTTCCCCGGGTTCACGGCTTGCCGGGGCGGGGCAGGGCCGTGTCCGGAGCGTGACGGTCGGGAGGAGCGGATGCCCCCACGGCGGCATACGATGCTCGTCGTGACGGTCGCCCTTTCCGAGATCCGCGAGACACCCCTGTCGGTCGACGAGGTGCTCGCGAGCGTCACGGACCCCCGGGCCGGAGGCACGTGCCTCTTCGTCGGCACGGTGCGCGACCACGACGGGCACGGCGACCGTGTCGACGACGGCAACCGGGGCGTCAGCCACCTCGACTACTCGGCCCACCCGCAGGCGGGCGACGTCGCGCGGGCCCTGGCCGACCGGCTGGCGGCCGACGGCCGAGTGGTGCGGATCGCTGTCGTGCACCGCGTCGGCCACCTCGAGGTGGGCGACCTCGCCGTCGTGTGCGGCGTCAGCGCCGCTCATCGCGCCGAGGCCTTCGAGGTCTGCCGGGCGCTCATCGACGAGTTCAAGGCGACGGTGCCGATCTGGAAGCACCAGCAGTTCGCCGACGGCGGCGACGAGTGGGTGGGCCTGCCGTGAAGACGATCAGGCGCGTGCCCGACCAGCGCTCGGGCGAGGAGTATGCCGCGGGGGACGGGGCCGTCGACGGGGACCCGCGCACGGCTCGCCTCACGCGGGGCAACAAGATCACGCTGGGGCTCTTCTTCGCCCTCCTCGCCCTGCTCGTGGCCGGCTCGCTCGTCAAGCTGCCGTATGCCGTGATGAGCCCCGGACCCACCGTCAACACGCTGGGCGACACCCCGGGCACCTCCACCCCGATCATCTCCGTCGACGGGCTGCCGACCTACCCGACCGACGGCGCCCTGAAGTTCACGACCGTGCGGGTCGAGGGTGGCCCGGGCTACCCGGTCGACGTCTGGGACGTGCTCCAGGCGTGGGTCGACCCGTCGCGAGACGTCTTCCCGGCCGACGAGGTCTTCGATCCCAACGTGTCGCAGGAGCAGGTCGCCGAGGAGAACGCCGTGCAGATGGAGGGCTCCCAGGAGGAGGCGACCGCCGTCGCGCTGCGCGCCCTCGGCAAGGAGGTTCCCAGCTACGTCACGGTCGCCGGGCTGTCCCCGACGTCCAAGGCCAAGGGACTGCTCGAGGTCAAGGACCGCTTCGTGCGGGCAGGCGCCACGGAGATCACGACGGCCGACAGCCTGCGCGAAGCCCTCCAGCAGGTCGACCCCGGCGACCCGATCGAGCTGACCGTCAAGCGGGACGGCAAGAACGTCACCGTCGACGTGCCCACCATCGAGGGCGCGGGCGGGCGCACCGCCCTCGGCATCGGCATCAGCCTCACGCACGACTTCCCGGCGAAGGTCTCCCTCGACGCCGGCTCCGTCGGGGGACCCTCGGCGGGCCTGATGTTCTCCCTCGGCATCTACGACAAGCTGACGCCCGGCGCCCTCACCGGCAACCGGCAGGTGGCCGGCACGGGCACCATCGACGACGCCGGCCAGGTCGGGGCGATCGGCGGCATCAAGCAGAAGCTGGCCGGTGCGCGCGCCGGCGGCGCAGAGTTCTTCCTCGCGCCGGCCGGCAACTGCCCTGAGGTTGTCGGCAGCGTGCCCGACGGGCTCGAGGTCTTCAAGGTCGCCACCTTCGACGAGGGTCGCGCCGCGGTCGAGGCGATCGCCAAGGGACGCACGGGCGCGCTGCCCCGCTGCTGATCCGCCCCAACGAGCGGGACCAGCCGCGGGCTCAGTCCTCGAAGGTCGCCTGCAGGGCGGCGACGAGTCCCGGCGCGAGGTCGCGCCCGGTGGCCACCGCGTCGTCGGAGTCGTGCGCCCGCTGGCGCAGGAGGCAGATCGAGGTGCCCTCGCGCAGCACGGCGACGAGCAGGCGCACGTCCTGGCGGTCGGGGTGGGCGGCGAGGTGGTCGACGGCCGCCTCAGGGCGCTCCGGCAGGTCTCGCTCCGCATCGGGGGGCACGACCATCCGCTCGATCGCGAAGGCGCACCCGTCCACCTCCGGCGGCCACGCGAGGCGGCCGAGCAGCGTCTCGAGCGAGCTGGTCGCCGGGAGCCCCTCCTGCTCGACCGCGCTGAGCGCGCCCTCGGCGAGATCGGAGGTGCCCATCTGCTCGCGCAGGTGCGGCTCTCGGGCCAGCAGTTCGGCGGTGCGCACGAGGGCGAAGAGCCGCGGGGGCTGGTCCCAGCCGGCGGCCGCGACGTGGCGCTCCGCGTCGAGGGCGGCGATGGCGAGGGGGTCGGCGACCGGCTGCACGTTCACGGCACCCATGCTGCCGTATGCCGCGGGGCCCGGCCCCACGGCATACCGCCGCGGGTGGGGGTCGGGAACGCCCGGGCGCGGCCCGATGCATGCTGCGCCGTGCTCACGCTGGGTCACGAGGGGCGCTTGGTCACGGTGCGGCATCGGCCCGCTCTGACTCATGGGGAGCCGGGTTATGGTTGCGCGAGGCGGCCCCGGCCGCTCTCTCAGCCTCTCAGCCCGGCGACCACAAGGCACTCCACGTGAGCGACAGCAACTTCGGACCCCCTCCGAGCAACTTCAACGACGGCGACGGCACCGGCGGGCCGCCGCGGCGGGGCGACACGGCCACGCTGCCCCCGACGCGCAAGCCGCTCGTCACGTCGCTCGTCGTCGCCGGCGTGCTCGTCGTCGTGCTCGGCATCGCGGCACAGTTCTGGACCGAGGTGCTCTGGTACCAGTCCGTCGACTTCTCCGGCGTCTTCAGCACCCAGATCATCACCAAGGTGCTGCTCGGACTCATCGGTGGCCTGCTCACCGCGGCCGTGGTCTGGTCGAGCATCCACGTCGCCTACCGCAACCGGCCGATCTATGCGCCCTCGCCCGACACCCAGGCGATGGAGCACTACCGCGAGCTCGTCGAGCCGATGCGTCGCACCGCGACGATCGCCGCTCCGCTCGCCATCGGGTTCTTCGCCGGGCTCTCGGCCGCGACGCAGTGGGACACCTTCCTGTTGTGGCTCAACGGCACTCCCTTCGACACGACCGACCCCGAGTTCGGCCTCGACATCGGCTTCTTCGTCTTCGACCTGCCGTGGATCAACTTCGTCGTCGCCTTCCTGACGATGGTCCTGGTCATCGGCTTCATCACCGCAGCCTTCACCCACTACCTCTACGGCGGCATCGTCGCCGGGCAGAAGATGCGCTCGACGCAGGCAGCCCGGGTGCACCTGTCGGTCATCGCTGCTGCCCTCGTGCTCGTGCGCGCCGTGGCGTTCTGGGTCGATCGCTACAACCTCGCGACAGCGCAGTCGACGCGGATGACCGGCATCCAGTACACCGAGGCGCACGCCGTCATCCCGACCAAGGGCATCCTGGCGATCGCGGCGGTGATGTGCGCCGTGATGTTCATCGTGACGATCTGGACCCGGTCCTGGCGACTGCCGCTCGTCGGTGTCGCCGTGCTCGCCGTCATCGTGGTCGCCGTCGGCGGCATCTACCCGGCGCTCGTGCAGTCGCTCAAGGTGGGGCCGTCGGAGAAGTCGCTCGAGGTGCCCTACATCCAGCGCAACATCGATGCGACCGAGGCGGCCTACGGCTTCGACCAGATCATGGTCGACTCCTACGACACGAAGACCGTCGCCACCCAGAACGCCCTTCGGGACGACGCGGCCACGGTGCCCGGCATCCGCCTCATCGACCCCAACGTCGTCAGCCCCACCTTCAAGCAGCTCGAGGCGAGCAAGGGCTACTACCAGTTCGCCGACGTGCTCGACGTCGACCGCTACCAGCTCGAGGGCAAGTCCCAGGACACCGTCATCGCCGCACGCGAGCTCGACCTCAACGGCGTGCCCGACGGGCAGCGCAACTGGCTCAACGACCACACCGTCTACACCCACGGCTACGGCGTTGTCGCGGCCAAGGGCAACACGCGGGAACCTGACGGTCGTCCGACCTTCATCGAGTCGGAGATCGGCACCGAGGGTGCGCTCGGAAAGTACGAGCCGCGCATCTACTTCGGCGAGAACTCGCCCGAGTACTCCATCGTCGGCGGCAACAAGCAGGAGTTCGACTACCCGGACCCCCAGGGCACCGGGCAGATCAACTACACCTACGCCGGCGTGGGAGGCGTGCAGCTCGACGCCGTCAAGCGGCTCGCGTATGCCGTGAAGTACCGCGAGATCAACTTCCTCCTCTCCGACGCGGTGACCAACGACTCGCGCGTCCTCGACCACCGCACACCTCGTGAGCGCGTCCAGCGCGTCGCGCCGTGGCTGACGCTCGACGGCAACGCCTACCCCGCCGTCGTCGACGGTCGGGTGCAGTGGATCCTCGACGGCTACACGACCTCGGCGAACTACCCGTACTCGCAGACGACGACGCTCGACACCGTGACGGAGGATGCCGTCACGAGCACCCGCACGTCGGTGCGGGCCGTGCAGGCCGGCCAGGTCAACTACGTGCGCAACTCCGTCAAGGCGACGGTGGACGCCTACGACGGCACGGTCACGCTCTACCAGTGGGACGAGCAGGACCCCGTGCTCAAGGCGTGGATGTCGATCTTCCCGGGCACGGTCAAGCCGCTCAGCGACATCAAGGGCTCGCTCATGGAGCACCTGCGCTACCCCGAGGACCTCTTCAAGGTCCAGCGCACGCTCCTGTCGAAGTACCACGACCAGGATGCGGCGTCCTTCTACGGCGGCCAGAACTTCTGGCGCGTGCCCGAGGACCCGACGCAGCCGGCCGAGAACCTACCCCAGCCGCCCTACTACCTCTCGCTCGCGATGCCCGACCAGTCGAGCCCGGCGTTCTCGTTGACCTCGACCTTCATGCCGACCGGTGACCGCAACGTCCTCTCGGGCTTCCTCGCGGTCGACGGTGACGCCGGGAACCAGGACGGCAAGAAGTCGCCCAACTACGGCAAGCTGCGGCTGCTCGAGACGACGGGAGGCTCGGTCAACGGGCCGGGTCTCGTCTACAACGACATGCGGACCTCGTCCGTCACCTCGAACGACGCCTCCCTCGGCCGGCAGCTGACACTGGCGCAGTTCATCTCGACGACCTCGTCGACGGGCGCCAGCGTCATCTTCGGCAACCAGCTGACCCTCCCGGTCGGTGGGGGACTGCTCTACGTCCAGCCGATCTACGTCCAGGCCCGTTCGACAGGCTCGGGCACCTACCCGCGCCTCTCGGCCGTCGCCGTCGCCTTCGGCGACAAGATCGCCTGGGCCGGGTCGCTCGACGCAGCGCTCAACGACCTCTTCGGCGGTTCGTCGGGTGCGCAGGCCGGTGACAACGGCACGACTCCCACGCCGACCCCGACGCCCACGCCGGGCAGCACCGCGACGCCCACCCCGACGCCGTCGTCGACGTCGTCGACGCCGGGCAGCCCCGACGCGGCGGCGCTGTCCAAGGCGCTCAAGGACGCACAGGCGGCCTACGTCGAGGGCGAGGCCGCCCTGAAGCGCGGCGACTTCGCCGCCTACGGCCAGGCACAGGCGAAGCTCAAGGAGGCCCTGACGCGCGCGGTGGAGGCATCGCCGCAGTCGGTGCCGAAGGCGACGCCCTGACGATCCGACATCGAGCACGACCTGTGGCAGCACGCGAATCGCGTGCTGCCACAGGTCGTTCCGGGCCCGGTCGGCTCGGTTTCGAGCCGGACGCCGCCTCGATTTGGTCCGGCGGGAGGTTTCGCGTAACGTTGCTCTTGCCGACGCGGGGTGGAGCAGCTCGGTAGCTCGCCGGGCTCATAACCCGGAGGTCGCAGGTTCAAATCCTGCCCCCGCTACCAATCGCAAGGCAGACGAAGGGCCCCAGGGATCTGGGGCCCTTCGTCGTGTCGCGGCCTGCTGGCGAGGAGGTGGCGCGCAGTCCGCGAGGAGGCTCAGGATCGAGGGGGCGCCTGCGACGCGCGGACCGCCCTCGTGGCGTCGCCTCGCTCAGGCGCGCTCGTCGGGCCGGGATGCCACGATGACGCGCGTCAAGGACCCGTGCAGCTCCTGGAGCTGCGCGACCTCCATGCCGAGGCGCTCGATGATCTGGGGGGGTACGAGCAGCGCCTGGGCACGCAGGTCGGCCCCTCGTGGCGTGAGGGTCACCTGCAAGGCCCGGTCGTCGTGCGGGTGGCGCTCGCGCACCACCAGATCGGCGGCCTCGAGGCGCTTGACGAGGGGGGAGACGGTTGCGGGCTCGAGACTCAGCAGCTCGCCGATCTCCCTCTGGGTCAGAGGGGCCTGCTCCCACAGCGCCAACATGACGAGGTACTGCGGGTGGGTGAGACCCATCGGCTCGAGGACCGGACGGTAGAGACCGATGACGCTGCGGGCAGCGACGGCCAGCGCGAAGCACACCTGCTGGTCGAGTCGCAGCAGGTCGTGCGGATCGTGGCCGTCCACCGCGTGCGACGGGTCGGGCAGCGCAGCGGGGTGGGTCGCGTGAACGGAACCCGCTGGGTCATGCGGGTCTGCACGGTCGGCCGATCGGGGTGGGCTCATGGCTGCGTCCTCCTTCACGCTCCCCACAGGATAGTATGTGCACTAACCATTTGTGCACCGACCACAGCAAGGCGGCTCCCCATGACCCGATCATCTCGCGGCGACGGGCTTTCGCTCGCCTACCGGCTGGGCTACCGGCTGCGCCTTGCCGCCCTCACGCTGCTCGGGCCCGCGGAGCTCGAGGAGCACAACGACCCCAAGGCCAGGCTGCGTCGGGAGCGCGAGCGCAAGGCCCTGGCCGCCCACGCCCGGCGCGACGCACGCACCTGAGCGGACGGGCTGCTCACGCCCCGGTGCGGACCGCGGCGGCGCTGCGATGGCTCGTGGCCGGCAGGTCGAACCACCTCAGCTGGTCGAAGTCCGCGTTGACGCTGGCCTGGGGGCAGGACGCCGGTGAGGCGGCTGCCAGGATCCGGCGCCCCTGCTCGAGATGGTCCGCCAGCACCTCTTCCCCGGCGCGGTCGTGCTGCCTGGGGTAGTGCAGTGCCCTCCGCGAAGAATCCGACCTGACGCAGTCGGAGCGGCGGCTCCACCGGGCCGTCGCGGTGGCGCCAGAGCCCGCTCGTCGCGTCGAAGTCGTAGTCTCCGAGCAGTCGCCACCCCTCGCGAGCGACGAGGCGCACCGCCTCGATGACGTAGTCCGCGACGGTGTCCGAGATGAAGTAGTTGAAGTTGACCCGCACCCAGCCCGGCTTGATGCCTTCGCAGCCCCGCCCGATCTCGCGCTCGAACTCCTGCGAGCGCTCGAGGTCGATGCCGAGCAGGGCGTGGCCGTAGGGGCCCGCGCACGAGCAGCCCCCCCGGGCCTGGATGCCGAACAGGTCGTTGAGCAGGGAGACGACGAAGTTGTGGTGCAGGTGACGACCCCCTGTGGTCCGCACCGTGAAGGAGACGATCGAGAGCCGCTCGGCGTCAAGGTTGCCGAGGATCTCGATGGTGGGCTCCTGTTGCCAGGCCTCCACGGCCCGGCGCAGGAAGACTGCTTCGCGGGCGCGGATCGTCGGCACGCCGACGGCCTGCTTGAGCTTGAAGACGAGTCCCGCGCGGATCGCCTCGATGATGGCGGGTGTGCCGCCCTCCTCGCGGTGGGCCGGGTCGGTCAGGTAGTCGTGCGCAGTGGGGTTGACGAAGGCCACCGTGCCGCCGCCCGGCACGTCCGGCACCCGGTTGGTGAGCAGCTCGCGGCGCACGACCAGGACCCCGGGCGTGCTGGGGCCGCCGATGAACTTGTGTGGGCTGAGGAAGACGGCGTCCTTGTAGGACGCGGGGTCGGCCACGCCGCGCCCGCCCTCGCCGTACATCTCGATGTCGACGTAGGGCGCAGCCGCCGCGAAGTCCCAGAACGCGAGGGCCCCGTGCTCGTGCAGGAGGGTGGAGATCTCGTCGGTGTCCGTGACGATGCCCGTCACATTGCTTGCGGCAGAGAAGGATCCGATGACGAGGGGACGAGCAGCAAACTCCTCCAAGCGTGCTCGCAGCACCTCGAGGTCGATGTGACCGTCGAGATCCTGTGGGATGACCACGACGTCCGCCACGCACTCACGCCACATCACCTCGTTGGAGTGGTGCTCGTAGGGCCCGATGAAGATGACGGGACGCTGGTCTGCGGGCACCAGGTCGTCGGCGTGCCAACGGTCCTCGAAGTTCGACGGGACTCGGAGGCCGAGGATGCCGACGATCTTGTCGATGGCGCCCGTGCACCCCGACCCGGCGAAGACGACGATCGTCTCGTCGTCGCCGCCCACGGCGTCGCGGATCTCGCGCCTGGCGTCCTCGCGCAGTCGGGTCGTCTGCAGGCCGGTGCCAGAGCTCTCGGTGTGGGTGTTGGCGTAGCGGGGCAGCACCTCGTCGCGGATGAAGTCCTCGATGAAGGTGAGCGCGCGCCCGGAGGCGGTGTAGTCGGCGTAGGTGACGCGGCGCGGGCCGTAGGGGCCCTGCATGACCTGGTCGTCACCGATCACGCCGTCACGGATCAGGGCGAGCAGGTCGTCGGAGCTGGGGGCGCCCGAGGCGGGGGGGTCGGTCGGGGTCATCCCCACAGCATACCGCTGGTGATGCTAACTGGAAATTGCATAACTCTTACTTATTCGAGTCGTCTCGCCCCGGGCGGCCGGGACGGGACGATGGACGTCGCATAGGGTCGATCGCGTGACTGCGATCTCCTATCCCCTCGTCGAGCGCACGCTCGCCAACGGGCTGCGTGTCATCGTCTCGGAGGACCACACGGCACCCAACGTCGCCGTCAACCTCTGGGTCGGTGTCGGCTCCCGCCACGAGAGCCCCGGGCGCACCGGCCTGGCTCACCTGTTCGAGCACCTGATGTTCCAGGGCAGCCGCAACGTCCGCTCCGGCGAGCACTTCTCGGCACTGATGGACGAGGGTGCCCGGCTCAACGCGACGACGTGGTTCGACCGCACCAACTACTTCGAGACCGTGCCGACGGGGGCCCTGGAGCTGGCGCTCTGGCTCGAGGCGGACCGCCACGGTCACCTGCTCGACGCCGTGACGCAGGAGAACCTCGACAACCAGCGAGACGTCGTCAAGGAGGAGAAGCGCCAGCGCTACGACAACGTGCCCTACGGCTCGGCGCTCATCGACATCTATGCGACCGTCTTCCCCGAGGACCACCCCTACCACCACCCGACGATCGGCTCGATGGAGGACCTCGACGCCGCGACGCTCGAGGACGTGCACGCCTTCTTCCGGTCGCACTACGGCCCCAACAACACGGTGCTGACACTCGTCGGCGACATCACCCCGGACGAGGGCTTCGCCGCCGCAGAGAAGTATTTCGGGCAGCTGCCGTCCATCGAGCTCCCGAGCCGGCCGCGGCACGCCCAGCTGCCCCCGATCGAGGGGCCGCTGCGCGTCGACCGCGTGGGCGAGGTGCCCAACGACCGGCTCTACGTCGCCTTCCGCCTGCCCGTCGACGCGACACCCGACTACCTCGCCTGCCAGGTGGCCGTCGACGTGCTGGGTGGCCTGACGAGCAGCCGGCTCATGCACCGCCTCGTGCGCACCGACGAGACCGCCGTGGCCGTGGGCGGCTGGACGATGGGTCTCGTCGACGGCGTGGGCCTCGGCGCCTTCACGGTCGATGTGTCGGCCGGGGCCGACCCGGACGCGGTGGAGCAGGCGCTCTGCGAGGAGATCACGCGTTTCGCGGCCGAGGGGCCGGACGAGGCCGAGCTCGAGTCGGTGATCGCCGACACCGAGCGCTCGTGGCTGAGCGCCCTGGCGAGCATCGAGGAGCGGGCCGACCACATCAGCCACCACGCCCTGCTGACAGGCGACCCCGACTACGTCAACACCTACGTCGAACGCCTCCGTCGGGTGGGGGCCGGCGACGCCCGGGCCGCAGCTGCCGTGTGGCTCGACCCGGGCTCTCGAGCCGTCGTGCGCTACCTCTCCGACACGAGTGGTCGCGACGAGGAGGGCGAGGCCGCATGACCGCCGTCTCCCGCCCCGTCGTCGCGCCCCCGGCGCCCTGGGACTTCCCGCTCGCGAGCACGCACGACCTTCCCAACGGCCTGCGGCTGCTCACCTACGACGTCCCGGGCCAGTACGTCCTCTCGCTGCGTCTCGGACTGCCCATCTCCCTGCGCGACGAGCCCCATGACCGCGAGGGCGTCGCGACGATCATGGCCCGATCCCTCGACGAGGGCACGCAACGCTGGTCGGCCGAGGAGTTCGCCCGGCTGCTCGAGCGCAAGGGCGTGAGCTTCGGGGCCGGGATCGCCGACGCCGGACTCTCGCTCGACCTCGACGTGGTCAAGGGCAACCTCGAGCCGGCCCTCGACCTGCTGCGCCAGATCCTCACCGAGCCCGCCTTCCCCGACGCCGAGGTCGCCCGGCAGGTGCGCACGCGTCTCGCCGAGATCGACCAGGAGAGAGCGGTGCCCGCGGCCCGCGCCGGTCTGGAGTTCGTGCGCACGTTCTACGCCGCCGACGACCGGTCCTCGCGTCCCACCGGCGGGTCGCGTGCGACGGTGGCCCCGATCACCCGCGCCGACGTCGCCGCGTTCCATGGGGAGCACGTCGTCGCAGCGGGCGTCACGATGGTCGTCGCAGGCGATCTTGCGGGTCTCGACGTGCCTGCACTCGTCGGGGCCGCGCTGGGCGGCTGGGGGAGCGGTGGGCGAGAGCGGGCGCGCTACCTCGATCGTCGCGCGACGCTCGCCAACGACCGTTCGCGCATCGTCCTGGTGTCGCGCCCCGGCTCGGTGCAGACCGAGATCATGCTCGGCGCCCCCGGGCCAGACCGCTCCGTCGACGGTGGTTGGGCTCCCTACCCGGTGCTCGGTTTCGTGCTCGGCGGCTCGCCCACGGCTCGGGTCGATGCCGTGCTGCGTGAGGAGCTGGGCTACACCTACGGCATCCGCTCGAGCTTCCGACCGAGGCGTGCCGGAGGTCTCTTCCTCACGTCCGGCTCCGTGCGCGCGGACTCAACGGTGGAGTCGTTGCGGCTGCTCGTCGAGCTCCTCGAGAGTGGGGCAGCGGGCTTCTCCGACAAGGAGATCCGGTCGGGCGTCGACTTCATCAGCAAGACGGCACCGGGGCGGTACGCGACGGCTGACGCCATCGCCGACGAGGCCGTGAGCATGGCCCTCGACGGACGCACGACCGAGTTCGTGACGAGCAACCTCCGCGACCTGCGCACCGTTGACGCACCGCGCGTCGACGCGGCATACGCCCGCTTTGCCGAAGGCGCAGGCATCGGTGACGGATCGCGTCCGGGCGCCGGCTGGACGATCGCACTGGTGGGCGACGCCGACGACCACCTCGAGGCGATCAGGGCACTGGGCCTCGGCGAGGTGTCCGTCGTGCGCGACGACCTGGCCTGACCCGGACCCGGACCCAGCTCAAACGACTTACGCCTTCGAGAGGACCATGCGCGGGGAGCGCCTCCGCCATCACCTCGAATCCGCAGTGGGGCTGGGGTGCGTCAGAGCGGGCGCTCGAGGACGTAGTCGTCCTCGTAGGTGCCACCGACGAGGAAACGCTTGGTGCCGACGCGGACGAAGCCACTCTTGGCATAGAAGCGCTGAGCCCGCTCGTTCTGCTGGTTGACGCCGAGCCACGTGCCGGCGCCGCCGACCGATGCCGCCCACTCGAGCGAGGCCGCCATGAGCCGCGCCGCCGCCCCGGTGCCGTGCGCCGTCGGGAGCACGTAGATCTTGCTCAGCTCGACGGTGGGGTGCAGCCTCAGCGCTGCGCGCACGTCGGCATCGTGCGGCTCGCCGCGCACGAGCATCGCATAACCCAGGGGTATGCCGTCCTGCTCGGCGATCAGCACGTGCCGGTCCGGGTCGCCGACGTAGCGCTCGAACCGATCCGCCGACAGCACCTCCGCGATGAAGGCATCGACCCGTTCCCGGGTCATGTCCGGGGGGCAGGCGAGGGCGAACGTGGCAGCGGCGACCTCCGCGAGCGCGGGCACGTCGCCCGGTCCGGCGCCCCTCACGGTCACGTTCACGGCAGCCCGATCCGCGCGAGCACCTCGTCGTGGAGCAGGCCGTTGGTGGCGAGCGCGTTGCCGCTCCAACAGCCCTCGCGTCCGTCGAGGCCGGTGAAGCGGCCGCCGGCCTCCTGCACGATGGCGACGAGCGCTGCCATGTCGTGCACTGCGAGCTCGGGCTCGGCGGCGATGTCGACCGCCCCCTCGGCGACGAGCATGTAGGACCAGAAGTCGCCGTAGGCGCGGCTGCGCCAGCAGTCGTCCATCAGGTCGAGCACCTGGGCGCCGCGGCCCCGCTCACGCCACCCGCCGAGGGAGGAGTAGGACATCGAGGCGTCGGCGAGGGTGTCCACCTTCGACACCGAGAGGCGGTGCGCCGATGACAGCGACCGGCCGGACCAGGCGCCCGAGCCCACCGCAGCCCACCACCGTCGCTGCAGGGCGGGCGCCGCGACGAGTCCCAGCACCGGCACGTCGTCGACGACGAGAGCAATGAGCGTGGCCCACACGGGGACGCCGCGGACGAAGTTCTTCGTGCCGTCGATGGGGTCGACGATCCAGCGGCGAGACCCGTGGCCGGTCGTGTCGAACTCCTCGCCCTGCACGACGTCGCGAGGACGGGTTCGCTTCAGCTGCAAGCGGATCAGCTCCTCGGCAGCGCGGTCTGCGTCAGTGACGGGTGTGAGGTCCGGCTTGCTCTCGACGACCAGGTCGTCGGCGCGGAAGCGGGCGGTCGTCACGCGCTCGACGGCGTCGGCGAGGACGTGGGCCAGACGCAGGTCGTCGTCGTAGGAGGTCACCGGGTCAACCTATCGTCGCCGACGTGGCCGGACGGTGGCGCCGTGCCACCGAGGGTGCATGCGGCCACGTCCACGCCGCGGCATACGTCAGTAGTGGTCGTCGGTGCTCGACCTGCTGCTGAGCAGGCGGCGCAGAGACTCGAGCCGGCTCTTGCCCGAGGGGCCAGCGTGGCCACCCTCCACCCAGGCGTCGAGGGCGCACTCCTCCTCGTCGTGCGTGCACCCGCGCGGGCAGTTGTCGGTGCCCGCGGCGAGGTCGGGGAAGTGGTCGATGATGTGGTCGACGTCGATGTGGGCCAGGCCGAAAGACCGGATGCCGGGGGTGTCGATGACCCACCCGTCGGCGTCGTGGGGCAGCCGCAGGGCGACGGCATTGGTCGACGTGTGCCTGCCCCGCCCCGTCGTGTCGTTGACGACACCGGTCGCTCGCGCCGCCCCGGGGACAAGGGCGTTGACCAGCGTGCTCTTGCCGACGCCGGAGTGCCCGACCATCACCGACACGCGCCCCGCGAGGCGCTCGCGCAGGTCCTCGACGCCCACGACCTCGCCGTCGCGCCGTGACGTCACGACGTGCTCGACCTCGAGCGGGGTGTACTGCGAGAGGAAGGGCGACGGGTCGACGAGGTCGGCCTTGGTCAGCGCCAGCAGTGGCACGAGGTCGGCGTCGTAGGCGGCGACGAGGCAGCGATCCACCATGCGCGGTCGCGGCTCGGGATCGGCGAGGGCGGTGACGATGACGAGCTGGTGGGCGTTGGCGACGATGATGCGCTCGAACGGGTCGGTGTCGTCGGCCGTGCGGCGCAGCACGGAGCGCCGCTCCTCGATGCGCACGATGCGGGCCAGGGCATCGGGCCCCCCGGCGAGGTCTCCCACGAGGGCCACGTCGTCACCGACGACGACCCGGGTCCGGCCGATCTCGCGCGCCTTCATGGCCGTGACGACCCGCTCGGGCTCCTTCTTGCCGAGAGCGCCCTGGGGGACGAGGCAGGTGTAGCGGCCCCGGTCGACGCCGATCACCATGGCGATGATCGCGTCGGCGTGGGCGGGTCGCTCCTTGGTGCGGGGCCTCGATCCCTTGCGGGTCGGGCGCACCCGGATGTCGCCCTCGTCGAGGTCCCGCCAGCTCATCGCGGCAGCACCATGGCAGCGTTGCCCTCGAGCATCGTGCGCCAGAGGCCGACGAAGTCGGGGAGCGTCTTGGCCGTCGTCTCGACGTCCTCGACGACGATCCCCGGCACGCGCAGGCCGAGCACCGCGCCAGCCGTCGCCATGCGGTGGTCGTGGTAGGTGCGCACCCGCCCGCCGTGCAGGGGCGCCGGTGCGATGCGCAGGCCGTCGTCGGTCTCGCTGACGGAGCCGCCGAGACCGTTGAGCTCGGCGGTGAGGGCAGCGAGGCGGTCGGTCTCGTGGCCGCGGATGTGCGCCACGCCCCGGATCCACGTGGGGGTGGAGGCGAGCGCCGCCAGGGCCGCGACGGTGGGGGTCAGCTCGGCTGCGTCGTGCAGGTCGATGTCGATGCCGACGAGCTCACCGCTGCCGGTCACGGTGAGGCCGGAGCGGTCGAGCCGCACGTCCGCACCCATCGTGTCGAGGACCTCGCGCAGCAGGTCGCCGGCCTGCGTCGTGTGCTGCGGCCAGCCCGGCACCCGCACGGTGCCGCCCGCCACGAGCGCCGCGGCGACGAACGGACCGGCGTTGGACAGGTCGGGCTCGACCGAGACGTCGAGGGCGTTGATCTCCGACGGCTCGACCCGCCATGTGTTGGGCTCGCTGTCATCGACGATCGCACCCGCGTCGCGCAGCGTCTCGACCGTCATGAGGATGTGCGGCTCGCTCGGCACCGGCTTGCCCTCGTGGTGCACGGTGACGCCCTCGTCGTAGCGGGGCCCCGCGAGCAGCAGCGCCGAGATGAACTGCGACGACGCCGACGCGTCCATCGTCACCGAGCCCCCGGTGACGCGCCCGCGGCCGCGCACGGTGACCGGGAGGTGACCAGCACCGTCGTCGTCGATGTCGGCGCCCAGTCGGCGCAACGCGTCGACCACTGGCCCCATCGGCCGCACCCGGGCCTGGGGGTCGCCGTCGATGACGACCGGGCCGTCGGCGAGCGCTGCCACGGCCGGCAGGAAGCGCATCACCGTGCCGGCCAGGCCGCAGTCGATGCGGGTGTCACCGCCCAGCACCTTCGGAGGGCTGACGAGCCAGTCGTCAACCCCGCTCGCCACCGGCTCGCCCTCGGGGCGCGCGTCGTCGATGCGCACCCCGAGGCTCCGCAGGGCCTGCGCCATGAGCAACGTGTCGCGCGACCGCAGCGGCGCCCGCAGGCGAGAGCGGTCCGACGCCAGGGCCGCGAGCACGAGGTAGCGGTTGGTCAGCGACTTGCTGCCCGGCAGCGCCACCGTGGCGTCGACCGGGCCATGCGCCACCGGGGCGGGCCAGTGGGCGGGCTGCCCGTCAGGGCGGGGACGGGACGGGGGCGGCGCGGCGGGACTCAACTCAGCTCACGACGTCCTTGGCCTGATGGGCGAGCAGCCGGGCCTCGCGCGACGCCGCGCGCTTGGCGTGGCGCGCCTCCCGGCGCGTCACCTTGCCCGCGTGCTGGGCCCGCCACACGAGCCCGGGGCGTCCCTCGGTGTCGACAGCGGCGAGCAGCAGGCCGCCGAGCAGCCCGACGTTCTTGAAGAAGAGGCTGCGCGACTGAGCCTTGAGGTCGGGGTCGGTCTCGTCCCAGAAGGCGTGGTCGATCGCCGTCGTCGGGATGATCGACGCGGCCAGCACCGTCGAGGCGAGCCGCGGCATCCGGCCGGTGGCCAGCAGGACGCCGCCGCCGAGCAGCGCAGCACCGTTGACGCGGACGAACAGGTCGGGGTCCTGCGCGGCCGACTGGGCGCCGGGCACCTGGTCGGGCACTTTGCCGAGCAGCTGCGCGGCCTGCTGGCTGCGCAGGCCGGGGTGGCGCAGCGCGTCGATGCCCGCGGCGACGAAGACAGAGGCGAGCAGTGGACGGGCGAGACGGCGGACGATCATGGGGACTTCCTCCTGGATCGGTGGGGACCTACGGTATCGACATACCCCGGCACGTCATCACCGCGCCCGCCGATCGCCGGTTGTTCGCCCGCTTGACCGCCCGTCTGGGCCCGCCGATGGGCCCGCCATGAGCCCGCCTGCTCCGCGACCGCGCGGCCCCGAGACGTCAGCCCCGCGGCATACGCTGAACCCATGTGCGGGAGGTATGCCGCGAGCGCGCGGCCCGACGAGCTCATCGAGGCCTTCGACGTCGACGAGGACCACACCGACGAGCCTGCCCGCAGCATCCTCAAGAGCCCGCAGAGTCCTCCGGCGGGGGAGCCCGACTGGAACATGGCGCCCTCGAAACAGGCGCCCGTCGTGCTCACCCGTCGCCCGCGCGGCGAGGACAGCCCCGACGAGGACCTCGCGCCCACCCGCCAGCTGCGCTTCCTCACGTGGGGCCTCGTCCCCGCCTGGTCCAAGGACGTGAAGATGGGCCTGCGCATGACCAACGCGCGCGCCGAGTCCGTGCTCGGCAAGGGCGCCTTCGCCAAGGCGGCCCTCTCCCGCCGCTGCGTCGTGCCCGCCCAGGGGTGGTACGAGTGGCAGGTCTCACCCACGGCCCTCGACGCGAAGGGCAAGCCGCGCAAGCAGCCCTTCTTCATCCACCGCGCCGACGGCGCCCCCGTCGGCTTCGCCGGACTCTACGAGTTCTGGCGCGACCGCGAGCTGCCAGACGGTGACCCGGCCGCCTGGCTCACGACGTTCACGATCATCACGACGACGGCCGACCCCGGCATGGACCGGATCCACGACCGCCAGCCGCTCGTCCTCGAGCCCGAGCAGTGGGAGCACTGGCTCGACCCCGACGAGAAGGACCCCGAGGTCGTGCGCACCTTCCTCGAGTTCGCCGAGCCCGGCCGCTTCGAGGCGCACCCCGTCGGTCGCGCGGTCGGCTGGACCGGCAACAACGGCCCGGGCCTGCTGGACGCGGCGCCCCCGGCAGAGCTCGACGGCGTCGTCGACCCGATGACGGGCGAGGTGATCGGCGCGTGAGCGCCGCACGTGAGACGGTCCGCGAGATCGCGACGCCCCAGGGGCCCGCCCGAGCCCACGTATGCCGTCCGGTCAAGGCCGCGGGCACCGTCGTGCTCGGCCACGGGGCCGGTGGAGGTCTCGGGGCGCTCGACCTCGCCGTCGCGCGCGAGGTGCTCACCGCCCGGGGCTGGGCGGTCGTGGTCGTCGAGCAGCCGTGGCTCGTCGCCGGACGCAAGGTGGCCGGGCGGCCGCCGACCCTCGACGAGGCCTGGGTGCCCGTCGTCGAGGCCCTGGTCAGCGGACGCGGCAGGCTGCCCCGTCCGCTCGTCGTGGGAGGCCGCAGCGCCGGCGCGCGGGTGGCCTGCCGCACGGCTGCCGAGCTCGACGCAGACGCGGCGCTGCTCCTCAGCTTCCCGCTGCACCCACCCGGCCAGCCCGACAAGCTGCGCGCCCACGAGCTCGCCCTCGCCCCCGACCCGTCGTGGGTGGTGCAGGGCACGGGCGACAGCTTCGGCACCCCGGCCGAGCTCACCGCATACCTTCCCGTCGGCACGACGCTGCTCGAGGTGCCCGGGCGCGCACTCCTTCCCGCGGGCGTCGAGGCCGGCGCTCGTCGAGGCCCTGACGCGAGTGGCGGGAATGCTCCCCGCGTAGGTGTCGTTGCATCCGACATGGCCACCTGTCCCACGAGCGCACCCGAGCGGGTCACCCCCGCGGACCCCTCCCGTCGGTGCATCAGCGCTCCTCGCCTCGCAGACAGCCGGACTAGGCTGGGGTGCGATGGCCAAGGACAAGACCCCAGACCCCACTGCAGCCGTGCGGCCGACCTCGTCGACGCACGCCTGACGACGCCAACGTCGATCTCGCGACCGAGACCGACGTCGAGCGCCGCGCCCGCTTCGAGCGCGAGGCGATGCCGCTGCTCGACCAGCTCTACAGCGCCGCCCTGCGCACGACCCGCAACCCGAGCGATGCCGAGGACCTCGTCCAGGAGACCTTCGCCAAGGCCTTCGCAGCGTTCCACCAGTACCGCCCCGGCACCAACCTCAAGGCGTGGATGTATCGCATCCTCACCAACACCTACATCAACAGCTACCGCAAGAAGCAGCGCCAGCCGCTGGAGGCCGACTCCTCCGACATCGAGGACTACCAGCTGGCGCGTGCCGAGTCGCACACGAGCGCGGGCCTGCGCTCAGCCGAGGCAGAGGCGCTCGACCACCTGCCCGACAGCGACGTCAAGCGGGCGCTGCAGCAGATCCCTGAGGAGTTCCGTCTCGCCGTCTACTTCGCTGACGTGGAGGGCTACTCCTACAAGGAGATCGCCGAGATCATGGAGACTCCGATCGGCACGGTGATGAGTCGTCTCCACCGCGGTCGACGCCAGTTGCGCGAGCTGCTCGCGGACTATGCCGCGCAGCGCGGCTTCGTGGCGGCCGGCGGCACTGGTGGAGCGGGCACGGAAGGACAGCGGTCATGATCCACGAGACGGGCGAGGGCGCGACGCGCAGCACCTCGGGCACCGACTGCTCGGAGGCGCTCCTGCGGGTCTACGAGTACCTCGACGGTGAGCTCGGACCCGACGAGTGCGCCAAGATCCAGGCGCACCTCGACGAGTGCGGCCCGTGCCTCAAGGAGTACGACCTCGACACCACCCTCAAGGCGCTCGTCAAACGCTCCTGCGAGTCCGAGCAGGCCCCCGACACCCTGCGCACGACGATCATGACGCGCATCTCGATGACCGTGATCCGCGTCGACGGCTTCTGAGCACACGGGGCAGCCCACCGGCACACCCGTCGCTGGACACACGAAGGCCCGCCCCGTTTCCGGAGGCGGGCCTGTGGAGTGTCAGGAGCTCACGCGTTGGGCTTGCGGCCGTGATTGGCGGCGTTGCCCTTGCGCGAGCGGCGCTTGCGGGCGCGCTTGCTCATCGTCGGCTCTTTTCGTCGGGTGCTGCGGTCAAAGGCCTATGGTCCCACATCAGGCGGCGCACGCCGAATCCCGGGCATCAACCTTAAAATCTTGGTATAGAAATGGCCAGTTGCGGGGGTCAAGGGCGATTCCTGGCCGCGGGTTTGGCAGGCTGAGGCCCTAGTACCCCCCTTGCGTCCGTGCTGCGAGTGGCACGGGCCCTTCTCCGTGTGCACGGTCAGGACGCAAGTCGTCGTTAGGAGACCCCATGCTCAGCGCCTTGCTGTCGGCCCTCGCTGATGGTGGCCTCACCACCGACGTGCTCGTCTTCCTCACGAACACGTGGACATGGGGGACCTGAGGCCCGACGCCCGCTCCTGCTCGGACCATCTCGTCCCGTGCGCCCTCGACTGCCAGGCCGAGGCTTGCGGGACATCGGCATGATCGCGCTTCAATAGCCTGTGACCACTCGTCCCGTGCAGCCGACGCCGTCGCGCTGGCTGCCTGCCTACATCGCCGCCGTCGTCGTGGTCGCCGTGGTACTGGGCGTGGTGTCCTGGCAGTGGGGGCGGCGCCCCGATCTCGCGCCCCTGCTGCTGCTCGCGGCGATGGGCATCCTCAGCTTCCAGCTGCGCGAGCCGACCGTCACCTCGCGCATCGGCTTCTCGTTCCTGTCGATCATCCTGCTTGCATCGGGGGCGATCCTCGGGCCGTTCGGCGCGTGGTGCGTGGGGCTCGTCTCCGTCGTCATCGACCGAGACCCCAAGATGCGCTGGTTCCAGCGGGTCTTCAACCCCGCGATGACCGCGGTCGTCGGAGTCGCTGGTGGGTGGGCCTACGCGTTGTCGCACGGTTCGGAGGACCTTGCCTCGCTCTCGGGCCTGACCGACATCGCGACCGAGCTCGGCGTCCCGCTGCTCATCGCGGACGTCGTCCAGTGCCTCACCAACGCGCTGCTGCTCGCGGGGGTCATCCACCTCTTCCAGGGTGTCCCCTTCCTCGTCTTCCTTCGCAGGGTGCTCGTCAGCTCCGGCGTGGCCTACGTGGGCTACGGCGCCATCGGCTTCCTCTTCGTGATCCTGTGGTTCCCGGCCCAGCTCGGCGCGTTCAGCGCCGTCCTCATCCTCGCGCCGCTGCTTGCCGCGCGGTGGGCCTTCATCCAGTTCGGTGACGAGCTGCGCTCGCACGAGCGCACGGTGGACACGCTCGTCACCGCGCTCGCGACGAAGGACCCCACTGCCGCGGATCGGAGCCAGCGCGTGGCCCGGCTCGCCGAGTGGGTCGCCGAGGAGATGGGGCTCGGTCCCAGCCAGATCGGCACGGTGCGCTACGCGGCGATGCTGCACGAGATCGGTCACCTCGGCGTGCCGACGCGTCTGCTACGACGGCCCAGGAGCTCGCTCAGTGCCGCCGAGCGCCGGGTCGTCGACCGCCACTGTGTGCTCGGCGCGCGGATGATCGAGGGCATCGACTTCCTCGAACCCGCCCGTTCGGGCATCCGTCATCAAGGGGAGCGCTTCGACGGCCGGGGCACGCCGGACGGGCTCTCCGGCCAGGCGATCCCGGTGGTCGCGCGAGTGCTGGCCGTCGTCACGGCATTCGAAGACCTCGTCGGTCGTGGTGGTCACGAGCCCTGGTCGCGCGGCGGCGTCGTGGGGGGGCTCTCGCGTGACGACGGTCGCTTCGACCCGACCGTCCTGAAGGCGCTGCGTGCCGCCCTCGACAAGCACGGCCCTGCAGCGACGGTCATCGTGGCCGGGGAGCGGGGGGCATGAGCCGCGCGACGCGCGCCGAGACGGTCGCCCTCGTGCTCGGGGTCGTGATCCTGCTCGCCGGCATCGTCGTCGCACAGACGGCAGGGGACTTCCCCGGCTGGGGCAGCGGCGCGAGCCTCGGTCTGCTCGTCGCCTCCGCGCTCACCATCGCCCTCGGGGAGTGGCTCCAGATCTCGGCGCCAGCACTTCGCGGGGCGGCGCCGCTCGCGACGGCCAGCGCCTTCGGGCTGTGCTTCATCGTCGAGGTGCCCGAGAGCCAGCCCATCACCTACGCCGCGGCCGTCGTGATCGGCGTGACCGCGGCGGCCACGGCCGTCGGGGTCGGAGCGCGGCTCGTGGCCCGCCATGACGTCAGCTTCGTCGAGGTGACGGGACGTCTGGTCGCCGTCGTCGTCGTGGCGCTGCTCTACCGCACCGTCCACCTCGGGCAGGCATCCGGCTCGCCCGGTGCCGACCCGGGTCAGGCGCCATGGCGCGACGCGATCACCATGCTCGCGATCGCGGCCTTCGGCTTGCTCGCCGACGTGGCAATCACGGCGGCTCTGCGTCGGCTCTCCGCCGGCGGGGGCCTGCGGCGGCTCGTCGTCGAGGAGCTCGTGTCGTCGGTGGCGTTGTCGACGCCGGTCGCCGTCACGGGGGTGCTCATCGCGCTCGCCGCACCCACGCTCGGCATCGCGGCGCTTCCGCTCTTCCTCGTGCCGCTCGTGCTGACCCTCTTCGCCTTCCGGCGCTACGTCAGCATCCGGGCGACCTACCTGCAGAGCATCCGCACGCTGTCGCGCCTCACGGATGCTGCGGGCTACACGCCGGCCGGGCACTCCGAGCGCGTCGCCGACCTCGCAATGCGCGTCGGGCGGGAGCTCGCGCTCCCGGAGCGCGAGATGCTCGACCTCGAATATGCCGCCCTGCTCCACGACATCGGCCAGGTGGCCCTCGTCGAGCCGATCCCCGGCGGCGCCACGGTGCTCGGCCGCGCCCGCCGACCAGCGGCGCATCGAGGCTGACACCGTCGCCATCGTGCGCGAGACCGGTGTCCTCGAAGGCGTGGCCCACATCCTCGAGCACCAGACGACGCCCTACCGGCAGGTGCGTGAGCTGGGAGAGGAGATTCCCCTGACGAGCCGCATCATCAAGGTCGTCAACGCCTACGAGGACCTCAACCGAGGCGCCCGCGGGAGCCGCTCACGCGACGCCGCACTCGAGCGGATCTACCTCGGCCTGGGCTACGAGTACGACCCTCGCGTCGTCGATGCCCTGCTGCGCGTCCTCGACGTCGTCCCTCACCACAGCGACGCACGCCGCCACCTGAGACGCCCGTCACTCCCACATCCCTTGAGCGCGTTCCCACCCCGTGCGACGATGGCCGCTCGGGCAACCCCCGTTACGCGAGAACGACCCTGCAGGCATGACCCCGGCATGGTTCCACCAGTCAGGGCGCCCGCCCTTCTCCGTCACGCGAACGAGGTGTTCCAGCCATGAGTGCGTTGCCCACCCATCAGCTCTTCGACCCACGGGACCCGGTCTTCGTGGTGCACGAGGGCGGCAAGCTCGCGGTGCACGCGACGTCGCAGCTGCGCGATGCAGCCGACCTCGCCCTGCTCTACACCCCCGGGGTCGCCGACGTCGCGCGGGCGATCGCCGTCGATCCGTCCCTGGCCGACGTCTACACGAGCCGTCGCAACACCGTCGCCGTCGTCAGCGACGGCACGGCCGTGCTCGGGCTCGGAGCCGTCGGCCCTCTGGCGGCGATGCCGGTCATGGAGGGCAAGGCGGTGCTCTTCAAGCACTTCGCCGACGTCGACGCCGTGCCGGTGTGCATGGAGACCGGCACAGTCGAGCAGATCGTCGAGGCCGTCGTGCGCATCGCACCGACCTACGGCGGCATCAATCTCGAGGACATCTCGGCGCCGCGGTGCTTCGAGATCGAGCGTCGGCTGAGGGAGCGCCTCTCCATCCCGGTCTTCCACGACGACCAGCACGGCACCGCCATCGTCGCCCTGGCCGCCCTCCTGGGCGCCGCGCGAGTCGTCGAGAAGGGGCTCGGCGACCTCTCCGTGGTCGTCGCCGGTGCGGGCGCGGCGGGTGTCGCCGTGACGCGCATCCTGCTCGCGGCAGGCGTGGGCGATGTCATCGTCACCGACTCCCGCGGGGTGCTGGGCCCGGACCGCGCCGACGAGGTGGGACTCCCGGCGCACAAGGCCGACCTGGTGCGTGACACCAACGCCAGGGGAGTCAGGGGCACCATCGGTGACGCACTCGACGGTGCCGACGTGCTCATCGGGGTCTCCGGGGGCACCGTCGTCGAGCGTGACCTCATGAGGATGGCACCGCGGGCGATCATCTTCGCCCTCGCCAACCCCGACCCCGAGGTGCACCCCTCCGTGGCGCGGCGCTTCGCGGAGGTGGTGGCGACGGGACGCTCGGACTTCCCCAACCAGATCAACAACGTGCTGGCCTTTCCGGGCATCTTCCGTGGCGCCCTCGACTCGGGCGCCCGCGCGATCACGGAGGAGATGAAGCTCGCCGCCGCCCACGCCATCGCCGACCTCACCCCGCACCCGACCGCCGAGCAGATCGTGCCGAGCGTCTTCGACGAGCGAGTGGCACCCACGGTCGCGGCCGCGGTGGCGCGACTGGCCTCCACCTGAACCTCGAGTGCCCCGTGCCCGACTCCGCAGGCCCGTCAGGAAGTGAGCACTCGACGGGGGTGGGGCGAGGGGTCAGACGTGCTCGTGCGGATCGGTGAGGCCGCGCGCGGCGAGCGCCTCACCGGTCGCGCGGCCGTAGGCGACGACCTGGAGGACGGTCGGCACGACCAGGGCGCGGGGGTCGCGCTCCAGGCCGCGGGCCCGAGCGGATTCGCGCACCACGGCGAAGGCGCCGGCCACCCACGGCACCGACCGCAGCACGACCGCGAGGGTGAGGGCGACGACCTCGGGGTCGACCCAGCGCGACACCGGGCGGGCGCCGCGCACGACGGCATCGAGCATCGTCGTGACCGGCGTCGTCGCCGTGAGCAGGCCGGCCGCGACGAAGGCGGTGGTGATGCCGAGGACGACGCGGGCGGCATACGCCGGCCCCACCGCCCACCACTGGAAGGCCCCGAGCACGACGAGCACCGGCGCGAGGGCGCGCAGCGACCGGAGCAGCCGTGACAGCGGCACGCGGGCCGTGGCGGCGACGACGAGGAGAGCGGCCAGGACGACCGCCAGAGGCAGGGGAGTGTGCACCCACCACGGCAGCAGACCGATGACGATGACCCCGATGAGCTTGGCCCCGAAGGGAGCCCGGTGCAGCCACGAGTCGCCGACGACGTGCGCGGTGAACAGCCCCGGGTCCCTCACGGCGCGCTCACCGACCGGCGGTAGTGCTCCACCGCGTCCCGGGGAGCGCCGTCGAAGACGACGGAGCCGCCCTCGATGACGAGGGTGCGGTCGGCGTCGAGCGCGAGCTCGAGATCGTGGGTCGCCGTCACGACGGACTGGGGCAGCGTGGCGAGCAGCCGTCGCAGCGCCAGGGTGTTGCGTAGGTCGAGCAGGGTGGTGGGCTCGTCGAGCACGAGCAGCCGCGGCTCGGTGGCCAGCACGACGGCCAGAGCCATGAGCTGGCGCTCGCCCCCGGAGAGCTCGTAGACGGAGCGGTCGGCCAGCGCCGCGAGCCCGAAGCGCTCCAGCACGACCTCGGCGGCTCGCCGCCGCTCGGGGCGTGACCGATGGACGCGCCGCAGCGACAGCTCGATGTCCTCGCGGCCCGTCGGCATGACGAGCTGGGCGATCGGGTCGGTGAACGCGAAGGCCACCCGGCGGCGCACGTCGGCGCCGTGGCGCGCCGTGTCGAGGCCCTCGACGAGCACCGACCCGCTCGTGGGCAGCACGAGGCCGTTGAGCAGCCGCAAGAGGGTCGACTTGCCCGACCCGTTGGCGCCGATCACGGTGATGCGTGCCTCGCGCAGCGTGAGGTCGAGGGGTCCGAGCAGCGTGCGTCGGGCCGCTCCCGCGTCGAGCGGCACCGAGACCGTGGCACCGGCGAGCACGACCTCCGGGCGGCGCCCGCCCGGGTCGGCGGTCTGCGGCTCGGCGGGCATCAGGGGCGCGTGACCCTCCGCAGGAGCACGTCGGGAAAGGCCCGGTGCACCGCCGCCGCGGCCACGGCCGCCACGAGGCCCTTGAGCACGTCACCGGGCAGGAAGGGCAGATCGACGGCGAGTGCGGCGGAGAACGACAGCTTGGCGTTGATCATGAGCCCGGCGATGCCGAGGGGGTGGATGACGAGCAGGGTGGTCAGGAGCGTCGCGACGAAGAAGAGCGGCGCCCAGCGCCCCCGCGCAGACCGGCGCAGCACCGAACGGCTCGCGAGCCCGAGCACGAGGGCGGCGACGGCGAACGACACGAGGTAGCCGGCCGTCGGGCCGACCAGCACCTGCAGACCGGACTGGCCGCGGCTGAAGACGGGCAGCCCGACGAAGCCGAGCAGCAGGTAGAGCAACACGGCGGCGGTGGCACGGCCAGGCCCGAGCACGAGACCCGTGAGCATGACGGCGAGGGTCTGCAGCGTGACCGGCACGCCGAGCGGACCGACGGGGATGCCCGGCACGACGGCGGCGGCCACGAGCAGGGCCGTGAAGACCGCGACGAGCCCGACGGACTGCGCATCGAGCCCCCGGCCCCGGCCCCCGAGGTCGGCGGCGTCGGCGGAGGGCACGTCGTGGACACGGGTGGGGTCAGTCACGCCACGGACCCTATCGGGCGCTCCAGCAGAGTCCGGTCACTATGGTGCTGGAATGCTCGCTGCCTACGCCGCCTCCCAGTCCGCCTCCGACCCGCTGGCGGGTCTCGTCGTCGGGGAGCGCCCCGACCCGCAGGCCCGCGAGGGCTGGACTGTCGTCCGGCTGCGCGCTGCCGCCCTCAACCACCACGACGTCTGGTCGCTACGGGGCGTGGGCCTGCCGGCGGACCGGCTGCCCATGGTGCTCGGCTGTGACGGCGCCGGCGTCGACGAGGCCGGCAACGAGGTCATCGTGCACGCCGTCGTCGCGTCGGACGGCTGGCGCGGCGACGAGACCC
The DNA here is from genome assembly GCA_963697735.1 of uncultured Actinomycetota bacterium. Taxonomy (GTDB): domain Bacteria; phylum Actinomycetota; class Actinomycetes; order Actinomycetales; family Dermatophilaceae; genus Humibacillus. The sequence goes on along the minus strand of CAVOOZ010000009.1, from coordinate 385,824 downwards.
TCGACCCGCGCCGGACCCTGCTGTCCGAGCTGCACGACGGCACGCTCGCCGAGCAGGTCGCCGTGCCCGCGACCAACCTCGTGCCCAAGCCCGAGACGATGTCGTGGGAGACCGCGGCGTGCCTCTCGACGGCGTGGCTCACGGCATACCGGATGCTCTTCACCAACTCCGGTGTGCGGCCCGGCGGCACCGTGCTCGTGCAGGGCGCCGGGGGCGGCGTCGCGACAGCGCTGATCCAGCTCGGTGCGGCGGCGGGCTACCGGATGTGGGCGACCGCACGCGACGAGGCGAAGGGTGCTCGCGCGCTCGAGATCGGCGCCGACCGGGTCTTCGCCTCGGGGGAGCGGCTGCCCGACCGCGTCGACGCCGTCATGGAGACCGTCGGTGCGGCCACGTGGTCGCACTCGGTCAACGCCCTGCGGCCCGGTGGCACGATCGTCATCTCGGGCGCCACGTCGGGTGACGCTCCTGCCAAGGCCGAGCTGACGAAGATCTTCTTCAAGCAGCTGCGGGTCATCGGTTCGACGATGGGCTCGCAGCAGGAGCTCGCCCAGCTGGCCCGGCTCGTGGTGCAGGCCGGCATCGAGCCGGTCATCGACTCCGTGCGGCCGCTCGCCGAGGCGCGTGACGGCTTCGCCCGCATGGTCGACGGGGACGTCTTCGGCAAGGTCGTCTTCACCGTCGGGTGAGCACCCGATCCGTGATCCACGACCTACGTGATCTGCGCGACCTGCACGACGACGGAGCAGCCGTCGACCGCCGGCACCGCCGGCTCACCCGCGAGACCGTCGCACCACAGCGCCGCCTGCAGCCGCGCGACGAGGTGCCCCAGCTCGAAGGGTGAGTCGGCCCCCAGGGTGACGGAGGCTTCGCCGACGTCGGCCGTGGCCTCGTCGTCGGCGGCGAGGGCCACCCGCACGGCGCGGGCGACGGACTCGGCGCGGGTGTCGGGACCGACGGGCGGGATGCCGACCTCGAGGGCGAGCGCACTACCGGGCGGGACCCCGAGGGCTGCTCGCACGGCCTCGACTTGGCCGTGGCCGAACCAGTCGTCACGGCCGGTCCGGACGAGGTCGCGGGCGCCAAGGGGTGCGCCTCGACCGTCGTCCGACTCGTCGCCCTCGACGGCCGCGCCGAGGACGACGTCTGCAAGGCCGCGCACGACCGCCGCGGGCACGCCGAGGACCTTGCCCTTGACGAGGTCGGCAGCGGCGGCGATCTCGTCGGCGAGGGCGCGCGCGGTGACCGACAGGTCGCGCCCGTCCGCGTCGACGCCTCCGCGGAGGTCGTCGAGCACCTGCAGTCCGTGCGCACCGAGGGCGAAATCGACCTGCCCGACCCGCCACGGCCGCCCGGCCGTGTCGCTGAGCACGACCCCGAGCCGCACACCGTGCCGCCGGGTGAGGGCGGCGTGCAGCCGCTCGCAGACCACGTCGGGATCGTGGGGGAGCAGGAGCAGCCCTCCGCGCACTCCGGTGTTGCTCGCGTCGACGCCGGCCGCTGCCATCACCGGGCCCGCCTTGGCCTTGACGACGCGGGTCACCCGGTCGCCGGCACGCCGCTCGGCCACGACGTCGCTCGGTCTCCCCGGCGACGACGCGCTCCCTGTCGACGTCGTCGGTCACGAGCCCGAGCGCCTTGCTCGCCACCTTGCTCGAGACCACGACGACGTCGCCGTCGAGCAGGGTGACGCCCGACGCGCGTAGGCCGGCGTCGACGAGGTCGGCGAGGTCATCACCGGGGCGCACCTCCGGTATGCCGTGGAGCGGGGTGAGCGTGACGGTGCCGTTCACGCAGTGACCCGACCCGGGCGGTCCTCACGCAGCCGGAGCCCGAGGTCGAGGGCGGCTCCGGCGAGGTCGGCGGCGGCATCGACCGAGCTCATGAGCAGCGGCCGGTGCTCGACCTCGAGGCGCGTGCCTCCCGACCGCCCGCGGGCCCGCATGGGGTCCTGCTCGTCGACGAGCCACCCGTCGAGGAAGTCCTCGTAGAGGCCCGCGACCCCGGCGCTCGTCTCCTCGACGCCGATCGCCCGCAGGCAGGCGTCGGCGTGACCCCGGACCGGTCGCCCCCCGACGAGCGGCGAGACGCCGACGACCGGCGCTCGGGTGCCGCGCAGGGCGTCGCGCACCCCGGGCACTCCGAGGATGATGCCGATCGACACGACCGGGTTGCTCGGGGGCAGCAGGACGACGTCGGCCTCACGGATGGCATCGAGCACTCCGGGGGCGGCCGTCGCCTGGTCGAGACCGGCGACGACGAAGCGGTCGACCGGCAGGGTCGCCTGGTGGCGGACCCACCACTCCTGGAAGTGGATGGCGCGCTGCTCGCCCTCCTCCTCGACGACGACATGGGTCTCGACCGGAGTGTCGGTCATGGGCAGCAGCGTGACGCCGAGCTCGGGCAGGCCCCAGCGGGCGGAGAGGCGCGCGACGACCTCGCTGAGCGGCATACCGCGTCCGAGCAGCTGCGAGCGATAGACGTGTGTCGCGAAGTCCTTGTCTCCCAATGTGAACCACTGCGGCGTCGCGCCCAGGGTCGCGAGTTCCGTTGCGAGAGCGTGGGACTCGTCGGCCGACCCCAACCCTGGCCCTCGTGCACGCCACCCGCCGAGGGTGTAGAGGATCGTGTCGATGTCGGGGCAGACCCGCAGTCCGAAGAGGGTGATGTCGTCACCGGTGTTGCCGACGACGGTGATGCGGGTAGGTGCGTCGCTGGGAGCGGCCGGGGAGCGGTGCTCGAGGTGGCGGAGCAGTCCACGGAGGAAGCGGGCGCCGCCCACACCTCCGGCCAGGGCGGTGATGCGCATGCGCCGATCCTCTCAGCACCCCGACGGCCCCGCCACGTCGCCAGGGCGCTCGAGAAGTCAGCGAATATCACCTTCGGGCTTGACGTGAGGCGTATGACACGCATGTAATTTCATTGTTGTATTCGTCGGGGGTCGGCTCCGCGGTGCAGGTCGGTGCAGGTGGCCGGCTCGCTCCCAGTCGGGGAACGGTGCCGAGGGATACGGCAAGTGCTGACACACATGGAGAAGTCAGGGTCGAGGAGGGGTCATGCACGAGCTGTTCGTAGTCATACCGGAGACGGGTGCGGAGGAGGGTGAGCTCTCCTGGCAGGAGCGTTCGCTCTGCGCGCAGACCGATCCAGAGGCGTTCTTCCCCGAGAAGGGCGGGTCGACCCGGGAGGCCAAGAAGGTCTGCGTCGGATGCGAGGTGCGGGCTGAGTGCCTCGAGTACGCCCTCTCCAACGACGAGAGATTCGGCATCTGGGGCGGGCTGTCCGAGCGGGAGCGTCGCAAGCTGAAGAAGCGCGCGGTCTGAGCGTGTCGTGCCCCGGACCGTCGTGGTCCGGGGCGATGGTAGACCCGTGCCAGCCGAGCTCACCGTGTCATGACCACCCCCGCAGGCGCGGGGGCGGCAGCCACGTCCGTCATCCCCTCCACCGGACGTCCCGCCGCCGCCACGGTCGACGCGGTGATCGTCGTGCGCGACGGCGCCGACTGGCTCCCGCAGTGTCTCGACGCGATAGCCGCCCAGCAGGTGCCGCCGACGCGAGTCGTCGTCGTCGACGTGGCGAGCACCGACACGTCGGTGGCGATCGCGCGGGCGCACCAGGGCGTGCGCCGCGTCGCCCCGTCCCTCGAGGTCGTGCGCATCGACGAGGACGTGCCGCTCGGCACTGCCGTCACGCGGGGCATCGCGGCGCTGCCCCTCGACGGCGACCCGGCCGACGCCTGGGTCTGGGTGCTGCACGAGGGCGCCGCGGCGACCCCGTCGACGCTGGCGCGGCTGCTCGGCCCCGGTCTCGGGTCACGGTCGGTCGGCATCGCGGGACCCAAGGTCGTCGCCTGGGACGACCCCCGCCGTCTCGTCGAGCTCGGCATCCAGGTCACCCACACCGGGCGCCGTCTCGCCTCACCCGTGGTCGGCGAGGCCGACCAGGGGCAGTATGACGGCCGCGAGGACGTGCTCGCCGTCGGCACCGACGGCATGCTCGTGCGCCGGTCGGTCTGGGACGACGTCGGAGGCTTCGACCGCAGCTTCCTCGAGCACGGGGCCGCGCTCGACCTCGGCTGGCGCACCCAGCTCGCCGGTCACCGGGTCGTGGTCGTGCCGGGCGCGGTCGTCCGCGACGCAGGCACCCGTGTCGGGAAGGTCGGCGGGCGTGGCGACGGGCCTGGCGATGGGCCTGGCGTGGGCCGGCCGGCCGAGTCTCCCGGAGCGCGCTCCGTCGAGCGGGCCGAGCGGCGCGCCCTGCGACAGGTGGCACTGGCCCGGTGCTCACCCCTCGCTGCGCCCTTCCTCGCCGCCTGGCTCGCGGTGTCGGCCGTCCTGCTCGCCCTGACGCTGCTTCTCGCCAAGCGCCCCCGCCTCGCCTGGCGTGAGCTGGCTGACGTCACCGCCCTCGCTGCACCCTTTCGCCACGACGGGGGCGCGGTGGCGAGGCCGGCGGTCGCGGCGGCTCGGTCGCGGCGACCTCGCCACCCTGTTCGTGCCCCCCGGGGCCTCCGCGCGCACTGCCCTCGACCGCATCCACGACTCGGTGGTCCCCGACCGGCGCCACGAGCTGCGCCAGGCGGCCCCCACGACCGAGACGGGGCCGGCGACCGACGAGTCCGAGGCTGCTCGGAGCCGTGCCCGTCTCGCTCGCCCGACGCATCCTCAGCCATCCCGGCGTGCTCGCGGTCGGCACCGTGCTCGTGGCCACCGGCATCGCGTGGCGCACCGCCCTCGGGGCCGGGGCACTCTCCCCGTCGCACACCGGCCTGGCCGGAGGGGAGCTGCGGCCGGTGACGACCGATGCCTCCGGTCTGTGGAACGCGTTCCGCGACGCCTGGCACGGAGCCGGGCTGGGCACCGGTGTCGAGTCCGGACCGCACCTCGCCGTGCTCGCCGGCCTCACCTGGCTCGCCGAGCGCCTCCCCGCGCTCGACGGCAGCCGGTCGAGCGCCGGGGTCACCGTCGCGTGGCTGCTCCTGCTCGCCCCGGCGCTGTCGGCCTGGACCGCCTACCTCGCGGGTCGGGTGGTGACCTCGTCCCGGGTCGCTCGTGGCCTCGTGGCGCTGGCCTGGGGCACGAGTGCCGTCGTCACCACGCGCGACCGCCGACGGCCGCCTCACGCTCGCCGTCGGTCACGTCCTGCTGCCCCTCGTGCTCGCCGGCCTCACCTTGGCGGCCCGCCGCGACGGCACGTGGACCGCCACCTTCGCCACCGCCCTCGCTGCGGCGGTGCTGGGTGCCTTCGTGCCACCCCTGCTCGTCGTCGTGCTCCTCGCCGCCCTCGTGCTCCTCGTCGTCGGCCCCGGCATGGCGCGGGGGCGGGCCCTCGTGCTGCTCCTCGTGCCGGTGGGTCTGCTGGGTCCGTGGGTCGCCCGTTTCGCCGACGACTGGCGGCTGGTGCTCTCGGGCCCCGGCCTGCTCGCCACCGGTCAGGGGCCGGGCACCTGGCCGCTGCTGCTGACGCAGCCAGGGCCGGCCACGACGACGACGTGGCTGCTGGTGCCCGTCGTCGGGCTCGGCCTCGCGGGGTATGCCGTCCGCTCCCGGAGCCGCGCCGCGGCCGTCGGTCTCGTGGCCGGCGCCGTCGCTCTCGCTCGTCGGGCTGGCGGTCGCCTTCGCCGCGGGCCGGGTCGTGCTCGGCTCGGCCGAGACGGGTGTCGGGGTGTCGGAGCCCGCTCACCTCTGGACCGGCGTGGGTCTGGAGCTGTGGCTCGCCGGGCTGCTCGTCGGGGTGCTCGCCGGCAGCGCACCCGTGCTCGCCACCCTCCGCGGCCCGCGGCGGCGCTGGTCCTTCGCCGCCGCCGTCACCGTCGTGGCCGTGCTCGTCTCCGCCGTCGTCTCCGGCGCGGCCGTCTGGGCCGCTCGGGGGGCGAGCGACACCCTGAGCGTCGGTCAGGCGACCCTGCCGGCCGTGGCCGTCGAGCAGGGCTCCGGTCCGCTCGCGGGACGCCTGCTGCTGCTCCGGCCCTCGCCCGAGGTCGTCGACTTCGTGCTCGCTGGGCAGGAGCCCGGCGAGCTGCTGCGCGACCTGGACCGTCAGCCCGACGCCGACGACGAGCCGCTCGTGGGGGCCGTCGCCGAGCTCGTCGGGGGCCGCGGCGCCGACTCCCTCGACGCGTCGGCGCTCGCCCGCCTCGGCATCGGCTTCGTGCAGGTGTCCGACCGTTCCGACTCCACGCTGACCCGTCGCCTCGACTCCGCCGAGGGACTCAGCCGCCTCGGCTCCAGCCAGCAGGGCATCCTCTGGAAGGTGCAGCCGCTGCCCGCCGCCGCTGGCGCGCAGGCTGCGACCGCCCCCGCGCGTGCCCGGCTCGTCGACTCCTCAGGCGCGCAGCTCGACGTCGTGCCGACGGTCGGACCCCACGCCGCGGTCGACACCGTGCTGCCGGCAGGCGACGCGGGACGGCGTCTCGTCGTCGCCGAGCCCTCGCAGTGGGCCGACCACGCGGTCGTGACGCTCGACGGGCAGGTGCTCACGCCCATCACGGGCAGCGACCAGCCGACGTATGCCGTGCCCGCCGCGGGCGGCTCGCTGCGGGTCGACCTGGCCGCGGCCGACCCCTGGTGGCGTCTCGGGCAGGCTGCCCTGCTCGCCCTCGTGGTCTTCCTTGCCCTGCCCTTCGGCAACCGACGCTCGAGGAGGCGCGCATGAGCAGGGTCGGGCGGGCGGTGCGCGTCTCAGCACTGGTCCTCGCGGCGGCCGGCATCGCGGTCGGCGCGGCCCGGGTGCCGGGCACGGTCGAGCTCGCGCCGTCGCGCGACCAGGCGGGGCTGCCGCGGGTCTCGAGGGTGCTGGTCGACGAGGCGGTCCTCGCGTGTCCCGGGCAGCAGCGCCTCGGCGCGGCCGGGCTGCGCGACGTCGGCGGCGAGGTGCGCCTCGCCGCGTCGGCGGCGCCGGCCGCCACGCTGCGCGCCGCAGGAGTCACCCCTCCTCGGGGAGCGGGTCAGGTCGACCTCGAGAGTGGCGGCAGCGGCACCGTCATCGCCACCGGTGCGACGGTGGACGGTCTCGTGGCAGCCGGGGTCACCACCACCGCGCCGGTCGTGGCGCGGGCAACGGGGGCGCTGGCGCCCGGGCTCGTGGCCACCCAGGTCTGGCGACACACCGGCGATGACGACCGAGGCCTCGTCGTCACCCCGTGTGGCCTGCCATCGGCCGACGCGTGGCTCGTCGGCGGCGGGCCGGGGGCCTCGCGCACCGAGCGCATCGTGGTGACCAACCCGGGCGCGAATGCGGTGACGGTGGGCTTCGACGTCTTCGGTCGCGGCGGTCCGGTGGCTGCAGCCGAGGGCCGCAGCGTCTCCATCCCACCCCGCGAGCGCGCGGTCGTCTCGTTGGACGCGCTGGCGCCCGGTGAGCCGGCCCCGGCCGTGCACGTCACCGCGACGGGCGGTGTCGTCTCCGCCGTGCTGTCGGACCAGTGGATCGACGGTGCGACGGCACGCGGCATCGACGACTCGGTGCCTGCGGCGGCTCCGGCCACGACACAGGTGGTGGCGGGCCTCGACGTGGCGGCCACGACCTCCGTGCGGCTCGTCAACCCCACCACCGTGGGTGAGGCGCTCGTGCAGGTGACGGTCCTGACGGCGAAGGGCCCGAGCCAACCGCCCGAGCTTCGTGCCGTCCGCGTGCCACCGGGCGCCACCACCGACGTTCCCCTGGCCCTGAGCCCCGGCGCCTACGGCCTGCGCATCAGCTCCGACCGCCCGGTGACGGCCGCGGCCTGGACCGAGCGTCGGGCCACCACGGCCGACCAGATGGGGGACTTCGCCTGGGTGCCGGCCGCGGCGGCGATCCGTGGGGTGGCCGGCGCCACCCTCCCCGCCCTCGATGCCAGCACGCAGCGTCTGCTCCTCTCCGCCGGTGCGCAAGGTGGCACCGTCGAGGTCCACATCGCCACGGGTACCGACCGGCGTGCCGTCCCGGTCACCGTCAAGCCCGACTCGACGGTGGTCGTCGACCTCGGCCGTGCCGACCGCATCTGGGTGGCGACCCGGGGCGGCGACGTGCGAGCGGCCGTCTCGGTCGTCAGTGCCGACGCGGGTGTGCCGCAAGTGGCCGCAGTGCCGCTCACGACGGCCCCCGTCACCTCGCTGTCGGTGCCCGTGCGCCAGGTGCGCAGCTGAGCGGCTAGTCCCCGAAGCCCGGGTCGAGCTCTTCAGGTGAGACCCCGAGCAGCCCGGCCACCTGCTCGGTGACGATGTCGGCGACGAGTGCCGCCACGTCACGGCGGTCGCTGACGCGGGTCTCGACCGGTCTGCGGTAGACGACGATGCGAGCCGGCCGTGATCCCGTCGCCGGGAAGAGCCGGCCCAGCGGCACCTCGCGGTGGTCCCAGGGCGCCGGGCCGCGAGGCACGTCCTCCACGGCGAACTCCACCGCGGGGAAGGCGCGCCCGCAGGTCGCCTCGAGTCGGGCCGCGGCGTCGAGCACGTAGTCGTCGAAGGCGTCGCGACGACTCCTCATCACGGGCACGGGTGGCCACGCCACGGGGCCCCGGTGGCCCCTGCCGTGCCGGTCGCGGCGCCGGAGCGCCGGTGTGGGGCGCGGGGTGCTCGTGCTCACGACCTCACTCTAGGCTTCCGCGGCTCCGCCACGACCGGCGTGGTGTCTCCGTGTCGTCCCCGGACCCGACTAGAGTCCCCGGCGTGGGTCTGACACGTGGGTGCTCAAAGACGGGGTGCAAGCGCCCGGCGGTCGCGACGCTGACCTACGCCTACGCCGACCGGGCCGTGGTGCTCGGTCCGCTCGCGACCTATGCCGAGCCGCACACCTACGACCTGTGCCGCGACCACGCCGAGCGCATGACGGCTCCGCGGGGCTGGGAGGTCGTGCGAGTCGGTGGGGAGTACTCCGAGCCGGCCCTCGCCCCCGACGACCTGCTGGCCCTCGCCGACGCCGTGCGCGAGGCCGGCAGACCCCGCGCACAACGACCGCAGAGCGCAGTCGGCGCTCGAGACTCAGGTTCTCAGGGGGGTGGGCCCCGAGGCCAGGCTCGGGCCGAGGCAGAGTCCGGAGCCGTCGAGGCCGGGCGGCGCGGGCACCTGCGGATCCTGCGCGACTCCTGAGGTCCGCGGCGCCGGTCCTGACGACTAGGGTGGCGCGCGTGCCAAACCTTGCAGAGTTCGTCAAGGCCTATGACGTGCGCGGCATCGTGCCCGACCAGCTGTCAACGCAGGTCGCGGAGGCCATCGGTGCAGCCTTCGCCGAGGTCGTCGCCATCCCCGATGGCAGTCCGGGGATCGTCATCGGGCACGACATGCGGCCCAGCTCGCCCGAGCTCTCCACAGCCTTTGCGGCCGGCGTCACCTCTCGCGGGGTCGACGTGATCCTCATCGGTCTGTGCTCGACCGACGGGCTCTACTACGCGAGCGGCGCCCTCGGGCTCCCGGGAGCCATGTTCACGGCAAGTCACAACCCGGCCCGCTACAACGGGATCAAGCTCTGCCGGTCCGGCGCGCGCCCCGTCGGACAGGACTCCGGGCTCGCCGAGATCCGCGACCTCGCCCAGTGGATGCTCGACGGTGGCACGGGGCTGGCTGCTCCGGTCGACGGGCCCGGCAGCGTCGCGTCTCGGGAACTGCTGGCCGACTACGCCGCCTTTCTGCGCGGCCTCGTCGATCTGTCCGACATCCGACCGCTCAAGGTCGTCGTCGACGCCGGCAACGGCATGGGCGGTCACACGGTGCCGGCCGTCCTCGGCACGGGAGCCGGCCTGCCCGAGCTCCCGCTCGAGATCATCCCCCTGTATTTCGAGCTCGACGGCAGCTTCCCCAACCATGAGGCCAACCCGCTCGACCCGGCCAACCTCGTCGACCTCCAGGCCGCGGTGCGCGAGCACGGCGCGGACATCGGTCTCGCCTTCGACGGCGACGCCGACCGCTGCTTCGTCGTCGACGGCGACGGCGAGCCGGTGTCTCCGAGCGCGATCACCGGCCTCGTGGCGACTCGGGAGATCGCCCGGGCGCGTGCCGGTGGCGACGAGGAGGTCGCCGTCGTGCACAACGTCATATCGAGCGCCGCGGTGGCCGAGATCGTGCGCGAGGCAGGCGCCCGGCCGGTGCGCACCCGCGTCGGCCACTCCTTCATCAAGGCCGAGATGGCCCGCAACGGTGCCGTCTTCGGCGGGGAGCACTCGGCCCACTACTACTTCCGCGACTTCTGGTTCGCCGACACCGGCATGCTGGCGGCACTGCACGTGCTCGCCGCGCTCGGCGAGCAGCAGCGGCCCCTCTCGCAGGTCTGCGACCGGTTCGAGCGCTATGTCGCCTCGGGTGAGATCAACTCCACGGTCACCGACCAGCAGGCCGTCATCGAGCAGATCGAGGCCTGGGCCCGCGAGCAGGCGGCTCGCACCGACGAGCTCGACGGACTCACCATCTCGTGCGCCGAGGGCACCGACCCGATGTGGTGGTTCAACGTGCGCGCCTCCAACACCGAGCCGCTGCTGCGGCTCAACGTCGAGGCCGCCGACCGTGAGACCATGGAGCGGCTTCGCGACGAGCTGCTCGCCCTGATCCGGGCCGACCGTGGCCCCGTCCCCGCCTCCCAGCCAGCCCCGACGCAGGAGAAGCACCGTGAGCCAGACCCCGACCACCATCGAGCCCTGGCTGCGCGAGATCCTGCGCTGCCCGCAGTGCAAGGGCGAGCTGACCGACGTCACGGATGCCGCCCCTGAGGCCGCCGGCGCCCCGGCGTCCGGGGTCACCGAGCTGCAGTGCCCGGTCTGCGGGCTCGGCTACCCGATCGAGTCGGGCGTGCCCGTCCTGCTCGTCGACCTGGCCCGTCGGCTCGGCTGAGCCGCGGCACCGGTGTTCGACGAGGCCCGGCTGGACGACGAGGACGCCATCGCGGCCCTCGACCACAGCCTCACCCTGCGCGCGCTGGCCGGCGCCGGCGCCCAGGTGCGCATCGCCCTGCGCGCGGCCGAGGAGGCCGGTCTCGAACGGCTGCGCGACGTCGAACCGCGTGGCGTCGTCGTGGCCGCCGCCGGTGGCTCGGCGGCTGTCGCCGACATCTTCGTCGCCGCCGTGCGACCGGGAGCGGCCCTGCCGGTCCAGGCCTGCGCCTCGGGTCCGCTGCCCGGGTGGGTCGGCACCCTGGATGTCGTCATCGCGGTCTCGCAGTCGGGTAGGGCGGCCGGCGCCCTCTCGATGGCGGCCGAGGCCGCCCGGCGCGGCGCCTTCATCGTCACGATCGGAGCCGCGGAGTCCCCCCTCGCCGAGGTGAGCGCCAGGGCCCGCGGGGTGCACGTGCCCATCGCGGTGCCCGACACGACCTCCCGCACCTCGATGTGGGCCCAGGCGACCCCCGCTCTGCTGGCGGCCGACGCCCTGAGTCTCGCGACCGTCGGCCGGTCGAGCCTGCTCGCCGTCGCCGACGTGCTCGACGACTGCGCGACCGCCTGCCGCCCATCGTCGGAGTCGTTCGTCAACCCGGCCAAGGTGCTGGCGACCGAGGTCGCCGAGTCGACGCCCATCGTGCTGGGCGAGGGGCCCTTCGGTGCGGTGACCGCGTGCCGTGCGGCCTCGATGTTCGGCCGCACCGGTCGGATGCCCGTCGCCTTCGGGTCGCTGCCCGACGGAGCCAGCCAGATCGTGGCGTGCTTCGACGGACCGCTGGCCGGTGGCGAGGGCGCCCACGGGGCCACCGACGACATCTTCGCCGACCCCTTCCTCGACGGGCCGACCCGCCCGCCGCTGCGGCTCATCATGCTCCGTGACACCTCCGAGGGCGCCGACCGGCGGCTCACCGACACCGTCGTGTCCGTCGCCGAGGACGCCGGCGTGCGGGTCTCGCTCGTCGAGGCCCGATCGACCGACCCCGTGCTGCGCCTCGCCCACCACGTGGCCCTCACCGACTTCGCCGCCACCTACCTCGCCATCGGGCAGGGCTACGACCCGTCCTCGTCTCCGCACGTTCGGCTGCTGCGCGGCGCCCGCGACGTCGGTCCCATACTGACGGTGCCCGGGTGCCCTGGGCACCCGCGGCGAGGCGGCGCGGCGGCACGTAGGCTGCCGGGGTGATCGAGCAGACCCACCGGACCGAGCACTTCGACCTCGCCATCGTCGGCACCGGCTCGGGCAACTCGCTCGTCACGCCCGACTTCGAGGGCAAGCGGGTGGCCGTCATCGAGGGGGGCACCTTCGGCGGCACCTGCCTCAACGTCGGCTGCATCCCGACCAAGATGTTCGTGTATGCCGCAGAGGTGGCTGCCAGCGCCCGTGATGCCGCCCGCTACGGCGTCGACGCGACTGTGCAGGGCGTGCGCTGGGCCGACGTCCGTGACCGCATCTTCCAGCGCATCGACCCGATCGCCGAGGGCGGCAAGCGCTATCGCGTCGAGGGTCCGGGCACGACGGCGTTTCTCGGCCACGCCCGCTTCACCGGCGACCGCCGGCTCACGGTCGACCTCGGTGCGGCGGGGGAGCGCAGCCTCACCGCCGACCAGGTCGTCATCGCGGCCGGCGGCCACCCGGTGGTCCCCGATGTCGTGCGCGACTCGGGCGTGCCCTTCCACACTTCCGACACGATCATGCGCATCGACGACCTGCCCGAGCACGTCGTCATCATCGGGGGCGGCTACATCGGTGTCGAGATGGCCCACGTCTTCGCCTCCTTCGGTGTGCGCGTCAGCGTCGTCGCCCGCGGTCCGCTCCTCGTGCGACACCTCGACGAAGACATCGCGAGCCGCTTCACCGCCCTCGCCCGCGACCAGTGGGACGTCCGCACGGGCACGACCGTGACCGCCGTCGCGCGGCACGGGGACGGCGTGCGGCTGCACCTCGAGGACGAGTCGGGCACGTCGGTGCTCGACGGCGACCTGCTGCTCGTCGCCACCGGACGGGAGCCCAACACGGCTGACCTGGGGGTCGCAGCGGGCGGCATCGAGCTGCACGACGACGGCCGGGTCGTCGTCGACGAGGTGGGCCGCACCAGCGCGCCCGGCGTGTGGGCCTTGGGTGACGTCAGTTCTCCCTACCAGCTCAAGCACGTGGCCAACGCCGAGGCCCGGGCCATCGCGCACAACCTCGTGCACGCCGACGACCTCTGGCCGCTGCCGCACGACAACGTGCCGGCCGGCATCTTCAGCCATCCGCAGGTGGCCACGGTCGGCCTGACCGAGCAGGAGTGCGTGGAGCGCGGGCTCCCCCACGTCGGCTTCGTGCAGTCCTACGGCGACACGGCATACGGCTGGGCGATGGAGGACACCACGAGCGTCTGCAAGCTGCTCGCCGACCCGAGGACCGGCCTGCTGCTCGGAGCGCACCTCATGGGCCCGCACGCGACGACGCTCATCCAGCCGCTCGTGCAGGCGATGAGCTTCGGGCAGACGGTGCACGACATGGCACGGGGGCAGTACTGGATCCACCCCGCCCTCGCCGAGGTCGTCGAGAACGCGCTGCTCGGCCTCGCGGTCTGAGCGCGGAAGGTCGGGCCCTAGGCTGTCGGCATGGCTGGAGGACTCGTAGCGCTGCTCGACGACGTGGCGGCTCTGGTGAAGCTCGCTGCGGCATCGGTCGACGATGTGGGCGCGGCCGCGGCGCGGGCGAGCGTCAAGGCCACGGGAGTCGTCGTCGACGACACCGCGGTGACGCCCCGCTACGTGCAGGGCCTCGAGCCGGAGCGCGAGCTGCCGATCATCAAGCGCATCGCCCTGGGGTCGCTGCGCAACAAGCTCTTCATCATCCTCCCGGTCATCATGGTGCTCAGCCAGTTCCTGCCGTGGCTGCTGACGCCCATCCTCATGATCGGTGGCGCCTACCTCGCCTACGAGGGCGCCGAGAAGGTCTGGGAGCTCGTGTCGGGGCACCACGCGGAGGCGGCCGACCCCAGCGAGGTCGACGAGGACTCCGTCGTCTCGGGCGCGGTGCGCACCGACTTCATCCTCTCGGCCGAGATCATGGTCATCGCCCTCAACGAGGTCGACACCGAGCCGTTCGTCTCGCGCCTCATCATCCTCATCGTCGTGGCCCTGCTCATCACCGGACTCGTCTACGGCGTGGTCGGGCTCATCGTCAAGATGGACGATGTCGGCCTCAACCTCGCGAGGCGCGAGTCCGGCGCGGCGCAGAAGATCGGGCGCGGCCTGGTCAAGGGCATGCCGAAGCTGCTGTCGGTGCTCTCGACCGTCGGCATCGCCGCCATGCTGTGGGTCGGTGGGCACATTCTGCTGGTCGGCATCGACGAGCTGGGCTGGCACGCGCTCTACGACCTCGTGCACCACCTCGAGGAGGGCGTGGCCGAGGTCGCCGGCATCGGCGGGGTGCTTGCCTGGATCGTCAACACCCTCGCCTCGGCCCTGCTCGGCCTCGTCGTCGGCGCGATCATCGTCGCCGTCCTGCACGTCATCCCGAAGCGGCGCAAGACCGACGACGAAGCCGCTGCCGCGCACTGAGGGAGATCCCGCGGCGAGAACCGCGCCACTCCGTCGGAACCGAGCCACCCTTTCGGGACCGAGCCACCACGGTGGTCCCCAGCCACCGGCACGCGGGTGGCGGCATACCGGATGGGTGGCCCGGCACTCACCCGGTGGCGCGACGTGCGCGCCAACGCTCGACGCTCGGTCGAGCACCCGGCACTGCGCCGCTAGACTGGGGGACTGCCGGCGTGGGTGATGACCCGCCACGAGAGCCCAGAGGGGCGCGCCGGGTCTGCAGACCGACACATCAACGGAAGTGATCCGCCATGTCCTTTGACTACAAGGTTGCCGACCTGAGCCTCGCCGAGGCCGGCCGTCACCAGCTCCGACTCGCCGAGCACGAGATGCCCGGCCTGATGTCCATCCGCGAGGAGTACGCCGCCTCGCAGCCCCTCAAGGGCGCGCGCATCGCCGGCTCGCTGCACATGACCGTGCAGACCGCCGTGCTCATCGAGACGCTCACCGCGCTCGGCGCCGAGGTGCGTTGGGCCTCGTGCAACATCTACTCCACGCAGGACGAGGCCGCCGCGGCCGTCGTCGTCGGCCCGAAGGGCTCGGTCGACGACCTCCAGGGCGTGCCGGTCTTCGCCTGGAAGGGCGAGACGCTGCCGGAGTACTGGTGGTGCACCGACCAGATCCTCACCTGGCCCGGCGGGCAGGGTGCCAACATGATCCTCGACGACGGTGGCGACGCCACGATGCTCGTGCACAAGGGCAAGGAGTGGGAGGCCGCCGGCCAGGTGCCCCCGCTCGACGAGGCGGACTCCGAGGAGTTCGGTGTCTTCAAGGACCTCGTGCGCGAGACCCTCAAGACCGACCCGCAGAAGTGGACGACGGTCGCCGCCGGCATCAAGGGCGTCACCGAGGAGACCACGACCGGTGTCCACCGCCTCTACCAGCTGGCCGAGGCCGGCGACCTGCTCTTCCCGGCCATCAACGTCAACGACGCCGTGACCAAGAGCAAGTTCGACAACACCTACGGTTGCCGCCATTCGCTCCTCGACGGCCTCAACCGCGCCACCGACGTGCTCATCGGCGGCAAGGTCGCCGTCGTCGCCGGCTTTGGCGACGTGGGCAAGGGCTGCGCCGAGTCGCTGCGCGGTCAGGGCGCTCGCGTCATCGTCACCGAGATCGACCCGATCTGTGCGCTCCAGGCCGCGATGGAGGGCTTCCAGGTCGCTCGCCTCGAGGACGTCGTCGCGTCCGCCGACATCTTCATCACGACGACCGGCTGCTACGACGTCATCACGGCCAGCCACATGGCGCAGATGAAGAACAAGGCGATCGTCGCCAACATCGGTCACTTCGACAACGAGATCGACATGGCCGGCCTGGCCCGCACCCCCGGCATCCAGAAGACCGAGATCAAGCCGCAGGTGCACGAGTGGACCTTCGCCTCGGGCAGCTCGATCATCGTGCTCTCCGAAGGTCGCCTGATGAACCTCGGCAACGCCACCGGCCACCCGAGCTTCGTCATGAGCAACTCGTTCAGCAACCAGACGATCGCCCAGATCGAGCTGTTCACCAAGACGGACGACTACGACAAGCAGGTCTACACCCTGCCGAAGCACCTCGACGAGAAGGTCGCCCGCCTGCACCTCGACGCCCTCGGCGTCCGGCTCACCCAGCTGACCAAGGGCCAGGCCGAGTACCTCGGTGTCGACGTGGCGGGGCCGTACAAGCCCGAGCACTACCGCGGAGGATCGACCGAGCGCCAGCGAGGGAGGCCCGAGCGCCGATTCGGCTCAGGAGCGCAGAGAGCACCGCTACTGAGCCAGGCGTGAGGATCGACCGAGCGCCAGCGAGGGAGGCCCGGAGCGCCGATTCGGCTCAGGAGCGCAGAGAGCACCGCTACTGAGCCCAGGCGTGAGGATCGACCGAGCGTCTGCCTCCGCAGCACCACGATGACGTATGCCGTCCGCCTCGCGAGGTGGGCGGCATACGTCATCGTGGGGTGACCGGGCGCGGGCGCCGCTGCGGGCGCGGCATGGGACGATGGGGTCTCACCGACACGGCAAGGCAGGGACCCTCATGACGAAGCTCACGACCGCCACGCTCGCCCTCCTGCTCGCGGGCTCGCTCACGGCGTGCGCCAAGACCCCGGAGACGCCGACGCTGCCCTCGGGATCGCTCCCGACGGCTGCCGCCTCGACGACGCCCGGCGACACGATGACGTCCGGCCCGACCCCCGACGACACGACGGCAAGCGGCACCGCCACGACGCCCAGCGGCACCGCCACGACCGGGTCCGCGGCGCCGGTCACGCTCGACCAGTCGACCCCCGAGGCGGCGATGATCTCCTGGCTCGGCGCCATGGTGGCCGGTGACGGCAAGGCCGTCTGCGAGATCATGGCCTTCGGCGGCAAGCCCATGTCGCAGATCCCCGGCGCAGCCGACGGGTGCGCCTCGTCCGTCACCCCGATGCTCGACCAGATCAAGCAGCTCGGCGGGGTCTTCCAGGGACTGACGATCTCGGGCGCGACCGTCAAGGGTGACACCGCGACGTTCGAGAGCGTGACGACGACACCGGCCCTCGCCGCCGACGTCGTCTCGAACTTCAAGGCCGTCAAGATCGGCGGCAAGTGGTACGTCTCGCAGGGGTGACCGAGCGGGCAGCGCGACCCGGGCGGTCCCCGCGAAGCGGGACTGACGGCATACCTGTGTGAAGATGTGGTCAGGGAACGGGACGCGCAGGTGGTGCGCTCCCGGGGAGGAGCGTGCCGTGAAGGGTCGGGTACTGGTCGTCGACGACGACCTCGCCCTCGCCGAGATGCTGGGGATCGTGCTGCGCAACGAGGGCCTGGAGGTCACGCACGTGGCCGACGGGGCCGAAGCGGTCGGCGCGTTCCGCGAGTCCCGTCCTGACCTCGTGCTGCTCGACGTCATGCTCCCCGGCCTCGACGGCATGGAGGTGTGCCGGCGCATCCGTTCCGAGAGCGGCGTGCCGATCGTCATGCTGACGGCCCGCACCGACACCGTCGACGTCGTGGTCGGTCTGGAGTCCGGCGCCGACGACTACGTCGTCAAGCCGTTCAAGCCTCAGGAGCTCATCGCGCGGGTGCGGGCGCGGCTGCGCCGAGGAGACGAGCCGGCGCCCGAGAAGCTCACCATCGGCGACCTCGAGATCGACGTCGCCGGCCACTCGGTCAAGCGTGACGGCGCCGCGCTGTCGCTGACGCCGCTCGAGTTCGACCTGCTCGTCGCCCTCGCCCGCAAACCGTGGCAGGTCTTCACCCGCGAGGTGCTGCTCGAGCAGGTGTGGGGCTACCGGCACGCCGGTGACACGCGCCTCGTCAACGTGCACGTGCAGCGCCTGCGTTCCAAGATCGAGCACGACCCCGAGCACCCCGAGATCGTCGTGACGGTGCGCGGCGTGGGCTACAAGGCCGGTACGGCCTGAGATGAGCGAGCGGACCGGCGCCGGACGACTCGGGGGCCTGGTCTCCGAGTTCGGCGCCGGCCTGCGCCGAGCCTGGCGCCGCACACTCCACCTGTGGCGCTCGTCGCTCGGCTTCCGGGTCGTCGTCGTCACGATGCTGCTCGGCGTGCTCGTGCTGACGGCCGTCGGCGCCTACCTCTACGGCTCGATCGCGCAGGGCCTCGTCGACAGCCGACAGCGAATCGCCGCCGAGGACAGCTTGCGCGACGCCGCTGACGCCCAGAAGCGTTTCGACGCGACCGACCAGACCGACACGCAGGCCAAGCTCACGCAGTTCGCGACGACCCTCATCAACACCTACCGCAGAGACGCCGGCAACGAGCCGCGCTACGTCGTGCTCACCCGCTTCGAGGACAACACCTCGCCCGTCATCGTCGGGCCCCTGGAGAGTGGGAGCGTGGGGGTGCGCTTCATCCCCGAGGACCTGCGGACGCAGGTCGAGGGCCAGCCCGACCGCCAGCACCTCCAGGTGAGCACCATCGACGAGGGCGGCGGCACCCTCTCGGCCGTCATCGTCGGCCAGCGGATCGACGCCGGGGTGGCCGGGGACTACGGGCTCTACTTCATCTATCCGATGCACCGCGAGCGCGAGACCATCAGCTTCATCGGGCAGACGTTCCTGCTCGGTGGCGCCGCGCTCATCCTCCTCCTCGGCGCCATCGCCTTCGTCGTGACCCGCCTCGTGGCGGACCCGGTGCGTCGGGCCGCGATCGTCGCCGAGCGCTTCGCCGACGGCAACCTCGACGAGCGCATGCAGGCCAAGGGGGAGGACGACCTGGCCAGGCTTGGCACGTCCTTCAACGGGATGGCCGCCTCGATCCAGCAGCAGATCGCCCAGCTCGAGAACCTCTCGCGGGTGCAGCAGCGCTTCGTCTCCGACGTGTCGCACGAGCTTCGCACCCCGCTGACGACCATCCGGATGGCGGGCGACCTCATCCACGACTCGCGACGCAGCTTCGAGCCGACCGTGGCGCGCTCGGCCGAGCTGCTGCACCACGAGCTCGACCGCTTCGAGTCGTTGCTCACCGACCTGCTCGAGATCTCGCGCTTCGACGCCGGTGCGGCCGTGCTCGAGGTCGAGGCCAATGACCTGCGGGCCTCCGTCGACCGTGCTGTCGATGCCCACCGCACCCTCGCGGCTCGCAAGGGCACGCAGCTCGTCGTCCACGAGCCCGCTGAGCCGGTCATCGCGGAGATCGACTCTCGACGCATCGAGCGCGTGCTGCGCAACCTCGTCTCCAACGCGATCGAGCACGGCGAAGGACTGCCCGTCGAGGTGACGATCGGCAGCAACGACTCGGCCGTCGCGGTCACGGTGCGCGACCACGGGGTCGGGCTCAAGCCCGGCGAGGCGGCACTCGTCTTCACCCGCTTCTGGCGGGCCGACCCCGCGCGGGCGCGCACGACGGGCGGCACCGGTCTCGGTCTCGCCATCGCCCTCGAGGACGCCCGCCTCCATGCCGGTCGTCTCGAGGCCTGGGGGGCACTCGGGGAGGGCTCCTGCTTCCGCCTCACCCTGCCCCGCAAGGCCGATGCCACCATCACGAGCTCGCCGCTGCCGCTCAGCCCGCTGGCCGCAGAGGCCGCGGAGGCCGCCGCGGCGGCGCGCGCCGAGTCGGGCGCAGTTGAGACGGGATCGCACCCCGCGGGGGTTCGCGCGGGCAGCAGGCCCGGCGCAGGGGCCGTCTCCGGGTCAGGAGCCGGCAACGGCAGCGGCTTCGCCGACGACGACACCCTGCGCCTGCGGCGCATCGTCCCCGAGCGCACGCCATGAGACGCCGCCTGCTGGCAGCGGCCGCGCTCGCGGTGAGCCTCGTGCTGACCGCCTGCGGTGGCCTGCCCGAGTCCGGACCGGTGATCGAGGGCCGCGCACTCGGCGAGCCGATCAACGAGCCCGTGCGTGTCGCCGCGACCGGCCCGCGTGACGGCGCCAGCCAGGAGGAGGTCGTGCGCGGCTTCCTGCGTGCCGGCGAGGACAGCGACGAGACGAGACAGACCGGCAAGCTCTTCCTCGCCCCCCAGTCGGTCGACCTCTGGCGGTGGTCGACCCAGGACGTCGTCATCTACGACGGCGACCTGTCGGTGCGCAAGGTCGACGAGGAGACGGTGCAGGTCGGGGCCACCGAGGTCGCGCGCCTCGGACCCGACGGGCGCTACACCGAACGGCCGTCGGGCACGAAGGCGACCCTGACGCTCGGCGTGCGCAAGGTCGGCGGCGAGTGGCGCATCGACCTGCCCCCGGAGGGCTTCGGTCTGTGGCTCGACTCCGACCAGTTCGACCGCACCTTCACCGCCCGCATGGTCTACTCCGTCACTCCGAGCGGGCGCGACCTCGTGCCCGACTTCCGCTGGTTCCCCAACGGCTCGCGCCTCGCGACGACCCTGGCCAGGGCGCAGCTCGGGCGGGTTCCCGGCTACCTCGAGAACGCCGTCGTCACCGGCGTGCCCGCGGGCACCCGCCTGGCGGTCAACGCGGTGCCGGTCGTGGGTGGGCGCGCCCAGGTGAGTCTCAGCAGTGAGGCGCTGTCGGCGGATCCCGACGACCGCACGGCCATGTGGGCCCAGCTCGCGGCGACCCTGTCGCAGGTCTCGTCCGTGTCGTCGGTGTCGCTCGCCGTCGACGACACACCGCTCGAGCTGCCCAGCGGGGTCTCGTCGGCGGGCTCGTCGGCCGAGCTCGGCTACGGCACCGTGACCAACCGGACCTTCGACACCGCTCTGCTGCGGCAGGGCGACGAGCTGCGCCGCCTCGACCCGCGCTTCCAGCCCGACACCACGGTGGGCTCCCGACGTGCCGACACCAAGCCCCAGGACGGCGACATCGCGCGCATCCCCGACACGTGGACGCGGCTCGCGTTGTCGGCCGACGGCAAGCAGGTGGCCGCGGTGAGCACGGGCCGCCAGCTGCTCTCGTTGTGGAAGGCCGATGCACCGCAGGTGGTCGTGCCACCGTTCGCCTCCTCGCTGACCGCGCCCGTCTATGACGAGCAGGGCTACGTCTGGGTGGGCGGCGCCGATGCGGACGGTGACGACCGCATCTATGTGCTCGACCCCCGGGCGGCAGCCGATGCCGCCACCCCCATCGCGGTCAAGGCGCCCTGGTTGAAGGACCGCAAGGTCGTCTCGCTCGCGGTGGCCGGAGACGGGGTGCGCCTGCTCGTCATCACGACCAACAGCCAGGGCACCGACGCGCAGCTCGGCGTGAGCGGCATCCAGAGGTTGCCCAACGGCCAGCCAACGAGTCTCGCCTCCCCGTTGCGCCAGGCGCAGCCGCTCAGGGTGATGACCGACGTCGTCTGGCTCGACACGACTCGATCGACGTATGCCGTGCTCGGCCAGCTCACCGAAGCCGAGCCGCCGCGGCCCTGGGTGGGCACCATCGGGCTGGGCCTCGAGGGCATCCGCAGCCACGGGCGCTCCGCGGCCGAGTCCGCACGCACCGCACCGGTGCCGGGCGCGGTCAGCCTCACCACCGTGGGAGGCCCCCGCGGCATCATCGTCACGACGGCGGACGACTGGGCGTGGGCCCGGGCCGGCTCGGCCTGGCGGCAGGTTGCGCGTGCCACCGACGTGCTCGTGCCCGCCCGCTGAGGCGGCGCCTCCGCCCCGTCACTTCTCCCAACACGCCGCTCCCGCGCAACGCACGGAGCAGTCGTCAGCCCGGGTGGTGCGCCTCGCAGACGTGGCGGTCGTGGGGACCGCGGGCGGGCCCGGGGGTGGGAGATGTCGGAGGTGTCCACACCTCACGAGATCTGACCATCGGGGGTGGCCGCCCGTCCACAGGGCGCGGTCTCCGCACCGGCCCAGCGTCGCGCGGTGGTCGACTCGGGGCATGGTGCACCGCCTCGTCGTCCCCCTCGCTGCTCCCCTCATCGCCCGATTGGGCGATCTCGTGCTCGCCACGGAGTGCGCAGCCTGCCATCGACCCGGCACGCGGTGGTGCGCGCGCTGTGATCTCGCCCTGCACCGGCTCGAGCTCGGGCCCGAGCCGGTGTCGGTGCGTCCGCGACCACTGCCTCCGCGCATGCCTCGGACGCACGCCGCCGTCGCCTATGCCGACCCGGTGAGAGCCGCCGTGTCGGCCTGGAAGGACGCCGACCGTCGCGACCTCGTGACGGTCCTCGGACCCGTGCTCGAGCGGTCGGTCGAGGCGGCTGTGCTCGCCGCCGGGTGGAGCAAGGAACCGGTGGTCGTCGTGCCGGCGCCCTCGTCTGCCGCAGCCGTTCGTCGCCGAGGCGACGCACCCCTGCTCGAGCTCGCAGCCTGGGTCGCGCGCCGGCCCGGGCACCATCGGGTGAGGGTGGTGCCTGCGCTCCATCAGGTCCGGCGCGTTGCCGACCAGTCCGGCCTCGGCATCAGCGACCGGCGCCGCAACCTGACCGGAGCGATAGCGGTCAAACCGATGTGGCACAACGTGATTCGCCACCGAAACGTCATCGTGGTCGATGATGTCGTCACGACCGGAGCCACCCTGGCCGAGGCGGCCCGGGCGCTGCGCCGGGCAGGCGCACTGCACGTCGTCGGGGCTACGGTTGCCGCGGCCCAACGGCACGAGCGGGTGTGACCGATGGGTCGGATGTGATGTTTCAGGCGGCCTGTCACAACGCCTTCCCACAGTCGTCCCGGGCGAAGTAGTGTCAAGGCAAGGCCCCGTCCTGCACGGGCCGGCAGCTCGATCGACGAGCCGGTTGGCGCAGGACTCACGGAGCGGAGAGGGGTGGTGCCGATCGAACGGCGGGCCCGACCTCGCTGAGGCCCGGCCCGGTCAACACGTCGCCACATGCGCGCGAAAAGCCGCGCGCGACAAGGAGGAACCGTGGAGATCGTCGTCACTGGGCGTCATGTCCAGATCCCCGACCGATTCCGTGAGCTGCTGGAGGAGCGGCTGGCCAAGGTGCCGTCGCTCGCTCCCAAGGTCCATCGCATCGACGTCGTCGTCACCCACGAGCGAGTCGCTCGCGGGTCCGAGAAGGTGGAGATCACCTGCCACGCCAAGGGCCCGGTCATCCGGGCGGAGGCGTGTCTCGACGACAAGTTCGCCGCGCTCGACGCGGCCGTCGACAAGCTCATGGAGCGATTGAGGCGGGTGCACGACAAGCAACGCGTCAGTCGCGGTCGGCGCCAGCCCGAGTCGGTGGCGCGGGCGACCGCCCGCGTCGACGCCGCGACCAACGGCTCGGCACCCGTGACGACGCTGCCGCCCCAGCCCGAGCCGGAGGTCGAGGACCTCGACCGCTTCGGAGCACTGGGCAACTCCCCGATCGAGGTCCGCGAGAAGGTCCACACGGCGGCGCCGATGTCGCTCGAGGATGCCGTCAACCAGATGGAGCTCGTCGGGCACGACTTCTTCCTCTTCCACGACGCCGACACCGATCGGCCGAGCGTCGTCTACCGGCGCCGCGGCTGGAGCTACGGCGTCCTGCACCTCGAGACCGATTCCACGTCCGCAGGCGACTCCCGTCACGGCCCGTCCCCTGTCGAGGCCGTCGGGAGTGTCGCCGCCACGGGCTGACCCCCTGCGGCCGGGGCGGCGAGGCGTCGGGGCGTCACCGGGAGACCGGTCGGCGCCCCGGCGTCGGTGTCTGCGCCCGGGGCGTCGGTGTCTGCTGACAGGATGACGGTGTGAACGTCACCGTGCTCGACACCGAGGTCATCCGCGTGCTCATCGTCGACGACCACGCCCTCTACCGCCGCGGGCTGCTCACCGTGCTCGACACCGAGGACGGCATCGAGGTGGTCGGCGAGGCCGCTGACGGTGTCGAGGCCGTCGACCAGGCCGAGGAGACCCTGCCCGACGTCATCGTGATGGACGTCAGCATGCCCAAGCGCGGCGGCATCGACGCCTGCCGCGTCATCCGGCAGCGCGTCCCCTCGGCGCGCATCCTCATGCTGACGAGCTCCGACGACGAGGCGAACCTCTTCGAGGCGGTGCGGGCCGGTGCCAACGGCTACCTCCTCAAGGACGTCCCACCCGAGGAGGTGGCCGCCGGCATCCGGGGCGTCCACCAAGGACAGTCGCTGCTCTCGCCGTTGATGGCCTCGAAGCTGCTCACGGAGTTCGCGCTGATCAGCCAGCGCGACACCCTGCCGGCGCCCACCCCCGGACTCGAGCTCCCGCGCCTCACCCACCGTGAGCTCGACATCCTCAAGCTGGTGGCCCGAGGCCGGCTCAACCGCGAGATCGCCGCTGAGCTGTTCATCTCCGAGAACACCGTGCGCAACCACATCCGCAACATCCTCGACAAGCTGCAGATGCACTCACGCATGGAGGCGGCGATGTATGCCGTGCGGCAGCGGCTCATCGATCCCGGGGAGTGATCGGGCGTTGACCGTCCCATGACGACCCGCTCGCTCACCCGTGCCCAGGCGCGGCGCGTGGCCATCGCGGCCCAAGGCTTCCTCGACCCGCGTCCGGAGGCCTTCTCGGCGACGAGCAGGCACGTGCAGCGAGTGATCGACCGCGTCGGTGTCGTGCAGATCGACAGCGTCAACGTGCTGGCCCGCAGCCACTACCTGCCGTTCTTCTCGCGCCTCGGGCCCTACGACACCGCGCTGCTCGATCGCGCCCGTGATCGCGCGCCGCGGCGTCTCGTCGAGTACTGGGCCCATGAGGCCAGCCTCATCCCCCCGTCGACGTGGCCGCTGCTCGACTTCCGCATGAGGGCCGCCGCCGAGAGTGCGTGGGGCGGCATGCGCCGCATCCTCGAGGAACGCCCCGATTTCGTCGACGTGGTGTGCGCCGAGGTGGAGGCGCGCGGACCGATGACCGCGCGCGAGCTCGAGGCGGCGCTCGCGCACGACCAGCCGCGACGCACCGACCACTGGGGCTGGAACTGGTCCGACGTCAAGCAGGCCCTCGAGTTCCTCTTCTGGTCAGGGCGTGTCAGCTCGGCCGGGCGCACTGCCTCATTCGAGCGCCGGTATGCCGCCCTGCCGGCCACCGCGCCCCCCGCGCTGCGCGAGGCGTGGGCGCGCCGTCCCGGGCCCGAGGCCGACCCGCAGCGCCACGTCCAGCTCGTGCGCATCGCGGCTCGTGCACACGGGGTCGGCACCGAGCTGTGTCTCGCCGACTACTTCCGCATCAAGCGTGAGCAGGCCCGGCCGGCCATCGCACACCTCGTCGCCACCGGGGAGCTCATCCCCGTCACGGTGCCCGGCTGGCGTCCGGCGTGGCTGCACGCCGACGCGCGCCTGCCTCGACGGGTCCACGTCGAGGCGCTGCTCAGCCCGTTCGACTCCCTCGTCTGGCAGCGAGAGCGGATCCTCGCCCTCTGGGACTTCCACTACCGCATCGAGATCTACACGCCAGCCGAGAAGCGTGTGCACGGCTACTACGTGCTGCCCTTCCTCTTCGGTGACCGCTTGGTCGCGCGCTGCGATCTCAAGGCCGACCGCTCGGCCGGGGTGCTCCGGTGCCACCGCATCAGCTGGGAGCCCGACGCGCCGGCCGAGGCCGGCCCCGCCCTCGTGGCCAACCTCGAGGCGATGGCGGCCTGGCTGGGGCTGGCGCGCGTCGACCTGCCGCACGGATGATGTCGGCCGGGCCAGGCGGCATACCGGGGAACCGCCCCGCGCGGCGGCGCGTTGGTCGTTCCGTCAGGTGGACGGATAGCCTAGGCAGGTCCCGTGACCCCATCGCGGGCGATGGAGCCCGCCCACCGGGCGGGTCCACACGTTGAGTCGGGAGTGAGATCACCAGATGGCCGTCATCGAGAAGCTGCTTCGCGCCGGCGAGGGCCGGACCCTGAAGAAGCTCCAGGGCCTTGCCAAGCAGGTCAACGCCCTCGAGGCCGACTTCGAGAAGCTCACCGACGAGGAGCTGCGCGACGAGACCAAGGGTTTCCGCGAGCGCCTCGACAACGGCGAGACGCTCGACATGCTGCTGCCGGAGGCTTTCGCGGCCGTCCGCGAGGCGAGCAAGCGCACCCTCGGCAAGCGTCACTTCGACGTGCAGCTCATGGGTGGCGCCGCGCTGCACCAGGGCAACGTCGCCGAGATGAAGACCGGTGAGGGCAAGACCCTCGTCGCGACCCTCCCGTCCTACCTCAACGCCCTGACGGGCCAGGGCGTGCACGTCATCACCGTCAACGACTTCCTCGCCGAGTACCAGTCCGAGCTGATGGGCCGCGTGCACCGCGCCCTCGGCATGGAGACCGGCTGCATCCTCAGCCAGATGACTCCCGAGCAGCGGCGAGCCGAGTACGCCAAGGACATCACCTACGGCACCAACAACGAGTTCGGCTTCGACTACCTGCGCGACAACATGGCCTGGGACCCGGCCGAGCTCGTGCAGCGTGGCCACAACTTCTGCATCGTCGACGAGGTCGACTCGATCCTCATCGACGAGGCTCGCACGCCCCTGATCATCTCCGGACCGGCCGACATCGCCACGAAGTGGTACGTCGAGTTCGCTCGCATCGTGCAGCGGCTGAACCGCGGCGAGGACGGTCGCGGCGACTACGAGGTCGACGAGAAGAAGCGCACCGTCGGCGTGCTCGAGTCGGGCATCGCCAAGGTCGAGGACCTGCTCGGGATCGACAACCTCTACGACACCGTCAACACCCCCCTGATCGGCTACCTCAACAACGCCATCAAGGCCAAGGAGCTGTTCAAGAAGGACAAGGACTACGTCATCATGAATGGCGAGATCCTCATCGTCGACGAGCACACGGGTCGCATGCTGGCGGGGCGGCGCTACAACGAGGGGATGCACCAGGCGATCGAGGCGAAGGAAGGCGTCGAGATCAAGAACGAGAACCAGACGCTCGCGACGATCACGCTGCAGAACTACTTCCGCATGTACGCCAAGCTGTCCGGCATGACCGGCACGGCCCAGACCGAGGCCGCCGAGCTCAACTCGATCTACAAGCTGGGCGTCATCCCGATCCCGACCAACCGGCCGATGATCCGCAAGGACCAGGCCGACCTCGTCTACCGCACCGAGGTCGCGAAGTACGACGCCGTCGTCGACGACATCGCCGAGCGCCACGAGGCCGGCCAGCCGGTCCTCGTCGGGACGGTGTCGGTCGAGAAGAGCGAGTACCTCTCCCAGCAGCTGAAGAAGCGCGGCATCCGTCACGAGGTCCTCAACGCCAAGCAGCACGAGCGCGAGGCGACCATCGTCGCCGACGCCGGACGCAAGGGCGCGGTGACGGTCGCCACCAACATGGCCGGTCGAGGCACCGACATCATGCTCGGCGGCAACTCCGAGTTCCGCGCCGTGGCCGAGCTCAAGCGGCGCGGGCTGGATCCGCACGAGACGCCGGAGGAATACGAAGCGGCGTGGGACGACGCGCTGGCCCAGGCCGAGGCAGAGGTGGCCACCGAGCACGAGCAGGTCACCGACCTCGGCGGCCTCTACGTCCTCGGCACCGAGCGCCACGAGTCCCGGCGCATCGACAACCAGCTGCGTGGACGCTCGGGCCGCCAGGGAGACCCGGGTGAGTCGCGCTTCTACCTCTCGCTCAACGACGACCTCATGCGCCTGTTCAACTCCGGCCTCGTCGACCGCTTCATGACGACGGCCGGCATGGAGGACGACGTGCCGATCGAGAGCAAGATGGTGACCAACTCGATCCAGAAGGCGCAGGGCTCCGTCGAGGCGCAGAACTACGAGATTCGCAAGAACGTCCTGAAGTACGACGACGTCATGAACCGCCAGCGTCAGGTCATCTACGAGGAGCGCCGCGCGGTGCTCGAGGGTGAGGACCTGCACGAGCAGCTGAGGATGTTCGTCAACGACGTCGTCGGCTCCTACGTCGACGCGGCCACGGCGGAGGGCTTCGCAGCCGACTGGGACCTCGAGCGACTCTGGGAGGCGCTGCGCCAGGTCTATCCCGTCGGCATCACGGTCGAGCAGGTCGAGGACCTCGCGGGTGGCCGGCAGGCGATCTCGGGCGTCATGCTGCGCGAACAGCTCATGTCCGACGCCCACCACGCCTACGACCAGCGTGAGGAGGCGCTGGGCCCCGACACGATGCGCGAGGTGGAGCGCCGCGTCGTGCTGTCGGTGCTCGACCGCAAGTGGCGCGAGCACCTCTACGAGATGGACTACCTCCAGGAGGGCATCGGTCTGCGGGCGATGGCCCAGCGCGACCCGCTCATCGAGTACCAGCGCGAGGGTTACCAGCTCTTCGAGGCCATGATGGAGGCCATCAAGGAGGAGTCGGTGAGCCACCTCTTCTCTGTCGAGGTGCAGGTCGCGCAGCCGGCTGCCCCCGCCGTGGGAGCCTCACCGATGTCGGTCGGTGACCTCGTGGGTGGCCTCGCCGCTGCAGCGCGGGACGATCGCACAGGGGCAGCCTCCCCCGCAGGTGCAGGTCGTCCGGGTGCCGTGGCCGGCGACGCCGACGAGTCTGGGCGGCCGCTCGCCCGCCCCGGGGTGCAGGTCTCGGGTGTCGACCTGCATGAGGGCCAACGGGCCGCGCCGCTGCGCTACTCGGCCCCGGGGGAGGACGGCCACGTCGTCGAGACGGAGCCCCAGCGCACGGTCGAGCGTCAGGCCGACCGCCGCGGCAAGAAGGTCAAGCGCAAGCGGCGCTGACTCCCACGCCGACGAGCTGCGGCAGTCCGCTCTCGTCTCGACCAACGGCCCGTGTCGTGAAGGACCCGAACCCCGCCGGGGTCGGGTCCTTCACCGTCGTCCGGGTGCCGCCCTCGTCAACCGACGGCTCGGACCGGTCGGGCCGGGCTCGCCACAGGCACCACCACCTCATGGGCCAGCGTCCCGGCGTCATCCGATGGTGAGGGCCGTGATGATCCAACGGCCGTCGAGCCCTTCGAGCCGCATCGCCAGCGCGCGCACCCTGCCGTGCGCGACGACGACGGCGCAGGCCTCGATGACCCCGTCTGTGGGCGCGCACAACCGCACCCGGCGCACGATCGGGGGTCGCTGGGCTCCCGGTGCGCGCCGCCGCCCGGCGACCAACGCCTGCCGTGCGAGCACCGAGTAGACGCTCGGAGCCGTGTGCCGGATGAGTTGCGGCGCCGGACGTTGACCGGACACGACCTCGATGACGGTCTGGGCCAGCCGCGGCACGAGCGGCGCCGGATCCGGCAGGAGGGCCAAGCGGGTGGGCTGCGGCCCGAAGTCGTCCTCGTCGAGGCGGGAACGGAAGTCCAGCGCAAGGGCATCCTGTGAGTAGGGAGCGTCACCGTGCCAGGCCTCGTCCGCGCTGATGATCCGGGGCGCCGTGGCGGGAATCGGTCGCACCGTGAAGCCGGCGACGACGCGACCGATCGATGCGGGTCTGTCGGCGCTGCCGGTGGTCGTCACGACGGGCGTCATGGGAGGTCTCCTTCGCGAGGTGGGACCAGCTGTGTGCCGGGGTGGATCAGGTCGGGGTCGTCGCCGATGACAGCGCGGTTGGCGGCATACCACTGCGGCCAGGCGCGGGCGACCTGGACGTCGGTGGCGGCTGCCCCGAGGTGCCGCTCGGCGATCGACCACAGGCTGTCGCCACGGCGGACGGTGACGGTGTCGAGGGCCGCGGCACCCGGCCGGGGCGACGGCGCGAGCAGCCGCAGGCCGGCGTCGTCGGTCGTTGGGGACGGTCGGGTCGGTCGGAAGCCCGGGCTCCCAGCCGACGAGGGCGCGCCCGCGCGCGCGTCGGAGGATGGAGTGGGGCGGTAGCCGGGTCCGGGCTCCAGCGTCGGGACGAAGCCCGGATCGGCCATCGTCGAGGTGACGGGCCGGACTGAGGCCCCGGCGCCGGGTGCACTGTCCTCCGATCCGGTCGCCCGGAGCCCGCGGACCGCGCGCGCCGAAGGGGGGCGCCGTCCTGGCGCCGACGCCCGCTCGACGGCCAGCGGCTGCGCCACCAGCTGCAGCGCTCCTGCGGCCGTCGAGGCGCGCTCCGGACCGTGGGGGGTGGGGGCGGCGACCGTGCCCACGACATGGGCCGGGGGGAGCGCCAGGGACACCGTCGAGGTGCCGATGGCGGCGGCAAGCACCCGGCGGACGAGCAGCGGAGTGAGGTGGTCGGCGAGCAGGGCGCACCACCGCCCCAGGGGGCCGGGGAGAGTGGAGAGCAGGTCGAGGGCCCTGCCGAGGGCAAGCCAAGCCGACAGCGCCAGGCCCGCCCATGCGAGCACGACGACGAGCATCTCGTCAGGACGTGCACCCGGCGCAGACCAGACGTCGACGCCGATCACCGGCGATGACGCCGCCGCATGCAGCACCGCGATCGCGACGAGCGAGAGGCCGAGGCCGACCAGCGATCCCATGCTGCGGGTGGTCGTCCGTTGTCCTTGCATGTGATCATTCAATGCAGTTTGCTTGCGTTTGGTCAAGTATGAGTTCGACAGGCTGTGGACGGGGTGGGTGGTCGGCTGGCGGCGCCCGCACCCACGCGGAAGGGTGGGCACATGCGGTGGGAGCGACTCTTCGACGATCTGGAGGCGCAACTGGCGTCCGACGACGCCCGCGGCCGCGAGACCGAGATCGCCGACCGCACCCGACGCGAGCGGTCCCGCATCGACCTGCACGCCCGGTTGCTCGCCAACGTCGGTGCGGTCGTCGGTTGGCAGGTAGCCGGGCAGGCGCTCACCGCCCGCGTGACCGACGTGGGGCCCGACTGGGTGCTCGTCGAGCCCTCCCCTGGCCGGCCCCTGCTGTTGCGACTCGTGGCGGTGCGCTCGGTCTCCGGCCTAGGGGGCGGCGCCCAGACTCCGTCCGTCGTGGCACGTCGCTTCACGATGGGCCTCGCCCTCGGCGCGATCAGCCGCGACCGCGCGCCCGTGGAGATCCGCGACATCGACGGCAGGCCGCTCATCGGCACCGTCGATGTCGTCGGGGCAGACCACCTCGAGATCGCCGAGCACGCGGCCGACGAGCCACGACGACCGGCCAACATCACCGCGGTCTCGCTGGTGCCCTTCGCCTCACTCGCCTGGGTGCGCCGCGTGCGTCCGCTCCCGGGCGACGGGTGACCAACCGGCAGGTCACTCCTCGGCCGTGCCCCCGAAGGGGTGGGCCTCGACGAAGGACCGGGTCTCGGCGTACATCCGCTGGATGTAGGCCTCGAGCTCGGTGGCCTCAACCCGCCACTGACCGCGCCCGCCGATCTTGATCGCGGGCAGCTCGCCCGAGCGCACGAGGGCGTAGGCCTGGGCGGCTGAGATGTTGAGAACCTCGGAGACCTCCGCGAGCTGCAGGAAGCGCTGGGCCACCCTGTCTCCTCCTCATGGTCGTGCGATGGGCCGGTCCCATCGTAGGTCGCGGCGGTATGCCGCCGCGCCAGGTCTCCACAGGTGTGCAGCTCGCCGCGCGCGACGACTCCTCCTGTTGCAGGATGTGCTGCACTCACTGCGCGCGTCGCACACCGCACGACCTCAGGGACATCGCATGACCGAGCTCGCCCGACCCACCGCCAAACGACTGCAACGGCCCTCCTGGCGCGACAGCCGCCTCGTCGTCGGCGTGCTCCTCGTGCTCGTGGCCGCGACGCTCGGCGCCAAGGCGGTCGCGAGCGCCGACGACCGGGTGCCGGTCTGGGCCGCGACCGACGACCTGGTCGCGGGCGACCGTGTCGAGGCCTCGTCCTTCACGCGCGTCGACGTGCTCCTCGGTGACGGCGCCGTGCCCTACCTGTCGGCGGACGCGCCGGTGCCGGAAGGCAGCTTCGTCGTGCGTGACGTGAGAGCCGGTGAGCTGGTGCCCGCGTCGGCGGTCGGGAGCCCCAGCGACGTCGACGTGCGGCGCGTCACGGTGCGCGCCGACACTGCCTCGACCGCCGGTCTGACGCGGGGCAGCCGGGTCGATGTCTTCGTGACCCCGAAGGCGATGACCGGTGGCGACGGCACCCCGCCCCGCACCACGCGCCTCATCGAGGGCGCGGGGGTCGCCACGGTCTCGACCACCACAGGCGGTCTCGGTGCCAACGCGATGACGTCCGTGCAGCTCTACGTGCCCGCCGACACCGTGCAGCCCCTCGTCGAGGCCGTCGACGGAGACGCGAAGCTCACGCTCGTGCCGGCTGTCGGGTCGGCGGGCGGGTCGGTCACCGGGTCGGTCGCCGGGTCTGTCGCCGGGTCGGTCACCGGGTCGGTCACCGGGTCGGTCATGGGGTCGGTCGGCGGTGGCGGGGCGTGACCGACGTCATCACGGGGCTCGGGCCCCGGTGGGAGGCGTCGGTGGCCACGACTCTCGAGCGGGTGCCGGGCGTGACGATCGCGCGACGGTGCGCGGACGTCGCCGAGCTGCTCTCGGTCGCGCAGGCCGGTGTCGGGCAGATCGCGGTCGTCTCGTTCGACCTTCGGGGCCTTGACCTCGATGTTGTGGCTCGTCTGCGTGCCAAGGCGATTCGCGTGGTCGGTCTGCACCCGGCCGACGACGAACAGGCACAACGGCGTCTGCGGCAGCTCGCGGTGCCGACGCTCCTCCCTCTCGACGCGCCCGCCGGTGACCTGGCGGCCGCCTTCGACGCCGCTGCCACGGTCGACCCCGGCCTGGGTGACGTGTCGGGCCGCGTCGCAGACCTCGGTCACCCCCCGATGAGCGACCTGCGGGGGAGTCCGGCCCCTGCCTCACGGGACTCCTCCGGGCGCCGGACGCGTGGCGCTCCGTCCGACTCGGCCGACGAGACCTCCAGCACTGCCGGGCCGCGGGACGGCGACGGCGACGACGACGACGAAGGCGAGTGGAGTGGCTGGCGCCCTCGCGGGGGTCTCGATCCAGTCGGCGCGGACCGTGACCGGGGGCGTCTGCCCGAGGGGGTCGACGACGCCGATCGAGCCGCCGCCCCGCCCGAGCGCGCCCGCATCGTGGCCGTCTGGGGCCCGACGGGTGCACCCGGCCGCACCACCGTGGCCACGACGCTCGCCGCCGAGGTGGCCTCCCGTGGCGCAGAGGTGCTCCTCATCGACGCCGACACCTACGGCGGCTGCATCGCCCAGACCCTCGGGCTGCTGGACGAGGCTCCAGGCATCGCCGCGGCCTGCCGCGCGGCCGAGCAGGGCACCCTCGACCTGCCGGTCCTTGCCGGTCTCGCCCCGCAGGTGATCCCCGGGTTGCGGGTGCTGACCGGACTGCCCAAGGCCGAGCGGTGGACGGAGGTGCGGGCAGCGGCCCTCGAGCGGGTGCTCGAGCTGAGCCGCTCCCTCGTGTCGCTCGTCGTCATCGACTGCGGCTTCTGCCTCGAGGACGACGAGGAGCTCAGCTATGACACGGTGGCGCCCCGCCGCAACGAGGCGACTCTCACCAGCCTGGCCGCCGCCGACACCGTGATCGCGGTGGGTGGGGCTGACCCCGTGGCGCTCCAGCGGTTCGTGCGGGGCCTGCAGGAGCTCGGCACTGTGCCGTCGCCGCAGCCCCTGCCCGTCGTCAACCGGGTGCGCAGCGCCGCCGTGGGGTCGCGTCCCGAGGCGCGCATCGCAGCCTCGTTGCAGCGCTTCGCCGGGCTCGAGGCGGTCCGCTTCGTGCCCGACGACCCGCTGGCGGTCGACGCGGCGGTGCTCGCGGGTCGCTCGCTCGTGGAGCAGGCACCAGAGTCGCCGGCCCGAGCGGCGATCGCCGATCTGGCATCGGTGGTCGCCCCCTGGGCCGCCCCCCGGGGTCGCCCACGTCGAGAGCGAGGTCTCAGAGCGCTGTCACGTCGTTGACGAGGACGGCCCGGACGCGGAGGGTGGATGACGTCGTCGCCTCCAGCAGCGCCCGCGTCGCGCTGGCGAGGGTGGCGAGTTCATGGGACTACCTGAGTGGCGGTCACCGCCACGCAGCCGCGACGCCACGACGAGCGCCGGGCCCGGCTCCGAGGTCATGCCGCCAGCGAGGGACGATCGCTACGGCGTGAAGAGGATCGTCAAGCCGCCGAGGGTGTAGAGGATCATGACGACCATGAGCGGCACCTGGCCGATGACGGCGGCTCGGTGCGGCAGCACGGTGATGGCCCGCTCGTGGGCGGCGAGGACGCCGAGCAGGTGACCGATGACGATGCTGACGGCCTGGATGGTGGCGACGAGCGTCGGCTCGATGAGCCCGGCGGCGGGCACGAGGTCAGCGGTTCCCAGCCAGTCGGCGCCGGTGCCGAGGGGGTCGCTGAGCAGCCGCCACGTCTCCTGCCCCTGATAGACCCACAGCGACCAGTAGTGCGCGATGACGTAGCCACCGGCGATCGGGAGGAGCGAGGGAGCCATGTCGCTGACGAAGGGGACCGACTGGCGCAGCGACTGACCCGCCAGCCGCACCGACACGGCCGACGCGAGCCAGAGCGTCAGGGCGACGAGGGCGAAGAAGCCGACGAGGGTCACGGAGCGCAGCAGTGACGACGGCAGCGGCGAGCTCTGCACGAAGGTGGCCCACCCGAGGTTGGCCGAGAAACCGTCGTATGCCGTGCTGCCGAGCATCACGGCCACGGTGGCCACGAGCCCGCGCTGGCCGCGCAGCGTGTTGACCCCGTGCAGGGGGGTACGCAGCACCCAGCGGCCGTCGTCGCGCCGGCCCAGGGGGGCGAGCAGTCCGAGCAGCCGCGACCACGCCTCGAACGGGTCCGCGTGGTCGAACCACGTGCGTCCGAAGATCGCCGCGCCGAGGAGCGAGATGGCGAAGAACGATGCGATGAGCAGGCGCAGGAAGCCGAGCGAGGTGTTCTCCTCGGCGACGAGCTCGACCCAGGTGAACGCGCCGAGGCCCAGCGCAGCAGGCCACAAGCCCCACCGGTAGGGGAGCAGGGCCAGGTCGGGGGAGACCCGCGCGATTCGCAGCACGGCGGTGTGGAGCAGGCGCAAGGGGTTGATCACCCTCCAGACCGGACCGAGCACCATCGAGGCGAACGCGAGCCCGACCCAGAGCCAGACGTAGACGACGTGCGGCACCGGGTTCCTCGCGGAGTCCGGTCCGAAGGCGAGCGCGAGCAGGGTCCACAGCGTCAGGGCGACGGCGAGGACCTGCGCGACGACGCGCAGCCAGCGGGAGTCGAGCACGGCGGCGAGCCCGGTGGGCAGCAGCACCCCGTCGCTCTCGTGCAGCCGCGGCTCCCGCCAGAGGAAGGCGATGGCGACGAAGGAGATGAGCAGTGCCGCCCCCGCCGCCACGACGAGCGCGGAGAAGGGCAGCGGCAGGTCGCCACGGCTCCCGACACCGTGAGCAGGCAGGGCAACGGGGGAGGCGGTGAAGGCAGACAGCGCAGGCACGACGGCGGGAGCGGTCACCGCACGGCGATGGAGAGCAGGGTGAGGGCGGGATCGTGGGTCTCGACGTCGTAGACGCCGGGCTCGGTCGCGGTGAGCCGCAGGGTCGTC
The DNA here is from genome assembly GCA_963697735.1 of uncultured Actinomycetota bacterium. GTDB lineage: Bacteria > Actinomycetota > Actinomycetes > Actinomycetales > Dermatophilaceae > Humibacillus. The sequence continues at coordinate 350,722 of CAVOOZ010000009.1, read as the reverse complement.
GGCACGCCGGCCTTGAGGGTGGCCTCCTCGTCGAAGCCGTGCGCGTGCAGCTCGTCGTCGTGGTCGCTCGTCACGACGAGCTCGAGCGTCGTGCCGACCGGGACCTCGACCTGGGCGGGTGGTGGCGTGACCGTCGTGCCGGTGATCGTGATCTCCAGCCGCCTGACCTCGCCCGTGCCCGTCGCGGCGGGCTGGCTGGCCCCCGTCTCTGACCCGGTGGAGCCGGTGGTCGAGGCGCACCCGGCCACCCCGGTCAGGGTGCCCGCGAGCACGAGGACGGTGACGGCATACGGGAGGGGGCGAAACGCAGGCATGGCCACGATCCTAGGTCGGGGTGTCTGGCAGAGTGGCACCATGTCCGACCGGCTGACCTCGCTCGACGCGTCCTTCCTCTACCTCGAGGAGTCGACGACGGCGATGCACGTCGGCTCCGTCATGGTCTTCCAGCCACCGCGCGACGGGTTCGACTACGACCAGCTCGTCGACATCATCGAGAGCCGCATCGGGGCGATCCCACGCTTCCGCCAGAAGGTGCGCGACGTGCCCGGTCGCATCGCCAACCCCGTGTGGGTCGACGACGAGGCCTTCGACATGAGCTATCACGTGCGCCGAGCCGGTCTGCCGCGCCCGGGCAGCGACGAGCAGCTGCAGGACTTCGTGGCCCGGGTGCAGCCGCGCAAGCTCGACCGCACCCGCCCGCTGTGGGAGGTCTATCTCGTCGAGGGGCTGCACGACGGCCGCTTCGCGATCGTGACCAAGACGCACTACGCCCTCATCGACGGGGTCAACGCCCTCGACATCGCACACGTCATCGTCGACGCCGTCAAGGGTGAGGGCGAGGGCGCTGAGCCCGTGCCGTGGGAGCCGAGCCGCGCGCCCAGCTCGGTCGAGCTCGTGACCGGGGCCGTCATCGACGCGGTGCGCCGCCCCACCCAGGTCGTCGACCTCGTGCGAGGCGGCATCAACGACGTGCTCAACGTCGGTCTCCGGGCGGCGGAGTCGGCCGGCACGCTGCTCTCGGCGGTTGCGCGCACGGCGGCGAGGCCGGCACCGGACTCGCCCCTCAACGCCGATGTCGGCACGTCACGCCGCTGGGTCATGGTCTCCACCAACCTCGACGACTACCGCACCGTGCGGAGGCGCCTGGCGCGCGGCGCCTACGCCGAGGACGTCACGATCAACGACGTCGTGCTCGCCACGATCGCCGGTGGCCTGCGCACCTGGCTGCTCGGGCGCGGCGAGGCGGTCAGCGGGCCCAGCGTGGTGCGCGCCATGGTGCCGGTCAGCATCTACGGGGACGACCCTGCGGGCATGTATGCCAACCAGGTCATGGCGTGCGTCGTCAACCTCCCGGTCGGCGAGCCGGGCGCCTCGATGCGGCTGCACCAGATCGCCTTCGCGATGCGGCAGCAGATGGAGGGCGGCCAGGCCGTCGGTGCGTCGTCGCTGGCCAACCTCGCCGGCTTCGCGCCGCCCACGCTGCACGCCCTCGGTGCGCGACTCGGCTCGGCCATGTCGCGCCGGCTCTACAACGTCATGATCACCAACGTCCCCGGCCCGCAGAGCCCGCTCTACGCCGGCGACGCCAAGATGCTCTCGACCTTCCCCGTCATGCCGCTCGCCAAGGGGCAGGCGCTCTCGATCGGCATCACCTCCTACGACGGCGGGGTCTACTACGGCCTCAACGCCGACCGCGCGGCGATGCCCGACGTCGACGACCTGGGGTCCTCGATCCTCGAGTCCATCGACGAGCTGACGAGCGGACACGAGTCCTGATGGGCGTCGTGCGCGTCTACGTCCCCCTCGGGCGTGGTGACCTCGAAGAGCTCGCCGCGGCCGGGAGCCTCCCAGCCGGGCAGGGCGCCCCGATCTCCGCGTATGCCGTCACCTCGGCCCTGCGGTCCGGTGCACCCGGTCTCGACGTCGAGGACCTCGAGTACGCCGCGTTCAGCGACGCCGTGGCCGCGGCCGCAGGGGTGCGCGAGTCGCCTCACCACCGACGGGTCGTCGCGGCTGCCGACGCCGACCCGTCGTGGGTCGTGCAGGGGGTCGCCGACCCTGCTTCCGGTGTCGTGCTCGTTGCACCTCTGCCGCTGTCTCGTGTCGCCTCCTTCCACGTCGACGACGAGTCGGCCGTCGACAGCGTCGACGAGGAGGCCGACGAGCTGCTCTGGTATGACGTGACGGAGCTCGACGACGTGCGCGCCTTCCTCGCCTGACGGTCGGTCGCACTCGTGACCGGGGAGCCGACGGACGAGCTGGTCGCCCGCTACGACGAGCGCGGCGAGGTCGTGGGCGAGGTCGCCCGGTCGGTGATGCGCCGCGAGAACCTCTGGCACGCAGCATCATCCGTGGTCGTCCGTGACCCGCTCGGGCGCATCTACCTGCACCGCCGCACGACGACGAAGGACGTCTATCCGGGCCTGCTCGACTTCGCCGCCGGTGGGGTGGTGCTCGCCGGCGAGGACCCGGCACTGGGGGCGGTGCGCGAGGCCGAGGAGGAGCTGGGCGTGCACGGAGTGCCGCTCGACCCCCTTGGCGTGGTGGCCTACGCCGACAAGCACACGCGCTACCACGCCCACCGCTTCACCTGCCGGTGGGACGGCCCGATCCGGTGGCAGCCGGAGGAGGTGTCCTGGGGTGACTGGGTCCTCGTCGACGACCTGCTCCAGCGTGTCGAGGCAGAGCCCGAGACGTTCGTGCCGGACAGCGCCGCGGTGTGGGACGGGGTGCTGCGCGGCTGGCAGGCCGGCCGACCCCGAGGCTGACCGAGCGACTGCGGTGGTGCCACCGCCCTGAGCCGGTTGCGCGTCGCGGGCACCGGGGCGTCCAACCCGTGGTCCGGGGGAGTCGCGGGCGGCCCGATCGCTTGTTAGTTTGCTGGGATGGACTTCAGCGCTGACGAGTACGCCCGCCGCGATGCCGACCGCCTCCGCGAGGTGCTCGCCGGGCCGCCCGTGACGTGGGTGTTCCTCGGCGACAGCATCACCCAGGGGGTTCGGCACACACGCGGCCGACGCGGCTACGTCGAGCACTTTGCCGAGAGAGTGCGCGGCGAGCTCGGCCGGCGCAGTGACGCCGTCGTCAACTCAGGGGTGTCGGGCACGACGACGGAGGACCTGCTGCCCGAGTTCCACTGGCGCGCTGGGCGATTCGCACCTGATGTCGTCTTCGTGATGTTTGGCACCAATGACCAGACGGCCGGTCCCGACGGCGTCCGGGGTTTCCGCTATCGCCTCGACCAGATCGTGCAGCGCTCACGCGACGTCGGTGCCATGGTCGTGCTCCAGACCGCGCCGCCCGTCGAGGCCGAGGGGGACCGCTCGCCGGAGCTCGCCGAGTCCTACGCCGAGGTCGTCCGGCAGGTCGGCGACGACCTCGGCGTGCTCGTGGTGGACCACGCTGCGACCTGGCGTGAGGCGGCTGCGCGCGAAGGTGCGTCGACAGCGCCCGAGGGGTGGCTCGACGACTCCTTCCACCCCGGCGCGCGGGGCCACCTCGAGCTGGCGCTCACCGTCTTCGCCGCCCTCGGCATCACCGATTCAGCGAGCGACGTCTGCACGCTCGTCGTCGACGAGTCGGTCGGCGCGAGCGCCTGACGGGCGCCCAAAGTGCGTGCCTGCGCCCGGGCGGCCTCAGGGGCAGCTCAGGGTCCGATCAGGGCTGTCCCCAGCAGCGCCGGTGCCCGTGGATCGGGAGGATGAGGTCATGACACAGCCGATCCCCACCCCTCAGGGCCAGGTCCTGCCCGCCACCACGAGCGAGGAGCGCACCTGGGCGATCCTCGGCCACCTCTCGGCGATCATCGCCGCCGTCATCTCGGCGGGCTGGCTCAGCGTCGTGGGCCCACTCGTCATCTGGGCGCTCTACAAGGACAAGAGCGCCTTCGTGCGCCAGGCCGCGGCCGGCGCCTTCAACTTCAACCTCGCCGTGTGGGCCGCCGTCATCGTCGGCTGGCTCATGTTCTTCACCGTGATCCTCATCCCCGTCGCCCTCATCGTGTGGCTGGTCGCCTTCGTCGCGGCGATGGTCTTCCACATCAAGGCGGCCCTCGCGGCCAACCGCGGCGAGCTCTATCACTACCCGTGGGGCATCACGGTCCTCAGCTGAGGCACGCACCCGGGATCTGACCGGGACCCTGCAGGCATGGAACGATGGGGTGGCTGCCCACGAGGCGGCCACCCCATCGCGCGCCCCCGTGCGCGCACCCCCGTGCTACAGCAGGAGAAGGTCGATGGATGCAGTGACGCAGGTGCCCGCGCCGGTCAACGAGACGGTGCTCGACTACGCCCCCGGGTCACCGGAGCGGGCCTCGCTCGAGGTGGCGCTCGCCGAGCTCGGTGCGACGCAGGTCGAGCTGCCCCACGTCATCGACGGTCGTCGGGTGACCGGCACGGGTCGCGCCATCCGCGTGCGGCAGCCGCACGCACACCGCTCGGTGCTCGGCACCCTGCGCAACGCCACCGTGGCGGAGGGTCAGGCTGCGGTCGACGCAGCCAAGGCCGCGGCGCCGATGTGGCGCGAGCTGTCCTTCGACGACCGCGCGGCCATCCTGCTCAAGGCCGCCGAGCTGCTCTCCGGCCCGTGGCGCGCCCGCATCAACGCGGCGACGATGCTGGGGCAGAGCAAGACCGCCTACCAGGCCGAGATCGACAGCGCCTGCGAGCTGATCGACTTCTGGCGACTCAACGTCCACTTCGCCCGCCAGATCCTCGAGGAGCAGCCGCTGCTCAACACCAAGGGCATCTGGAACCGTTCCGACTACCGCTCCCTCGAGGGCTTCGTCTATGCGATCACGCCCTTCAACTTCACGGCCATCGCCGGCAACCTTCCCACCGCCCCGGCGCTCATGGGCAACACCGTCGTCTGGAAGCCTTCTCCCACACAGCAGTTCGCCGCATCGCTCACGATGCAGCTGCTCGAGGAGGCCGGCATGCCGCCCGGCGTCATCAACATGGTCACCGGCGACGGCATCAACGTCTCCAAGGCGGCGCTGGCCGATCCCGACCTCGCAGGCATCCACTTCACGGGCTCGACCCCGACCTTCCAGCACCTGTGGTCGGAGGTCGGCACCAACCTCGGCCGCTACCGCACCTACCCGCGCCTCGTCGGCGAGACGGGCGGCAAGGACTTCATCCTCGCCCACCCGAGTGCCGACCCGGCCGTGCTGCGCACCGCGATGATCCGCGGCGCCTTCGAGTTCCAGGGCCAGAAGTGCTCGGCGGCGTCACGCGCCTACGTCCCGGCGTCGATCTGGAAGCAGATCAAGGGCGACCTCGTCGAGATCACCAACGGCCTGCCGCAGGGTGACGTGACTGACCTGTCCAACTTCATGGGCGCGGTCATCGACGACCGTGCCTTCGCCAAGCACAAGGACGCCATCGACCGGGCCCACGCGACGGCGGGCATCGACGTCGTGGCAGGTGGCACGTATGACGACTCCGTCGGCTACTTCGTGCGCCCGACCGTCCTCGAGATCAAGGACGCGACGGACGAGTCGTTCCGCACCGAGTACTTCGGTCCGATCCTGTCGGTGCACGTCTACCCGGACCGCCAGTACGACCGGGTCCTCGACCAGATGGAGAGCTTCGCCCCCTTCGCCCTGACCGGCTCCATCATCGCCCAGGACCGCCGGGTGATCGCCGACGCGACGAAGCGGCTGCGCTTCGCGGCAGGCAACTTCTACGTCAACGACAAGCCGACCGGGGCCGTCGTGGGGCAGCAGCCCTTCGGTGGGGCTCGGGCGTCGGGCACCAACGACAAGGCCGGCGCGGCTCAGAACCTGCTCCGCTGGACGAGCGTCCGCTCCATCAAGGAGACCTTCGTCCCGCCGACCAGCCACGTCTACCCGCACATGGGCTGAGGCTCGACCCAAGCGTGTCGGGAGCCGCGCCCCGACGCTGACGGACCGTCGAGGACGCAGTTGCCGACGCGACGTCCGTTGTGGGTCAGGACCGCTCGGAGAGCCAGCGCTGACCGGTGCGCTGCTCGCTGCGGATGGCATCGACGACGGCCGGCGCGGCCGCCTTCTCCACCCGTCCGCCGAGGAGGGGGATCGAGGCCTTGAGGTCGCCGGCGATGGTCATCGCCGTGCCACCGGCCGCAGGTGCCAGCCGCACCTTGGCGCGGAGCGCGACGGGTGCCCCGGCGACCTCGACGACGAGAGTGCCGTCGCGCGCGTCGGCCGCCGTGGCACCGCCCCACTCGTAGGTCTCGGTGACCGCCAGCCGGTCGCCCACGATCGAGCGCGCGAAGTCCGGCAGGTCGTCGGCGGGCAGCTCACGTTGCGTCACGACGCGGGCACCGTCACCGACGGGGGTCACCGCCGACTCGTGACGCTCGGAGCCCGCCTCGATGCACTTCGCCTCCTGGAAGGCCGGGTCGGTCAGCATCGCGAAGACGGCGGCGGGAGTGGCCGCGTAGTCGATCGTCTCGGTGATCTTCATGCCCACACGCTAGGGCACCGCCTGCGGTCACCAGCCGGGGGACCGGCCGGGGGGCCGCCCGGCGCGCGCGTCGTGGGCCACGGCGGCCAGGGTGTCGTGCGACTGCTGCAGCTCGCGGCCCAACCGGGCCAGCTCTCGGGCGCGCACCATGGTCACCCGGTTGAGCAGCTCCTGGAGCCGCTGGCGCTCTCGGGCGCGGGTCTCGGGGTCGACGCGGCTCGGCCCCGAGCACTCGACGACGAGCTGCCCGTCGATGACGAGGTCGGCCCGGGCCAGGTCGGGCGCGAGCTGGCGCGCCCGGGCCGCCGCCTCGACGGCCGTCGTCGTCCAGGCCTGCAGCAGCGTGCCCACCCGGTCGAGCTCGGTCGCCGCCCGCTCGAGCAGGTGCCGCTCGTGCCCGGTGGCGTCGTCGCGTGACCGTCGCCGGGCTCGGGACGCCGATCCGTCGAGGTCGGTGACGAGGTCGGCGAGCCGCGCCGACTGGGTGAGCAGGGCGCCGCCGAGCGCCGACACGGAGGCGGGGTCGCCGGTGGGGAGGCTCATGCCCGATCACCCTCCGGGGCACCCAGCTCCGGCGACGACGTGAGGTGGCCGGCGGCATACCGCGTCGGTATGCCGTCCGGTGGGCCCGCCCGGCCGAGGTCGAGGAGGCGCTCCTCCGCCGCCTCCGACAGGGCCCGGAGGGTGTCGGCCGCCTGCTCGACCCAGGCGTCGAGCAGGCGCTGGGTGGCGAGGTCGCCGACGTCGGGGAGGTGATCGAGCAGCCGGTCGGACATGGCGCCGGTCTCGGTGCGGGCTGCGGCGAGCGCGCGCAGGGCTGCGCCGTCAGCGGTCGGTGCCCGGCCGCGCGCATCGCTCATGGGCTCACTCTAGGCAGTCGGGCGACAACACCTCCGGAGTTCTCCACGGGTCGCTTCGGCACCGAAGCCGGACGGCGATAGGCTCACATGGTGAGATGCCCGGCACGACGACGTGCCGGCGCACGATCCGCACGGTGAGGAAACCGACACACGTGACCGCGTCACTCGAAGAGTCTCGGACCGACGTCCTCCGGACCGCCGCTATCGCCGCGGCACCGCCGGCGCCCAGCACGCGAGCCGCCGGTCGCCGTGTCCGGCGGGCCGACCCCACCGAGGAGCTGCACGCCTTCCTCGCCTCCTACTACCGCCTGGTCGCGACCGAGGACCTGCTGGCGCGCCCCTCCCGTGAGCTCTCGACGCTCGCCCTCGCCCACCGCGACTTCGCCCAGCACCGTCCGGTGGGCACGCTCAACGTGCGCGCGTTCAACCCGTCCTCGCAGGACGAAGGCTGGTCGACGGGCCACACCGTCGTCCAGATCGTCGTCGACGACATGCCCTTCCTCGTCGACTCCGTCGTGTCGGCGCTCGGTGGCTTCGACCGTGGGGTGCACCTGATCGTGCACCCGCAGATGACGGTCGAGCGCACCATCACCGGAGACCTGCGCTCGGTGCTGCCCGAGGGCACCTCGCCGAGCAGCGGAGACGACTCCACCGGCATCGTGCGCGAGTCGTGGATGCACGTCGAGATCGACCGCCTCCCGCAGAGCTCGCTGAGCGACCTCGAGGCCCGGCTGCGACACGTCCTCGAGAACGTGCGCGACTCCGTCGAGGACTGGCCCAAGATGCGCGCCCACGCCCTCACCATCGCGAGCGAGCTCAAGTCCGCGACGCCGCCCGGCACCGATCCCCGTCAGGCGCGCGAGGCGAGCCGCTTCCTCGAGTGGCTCGCGCACAACAACTTCACCTTCCTCGGCTACCGCGAGTACGCCCTGCGCCACGAGAACGGCCACGACATCTCGGTTCAGGTCGCCGGCACCGGTCTCGGCGTGCTCCGCTACGACCGCCCCCACGCCGGCACGGGCGTCGTCCTGACGCCGGCTGCGAGCCGAGCCGCGCGCGACGCGACGATCCTCATCATCACCAAGGCCAACTCGCGCGCGACGGTGCACCGCGACGTCTACCTCGACTACATCTCGGTCAAGCGCTTCAACGCCCGGGGTGAGTGCGTCGGCGAGCAGCGCTTCCTCGGCCTCTATGCGTCGGCCGCCTACAACGACACCATCCACGACATCCCGTTGCTCGACGTGCGCGCAGAAGAGGTGCTGCGGCTCACCGGCCTCAGCGCCGACAGCCACTCGGGCAAGGACATCCTCCAGATCCTCGAGACCTACCCGCGCGACGAGCTCTTCCAGACCAGTCCGCAGCAGCTCGCCGACATCGCGACGAGCGTGCTGCACCTGCAGGAGCGGCGCAAGACCAAGCTCTTCACCCGCCGCGACGAGTTCGGCCGCTTCGTCTCCTGCCTCGTCTACCTCCCGCGCGACCGCTACAACACGACGGTCCGCCTGCGCATCGAGGCCCTCCTGCTCGAGGCCTACGGCGGTGCGACGATCGACAACACGACCCGCGTCAGCGAGTCGACCCTGGCGCGTCTGCACTTCGTCGTCCGTATGCCGTCCGGTGTCGACATCCCCGACGTCGACGAGGCGGCCATCGAGCGGCGGGTCATCGACGCCACCCGCACGTGGGACGAGGACCTCTCCGAGGCGCTCAGCGCCTCGCGGGGGGTCGACGAAGGTGCGCGCACCATGGCGGCCTACGCGAAGGCGCTGCCCGAGGCCTACAAGGAGGACTTCGACGTCGAGACGGCCGTGGCCGACCTCGACCGCATCGAGGGTCTCGGCGAGGGTGACCGCACGACCGCTTTGCACCTCTACGCCGATGCCGCCGCCAAGGGTCCGGAGGAGCGGCGCTTCAAGCTCTACCGTCGTGCCGACCTCTCGCTCACCCAGGTGCTCCCACTCTTCACCCACCTCGGTGTCGAGGTGACCGACGAGCGCCCCTACGAGGTGCGCGGCATCGACCAGCGGGTCCTGCACATCTTCGACTTCGGCCTGCGGGCCCCCGCCGAGCGCTGGGGCTCGGGTGACGAGGTCGACGACGTGCGCGCTCGTTTCGAGGACGCCTTCCGCGCGGTCTGGGAGGGACGCGCCGAGTCCGACGGTTTCAACGCGCTCGTGCTCGGCGCCGGGCTGACCTGGCGCCAGGTCGTCATCCTGCGCACCGTCGCGAAGTACCTCCGCCAGACCGGCTCGACGTTCTCGCAGGACTATGTCGAGTCGGCGCTCGTCGCGCACACCGACATCGCGCGCGGCCTCGTCGACCTCTTCGAGACGCGTTTCGACCCAGACGCCTTCGACGACACGACCGACGCCGGTCGCAACAAGCGCGCCGCGCGCCAGAAGGCGATCGTGACGAGCGTGAGGGAGGCGCTCGACGACGTCGCGAGCCTCGACCACGACCGCATCGTGCGAGCGCTCCTCGGGGTCGTCCAGGCGAGCCTGCGCACGAACTTCTACCAGCCCGACGACCGCGGCAACGACAAGACCTACGTGTCCCTCAAGCTCAACCCCAAGATGGTCCCCGACCTCCCCGCGCCGCGGCCGATGTACGAGATCTGGGTCTACAGCCCGCGCGTGGAGGGAGTGCACCTGCGCTTCGGCAAGGTCGCCCGCGGCGGTCTGCGATGGAGTGACAGGCGCGAGGACTTCCGCACCGAGATCCTCGGGCTCGTCAAGGCCCAGATGGTCAAGAACGCCGTCATCGTGCCCACCGGCAGCAAGGGCGGCTTCTACGCCAAGCAGCTCCCCGACCCCGCGGTCGACCGCGCGGCATGGATGGACGAGGGCATCGCGGCATACCGGCTCTTCATCTCGGGGCTGCTCGACCTCACCGACAACCGCGTCTCCGGCGAGGCGGTGCCTCCCCAGCGCGTCGTGCGTCACGACGAGGACGACACCTACCTCGTCGTCGCCGCCGACAAGGGCACGGCGAAGTTCTCCGACATCGCCAACGGCATCTCGGCCGACTACGGCTTCTGGCTCGACGATGCCTTCGCCTCGGGCGGCTCGGCGGGCTATGACCACAAGGGCATGGGCATCACGGCCCGGGGCGCATGGGAGTCGGTCAAGCGGCACTTCCGCGAGCTCGGCGTCGACACCCAGACCGAGGACTTCACCGTGGTCGGTGTCGGCGACATGAGCGGCGACGTGTTCGGCAACGGCATGCTCCTGTCGGAGCACATCCGGCTCGTGGCCGCCTTCGACCACCGGCACATCTTCGTCGACCCGACGCCCGACGCGGCGACCTCGTATGCCGAGCGGCGCAGGATGTTCGAGCTGCCCGGGTCGTCGTGGGCCGACTACGAGGCGGCGCTCATCTCCAAGGGCGGTGGCATCTTCGACCGATCGGCCAAGTCCGTGCCGATCAGCGCGCCCATGGTCACGGCTCTCGGTCTGCGGGCCGGCACCAAGACCCTCACGCCGGCCGAGCTGATGAAGGCGATCCTCAAGGCGCCGGTCGACCTGCTCTGGAACGGTGGCATCGGCACCTACGTCAAGGCCACCCCCGAGACCAACAGCGAGATCGGCGACCGCGCCAACGACGCGATCCGCGTCAACGGCGCCGACCTGCGCTGCAAGGTCGTCGGCGAGGGTGGCAACCTCGGCGCGAGCCAGCTCGGCCGCATCGAGGCCGCGCTCGCGGGGGTGCGCGTCAACACCGACGCCATCGACAACAGCGCCGGGGTCGACACCTCCGACCACGAGGTCAACATCAAGATCCTGCTCACCGAGCTGACCCGCTCGGGTGAGCTGACGATGAAGCGGCGCAACACGCTGCTCGCCTCGATGACCGACGAGGTTGCGCAACAGGTGCTGCGAGACAACTACGAGCAGAACGTCCTGCTCGGCAACGCCCGCGCGCAACAGCACGAGATGCTCACCGTGCACGAGCGCCTCATCCAGTTCCTCGAGGGGCACGGCGACCTCGACCGCGGCCTCGAGTTCCTGCCGAGCGTCGCCGAGATCTCGCGCCGCAACAAGGAGGGCCTCGGCCTCGTGTCGCCGGAGTTCTCGGTGCTCGTCGCCTACGCCAAGCTCTACCTCAAGAACCAGCTCATTGCGACGTCACTGCCCGACGACCCGTGGTTCGCCCAGACGCTGGCCGGCTACTTCCCCACGCCCCTGCGTGGCAAGTACGCCGATCAGATCGCGGCCCACCCGCTGCGTCGCGAGATCATCACCAACTCCGTCGCCAACTCGATGGTCAACCGGGGTGGCATCACCTTCGCCTACCGCGCAGGGGAGGAGACCGGCGCGTCGCCCGAGCAGGTCGCCCGCGCCTACGTCGTGTGCCGTGAGATCTTCGACCTGGCCGGCTACGTGCGCCAGGTCGAGGCCACCGACAACGTCGTGACGACCGCTGCGCAGACGGCGCTCTACCTCGAGTTCCGCCGCCTCATCGACCGGTCGGTGCGGTGGTTCCTCACGTCGCGACCCGCCCAGCTCGACATCGCCGCCGAGGTGGCGCGCTTCCGTCCCGGCATCGAGGCGTATGCCGCCCGGATCCCCGAGCTGCTCCAGGGCAGTGAGCGCACGCGCCTCCTGCGACGCGCCAAGGACTTGCAGGGCAAGGGCGTCCCCGAGGAGCTCGCGCTCGTCGCGGCCTCGCTCCTCGACGGCTACTCGCTGCTCGACATCATCGAGATCGCCGAGGAGACGGGTGAGCAGCTCGGCGACGTCGTGGGGGTGTACTTCCTGACGTCGGAGACCTTCTCGATCGACGCGATGCTCGGACGGGTCACGATGCTGCCCCGGGACGACCGGTGGGATGCGATGGCCAGAGGCGCCCTCCGCGACGACCTCTACGCGGTGCTCCACGTCCTCACCCGGTCGGTGCTCGAGGTGAGCAACCGGCGCAGCTCGCCGGCCGAGCGGCTGGCCGAGTGGTCGGAGCTCAATGCCGACGCGCTGACCCGGGCGCGTGGCGCCCTCGGCGGCATCGAGCGGATGTCGCACGCGGGCATCGCCGCCCTGTCGGTTGCGCTGCGGACCCTGCGCACCGTCACCAAGCCGGCAACCTCGTCACCGGCGGTCAGCGCAGCGCCGACGGGTGCTACCGCCCAGCCCGGTGCGCAGCAGGCCCCCGCCAGGAAGGCACCCGCGAAGGCTGCAGCCGCCTCGAAGGCCGCACCCGCGAGGAAGGCCGCACCCGCCACGAAGGCTGCACCCGCGAAGAAAGCCACACCTGCGAAGAAGGCCACACCTGCGAACAGGGCTGCACCTGCGAAGAAGGCTGAGGGGAGCAAGGCGGCTGCCGGCGGCACGAGGGCGGCCGCCACCACGAAGGCTCCCACGAGGCAGTCGGCCCCCGCCAGGAAGGCCGCAACGCCCAGGAAGGGCGCGAGCGCCAAGGCGTCGCGCCGCTCCTGAGGACCGCTCGCTGTCGTGCAGGACCGGACGCCCGCGGCGGGTTCCGTTCCTTCACATAGGCTTGCGTCTCGTGGCCACCCTCAGCGAGCTCCTGCGCGGGCGGACCAACCTGCCCGACCACGACGTCGACTGGCTGCACCTGCTCGTCGGTGACTGGCAGCTCGTCGCCGATCTCTCCTTCGCCGACCTCGTGCTCTGGGTGCGCACCGTGGGCGACCACTGGGAGGCCATGGCGCACGTGCGCCCGACGACTGGCCAGCTCGTCTTCGTCGAGGACCAGGTCGGACGTGTCGCCGAGCCGGGACGCACCCGCGACCTGCTCGACGAGGCGGCGGCCGAGCAGCGCATCCTGCGGGTGCGCCAGGTGCTCATCCCGCACGACCACGCCCCCGACCAGTCGGTCCGCGAGGAGTACATCCCTGTGGTGCGCGGGGGCCACGTCGTCGCCGTCATGACGCGCCACACCAACCTCTGGACGACCCGCACGCCGAGCCGGCTCGAGCTGACCTACCTCGCGACGGCCGACGCCCTCTGCCGCATGGTGACCGGCGGTGAGTTCCCGCACGGCGGCGCCCCGACGGGCCTGCGCCGGGGGGCTCCCCGGGTCGGCGACGGAGTCATCCGGCTCGACATCGACGGGCTCGTGACCTATGCCAGCCCCAACGCCGTCTCGGCCCTGCACCGCCTGGGGCACCTCGGCGAGGTGGTGGGGGCGAGCCTGGCGCAGATGGTCACCGACAACGTGCGCGACTCCTACCCCGTCGACGAAGGGCTGCCGCTCGTGGTCACGGGTCGCCAGCCCTGGCGCACCGAGGTGGTCGCCGGCGGCACGACCGTGTCGATGCGCGCCATCCCGCTGACCGAGGCCGGGCAGAGATTCGGGGCCATCGTGCTGCTGCGTGACGTCGGTGAGCTGCGTCGCCGCGAGCGTGAGCTCATGACCAAGGACGCGACGATCCGCGAGATCCACCACCGGGTCAAGAACAACCTGCAGTCCGTGGCGGCGCTGCTGCGGCTGCAGGCGCGCCGGGTGCCCGAGGGTGAGGCGCGCATCGCCCTCAAGGAGGCCGAGCGGCGGGTCGGCACCATCGCCATGGTCCACGACCAGCTGAGCCAGGGGTTCGACGAGACGGTCGACTTCGACACCATCGCGCAGCGCGGGCTGGGCGCCGTCGTCGAGGTCACGGCCAACGGCGCCCCGGTGCGCACCGTGACCGAGGGCTCCTTCGGCAGGTTGCGCGCCGAGGATGCCACGTCGCTCGCGATGATCATGAGCGAGCTCGTGCAGAACTCCATCGAGCACGGGCTCGGTGACGCCGGGGGAGACGTGCGGATCACCATCGAGCGCTCGTCCGACGAGCGCGGCAAACCCATGGTCGTCGTCTCGGTCGAGGACGACGGGAAGGGCATCGACCCGGCCCGCAGGCCCGGCTCAGGTCTCGGCACCCAGATCGTCCAGTCGCTCGTCGGCGACCTGCAGGGCCGCATCACGTGGGAGCCGGTCAGCCCGCACGGCACTCGAGCCCGCTTCACGGCAAGCCTCCGCCCGCTCGAGTAGGGCGCACCGACCCGTCCCGAGGGGGCCATGCGCGTGGAGCGGTGCGGGACGCACGCAAAGGCCCGGTGACGATGTCGTCACCGGGCTGGCAGACGGGGCTCAGCCGGCTCGGCGGGCCCGTGCGTTGCGTCGCTTGAGAGCGCGACGCTCGTCCTCCGAGAGGCCACCCCAGACACCGGCGTCCTGCCCGGTCTCGAGGGCCCACTTGAGGCAGGTGTCGATCACGGGGCAGGTGCGGCACACGGCCTTGGCCTCCTCGATCTGCAGGATGGCCGGCCCGGTGTTCCCGATGGGGAAGAACAGCTCCGGGTCGACTTCCAGGCAGGCAGCGCGGTCGCGCCAATCCATATGGCTTGTGCTCCTTCTGTGGTCGTTGTCGTCACCGCCCCCGGCGGAACCCCGCAGTCTCGCGGGAGCCGGGCGCCAGCGTCGTTGACGGAGCCTGAGGGGGTGAAGTCGTAGGTGGTGGTGCGGACGGACATGACTCGACCGGGATCGAGGTGGTCATGCACCGGCGTCACCGATCGATGGGCGCACCCATCTGACCAACGCCGACGCGCACGGGATGATTCCGCACGCGAGCAGTCCATGACCAGTGTGCCCAGAGCCCACGTGGATGTTCAACGTGTTGGACGCAAGTCACACCGAGGTGACACTGTATCGGCAGGAAGCCCACAGTTCCACACCTGCGGCCCCCGGCGCGGTGGCGTGGCACGGGCGCGCCGACCCCTTCCAATGCGGCGGGAGCCCCCGCGATCGCTACGCTGCTCCGGTGACCGATCCTCGCACCGATCCGAGCACGACACCCGGCGCACGGTCCCGCGACGGCGTCACCGTGGCGCACCGCGTGGCGGGCGTCCTGACCCTCGTCGAGGGCCTCGTGCTCGTCGGGATCGTCGTCTTCTACGTCATCGAGATGGTCTCTGGTGCCACCGATGACCTGTCACGGGCGGCCGTGTCGGCCGTGCTCATCCTCATCTTCGGGGTGGCCCTGCTCGCCCTGGCGCGCGCCTGGTTCCGCGCGGACGAGTGGCCCAAGACGCCGACCGTGCTCTGGAATGCCCTGCTGCTGCCCGTCGCATGGTCGCTGCGCGAGGGCGACCAGGGCGCCCTCGCGCTCGGCCTCGGTGCCCTTGCCATCGCCAGCATCGTGGCCGCCGTCGCCGCGCCGCGCGCTCCGCGCGAAGCCCCTGACGCCCGCTGAGCACCTTCCAGCCCGCGGATGCGCGCTCGAGGACGATCCCCCTCAGCTGATCGCGAGCCAGTCGTTCCAGCCGTTGTGCAGCACGAGCCACGCCACGAGGCCGTAGCCGGCCTGCCCGGGGTGCGCCCGGTCGGGGCTCGCCGCCAGGTCGGCCATCCACTGGTCGTGGCTGACGAGCGGGCGGAAGCAGTCGACATAGGTGATGCCCCGCCGGGAGCAGACGTCCGCCTGGGCCTCGGCGAGGGCCTCGATCCTCCGGTTGAGCTCGGTGTCGAGAGTCGGGGCGAGGCCGACGACGAAGGCGCTGATGCCGGAGCTGGTCGCCTCGTCGAGCACGTTGGCGAGGTTGAGCCGTGACCGCGCCATCGTCATGCCCGAGGTGATGTCGCCGACGCCGACGGAGACCACGAGACGTCGCTCGCCGCGTCCCTTCCACCGAGGGTGCGACTCGGCGCCCCAGCGAGCGACCACGTCACCGGAGGTGTTGCCGCGCACGCCGAGGTTGTATGCCGTGAGGTCGAGATCCGGGTGCTGGGTGCGGGCCACGACCCGGCCCACCCACCCGAGTCCCTTGGGGTCGCCGTAGCCGGCCGTCATCGAGGCGCCGATGAAGACGAGGCCCACATCGCGCACGCCCTCGGCCACGGTGAACTCACGGCTGGGTGCGAAGGAGGGCTCGGCGTCGGCTGCAGGGGGCGGGGCCGCGGCCGCAGGGGTGGCCCGCGGAGTCGGCGCCTCGGACGGGTGAGCGGCAGGGGGCGTGCGAGCGACGGCCGGCTGGGCGGCATACCGCGTCGTCGGCGGCTCCGAGGTGAACTCGGTATGGCGCGAGGGATAGGCGGGGCCCACGCCGTAGGGCCGGCGCTCGGCATCGGTGTCGGTCGGATCGCTCACGTCGTCAGTTCCTCGTCCGTGCTCTTCGGTCGCTCATCGGTCGCCTGATCGGTGCCTGTCAGTCCTCGTCGTCGTCGAGCCGGGCCAGCCACGTCGCGAGCCGTTCGACGGGGACCTCGAACTCCGGGTTGAGGTCGACGAAGGTCCGCAGCTGCTCGGCGAGCCAGTCGATGCCGACCTGTTCCTCGCCGCGGCGGGCGACGAGCTCCTCGATGCCCCGATCCGTGAAGTACACGGTATGGAGGTTATCGCGTGACGACGCCCGGCCCGCGGAGGCGGGCCGGGCGTCGATGGTGCAGCAGTGCTCGGGGTCAGCGGTTGAAGGCGTGGTCCATGAGCTCGGCCTGCTCGAGGGCGTGCTTCTTCGACGAGCCGGTAGCCGGCGATGCCGACGCCTTGCGCGCCACGACGCGCCACGGGCGGGTCTCGCCCATCTCGCAGAGGTCCTCGTGCAGCCACTGGGCCATGAGCGGCCACGCGCCCTGGTTGCGCGGCTCGTCCTGCACCCAGAACAGCTCGGCGTCGGGGTAGCTCGCCACCGCGTCGCGGATCTCCTGCTCCGGGATCGGGTAGAGCTGCTCGACCCGGATGATGGCCGTGGACGTGTCCTCACGCTTCTCGCGCTCTGCGTCGAGCTCGTGCACGACCTTGCCGCTGGCGAGGAGGACGCGGGTGACGTCCTTGGTCACGCCTTCGTGGTCGGGCAGGACGGGGCGGAAGCCGCCCTCGGTGAAGGCCTCGACCGGGCTGGCTGCTGCCTTGCTGCGCAGCATCGACTTCGGGGTGAAGACGATGAGGGGAGTGCGCGGCCGGGCGTAGGCCTGACGACGCAGCAGGTGGAAGTAGCTCGCCGCCGTCGAGGGGTAGGCGACGGACATGTTGTTCTCGGCGCACAGCTGCAGGTAGCGCTCGATGCGCGCCGAGCTGTGGTCGGGACCCTGCCCCTCGTAGCCGTGGGGGAGCAGCAGCACGACCGAGCTGCGCTGGCCCCACTTCTGCTCGGAGCTGCTGATGAACTCGTCGACGATCGTCTGCGCCCCGTTGCCGAAGTCACCGAACTGCGCCTCCCACAGCACGAGCGCGTCGGGCCGCTCGACGGAGTAGCCGTACTCGAAGCCCATCGCGGCGTACTCCGACAGCAGCGAGTCGTAGACCCAGAATCGGGCCTGGCCCTCGCCGAGGTAGAGCAGCGGCGTCCACTCCTCCGCGTTGTTCTTGTCGATGAGCACGGCGTGACGCTGCACGAACGTGCCGCGGCGACTGTCCTGACCCGCGAGGCGGATCGGCGTGCCCTCCTTGAGGAGGGTGCCGAAGGCCAGCAGCTCGGCCATCGGCCAGTCGATGCCCCCCTCGTGCACCATCTTGGCCCGACGGTCCATCAGCTGCTTGAGCTTCGGGTGGATGGTGAAGCCCTTGGGCGGGCTGGTGAAGGTCTCCCCGATGTGGATGAGCTCGCTCGGCGAGACACCCGTCTCGGTGGCTGATCGCCGCGTGGCCGTCTCGTCCTGCACCTGCGCGGTGGGGCGCTCCAGTCCGGCGTTGTCGGGGGCGTCCGAGTCGCGCTCGGGTCCCGCCGCGGCAGGAGCGCCGGTGGAGGCCTTCTTGGCCTCGCGGGTCTCGACGAAGACGCGCTCGAGCTGCTGCTGGTAGTCGCGCAGGGCTGCCTCGGCGTCCTCGACGCTGATGTCACCGCGACCGATGAGTGACTCGGTGTAGAGCTTGCGCACTGAGCGCTTGGCCTCGATGAGGCTGTACATCAGCGGCTGCGTCATCGACGGGTCGTCGCCCTCGTTGTGACCACGGCGGCGGTAGCACACCATGTCGATGACGACGTCCTTGTTGAACTCCTGGCGGAACTCGTAGGCGAGCTCGGCGATGCGGACGCAGGCCTCGGGGTCATCGCCGTTGACGTGGAAGATCGGCGCCTGGATCATGCGCGCGACGTCGGTCGAGTAGACCGACGAGCGCGAGCTGCTCGGCGACGTCGTGAAGCCGACCTGGTTGTTGATGACGACGTGGATCGTGCCGCCGGTGCGGTAGCCGCGCAGCTGGGAGAGGTTGAGCGTCTCGGCGACGACGCCCTGTCCGGCGAACGCCGCGTCACCGTGCATGAGCACGGGCAGCACGGGGTAGGACTCTCCGGCGAGGTTGAGTCGGTCCTGCTTGGCGCGCACGATCCCCTCGAGCACCGGGTTGACGGCCTCGAGGTGTGACGGGTTGGCGGCGAGGTAGACCTTGGTCTTGCTGCCGTCCTCGGAGACGAACTCGCCCTCGGTGCCGAGGTGGTACTTCACGTCGCCCGAGCCCTGCACGGACTTGGGGTCCTGCTTGCCCTCGAACTCGCGGAAGATCTGGCCGTAGGACTTGCCCGCGATGTTGGCCAGCACGTTGAGTCGCCCGCGGTGCGGCATGCCGATGCAGACCTCGTCGAGGTTGTCGCTCGCGGCACGGCAGAGGAGGCGGTCGAGCAGCGCGATGACCGACTCGCCGCCCTCGAGCGAGAAGCGCTTCTGACCGACGAACTTCGTCTGGAGGAAGGTCTCGAACGCCTCGGCAGCGTTGAGCCGCCGCATGATGCGCATCTGCTCGTCGCGGCCGGCCTTCTCGTAGGGCCGCTCCACCTTGTCCTGGATCCACTTGCGCTGGTCGGGGTCCTGGATGTGCATGTACTCGATGCCGGAGGTGCGGCAGTAGGAGTCACGCAGGATGCCGAGGATCTTGCGCAGCTTGAGGAAGGGCGCGCCGCCGAAGCCACCGGTCGCGAAGGTGCGGTCGAGGTCCCAGAGGGTCAGGCCGTGCGTCGTGACGTCGAGGTCGTGGTGGCGACGCTGCTTGTACTCGAGCGGGTCGGTGTCGGCCATGAGGTGGCCCCGCACGCGGTAGGCGTGGATCAGCTCCTGCACGCGGGCGACCTTGTTGATGTCGTCGTCGTGCGAGGAGTCGACGTCCTGGATCCAGCGGATCGGCTCGTAGGGGATGCGCAGCGACTCGAAGATCTCGTCGTAGAAGCGGTTGTCGCCGAGGAGCAGCTGGTGGATGATCCGCAGGAAGTCGCCGCTCTGGGCGCCCTGGATGATCCGGTGGTCGTAGGTCGAGGTCAGCGTGATGATCTTGCTGACGGCGTTGCGGTTGAGCGTCTCGGTGCTCGCGCCCTGCCACTCGGCCGGGTAGTCGAGCGCGCCGACGCCGATGATCGTGCCCTGGCCCGACATGAGGCGGGGCACGGAATGCACGGTGCCGATGCCACCGGGGTTGGTCAGCGAGATCGTCGTGCCCTTGAAGTCCTCGACGGTGAGCTTGTTGTGCCGCGCCTTCTTGACCATGTCCTCGTAGGCGGTCCAGAAGTGGACGAAGTCCATCTCCTCCGCCGACTTGATGGAGGGCACGACCAGGGTGCGCGTGCCGTCGTCCTTCTGCAGGTCGATGGCGAGGCCGAAGTTGACGTGGGCCGGCTGCAGCAGGGCCGGGCGCCCGTCCTTCTCGGTGAAGCCGTTGTTCATGGCCGGCATGATCGCGAGCGCCTTGACCATGGCGTAGCCGATGAGGTGGGTGAAGCTCACCTTGCCTCCGCGCGAGCGGGCGAGGTGGTTGTTGATGACGACGCGGTTGTCGATGAGCAGCTTGGCCGGCACGGCGCGCACGCTCGTGGCGGTGGGCACCGTCAGCGAGGTCTCCATGTTGGCGACCACGCGCTGCGGGGCGCCGCGGAGCGCGGTGACGATGTCGTCGTTGACGGGCCCGGTCTGCTTCACCGCGGGCACGTCACGCGGCTTGGGCTCCGCCTTGCCCTCGGCCTCGCCCTTGGGCTCCGGCTTGGGCTCGGCCTTGGCCTCCGGCTTGGGCTCGGCCTTGGCCTCCGGCTTGGGCTCGGCCTTGGCCTCCGG
This sequence comes from uncultured Actinomycetota bacterium, assembly GCA_963697735.1. GTDB lineage: Bacteria > Actinomycetota > Actinomycetes > Actinomycetales > Dermatophilaceae > Humibacillus. Next base: position 330,444 of record CAVOOZ010000009.1, on the reverse strand, counting down.
AGCCGGCCGGGACTGGACGGCCGGTGGTGCGGGCTCGGCCTTCACCGGCGCGGCCGGGGCGCCCGCCGGAGCGGCACCGTTGGTCTGCTCGGCGGTGCCGGTGGACACCGGCGGGAGGGCTGGCGCCGAGCCGTTGTCGGCACGTCCACCGTCGGACCCGTAGTCCTTGAAGAACTCCCACCACGCCTTGTCGACCGAGTGCTTGTCGGTCAGGTAGCGCTGGTAGAGCTCGTCGACGAGCCACTCGTTGGGACCGAATGCTGCGATGGGGTCGCCGGACGTGGACTGTTCGGACACGGCGGATGCGCCTCTTTCGTTGGCTCGGGTGCGTCGTTGCGTATACGAGGGTCAAGCCTAGCCCCGAAGAGAGTGCTAGCAGCCATGGTCCCCGCCCCTCCACTACCCATTCCGACGAGGCGTTCGTCACGCTCGCCGGGTGGCCAGGGTGCGCGTGGAGGCGTCTGGAGGACGGCCGGCCCAGAGCACCCGGTATGCCGTCAGGCGATGTCGCGCCGCATCGTGCGCCAGGTGCCGAGCCCGGCCATCACGGCGGCATACGCCGCGAGGACGAGGGCGCCGGCCCACCACGAGAGCTGCTCGACCGGCTGGCCGTCGAAGCCTCCGCCGGTCGTGTCCAGCATCGCCGCCGTGGCCCGGCTGGGGAGGTAGGGCGAGATCTTCTGCCCCCAGTCGGTGAGGGCGAGCACCAGGCCGAGCACCGGCTCGACGATCCACGCCACGGCGATCGAGATGAGCAGCGCGGCCACCTGGTTGGGGATGAGGATGCCGACGCCGAGACCGATGAGCGCCCAGAGACCGAGGACCAGGAGAGAGAGCGCGAGGGTGCGCCAGATCGAGCTGTCGGCGAAGGGGTGGTGCCCCTTGGCGGTCAGCACGAGCGTGCCGGCGCCGACGGCACCGGCGAGGGAGAGCACGCCGTAGAAGGCGCCGATGGCGAGCAGCGAGATCACCTTGGCGCCCATCACCCGTCCCCGTCGGGGCACGGCGAGGAAGGTCGCGGTGATGGTCTGGTGGCGATACTCCGACCCGATCGTCATGACGCCGATCGCGAGGGTCAGCAGGTAGCCGATCTGGATGCCGCCGGTGAAGACCGCCTTGGCGAGGTCGGCATCGGTCCTCGGGGCGGCCGCACCCTGTGGACCCTGCACGGCGTCGCTCGTGAAGACGAGGGCGAAGAGCACGGCGAAGGCGGCACCGGACAGGAACACCGCGATGGCCATGCCCCACCAGAGGCGGGTGGTGAAGAACTTGCGGAACTCGGCGCGGATGGCGGCGGTCATCGTCCGGCCTCCTTCGGGTCGGCGGGCGAGACGCCGGCCGGCGGCGGGAACGCGGGTGGGCCGCTGGGCGGCGGAAGGTCGGCGGGGAGGTCCTGCGCCCGACCACCGTCGGGGGCCGGGGTGGCACCGGCAGGAGCGGACGACGTCGCGTCGGTCAGGCGGTTGCGGTCGCCCTCGCTCTCGGTCAGGTTGAAGAAGAGCTCCTCGAGGTGGGTCTGCTCGCTGCGCAGCTCGTGGATGGCGACGTCGCTGGCGTGGGCGGTGTCGCCGACGACGGCCAGGTCCTCGGTCGTCACCTGCAGGCCGGGCCCCTTCGGGGTGACCCGCAGCCCGCGACCCTGCAGGGCGGCGGTGAGGCGGTCGGGGTCGGAGGTGCGCACGTAGGCGGTCGGCTCGCCACGCAGCTCCCCGACGGTGCCCTGGGCCACCCGCTTGCCGTTGGCGATGATGACGACGTCATCGACCGTCTGCTCCACCTCCGAGAGCATGTGGCTCGAGATGAGCAGGGTGCGCCCCTCGTCGGCGAGGTGGCGCAGGAAGCCGCGCAGCCAACGGATGCCTTCGGGATCGAGCCCGTTCGCGGGCTCGTCGAGGATGAGCACCTGCGGGTCGCCGAGCAGCGCCGCGGCCAGACCGAGGCGCTGGCGCATGCCCATCGAGTAGCCACCCGCCCGCTTGCGCGCGGCCGCGGGGATGCCCACGAGCTCGAGCAGCTCGTCGACGCGCTGGTCGGGCACGCCGGCCGCGGCAGCCTGCACGCGCAGATGGTTGCGCCCCGTGCGGCCCGGGTGGAAGTTCGTCGCCTCGAGCGCCGAGCCCACCACGGTCAGCGGGTTGTGGATGTCGCCATAGCGGCGACCGTCGATCGTCGCCGTGCCCGAGGAGGCCCGCACGAGTCCGAGCAGCATGCGCAGGGTCGTGGTCTTGCCGGCACCGTTGGGCCCGAGGAAACCGGTGATGCGTCCGGGCTCGACGTCGAAGTCGAGGTGGTCGACCGCCGTGAACGAGCCGAAGTGCTTGGTCAGCCCGCGCACCTCGATGCGACCGGTGGGCTCTGGTCCTGCGGGATCCACGACGCTCTCCTCCTCCGGCCCCGCCGGATCGATCCTGACGGGCCCAACTCAACCACAGCGCGGGTCGCGCCCCGGACGCGGACCTCTCGACACGGCATACCGGCGCGGTCTCCCTATAGTGGGCGCGATGACCGACGCCGACGACTGCCCGGCCTCCGCCGGCCGGAGCCTTCCGTGACCGAGTGGCTGCTGCTGCTCCTTGCAGTGCTGCTCACCGCAGGCACGGCCGTCTTCGTCGCAGCCGAGTTCTCACTCGTCGCGATCGACAGACCGACGGTCCAACGCGCCATCGACGAGGGCGACTCGAGAGCCCGCGTCGTGCTCCAGTCGGTGACCCAGCTCTCGACGCAGCTCTCCGCAGCGCAGGTCGGCATCACGATCACGACGCTCGTCGTCGGGGCACTGGCGCAGCCCTCGATCGGCAGCCTCCTCGCGGGGCCCCTCGCCGGGCTCGGTCTCTCGCCCGGCGCCGTCGACGCGGTGTCGAGCGCTCTCGCCCTCGTGCTCGCGACCGCGTTCTCGATGGTCTTCGGCGAGCTGCTCCCGCAGTTCCTGGGCATCTCCGCGCCGCTCACGACAGCCAAGGTCGTCGCCCTCCCCGTGCGCGTCTTCGCCACGTTCGCCCGGCCGCTCATCATCGTGCTGAACGGCTCGGCCAACCGCTTCCTGCGCACCGTCGGTATCGAGCCGCAGGAGGAGCTGTCGGGAGCGCGCACCCCGCAGGAGCTCGCGAGCCTCGTGCAGCGCTCCGCCGACGCGGGCACGCTCGACATCACGACGGCCCGGATGCTCACCCGCTCCCTCGGCTTCGGCGAGCGCACGGCCGACGACGTCATGACGCCCCGGGTGCGCTGCACCGGCATCCACCGTGACGAGTCGGCCGAGGACGTGCTGCGCCTGTCCCGACGCACCGGCCACTCGCGCTTCCCCGTGCTCGGCGACGACTGGGACGACGTCGACGGGGTCGTGCACGTCAAGAAGGCGATGGCGGTGCCCCACGAGCGGCGCAAGGACGTGCCGGTCTCCGCGCTCATGTCGGACCGTCTCGTCGTGCCCGAGACGATCCGGCTCGACCCGCTGCTGCGCCAGCTGCGCGAGGGCGGCTTCCAGATGGCCGTCGTCGTCGACGAGCACGGCGGCACCTCAGGCATCGTCACCCTCGAGGACGTCGTCGAGGAGATCGTCGGTGAGGTCTCCGACGAGCACGACCGCACCCGCCAGAGCGGGCGCGAGCTCGTCGACGGGTCGTGGACCGTGCCCGGCCTGTGGCGGCCCGACGAGGTGCGCGACGCCTTCGACGCCGAGGTCCCCGACGGCTCGACCTACGAGACGATGGGCGGCTTCGTCATGAGCACCCTCGGCCGCGTGCCGGTCGTCGGGGACGTCGTGGCGGTCCCCGGGTGGCGGGTCACGGTCGCCGGCATGGTCGGCCGTCGCGTCGACCGGCTGCGCTTCGTGCCCGACCCGGACTCCCAGCCGGCGGACGTCGCGGGCGCCACGGAGCCGACGGGAGACCAGGAGTGAACGGCCCCTGGGTCTACGTCGTGTCGCTGCTGCTGCTCCTCGGCAACGCCTTCTTCGTCGGCGCCGAGTTCGCGGCCATGGCGGTGCGTCGCTCCACCCTCGAGCCCCTCGCCGATGCCGGCAGCAAGCGGGCCGTCGCGTGCCTGCAGGCCCTCGAGCGCCTCGGGTCGATGCTGGTCACCGCCCAGCTCGGCATCACCGTCTGCTCGGTCGGTCTCGGAGCGCTCGCCGAGGCGGCGTTGCACCACCTCCTGGAGCCGATCTTCCACGGCTGGGGACTGTCCGAGGCGTGGGCCGGCGGCGTGGCACTCGCCATCGCCCTGCTCATCGTCAGCTACCTGCACGTCGTCGTCGGCGAGATGATCCCCAAGAACCTCGCGATCGCCGGCCCGGACCGCACCGCCCTGGTGCTCGTGCCACCGCTCTTCTTCCTCGCACGGAGCCTGCGCCACATCGTGAGCGCGATGGAGGCGACCGCGAAGTGGATGGTGCGTCGCTTCGGCATCGAGCCCAAGGACGAGATCGCGTCCGCCTTCACCGCCGAGGAGGTCGCGCACATCGTCGGCGAGTCACGTCGCGAGGGCCTCCTCGAGGAGGAGCGCCACGGCCTCGTCTCCAAGACGCTGGAGTTCTCCGACAAGCTCGCCCACGAGGTCGCGGTCGCCCTCGACGCACTGACGACGGTGCGCCTCGGTGCCACCCCGGCCGACATCGAGCGCCTCGTCGCCAAACAGGGCTTCTCGCGCTATCCCGTGCGTGACGCCGCCGACGAGATCGCGGGCTACCTCCACCTCAAGGACGTGCTCTACGCCGACGACGAGCGGCACGAGCAACCCGTCCCGCCGAAGCGCATCCGCCGGCTCGCCACGGTCCGCGAGCAGGACGAGATCGAGGACGTGCTCGCGACGATGCAGCTGACCGGCTCCCACCTCGCACGCGTCATCGACGACGAGGGCGCCGTCACCGGCGTCGTCTTCCTCGAGGACGTCATCGAGGAGCTCGTCGGCGAGGTCACCGACAGCACCCAACGCTGAGGTCAGTCACCCCGGCTCGCGAGCCAGTCGAGGTATGCCGCGCCGCGGGGTGAGAGCTCGTAGCCGACGTCGTGGCTGATGGTGAGTCCCAGGGCCTTGAGCTTGCGGATGTCGACCTTCATCGGCAGCAGCTCGACGTTGCGCAGCGCCGCGAGCTCCTTGGAGACGACCCGGGGGTTGTCGCGGATCCACTCGAGGATCTCGCGGGTCCAGGGACCCGTCGGGCGAGCGTCGAGCCGGGCCAGGCGGACACCGAGGTCGGCGAGCGAGTCGTCGTCGGGGAGACTCTCGCGCAGGGCGATCCGGGGATCCTCGCCGGCCCAGCTGAGCTTGACCCGATAGACCTTCTCGCCGCCGCGACCTCCACGCGCCGACGGCTGGCGCAGCGTCGGTGCGAGGAACTTCTGCAGGGTGGCGAGATCCTTGACGCCGGCTCGCCTCGCATCACGCTCGGTGAGGCGGGTGGGGTCGCGCACCTGGTTCACGGCGTCGAAGCGGACGAGGCCGGCCGGAGTCAGCTGAAGGCTGCCGACCTTGACCCGGGGCGCGTCCCAGCGCCGGAAGGCCTGGGTCACCGTGCCGGCGCGGATCGCGTCGGCGACGGGCTTGGAGATGAGCACGCCCCATCGTGGCACGCGACCGCGCGATAGCGTCGGGCCGTGGAGACGCAGCGAACGGCCTTCGTGCTCGGCGGGGGTGGTCTGCTCGGTGCCGTCGAGGTCGGCATGCTGAGGGCGCTCCTCGACGCGGGAATCGGTCCAGACCTCATCGTCGGCACGTCAGTCGGTGCCCTCAACGGCGCTCTCGTCGCGGCAGACCCGACGCCGGCGGTCGTCGAGCGTCTCGTCGGGCTGTGGCGCAGCGCGTCGGAAGGCCGCGAGATCTACGGCGACGGCGTGATGCGTCAGGCCGCCCGCGCCATGCGCACCCGCACTCACCTGCACTCGGCGAGCCCGCTGCGCCAGCGCATCGCCGACGAGCTGGGCGAACGGACCTTCGCCGACCTGGTCGTGCCCTTCCAGTGCTGCGCCTCGTCCATCGAGCGGGCGACAGAGCACTGGTTCACCTCGGGGAGCGTCGTCGACGCGGTCGTGGCCTCGGCCGCCGTGCCGGGCCTGCTGCCGCCGGCCGAGGTCGACGGCGAGCACTACCTCGACGGCGGCATCGTGAACTCGATCCCCGTGGGCCGTGCGGTCGAGCTCGGCGCCCGGCGCATCTTCGTGCTCCAGGTGGGCCGCGCCGAGAAGCCGTTGACAGTGCCCACGCGGCCCTGGGAGGTGGCCCGCGTGTCGTTCGAGATCGCCCGGCGCCACCGCTATGTGCGCGAGCTCGCCGCCGTGCCGGCGGACGTCGAGGTGCACGTCATGCCCACCGGCAGCACGGGTGAGGGCGACGACTCGGTGCTCGCCTACCGCAGCTTCTCCGCCGTGGGCAGACGGATCGAGCAGGCGCACGTGGCCTCGGCGGCATACCTCGAGCGTGTGCAGTGATCGGCTTGCTGCGACGGGTGGCGCTCGGCGTCGCCATGGTCGCGCTGACCGTTCTCGTCGTCGTGACGGTGCCGCTGTGGCTCGTCGTGGGGGCCGCCGCATCGCCCTTCGTGCCGGGGCGGCTGCGCCCGCTGCGCCTCGGGTGGCTGCTCCTGCTCCACCTCCTGCTCGAGACCGCGATGCTCCTCGTCATGCTCGTGCTGTGGGTGGCGTCCGGCTTCGGATGGGCAATCCGGCGACCGTGGTTCGAGCGAGCGCACTACGGGCTGATGCGGTGGTATCTCGTCGTGATGTTCCGGGCGTCCCGACGGGTGCTGAGGCTGCAGGTCACCGTGCAGGGCGACCCGCCCCGACCCAGCGAGCCCGGCGGCATCCTCGTCCTGTCGCGGCACGCCGGCCCGGGCGACTCCTTCATCCTCATCCACGCCCTGCTGCACTGGTACGGCCGCGAGCCTCGTGTCGTGCTCAAGGACACGATGTCGCTCGACCCGGCGATCGGGTTGCTGCTGCACCGGCTGCCGGCCCGCTTCATCTCGCCCCACCCCGGGTCGCAGTCGGCGGGCGAGGTCATCCAGCAGCAGATCGCCGAGCTCGCGAGCGACCTCGACGACAACGACGCCTTCGTCATCTTCCCCGAGGGCGGCAACTTCACGCAGGACCGGCGCGACCGGGCCATCGCCTCGTTGCACCGGCTGGGACTGCACGCCATGGCCCACCGCGCGGAACGCATGACCAACGTGCTCGCGCCGCGCCCCGGCGGTGTGCTGGCCGCGCTCGAAGCGGCTCCCGACGCCGACGTCGTCCTCGTCGGCCACACCGGACTCGACCACATGCTGACGGTGGCCGACGTCTGGCGCGAGCTGCCGATGGACAAGGAGATCATCATGCGGTGGTGGCGGGTGCCGCGCGCACAGATCCCCCAGGGGCGCGACGAGCGCATCGACTGGCTCTTCACGTCGTGGGAGCAGATCGACGAGTGGATCGACGCCCACCGGCCGGTCGACCTCCCACCCGGCCGGCTGCCAGGGCGGCCAGCGCTCGAGCGACCCTCGTCGCGGGGCTGAGGGGCCCCGGCAGTCCTGCAGCCACGCCCATTCCGCGTTTGGTGCGCCCGGCTGCTAATCTCACCGGGCGCACGCAAACACGTGCCCGCCCCCGTAGCTCAGGGGATAGAGCACCGCCCTCCGGAGGCGGGAGCGCAGGTTCGAATCCTGCCGGGGGCACAAGGTAAACGCCCGCTGACCTGCGAAAACGCAGTCGGCGGGCGTTTGCCGTGCAACATACGTGCGATAGCCGGTCAGGGGTGCACCCAGCAGGAGCCCGGACAGGCCCGGCTGGCACCGTCCGACGGACGACGGCTGGACCGCGACCTGGTCATGGCAGCCAACGAGATCCGCGCCGCGATGCTCGAGCTCATTCACGACCGCACCGCCCCAGCCGGCGCAGACACGCTTGCCGAGACGGTCGATCTCAGACAGGCCTCCCACACGCTGGCACTGGGACTCGTGGCGCCTGTCACCGGCCCCCTCTGCGCGTCGTCGGTTGAGGCCCACCGGAGGGCGCGTGTGGGATGAACTCCCTCCGGCACTAGGGCGCGGCGAGTAGCGTGGCTGACGGCCAATAGAGATCGACCAGGGAGGGTGACGTGGCGGACCGAGAGGATGCCGCACTGCTCGTGCAGTTGGCGCAGTGGGGCACCGCGATGGGCGTGGACGAGGCTCAGCACGCGGTGTGGTCGGAGAACTTCAACCCGGAGACGGCATCCGCCGAGGACGTTCTCGTCGCGCGGATCCTCAATTGGGTCGAGACGATCGGGACGCTGACCAAGAACGGTCTGCTGGACACCGACCTGGTCCTGGACTGGCTCTGGGTCTCGGGCTTGTGGTCGCGGGTGGGGCCCGCCGCCGTGAAGCTGCGTGAGAAGCACGGCGTGACAGGGTTGTACGAGAACTTCGAGGCGCTGGCCACTCGGCAGGGGTGAGCGCGCACCCTGGGTGGCCGCGGGGTCGTCGACCGGTGGACTCGCACGGTCCGCACGGTCCCAGCCTGGGTCGTCAGCTATGGCTCGGTTCACCATCAGGCCGACAGCCGAGCCAAGACGGGCCACGAACCAGGGCAGCCGAGGGCCGGCCTGGCTCAACACCCCCCGGCGAGCCCTCGCCATCACTGGCATGGCAGAGCGAGAAAGATTCCCATGAGCGTCCCCGCGGCCATCCCCATGGACAGTGGCCGGCACCGCAACCGGGCCCCGCCAACTGCTGACCTTCGCAGCAACCTCGCGGGCGAAAGCACCCTCCCGGCGGGCGGCATACGGTGGGCTCGTCAGCGGGGGGATACCGCGTGAAGTTCCACGGCTCCTGCTCGGCCGTCATCATGCCCTCTAATTTGGCCAGCTTCCGCCGGTCGGGCTCGCTGCCCAGCGCCTTCCAGCAGGGGATCGAGGTTGCAGTTGTCGGGGCCAGTAGGCGCTGGCGGAGCCCGACGGCTGGAGCGCCTCCGGGCGTGCCGCACCGATCAGCGCCCCAGCACGTCCCGTTCACCAGGATCGCGGGCTGGGTCGCCCTCCGGCAGCGCATCGAGGGCCCAGTCAGAGCGCTTCCACTCCGGGACCGGGGTCAGGCAGTCCTCGCGTGGCACGAACCGCGAGCGCCGCACGAGCTCGTAGCGGTGGATGTAGCGTGGACAGTTCGGGTAGACCGTTCGCGCACGAACCCGGACCAGGAACTGGGCCTCTGGGTATCCGGCCCGCATCGGATCATCGAGGTCGACGCTGGCCGTGCCCTCGAGCCGCATCCGGTGGCCTCGCTCGAAGTCGATGAACAGCAGTCCAACCTCTGGGTTGACCAGGACGTTGCCGGTCGAAAGGTACATCCCGTTGCCGTCGTAGTTCGGGAAGACCAGCGTGTGCGGATCCAGCACGCGGACAAACCCGGGCTCGCCGCCCTTGTACGAGCAGGTCGGTCGTCCGTCGCCGTCGGCCGTGGCGAGGAAGAACATGTCGCGAGCCTCGATGAACGCCCGGTCGTTCTCGCTGATGATGTCGTTGACGAGCAACCCGTCGATACGGTCGGCCAGGGCACGGGTATCGAAGCGGTCTTGCAGCGACCGGCTGCCGGCGTGGAATCCCGATGCCATGGGCCCTCCTGACCAAGGCGCTGCCGACTGTACCGACTGGACTGCCGTGCCGCGCCGCCGTCACCAGTCTGAACCCCCGACCGAGCCACGTCGACAACTGAGCCGCACGAGTTCGTCGCATCAGCGGCAGCCGTCGTGGCCATGGCAGGTGTCATTGCCGATGGTCTTCGACGCGCGCGACGACGGTGACGCCGCCGTCCGGGTCGCGCGGTGTGCCGGGCGGGAGGTCGAGGGTCTCGGCGAAGGGATTGTGCTCCCAGGCCCGCCCGCCGACGGTCACGCCGACGACCCGGACGCCCTCGGGCAGGCGCAGGCGGAGGCGCGTGGACCCGGCGCGGGGTGGGAGGGTCACCTTGGCCCGCACCTCACCGTTGCCGAGCCGTGACTCGACGCGGAGCGCGGCGTTGCCCCAGCGGGTCGGGAGCAGCGGCGCGTCGATCACGGCGCCGTCCTCGAACCACGCTCTGGGACAGGCCTTTCCGAGCCAGAGCATCTCGCTGTCGGGCTCCTCGAAGGCGAGCATCCAGCGCACGAGCAGGGGCACGACGAGCTGCGCCGGACTGCAGTACGGCGCAGCGGGGCTTCCCGCGCGCACCCGTCGAGTCTCCGGAGCCGTCCACGTGCCGCGGGTGTACTGGTGAGCGGAGAGGGCATGGAGCTCGAGGAGGTACGCGCGGACGTCGTCGTGGTGCAGCAGACCGTAGGCATGGCCGTAGGAGAGGAAGCCGGCCAGCTCACGGTTGCCGACGGCGCCGGGGTCGGTCGTGTAGCCGTAGGCCGCGGGGACGCCGAGCACGATGTCACGGTGCGCCTCGCGGTAGTCGACGACGCTGCGCACCTGGTCGCGGTCGAGCAGCCCGGAGTGGAGCAGCTCGGCGTTGGCGCGGTATGCGCGGAACTGCGGGTGACGATCGTCGACGCGCGACCGCCTCATGGAACGGCATCGTCTCGCCCGCGATGACCGGGAGCCACGGTGGGTCCAGGGTGCGGTCCGTCGACGTGTCGACGACCTCGGTGAGGCGGGCGCGCAGCGCGGTGGCCTCTCGGCGGAGCGTGGTCGCGCGCTCCCGCAGACCCGTGGAGAGGGCCGGGTCCGTGCTGTCGTGGGCGGCGGCCACGATGTCCCACGCCTCGGCGAGCTCGCGCCAGCCGCGGACGGCCTCGGCACTGTTGGACAGGTAGGGCACGTCGTAGCGCCCGGGGTGCAGCTCGAGGCAGGAGTCGGCCTCGCACCAGCCGTGGATGAGGCCGTGCCCCGGGGTGTCGGCGGGCAGGTCGAGTGCGCGGCGGCGCAGGTCGATGAGGAGGTCGGCGACGGCGTCGATGCGGCGCCGGTGCGCGAGCAGGGTCACCGTGTCGTCGGACGCGAGGGCGTGCCGGGCGATCACCGTCAGCATCCGGCCGTACTGCCCGGTGCCCGGCCCGCGGTAGACGATCGAGCCGTCGTCGCGCACGAAGTGGGTCAGGTAGTTGTCGATGTAGCGCCGGGCCGCGTCGTGCAGGCCCCACTCGGTGGCGGCCGCGACGTCGACGGTGAAGGTGTCCTGGAAGCCGTCGTGCTCGGAGCCGCCGTAGTTGCGGTCGAGGACGCCGTACTTGGGCCAGTCGTCGACGCGCGTCATCCGGGCGCGCGCGAGGCAGTGCCGCACCTGGTCGGCGAGTTGCGGGTCGGGCAGGTCGAGGCCCAGCACGGGTCCGGACCTCCCGCTCCCACGCGTTGCGGGTCGCGAGCAGGTCGGCCCAGAAGCGCCCGGGGTCGGGGTCGGCCCCACGCGGCGGGACGGCGGGAAAGGTGTCGACGTAGCGCACCCACGCGTGCCGACCCGACTCGACCCGGGCGATGCGGTACCACGCGGCCTGCACCCGACCGTTGCCCGACGGGGAGTCCCACGGCGCGAAGAGAAGTACCTCGGTCCAGGCCTGCGGCACGTCCGGGTCCGGGTGGACGAAGCGGACCACGGGGAGCCAACCGCCCACGAGGCCGTCCAGGACCAGTCCGGCCGCGCGCGATCGCTCGACGGCCGGGTCGTATGCCGCCGCGTCGACCATTGCCGTCTTCCCGCCCGGGGTGGTGCCGACCTTGTCGATGCAGTGCGGTGTGCCGACGAACGTGAAGGTCTCCGCGTCGGCGATCGGCGCGAAGACCGACGCGATAAGCGCTGGATCCGGGTCACCCGCCCGCTCCAGAACGGTCCGCCCGAGCACGTCGTGGTCGGTGGCCATGACGGCGTCGACGTCGAGACCCAGGTAGAGGGTCTCCGGGTCGGCCCACACTGGCTCGGCCGTGCGGCGCAGCACGACTCGGTTCCCGTCGTCTGCCTCGACGACCAGGTCGCCCCGGACGTGGCTGAGGTCCTCTCGCACCGTGAGCCGGCGACCGTCCGGCAGGAGGACCTCGGCGGTCGTGACGAGGGTGGAGCACGGCGGGATCTCGGTGGTCACGCACCCAGCCAAGCGAAATGCGGGTCGGGGCTCAACCGCAGGACGTGGTGGAGACGGTCGGCATGACGCGCCTCGCGGTGACGATCGGCCCCGACCTGCCTTCCGCCGAGGCGTGGCGCCGGCTTCGGCGCGATCGATCATCGGACGCCGCGTGACGGCCTGCGACCGTCAGGGCTGCTCCAGGCGCGACGCCGCGGTGAGACCGACCTCCAGGCTCAGTTCCCGACCGCGCTCCTCGGCCTCGGCCACGGCATCCCCCAGAGCCTCCGCGACACCGCGAGCTGTCGATCGTGGAACACCCGGTCGGGTCGGCCAGGGGCCACGACCTCGTCGCTGCTGTCCTGCCAAGTCGCTCGGCGCAACGACTCGGGCACGGAGCGGCCGGCCGTGGTCCTGGAGCTGTGCTGGCGGGGGTTAGCCGCGGACCACCCGACCGCGGCGGAGGGCTGTCCGCCGCGCAGATCCCGGTGCGGGAGACCGCCGCCTTGGTCGGGGACGAGGTGATGGCCGCGCGCTGGCTGGCGCTTCTGCTCAGCGCGAGGGTTCTGGGTGGCGGCTGATTGCCCGGCTGATCTCGTCGACGACCTCCTGGGCCGGCGGCGGCGGGGTGATGGTGGGCGGGTCCGCCAGGACCGTGCCCGCGATGGCGTCCGGGTCCTGGGGCGCCTCGGAACGCGCGGTCATGGTGCGCCGGCCCCGCAGGGTGAGTGCGAGGTACCCGGCGGCGGCGAACGTGCCGAGGGTCATCAGCGCGAAGATGGTGCGGTAGTCCAGCAGCGTCACCAGCAGGGCACCGGTCGCGATCGAGAGGGCCTGCGGGGTGGTGGTCAGCACCTCCACCGACGTGCTGACTCGCCCCATCAGCCGGCCCGGGGTGCGCTTCTGCAGCAGGGTGTTGAACGCGACGATGACCAGCGGGAGACCGGCACCGAGGACCGCGGCGGTCATCAGGAGCTCCCAGGTCTGCTGCGCGGCCACGACCCCGGCGAGGCCCAGGGAGGTGACCAGCAGACCGACGATCACGGTGGCCGGCTCGCCGAAGCGCCGGACGACCCTGCTGGCCGCCAGTCCGGAGGCGACTGCGCCGGCACCTTGCACGGTCAGCAGCGGGCCCACGAAGGTGACCGGCTTGCCGAAGGCGTCCACCACGGCGTACACCGCGGACTCGGCGAACCCGATCACCAGCAGCGCCAGGGCCAGCGCGACCGTGGTGTGCAGGAGCACCGGGGTCCGGCGGATGAAGGTCGCCCCCTCGAAGACCTCCGCGCGCCAGTGTTTCGGCTGTCCTGCCGGCTCGGGCCGGTCGCCCGTCCGGAGCCCGGCAATGGCCACGGCCGCAAGCAGGAAGGTGGCCGCGTCGACCATCGCGACCGCGCCGCCCCCGACGAACGCGAAGGTGGCGGCGCCCAGCAGCGGACCGACCAGACGCAGCGCCTCGCGGGTCACGCTCAACGAGGCGTTCGCCTCCACCAGCACGTCCTCGGCGAGCATCTCCTTGAGCAGGCCGTTGAGCGCGGCGGGGACCACGACGAAGGAGGTGCCGTAACAGAAGGCGACGGCGTACACGATCCACACGTCGCCGGCGTCGTGCACCAGCAGCAGCGGCAGCATCATCGCGGCCGACGCGACGTTGGCGACCACCAGGAACGTGCGTCGGTCGACCCGGTCCACGACATACCCGAACAGCGGTGCCACCAGGGCGGGGGCCGTCATCCACAGGAAGGTCAGCCCGGCTGCGCCGTTCGAGCCGGTGAGGGTCTTCACCCACATGCTCAGCACGATCAGCATCAGCGAGTCGCCGAACATGCTGGCGGTCAGACCGGCGAAGAGCCGGCCGAACCCGGGCGTGCGGAAGGTGGTCCGGATCATCGTGTGGTCTCCTCGCTCGGGTGGGTGTCTGCGGTGGTGCCGGACGGCTCGGGCGGTGCGGCGCCGTCGGCCGGGACCGGCAGGGGACGGTGCGGGCCGCTGGGCACGAGCCAGCCGACCAGGGACACCAACCGGGCATCGTCGGGTCGGTGCTCGGGATGGCCGGACCGGTCGAGGTGCCGCTGCAGCAGGTCGGTGAGCTCCCGCTTGAGCCCCTGCGCCTCCTCGGCCGTCAGCCAGAGCTGGGACTGCACCAGCCCGGTGGCCTCGCGCCAGGGCGCCGGCTCGCTGTCCCGGGCCGCGCGGGCCGCCCGGAGCCGCTGCATCTCCCGCTCGAGGAGCATGTCGGTGAGGGCGTCCGCGGCCATCCGGTCCGTGGGGTCGGGGTCGGTCGCGTCCGCCACGTCGTCGCCCCACTCGAGCCCCTCGCTGACCGCCTGCCAGGGTCGGTTGCGGCCGGTGCCGCCGCGGGCCTCGCGGACGAAGCCGTGCTCGGCGAGCTTGCGCAGGTGCCAGGAGCAGTTGGACGGGGACTCCGAGAGCAGCGCCGCCGCTTGGCTGGCGGTGAGCGGCCCCTCGGTGACCAAGGCGCCGAGCAGGGCCATCCGGAGTGGGTGGGCGAGTGCTTTCAAGGCGTCGGCGTCGGTGACGCGGCGGCGAGTCGGTGGCATGTGAGGAAACTACTCTTTCGAAAGAGATCTTTCAATACTCTTCTTTCGACGAGTTTTCGGCGCGTGCACCGTTGAAGACCACCCGGCTCCTCCCGGTGGAGGTCCGGGCATGGTCCTGCTGCACCGACAATGCCGCGTGGTGGTCCTCGTCGATTGTTGGACGGCGGTCGCCGATGCGCGCAGGGGGGAGCTCTGGTCGGTCATGCTGGCGCGCAGCATCCGCTCGAAGAGCTTGCTCCGGCACCATGGGCAGCCCCGGTACCGTGCTTGGACCCCTGGAAGGAAGGCGACAGTGACTGACGGAGGACCGAAGACCCCTGAGCGGCCGAGCGCCCGGCAGATCGCCGAGCCACCCGTCGAGTCGCTCCCTGAGTCGGGTGGGCAGGCGCTGACTCTCGTTTCGACGTCGAGCCGCGCCGATCTGGACGACCAGGCCGCCGAGCTGTTCTCCGGCGCGTGGCCCGAGTTCATCTTTCACGACGCCGGCGTCAAGCCGTTCCTGGCCAGGGTCGACAGCTACTTCGCGGACTGGAACTTCTATGCGCTCGACGGCGACGCACTGGTCGGCGCCTGCTACGGGGTGCCGATCCGTTGGGACGGCACCGTCGACGACCTGCCCGGCGGGTACACCGCATCGCTCGCTCGAAGCGTTCTCGAGCACGAGCAGCCCGACAGTCCGCCCCCGAACACGCTGGTCGTCATGGGTGCGATGGTCCGCAACGACGGGCTGGGCAAGGGCAGCGCCGGCGCCATCTTGACCGCACTTCGCGCCCGCGCGACGGGGTCTGGCCTGACTTACGTGATCGCGCCGGTACGGCCGACCCGGAAATGGCAGTACCCGCTGGCCACGATTGAGGACTACATGGCGTGGACCCGTGAGGTCGACGGGGCCCCGTTCGACCCGTGGGTCCGTACGCACGCGAAGTTGGGCGCCACCATGCTTGCTCCGGCTCCGACGTCGCAGGTGATGACGGGCACCGTCAAGGAATGGGAGGAGTGGACCTCGATGCCGTTCCCGGTCAGCGGCGACTACGTCATCCCGGACGGGTTGACCTTGCTGCACATCGACCGGGAGGCCGATCGGGGCGAGTACCGCGAGCCGAACATCTGGATGCGGCACGTCTGAGCGCCCGCTCCAAGTCCCTCGCGTGGCGGGCCACCCCAGCGTTCGAACACCCACCTCCACGCGTTTGACTCAGGGCCCGCTCCTCTCCTCGGCTGGGAGTGCACACGTTCCACTGGCAGGTGGGCCAGTAGGTGGGGTCTGTGCGCATCGCGTCGGCGGTCGTGCCGATCCAGCCGCCAGATTGTTCGAATCCTGCCGGGGGCACGCAAGATGAGGGCCGGTTGGACCACTGCGAAGCGAGGTCCAACCGGCCCTGAGCGTCGCGGATCTGGGTGCGCAGCTGCGGGCAACGAGGGAGCCTCCTGCACTGCTCGCGGCCTTTCGTAGACTCGGCTCATGACGCCCGAGCAGCTGCGCGACCTGCTCGTGGCGGTCGCCGCGCGCGCCGCCGACATCGGCGCCCTCCCGGAGGGGGCTGAGGCGGGCCCGCCACCCGGGCGGCTCTTCCAGCCGGTCGACCCGCGGTCGGCGGGGGTCGTGGCCGACTGGGTCACGCCGGTGGCTCAGCGCTGGGTGCGGCTGCTCGACACCGACCTCCCTGCCCGGGCCCTGGCCAGCACCCTGGCCCAGGGGTTGTCGGAGCACCGTGAGGTGGCAGCCGTCGAGGTGGCCCCGTCGGGCCTCATCGCGATCACGCTCGACGACGCCGCCCGGTCCGGCATCATTCCCGTCGTGCAGAGCACCCCCGAGACGTATGCCGTCCGGCCGGGCGGCCGCTACCGACCGGTCCTCGAGCGCCCGGACTGGCGGGCGTCCGATGACCCCATCCGCGCGGTGCAGCAGTCGCACGCGCGCCTCTGCCGGCTGCTGCGCAACGCGGCGGCGGCGGGAGTGCAGCAGCGGCCGAACGATCGGCTCGAGGAGCTCAACCACGTCGCGGAGCGCCACCTGCTCGTGGCGGTGGCCGACCTGCCCCAGCGGCTCGACGCGCACGACCGTGACGAGCAGGCGAGCACGCGAGCCCTCGTCGAGCTCGGTCACCTCGCCGACGCCTGGGACCACCCGACGCGCCCGGCAGTCCTGGGCGCCTCCATCGAGCGCGTGCACGGCGCCCGGATGGCGCTCGCGGACACCGTGCGGATCGTCTTGCGCAATGGACTGGCGCGGTTGGGCGCCGCGGCCCCGGAGAGGATGTAGGGATGCACGCACACGAAGCCGGAGCGCTGCACGCCGAGGGCTATCGCGGGCCCTCGTGGCTGCGGACCCCCGTCGACGTCAACGCCCTCGTTCCCTCGCTGTGGGCGACGTCGGTCGGGCGCGGCAGCGACGGCGTGCTGACTGTCGGGGGAGTGAGCGTCACCGAGCTGGCGCAGGAGTTCGGCACCCCGGCATACATCATCGACGAAGACGACTTCCGTTCGCGGGCAAGGGATTTCAAGCACACGTATGCCGAGGTGTTCGACGGACTGTCGGGCGGCGCCGACGTCTTCTACGCCGGCAAGGCGTTCCTCTGCACCGAGGTGGCTCGGTGGATCGACGACGAGGGTCTGCACCTCGACGTCTGCTCCGGTGGTGAGCTGGCCGTCGCGATGCGCGCCGGAGTGCCGGGCGAGCGCATCGGGCTCCACGGCAACAACAAGAGCGTGGCGGAGATCCGCGCTGCCCTCGACCACGGCGTGAGCCGCATCGTCATCGACTCCTTCGACGAGATCGAGCGCGTGGCAGCCGTGGCGAGCGAGCTCGGGGTCGTGGCGCCGGTGCTCATCCGCGTCACGGTCGGTGTCGAGGCACACACCCATGAGTTCATCGCGACGGCCCACGAGGACCAGAAGTTCGGACTCTCGCTCTCGGGCGGCCACGCCTTCGAGGCGGCGCGCCGCATCCTCGAGCGGCCCGACACCCTGCGGCTGCTCGGTCTGCACAGCCACATCGGTTCCCAGATCTTCGACACGGCGGGCTTCGAGGTGTCGGCTCGCCGCATCCTCGCCCTGCACACGCAGATCGCCAGAGAGCTCGGTGCGGAGCTGCCCGAGCTGGACCTCGGTGGCGGCTTCGGCATCGCGTACACCACCGAGCACGACCCACTGCCGCCGAAGAGCCTCGCGGCCGGGATGGCCGAGATCATCGAGCGGGAGTGCCGCGCCGACGGTGTCGCCGTGCCACGCATCTCGATCGAGCCGGGCCGGGCGATCGCCGGGCCGAGCACCTTCACCCTCTACGAGGTCGGCACGGTCAAGCCGGTCGATCTCGACGGGGGAGCGTCGCGGGTCTACGTCTCGGTCGACGGCGGCATGAGTGACAACGTGCGCACCGCCCTCTACGACGCCAACTACTCGTGCACCCTCGCGAGCCGCACCTCCGAGGCCACGCCGGTGCTGGCCCGGGTCGTCGGCCGGCACTGTGAGAGCGGCGACATCGTCGTCAAGGACGAGTTCCTGCCCGCGGACGTGACGGCGGGCGACCTGCTCGCCGTGCCCGGCACCGGTGCCTACTGCCGGTCGCTGTCGAGCCAGTACAACCACACGCCGCGACCGCCCGTCATCGCCGTGCGTGACGGCCAGGCCCGGGTCATCGTGCGTCGCGAGACCATCGACGACCTGCTCGCTCTCGACGTCTGATGGGCGCCGCACGAGGGGCGGCTGTTGCAGATTCTGCGCCGCTGATGTCCGGATCGCGAAACAATGAGCGTCCATCAGGTGGACAGACGGCAGGATTGCCGTCGTGGACAGCGCCGTGAGCACCCAACGACCGCTGCGTGTGGCCCTTCTGGGGGCCGGCGTGGTCGGCGGCGCCGTCGCGCGCCTGCTGACGGAGCACGCCAGCGACATGGCAGCCCGGGTGGGCTCCCCGCTCGACATCGTCGGCATCGCGGTGCGGCGGGCCGGGCGCGACCGCTCCGACCTCGGGGTCGACCCGAGCCTCTTCACGACAGATGCCGACGAGCTCGTCACGCGCGCTGACGTCGTGGTCGAGGTCATCGGCGGCATCGAGCCGGCCCGGTCGCTCATCCTGCGGGCCATGGAGCACGGCGCCTCGGTCGTCACCGCCAACAAGGCCCTGCTCGCCGAGGACGGCCCGGCCCTCTACGCCGCCGCAGCCGAGCACGGCGTCGACCTCTACTACGAGGCCGCCGTCGCCGGCGCCATCCCCCTCCTGCGCCCGCTGCGCGAGTCGCTCGCCGGTGACGACGTGCGCAAGGTGCTCGGGATCGTCAACGGCACGACCAACTACGTCCTCGACAAGATGGACACGAGCGGCGCCGGCTTCTCCGACGCCGTTGAGCAGGCCCAGGCGCTGGGCTATGCCGAGGCCGACCCGACTGCCGACGTCGAGGGCTTCGATGCGGCCGCCAAGGCCGCCATCCTCGCCTCACTCGCCTTCCACACCCGGGTCTCCGGCGCCGACGTCTACCGCGAGGGCATCACCGAGGTCACCGCCGCCGACGTGGCGGCGGCCCGTGAGATGGACTCCGTCGTCAAGCTGCTCGCGATCTGTGAACGCACCGAGGCCGGTGTGAGCGTGCGCGTGCACCCCGCGATGATCCCGCGGTCGCACCCGCTCGCCGGCGTGCGTGAGGCGTTCAACGCGGTGTTCGTCGAGGCCGACGCCGCCGGGCAGCTGATGTTCTACGGCCGGGGCGCCGGCGGCGACCCGACCGCCTCGGCCGTGCTCGGTGACCTCGTCGCCGTGGCCCGCCACCGGGTCGGGGGAGGGCTCGGCCCGGGCGAGAGCAGCTATGCCGACCTCCCCGTGCTCACCATGGGCGACGCCCTGACGCGCTACCACATCAGCCTCGACGTCGAGGACCGCTCCGGCGTGCTCGCCCAGGTCGCCGCTGCCTTCGCCGACCACGACGTGTCGATCGAGACGGTGCGCCAGCAGCTCGTGCGCGAGGAGGGCGACGGCGGCCACCGTGCCAACCTCATCATCGTCACGCACACGGCCACCGACGCGGCGCTGTCGGCCACCGTCGAGCGGCTGCGCACGCTCGACGTCGTGCGTGGGGTCAATTCCGTGATGCGCGTGGAAGGTTCGTGATGGCCCACCAGTGGCGCGGCGTGATCCGGGAGTATGCCGACCGGTTGCCGATGCTCGACGGAGCCCCCGTCGTGACCCTGCACGAAGGGGGCACGCCGCTCATCCACGCCGAGAAGCTGTCGGCCCTTGTCGGCGCCGAGGTGCACCTCAAGTACGAAGGCCTCAACCCGACCGGTTCGTTCAAGGACCGCGGCATGACGACGGCCATCAGCCTCGCCGCCAAGCGGGGTGCCAGGGCGGTCATCTGCGCGAGCACGGGCAACACGAGTGCGTCGGCGGCGGCCTATGCCACCAAGGCCGGGATGACGTGCGGCGTGCTCGTGCCGGACGGCAAGATCGCCATGAGCAAGCTGAGCCAGGCCATCGCGCACGGCGCCACGCTGCTCCAGGTCGACGGCAACTTCGACGACTGCCTCACCCTGGCGCGCAAGCTCGCCGAGGCCTACCCCGTCGAGCTCGTGAACTCGGTCAACCCGGCCCGCATCGAGGGGCAGAAGACCGCGAGCTTCGAGGTGGTCGACGCCCTCGGCGACGCGCCCGACATCCACTGCCTGCCGGTCGGCAACGCCGGCAACATCACGGCGTACTGGCGGGGCTACCGCGAATACCTCGCTGATCCCGCGGTCAGCCGCCAGCCCGGACCCGCGACGCACCTGCCGATCATGTGGGGCTTCCAGGCTGCCGGTGCCGCCCCGCTGGTCAAGGGCCACCCGATCGACGACCCCGAGACCATCGCGACCGCGATCCGCATCGGCAACCCCGCGTCGTGGGATCAGGCCATCGCCGCCCGTGACGAGTCGGGCGGCCGCATCGCCGCGGTCACCGACGAGCAGATCCTCGAGGCACACCGCTACCTCTCGTCACAGGAGGGCGTCTTCGTCGAGCCCGGGTCGGCGGCCTCCGTCGCGGGCCTGCTGATGAGCCACGCCGAAGGACTCGTGCCCCCGGGCGCCCGCATCGTCTGCACCGTGACGGGCCACGGACTGAAGGACCCGCAGTGGGCCCTGCGGACCGCCGACGGCAGCGAGATCGTGCCCACCCGGGTCTCCGTCGACGCGTTCTCGGCGGCCCAGGCCCTCGGCCTGCAGGACTGATCGCGTGAGCCGCGTGCCGGGGGGTCGGTCCGTCCTCGTGCGGGTGCCCGCGAGCAGCGCCAACCTCGGCCCCGGCTTCGACTCGATCGGCCTCGCTCTCGGGCTGTGGGACCACTACGTCGTCTCGACGACGGATGCGCCGGGCCTCGTCATCGCGGTCTCGGGCGAGGGTGCCGACGACGTGCCCACCGACGAGCGTCACCTCGTGCACGCCACCATGCGGCATACCTGGGGGGTGCTCGGCTGGGAGCCTCCGGTCGGCCTGCGCATCGAGGCGCACAACGGCGTGCCGCACAGCCGCGGCCTCGGGTCCTCGGCGACCGCGATCGCGGCGGGAGTCGTTGCGGCACAAGCACTCTGCGGCGACGCACTACCTGAGGCGGGGGAGCCCGTGGTGATCGACAGCGGCCTGGCGACGCACATCGCGAGTGTGCTCGAAGGTCATCCCGACAACGCCTCGGCGAGCGTGCTCGGCGGGCTCACACTGAGCTGGATGCCCGACGGCAGTGGTCTCGACCGCGGCGACCAGACGGTCACGGCGTCGATCGCCCTGCACCCCGAGGTGGACGTCGTCGTGCTCCTGCCCGAGACGCAGCTCGCCACCCGCACGGCGAGGGCCGTGCTCCCCTCCACCGTGCCACTCGCCGCGGCGGCCGCCGGTGCCGGCAGGGCAGCCCTGCTCGTGCACGCCCTGACGGCCGACCCGAGCCATCTGCACGCAGCCACCCGCGACTGGCTGCACCAGGAGGCGCGGCGACCGGCCTACCCGGAGACGATGCGCCTCGTCGACGCCCTCCGGGCGCAGGGACACGCGGCTGTCGTGTCCGGCGCCGGACCCAGCGTCCTCGTGCTGACGACCCGTGCCGCGGCCGCCGGCGTGCAGCCCCCCGAGGACTGCTCGGGCTGGCAGCGCCTGACGCCGGGAGTGCCCGACAGCGGGGCCTCGGTCACGGCGCGCTGACGACCCCTCAGGGCGCCGCGCGAGGGGTGCCGGGTGGTATCTTTGCCACGCACCACTCGCCGCGTTCACGCAGGCCGGTGCACCACCCCCACGCTGAGGCAGCTCTTTCCTGCCTCTCGGCGCAGTGCGCCGATGTGGTTCACCGTCGGCCAGAGACAACTGGCCCCAGTTCGGCTCCGCGAAGTCTTCGCCGGGCCGCGAACGAGGGGGAAGGATCCTTCGTGTCAGAAACCACCACCCGTCCCGTGTCTGGCCTCGCCGCCATGAAGCTGGACGAGCTCAAGGGCGTCGCATCGTCCATGGGCATCAAGGGCACGACGAAGATGCGCAAGAGCGATCTCGTCGAGGCCATCAAGGCGCGGCAGTCCGGGGGGAGCGCCGCGGCCGCTGCGCCCGCCGCTGCTCCGGCCACTGCTACGGCCGCCTGCCGCGGTCACGCCTGACAACCGTCGGGCGACCGCGCCGGATCGTCGACCAGTCGTCTCCCCGTGACGACGTCCGCCCCGGCTGCGGCGTCGACCGAGCGTCGGACGGGCACGGACAGCGACGCCCGGCCGGCCGGCGCACCGGACGCGCCGCAGGGCCCGTCGCGCACCCAGGAGCGTCGCTCGGCCCGCACGACCCGGGGCCGTGAGGCGCGCGAGAGCCGTGAGCCCCGCGAGGAGCCGCGCCTGCCGGAGGGCATCGAGCTCGCCGAGGCGGCCGTCGACCGGGTCGAGCGCACCCAGCGCGAGGACCGCCAGCAGCAAGGCAACCGCCAGCAGCGGGACGACCGCCAGCAGGGTGACCGCCAGCAGGGCGACGACCGTCAGCAGGGTGACCGGCAGCAGCAGGGCGACCGTCAACAGGTTGACCGCCAGCAGGGCGACCGTCAGCAGCAGAGCGACCGCCAGCAGCGGGACGACCGGCAGCGCGAAGGACAGACGGCTCAGCCCCACCAGGGCGAGCCGGGCAACCAGGGCGCCGGTGCGCAGGGTCGCTTCGACGACGACGACGACCGCAACGGCACTCGTCGCAGCCGCAACCGCCAGCGCAGCCGCGACCGCAAGCGCGGCCGCACCCGTGACGGCCAGGACTGGGTCGAGACGGAGATGCAGGTCCAGGAGGACGACGTCCTCGTGCCCGTCGCCGGCATTCTCGACGTGCTCGACAACTACGCCTTCGTGCGCACGACGGGCTACCTGCCCGGGCCCAACGACGTCTACGTCCCGCTCGGCATGGTCAAGAAGCACGGCCTGCGCAAGGGTGACGGCGTCACCGGCGCTGTCAAGGCACTCCGCGAGGGCGAGCAGCCCTCGGGCAACGTCGGCCGCCAGAAGTTCAACGCGCTCGTGCGGCTCGACTCGGTCAACGGTGCGACCCCCGAGGAGTCGCTCAAGCGCGTCGAGTTCGGCAAGCTGACGCCGCTCTACCCGCAGGAGCGACTGCGTCTCGAGACCGAGAGCACGGGCCTCACGACCCGGGTCATCGATCTCGTGGCTCCCATCGGCAAGGGACAGCGTGGCCTCATCGTCGCCCCGGCCAAGGCCGGCAAGACCATGGTCATGCAGGCACTCGCCAACGCGATCACGACGAACAACCCCGAGTGCCACCTCATGGTCGTCCTCGTCGACGAGCGCCCTGAAGAGGTCACGGACATGCAGCGGGCCGTGAAGGGCGAGGTCATCGCCTCGACCTTCGACCGCCCGGCCGAGGACCACACGACGGTCGCCGAGCTCGCCATCGAGCGCGCCAAGCGCCTCGTGGAGCTCGGTCACGACGTCGTCGTGCTCCTCGACTCGATCACCAAGCTCGGCCGCGCCTACAACCTCGCCGCACCGGCGAGCGGGCGCATCCTCTCGGGCGGGGTCGACTCGGCCGCGCTCTACCCGCCGAAGAAGTTCTTCGGCGCCGCGCGCAACATCGAGAACGGTGGATCGCTGACCATCCTCGCCACGGCGCTCGTCGAGACGGGCTCCAAGATGGACGAGGTGATCTTCGAGGAGTTCAAGGGCACCGGCAACATGGAGCTCAAGCTCTCGCGCGACCTCGCCAACCGGCGCATCTTCCCCGCGGTCGACATCAACGCCTCGGGCACCCGTCGCGAGGAGATCCTCCTCGCGAGCGAGGAGCTGAAGATCATGTGGAAGCTGCGCCGAGTCCTCGCGGGCCTCGACCCGGTGCAGGGCATCGAGCTGCTGACCGACCGGCTCCGCAAGACGCGCACGAACTACGAGTTCCTCCTCCAGGTGCAGCAGACCTCGTCGATCAAGATCGACGACGAGACCTGACCAGCGCCACGATCAGCACGACCACGGATGCCGCTCACCCCAGGGGTGGGCGGCATCCGCGCGTCTGTTCTGGTGCTGCCGAGCGCACAGTCTCCTGTGCGTCTGACATGACGGGGCGGCGCCTGTGTATGACGGAGCCCATGCCGGACGCTGAACGGCCACCGTGGAGCGATGACACAGAGAGTCAGTCGCCAGCAGCGTGCCCGCCTCGCAGCACAGGTCGCGGAACTGCACAGTGGAGTCGCTCATCGACGAGACCTTCGCGCCGCCGGCCTCACCCGTCACGACGTCGCGTCCGAGGTCACGGCAGGCCGATGGCGACGAGCAGGCAGGCACACGGTGGTCATCGGCACCGGCGTGCCGGCTGGTGAGGCCCTGCTGTGGCAAGCCGTGTGGGAGTCGGGCTCGCGGGGCCGTCCTCGATGGGGTGGCTGCCTTGGTCGCGGGCGGCCTCACCGGCTTCCGTCCCGAGGTGATCGACGTCGCGCTCCCGTCGCGGAGCCGGGGCCACGCGCTCTCGGGCGTGCGACTTCGCCGGCGGCGCGAGCTCGGCCCTTCCCTCGAGGTCGGGGTGCCACGGGCGCGACCCGAGGCAGCGACCATCCGCGCGGCGCAGTGGGCGAAGAGTGATCGCCAGGCAGCGCTCATCATCTGTCTCGTCGTGCAACAGCGACTGGTCAGGCCCGAGCGGTTAATGGATCAGTGGCTCGCCCAGACCCGGAGCCCTCGCCGGGCCTTCCTGCATGCCGTCATCCGCGATGTGTGTGACGGCGTGCACTCGCTGGGAGAGCTGGACTTCGCGCGGCTGTGTCGCGCCCGTGGACTGCCTGAACCGAGTCGTCAGGTCGTTCGGGTCCAGCGGGACGGGCGAGTCTATCTCGACGTCGCCTGGGATGGCCTCGGTCTCGTCATCGAGATCGACGGAGGGCACCACGGTCTGGCTCTCAATCCCGTCGATGACGCGCTGCGACAGAACGAGGTCGTGCTCAGCGCCTCCCGGGTCCTGCGCATCCCCGTCATCGGCCTGCGCTTGAACGCAGATGCGTTCATGGACCAGGTCGTGCGGGCGCATCACGTGCTGTCGGGACAGGCAGCCTGAGTCCCGGAGGTGTGTGTCCTGCAGACCGCACGGCATGCTGCGCGAGCGGCAGGACATTGGCCGAGCGCTGGGCGGGATGGCGGCATACGGGAATGGGCGGAGGTGGTCCGGTGTTTTGGGAGAGGTGCCACACCTCTGGCACAATCTTCCTTTGGACCGGTTCACGGACGAGCAGGCGCCTCGACAGGCGCTGCGGAGACTCCGACCCGGCCACCCCATCTCAAGGAGACGCTGTGAAGAAGGACCTGCACCCCGCCTACGTCGAGACCACGGTGACCTGCACCTGTGGCAGCACGTTCACGACGCGCAGCACCGAGACGTCGGGCAAGATCTCGGCTGACGTGTGCTCGCAGTGCCACCCGTTCTACACGGGCAAGCAGAAGATCCTCGACACCGGTGGCCGTGTGGCCCGGTTCGAGGCTCGCTACGGCAAGAAGGCCGCCAAGTAGCTCTCCCGCACGCCGGCTCCCACGACTTCGGTCGTCGGGGGCCGGCGTTCGTCTTTGACGGCGACGTCCCCGGCCGAGAGGTGATCATCGTGCTCGACTCCGTGCAGTCGATCCTCGACGAGTACTCCGAGCTCGAGCGTCGCCTCGCCGAGCCGGCGATCCACACCGACCAGGACCTCGTGCGCACCCTCAACAAGAGGTATGCCGCCCTGGCGCCCACCGTCGCGGCGGCGCGGTCGTGGCAGGCTGCGGTCGACGACCTCGGCGCAGCCCGCGAGCTGGCGACCGAGGACGAGTCCTTCGCCGCCGAGGTGCCCTCGCTCGAGGCCCGTGAGGCAGCGGCCGAGGAGCACCTGCGCCGGATGCTCGTGCCGCGCGACCCCGACGACGACCGCGACGTCATCCTCGAGGTGAAGGCGGGGGAGGGCGGCGACGAGTCCGCGCTCTTCGCCGGCGACCTGCTGCGGATGTATCTCCGCTACGCCGAGCAGCGCGGCTGGCGCACCGTGATCGAGGACGCGACCGAGAGCGACCTCGGCGGCTACAAGGACGTGCGGGTCTCGGTCAAGGCCAAAGGCACGCCCGGTATCGACGAGGCCCCGTGGGCGCGGCTCAAGTACGAAGGGGGCGTGCACCGGGTGCAGCGCGTGCCCGTGACCGAGAGCCAGGGCCGCATCCACACCTCGGCGGCCGGCGTGCTCGTCATGCCCGAGGCCGAGGACGTGGAGGTGACGATCGATCAGGGCGACCTGCGGATCGACGTCTACCGCAGCAGCGGTCCCGGCGGGCAGAGCGTCAACACGACCGACTCGGCGGTGCGCATCACCCACGTTCCGACCGGTCTCGTCGTCTCGTGCCAGAACGAGAAGTCGCAGCTGCAGAACAAGGAGGCCGCGATGCGCGTGCTCCGGGCCCGCCTGCACCAGCTCGCGAAGGACGAGGCCGACGCCGAGGCCTCCGCCGCCCGACGCTCGCAGGTGCGCACCGTCGACCGCTCCGAGCGCATCCGCACGTACAACTATCCCGAGAACCGCATCTCCGACCACCGCACCGGCTACAAGTCCTACAACCTCGACGCCGTGCTCGACGGCGACCTCGACCCCGTCGTGCAGTCGGCTCTCGACGCCGACGAGGCGGCCAAGCTCGCCGCCCTCGCCGGGACGCCCGAGTGAGCCGTCGGTGACCGACCTGCGCGACGGCATACGGGCTGCGACGGCGCGCCTGACCGAGGCCGGCGTGCCGTCACCGCAGCCTGACGCCCTGGCGCTCGCGGCGCACGCCCTGGGGGTCGAGGTCGGCGAGGTGCGCCGGCTCCTGGTGCTCGGCGGACGCACCCTCCCACCGGGGTATGCCGTCCTCGTCGACGAGCGCGCCCGCCGGGTGCCGCTGCAGCACCTCACCGGCCACGCCGCCTTCCGGCACCTGACGCTCGCCGTAGGCCCGGGGGTCTTCGTGCCGCGCCCGGAGACCGAGATCCTCGTCGACCTCGCCCTCGCCGAGCTCGCCCGACTGTCGTTCGCGCAGGTGAGGCGGGTCGTCGACCTGTGCTCGGGCTCGGGGGCCATCCCGCTCGCGCTCAAGGACGAGTGCCCGCAGGCCGAGGTGCGCGGGGTCGAGGTCTCGCCCGAGGCGTGGGCCTGGGCGACCGCGAACCGCGACCGGTTGGGTCTCGACGTCGACCTCTCCCTCGGTGACGCGACGCAGCCGTGCTTCGCCGACTGGTCCGGGGCGGTCGACGTCGTGACGATCAACCCGCCCTACATCCCCGTCGGGGCCGTGCCGGTCGACCCGGAGGTGCGCGACCACGACCCCGAGATCGCGCTCTACGGCGGCAGCGAGGACGGGCTGGCGATCCCCCTCGCGGTCGTGCGGGTAGCGGCCGGACTGCTGCGCGCCGGGGGGCTCGTGCTCGTCGAGCACGCCGACAGCCAGGGCGAGAGCCTCCCGCGGCGCATGCGGGCGACGGGGCAGTGGACCGACGTGGTCGACCACCCCGACCTCGCGGGGCGTCCACGGGTGACGACCGCCCGACGATCCCCCACGACTGCCGGTTAGGCTTCGGGCCGTGAGCGAGCGCTACGACTGCACCGACCCCAGCGGGCGCGCCGATGGCGTGCCCGCCGCCGCCGGAGCGATCCGTCGCGGCGAGGTCATCGTGCTGCCGACCGACACCGTCTACGGCATCGGCTGCGACGCCTTCGACGCGACCGCGGTGGCCTCCGTGCTCGCCGCCAAGGGGCGCGGGCGCGACATGCCGCCGCCGGTGCTCATCCCCACGGCTCGCACGGCGCAGGGCCTCGCGACGCAGGTGCCCGACTATGCGCAGCGGCTGATGGAGAAGTTCTGGCCCGGTCCGCTCACGGTCGTGCTGCGGGCCCAGACCTCGCTGCACTGGGACCTCGGCGACACCAACGGCACCGTCGCCCTGCGCGTGCCCGACCACGACCTCACCCTCGAGCTGCTCGGCGACGTGGGCCCGATGGCGGTGACGAGCGCCAACACGACCGGTGACCCGGCTGCCCGCACCGTCGACGAGGCTCTGGCCATGCTGGGGGAGACGGTCTCGGTCTACCTCGACGCCGGTCCGGCAGGTGACGGTGAGGCCTCGACGATCATCGACTGCACGGGCGAGGCCCCGGTGACCCTGCGCATCGGCGCCATCGCGCAGGCGGACATCGACGCAGCGTTGCTGCCGCCCGACGACGTCGTCACCGAGGACGAGTCGCAGGATGACAGCGATGACGAGCCAGCGGACGAGTCGCAGGACGACAGCGATGACCGAGCCAGCGGACGAGTCGCAGGACGACAGCGATGACGAGCCAGCGGACGAGTCGCGGGACGACAGCGATGACGCAGCCAGCGGACCGAGTCGCAGGACGAGGTGAAGTCCGAGTCGCAGGCCGCCGGAGGGGACCCGCTCGGCGAGTGGCACGACGTGTCGTCCGACGAGCGCCGCACCGACGGAGTGACACCCACGCAATAGAGTTGGCTCGCGCCCGACTCCCGAGACCCCACCGGAGATGCCCCATGGCTGACGACACGTTCTACGGCTCCGACTTCGGTGCCCTGCAGACCTTCGACCCCGACATCGCCGGCGTGCTGATCTCGGAGCTCGACCGCATCCGCGGGGGACTGCAGCTCATCGCGAGCGAGAACATCAGCTCTCCCGCCGTGCTGACGGCCCTCGGGTCGACGCTGTCCAACAAGTACGCCGAGGGCTACCCCGGGCGGCGCTACTACGGCGGCTGCTCCGAGGTCGACAAGGCCGAGACGATCGCCATCGAGCGGGCCAAGGCGCTCTTCGGCGCCGACCACGCCAACGTGCAGGCCCACTCCGGTGCCAGCGCCAACCAGGCCGTCTACGGCGCCTTCATGGCCCCGGGCGACACCATCCTCGCGATGGCCCTCCCGATGGGTGGCCACCTCACGCACGGCACGAAGGTCTCCTTCTCGGGCAAGTGGTTCAACGCCGTCCACTACGGCGTCGACAAGCAGAGCGAGAACATCGACTACGACCAGGTCGAGGCCCTCGCGCGGGAGCACCGACCCAAGGTCATCTGCGCCGGTGGGTCGGCCATCCCGCGCCTCATCGACTTCGAGCGCTTCCGCGCGATCGCCGACGAGGTCGGCGCCATCCTCTGGGTCGACGCGGCCCACTTCATCGGTCTGGTGGCCGGCAAGGCCATCCCGTCACCGGTGCCCTACGCCGACGTGGTCACCTTCACGACCCACAAGGTGCTTCGCGGCCCGCGCTCGGGTGCCCTCGTCTGCAAGGCCGAGCACGCCGCGGCCCTCGACAAGGCGATCTTCCCGATGATGCAGGGCGGCCCGCAGATGCACACCATCGCGGCCAAGGCGGTCAACTTCAAGGAGGCCGCCACTCCGGAGTACGCCGAGTACGCCACCGACGTCATCGCCAACAGTCGGCAGCTCGCTGCCAGCCTGCTCGAGCTCGGCATCCGTCCGACGACCGGCGGCACCGACACGCACCTCGCCCTGCTCGACCTGCAGGGTGTGGGGGTCACGGGCAAGGAGGCCGAGGAGCGGGCTGACGCCGCCGGCATCGTGCTCAACAAGAACGCCATCCCGTTCGACCCGCAGAAGGCCAACATCGCCTCCGGCATCCGCGTCGGCACCCCGTCGGTGACGACGCAGGGGATGGGTCTCGAGCAGATGAAGCAGATCGCCGCGCTCATCCACAAGGCGGTGACCGCCGGCGACGCCGACCCGGACCACGCCGTCAGCAAGGACGTCCGAGCCGAGGTCACCGATCTCGTGACGCGCTTCCCGGCATACCCCCGCTGAGCCTGCCCACCCCGCCAGCGTCGGCGCACGAGCGAAGGTCGGTAGGTGCACGAGTACGTTCTCGTCCTCATCGTGGCCGCGGCGGTCACCTACCTCGTGACCCCGTTCATCCGCAGCCTTGCGGTGGCGACGGGTGCCTTCACGGCGGTGCGCGAGCGCGACGTCCACACGACGCCGATCCCGCGGCTCGGGGGAGTGGGCATCTACCTCGGCTTCGTCGCGGCCGCGCTCGTGGCGCGCGCGCTGCCCTACCTCGGCACGCTCTTCTCGACGCGGCAGATCCTCGGGGTCATCGCGGCAGGCGGCATCGTCTGCCTCGTCGGTGCCTTCGACGACATCCGTGAGCTCGACTGGGTGACCAAGCTCGCCGGGCAGATGCTCGCGGCGGGCCTGATGGCCTACACCGGCGTGCAGCTGCTGTCGCTGCCGATCTTCGGCACGACGATCCTGCCCGTGCC
The DNA here is from genome assembly GCA_963697735.1 of uncultured Actinomycetota bacterium. Classification (GTDB taxonomy): domain Bacteria; phylum Actinomycetota; class Actinomycetes; order Actinomycetales; family Dermatophilaceae; genus Humibacillus. Next base: position 300,165 of record CAVOOZ010000009.1, on the reverse strand, counting down.
GGTGCTCGTCCTCTTCACCGTCATCGTCGTGCTCGTCTGGACCAACGCGGTCAACTTCATCGACGGGCTCGACGGTCTCGCCGCCGGCGTCGTCGGCATCGCGGCGCTCGCCTTCTTCACCTACAGCTACCTCGTGTCGCGCTCGTTCGTCCCGGCCAACGTGTTCTCGACGGCCACCTTCATCTCCGCGGCGCTCGTCGGCTGCTGCGCGGGCTTCCTGCCGCACAACTTCCATCCGGCCCGGCTCTTCATGGGCGACTCGGGGGCGCTCACCCTCGGCCTGCTCATGTCGGCGGCGACGATCACGCTGACCGGCAACGTCGACCCGGGTCAGGTCAGCAGCAACGAGGTATCGGCCGCCTTCCTGCCGATCGTCCTGCCGCTCGCGGTGCTCATGCTGCCGCTGCTCGACATGGTGCTGGCCATCGTGCGCCGCACGATGGCCGGGCAGCGGCCGTGGCACCCCGACGCCAAGCACCTGCACCACCGCATGCTGAGCATCGGCCACACCCACCGGCGGGCCGTGCTCATCCTCTACCTGTGGGCCGCCATCGTGGCGCTCGGGTCGGTGTCCTTCGTCATCTGGGACGGCTGGCGTCCGGTCGCCGTCGTGGCCGCGACCGCGGCGGTGGGCGTGGTGCTCACCGTCCGGCTTCCGAGGTGGAGGGCGCCAGAACGCTTGTGATAGCATTCACAAGCACCTTGGGAGAACCTGTGAACCCAGCTCCAGGTGCCGCGGAAAGCATTCCGCCGCAAGACGATCGAGCTCGACCCCGCCCCGCCAGCAGCATGCCTCACCACGCAGACCAGGCAGGTTTTCCTTGAGCGCCACACCGGCCCGCACCGCATCACAGTCCGATGCGTTCGCGCAGCTCCTTCGGGGCTCGCTGCTGCCGACCGTCGTCGTCGCGATCGGGTGCATCCTCGTCGGCCTCCTCTCGAGCCCCAAGGCCGCCTGGTCGGCGGCCGTCGGTGCCGCACTCGTCATCTTCTTCTTCAGCCTGACGTTGCTCGTCATGAAGCACACGGCCGAGATGGCGCCCACGACCGTCATGCTCGTCGTGATGCTGACCTACACCTTCAAGGTGATCGTGCTCGGCGTCGCGATGTTCCTCCTGCGCGACGTGAGCTGGGTGTCGGGGTATGCCGTCGGGCTGACGATCACCGTCTGCGCGCTCGTGTGGCTCTTCTTCGAGATGCGCGCCTACAAGCGGCTGCGCATCTTCGCCTACGATCCTGACGGCGCTGCTGCCCTCGACACGACGTCCCGGGAGCCGCGTGATGAGTCGTGAGAGCGGAGGGCGCGATGACCACGCCACCAGTCGGCGGTCCGGAGCCCGAGGAGAGCGCCGAGGACAAGAAGGAACGCGAGCGTCAGTGGAACCTGCGCGAGTCGAACTCCGCGTGGAAGGCTGTCGCCTACCTGCTCACCGGCCCGCTCATCTACGGCGGACTCGGCGCACTGCTCGACCTCTGGCTCGGCACGACGTGGCTCGTCGGAGCAGGGATCGTCGGTGGGATGGCTCTGTCGCTCTACCTGATCTGGTTCCGATACGGTACCCATTGAGCCTTCCGGCGGGCCGGCTCATAGCCGCGAGCCCCGGCGGTGCGCGAGATTCCGGCCCCGCCGACCGGAGCACCACCGGACCGGTGCTCAGCACAGACTTTTCGACCGTCGAGATGCAGCGCGTCGCGACACCTGCCAAAGACCTACGAAGGAGTAACCCGTGAGCCTCGTGTCCGCCGCGCCGTCGGAGTACACCGCCCCCGGTGTCGAGGAGTTCTGGCAGCCGATCATCGGTGACGGGGCATGGGCCATCACCCGCCCGATCTCGCTGGTGGTGGTGTCCACCGGCCTCATCATCTGGTTCCTGCTGGCCACGACCCGCAAGAAGGCGATGGTCCCGAGCCGGGGGCAGATGGCGACCGAGGCGGTCTACGGCCTGGTGCGCAACGGCATCGCCAAGGACCTCATCGGCAGCAAGGAGTTCCTCCGGTTCGTCCCGCTGCTCTTCTCGCTCTTCATGATCATCCTCGTCAACAACTTCTTCGGCGTGGTCCCGCCGTTCAGCTACCCGACGTTCAGCCGCATCGGCTTCCCGATCGCCCTCTCGCTCATCGTCTGGGTCGTCTTCCACGCCGTCGGCATGAAGAAGCACGGCTTCTTCGGCTACTGGAAGTCGCTCGTCCCGTCGGGGCTGCCCAAGGGCATGATCCTGCCGATCTTCTTCCTCGAGCTGATCACCGACCTCTTCACCCGTCCGGTCACGCTCGCGCTGCGACTCTTCGGCAACATGTTCGCCGGTCACATCCTCATCGTCCTGTTCATCACCGGCGGCTGGTACATGCTGACCAGCGGCGGCATCCTCGTCATCGCCGGTGGCGTGACCTGGGTCTTCGCCCTCGTCATGACGCTCTTCGAGATCCTGGTCGAGTTCCTCCAGGCCTACGTCTTCACCCTCCTCTCGGCGCTCTACATCGGCGGCGCCCTCGCCGACGACCACTGAGCCCGTTCGTCCCGCACGACCCCCGCACGACCCCGGTGGCACCCGCCGCCGGGACCGACCAGAAGGAAATGGAAACAACATGACTGGCAACATCGCCATCCTCGGTTACGGCCTCTCCGCCATCGGCCCCGGTATCGGTGTCGGTCTGATCTTCGCCGCCTACATCAACGGCGTTGCCCGTCAGCCCGAGGCCCGCGGCATGCTCCAGCCGATCGCCTTCCTCGGCATGGCCATCACCGAGGCGCTCGCCATCTTCGGTATCGCGCTCGCGTTCGTCTTCAAGGCCTGACGCCCTCCGGGGCCGATCAGGACCGTCGACGCACCCGTTTCTCTCTAGGAGACCCGCATGCAAGCATCGTTCGTGTTCGCCGAAGGCGGCGAAGAGGGCTTCTGGGCCACCGCGGCACCGATCATCCCGCACCCCCTCGAGTTCTTCTTCGGGCTCGCCACCTTCGCGCTCCTCTACGTCGTGGTCAAGCAGAAGGTCGTGCCGCGACTCGAGCAGATCTACGCCGAGCGCACCGCGGCGATCGAGGGCGGGATGAACAAGGCCGAGGAGGCCCAGGCCCAGGCCCAGGCTGCCCTCGAGCAGTACCAGGCGCAGCTCGTCGAGGCACGTGCGGAGGCCTCGCGCATCCGTGAGGACGCCAAGGCGCAGGGCGCGCAGATCATCGCCGAGATGCGTGAGCAGGCCGCGGCCGACGCCTCGCGCATCACGGAGACGGCGCACAAGCAGATCGAGGCCGAGCGCCAGCAGGCGGTCGTCTCGCTCCGCGGTGACGTGGGCCGCATGTCCACCGAGCTCGCGGGCCGCATCGTCGGCGAGTCGCTCGAGGACGAGGCGCGCCAGCGGGGCATCGTCGAGCGCTTCCTCGCCGAGCTCGAGTCGGGCGACGTCGTTCGCGAGAAGGTCGGAGACGCCTGATGCAGGGATCCTCACGCGCAGCTGCGGTCGGGAGCCGCGAGGCGTTCACCGGTGTGCTCGCTGCCGGCGCCGACCGCTCCCGGTTGGCCGAGGAGCTCTTCGCCGTCGTCGCCCTGCTCGACAGCAACGTGACCCTGCGTCGCGCGGTCGCCGACCCGTCGCACGACGGTGCCCGCAAGACCGACCTCGCCGAGCGGCTCTTCGCGAGCAGGGTGGGCGCCGAGGCGCTCGCCGTGCTCAAGGGTGTCATCAGCCAGCGGTGGAGCTCCGAGCGCGACCTCTCCGACACCTTGGAGCGGTATGCCGTCGAGGCCGTCATCGCCGACGCCGAGTCGCGCGACAGCGCAGACCAGGTCGAGGACGAGCTCTTCCGTTTCGAGCGGATCGTCGCTGCCGACCCCAACCTGCGGACCGCACTGTCCGACTCCTCGGCCTCGGCCGAGCGACGCACCGCCCTCGTCGCCTCGCTGCTCGAGGGGCGGTCCACGTCGCAGACCCAGGTGCTGGCACGCCAGGCCGTCGCCGCGCCGCGAGGACGCCGCTTCGACTCCACCGTGCGCCAGTACCTCGAGATCGCCGCAACGCGCCGCGAGCAGCAGACGGCCACCGTCATCTCGGCGCTGCCGCTGGGTGAGCAGGAGCGTTCCCGCCTCGCGGCCGGCCTGTCGGCCATCTACGGCGGCAAGGTCCACGTCAACACCGTCGTCGACCCGCGGGTCCTGGGCGGCATCAAGGTCGAGATCGGTGACGAGGTCATCGACGGCACCGTCATCCGCAAGCTCGACGCGGCACGCCGCGCCATGGGTGCCTGAGCACCAAACCCCCAGCTCTCAGAGAAACCACCGACCCGCACGCGGGTCGAAACCGAGGAGAAGATCTGACATGACGGAGCTTTCGATCCGTCCGGAGGAGATCCGGGACGCGCTGGACTCGTTCGTGCAGTCCTACGAGCCCGGCACCGCCTCCCGCGAAGAGGTCGGCCGCGTCACGGACGCCGGCGACGGCATCGCCCACGTCGAGGGTCTGCCCTCGGCCATGACCAACGAGCTGCTGCAGTTCGAGGACGGCACGCTGGGCCTCGCGCTCAACCTCGACGTCCACGAGATCGGCGTCGTCATCCTCGGAGACTTCTCCGGCATCGAGGAGGGCCAGGTCGTCAAGCGCACGGGCGAGGTCCTCTCGGTCCCCGTGGGCGACGCCTTCCTCGGCCGCGTCATCGACCCGCTCGGCACGCCGATCGACGGTCTCGGCGACATCGAGGCCGAGAGCCGTCGTGCCCTCGAGCTCCAGGCGCCCAACGTGGTCCAGCGCAAGTCGGTGCACGAGCCGCTGCAGACGGGCATCAAGTCGATCGACGCGATGACCCCGATCGGCCGTGGCCAGCGCCAGCTGATCATCGGCGACCGCCAGACCGGCAAGACGACGGTTGCGATCGACACGATCATCAACCAGAAGCGCAACTGGGAGTCTGGCGACCCCGACCAGCAGGTGCGCTGCATCTACGTCGGCATCGGCCAGAAGGGCTCGACGATCGCGTCGGTCCGCGGCACGCTCGAGGAGGCCGGCGCGCTCGAGTACACCACCATCGTCGCTGCCCCCGCGTCCGACTCGGCCGGCTTCAAGTACCTCGCCCCCTACACCGGTTCGGCCATCGGCCAGCACTGGATGTATCAGGGCAAGCACGTCCTCATCGTCTTCGACGACCTGAGCAAGCAGGCCGAGGCCTACCGGGCCGTGTCGCTGCTGCTGCGCCGTCCGCCGGGCCGCGAGGCCTACCCGGGCGACGTCTTCTACCTGCACTCGCGTCTGCTCGAGCGTTGCGCCAAGCTCTCCGACGAGCTGGGCCACGGCTCGATGACCGGCCTGCCGATCATCGAGACCAAGGCGGGTGACGTGTCGGCCTACATCCCGACCAACGTCATCTCGATCACCGACGGCCAGATCTACCTGCAGGCCGACCTCTTCAACGCCAACGTGCGCCCCGCCATCGACGTGGGTGTCTCGGTGTCGCGAGTGGGTGGTGCCGCGCAGGTCAAGGCGATGAAGTCGGTCGCCGGTCGCCTCAAGCTCGACCTCGCGCAGTTCCGTGCCATGGAGGCGTTCGCGATGTTCGCCTCCGACCTCGACCCCGCCTCGCGAGCCCAGCTCGCCCGTGGTGCGCGCCTCGTCGAGCTGCTCAAGCAGCCGCAGAGCAACCCGTACCCCGTCGAGGAGCAGGTCGTCTCGGTCTGGGCCGGCACGACGGGCAAGCTCGACGACATCGCCGTCGAGGACATCCGTCCGTTCGAGTCGGAGCTGCTCGAGACCCTGCGCCGCGACGGCAAGATCCTCCAGACGATCCGCGAGACGCTGAAGCTCGACGAGGACACCGAGAACGCCCTCAGCAAGGCCGTCGACGACGTGAAGTTCACCTTCCGTGGCACCGGCCGCGACGGCCTGCAGGCCGGCCAGGAGGACGTCGAGGAGCTCGACGACGCCGACATCGACCAGGCCAGGATCGTCAAGAACAAGTAGCCCCAGCCGGTATGCCGTCCTGACCGGAGCCGCCCGCGCGTGACGCGGGTGCCCCCCGGACGGCATACCGGAACGGCTGTCGCCGACCGAACGCCCACACCCGACACCGACCAAGAGAGGCGGAGCGCATGGGAGCGCAGATGCGGATCTACCGCCAGCGCATCAAGTCCGTCAACTCCATCAAGAAGATCACGAACGCGATGGAGCTGATTGCGGCGGCGCGCGTCATCAAGGCCCGGCAGCGGGCTACCGAGGCGATGCCGTACACCACGGCGTTGACCCGGGCTGTGAGCGCGGTCGCGACGAATACCACCGAGGACCACCCCCTGACGACCTCGAACGCCGACGCCAAGCGCGCGGGCGTCGTGATCATCACGGCCGACCGCGGCCTCGCCGGTGCGTACTCGGTGGCGGCCCTCAAGCGCGCTGCCGAGCTCGTCGCCCTCCTCGAGAGCGAGGGCAAGGAGGTCGTGCCCTACCTCATCGGTCGCAAGGCGATCAGCTACTTCAAGTTCCGCAAGCGCGCATACGCCCAGGAGTGGAGCGGCTTCTCCGACGCCCCGACGTTCGAGAACGCCAAGGACATCGCCGACCGGATCACCGCCGACTTCCTCAAGGACTTCGCCGAGGGCGGGCACGACGAGATCCACCTCGTCTACACCCGGTTCCGCTCGATGGTGCGCCAGGACCCGCACGTGCTGCGCCTGCTGCCCCTCGAGGTCGTCGACAAGGACACCGAGGGCGACAGCGACCGGGGTCTCGACTTCTCGGTGCAGCACTACGACGAGGGCACCATCGCTCCGGAGTACGACTTCGAGCCGAGCGCCTCGGAGGTGCTCGACCGACTGCTCCCGAAGTACGTGCGCAACCGGATCTACACCGCCCTGCTCAGCTCGTCGGCCTCGGAGCTGGCGGCCCGCCAGCGCGCGATGAAGTCGGCCACCGACAACGCGACGGAGCTGATCAAGACCTACCAGCGCCTCGCCAACCAGGCCCGCCAGGCCGGTATCACCCAAGAGATCAGCGAAATCGTGGGCGGCGCCAACGCCCTCGCGGACGCCAAGAAGTAACGCCCACAGGTAAGGAAGCAGACCACCATGACTGCAACTGTCAGCGACACCCAGTGGACGGCCCCGCCTGCCGGCGGCGTCGGACGCATCTCCCGCATCATCGGCCCGGTCGTCGACGTCGAGTTCCCAGCCGACGCGATGCCCGAGCAGTACAACCTGCTCACGACCGAGGTCAGCCTCTCGGGCGAGACGAAGAACATCAACCTCGAGGTCGCCCAGCACATCGGCGACAGCATGGTCCGCGCCATCTCGCTCCAGCCGACCGACGGACTCGTGCGCGGCTCGGCCGTCCAGGACACCGGCGGACCGATCACCGTGCCGGTGGGTGACGTCACCCTCGGGCACGTGTTCAACACGACCGGTGAGTGCATGAACCTCGAGGAGGGCGAGACCCTCGAGATCAAGGAGCGGTGGGGCATCCACCGCAAGGCCCCGGCCTTCGACCAGCTCGAGTCCAAGACCACGATGTTCGAGACGGGCATCAAGGTCATCGACCTCATGACGCCCTACGTGCAGGGTGGCAAGATCGGCCTCTTCGGCGGCGCCGGTGTCGGCAAGACGGTGCTCATCCAGGAGATGATCGCCCGCGTGGCCCGCGACCACGGTGGTGTGTCGGTGTTCGCCGGCGTCGGAGAGCGCACCCGCGAGGGCAACGACCTCATGGTCGAGATGGAGGAGGCGGGCGTCCTCGGACAGACGGCTCTCGTCTTCGGCCAGATGGACGAGCCGCCGGGCACGCGACTTCGGGTCGCGCTGTCGGCCCTGACGATGGCGGAGTACTTCCGCGACGTGCAGAACCAGGACGTGTTGCTGTTCATCGACAACATCTTCCGCTTCACGCAGGCCGGCTCCGAGGTCTCCACCCTCCTCGGCCGTATGCCGTCCGCCGTGGGCTACCAGCCGACCCTCGCCGACGAGATGGGCACGCTCCAGGAGCGCATCACGTCGACGCGTGGTCACTCGATCACCTCGATGCAGGCGATCTACGTGCCGGCCGACGACTACACCGACCCGGCCCCGGCCACGACGTTCGCGCACCTCGACGCGACGACGGAGCTCTCGCGTGACATCGCGTCGATGGGCATCTACCCCGCCGTCGACCCGCTGTCGTCGACGTCGCGCATCCTCGACCCGCGCTACATCTCGAGCGAGCACTACAACACGGCGGTGCGCATCCGGTCGATCCTCCAGCGCAACAAGGAGCTGCAGGACATCATCGCGATCCTCGGCATCGACGAGCTCTCCGAAGAGGACAAGATCCTCGTCAACCGCGCCCGTCGCATCCAGCGCTTCCTGTCGCAGAACACCTACGTCGCGAAGCAGTTCACCGGCATCGAGGGCTCGACCGTGTCGCTCGCCGACTCCATCGAGGGCTTCACCAAGATCGCCGACGGCGAGTACGACCACGTCGCCGAGCAGGCCTTCTACATGTGTGGTGGCCTCGACGACGTCGAGCGTCAGTGGTCGGAGATCCAGAAGAACCTCTGATCACCCAGCGACCGGACTGACCGGTTCGACCCGACGACGGGGAGGTGCCCTTGGGGCCCTCCCCGTTCGTCGTCCCGGTGTCCGGCCCGCACAGCACACGGGGGCGCCGGCACGTGTGGAGTCGGTCACACGTGCCGCCGCAAGAGCCGCTGAGGGCATGGTCCGTCCAACCGCTGCGTTGACCGTGGTAGTGACCACACCACCGACAAGGACGTCGCGCATGAACGACCAGGAACGACAAGGAGCAAGGAGCATCACGTGAGCACGTCCACCCCGCAGCCCCGACACCGGGTGGTGGTCATCGGTTCCGGCTTCGGCGGCCTCTTCAGCACGCAGAAGCTGAAGCGCGCCGACGTCGATGTCACCCTCATCGCCCGCACGACGCACCACCTCTTCCAGCCCCTGCTCTACCAGGTCGCGACCGGCATCCTGTCCGAGGGTGAGATCGCGCCCTCGACCCGTGAGGTGCTGCGCAGGCAGGAGAACGCCACCGTGCTGCTCGGCGATGTCACCGACATCGATCTCGCGGCGCGCACCGTCACGCACGCCACGGTCGGGCGCCAGAGCGTCACTCCCTATGACACCCTCATCGTCGCGGCCGGTGCGGGACAGTCCTACTTCGGCAACGACCAGTTCTCGCGCCACGCCCCGGGCATGAAGTCGATCGACGACGCGCTCGAGCTGCGCGGGCGCATCTTCGGCTCGTTCGAGCTCGCCGAGCTGGCCTCGACCCCCGCCGAGGTGGAGCGGTTGATGACGTTCGTCGTGGTCGGTGCCGGTCCGACGGGTGTCGAGATGGCCGGTCAGATCTCCGAGCTGGCGCGGCGCACCCTCAAGCGCGACTTCCGTCGCATCGACCCCACCAAGGCCCGGGTCATCCTGCTGGACGCGGCTCCCGCGGTGCTCGGCTCTTTCGGCGAGAAGCTCGGTGACCGCGCGGTCAGCCGCCTCACCGACATGGGTGTCGAGGTGCGCCTCGGTGCCAAGGTCGTCGACGTCGACTCGACCGGCATCGAGGTCGAGCTCCCCGACGGCGCCCGCGAGCGCATCGAGTCGGTGTGCAAGGTCTGGGCCGCCGGTGTCGCCGCCTCACCGCTCGGACGGATGCTCGCCGAGCAGACCGGTGCCGAGGTCGACCGGGCCGGACGCATCCAGGTGCAGGACGACCTCACCCTTCCGGGCCACCCCGAGGTCTTCGTCGTCGGCGACATGATGTCGCTGGGGGGTCTCCCGGGCGTGGCCCAGGTGGCGATCCAGGGCGGCCGCTACGCCGCAGACCAGATCGTCCGACGCCTCAAGGGTCAGGAGCCGAAGGGCCCGTTCGAGTACTTCGACAAGGGCTCGATGGCGACGATCTCACGCTTCTCGGCCGTCGCCTCCGTCGGCAAGGCACAGTTCAGCGGCTTCTTCGCGTGGATCCTCTGGCTCGCCGTGCACCTCGTCTACATCATCGGCTTCAAGCACCGCATCACGACCCTCCTGCACTGGGTCGTCACCTTCATCGGGCGCGGACGGTCGGAGCGGGTGGTCACCGAGCAGCAGGTCTTCGCCAGGCAGGCGATCTCCGACCTCGGGCTGGAGCACGCGCCGCAGCTGCCTCGCCTCGCCAAGGACCGACCCCACGAGTCGAGCCCGGTGCGCCAGCCCGAGGCGCAGGGGGAGCCGGGCGCCTGAGCGCGCCGGACGGCATACCGGCCGTCTGGCTCGTCGGGAAGTGACCACTCGACGCGGGGAGCGGGAGCCCCGTCAGGCGACGACGCGCTCGACCGCACTGCCCAGGCGGGGCAGGGCCGCCACGACATGGTCCTTCGCCTTGCCACGCAGCGAGCCGTAGATCTTGGCGGCAGTGCCGCGCGAGGTGGCCGGCGGCCTTCGCGTCGGTGACGGCGAGCAGCGCATCGGCGGCGGCGTCGGGCTGGCTCGCGAGGTGCGCGCCGAACGGCTGGTCTCCCTTCGTGGCCCAGAAGGGGTCGAGGGCCGAGGCGAACTGCGGCAGGAGGCGGTCCGTGGCGCTCGTCACGAAGTCGCCGCCGAGCTTCTTGGCGGCCGCATAGCCTGCCTTGACGGCTGCGCCGCCGACGCCGGACTTCCCCGCGACCTCGGCGTCGATGACCTCGGTGAGGGCTGCGACGGCGACCGGACGGCGGGTCGGCTCGAGGAGGGCTTCGGACACGGTGGTGCTCACAGAGGTGCTCCTGGGAGGTGACGTGACGGGGTACGTGGCGCCCGGCCGCGACGACGGACGGCGAGTACGGAGCATCCTCGCAGAGGCACTAAACTCCAAGGACACCCCCCACGATCCGGAGGACAACGTGAGTTCGCTCAAGGTTGAGATGGTCGCAGCCGACCGCAAGGTCTGGGAGGGAGAGGCGCGGTTCGTGCGCGCCCGCTCCATCTCCGGCGAGCTCGGCATCCTGCCCGGCCACACGCCCCTGCTCGGCATCCTCGTCGAGGGCGACGTGAGCATCGAGTCGGTCGACGGTCAGCGCCAGACGGTCACTGTCGACGGAGGCTTCCTGTCGGTCGACTCCGACGTCGTGACGATCGTCGCTGAGCACGTCGACGCCTCCTCGCTGCAGGTCACGGGCAACTGAGGCCCGCGCGTGCCGTCCGCTCTCGTCTCCACCGAGATCGTGATCGGCACGCTCATCGTGATCGCGGGGGCCGTGCTCGCCGCGACCTACCTCCGACGCCGCTACATCGCCGGGGGCCTGCCGCTCACGCTCTGCGCCATGCGCCCGGCCGGCACCGACCGCTGGCGGCTCGGGCACATCAGGTTCGGCGACAACGCCCTCGAGTGGTTCAGCCTCGGGGGCGTCTCGCTGCGTCCTCGGCACCGCTGGCTCCGCCAGCGGCTGCTGCTCGACGCGCCCGTGCACCTCGGTGCCAGCGACGCGATCCCGGTGCTGCCCGACGCCTACCGGGTGCCGTGCACCGACGGCGACGACGACTTCGAGCTGGCCCTCCAAGGCCCCGACTACACGGCGCTGCGCTCCTGGCAGGAAGCTGCACCCCCCGGCTACAACGTCAACGTCGCCTGACGCCGCGCGCTTCAGCACGCCGCGCGACCCCCGTTTCGGCAACACACCGAGCACCTGCCCAGTCCGCGCGGCACACCACGTGGAGGTGACGATTTCTCGGTGTGTTGCGGTGAGCGGGTCTGCCACGCCGGGGGGTCAGGCCTCGGTTCGCCTGGTGGGCTTCTCGACGCGGCCGCCACCGGGCTGCCAGAGGATGTCGCCGCCGATCTGCTTGTTGGCGATCCGGGCGAGGATGAAGAGCAGGTCCGAGAGCCGGTTGAGGTAGGTCGCGGTCAGCGCGTTGATGCCGCCGACACCCCGGTCACCTGCCGCTTCCGTGCCGTGGTGCTCGATGGCCGCCCACGTCGAGCGCTCCGCCCGGCGCACCACCGTCGTCGCCACGTGCAGGAGGGCCGAGCCGGCCGTGCCGCCCGGAAGGATGAAGGAGCGCAGCTTCTCGACCTGGGCGAGGTAGTGGTCGCAGTCGCGCTCGAGGTCGTCGATCCACGGCTGCTCGACCCGCAGGGGCGGGTAGTCGTAGCTCTCGCGCAACGGTGTCGACAGGTCGGCGCCGACGTCGAAGAGCTCGTTCTGCACCCGTTGCAGGGTCGCGCGCACCTCGTCGGGCAGGTCGCCGCAGGCGATGGCGACCCCGATGGCGGCGTTGGCCTCATTGGTGTCGGCGTAGGCGTGCAGCCGAGCGTCCGTCTTGCTCGTGCGCGAGAAGTCGCCGAGGCTCGTCGTGCCGTCGTCACCGGTGCGCGTGTAGATCCTCGTCAGGTTGACCATGGGCCCACTCTCTCACCAGGGCCGATCGGTAGGGTTGCCGGGTGAGAGAGCGCTTCCGTGTCGTGGGCGGAGCCCGGCTGTCGGGTGAGGTCGCCGTCGTCGGCGCCAAGAACAGCGCCCTCAAGCTGATGGCCGTGGCGCTCCTGGCTGCGGGCCGCACCACCCTGACCAACGTGCCGGCGATCGCCGACGTGGCGATCATGGCGGAGCTGCTGCGGCGCCTCGGGGTGACCGTGGACGACGACCCGCTGACCGGCTCCGTCGTGCTCGACGTGCCCGAGGAGCTCGGCCACCGCGCCGACTACGAGCTGGTGCGAGCCCTGCGGGCCTCGATCTCGGTGCTCGGCCCCCTGGTCGCCAGGGTCGGCCTGGCCGACGTCGCCGTCCCGGGCGGCGATGCCATCGGCTCGCGGGGTCTCGACCTGCACGCCGCCGGGCTCGAGGCGCTCGGGGCCACCGTCCACGTGACGCACGGCTACCTCGTGGCACAGGCCCCCCACGGCCTGACCGGAGCCGACATCCGGCTCGACTTCCCGAGCGTCGGGGCGACCGAGAACGTGCTCACGGCCTCGGTCCTCGCCCGGGGCACGACGCGGATCGACAACGTGGCCAAGGAGCCCGAGATCGTCGACATCGCCGAGATGCTCGTGTCGATGGGGGCGCGCATCGAGGGCGCCGGCACCTCCCACCTCGTCGTCCATGGCGTCGACCGGCTCGTGCCCACAGAGCACTCCGTGGTGCCCGACCGCATCGCGGCGGGCACGTGGGCCTTCGCCGCGGCGACGACCCGCGGTGACGTCGAGGTCGTCGGGGGCGTGGCGGACCACCTGCGCACCCCGCTCGCTGCACTGGAGGCGGCCGGTTGCACGGTGCAGGTGACCGATCGCGGGTTCCGGGTGGCGGCCGACCGGCGCCCGCTCGCCTTCGACGTGGCGACCCTGCCGTATCCGGGCTTCCCCACCGACCTGCAGCCCTTCGCCCTCACCTACAACGTCGTGGCCGACGGCTCGGCGATGGTCACCGAGAACCTCTTCGAGGCTCGCTTCCGCACCGTGCAGGAGCTCGCGCGTCTCGGCGCCGAGGCGCAGATCGACGGCCATCACGTCATGACGCACGGCGTGCCGCTGCTCTCCGGAGCGCCGGTCGAGAGCAGCGACATCCGCTCCGGAGCGGCGCTCGTCATCGCCGGGCTGGTCGCCGACGGTGAGACGCTCGTCAGTGGGGTGCACCACATCGACCGCGGCTATCCCCGGTTCGAGGATGCGCTGCAGGCGCTCGGAGCCGACGTGACCCGCGAGCCGGACGACACCTGGTTCGAGTGATCGGCGTCCCGACGCGACGCACCACGGGCGCCCGTATGCCGTCCGGCCGGGTCGCGCCGGACGGCATACGGGCGCCTCGGTGCACCCTGACGCGAGAAGTTCGTATTTTCTTGACCGTTTCTTGACTCCGAGGGGCAACGTTCCGCTACGCCAAAGCGTCATCATGAGTGACGGCACAGCGTTTGAGAGGGGTCAACATGACGCTGCACACCCACTGCAGGGGTCCGATTCGGGTGGTGGACGCCCCCGACGGCCACGATGTCACCATCGAGGGTCGTCTCGACGTGCACTCGGTCCCCGACGTGCGCGACGTGATCCACGCCGTCATCGTCGCCGGCACGGGTGAGGTGAGACTGCACGTCGGTGCCGCCGAGATCGGCGACGCGACCGGGCTCGGCGTGATCGTGCACCTGCACCGGCGCGCCACGCGCGCCGGCCGCCAGCTGGTCCTCATCGACGCGAGCGACCGCACCACCCGACTGCTCCGGGCTTGCCGCCTCGAGCGCATCATCGCCCCGCGCCAGGACGCGCTGGCTGCGGAGAACGTCGCGAACGCCCTGACTGTGGCGCCTCTCACCGCCTGAGCACCTGCCCACCGGCGGCGGCCCGCACTACCGTCGGGGCATGTCTTCGACGGAGAGCACGCCGGCCTCGAGCGTCCCTGTGACGCCTGATCGTCCGTGGGTCATGCGGACGTATGCCGGCCACTCCAGCGCCGCGGCGAGCAACGCGCTCTACCGGCGCAACCTCGAGAAGGGGCAGACCGGCCTGTCCGTCGCGTTCGACCTGCCGACCCAGACGGGCTACGACCCGGACCACCCGCTGGCCCGCGGCGAGGTCGGCAAGGTCGGCGTGCCGATCAGCCACATCGGCGACATGGAGGCCCTCTTCGCCGACATCCCGCTGCGCGAGATGAACACCTCGATGACCATCAACGCGACGGCGATGTGGCTCCTGTCGCTCTATCAGGTCGCCGCCGAGCGCCAAGCGGTGGCGGCGGGTGACGACCCGGCGCAGTGGGTGCGCGCACTGGGCGGCACGACCCAGAACGACATCATCAAGGAGTACCTCTCGCGCGGGACCTACGTCTACCCGCCCGAGCCCTCCCTGCGGCTCATCACCGACATGGTCACCTACACCGTGCGCGAGATCCCGAAGTGGAACCCGGTCAACATCTGCAGCTACCACCTGCAGGAGGCCGGTGCGACGCCCGTGCAGGAGATCGCCTATGCGATGTCCACGGCCGTCTCGGTGCTCGACGCGGTGCGCGACTCGGGCCAGGTGCCGCCTGACGAGTTCGCGAGCGTCGTCGCGCGCATCTCCTTCTTCGTCAACGCCGGTGTGCGGTTCGTCGAGGAGATGTGCAAGATGCGCGCCTTCGTGCAGCTCTGGGACGAGCTCACCCGAGAGCGCTACGGCGTCACGGATGACAAGGCGCGGCGCTTCCGCTACGGCGTGCAGGTCAACAGCCTGGGGCTCACCGAGGCGCAGCCCGAGAACAACGTGCAGCGCATCGTGCTCGAGATGCTCGGGGTCACGCTCTCCAAGGACGCCAGGGCACGCGCGGTGCAGCTGCCCGCCTGGAACGAGGCGCTCGGGCTGCCGCGGCCGTGGGACCAGCAGTGGAGCCTGCGCATGCAGCAGGTGCTCGCCTACGAGTCCGACCTGCTCGAGTACGACGACCTCTTCACGGGCTCGGTCGTCGTCGAGCGCAAGGTCGCCGAGCTCGTCAAGGGTGCGCGCGAGGAGATGGCGCGCATCGAGGGCCTGGGTGGCGCCGTGGTCGCGGTCGAGTCGGGCTACATGAAGTCGGCCCTCGTCGCGTCTCACGCGGAGCGGCGCCGACGCATCGAGTCGGGGGAGTCGGTCGTCGTCGGCCTCAACCGCTTCCAGAGCACCGAGCCCAACCCCCTGACCGCCGACCTCGACACGGCGATCCAGACCGTCGACGCCGGCGTCGAGCGCGCCGCGTCCGAAGCCGTGCGGGCCTGGCGTGAGCGGCGCGACGCCGACCCGCAGCGGCGGGCCCGGGCCGCGGATGCGCTCGCCCGCCTGCGCGCCGATGCGAGGTCGGGCGCCAACCTCGTGGCTGCATCCCTCGAGTGCGCGCGCGCCGAGGTGACGACGGGCGAGTGGGCAGGTGCGTTGCGGCATGAGTTCGGCGAGTTCCGCGCTCCCACAGGCGTTTCCGGATCCGTCGGCGTGAGCGCCTCAGAGCCGGGCGATGCGCTCGGCCGGGTGCGCGACCTCGTGGCACGCACGGGTGACGAGCTCGGGGAGAAGCTGCGCATCCTCGTCGGCAAGCCGGGCCTCGACGGCCACAGCAACGGCGCCGAGCAGGTGGCTGTGCGGGCCCGCGACGCCGGGTTCGAGGTGGTCTACCAGGGCATCCGCCTGACACCGGAGCAGATCGTCGCGGCTGCCGTCGCCGAAGACGTGCACCTGGTCGGGCTGTCGATCCTCAGCGGCTCCCACATGGAGCTCGTCCCCGACGTGCTGCGCGGTCTGCGCGAGGCCGGCGCGGGCGACGTGCCCGTCATCGTCGGCGGCATCATCCCCGATAGTGACGCCGCCGCCCTGCGCGCCGCGGGAGTGGCGATGGTCTTCACCCCGAAGGACTTCGGGCTCAACGAGATCATGGGGGAGCTCGTCGGGGTCATCCGGCGCTCGCGCGGTCTCGCCGATCTCGAGGTCGCCCCCGCGTGAGCCGGCGTACGGTGCAAGGGTGAGCGATCTGCAGTGCGCCGCCCGCATCATCGTCGTCAACCCTTCCGGACTGGGTGACGTCTCCTGGTTGGCCTCGTCACTGGCACGAGAGAAGGTCACGGCGGTGTATGCCGCCGACGACGTGCCCGACACCGGCCCCGTCGAGTCGCTGGCCGACGACCTCGGCGTGCCCTCGCACCTCGGCCACGGTGACCTCGCGGACGGCACCAGTGGCTTCGAGGAGATCGCCGACCGACACCGCGGCGAGACGGCCGTCGTCGTGCGGGGCGGCGGGGACGTGCAGCCCGTGCTGCTCCTCGTCGATGCCGACGGTGTCACCCGGCGGCCGATCGGTGGCCCGTCCTGATGGCGGTGACGGCGACCGCCGACGTCGTCGTCGCCGAGCTCGAGGCCGAGCGATCCCCGGACGCGCTCGCCGCGGTGCGGGGGCGGCTCGCGCCCGATGAGGAGGCCTTCGGGGTGCGGATGGGCACCCTGTTCGCCGTCGCGAAGCGGCACACGGACCTGCCCCTGGCCGAGGTCGTGCGGCTGCTGGCCCATCCGGCGTTCGAGCCGCGCATGGCGGCGATGTGCGTCCTCGACTTCAAGGCCAGGCGCAAGGGTCCCGGCCACCACGAGCGGGGCACGCTGGCGCGGACCTACCTCGGCCACCACGATCGCATCACGACGTGGGACATGGTCGACCGCGCAGCGCCGCGGGTCGTGGGTCTCTGGCTCGTGGGGCGCGACAAGCACCTGCTGCACGACCTCGCCGTCTCGCCGGAACCGCTGCGCCGGCGCACCGCGATGACAGCACCCCTCGGCTTTCTGGGCACCGACGACCTCGAGGCGGGCTTCGAGGTCGCAGCGATGCTCGCCGCCGACCCGGATCCGCTGGTGCACAAGCCGGTCGGGATCTTCCTCAAGCACGCCGGCGCACACGACGCTGCTCGCGTGTCGACGTTCCTCGACGAGCACGCTGGGCGGATGAGGCGGCCGGCGGTCCGCCTGGCCGTCGAGAGGCTGGGGCCCGAGGTGCGGTCACGCTGGGTGTGACCGCGAGGGCGAGCCGGGACGGAGCGCCAGCCACACGGCATACGCCCTTCGGTGCGTCAGAAGAGGCGCGACTCGGCGTCGTCGATGCCCTTGAGGGCGTCGTAGTCGAGCACGACGCAGCGGATGCCGCGGTCCTCGGCGAGGGTGCGCGCCTGCGGCTTGATCTGCTGGGCGGCGAAGACGCCGGTCACGGGGGCGAGGTGGGGATCGCGGTTCATCAGCTCGAGGTAGCGGGTCAGCTGCTCGACGCCGTCGATCTCGCCCCGGCGCTTGATCTCGACGGCGACACTCGTGCCGGTCGAGTCCTTGGCCAGGATGTCGACCGGCCCGATGGCTGTCATGTATTCGCGCCGCACGAGTGACCAGCCGTGGCCGAGGGTGTGGATGTGCTCGGCGAGCAGCCGCTGCAGGTGAGCCTCGACGCCGTCCTTGACGAGGCCCGGGTCGACCCCGAGCTCGTGGGCGGAGTCGTGCACCACCTCGTGGAGCAGCACCGTGAGGCGGTCCTCGCTCTTGGCGTGCTGCACGCGCCACACGGCCACGACGCCCTCTGCAGCCTGCCGCTCGTCAGGGTCGACCTCGACCATGGTGCACGGCGGTGACATCCAGTTGAGGGGCTTGTAGGAGCCGCCGTCACTGTGCACGAGCACTGAGCCGTCAGCCTTGACGACGAGCAACCGAGTGGCGAGGGGGAGGTGGGCGGTGAGGCGGCCGTCGTAGTCGACGCTGCAGCGGGCTATGACGAGACGCACGGCGTCCACCCTAGATCACGGGCGCTGCCAGCCGTCCGGGGTGGGGAGCGTCACGCGCCCCACGGGTGTGAGCGGCCCACGGGCTCTGGGAGACTCCACGCATGGCTCGTGATTTCACCAAGGTCGGCGTGATCGGACTCGGCACCATGGGTGCCGGCATCGTGGAGGTCTTTGCCCGCAACGGCATCGATGTCGTCGCGGTCGAGGTGACCGACGAGGCGGTCGAGAAGGGCAGGGGCGTCCTGCAGCACTCGACCGACCGGGCCGTGTCGCGCGGCAAGCTGAGCGCCGATGACCAGGCCGCGCTCCACGCGCGGGTGCAGTTCACGAGCGACATGACCGACCTCAAGGAGTGCCAGCTCGTCGTCGAGGCCGTGCCCGAACACCTCGACCTCAAGAAGGAGATCTTCGCCCGCCTCGATGCGATCGTGTCCGACGACGCGATCCTGGCGACCAACACGAGCTCGCTGCCCGTCACCGAGATCGCGGTCGCGACGATCAATCCCAAGCGCGTCGTGGGCATGCACTTCTTCAACCCCGCACCCGTGCTGCAGTTCGTCGAGGTCATCAAGACCGTCATCACGAGCGACGAGATCTTCGAGGAGGTCAAGGCCCTTGCCGAGCGGCTCGGCAAGAAGCCGGTCATCGTCGGCGACAAGGCCGGCTTCATCGCCAACGCCTTGCTCTTCGGCTACCTCAACCACGCCGTCGCGATGTTCGAGAGCAAGTATGCGACCCGCGAGGACATCGACGCCGCAATGAAACTCGGCTGCGGCTACCCCATGGGCCCGCTGGCCCTGATGGACCTCATCGGCCTCGACACGGCCTACGAGATCCTCGACACGATGTACAAGCAGGGCCGCGACCGGCTGCACGCGCCGACCCCCATCATCAAGCAGATGGTCAGCGCCGGTCTCAAGGGGCGCAAGAGCGGCCGCGGCTTCTACACGTATGCCGCCGCTGGCGGCTCGCAGGTCGTCGACGACGCGCTGACTCCGGGCGCCGCCGCGGCTGCGGCCACGGCGACCCGACCGATCCACACCGTCGGTGTCGTCGGGTCGGGGACCATGGCGACCGGCATGGTCGAGGTCTTCGCCAAGGCCGGGTTCGACGTCATCGTCGTGGCTCGCGGCGCCGCCAAGGTCGACGCGGTGCGTGCCGCCGTCGAGAAGAGCCTCGAGAAGGCCGTGGTCCGCGGCAAGGCCACCGAGGAGCAGCGCGACGCCGCCCTGAGCCACGTCCGTGGCACGACGAGCCTCGAGGACCTCGCCGACGTCGACCTGGTCGTCGAAGCCGTCGTCGAGGACCTGGCCGTCAAGCGGGAGCTCTTCAGGCGACTCGACGAGATCTGCCGGCCGGGTGCGATCCTCGCGACCACCACGAGCTCGTTGCCCGTCGTCGAGTGCGCTGCCGCGACGACGCGCCCCGAGGACGTCATCGGCATGCACTTCTTCAACCCGGCCCAGATCATGCGCCTCGTCGAGGTCGTGCACACCGTGTCGACGGCCAACGACGTCGTCGCGACGGTGAAACAGCTCTGCACGACGATCGGCAAGCACCCGGTGACGTGCGGCGACCGCGCCGGCTTCATCGTCAACGCGTTGCTCTTCCCCTACCTCAACGACGCCGTGAAGATGCTCGAGGCCAACTACTCGACGGCCGATGACATCGACATCGCGATGAAGACCGGTTGCGGCCTGCCGATGGGACCGTTCGAGCTGCTCGACGTCGTCGGTCTCGACGTCTCCCTCGCCATCGAGCGCGAGCTCTACCTCGAGTTCCGCGAGCGCGGGTACGCCCCGGCACCGCTGCTGGAGCACCTCGTGACGGCGGGCTACCTCGGCCGCAAGACGGGTCGCGGCTTCCGCACCTACCCCTGATCGGCAGGCAGCGGCAAGGTCAGGTCCCCCGAGGTCGAGCCGAGGTGGGCGCGGCGGCCGTCGCGGTCCAGCACGACGATGATCTCGACCGGGCCCTCCGCGGCCGTGATCGCGTGCGGCACCATCGTCGAGAACTGCGCTGACTCGCCCTCCTCGACGAGCACGACGCGCTCGCCGAGCTGCAGACGGGCGGTGCCCGACAGCACGGTGAACCACTCGAGCCCCGGGTGCACCCCGAGCTGACCCGTGTGGCGTCGGGCCGTGATCCGCATCTTGGCGACGACGAGACCCTGCGGCTCGTCGTCACGCGTCAACAGCCAGGTCGTGCGGCCTCGGGCGCTGTCGCGGCGCGGTTGGATGACGACGTCCTCGTCGCTCGTCAGGTCGACGAGCTGGTCGAGGCTGGTGCCGAGTGCGCGTGCGATGCGGGCCAGCTGGTCGACGGCGATGCGGCGGTGCCCGGTCTCGATGCGACTGAGCGTCGACGGGCTGAGGTCGCAGCGAGCAGCGAGGGCATCGAGTGACCATCCGTGGGCGACGCGCAGGCTGCGGACCCGCGCCCGGATCACGGCGTCGAGGTCGAGATCTTGCGTCATCCGCAAGACTCTATGTCATCGACGCAAGTTCAACCTATCGTGGGGAGCATGACGACCTCCGGCGGCCACAGCCACGCCCAGTTGCACGACCACGTGCACGATCACACCCACGACCGTGCAGCACATCGTGCAGCCGGCGCGCGCGACCACGCCCACGATCCTGCAGCTGCGGCGCTCGACGACGGCGGCGCCGACCTGCTCGACCTCGACGGCGAGGTCCTGCACGGCTACTGGGACGGGGTCCTCGACCTGGTGACGGCGGCGGTCGCTGCGGTGCCCGGCATCGAGCGCGCCTCCTCGTTGCGTGTCGTCGACCTCGGGGCCGGCACGGGCACCGGTGCCATCGGACTCGCTCGGCGTCTGCCCGGAGCCGACGTCGTCGCCGTCGACGTCTCGTCCGGGTCGCTGGCTCGAGTCGACGCGAAGGCGAAGGTGGCCGGTCTCGGCGACCGGGTGCGCACGCTCGAGGCGGACCTCGACGATGGGTGGCCCGACCTCGGTCCGGTCGACCTCACGTGGGCCTCGATGTCGCTCCACCATCTCGCTGACCCTGCCCGCTCGCTTCGCGGCCTGCGCCGCATCACCCGGCCCGGTGCCCTCGTCGCGATCGCCGAGTTCGACGAGCCGCTGCGCTTCCTGCCCGACGACCTCGGCACCGGCCGCCCCGGCTTCGAGACCCGGGTGCTCCGCCTCCTCTCGGTGGTGCACGCAGAGGCGGTGCCGACCCTGGGCTCGCCGTGGGCGAGCGTGCTCGACGAGGCGGGCTGGAGCGTCGTCGACCAGCACGACATCTCCATCGACGAGCGCTCACCGGCCCACCCGCTCGCCGGCCGCTACGCGCAGGCCTGGTTCGCCCGACTGGCGCACGGCCTCGACGGCCGACTCGAGCCAGATGACGAGGGCACGCTCAGGGCCCTGCTCACCGACGACGGACCGCAGTCGCTCCTGCAGCGGGCCGACCTGCACCTGCGGGGAGTGCGCACGGTGACCATCGCCCGGGCGTGACGGACGGCACCCACCGATGGCGGACAATGGCTGCATGCCCTCACGCCGCCGACCCAGCAAGCACGCCCGCGAGCACGTGCCGCTCGACGTGACGCGCATCCAGGGCGGCGCCACGCGCGAGGACTCGTATGCCGGTGGGCGCTGGACCGTGCGCGCCGTGACGGGCGCGTCGGCGACCCGGCCCTACCTCTGCCCCGGGTGCCAGCAGGACATCCCACCGGGCCTGCCGCACGTGGTCGTGTGGCCGGCGGAGGGTGTCGGGGGAGTGGGCGACCGGAGGCACTGGCACAGCGGTTGCTGGCAGCGCCGCGATGCCCGACCGCCCGGCAACTCCTACCGCTGACCCGACCCCGCCGGCCGTGGGCGCGCTCCGGTCAGGCGTCAGGCGTCGAGCGCCGGTGCCAGCTCGCGGGCGACGAGACGCAGGGGAGCGGTGTCGCGCCGGGCGCGAGCCAGCAGGATGGCTCCCTCCAGGGCACAGAGCATCAGGGTCGAGAGCGCGTCGGCCCGACGGCGTGGCCGGCCCAGGTCGACCAGGGCCTCGGTGAGCGGGCGCCGCCAGGTCTCGAGCGCCGTGTCGGCGGCGCGGCGCACCGTCTCGTTGGTGTCGGCGCAGTCCACGACGGCACCGGCGACGGGACAGCCGCGGGCGAAGTCTCGCGCCTCGAGGTCCGCTGCCCAGTCGTCGACGACGGCCGTGAAGAGCCGGCTCGGCGTCGGCCGCCGCATTCGGGTGACGTGCTCGTCGACGCGCGCCGCGGCCCACGTGCCGGCCCAGTCAAGGGCCTCGGCGACGAGCTGGTCCTTGCCGCCGGGGAAGTAGTGCTGGAGCGACCCTCGGGGGGCCTCGGCGTCGGTCACGACCTGCCGCAGGCCGGTGCTGCTGACGCCGGTGCGTCGCAAGTGCTGCGCGGCCGCATAGACCATGCGCTCGCGGGGGCCGCGGATGCTGGCTGACATGTCACCCTCCACAACTCGACTCCGGGTCTCGACTATGACACCTGTCATGATCTGAACGCTACTATGACAGTTGTCATAGACATGCTCGCTAGGAGGTCGTCGGGGTGGAGTCCAGAGTGGGATTCATCGGGTTGGGGATCATGGGTCAGCCCATGGCCGCCAACCTCCAGCGAGCGGGAGTGCCTCTCCGCGTGTGGAACCGGTCCCCCGCCGGTGCAGCGTCACTGGCGGACCTGGGGGCGGTGGTCGAGGAGTCACCCGAGGCGGTCTTCGCCGCGTGCGACGTCGTGCTGCTCATGCTCGCCGACGAGAGCGCCGTCGACGAGGTGCTGCACCGCCGGAGCCCGGCTTTCGCGGCCATGGTCGCCGGACGCATCGTGGTGCACCTCGGCACCACCTCGCCGGAGTTCTCCCTCGCGCTCGCGCGAGACGTCGCGGCTGCCGGCGGTGACTACGTCGAGGCCCCGGTTTCGGGCTCTCGCCTGCCGGCGGAGCGCGGAGAGCTCGTCGCGCTCGTCGCCGGACCCGACAGCGCCGTCGACCGCGTCACTCCGCTGCTCGCCCCGATGTGTCGCGAGGTCGTGCGCTGCGGCTCCGCGCCCGCCGGCACGGGCACCAAGCTCGCCGTCAACCTCTACCTCTGCACCATGGTGGCGGGACTGGCCGAGGCCTTCAACCTCGCCGGGCGGCTCGACCTCGACCTCGTGGCCTTCCGACGCGCCCTCGACTCCGGCCCGATGGCCAGCCCCGTCTCGACGGTGAAGCTGGCGAAGCTCGCAGCACGCGACTTCGACGCCCAGGCGGCGGTTCGGGACGTGCACACCAACACCCGCCTCATCGCGGCGGCGGCGCGGTCCGTCGGGGCCGCAAGCCCTCTGCTCGACGCGACCCGGGAGCTCTTCCGCGAGACCGAGGAAGCCGGGCTCGGCGCGCTCGACATGGCCGCGGTGGTCACCGCCCTCGAGCGGCGTGCCGCCCTCGAGGGGCGGGCCGCCATCGAGTGACGTGCTGCCGGCGAGGGGCCTACTGGTCGCTGAAGCGGGTGAGCTCCGTGAGGAGGGCCGCTCGGCGCTCGGGGTCGGTGACGCCGAGGCCGGCCTCGGGTGCGAGGGTCAGCACGCCGACCTTGCCCTGGTGGGCGTTCTGGTGGACGTCGAGCGCCGCCTGGCCCACCTCGTCGAGCGGGTAGGTCTTGCTGAGGGTCGGGTGGATGAGGCCACGGTTGATCAGCTCGTTGGCCTCCCACGCCTCGCGGTAGTTGGCGAAGTGCGAGCTGACGATGCGCTTGAGGTTCATCCACAGGTAGCGGTTGTCGTACTCGTGCATGAAGCCCGAGGTCGAGGCGCACGTGACGATCGTGCCGCCCTTGCGCGCGACGTAGACGCTGGCACCGAAGGTCTCGCGGCCGGGGTGCTCGAAGACGATGTCGACGTCGTGGCCGCCGGTCAGCTCGCGGATCTTCTTGCCGAGCCGCTGCCACTCCTTGGGATCCTGCGCGGTGCCCTCGTCGTTCCAGAAGCGATAGCCCTCGGCGTTGCGGTCGATGATGAGCTCGGCGCCCATGGCCCGGCAGATCGCGGCCTTCTCGGGGGAGGAGACGACGCAGATCGGGGTGGCGCCGCCGGCGAGGGCCATCTGGGTGGCATAGGAGCCGAGACCTCCGGAAGCACCCCAGATGAGCACCCGGTCGCCGAGCTTCATCGCCGCGCCGTTCTTGGAGACGAGCTGCCGGTAGGCCGTGGAGTTGACGAGGCCGGGCGAGGCCGCCTCCTCCCAGGTGAGGTGGGCGGGCTTGGGCATCAGCTGGTTCGCCTTGACGATGGCGAGCTCGGCGAGACCGCCGAAGTTGGTCTCGAAGCCCCAGATCCGCTGCTGCGGGTCGAGCATCGTGTCGTTGTGGCCCTCAGCGTCTTCGAGCTCGACCGAGAGGCAGTGGGCGACGACCTCGGTGCCCGGCTTCCACTTCGTGACGCCCGGCCCGGTGCGCAGGATGACGCCCGCGAGGTCGGAGCCGACCACGTGGTAGGGCAGGTCATGGCGCTTCGAGAACTCCGACATGCGCCCGTAGCGCTCGAGGAACCCGAAGGTCGAGACCGGCTCGAAGATCGAGGTCCAGACCGTGTTGTAGTTGATCGCGCTGGCCATCACCGCGACGAGCGCCTCGCCCGGGGCGAGCTCGGGCACCGGCACGTCGTCGACGTGCAGCGACTTGCGGGGGTCCTTGTCGCGGGTGGCGAGACCCTCGAACATGGCGACCTCGTCCTTGTGGACGGTCGCTCCGCGGTAGGTCGCGGGGATCGCGATGTTCTCGTAGGTCTGCTGGGTGCGGTCGCCCGAGAGGATGGCGTCGCGGATGGCCTGCATGGTGAAGGTCCTTCGGTCGCAGCGTCATTGGTCGTCGAAATGGTGCTTGCTGCCCCGAACGTAGCGAGCAGGTGTCGCCGCCGGTCGCTTCTGAGACTCCCACCACAGGGTGACCTGGGTCACCCGTGCCCCGCCGGGCCGACGGACCGCTACCAGCCGGTATGCCGGGTGGTGGCCGTGCGCGGCGACGGCCCGGCCGTGCTGTCGTGGCGGTCGGTCGGTCCGGCGGCTACGGTCGGGCGGTGCGACCGAATCGGCTGGGCATCGCAGCGTGGCTCGTGCAGCCGCTCTACGTCGCCGTCGAGCTGCTGGTCGCCCTGGCGGCGTCGGCCGCCTACAGCCTGCGCGACGACACGATCAGCTCACTGGGCCAGATGGCCTGCCTTCCGGGGCACTCGAGCGCGACCATCGCCGTGTGCTCCCCGGACCACCTCCTGCTGAACGCCGCCTTCGTGCTCTTCGGCCTGCTCCGCGTGATCGGGGCCGTCCTGCTGCACCCGTCACTGGCAACCGGTTGGCGGCGCACCGCTGCGACCGCGCTCTGGGTCATCTCCGGGTTGTCCTCAGCCGCAGTCGGACTCGCTCCGGTGGACCAGCATCCGGGAGTGCACGGCCTCGTGGCGACGCCGGTCTTCGTGCTGCAGCCACTGGCCGTGCTCGCCACCGCCGGTGCGCTGCGGCGGACGCGAGACGCAGTGCCGGCATGGGTAGTCGGGCAGCGGCTACGCGGTGGGGGCCCTGACCCTGGCGGCCGCGGTCGCCTTCGGGCTCGCCCTCGAGGCGGAGGTCTGGGTGGGGGGCCTCGAACGCCTGGCGCTCTGGCCGGCATACCTGTGGCTGGGGGCCGCGGGAGCGGCGCTGCTGGGTGCGGAGTCGGCGCCTCAGTGCTCCGAGCCGGCCGAGGGCTCGACCAGCTCGACGAGGACGCCACCGGCGTCCTTCGGGTGGATGAAGTTGACGCGGCTGTCGCTCGTGCCGCGCCTGGGGGCCTCGTAGAGCAGGCGCAGCCCTCGCTCGCGCAGCGTGGCGCACACGGCGTCGATGTCGGTCACCCGATAGGCGATCTGCTGCATGCCGGGTCCACTGCGGTCGAGGAACTTCGCGATCGTCGACTCGGGCGAGAGGGGGGCCAGCAGCTGGATGCACGAGCCGGACTCGCCGACGGCCATCATCGCCTCGCGGACGCCCTGCTCCTCGTTGGTCTCCTCGTGCAGCAGGGCCATGCCGTAGGCGCTCTCGTAGAAGGCGATCGCTGCGTCGAGGTCGGGCACCGCGATGCCGACGTGGTCGATGTGGGTGAAGAGGGCGTCGCTCGGGCCGGTCATGGTGCCAGCGTAGGTGCGCCGGTGCGACCGCCGCAGCGCCTCCGGATGTGGCAAGGACCACGGCCTGCGCGTGCCGGTTGTGCGCCCACGTGACGATCCTCCTCGCGGCCGCCGTCGACACCGAGCCGCGCCCGCAGCCGTGTGCGCTTGGTCATGCTCCCGGCAGGCGTCTCGAGGGCCGCTACTACAGTGTCACCGACATCCCCAATGACGTCGGAAGAGGCTTTTCCATGAGTGCTGACCGTCCCACCTCCGTGATCGTCGCAGGAGCCAGGACCCCGATGGGGCGCCTGCTCGGCTCGCTCAAGGACTTCTCCGGAGCAGACCTCGGTGGCGTCGCCATCAAGGGCGCCCTCGAGAAGGCGGGCGTCGCTCCCGAGCAGGTCGACTACGTCATCATGGGGCAGGTGCTCCAGGCCGGCGCCGGCCAGATCCCAGCCCGCCAGGCAGCGCACGCCGCCGGCATCCCGATGACCGTGCCGGCCCTGACGATCAACAAGGTGTGCCTCTCCGGCATCAACGCCATCGCGATGGCCGACCAGCTCATCCGCGCCGGCGAGTTCGAGATCGTCGTCGCCGGTGGCCAGGAGTCGATGACCAACGCGCCGCACCTCATGACGAAGTCGCGCGAGGGCTACAAGTACGGCGACGTGACGATGCGCGACCACATGGCCTTCGACGGACTCTGGGACGCCTTCACCGACCAGGCGATGGGCCTGCTGACCGAGCAGGCCAACACCGGCGAGCAGGCCTTCACCCGCGAGGAGCAGGACGAGTTCTCGGCCCGCAGCCACCAGCTCGCGGCCAAGGCGTGGAAGGACGGGCTCTTCGACGACGAGGTCGTCAGCGTCTCGATCCCGCAGCGCAAGGGCGAGCCCATCGAGTTCAAGACCGACGAGGGCATCCGCGCGGACACCACGACCGCCTCGTTGGGCGCGCTGCGTCCGGCCTTCAGCAAGGACGGCACGATCACGGCCGGATCGGCCTCGCAGATCTCCGACGGCGCCGCCGCGGTCGTCGTCATGAGCAAGGCCAAGGCCGAGGAGCTCGGCCTGACCTGGCTCGCGGAGATCGGTGCCCACGGCGTCGTCGCCGGCCCCGACTCGACGCTGCAGCAGCAGCCCGCCCGCGCCATCGCCCGCGCCTGCGAGAAGGAGGGCATCACGCCCGCGGACCTCGACCTCGTCGAGATCAACGAGGCCTTCGCGGCCGTCGGTCTCGCCTCGGCCAAGGAGCTCGGCATCGACGTCGACAAGGTCAACGTCAACGGCGGTGCGATCGCCCTCGGCCACCCCATCGGCATGTCGGGGGCCCGCATCGCCCTCCACCTCGCCCTCGAGCTCAAGCGCCGCGGTGGCGGTGTCGGTGCCGCGGCCCTCTGCGGTGGCGGCGGCCAGGGCGACGCCCTCATCGTCCGCGTCCCCGCGTCGGCCTGACGCGGCACCGGCTGCACTCGATTGGTGCGCCGCGCTGTCGACGTCCCCGCCCTGGTCGAGTCGGCCCGGGCGGGGTCTCCGCGCGCCGTCGCGCGGCTCATCTCGCTCGTCGAGGACGGTCACCCGGCGCTGCGTGAG
Organism: uncultured Actinomycetota bacterium; assembly: GCA_963697735.1. Taxonomy (GTDB): domain Bacteria; phylum Actinomycetota; class Actinomycetes; order Actinomycetales; family Dermatophilaceae; genus Humibacillus. Next base: position 272,312 of record CAVOOZ010000009.1, on the reverse strand, counting down.
GTGATGGCAGCGCTGGCCCCGCACAGCGGGTCGGCCTACGTCATCGGACTCACGGGCTCTCCGGGGGTCGGCAAGTCGACCTCGACGACGGCGCTCGTCGGGGCCTTCCGCGAGCGAGGCCTGCGCATCGGCGTGCTCGCCGTCGACCCGAGCTCGCCCTTCTCGGGCGGAGCGCTGCTCGGCGACCGCGTGCGCATGCAGGACCACGCCCTCGACCCGGAGGTCTACATCCGTTCGATGGCCTCACGCGGCCACCTCGGTGGGCTCTCCTGGACGACCCCGCAGGCGATCCGCGTGCTCGACGCCGCCGGGTGCGACGTCGTGCTCGTCGAGACGGTGGGGGTGGGCCAGTCCGAGGTCGAGATCGCCGGCCTGGCCGACACCTCCGTCGTGCTGCTGGCACCCGGCATGGGTGACGGCATCCAGGCCGCCAAGGCGGGGATCCTCGAGATCGGCGACGTCTTCGTCGTCAACAAGTCCGACCGTGACGGCGCCGATGCCACGGTGCGCGACCTGCGCCACATGATCTCCCTCGGCGACCGCACCGAGCCGGGACTGTGGCGTCCCCCGGTCGTCAAGACCGTCGCCTCGCAGAAGGTCGGTCTCGACGAGGTGATGGAGGCGCTCGACAAGCACCGGGCCTTCATCGAGGAGAACGGCGACCTCGCGCGTCGTCGCGAGCGCCGTGCGGCCGACGAGATCGAGTCGATCGCCTTGGCGTCCTTGCGTGCCCGCTTCGGCCACGTCGCCGGACACCAGGGGCTCGCCGCCCTCGCCCGACGGGTCGTGGCCGGTGACACCGACCCCTATGCCGCTGCCGATCGTCTCGTCGACCACCTCGACGCCTGAGCCCGCCGCGGGTGGCGCGCTCCACCTCGAGGTCGAGTCGGCAGACTGCACCGCGCCGCGCCACCGTAAATGCGTTGTCGCCGCGGCCTCCGTGGTGTCACCGTCGAGTCATGGACATCATCCCGCTCGACCGTGACGACGACGTCATGCTCAAGGAGCTCTTCGGCCTGGCCTGCCGCAGCGAGGCCGTCTCGCGCGTGCAGCCCATCCAGCGCACCGAGGAGGAGTTCCTCAAAGGAGTGCGCTTCGACTTCCCTGGTGAGCGCGAGGAGAGCGCCGTCGCCCTGGTCGACGGATCGCCGGCCGGCTGGGCGCGCGTCTACTTCCCCGAGCGCGACAACCTCGACAAGTGCTGGACCGAGCTCGCCGTCGACCCCCAGCACCGCGGGCAGGGCATCGGCTCCGCCCTGGTCGAGTGGACCGAGCAGCGCGCGACCGCGGCGCGCCGCGACATGCTGCTCACCGAGGTCTACGTCCCCGTCGGCGACCGCGAGTCGCACGCCGATCGCGAGTTCGCCCTCCGTCGGGGGTATGCCGTGTCGAGCGTCGAGATCGTCCGCTCGCTCCCGCTGCCGGTCGAGCGGGACGTCGTGGCGCGCCACCTGGAGCGCGCGCTCGAGGCGATGGGTGACGGGTACGAGCTCAGCGTGCACGTCGACGGCGTGCCCGAGGAGCTGCGCCAGGGCGTCTGTGACGCCTCGAACCGGCTCATCCTCGACGCCCCGACGGGCGACGTCGAGTTCGAGCCGGAGTCGATGACCGTCGAGGACTACCAGACGATGCTCGACCACCTGCGCGACACGGGTCGCACCGTCATCACGACGGTGGCCGTGCATCGCGAGACGGGGGTCGTCGCCGCCTACACCGACCTCTCGGTCCCGTCGGGCGACCCCCACATCGTCTTCCAGTGGGGCACACTCGTGCTGCCGGAGCACCGCGGTCACCGTCTCGGCATGGCGGTCAAGGTCGCCAACCTCGAGGAGCTCGCCCGCCTCGCGCCGGAGCGGCGCTCCGTGCAGACGATGAACGACGAGCAGAACCCGTGGATGGTCCAGATCAACAAGGACCTCGGCTTCGAGATCATCGAGGAAGCGCTGACGATGAAGAAGGCGTTCTGAGCCGGGAGTGAGCGGCTGCGGCCACTCGGGGTGCTCGGGGTGGCCTCCACACGGCGACCCGCAGCGCGAGGGGGCCTCGCGCGACGACGAACGCGGCGGCATACGGTGAGGGCATGCTCATCGCCTTCTCCGTCGCTCCCACGGTCGCTGCCGACGACACGGGGTCGGTGAGCGACGCCGTGGCGCACGCCGTTCGCGTGGTGCGCGACTCCGGTCTGCCGCACCGCACCGACTCCATGTTCACGACGATCGAAGGGGAGTGGGACGAGTGCATGGCTGTCGTCAAGCAGTGCTGCGACGTGCTGGCGCAGAGCTCGCCGCGTGTCGGGCTCGTGCTCAAGGCCGACATCCGTCCGGGCTTCGCCGGCGAGCTCGATGCCAAGCTGGAGCGGCTCGAGGATGCCCTCGACCGCCAGGGTGATGACGCCGGCGCCTGACCGGCTGCCGAGCGGTTGGACGGTCGGGCCCCTCGTCCCGGCCGACTGCGACGAGCTCGGACGTGTCCACGTTGCCGTCTGGCGCGACGCCTACGCCGGCGTCATGCCGGCCGACTACCTCGCGGGCCTCAGCAGCGAGCGGTCGGCGGCACGGTGGCGCAAGGTCGCCGAGCGTCCCGCCGGTGCGGCCGGGCGCACCCTCGTCGTGCGCGACGATCGCTGCCTGATCGCCGGCTTCGCGAGCGCCGGCCCCACCCGTGACGACGACGCCCCGACGCCGTGGGAGCTGTATGCGATCAACCTCACTCCGGCGGCTCGCGGCACGGGCGTCGCCGACCTCCTTCTCGACGAGGTGGTCGGCCGGCGCGACGCGACGCTGTGGGTCGCCGAGGCCAACGGCCGCGCCCGCGCCTTCTACGCCCGCCACGGCTTCGTCGACGAGGGCGGGCGCTCGACCCACGAGGCGACCGGCACCCCCGAGATCCGGATGATCCGCGGGGCATCTGCTCGCTGAGCCGTGGTCGCACTGATGCTGCCCGCTCGCGTAGGGCCACCGCCAGACGACGACGCCACGACCTGACCGGTCTGACACGCGTCGACGGGGCGCATTGGCAGAACGCCCCCTTTCGCCCGTTCCGTGGGGCGGCCACCGGGGGTCGGTCGGGCTCCGGCGATTGGGGCGGCGGGGCGGGTCGTGCGTATCGTGGATGACGGGTCCGCCCTCCTTCGACGGTGCGGCCCGTCCCCGTGTCACCACGAAAGGCCTCTTTCATGCCCCGCCCCACGACCCGGCGCCGCGCCCTCGCGGCTGCCCTGGCCTGTGCCGCGATGCTCAGTGCCTGCACGGCCAACGCCGACGACACCCCTGATGCTGCCGCTCCGACCGCCACGCCGGTCGTGGCTCCGTCTGCCGCCGAGACGTCTGCCCAGTCGGCCGTGAGCGCCGCGGTGACAGCCTCCACCGATGTCTCCGCCGCCGGCGCCGCTGCTCGCAAGAAGGCCTTCACCGGGCCCGCCCTCGTGTCGGCCAACGCCGCGGCCAAGATGCTGCCCGGCCGCACGGCCGGCGAGAAGGCTGATGCCGAGGTGTCGGCCGAGGGTGTCAAGGTGCTCGCGGTCTCGCGGGCCGGCGACAAGCCCGCCCAGATCCTCGCCCAGACGACGCTGAAGAAGACGGGGGCCCCGGTCCTCGTCCTGCTCACCGCCCCGACTCCCGCCGGCCCCTACCAGGTGGCCGCGATGACCTCGGTGCTGCCGGGAGCCGAGATCGACCCGTTCGACGCGACCACGAACGGCTCGCCCGCCGTCGGCGACGGGGCGGGCCTGGCGGCGTCACCCGACGAGGTCGTCGGCTCCTGGGCCGAGTCGGTGCGCTTCCCCAAGCCGGCCACCTCGAAGCTGCTCGCCGCCGACCCCCTGAGCGAGCAGCTGCGCCAGTCGGCGAGTGCCCAGTCCCAGGCGCTCAACAACCAAGGCAGCTTCACGCAGACCTACACGCCCCAGGACGTCCTCGGCGGGTTGCGCCTCAAGGACGGCAAGGGCGCCGTCGTCTTCGCCCACCTCGACCGGCACGACGCGATCGCGATGCGCACCCCGCAGAAGCTGACTCCCGACAAGGAGCTCACCCTGCTGACGGGCATCAAGCAGATCACGAGCGAGGCCAAGCTCACCTCCAACGAGATCGTCGCGATCGTCATCCCCGCCAGCGGACAGCCCCGTCTGGTCGCCGCGTCGGACCAGATCGTCGCCGGCTCGGGTCGGTGAGGCAGGATTGACCCATGAGTCACCAGCCATTCACCGCGGCGGCGCTGCGCGGTGCCGTCGACCTGTCCTCGCTCAAGCGTCCGGCCCCACCGGCTGGGCCCGCCTCCGACGCGGAGTCCACCTCGGCGGACGGTGCGCCCGGCCTCGTCGTCGAGGGCACTGACGCCTCGATCGGCGAGCTGGTCCGGCCCGATCTGCCGCACCCCGTGGTCATGGTGTTGTGGTCCCGACGCCTCAAGGAGTCGGCTGACTTCGTCGCCACCATGGGTGCAGTGGCGCGCCGGTTTGCGGGTCGCTTCCAGCTCGTGACCGTCGACGTCGACACCAACCCCGCCATCCTCCAGGCCTTCCAGGTGCAGGCGGTGCCGGTCAGCTTCGCGTTCCTGCAGGGTCAGCCGGTGCCGCTCTTCGAGGGCGCCCAGCCCGAGGCGCAGGTCATCGGGGTCATCGACCAGGTGCTCGCGCTGGCCGCCCAGCACGGAGTGACGGGCACCGTCAGCGGGGCCGACGCTCCTGCGCCCGCCGAGCCCGCGGAGGAGCCGCCACTCCCGCCCCTGCACCAGCAGGCCTACGACGCCATCGAGTCGGGCGACCTCGAGGCCGCGGCCGCGGCCTTCCGCGAGGCGCTCACGCAGAGCCCCGCCGACACCGATGCCAAGCTCGGTCTCGCCCAGGTCGGGCTCATGCAGCGCACCGCCGGGGTCGACCTCCAGGCGGCACGCGCCGCCGCGGCCGCCGACCCGACGGATGTCGACGCCCAGATCGTCGTGGCCGACCTCGACCTGCTCGGTGGCCACGTCGAGGACGCCTTCGTGCGCCTCATCGAGACCGTGCGGATCACGGCCGACGCCGACCGCAACAAGGCCCGTGAGCACCTCGTCGAGCTCTTCGAGGTGGTCGGCACCACCGACGAAAGGGTCGTCAAGGCGCGCAAGTCGCTCATGAGCGCTCTTTTCTGAGCCGTCGCGCCGGGCGGGCAACTGCTGCCTGGCTGGACGCATGTCACGTCGTCGTTCGCTGGTCGACGGCCATCCTGACGCTGGTGGCACCTTCGTCCACCGATTCGGGAGTTCGGCTGACGCCCGTCTCCGGATGGGTCACCATCGAAGGACGTCGTTCGGTCCACCTGGGACCGCCGGGGGAGTGGACGTTGTCTGAAGGGTGAAGACAATGATGGGACGAGTTGCAGGCCGCGCCATGGGCGCACTCGCACTCTCGGGAATGCTGGTCGCCGGATCGGGTGTGGGGGCCTGGGCGCACGAGTGCTTCAACGCAAGTCGCTCGGGGCAGGGAAACGCCAGTGCTGGTAGCCACTCGCAGTCCTGGGTCACGGTCGCCATCGCGGACCTGATTGCCGGTGACGTGGCCGACGGCAGCTACTCGGAGGAGGACGGCGCCTGCATCTATCGAGGCCTACTCCGCGACAGGGTCTCCGCTGACCTTCACCTTGAAGATCAAGGGAGCCAACGGCAGCGACGGCGTGCTCGGCGCGAAGAACAAGAACGAGTGGCTCCACAGCGACGGCAAGGGCATCGACCACCTCTTCGACGCCTACGGCGGAGCGATCATCGGGTCGTTCGAGTCGTGTGGAGTGACCCCGCCGTTCTGAGCGCGCCGTCCTGACCGTCGAGCCGGCGCTGAGCGACGTCAGCCCGGCTCTGCGGTGACGTACCCGGGCGTCGTCGAGGTGGTCGAGGAGGTATGTGCTCGTCTCCTCGGCCGACCGGTCGCCACCGTCGATCCAGAGTCCCCACCGCGGGGTGCCAGGCTCGAGCGACGGGTGGCGCAGCACGACGAGATGGACCGGCTCGGGGGCTGCGAGGTCGAGGAAGTCCTCGACGTGGGGGCCTTGCACGTCATCGGTGACGACGGCGTCGAAGCCCTCGAGCTGGAAGGTCTCCGCTGTGGCGAGTGCGGCCGACCAACGCAGCAGCAGCTGGCCGAGCCGCTCGGCCGTCAGGGGGCCGTCGGTGGGCACCCGTCCCGACACGAGCATGCGGTCGATCGCCTCGCCGTCGACGACGGCACTGCGGTCGAGCGCTCGCGCGAGCGCCGCCGCCACGGCGAGGCGCTCGACGGCGTCGGGACCGGTGACGAGGAAGAGCCGCCCGCGATCCGGATCAGGGCCGCCGTCGCTCATCCTCCGAGGGCCGCGCTGACGACCTCCTTGGCCTCGGCCTGCACGACGGCCAGATGCTCCGGCCCGCGGAAGGACTCGGCATAGATCTTGTAGACGTCCTCGGTGCCGGACGGTCGAGCGGCGAACCATGCGTTCTCGGTCGTCACCTTCAGGCCCCCGATCTTGGCGCCGTTGCCGGGTGCCTCGGTCAGTTTGCCCGTGATCGCTTCTCCCGCAAGGGTTTCGGCAGTGACGTCGCTGGGAGAGAGCGCGCCGAGCTTGGCCTTCTCCTCGCGCGACGCCGCTGCGTCGATGCGGGCGTATGCCGGATCGCCGTGTCGGGCGGTCAGCTCGGCGTAGTGCTGGCTGGGGGTCTTGCCAGTCACCGCGAGGATCTCGGAGGCCAGCAGTGCGAGCAAGATGCCGTCCTTGTCGGTCGACCAGACCGTGCCGTCGAAGCGCAGGAAGCTGGCTCCGGCAGACTCCTCGCCACCGAATCCCACGCTGCCGTCGAGGAGTCCGGGCACGAACCACTTGAACCCGACCGGCACTTCCAGCAGGGTGCGGCCCTGGTCGGAGGCGACGCGGTCGATCATCGACGACGACACGAGCGTCTTGCCGATGGCGGTGCTCGCGGGCCAGCCCGGTCGTGCGCCGCCGTAGAGATACTGGATCGCGACGGCCAGGTAGTGGTTGGGATTCATCAGCCCCGCGTCCGGGGTGACGATGCCGTGGCGGTCGGCGTCGGCGTCGTTGCCCGTGGAGATGTCGTAGGCGTCCTTCGAGCGGATGAGGGAGGCCATGGCGGAGGGGGAGGAGCAGTCCATCCGGATCTTGCCGTCCCAGTCGAGCGTCATGAACGCCCACTGCGGGTCGACCCGCGGGTTGACGACGGTGAGGTCGAGCCCGTGGCGCTCCCCGATCTCGCCCCAGTAGGCCACCGAGGCGCCGCCGAGCGGGTCTGCGCCGATGCGCACGCCGGCCTCACGGATGCGCGTGAGGTCGACGACGCCCACGAGGTCGTCGACGTAGGTGCCCATGAAGTCGTAGGAGCCGGCCTCGCCGCGGGCCCGCTCGAACGGGACCCGGCGCACGTCCTTCAGTCCGCCGCGGATGAGGTCGTTGGCCCTCTGGGCGATGACCGACGTCGCATCGGTGTCCGCCGGACCGCCGTGCGGGGGGTTGTACTTGAACCCGCCGTCAGCCGGCGGGTTGTGTGACGGTGTCACGACGATGCCGTCGGCGAGACCGCTCGCGTCAGCAGCCTTGCCGCGGTTGGCGCGGAGGATGGCGTGCGACACGGCCGGGGTCGGAGTGAATCCGTCGCGGTCGTCGACGAGCACCTGCACCCCGTTGCCGACGAGCACCTCCAGTGCCGAGCGCCAGGCCGGCTCCGAGAGGCCGTGGGTGTCGCGACCGATGAAGAGCGGGCCGTCGAAGCCCTGCGAGACGCGGTAGTCGACGATGGCCTGGGTGGTGGCGAGGATGTGGTCCTCGTTGAAGGCGGTCCGCAGGCTCGACCCCCGGTGGCCCGACGTGCCGAAGGCCACCTGCTGGTCCGGGTCGTCGACGTCGGGGTGGCGGTCGTAGTAGGCCCCGACGAGGGCGTCGACGTCGACGAGGTCCTCCGCCTGGGCGGGCTGACCGGCGCGCGGGTGGGTCATGACGGGTCTCCGTTCGTGGCGCTGGGGTGCTCGGACGAGGCGTGGGAGCCGATCGCCGACGGGCTCGGCTCGTCGACGGGGACGAGCCACACGGTCGACAGGCGCGGGACCGTCACGTCAGCGGCATACGGCTGCTGGTGCCACGCCTCCTCCCGGGCCTCGATGACGGTGCCGGTGCTGCTCGGGGCATCGGGGTGGTAGCCGGCCGTGTCGAGCACGACCGTCCACCGTCCACCGCGCGGAAGCCCGATGCGGTAGGACTGCTGCGTCGCGCCGCTGAAGTTCATGACGCATGCGACGACGGGGGCATCGGTCGTCCGGTCGCCACGTCCGAAGCGCAACCACGAGAAGGTGTTGTGCGCGGCGTCGTCGGCCTCGAGCCACTCGAAGCCCGAGCGGTCGGCGTCGAGCTCCCACAGCGCCCTGTGGCTGCGATAGATGCCGTTGAGGTCCTTGACGAGGTTGTGCACGCGGTAGTGCAGCGGCTGGTCGAGCAGCCACCAGTCGAGGCTGCGACCCTCGGACCACTCCGACTCCTGTCCGAACTCGCAGCCCATGAAGAGCAGCTGCTTGCCCGGGTGGCACCAGAGGTAGGCGAGGAAGGCACGCAGGGTGGCCACCTGCTCCTCGCGCGTGCCCCGGGACTTGCGCAGCAGCGAGCCCTTCCCGTGCACGACCTCGTCGTGGCTGATCGGCAGCACGAAGTTCTCGTCGAAGGCATACATGAGCGAGAAGGTGAGCTTGCCGTGGTGGTAGCTGCGGTAGATGGGCTCCTCGCCGAGATACTTCAGCGAGTCGTTCATCCAGCCCATGTTCCACTTGAAACCGAAGCCCAGGCCGCCCTGGTCGGTGGACTTGGTGACGCCCGGCCAGGTCGTCGACTCCTCGGCGATCATCACGATGCCGTCGACGCGCTTGTAGGCGGTGCCGTTGGTCTCCTTGAGCAGCTCGACAGCCTCGAGGTTCTCGCGCCCGCCGTGCTTGTTGGGCACCCAGGCACCCGCGTCGCGGGCGTAGTCGAGGTAGAGCATCGAGGCGACGCCGTCGACGCGCAGGCCGTCGATGTGGAACTCCTCGAGCCAGTAGAGGGCGTTGGCGACGAGGAAGTTGCGCACCTCGGGCCGGCCGTAGTCGAAGATGTTGGAGCCCCACTCGGGATGCCAGCCGCGCCGGGGGTCGGCGTGCTCGTAGAGCGGCAGCCCGTCGAAGCGCGCGAGCGCCCACTCGTCGGTGGCGAAGTGACCCGGCACCCAGTCGAGCAGCACGCCGATGCCGGCGCGGTGCAGCTCGTCGACGAGGTAGCGGAAGTCGTCGGGACGACCCCATCGGGAGCTCGGGGCGTAGTAGCCGGTGACGTGGTAGCCCCACGACGGCACGTAGGGGTGCTCCATGACCGGCAGGAGCTCGACGTGGGTGAAGCCGAGGTCGCGCACGTAGTTGACGAGGTGCTCGGCGAGGCCGTGGTAGCCGACGTCCTGGCGCCAGGAGCCGAGGTGCACCTCGTAGATGCTCATCGGGCCCTGATGGATGTCGGAGGTCCGGCGTCGCTCCATCCAGTCATCGTCTCGCCACGTGTAGTGGGTCTCGGTGACGATGGCCGCCTGCTTGGGCGCGACCTCCGTCATGCGCGCCATCGGGTCGCTCTTGAGCCGGACGAGCTCGTCCGGCCCGCGCACGGCGAACTGGTAGTTCATCCCCTCGTGCGCGCCGGGGAGGAAGAGCTCCCAGATGCCGCTGTCACCGAGGGCGCGCATCGGGTGCGTGCGGCGGTCCCAGTCGTTGAAGTCACCGATGACGTGCACGGCCTTGGCCCGCGGAGCCCACAGCGCGAAGGAGACCCCCCACACGTCGCCGAGGGGCCCGGAGTAGTGCCGCACGTGGGCCCCGAGCACCGTCCACAGCTGCTCGTGCCGCCCCTCGTTGATGAGGTGGCGGTCCATCTCGCCGAGCGTGGGGGCGAAGCGGTAGGGGTCGTCCTGCTCGTGCTCGACGCCGTCGCCGTACTCGACGAGGAGGCGGTAGTCGTGCGTCGTGCCGAAGTCGGGCGAGGTCATCGACCAGATGCCGTCGCGCACGTGCTGCAGCTCGACCCGGTCGCCCGAGTCGAGGCGCGCGCCGACGCGCGTCGCATACGGGCGGTATGCCGTGAGGGTGAGCCCTCCCGGTCCGACGTGGTGCCCCAGCAGGTCGTGCGGCTGGCCGTTGCGGCCGTGGAGGAAGGCGGTGATGGCCGCGTCGTCGAGCGACGGGCCGGGCGCGGTCTCGGGGGTCATGGCGTGCCTTCCTCGGCGGTGAGTCGCTCGACGGCGTCGAGCGGGATGGGCAGCCACGTCGGCCGGTTGCGGGCTTCGTAGACGACCTCGTAGAGCGCCTTGTCGAGCTCGAGGGCCTGCACGAGAGCGATGTCGTCGGCATCGGCGGGGCCCGCGACCGAGGCATAGCCCTCGAGGAAGGCGACCCTGCAGGCCGCGGCCCAGGGGGTGGCGTCGACGGCAGGGTCGGCCAGTCCGACCGACCCTGCGGCGTAGTCGAACGACCGGAGCATGCCGGCGACGTCGCGGTGGGTGAGGTCGGGCAGGACGCGCTCGGCGAGAGGCCGTAGCGGCTCGCCCTCGAAGTCGAGCGCGACCCAGCCGCGCTCGGGCACGTCGAGGACCTGGCCGAGGTGGTAGTCGCCGTGAATGCGTTGCAGCGCAGGCCAGCTCGCATCGCGCACGGACTCGATGACGTGCTCGACGGCGCCGGAGCGGGAGGCCAGCGCGGGCACGAGACCCATCGCCGCGGCATACCTCGAGCGCATCGACGCGACGAGGGCCTCATGGTCGGCGTCGGTGGCCTCGACCGTGCCGAGCGCGTGGGCCAGAGCGAGGTGGATCTGTGCGGTCACGACCCCGAGGTCTCGGGCGCGCGCCGTGAAGTCGTGACCCGATGCCGCGGCGACGAGCGCTACCCGCCATGCGTCCTCGACGCCGGGGATGAACTCCTGGGCGAACGCGAGGTCGCCGTGCTCGAGACTCTCGCCGCTGGGGCTGTCCCACGCCCCGCTGAGGTGTCCGATCGCCATCGGCACGCGGTCGGAGCCCTCGCGGGTCAGGGCGGACTGCACGAAGACGTCGGGGTTGTCGCCGTGCTGGAGGGTGCGGAAGACCTTGACGATCAAGGGCTCTGCGGGTCCGCCGCCGAGGTCGACCATGCGGCAGATGACCGAGGTGTTGGACTGCTCACCGGTGAGCACCGCTGCGGTGCCGACGGATCCGAGGACCTGCCCGGTGGAGGTGCCGCGGGCCAGCTCGTTGCTCCCCACCGAGGCCTGCGCCTCGTCGGACTGCTCCGAGCGCAGGATCGTCGCGACGAGCCGGTCGACGTAGACGGGGTCGTGCGGCGCGTCGTAGACCCAGCGACGACCGAGCACGCTGTGCTCCATCGTGCCGAGCAGCGCGTGCTCAGCGCCGTCGAGCGGGGCACCGCGATAGGTGAGCGGCACCTGGTAGACGACGACCGGCTCGGCGGCCGTGTCGGCCAGCAGCAGGGTCTCGATGCCCACCTCGCCGGCGGGGTCCTCGAAACGGAAGCCGCCGACGCGTCGCAGCTGAGGCTCGTGGCCCAGGCCGTGATACCACCGCTGCCGGGGCATCCACGTGCTGACGAGCTCGGTCTTGGACGGGACGAGCGAGGCGCCCTTGTGCACGATGGCCATCAGCCCCGGTCCTCTCCGCCGCGCAGCTGGAGCCAGAAGAAGTCACGTGACCCCAGTGTCAGGGTGACCCGGCCGTCCTCGGCCACCCAGGGGAAGCCGCTGCCGCCGAAGAGGTCGATGAGCTGGCGCCCCGAGAGCGAGGACGGGAGCTCGATGGTGGCGGCCTGCGGCCGGCTCGAGAGGTTGTTGACGCAGAGGATGGCCTCGGCCGGGTCGTCGCCCTGCGCCTCCATGACGCGGGTGAAGGCGAGGATGTGGTCGTTGTCGGCGGGCACGACCTCGAACTCGCCCCAGACCGAAGACGGGGTGGCGCGACCGCACCTGGAGCATGCCGCGCACCCAGTGCAGCAGCGAGGCAGACGATGCCATCTGCGCCTCGACGTTGACGTTGTTGTAGTGGTAGACGAGGCTGCTGATGACGGGCAGGTAGAGCTTGCCCGGGTCGACGCTCGAGAAGCCGGCGTTGCGGTCGGGGGTCCACTGCATCGGGGTGCGCACCGCGTCGCGGTCGGTGAGCCAGATGTTGTCACCCATGCCGATCTCGTCGCCGTAGTAGAGGCACGGGGAGCCGGGCAGCGAGAGCACGAGCGCGTGGATGAGCTCGATCTCCGGTCGAGAGTTGTCGAGCAAGGGAGCGAGGCGCCTCCGGATGCCGACGTTGGCGCGCATGCGCGGGTCGGGGGCATACCAGCCGTACATCGCCGCGCGCTCCTCCGGCGTGACCATCTCGAGCGTCAGTTCGTCGTGGTTGCGCAGGAAGGTGCCCCACTGGGTGCCGGTCGGGATCGCCGGCGTGTCGGCGAGCACCTCGACGATCGGCTCCGCCTTCTCCTCTCGGAGGGCGTAGTAGAGCCGCGGCATGACGGGGAAGTGGAAGCACATCTGGCACTCGGGCGACTCCTCGCTGCCGAAGTAGTCGACGACCTCGGCGGGGGGCTGGTTGGCCTCGGCGATCAGGATGCGTCCGGGATACTCCCTGTCGACCATGGACCGCAGCTTCGCGAGGAACTCGTGGGTGCGCGGGAGGTTCTCGCAGTTGGTGCCCTCCTCCTCGTAGAGGTAGGGCACGGCATCGAGCCGGAAGCCGTCGATGCCGAGGTCCATCCAGAAGCGCACGATGTCGAACATCGCGTCCTGCACGGCCTCGTTCTCGAAGTTGAGGTCGGGCTGGTGGCTGAAGAAGCGGTGCCAGAAGAACTCTCGCCGGACGGGGTCGAAGGTCCAGTTGGACACCTCGGTGTCGACGAAGATGATGCGCGCGTCGTCGTAGCCGTCGTCGGTGTCGGACCACACGTAGAAGTCGCCGTAGGGCCCTTCGGGCTCGGCGCGGCTCGCCTGGAACCACGGGTGCTGGTCGCTCGTGTGGTTCATCACGAGGTCGGTCACGATGCGGATGCCGCGGGCGTGCGCCTGCGAGACGAGCTCGGTGAACTCCGGCAGCGTGCCGAACTCGGGCAGCACCGCCTTGTAGTCCGAGATGTCGTAGCCGCCGTCGCGCAGCGGCGAGGCGTAGAAGGGCGGCAGCCAGAGGCAGTCGACCCCGAGCCACTGGAGGTAGTCGAGGCGCTGGATGAGTCCTGTGAAGTCGCCCGCGCCGACACCCTTGGAATCGGCGAAGGCTCGCACGAGCACCTCGTAGAAGACCGCCTTGCGGAACCATTGCGAATCGTGCTTCAGCCCCGGCTGGGAAAGGTTGAGTCCCTGCATACGGTCAGTGGCTCCTCACGCTGATGACGTGGACCGGCTCGCTGTCGGGGCCGAGCCTCACGAAGTTGTCCTGGCGCCACTGCCAGGTCTGGTTGGTGATGTGGTCGTGCGCGTCGAACGTCGACCACGTCGCCAGACCCAACGCCTCCATGTCGAGGTGCACGTTGGTCTCCCGGGTGGAGTGCGGGTCGAGGTTGGCGATCACGATGACGGTGTCGCGCTCGCCCGTCACCTGGTCGACGATGCGGCTCTTGCTGAACACCATGACGAACTCGTCGTCAGCGGCGTGGAAGCGCAGGTTTCGCATCCACCTCAGCGCCGGGTGCCAGCTGCGAATGTCGTTGAGCCGCTTGAGATACCAAGCGAGGGAGCGGCTCTCGAGCGGGCCTCCGGGCTCGTAGAGATACCACTGACGGTCCTTGTACTCGTACTTCTCGTTGTCGATCTGCTCCTCGGCACCGGGCCTGGCGACGTGCTCCATGAGCTCGTAGCCGGCGTAGATGCCGTAGGTCGGCACCATCGTCGCGGCGAGGGCGGCACGCAGCTTCCAGGCGGTCGGCCCGCCGTACTGCATGTAGGGCGTGAGGATGTCGTGCGTCGTCGGCCAGAAGGACGGGCGCATGTATGCCGCGCCGTCGCCCGCGAGCTCGCGGCCGTACTCCTCGAGCTCCCATTTCTCGTTGCGCCAGGCGTAGTAGGTGTAGCTCTGCTGGAAGCCGGCTTTGGCGAGGTGGTGCATCATCGCCGGCTTGGTGAAGGCCTCCGAGAGCCAGATCGTGTCGGGGTGCTCGAGCGCCACGTCGGCGATCAGCCACTGCCAGAAGCCGACCGGCTTGGTGTGGGGGTTGTCGACTCGAAAGATGCGCACACCGTGGTCGAGCCACACCTGGATCACCCGGCGCACCTCGGCGTAGGCCTCGGCAGGGTCGTTGTCGAAGTTGAGCGGGAAGATGTCCTGGTACTTCTTGGGAGGGTTCTCGGCGTAGGCGACGGAGCCGTCGGCGCGCGTCGTGAAGAGCGACGGGTGGGTCTGCACCCACGGGTGGTCGGGGGAGGCCTGCAACGCGATGTCGAGGGCGACCTCCAGACCGTTGCCGGCGGCCTCGGCGACGAAGAAGTCGAAGTCCTCGAAGGTGCCCAGGTCGGGGTGGATCGCGTCGTGCCCGCCGTCGGGCGAGCCGATGGCATAGGGGGATCCGGGGTCACCGGGTGCGGCGGCGAGGCTGTTGTTGCGGCCCTTGCGTGCCGTCGTGCCGATGGGGTGGATCGGGGTCAGGTAGATGACGTCGAAGCCCATCTCGGCAATCGCCGGCAGCCGCAGCGCGGCGGAGCGGAAGGTGCCCGAGACCCACAGGCCCGTCTCCTTGTCGATGTGGCACCCCTCGGAGCGGGGGAAGATCTCGTACCAGGCGCCGTAGAGGGCACGTTCGCGCTCGACGAGCAGCGAGTAGGCGGGGGAGGACGAGACGAACTCGCGCAGCGGCATCAGCGCGGCCAGTCCCTGGATCTCGGGCGAGGTCGCCGCGCCGTAGCGGTGGGCGGCCGGCGAGGCGGTGTCCTTGAGCGCCCGCACGCCCTTGTCGATCTCCGAGGCGTCGGCGCCCTGGCCGCGCACCGCGTCGGCGAAGCGTGCGAGCACGAGGACGCCCTCGGCGCACATCAGCTCCTCGTCGACGCCGGCGGCGATCTTGATGCCGGCGTCGTGCACCCACGTCGCGAAGGGGTCGGACCAGCCCTCCACCCGGTAGGTCCACCAGCCCTGCGCGTCGGCGACGACGGTCGTCGACCACTCCGAGGTGCCGGGGTTGTCGCACTGCATCGCGAAGTAGTGCTCGCGGCCGTCGGGCGCCGTCAGGACCGCCGTGGCATTGACGGCGTCGTGCCCCTCACGGAACACCTTGGCGCGCACGGTGAACTCCTCGTCGACGACCGACTTCGCAGGGCGCGTGCCACCGTCGACGAGCGGACGCACGTCACTCACGGGGATGCGTTCCATCGGAAGGGCGCCCCCCGGCATACCGGCCACGGTCGGGGGCGTGCTGCCGGGATGCTCGGGGGCGAGGTGCACGGCACCCGCTTCGCCCTCGTCGATCACCGCGGCCTGGGCGGTGGGGGTCGCATCGGGGCGCGGACGCCGGGACTTGCTCGGACGGGACTTCGTTGGTCTGCCGCTCACGCAGTCGACCGTATCGAAAAGCGGGCCGCACCGACACGAGGCGGAGCGGCAGCGTCCGTGCCGTCCCGACGGGTGAAACGGTGCGCTGCAAGGGCTGCAAGAACACGTCAGCGCGACCCTTATGCTTCTCCACGTGAAGGCCATCCGACGCTTCAGCGTCCGCACCGTCCTGCCCTCCCGCATCGAGGGACTCGGCGAGCTCGCCAGCAACCTGCGCTGGTCGTGGCACCCGCCGACCCGCGATCTCTTCGAGAGCATCAGCCCGCGCCGCTGGGCCGAGGCGGCTGAGGACCCCGTCAAGCTCCTCTCGCGCCTGTCCTCCGACGAGCTGGCGGCCCTGGCCGCTGACGACGACTTCGTCGGCGCCGTGGAGGCTTCCGTGCGGGACCTGCACGACTACCTCACGCACGAGCGGTGGTACCAGGCGTGGAGCCGCGAGCAGGAGGCTGCCGGCAAGGCCGCTCCCAGCGCCATCGCCTACTTCAGCCCCGAGTTCGGCATCACCGCCGTGCTCCCGCAGTACTCCGGCGGCCTCGGCATCCTCGCGGGTGACCACCTCAAGACGGCGTCCGACCTCGGCGTGCCGATCGTCGGTGTCGGCCTCTTCTACAAGACGGGCTACTTCAAGCAGGCGCTGTCGCGCGACGGCTGGCAGGTCGAGACCTACCCCGTGCTCGACCCCGACGGACTGCCCCTCTCGCTGCTGCGTGAGGAGGACGGCGCGCCCGCCGTCGTCACGATCGACCTGCCGGCGGGTCGCCAGCTGCACGCCCACGTCTGGAAGGCCCAGGTCGGTCGCGTGCCCCTGCTGCTGCTCGACTCCGACGTTCCCGGCAACGACGAGACCACCCGTGCCGTGACCGAGACGCTCTACGGCGGCGGCGGCGACACGCGCCTCGAGCAGGAGCTCCTCCTCGGCATCGGCGGCGTGCGCGCGCTCCGCCTCTGGTCGCGGCTGTCGGGTGCGCCGACGCCGGAGGTCTACCACACCAACGAGGGCCACGCCGGCTTCCTCGGCGTCGAGCGCATCACCGAGCTCGTGCGCGACCACGGCCTCACCTTCGACGAGGCTCTCGAGGCCGTGCGCTCGGCCACCGTCTTCACGACGCACACGCCGGTGCCGGCCGGCATCGACCGCTTCGACGCGGCCAAGATCAACCTCTTCTTCGGCGGCCCCCGCGCGATCCCGGGCGTGCCCGTCGACCGGCTGCTCGCGCTCGGCGCCGAGGACTACTCCGGCGGCCAGCCCGGCATCTTCAACATGGCCGTCATGGGCCTGCGTCTCGCGCAGCGCGCCAACGGCGTCTCGCAGCTGCACGGCGTGGTCAGCCGCGAGATGTTCGACGGGCTGTGGCCGGGCTTCGACGACGTCGAGGTGCCGATCAGCAGCATCACCAACGGTGTCCACGCACCCACGTGGGTCGACCGCTCCGTCTATGAGGTCGCGCGCAAGCACCTCGGCACCGCTGACATCGCCGGTGCCGACCTGTGGCACCGCATCGACGAGGTGCCCGCCGACGCCGTCTGGGCGACCAAGCGCGAGATGCGCGAGAAGCTCGTCACCGATGCCCGGCGCCGCGTCAGGTCGTCGTGGCACAAGCGCGGCGCCAGCGAGGCCGAGCTCGGCTGGGTCGACGACGTGCTGAGCCCCGACGTCCTGACGATCGGCTTCGCCCGTCGTGTGCCGACCTACAAGCGCCTCACCCTCATGCTGCGCGACCCGGCGCGACTCAAGCGCCTCCTGCTCCACCCGGAGCGTCCCGTGCAGCTCATCATCGCCGGCAAGTCGCACCCCGCCGACGAGACGGGCAAGCGACTCATCCAGGAGATGGTCCGCTTCGCCGACGACCCCGAGGTGCGCCACCGCATCGTCTTCCTGCCCAACTACGACATCGCCATGGCGCAGCACCTCTACCCCGGCTGCGACGTCTGGCTCAACAACCCGCTCCGCCCCTTCGAGGCGTGCGGCACGTCGGGCATGAAGGCTGCGCTCAACGGCGGCCTCAACCTCTCGATCCTCGACGGCTGGTGGGACGAGTGGTTCGACGGCCGCAACGGCTGGGCGATCCCCACCGCCGACGGCGTCGAGGATGCCGACCGGCGTGACGACATCGAGGCGACGGCGCTCTACGACCTCATCGAGACCGAGGTCGCCGCGAAGTTCTACGACCGCGACGACGCCGGCCTGCCACAGGGCTGGATCGCGATGATGACCCACACCCTCAAGACCCTCGGACCCAAGGTGCTGGCCAGCCGCATGGTCGAGGACTACACCGTGCAGCTCTATGGCCCCGCCGCCGGCGCGGGCCGAGCCCTCAACGGACCCGAGTTCGCCGGCGCCAAGGACCTCGCGGCCTACAAGGCCAAGGTCCGAGCGGCGTGGCCGACCGTCAAGGTCGAGCACGTCGAGCCGTCGGGGGTCTCCGACTCGCCGCAGATCGGCGACACCCTCGAGGTCAAGGCCTACGTCGACCTCGGTGCCCTCGACCCCGACGAGGTCGAGGTGCAGCTCGTGCACGGCCACGTCAACGACACCGACGACATCTGGGGCACGCAGGTCGCGCCGCTTGAGCTCGTCGAGTCCTCCGACGGCGGTCGCCACCAGTTCGCCGGGTCGCAGTCCCTGCGGCGCACCGGGTCGTTCGGCTACAGCGTGCGCATCGTGCCCAGGCACCGCTCGCTCGCGACCGCGGCGGAGCTCGGGCTGGCGCGCAACGCCTGAGCCCTCAGGCCCTCACGACGTGGCGCGCCAGACGCGCATCGACGCCGGGCCCATCGACACCGTCGTCCCCGCACCCACCGGTCCGCCGGGGGGAGCGGGGACGTCGTCGTCACTGTCCCAGAGCAGCTCGTATGCCGTCGCGCCCGGTGCCGTGGGCAAGGTGGCCTCGACGACGTGCCCCGATCCGTTGAGCGCGAGCAGGACCGTGCGCTGCCCGAGCCATGCGCCGTCGTAGAGGGCCTGCACGACCTCGGCCGACGACGCGCCCCAACGGTCGCCCATCGGCTCTCCGTCGGGGCCGAACCACGCGAGGTCGGTCGAGCCGTCCTCGTGCACCTGGCGTCCGGAGAAGAACGATCGTTGGCGCAGCACCGGGTGCTCCTGGCGCAGGCGCACGAGGTGCCGGGTCGTCTCGAGCAGCTCGTCCTGCCACGGCTCGTGCTCCCACGACATCCAGGTGATCTCGTTGTCCTGGGAGTAGGGGTTGTTGTTGCCCCGCTGGCTGCGCCCGAACTCGTCACCGGCATTGAGCATCGGCACGCCGGTCGACAGCAGCAGGGTGCCGAGCAGGTTGCGCATTGAGCGACGTCGCGCCGCGAGGATCGTCGGGTCATCGGTGCGACCCTCGACGCCGTGGTTCCACGAGCGGTTGTCGTTGGAGCCGTCGGCGCCCCCGTGGCCGTTGGCACCGTTGTGCTTGACGTCGTATGCCGTGAGATCGGCGAGCGTGAAGCCGTCGTGGGCGGTGACGAAGTTGACCGACGCAATGGTGCCGCGGCCGTGGGTGTCGAAGAGGTCCTGCGACCCGGCGAGCCGGGTCGCGAGCTCCTGCGTCCCGTGCTTCGCGCCACCGTGAGCGGACGCCCGTACGTCTGTGAGCCAGAACGTGCGCACGGTGTCGCGGAAGCGGTCGTTCCACTCCGAGAAGGGTGGCGGGAAGCGACCGGTGCGCCAGCCGTGGATCCCGAGGTCCCAGGGCTCGGCGATGAGCTTGGTGCGCGAGAGCACCGGATCGGTGCGCAGGGCGATGAGGAACGGGTGGTCACGGTCGTAGGCGTCGTCCTTGCCGCGTCCAAGGGCCACGGCGAGGTCGAAGCGGAAGCCGTCGACGTGGCACTCCTGCACCCAGTAGCGCAGCGAGTCGAGCACCATCCGCGCCACGACCGGGTGGGTGAGGTCGAGGGTGTTGCCGCAACCCGTGACGTCGATGTCCTGGCCGCGTCCGTCGAGGCGGTAGTAGGCGCGCTCGTCGAGGCCGCGCCACGACAGGGTCATCATGTCGCGGGAGTTCTCGGCGGTGTGGTTGTAGACGACGTCGAGCAGCACCTCGATGCCGGCGGCGTGCAGGTCCTTGACCATGCCCTTGAACTCGTCGAGCACGCCCTGCGGGTCGGTGGCCGCTGCGTAGGCGGCATGGGGCGCGAAGAACCCCATGGTGTTGTAGCCCCAGTGGTTGCTCAGACCCCGCAGGACCAGATCGGGCTCGTGCGTGAACGCGTGCACGGGCAGCAGCTCCACCGCGGTGACACCCAGCCCCAGCAGGTGGGCGACGAAGGCCGGGTGGGCCAGGCCGGCATACGTGCCGCGCAGCTCGGGTGGCACGCCGGGGTGCAGGCGCGTGGCGCTCTTGACGTGCACCTCGTAGATCAGCGACTGCGTGAGGGAGCGACGCGGGAAGTCGTCTGCACCCCAGTCGAACTCGGCGTCGACGATGACGCATCGAGGCATGTGTGGTGCGGAGTCGCGGTCGTCGCGCACGGCGATGTCGCCCCGCAGGTCGGCGCCGACGCCGTGAGCGTAGAGGGCGCCGTCGAGGTGCACCTCGCCATCGATGGCCCGGGCGTACGGGTCGAGGAGGAGCTTCGCGGGGTTGTGGAGCAGGGCGGCGTCGGGGTCCCACGCGCCGTCGACGCGGACGGCATACCGCTGCCCGAGCCCGACGCCCGCGACCGTGTCGAACCAGAAGCCGTGGGCGCGGTGCCGCAACGGCACGCGGCGCTCGACCTCGGTGCCGTCGGCCGCGGTGTCGAAGAGGCAGATGTCGACGCCGGTCGCGTGGCCCGCATAGACACAGAACTCGGCGCCCCCGTCGATGCGGCGCACCCCCGGCTCGGGAGGCAGGTCCGGGGAGGTGGGCGGCGGCGGCATGGGGCACAGCGTAGGGGCACGCAGGCGACGCGCGACGGACTGTCGAAGGTGTGGAATCAGCCCCCGAGCGCGAAGTCGCACACGACGGCCCGGTGGTCGGAGGCGACGTCGAAGACGGTGGAGTCGACCAGCCTGAGGCCGCGATAGAGCACGACGTCGAGCTGCCCGTCGAAGCTCGCGAGATCGCGGCGGGTGGCGGCGGCCGCGAGCCGCGCCAGCCACTCGTGCTTCGAGCCGGAGATCAGCCAGGTGGGCTCGTGGAGCGGCACGTGGGTGAACCCACCGGCCTCGTGCATCGCGCGGTCGGCGGCGGCCGGGCGCGGGTAGTGGTTCATGTCGCCCGTCAGCACGTGCGGCCCGCGGCGCAGGCGGTCCTGCTGAAGGGCTTCGCGCAGGGCCCGCACCTGTTTGCTGCGCGCATGCGGCCGGGCGAAGACGATGAGGTGGGCCGTCGAAACGGTGACGGGTCCTCCCGCGGTCTCGAAGGTCGCGCTGAGCATCGCGCGCTCGTGCCAGTGGTTCGAGAAGCGCAGGAGCGGACCAGCCGCCTTGAGGGTCGTGACGAGCGGGTCGCCCACGGGGGCCGCGACCCGCGGGTCGTGGGCGAGGACGAGGCCGGCGGGGGCGTGCCAGTGGGTGAGCTCGAGACCGGCGCCGGCGAGCGCGGCCCGCAGCTCCGGCTCGGTGATGCCGAAGACCTCCTGGAGCCCGACCACGCCGGCGCCGGCCGTGCGGAACGGCTCGAGACCGCCGGGCGTGCGCAGCAGCTCGCCGGTGCAGGTGTTGGCCGTGGCCACGGTCAGGGTGGTGCTGGTGCTCGTCATGGACGTGCGCTCACGTCCCACCGTCGCCGTGGCGACGGGCTCGATCTCCGCATGGGCCACCTCGCATGTGTCCGTCGTCGCAGTCTACGGTTGGCTGCATGACCGATCCGACTTCGCTGCCCAACTTCACGCCGCAGGCGCCCGCACCCACCCCCAACGGTGCCGCCCTGAGCGACACCCCGGTGCGCGACCGCATCATCGCGATCCTCCAGGGCCTCGAGATCGACGCCACCGTCGACGATGACGGCGACATCGAGTTCGCGATCGTCGACGACGCGGGCACGAGCACGACCCTCTTCGCCCGCATCGCCGAGGGAGACCTCGCCCTCGTGCGCTTCTTCGGTCAGTGGCAGCTCGCCGAGCCCGTCTCGGCCGACCGCAACGAGCGCCTCGCACGCTGCAACGACATGACGATGCAGCTCAACATCGTCAAGGTCACGCTCGTGCAGGAGAGCCTCGTCGTCTCGGCCGAGCACGTCGTCACCCCCCACGCCGACCTCGACATCCTCGTCCCGCTGTCGATCAACCACATCCTCCAGAGCGTCGGCTTCTTCTTCCAGTCCTGGCTGCCTGCCGAGGGCGAGCCGGGCACCGACAGCGCCGTCTGATGGGCGAGTTCGTCCGCCTCGAGGTCGAGGGAGGCGTCGGCACGATCCGCCTCGACCGGCCCAAGATGAACGCCCTCAACGTGCAGGTCCAGGAGGAGATCCGGGCCGCCGCGCAGGAGGCGACGAGCCGCACCGACGTCAAGGCGGTCATCGTCTACGGCGGCGAGCGGGTCTTCGCCGCGGGGGCCGACATCAAGGAGATGCAGGCCATGTCCTACACCGACATGGTCGAGCGCTCCGGGCCGCTCATGAGCTCGATCAGCGCTGTCGCGCGCATCCCCAAGCCGGTCATCGCAGCCATCACCGGCTATGCGCTCGGCGGTGGCTGCGAGCTCGCGCTTGCCTGCGACTTCCGGGTCGTGGCCGACGACGCCAAGCTCGGCCAGCCCGAGATCCTGCTCGGCATCATCCCGGGCGCCGGCGGCACCCAGCGCCTCTCGCGGCTCGTCGGGGCCTCGCGTGCGAAGGAGATCATCTTCAGCGGCCGGTTCGTCGACGCGCAGGAGGCCCTGTCGATCGGCCTGGCCGACAAGGTCGTGCCGTCCGCCGACGTCTACACCGCCTCGCGGGAGTGGGCCTCGACCTACGTCGGCGCCGCGTCGTATGCCGTCCGGGCGGCCAAGGAGGCCATCGACCGCGGTCTCGAGGTCGACCTCGAGACCGGGCTCGAGATCGAGCGCCTGCTCTTCGCGTCGCTCTTCGCGACGAAGGACCGCGAGATCGGCATGACCTCCTTCGTCGAGCAAGGGCCGGGCAAGGCGCAGTTCGAGGGCCGATGAGGCCGGCGCTCGACGTCCTGGTCTTCTACGTGCCCGTCGAGGACACGGAGCGGGTGCTGGGCGCCGTGCTCGCGGCGGGGGCCGGCGCGGTGGGCGACTACCGCGACTGCGCCTTCGTCGCGCCCGGCACCGGCCAGTTCCGTCCGGTCGCCGGGGCCAGGCCCGCCATCGGCACGGTCGGAGACCTCGTGAAGGTCGCCGAGCACCGGGTCGAGCTCGTGCTCGACCGGGCGCTGCGACGCGAGGTCATCGCCGCGCTGCGCTCGGCCCACCCCTACGAGGAGCCGGCCTTCCACGTCCTCGAGACCGCCGACCTCGACCCCGCCTGACGCTGCACGCCGAGCCGCACGGCATACGCCGAGCCGCGCGGGACGAGCCGGGGTTGCGTGCGCCACACCGTGGCCCGACCCGAGCTGCTGCACGCAGCCCCACATCCGATGACCTCCGGGTCAGGCTGCGGAGCGACGGCGCACGGCGCAGTCGTGGCGTCGGCAGGGCCTGGCTCGTCCGTTCCAGCCGCGGTCGCGGAGCACCTCGTCGAGGTCGGCGGCCAGCTCGCAGGGTGCGCCCGCGACCTCCACCCAGCCGGCTCGCACCGTCAGCCACCCGCGTGCGGCCGACCGCCGGTCGCGGGTGGAGTCCATGGTGCGGCCGGCCCACCCTTCGTGCCCGATCCTGCCGTCGATCTCGACGATCACCCGCACGTCGTCGTAGGAGCTGTCGCGGCGTCGGCGACCAGCCCCCTGTCGCTGGCGCACACCTGTCGGGAGGCCGTGCGGCTGCTCGACATCGCGCACGTAGCGCACCTCGGCAGCGCTCTCCAGCTCGTCGACGTCACCGAGCGTGCGGGTGAGGAGGGCATGGTGCGACTGCGTCGGTCGCGTGGCCACGGCATCGAGCAACCGATCCGGCGTCGTGAGGCGCAGCTGGCATGCGCGGGCCGCGTGGCCCACTGCCCGGTCGAGTGCGTGGCCCTGCGCGAGGTCGAGCACGGTGTGCTCCACGGTGGTGCGGTGCGGCCAGGCCTCTGGGTGCACCCTCGACGCCGCGTGCCTGCTCCGGGAGACGAGGATCCCGTCACCTCTGGTGCCGCCGCGCCGGGTCTCGGGCACGACGGCCCAGATGTCGCCGCCGGGGGAGTCGAGCAGTCCCCAGGCGAAGCCAGCGCTGCGGCCGCACAGAGCCGCCCCAGTGCCGAGGTAGAGCAGGGCCGCGACGGCTCGGACCTCCCAGTCGTCGCGCCCGGGAGTCGTGAGGTAGACGCCGGGGTGGACGGCAACCCAGCGGCCGGTCGAGATCCGCCAGGCGACGGCATCGTCGGTGATGCCGGCAAGCAGCGCCTGGCGTCTCGTGACGAGCCCGGCCTGCCCGTCGATACGAGCCCGGATGAGGCGATCCATCACGACACTCTGCGGCAGGCTGCCGTGGCCCCCGCGGGGTTGTCCCCAGGGCAGGTGCGATGGTGCCCGGCTCACCGGCGCCGGGAGCGGGTTGTGTGCGCTGACGAGTGCCCCCACCCGGATCACCGCACGCAACCCGAGCGCCCCATGCCGGTCCGGCGGAGGAGGGCGGACGGCATACGCCCGACGCCTCTGGTGGCGAGCGTCACGCCGGAGCCGTGCGGACTAAGCGCGCGCTCAGTGAGAGGATGGCAGGCAGTGCCGGAGCGACCTCCGGCTGTCTCACGAGGAACACCACCAGCAACGGAAGAGGACGTTCACCCATGAACATCGTCGTCTGTGTCAAGTACGTGCCCGACGCCCAGGCTGAGCGCACGTTCAACGCATCTGACAACACGACCGACCGCGCGAACGTGGACGGCCTGCTGTCCGAGCTCGACGAGTACGCGGTCGAGGAGGCCCTCAAGATCGTCGAGGCCGGTGAGGGGGAGGTGACCGTTCTGACGGTCGGCCCCGACCAGGCCGCCGACGCCATCAAGAAGGCCCTGCAGATGGGCGCCCACAAGGGCGTGCACGTGGGTGACGAGGCCATTCACGGCTCCGACGCCATCGCCACCTCTCTCGTCCTCGCCGAGGCCGTCAAGAAGATCGGCAGTGAGACCCCCGTCGATCTCGTCGTCACCGGGATGGCCTCCACCGACGGCACGATGGGCGTCGTCCCGACGATGCTCGCCGAGCGCCTCGGCCTGCCGGCGGTCACCTTCGCCTCGGAGCTCACCATCGAGGACGGCGCGACCGGCTCCGTGACGATCCACCGCGACGGCGACGCCTCGACGCAGACGATCACGGCGACGCTGCCGGCGCTCGTGTCGGTCACCGACCAGATCAACGAGCCGCGCTACCCCTCGTTCAAGGGGATCATGGCCGCGAAGAAGAAGCCGGTCGAGAAGTGGTCGCTCGCCGACCTCGGCATCGACCCCTCGCAGGTGGGCCTCGACGCCGCCTGGACGAAGGTCGAGTCCTTCACCGCGCGCCCCCCGCGCTCGCAGGGCGAGATCGTCCCCGACCAGGGTGACGGCGGGCAGAAGCTCGCCACCTTCCTCGCCGAGCACAAGTTCGTCTGAGCGTCCGAAACCCCAGCCGTAGAAGGAGATCCACACGCATGGCTGAAGTACTCGTCCTCGTCGACCACGTCGACGGCAAGGTCCGCAAGACGACGTCCGAGCTGCTGACGATCGCCCGCCGCATCGGTGAGCCGTCGGCCGTCTTCATCGGCTCCGGCTTCGACGCCGCCAAGGAGGCCCTCGTCCGCTTCGGCGCCGAGAAGATCTATCGCGTCGAGTCGCCCGAGGTGCTCGAGCACCTGGTCGTCCCCCAGGCCGAGGTGCTCGCGCAGCTCGTCGCCTCAGCCGTCGCCGGCCGCCGTGCTCGTGCCCTCCAATCCCGGAGGGCAAGGAGATCGCCGCCCGCCTCGCGGTCAAGACGGGGTCGGGCCTGATCACCGACGCCGTCGACGTGCAGGCGGCCGATGGCGGCAGCGGCGCGATCGCGACGACCCAGTCGGTCTTCGCCGGCTCCTACACCGTGTCGGCGACGGTCACCAAGGGCACGCCGATCATCACCGTGAAGCCCAACTCGGCCGACGCCCGAGGAGGCTGCCGGAGCGGGCGTCGACGAGGTCGTCGACTTCACCCCGTCCGACGCCGCCAAGGGCGCCCGGATCACGCGAGTCCCAGCCGAAGCAGGCCACCGGCCGTCCCGAGCTGACCGAGGCCGCGATCGTGGTCTCCGGTGGCCGAGGCACCGCCGGTGACTTCTCCACGGTCGAGGCCTTCGCCGACTCGCTCGGCGCCGCGGTCGGCGCCTCCCGCGCCGCCGTCGACGCGGGCTGGTATCCCCACACCTCCCAGGTCGGCCAGACCGGCAAGCAGGTCAGCCCGCAGCTCTACGTCGCGTGCGGCATCTCCGGCGCGATCCAGCACCGCGCCGGCATGCAGACGTCCAAGACGATCATCGCGGTCAACAAGGACAACGAGGCCCCGATCTTCGAGCTCGTCGACTTCGGCGTCGTCGGAGACCTCTTCACCGTCCTGCCGCAGGCCACCGAGGCGATCCAGGCCGGCAAGGACTGACGCCGACCCCCACGGCGACGCACGTCGCGAGGCCGGCCCCGGCGATCCCGGGACCGGCCTCGCGCATGTCAGGGCTCGTCCGCGCGGTCGACGTCGGGCGGCATCGTGCGCAGCCAGCTGCGGGCCCGCTCGCGATTGAGGGCGTATGCCGTCCGGCCCGTTCCCAGCGTCCACCACGGCCCGTGCAGGGCCTCCGCGGGCAGGCGCATCGCGCGCTCGGTGCCGGGGCGCCACTCCACGCGGCCGGACTCGGCGATGCGCTTGACTCCGCGACGCTCCACCCTCGTCGTCGCGAGCGTGTTGTGCACGAGCATCGCTCCGCTGCCGAGGTCGACGCGGGCGGTCCACGCACGCCACCCCACGGCGACCCCGAGCAGGACGCACACGGCATACGTCAGCGGGGCGGGCAGTGCCGGCACGAGCCGCACCAGCAGGCGGGCCACGAAGTAGGCGACGACCGGGTTGGCCAGGGCGGCGACGGCTCGGTGGGCGGTGGGCGCGCGCAACGTGTCGACGGCGCCGCCCTCGTGCCCACCTGCCATGCGCAGATCATAGGCAGGCGCTCCGTGCGCGCCGGATGTGGCCGCACTCGTGATGTGCGCAACGGGGCCGTCCTGGGCACCGAACCGAGCGGCCTACCGCCGAGTCGGGTCACGCGCCCGCGCGGCCTAGAATCGACGGGTGACCGCCTATCTTGACCACGCGGCGACGACGCCCATGCTGCCCGCAGCGCTGACCGCGATGACGGAGCAGCTCGCCGTGGTCGGCAACGCCTCGTCGTTGCACCGCATCGGCCGAGCCGCTCGTCGCGCCGTCGAGGAGTCGAGGGAGAAGATCGCCCGGTGCCTCGGGGCCCGGCCCTCCGAGGTGCTCTTCACCTCCGGCGGCACCGAGTCCGACAACCTCGCGATCATGGGCACCTACGCGGCCCGCCGCGACGCCGACCCGGCGCGGGTGCGGTTGCTCGTCTCGGCGATCGAGCACCACGCGGTGCTCGACTGCGTCGACTTCCTCGTGGCCCACGAGGGCGCGAAGGTCACCTGGCTCGAGGTCACGCCGGACGGCAGGGTCGAGCCTGAGACGGTGCGCGCCGCCATCGAGACCGAGCCCGAGTCGGTAGCCCTCGTCTCGGTGATGTGGGCCAACAACGAGGTCGGCACGGTGCAGGACGTGCAGGGGATCGCTGCGGTCGCGCGCGACCACGGCATCCCGTTCCACACCGACGCCGTGCAGGCCGCCGGGCACCTGCCCGTCGACTTCGCCGCGAGCGGCGCCGACCTGCTCTCGGTGACGGCGCACAAGCTCGGCGGCCCCATCGGAGTGGGCGCGCTCGTCGCCCGACGCGACGTGCGACTCGTGCCCCTGACCCACGGCGGAGGGCAGGAGCGCCAGGTCCGCTCGGGCACCCTCGACACGCCGGCCATCGTCGGCTTCGCCACCGCGCTCGTCGAGGCCACCTCGTCGATGGAGGCCGAGGCCGTGCGGCTCGCAGCCCTGCGCGACGACCTCATCGAGCGAGCCGCCGGCCTGGGCGCGGGCATCGTCCCGACCGGCTCATGGGAGCGTGGCGACACGACCCGTCGCCTGCCCGGCAACGCCCACCTGCTCG
Organism: uncultured Actinomycetota bacterium; assembly: GCA_963697735.1. Taxonomy (GTDB): domain Bacteria; phylum Actinomycetota; class Actinomycetes; order Actinomycetales; family Dermatophilaceae; genus Humibacillus. The sequence continues at coordinate 244,559 of CAVOOZ010000009.1, read as the reverse complement.
TGCCCGGGTGCGACGGCGACTCGCTGCTCTACCTGCTCGACGCCGCGGGGGTGTCGTGCTCGACCGGATCGGCGTGCCAGGCCGGGGTGCCCCAGCCGAGCCACGTGCTGCTCGCCATGGGGGTCTCCGAGAGCGATGCACGCGGCGCCCTGCGCCTCACCCTCGGCCACTCGTCGACAACTGCCGACGTCGACGCGGTCATCGACGGCCCTGCCGGCTGCCATCGAGCGGGCACGCCGGGCCCACGAGGCCACGGCGTCATGACGTCGGGGGGCGTCGTCGGCCGGATGGCGAGGGCCGACTGATGCGGGTCGTCGCGGCGATGAGCGGTGGCGTCGACTCGGCGGTGGCCGCCGCCCGCATGCTCGATGCCGGGCACGAGGTCGTCGGTGTGCACCTCGCGCTCAGCCAGAACGCGGCGACGCTGCGCGAGTCCGCGCGCGGCTGCTGCACCATCGAGGACGCCGGCGACGCGCGGCGCGTGGCCGACGTGCTGGGCATCCCGTTCTACGTGTGGGACATGGCGGCCCGCTTCACGCGTGACGTCGTCGAGGACTTCACCCGGGAGTACGCCGCCGGCCGCACCCCCAACCCCTGCCTGCGCTGCAACGAGAAGATCAAGTTCGCGGCCCTGCTCGACAAGGCCGTGGCGCTCGGCTTCGACGCCGTCGCCACCGGGCACTACGCCCAGATCGTCGAGACCGCCGACGGCCGCCGTGAGCTGCACCGGGCGGTCGATGCGGCCAAGGACCAGAGCTACGTGCTCGGTGTGCTCGACGCCGACCAGCTCGCTCGCGCCTTCTTCCCCCTCGGCGACACCGAGAAGCCCCGCATCCGCGAGGAGGCCGCCGAGCGCGGCTTCTTCATCGCCAAGAAGCCCGACAGCCACGACATCTGCTTCATCCCCGACGGCGACACGCGAGGCTGGCTGACGAGGCGACTGGGTGAGGCGCCCGGCGAGATCGTCGATGCGGCCGGGGCGGTCGTGGGTCACCACGAGGGTGCCTACGCCTACACCGTCGGTCAGCGTCGGGGCCTGGGGCTCTCGCACCCGGCCCCCGACGGCCAGCCCCGCTACGTCGTCGAGGTGCGGACTGCGACGAACCAGGTCGTCGTCGGCGCGGACGACCTGCTCGGGGTCAACGCCATCTCGGGTGACCACGCGCGCTGGTGCGGTCCGCCCCCCGAAGGCATGGTGCGGGTGGGCGCCCAGGTGCGTGCGCACGGCGCCGAGTTCGCCGCGACGGCCTGGGCCGAGGAGGGGCGCGTCGAGGTGCGGCTCGACGACCGGATCCGCGGGGTCGCACCGGGCCAGTCGGTCGTGCTCTACGACGGCACCCGGGTCATCGGCTCGGCCACGATCAGCGCCTCCCGCCTCGAGCGCACCCCGGCAACGGCACCCGCAGACTGATCCGCAGCCTGATGCATCCGCGGCACCAACCTGCGGATCAGCAGGCGGATCAGCCGGCGTCTGGTGCTGTCAGGGCGACACCGACCGCAGAGTGATCCGCCAGTTGATCCTCACCCCGCGCCTCGCTCGCGCCTCACTCGAGGCTGCGGGTCCAGGTCACGGTGCGTGCGGCGGGGCGGAAGCCGAGCGATTGGTAGAGCCGTTGTGGCCCCGGGTAGCCGTCGTCGCCCCGCGGCGTCACCTGCCCGTGCGTGCCACCGACCGAGCGCAGGTGGTGCAGCGCGGCGAGGGTCACGGCTGCGGCGAGTCCCCGACCACGGTGCTCGGGCACGCAGCCGACCGGCTCGACGAGGCCGACCCCGGTGGCGGGGTCGAGCCAGACGAGTGCCGAGGCCACCAGCGAGCCTGTTGCATCGGTGACGACCCAGTCGAGGTCGGCCCGATACGGCCACGCCGTCATCACCTGCGCGTAGACCGGTGCGTCGACCAGTGAAGGCCCGAGGTCAGACCAGGCAGCCGCGTGCACCGCCGCCCGGGGAGCCGCCTCGTCAGCCGCGACGTGCCGCAGCGCATACCCCTCGAGGACCGACACCGGCGGCAGGTCGGCGAGGTCGACCACGTGGTGGACGAAGAACGGCCCATCCTCCTCGGGTGCGAATCCGGCTGCAGCCAGGGCCTGCTCGGCGACATCGCCCTCCATGACGAGAGCCGACTGCCGCTCGGCGTCGCTCACCTCCTCGAACCAGTCGAGCAGCTCCTCGGCGACCTCGGGGTGCTCCGGGTCGACCTGCAGCTCCAGCCAGTCCGGGGTCTCGGCCCAGCCGAAACCGACCGTCTCGCCGTCGGCCTCCCAGACCGAGATGGCCTCGCCATCGTCGAGGCGCGCGGGGTCGACCGGTCGGGAGTAGCGATTCCAGGCGAGCTGCCCGGGGTGGAAACGGCTGCGCGGTGACCAGAGCCTCGAGGCCATCTCCTGCATCGTCACCAGGTCGCCGGGCCCGCCGAAGTCTCTCCTCACAGCAGCCAACCCAACCACAGCGCCCGGCCCGAGCGGCAGGGCGCTGGCGGCGGTGACCCCGCGCGGCGGCATACTGGCGCGGTGACGCTCGCGACCGGAATCGGCTCCTGGCCAGGCACCTCGGTGCGCGACGCGCTGGGGCAGGTGCGCGAGCTGCTCGACGGGCAGCTGCCCTACCTGCCCGAGCTGCCCGAGCGTGGCCCGGGCGCCGACATGATCGGCCGCACGGCCGGGATGCTCGTCGAGCTGCCGGTCGACCTCCAGCCGGTCGGGTGGAGGCTCGTCGACCGACCGGGTCGCGACGCCCAGCGCACCGCAGCTCTCCTGCGCGAGGACCTCGACGAGCTCGCCGAGGCCTACGACGGCCACACCGGGCCGCTCAAGCTACAGGTGGTCGGGCCGTGGACCCTCGCCGCCGACCTCTGGCTGCACCGCGGCGAGCGGGTCATCGTCGACGAGGGCGCCTGCCGCGACCTCGTGGAGTCGCTCGCCGAGGGCATTCGCCTACACGTCGCGGCCGTGCGCTCCCTGGTGCCCGGCGCCCAGGTCGTGCTCCAGGTCGACGAACCCTCGCTGCCGACGGTGCTGGCCGGCCGTCTGCCCACCTCGTCAGGCTGGGGACGGCTGCCCAGCCTCGACCCGCAGCTGGCCGCAGCGGGCCTCGCCACCGTGCTCGGCGCCCATGACGGCGACACCGTGCTGCACTGCTGCGCCGCCGACCCGCCGGTGCCGCTGCTGCGCGCTGCCGGACCCTCGGCCCTCTCGCTCGACACCTCGCTCCTGCGCCCCCGCGCGTGGGAGGGCATCGCGATCGCCGTCGAGGACGGCCTCCGCCTGCACGCGGGTCTCGTGCCCACCGACGGAAGCCTCCTGCGCGCTCAGCAGCTGGCCGAGGACTTCATCGCCGCCTGGCGCCGCATCGGTATGCCGTCAGCCCGGCTCCTCGACGTCGCCGTGAGCCCGGCCTGTGGTCTGGGCACCCGCTCACCCGACGTCGCCCGAGCCGTGCAGCGGGCGGCGGTCGAGACTGCCCGCGAGCTCGAGGAGCGCAGCGCCGACTGACCCGGGCAAGCGGGGGAGGGCACGCGAACGGCCCGCCACCCTCGCGGGTGGCCGGCCGTTCGCGTCACGACGGTGGGTGCAGGATCAGAGCGCGGAGCCCGCGGCCCACTTCGCCGGGGTGAGGTTCCAGTCGGCGTAGCCGTTGCCCATCGTCATCGGCCGGTCGGTGCCGGTCGTCTCGACCACGTCGCCGATGATCATGTTCTTGTAGACCCACTCGCCGTTGGCGTCGCTCATGCCGGTGCAGCCGTGACTGACGTTGCGCCGGCCCTGGTCCTTGACCGACCACGGGGCGGAGTGCAGGAACTCCCCGGAGTGCGTGATGCGCAGGGCCCACTTGACGGGGGTGTCCTCGTAGTAGCCCTCGTCACCCTTCTTGAGACCGATCGTCTCGGCGCGCATCGTGATGTCGGTGACCTTGTCCATGATCACCTTGACACCCGAGCGGGTGATGAAGCCGGGCTGGCCACCGGTGACGGGGATCGTCTTGGCGACCTTGCCGTCGATGACGACCTTCATCTGGTGCTTCTTGAGATCGACCTTGGCGATGACCGAACGCCCGATCGTGAACTCAGAGGTGCGGCTCATCTCGCCCCACCGCCCACCGCCGGCGGGCACGCCGTTGAGGTCGGCATCGACCTTCACCGTGGTGCCGGCCTTCCAGTACGTCTTGGGGCGCCAGTGCGCCTCCTTCGACGACAGCCAGTACCACGAGCCGGCCTGAGTGGGCGTCGTCGTGACCGTCATGTTCTTCTCGAAGCTCGCCTTGTCGACCACCGGCAGGTCGAAGCGGACGATGACCGGCATGCCGACGCCGACCTTGCCACCGTCACGCGGGGAGACCGCGACGTAGACCTGGTCGTCGAGCCGGAGGTTGGCCGTCCTGAAGGTGCGGGTCTCCTCGGTCGTCGTGCCGTCGGCACCCTTGGCCTCGAGGGCGAGGGTGTACTTCACGCCGGGCTCGAGCAGGTCGCCGGCCGTCCAGCTGCCGCCCTTGAGGGTGCCGTCGACCTTGACGGTGTTGCCCCTCTTGCTGCGGTAGGACAGGGAGGCCTTCTCGAGCGTGCCCTTCTCTGCCGAGGCTGTGACGAGGGTGTCGACGGCGACATCGGTCGCGTCGTCCGCAGGCGTGGTCTTGAGCGCGACGGGCTCGACCGTCGGCGTCTGCGACGTGGGCGAGGGGCTCGCAGCGCTCGTCGTGACACCGCCTGCCTTGGTCGTGTCCGGCGCGTCGCCGTCGGCGTTGGCCGTGGCGTTGCAGGCAGACACGGCCAGCACGGCCACGAGGGCCAGGCTGGAGACGACGGTGTGACGGATGGTGGGCTTCACGCAGCAATCCCCTCGGTGACCCGCGTGGCAGCGCTCCGCGCCGGTGGCGGAGTCGTGACGAGTCGGTTGGAACCAGATACCAGTGTCACCGATGACAGCGCGTACGACAAAACGGCACGCCTGTGTCCAGCGTGTCGCAGCTGTGCGAGGGGCCGCGCAGGACCCTACCCGCAGGTATGCCGTGGGGCCAAGCCGGACGGCATACCTGCGCTTCGGTCGAGGCGGGGTCGGGCAGGGTGGGCCTGGGTGAGCGCTCAGGCGGAGGGGCGCACCTCGCGGCGCAGGATCTTGCCGGTCGGGCCCTTGGGCAGCTCGGGGAGCAACCAGAGCTTGCGGGGGTACTTGTAGGCGGCGATGCGCTCCTTGACGTAGTCCTGGATGTCGTCGAGGGTCGCTGTCGCGCCGGGGCGGAGCACGACGGCGGCACCGACCTCCTCGCCCATGAGGTCGTCGGGGATGCCGACGACGGCTGCCTCGAGGACTTCGGGGTGGGTGTAGAGCACCTCCTCGACCTCGCGGGGGTAGATGTTGAGCCCGCCCCGGATGATGAGGTCCTTCTTGCGGTCGACGATCGTGTAGTAGCCCTCGTCGTCGACGGTGGCGAGATCGCCGGAGCGGAACCATCCGTCCGGGATCGCCTCGGCGGTGGCCTCGGGTCGGTTCCAGTAGCCCTTCATGATGTTCTCGCCGCGGATGGCGATCTCCCCGATCTCGCCGGCGGGGGTGTCGTTGCCGTCGATGTCGACGAGCTTCATCTCGCAGCCGGGGATGGCGCGACCGATCGTGCCCGGCTTGGTGGGGGCGTCGGGCATGTTGAACGAGGCGACGGGGGAGGTCTCGGACAGGCCGTAGCCCTCGAGGATCTGGCAGTTGAACTTCTGCTCGAAGGCCTTCATGACGGCCTCCGGCATGGCGGAGCCGCCGGAGGCGCACGTGCGCAGGGTGCTCGTGTCGGCCTGGTCGGCGTTCGGGTGGTTGAGGATCGCGGCATACATCGTCGGCACCCCCTGGAAGATCGTCACGTCGTCGCGACCGAGCACCTCGATGGCCTTGGCAGGGTCGAAGCGGGGGATCAGGGTGAGCGTCGAGCCGCGCAGCACGGAGGTGCTGAGGCCACAGGTGAGGCCGAAGACGTGGAAGAGCGGCAGGCAGCCCATGATGACGTCGTCCTCGGTGATCTGCATGATCTCGCTCGCCGACACCTCCGCGTTGCGGTGGAGGTTGAAGTGGGTGAGCTCGGCGCCCTTGGGCTTGCCGGTCGTGCCGCTCGTGTAGAGGATCACCGCCGTGTCGTCGTCGTCGCGCTCGAGCGGCGTGGGGACCGGCTCGGCGGCGGACTCCGAGGCGTCGAACTGGCCGTCGGCCGGGCCCATGGGGCCGCACACCACGAGGCGGGTGCCGGTCTCGGCAGCAGCCTTGCCCGCCTCCTCGGCGAAGTCGGGCCAGACGAAGCTGAAGCGGGCGCCGGAGTCCTCGAAGAAGTACTGGATCTCGCCCGCCTTGAGGAGCGGGTTCATCGGCACGACGACCCCGCCGGCGAGGAGCGTGCCGTAGAAGGCGACGGGGTAGGCCGGGACGTTGGGGAGGATGAGCGAGACGCGGTCGCCGGGCTCGAGGCCCGCCGCCCGCAGCCGGCCGGCGACCCCGGCCGCCGCCTGGTGCAGCTGCGACCACGTGACGGCGACCTGGTCGAGTCGGATGCCCACCTTGTCGGGGATCCGCTCCGCGGTGGCGACGAGGTTGCTGGCGAGGTTGGTCATCGAGGCTCCTTTGCTCCGGCCGGTTCCGGCCCATTGTCACCGGTCGGTCGCCCGGTGAACAGACCCGCGTGGGTGCACCCCCGGGCGTGTCCGTGGCGTCGGTGGCACTTCGGTGGCTCTCCCGCCGTCGGTGCTGGCTGGCAGGATGAACGCGTGACCGAGAGTGGCAGCGCCCCCCTGACCGACGACGTCCCGGCCGCGGTCCACCAGGAGTGGGCCGACCTCGCCGAGCAGGCGAGCGCGGCGCAGTTCGCCTACCACGTCAAGGACTCCCCGACGATCAGCGATGCGGACTACGACGGGCTCATCCGGCGCCTCAACGTGATCGAGGAGGAGCACCCGTCGCTGCGCACGCCCGACAGCCCGACCCAGAACGTCGGCGGGGCCGCCTTCGCCACGGGCTTCGAGACGGTCGACCATCTCGAGCGCATGTTGAGCCTGGACAACGCCTTCTCCTTCGAGGAGCTGCGGGCCTGGGCCGAGCGCGTCGAGCGCGAGGTGGGCACGGGCGCGCACCTGCTCACCGAGCTCAAGATCGACGGTCTCGCCGTCAACCTGCTCTACGAGAAGGGCCGGCTCGTGCGTGCGCTGACCCGCGGCGACGGCCGCACGGGTGAGGACGTCACCCACAACGTGCGCACGATCAGCGGCATCCCCTCGCGACTGACCGGCGACGACGTGCCCGAGCTCGTCGAGATCCGCGGCGAGGTCTTCTTCCCGACGGCGGCCTTCGCCGACCTCAACGCGAGCCTGGTCGAGGCGGGCAAGGCGCCCTTCGCCAACCCGCGCAACGCCGCCGCCGGATCGCTGCGCCAGAAGGACCCCAAGGTCACCGCGTCGCGCCCGCTTCGCATGCTCGTGCACGGGCTGGGCGCGCGGCGCGGCTTCGACGTCCAGCGTCAGAGCGAGGCGTATGCCGCCCTGCGCGCCTGGGGTCTGCCCACCTCCGACGAGGTGCGTGTGCTCGACGACATCACTGCGGTGGAGGAGTTCGTCACCTTCCATGGTGAGCACCGGCACGACCGGGCCCACGACATCGACGGCATCGTCGTCAAGGTCGACGAGGTGGTGCTCCAGCGTCAGCTCGGAGCGACCTCGCGGGCGCCGCGCTGGGCGATCGCGTTCAAGTACCCGCCCGAGGAGGTCAACACACAGCTGCTCGACATCCGGGTCAACGTCGGCCGCACCGGACGGGTCACCCCCTACGGCGTCATGGAGCCCGTCGTCGTGGCCGGCTCGACGGTCGAGCAGGCCACGTTGCACAACGCCCACGAGGTCGAGCGCAAGGGGGTGCTCATCGGTGACACCGTCGTGCTGCGCAAGGCCGGTGACGTCATCCCCGAGATCGTCGGGCCCGTCGTCGACCTGCGGGACGGGTCCGAGCGCGCCTTCGTCATGCCGACCGAGTGCCCCGCCTGCGGCACGCCCCTCGCCCCGGAGAAGGAGGGCGACAAGGACATCCGCTGCCCCAACTCGCGCTCGTGCCCGAGCCAGCTGCGCGAGCGCATCTTCGCGCTCGCGGCCCGCTCGGGCCTCGACATCGAGGCGCTCGGCTGGGAGGGCTCGATCGCGTTGCTCGAGTCCGGGATCGTCGATGACGAGGGCGACCTCTTCGCTCCGACCCCCGACGGCCCGCACGCCGGCGACTACGGCATCACCCGCCAGAAGCTCTCGACGGTGCCGCTCTACACCCGTGCCGCGAAGAGGACCGACCCCGCCGATGTGGTCGTCGACGGCCGAGTGCTTTCCGCCGGGGGAGAGAAGCTGCTCGCCGAGCTCGAGAAGGCCAAGTCGCAGCCCCTCTGGCGGGTGCTCGTGGCACTGTCCATCCGCCACGTCGGGCCCACGGCGGCGCGGGCGCTGGCGACCCACTTCGCCACGATGGAGGCGATCCGGTCGGCCTCCACCGACGAGCTCGCCCGGGCCGAAGGGGTCGGGGGAGTCATCGCCGAGGCCGTCACCGCGTGGTTCCAGGTCGACTGGCACCAGGAGATCGTGCGCAAGTGGGCCGACGCCGGGGTGCGCATGGCCGACGAGGTCGACGCCTCGACGCCGCGCACCCTCGAGGGCAAGACGGTCGTCGTCACCGGCTCCCTCGAGGGGTTCTCGCGCGACGAGACGAAGGAAGCCATCATCAGCCGCGGCGGCAAGGCCTCGGGGTCCGTGTCGAAGAAGACCGACTGGGTGGTCGTGGGTGCCAACGCCGGCACCAAGGCCGCCAAGGCCGAGGAGCTCGGTCTCCGCGTGCTCGACGAGGCGGCCTTCAGGCGCCTGCTCGAGACGGGTTCGCCGGACTGAGCGGGTCATCGTGACCCCCGTCGTGACCGGTCCGTGACCGCCTCGCGACCGCCCTGAGACCGCCCAGCGACGGGAGGGTCGCCGCTGCGGGCAGGTGGCGGAAGGCATGTGCGCAGCACCCACAGAAGCGGATGAGGTGTGTGCGGCCCCACCGTCCACAGGCCGGGGAGCCCTCCTAGAGTGTGCCGAGTCGATCACCGGTCGACGCCCGGGCGCAGACCGTCCGACCCTGCCTGAGACGCACGAGGAGGTGCAGGCCTTGTCCGCTACCCCGTTGCTCGAGACCCGCTCCCTGACCAAGGAGTTCCGCGGTTTCCGAGCCGTCTCCGACGTGGACCTCGCCGTCGAACGCGGCACCATCCATGCCCTCGTCGGGCCCAACGGGGCCGGCAAGACGACGCTCTTCAACCTGCTGACCGGCTTCCTCACCCCGACGTCAGGCACCGTCCACTTCGACGGCAAGGACATCACCGGCGAGGCGCCCGAGCAGATCGCACCGCTCGGCATCGCGCGCTCCTTCCAGATCACCAGCCTCTTCGAGGCCATGACGCTGCAGGAGCACCTCGAGCTGGCACTCGCCAGCCCGACCGGCCTGGCCAACCAGTGGTGGCGCTCCGTCACGCGACTGGGCCGCTTCCGCGAGCGCTCGATGGAGCTGCTCGAGCAGGTCGGGCTCGCCGACCGTGCCGGAGCGCCGGCATCCTCGCTCGCCTATGGCCAGAAGCGCGCGCTCGAGCTCGCCATCGCGATGGCCCTCGACCCCAAGCTGCTGCTGCTCGACGAGCCGACGGCCGGCATGGGCCTCGAGGACGTCGACCGCACCATCGCCCTCGTGAAGTCGCTCTCGGCGGGTCGCACCGTCGTCTTCGTCGACCACAACATGCACGTCGTCGGCTCGCTGGCCGACCGGGTCACCGTGCTCCAGTCGGGGCAGGTGCTCGCGGAGGGTCCCTACGACCAGGTCCGTGCCGACGAACGCGTCATCACGGCATACCTCGGAGCCGTCCATGAATGAGCGCATGAGTGAGCGCACGGGTGAGCGCACGAGCGAGGAGACGGGCGACCAGACGGCAGAGCACACCACGCAGCCCGGGGGCGACGGCGCGGGGAGACTCCTCACCGTCACCGACCTCTCGGCGTGGTACGGCGAGGCCAAGGTGCTGACCGACGTGAGCGTCAGCGTCGCCCCCGGCGAGGTGGCCACCCTCGTGGGTCGCAACGGAGCCGGCAAGACGACGTTGCTGCGCTCCGTCATGGGGCTGCACAAGCAGGTCAAGGGCGTCGTCAGCCTTGACGGTGCCGACCTCGGCAGACGCAGTCCCGACGCGCGGGCTCGTGCCGGCATCGGCTGGGTGCCCGACGACCGCGGCATCTATGCGAGCCTCTCCGTCGAGGAGAACCTCCTGCTGCCACCCATCGTGCACGAGTCGGCCTGGTCGATCGAGAAGGTCTACGAGCACTTCCCGGTGCTTGCCGAACGCCGTGACTTCCCCGGCACCAAGCTCTCCGGAGGCGAGCAGCAGATGCTGGCCATGGCCCGGGTGCTCCGGATGGGCTCGCGCCTGTTGCTGCTCGACGAGCCCAGCGAAGGCCTCGCCCCGGTGATCGTCCAGCGCATCGGCGAGATCATCCGCGACATCAAGGCCCACGGGGTGGGCGTGCTCCTCGTCGAGCAGAACGTCACCTTCGCGCGCTCCGTCGCCGACCGGCACTACCTGCTCGCTCAGGGCCGGGTCGTCGAGCACCTCTCCAACGACGCCTTCGCAGCCCGAGAGAGCGAGCTGCTCACCCATCTCGGGATGTGACGCCGCTGCACCGGTCCACCGGTCGAGGCAGCACCCAAGCACAACCGGCCCCATCTCAGATACACCCCGCACCACTCCCACCCACCACCTCCTCCCACCCCAGGCACTACCGAACACACCCCCAGGAGGGGACATGCGCACCAGAACCAACACCGCCGTCTCGGCCGTCGCCATCGCCGCCACCGCCTCGCTCGCACTCGCGGCGTGCGGCGGGGCCGGCGGGCCGCAGGCCTCAACGTCCGGAGGTCTGACCGACGACAAGGTCGTCATCGGCCTGCTCAACGACCAGTCCGGCGTCTACAAGGACCTGTCGGGCCCGAACTCCAAGGTCGCCATCGAGCTGGCCATCGAGGACTACAAGGCGAAGTACGGTGACAAGGCCGTCGCCAAGACCATCGAGATCGTGACGGCCGACCACCAGAACAAGGCCGACGTCGCCAACTCCAAGGCCCAGGAGATGTATGACCGGCAGAAGGCCGACATCATCCTCGACGTGCCGAACTCCGCGGCGGCGCTCGCCGTCGCGACGCAGGCCGCCAACAAGAAGAAGCTCTACATCAACATCGGCGCGGGCACGACCGCCCTGACCGGCGACAAGTGCAACAAGTACACCTTCCACTGGGCCTACAACACCGCGGTGCTCGCGCGCGGCACCGCCGGCACGATCACCGCGGCGGGAGGAAAGAAGTGGAACATCGTCTACCCCGACTACGCCTTCGGCCAGGACATGAACAAGTCCTTCACGGCCGAGGTCGAGAAGGCCGGAGGCACGGTGGGCCAGTCCATCGCCTCGCCCTTCCCCAGCGACAACTTCGCCACCTTCATCACCAAGGCCGGCGAGGGTGACCCCGACGTGGTCGGCTCGATGCACGCCGGTGGCGACCTCATCAACTTCGTCAAGCAGTTCAACCAGAGCCCGCTCAAGGGCCAGGTGGAGCTCGCCGTCGGCCTGATGTTCATCACCGACATCCACTCGCTCGGGGTCGACCAGTTCGCCGGGACGCAGTTCACCGACGCGTGGTACTGGAACTTCGACGAGCAGAACAAGAAGTGGGCCGACCGCTTCACGGCCAAGACCAACACCCGCCCGTCCTTCGCCCACGCCGCCAACTACTCGGCCGCGATGAACTACCTCGAGGCGGTCCAGGAGGCGGGCACCGACGGTGCCGACGCGGTCGTCGCCAAGCTCGAGGGCAAGAAGATCAACGACGTCTTCCTGCGCAACGGCGAGGTGCGCACGGCGGACCACGCCGTCACCCACGACGTCTACCTCGCCAAGGTCAAGAGCTCCGCCCCGGCCGAGTGGGACTACGAGGACATCGTCAAGACGATCCCGGCGGCCGAGGGCTACGGCGAGGCCAACCCGGCCTGCAAGCTCGGCTGACCCCTCCCGAGACGACCCCGAGCGAGCGACATGAGCGCATTCATCCAGTACACGTTGCAGGGCCTGGCGGCAGGCGGCTTCTACGCCTTGTCCGCCCTCGGCCTGGCCGTCATCTTCGGCGTGCTCGGGGTCGTCAACTTCTCGCACGGCGCCTGCTACATGCTCGGCGCCGTCATCTCGGCAGTGCTCCTCGCCGAGCTCGGCATCGGCTTCTGGGCAGCTCTCGTCGTCGTGCCGATCGTGATGTTCGGCTTCGGGGTGCTCATGGAGCGGCTGTTCGTGCGGTGGCTGCTGGCGCTCGACCCGCTCTACAACTTCCTGCTCACCTTCGGTCTCACCCTCATCATCGTCGAGGCGGTCAAGCAGCGCTACGGCGTCTCCGGCCTGCCCTACGAGATCCCCGCGGGGCTCGGTGGCCAGGTGACGGTGGGCAGCGTCAACCTCTCGGTCTACGCGATCTTCGCGTGTGTCTTCTCCGTCGTCGTCTGCCTCGCCGTCGGCCTGCTCATGACGAAGACGCGGATCGGCATGATCGTGCGGGCGTCGACGGAGAACGCTGACCGCACCCGCGCCTTCGGCATCAACGTCACGCGCTGGGTCACCCCTGTCTTCGGCTTCGGCATCGCCCTCGCCGGCCTCGCCGGTGTCCTCGCGGCCCCGACGCGTGCCATCACCGCCGAGATGGGGAGCAACTTCATCATCATCCTGTTTGCGGTCGTCGTCATCGGCGGTCTCGGCTCGATCCTCGGGGCCGTCGTCGCCGGCTTCCTCGTGGGACTCGTCGAGGCCTACGGCGTCGCCTACGCCCCCGCCTATGCCCAGATCGTCATCTTCGTGCTCATGGCGGCGGTCATCCTCGTCCGGCCCTCCGGACTCTTCGGAAGGGAGGAGGTCGCGTGAGCGAGCAGATGACCGCCAAGGTCGACGTCGACCTGGCGCAGCCCTCGATCCTGTCGCGGCGCAGCCCGTGGCGCTACCTCATGCTGCTGGCCGGGCTCGCCGTGCTCGTGATGCTGCCCTACTGGATCTATCCTCCCGTCGCGATGGACATCCTCTGCTGGGGACTCTTCGCGATCAGCGTCGACCTGCTGCTCGGCTTCACCGGCCTGTTGAGCTTCGGTCACGCAGCCTTCTGGGGCGGCTCGGCGTACTGCTCCGGACTCATCGCGATCCACTGGGGCGTGCCTTTCCCCGTCGCGGTGCTCGGCGGCTCGGTCTTCGCGATGCTCATCGCCTGGCCGATCGGCTGGCTGTCGGTGCGGCGGACCGGCATCTACTTCGCGATGGTGACGCTCGCCTTCGCTCAGATGATCTACTTCATCGCCAACCAGCTGCGTGACCTCACCGGCGGCGAGAACGGCCTGCAGGGCATCCCCAAGAACTTCTTCGGCATCGAGGCCGTCGAGACCGACGCCTTCTACTTCTACTACGCGGGCGCTGCGCTCATCGTCGTCGGCATCGCGATCGCCTGGCGGGTCGTCAACTCGCCCTTCGGGCGGGTGCTCACCGCGGTGCGGGACAACCCGGCCCGGGCGCGTGCCCTCGGCTACGACGTCGAGGTCTTCAAGATCAAGGCCTTCGTGATCTCGGCGGGCCTCGCCGGACTCGCGGGCGGCGTCTTCGCGATCAGCCACGGCTTCGCGTCGCTGCAGGAGCTGAGCTGGACGACGTCGGGCAAGGTCGTGCTCATCACGGTCCTCGGCGGCATCGGCACCCTCTGGGGTGGACTCGTCGGCGCGGGAGTCGTCGTCACCCTCGAGGACTACCTCGCGAGTTCCGGCTTCGAGGGCATCGGCCTCATCACGGGCGTCATCTTCGTGGTCATCGTGCTGCTCTTCCGGCACGGCATCTGGGGCACGGCCCGCAACGCCCTGCGGAAGTACGTCATCGAGCGTCGTCGCTCACGCCACGAATGACCACACGAACCGTCACTCGAATCGTCCCGCAAGTCGTCACTCCGTGAGCAGTCCCCGCAGCACCCGTCGCACCATGTCGCGGAACACCCCGGCGGGGTTGACTGCTGCTTCCGGACGCAGTGCCGCGAGGTGCGGGAGTCGCCCTGCGGCGACGAGACGGGCGACGTAGGCCGCCTGGCCCCGGGCGCGTGCCGGGTCCTGCTCGCCCTGCCGGGACCTGGCATATGCCGTCGTGAGGGCGGTCATCGTCGCGTAGGCCACGAGCTTCTGGCCGTCGGGTGCGGGGTGACCCTCTAGCACGGCCAGCACGTGCTCGATGACGGCCAGGCCCTGGGGGCCGACGACGGGAGTGGGCCCGACGTCGCAGAGCCAGCGGTGCCGCTCGTGGATCGCCGCGCCCTGCACCGCGAGGTCGGTGAGGTCTGCCAGCCAGTCGCCGGAGGGCGTGGCAAGGCGGTACTCGCCCGCGACGTGGTCGACCATGAGGTCGAGCAGCTCGTCGCGACCCGTCACGTGGCGGTAGAGCGCCCCGCCACCGGTGCCGAGCTCGGAGGCGACGGTGCGCATGGTCACGGCTGACAGGCCCCCGGCGTCCCCCACCCGGACAGCCGCGCGCGTCAGGGCGTCGCGCGTCAGCCTCGCGGGCCGGCCGACGGATGAGTGGTCGGGGCGCATCCAGATGACGTCGACGCCCTCCTCGAGCTCGTCGCGGCCGTCGCGGGCGTCTGAGACGTCGCCTGCCACCGGGTAGGCGCGTGCGAGGGTCACGAGCCGAGCCGTCGCAGCCATGCCCTGAGCGGGGCCGTGCTGTCCTCGTGGACGATCGCCTCGCGGACTCTCGAGGCACCGTCGCGCAGGGTCTGGGAGGTCGCGGCCTCCGTGATGCGCGCGACCAGTGCGTCGGCGGTGACCCGCTTCATGGGGATCGGATCGGTGCCGGCGGACAGTGCCGCGAGGCGGCGTGCCCAGAACGGCTGATCGGTGTGCATGGGCAGCGTCACCGAGGGCACTCCCGCCCGCAGCGCGGCGGCGGTGACGCCGGCACCCGCCTGGTGCACCACCGCTGCGGCGCGAGGCAGCAGCCAGTCATGAGGCACGTCGCCGGCATGCAGGACGTGGTGCGGGCCCAGTTCCCCTGCGAGCTGCCGGGCGATGTCGGCGAGGGCGTCTCCCTGCAGCAGCGTGCGCAGTCCGGTGCGTCGCACCGCCTCGGCCACGGCGTCGGCGACGTCCCCACCCGGTGGGAGGCTGCCGAGGCTGACGACGACGGGCGGCGGGCCCGACGCCAAGACCTCGGAGAGGGTCGCGCCGGCGGCGGTGGCGCCCCCGGCCGGAGGCGGCCACCAGAAGCCGTCGAGGGTCAGCCGCTCCGGCCAGTCGCCGGGCCGGGGCAGCACGGCGGGACTGATGCCGTGATGCACCCGAAGCCCGGCCGAGCGCCGGCGCCGCTGGGCGTGGACCCTGGTCTCAGCGGGCATCCCGAGCTCGACTCGCACCCGGGCGCAGGCGGGGTCGTAGGGCGCCCGCACGCGCTCGGCGAGCCGGCCTGCCCACCGGTTCGCCGGGCCGAGGTCGCGCCAGCTGGCGATCATGGGCGGGTAGGCGGTGCTGGGCTCCGCGGGCTGGAGGAGCGCCGACGCCGAGGGCACGCCCAGGTGCTCGGCGATGTCGTGGCCGTAGGGCGAGATGGCGTTGGTCAGGATCACCTCGGCGCCGGGTGCGGCCGCGAGCGCCGCGCTCGCTGCTGCGTCCATGTAGGTCCGCAGCACCTCGAGGTAGGCCCGCACCCCTGACCCGCGCCCGCTCGTGGACGCCTCCTGGTGCGGGGCACCGTCTGGCGGCATCGCCTCCACCCGAGGCAGCGAGATCGGCGCGTCGAAGCCCACGTGCGCGCAACCTGCCTCGAGCACGAGGGGGGCGTACTCGTCCCCCGCGACGATCGTGACCTCGTGGCCGTCGGCGACGAACGATGCGGCCAGACCGGCAGCGGGCGCGACGTCGCCGCGCGTGCCCGGGGCGAGCATGAGAACCTTCACGGCGGACTCCTTTGCGAACAGTGTTAGCAAAGGCTACCCCACGATCCACGGCACCAAGCCGTGCCCGCCGAGTCGGCCGCAGAAGGCCCCCGGATGCGCGGTCCGGGAGTCTGGGACAGACCCATAGACTGGCCCGCATGTCCTCCCTGTCCCGTGACGACGTGGCCCATCTCGCCGGTCTCGCTCGCATCGAGCTGTCCGACGCCGAGCTCGACCGCATGGTCGGCGAGCTCAGCGTCATCCTCGACTCCGTGGCCAAGGTGCAGCAGGCCCCGACCGAGGGCGTGGCACCGATGTCGCACCCCATGCCGCTGACCAACGTGACGCGTCCCGACGTCGTGCGCCCCAGCCTGGGCACCGACGCCGTGCTCGCCGGCGCCCCCGAGGCGGAGCAGCAGCGCTTCTCCGTGCCCCGCATCCTCACGGAGGACTGACCCTCCGCTCCGGGCCCAGTCCCCACCGCCGCGTATGCCGCGTTGCCCGGGCACACGGCATACCCCCTCTCGCTCGACCCCAGCTGAAACCGGCTCGACCCAGCGAACTTCCTTGACCACGAAGGCAACTGACGTGAACTCTGATCTGACCCGTGCGACCGCGGCCGAGTTGGCCGACGCGCTCGCGACCAAGACGATCTCCTCGGTGGAGGTGACCCAGGCCCACCTCGACCGCATCGCTGCCGTCGACGGCCAGGTGCACTCCTACCTGCACGTCGACGGTGAGGGAGCCCTCGCCCAGGCCCGCGCGATCGACGAGCGTCGCGCGGCGGGGGAGCGGCTCGGCCCGCTCGCCGGGGTGCCGATCGCGGTCAAGGACGTCATGGCCACGAAGGGGCTCCCGACGACGTGCGGGAGCAAGATCCTCGAGGGGTGGGTGCCGCCCTACGACGCCACCGTCGTGACGAAGCTGCGCGAGGCGGGGCTGCCGATCCTCGGCAAGACCAACATGGACGAGTTCGCGATGGGCAGCTCGACCGAGCACTCCGCCTACGGGCCGTCGCACAACCCGTGGGACCTGGACCGCATCCCCGGTGGCTCGGGCGGTGGGTCGAGCTCGGTGCTCGCGTCGTTCCAGGCGCCGCTCGCGACCGGCACCGACACCGGCGGGTCGATCCGTCAACCGGCCGCGGTCACGGCCACCGTGGGCACGAAGCCGACCTACGGCGGGGTCTCGCGCTACGGTCTCGTTGCGCTCGCGAGCTCGCTCGACCAGGCCGGCCCGTGCGGCCGCACCGTGCTCGACACGGCGCTGCTCCACGCCGTGATGGGCGGCCACGACCCGATGGACTCGACGTCGATCGACGCTCCGGTGCCCGCGGTCGTCGAGGCGGCTCGGGCCGCCGACGTGCGCGGCATGCGGATCGGCGTCGTCAAGGAGCTGGGCGGCGAGGGCTACCAGCCCGGTGTGCGCGCCCGTTTCGACGAGTCGGTCGCCCTGCTCGAGGAGCTCGGTGCCGAGGTCGTCGAGGTCAGCTGCCCCAACTTCGACTACGCGCTCGCCGCCTACTACCTCATCCTCCCGAGCGAGGCGTCGAGCAACCTCGCGAAGTTCGACGCGATGCGCTACGGCCTGCGCGTGCTGCCCGAGGGGGTCGATGACCCGAGCGCCGAGCAGGTCATGGCGGCCACCCGCGACGCCGGCTTCGGACCCGAGGTCAAGCGCCGCATCATCCTCGGCACCTACGCGCTCTCGTCGGGCTACTACGACGCCTACTACGGGTCGGCGCAGAAGGTGCGCGCGCTCATCGCGCAGGACTTCGACGCCGCCTACGAGAAGGCCGACGTGCTCGTCAGCCCGACAGCTCCGACGACCGCCTTCCGGCTCGGCGACAAGCTCGAGGACCCGATGGCCATGTATCTCAACGACATCGCGACGATCCCCGCCAACCTCGCCGGTGTGCCGGGCATGTCGATCCCGTCCGGCCTCGCAGACGAGGACGGCCTGCCGGCCGGCATCCAGATCCTCGCCCCTGCCACCAAGGACGAGCGGCTGTATGCCGTCGGCGCCGCTCTCGAGGCAGCGCTCGTCGACCGCTGGGGCGGACCGATCCTCGACCGCGCACCCGTGCTGGGCGCGGCAGCCGCGAAGGGAGCCTGACATGGCCACGACCACGGCCGACGCCGTCATGGACTACGACGAGGTGATGAAGCGCTTCGACCCCGTCATGGGTCTCGAGGTCCACGTCGAGCTGCACACCAACACCAAGATGTTCTGCGGGTGCCCGACGGAGTTCGGCGCAGAGCCCAACTCGCAGGTCTGCCCCGTGTGCCTCGGCCTGCCGGGCGCCCTGCCGGTCGTCAACGAGAAGGCGGTCGAGTCGGCGATCCGCATCGGCCTCGTCCTGGGCTGCGAGATCGCGTCGTGGTGCCGCTTCGCGCGCAAGAACTACTTCTACCCCGACATGCCGAAGAACTTCCAGACCTCGCAGTACGACGAGCCGATCGCCTTCGACGGCCACCTCGACGTCGAGCTCGAGGACGGCTCCGTCTATCGCGTCGAGATCGAGCGCGCGCACATGGAGGAGGACACCGGCAAGTCGCTGCACATCGGCGGCTCGACGGGTCGGATCCACGGGGCCGACCACTCGCTCGTCGACTACAACCGTGCCGGCATCCCCCTCATCGAGATCGTCACCAAGCCCATGGTCGGAGCGGGCGAGCGCGCGCCCGAGGTCGCCAAGGCCTACGTCTCCGCCCTGCGAGAGCTCCTGCGGGCCCTCGACGTCAGCGACGTCAAGATGGAGCAGGGCTCGATGCGCTGCGACGCCAACGTCTCCCTGCGGCCGCGGGTCGGCGAGCCGACGAGTGCGGAGCAGCTGGCGGTGCCGCTCGGCACCCGCACCGAGACCAAGAACGTCAACTCGCTCCGATCGGTCGAGCGGGCCGTGCGCTACGAGATGTCGCGGCACGCGGCGATCCTCGCCGGCGGTGGCTCGATCCTGCAGGAGACCCGGCACTGGCACGAGGACACCGGCGTCACGACATCGGGCCGCGAGAAGTCCGACGCCGAGGACTACCGCTACTTCCCCGAGCCCGACCTCGTGCCCGTCGCGCCGGCGCCCGAGTGGGTCGAGCAGCTGCGCCACACGCTGCCGCAGAACCCTGTCGAGCGCCGCCGTGAGCTTCAGCACGCTTGGGGCTACAGCGATCTCGAGATGCGCGACGTGCTCAACGCCGGCGCCCTCGAGCTCATCGAGCAGACCGTCGCCGAGGGTTCGTCGCCGGCGGCAGCCCGCAAGTGGTGGCTCGGCGAGCCGGCCCGCCGCGCCAACGCGGGGGCCCAGCGGCTGACCGAGTATGCGGCGGTCGTCGGCCTGACGCCCGCCCGCATCGCCGAGCTCGACGGGCTCGTCGCCTCCGGTCGGCTCAACGACTCGATGGCTCGTCAGGTGCTGGAGGGTGTGCTCGACGGTGAGGGCGCTCCGACCGCCGTGGCCGATGCCCGCGGGCTCGAGCTCGTGGCCGACGACGGTGCGCTCGAGGCGGCCGTCGACAAGGTCATCGGCGCCAACCCCGACGTGGCTGCCAAGATCCGCGACGGCAAGGTGCAGGCCGCGGGAGCGCTCATCGGTCAGGTCATGCGCGAGATGAAGGGCCAGGCCGACGCCGGCAAGGCCCGCGAGCTCATCCTCGCCAAGCTGCAGTAGCCCCGCTCGACGGATGAATGGTGCCCACTCGCCTCACGAGGTCGAGTGGGCACCATTCATCCGTGGCGCGGCTGGACCAGCGTCCTAGCGCTTGCCGCCGCCGAGGAGTCCTCCGAGGATGCCGCCCAGGATGTCGCCGGCGCCGCCGCCCGAGCTGCCGGAGCCCCCGGAGCCGCCACCAAGGACCTGGCCGAGGATGTCCTCGAGGGGGTTGGAGCCACCCGCCGCCGGGGCCGACCCGCCCGGCGACTGCACCGGTCCGCTGCCGGCGCCCTGGCCACCTGGGAAGAGCGCGCCGCCGTCGGTGCCCGAGGTGACGTCATCGGTCGCCCCGGATCCTCCGCCGAGGATGCTCCCGAGACCGCCGCCCTGACCGATCTTGTTGGCGAGCCACGACATGACGATGGGGGCGAGGATCGGCAGCAGCTTCTGCACGAGTGAGCCGGCCGCGCCCGAGCCTCCGACTCCCGAGCCGACCCCACCGAGCTGGCTCACGACCTGGTCGGTGTTGTCGCCGAAGATGTTGCCGACGATCTTCTGCCCGTCCTGCTCGTCGACGTCGGCAAGGCTGCCCACCGACCGGCCCTGGTGATCGGACAGGGCTGACGCCAGCGACTGGGCGCCAGCGGGGTCGTGCGCATTCGCCTGCAGACCGCCGAGCAGCGCCGGGAGCGCGGTGCGAGCGGCCTGCTCGACCTCGCTCTCGTCCACTCCCAGCTGGCCGGCCAGCTCCTGCAGCGGCACCTGGCCGAGAATCTCGTCATACGAAGCCATGCGCGTGGACCTCCTCGTCGCGGGGCGGACTGGCACCGCCCCTTCGGGGCAAGGCTAACCACGAGAGCGCGCTGGTGTCAGGACGTCGGGTCCGGGCTGCCCGCCCGGATCGGGCGCTCAGGCGGCGCCGACGTCGGAGAGCGGGAGCGACATCAGACGGTCGTCGTCGCCGTTGTTGGTGAGCACCCAGGCGCGGCCGTCGACGAAGCGGATGTCGCGCACGCGACCGTAGGTGCCCTCGAGGTGCCGCGAGGGGGTGCCGGCCGTGCCATCGGCTTTGATCGGCACGCGCCACACCGACTCGCCGCGCAGGGCCGCCATGTAGACGGCGCCGTCAGGCCCGACGGCGATGCCGCTGGGTGACATGTCGGAGGTGGGCCACTGTGCGACGGGGTCGACGAAGTCGGGGTCGTCGGCGCGTCCCTCGACCTCCGGCCAGCCGTAGTTCTCACCAGGCTTGATGAGGTTGAGCTCGTCGACGGTGTTGGCGCCGAACTCGCTGGCCCACAGGCGGTCCTGACTGTCCCACGCGAGGCCCTGCACGTTGCGGTGGCCGTAGGACCAGATGGCGGAGCCGCCGAAGGGATTGCCGGGAGCGGGCTTGCCCTCGGGCGTCAGGCGCAGGATCTTGCCGCCGAGCGAGCCGAGGTTCTGCGAGAGGGACCTGTCGCCCGCCTCGCCGGTGCCGACGTAGAGGTAGCCGTCCGGGCCGAAGGCGATGCGGCCGCCGTTGTGGTTGCGTCCCATCGGGATGCCGTCGAAGATCACCTGCGGCTCCCCGAGCGTGCCGTCGCGCCACGGCACGGCAGCGATGCGGTTGTCATTGTCGGTGGA
Organism: uncultured Actinomycetota bacterium; assembly: GCA_963697735.1. GTDB lineage: Bacteria > Actinomycetota > Actinomycetes > Actinomycetales > Dermatophilaceae > Humibacillus. The sequence goes on along the minus strand of CAVOOZ010000009.1, from coordinate 223,289 downwards.
GTAGTAGGCGTAGAAGACGGGGTTGGCGTCGAAGTCCTCGGGCACCGCCAGGCCGAGCAGCCCGCCCTCACCGGCCGCGCGGGTGATCGGGAGCGTGCCGGCGACCGTGGCGCGGCCGCCGGACCCCGGCTTGGGCACGTGGCGCACCTCGCCGGTGTTGCGCACGCTGACGAGTGAGCTGCCGTCCGGAAGCATCGCGATCGACCACGGCACGTCGAGGCCGCCGAGCAGCGCGACGGCCGGACCCGACGGGTCGGAGGCAGGGGCGGAGGTGGCCGACGTGGTCGATGTCGAGCCGGGCGTCGAGCCGGGCGTCGACGTGCTGCCGGAGCCGCTGCCCGCGCTGGTCGTAGCCCCTTCGCCGGTGCTGCTCGTCGCTGCAGGCGACGTCGGGGACGTCGGGGACGTCGGGGTCGCTGAGCAGGCACTCGCCGCGAGGACCGCGGCCAGCCCGACGGCGAGGGCACGGACATGGACGAGGCGGGCGGGCGGCATACCCCATTCTGTCCCACGCCGCGGTCCCCGGGGACGCCCCGGGCGCCAGTCTCGCTCAGCCGCCGCGGCGGGCCAGCGACCGCTCGAGATCGTGCTGCACCTCGGCGTCGATGACCCGCGCGTCGACGACGCGGCGCATGACGTCGAGCTCGCCGGAGAATGCCCGGAAGAGGGTGATCAGGTCGATGTCGTGGTCCGGCCGCTCGACCCGCACCGCGGCGCCCACCTCGACGGTGCCGGGTCTGACGACCGACAGGTAGGCGCCCGTGCGTCCCTCGTCGGCGAAGCGGCGCACCCACCGGGGAACGCCCATGTGCTCGGCGAAGGTCGCGCAGGGGATGCGGGGCACCTCGACACGCAGCACGGCGTCGCCGATCGTCCACAGCTCGCCGACGAGCGCGTGCGTCATCTCGACACCTTCGGTGGTGATGTTCTCGCCGAAGGCCCCTGCGGCGATGGGCCGCCCGATCTGCTCGGCCCACCACTGCCGGTCCTCGGCAGGGTAGGCGTAGACCGCCTGGAGCCGCCCACCGTGGTGGCGGGGGTCCCCGATCTCGTCGCCGACGGCGCCGCTGCCGAGGCCGCCACGTTTGGGGCCGGGGTCGCGCACGTCGATGCGGCCGACCGGCTGCTTGTCGATGGCAGTGCTCGGCAGGCCGGTCCGACGGCGCGGCACCCGGCGCCCGACGTTGACCGACACGATCCGGCCGATGTCCGTCCTCTCAGCGTCGCCGTCCACCGCGCGAGCCTAGCCCGTTGGTTAGGTTGGCCGCATGAGTTCTGCCCGCGTCGTCGTGTCCGTGCCCGACGAGGAGTATGCCGCCGCGCTGGCCGACGTCGAGGGCGTCGACGTCGTCGTCTGGGACATGGATGGCCCGCACGATCGTGGCGCCGAGGTGCGCCTCGCCGTGATGCCCTACATGACGCGGCTCACGGTCTCCGACATCAGCGACGGGCTCGACGTGCTCGAGGCTGTGCAGGTCCAGAGCGCGGGCTTCGAGGGCTTCCTCGACGGGCTGCCCCCGGGCGTGGCGCTGTGCAACGCCGGCGGCGTCCACGACGCGAGCACGGCGGAGCTGGCGCTCACGCTGACCCTCGCGTCGATCCGGAAGATCCCGGACTTCGTTGCGGCGCAACAGCACTCGACGTGGCTGCCGCTGACGCTCCACCCTGCGCTCGCCGACCGCAGGGTGCTCGTGCTCGGCTACGGCAACATCGGTCGAGCCGTCGCCCGGCGACTGCTGCCGTTCGAGGTCTCCGTGACGGCGGTCGCATCGCGGGCGCGTGAGGGCGACGACCTCGTCGAGAGGGTGCACGGCATCGACGAGCTGCCGGAGCTCGCCTCGTCGGCGGACGTGCTCATCGTGATCGTGCCGTTGACGGAGACGACCCGCGGCCTCGTCGACGCCACCCTGCTCGCCCGGCTGCCCGACGGGGCTCTTGTCGTCAACGTCGCCAGAGGTCCGGTGGTCGACACCGACGCGCTCGTCGCCGAGTGCGCGACGGGCCGCCTGCGGGCGGCGCTCGACGTCACCGACCCCGAGCCACTGCCCGAGGACCACCCGTTGTGGACGACGCCGGGGGTGCTCATCACGCCGCACGTCGGCGGGGCCACGGAGGCGATGCGGCCACGGGCGCAGGACCTCATCCGGCGGCAGGTCATCGCGCTGCGCGACGGGCAGCCATTGCTCAACGTCGTCGCGACCGGCTGACGACGGCCGCTCCGGGTGCCGAATTCTGCAGTTCTGGCGGCCGGACCCTTGTCGCCCACCGGCCGATAGTGGACACTGTGAACATGACGGAGACCATCGTCGCCATCGGCACGCGCAAGGGGCTCTGGATCGCCCGCAGCGATGACCGCACCAGCTGGACCCTCGAGGGGCCGCACTTCCTCATGAGCGAGGTCGCCTCCGTGGCGATCGACACGCGTGAGGGCCGCTCCAGCGTCCTCGCCGGCGTCAAGTCCTGGCACTGGGGGCCGACGGTCCAGGTGAGCACCGACGCCGGCCGTACGTGGAGCGAGAGCGCCGAGCGGGCCCTGTCCTTCCCCACCGACACCGACACCGCCCTCGAACGGGTCTGGCAGCTGACCCCCGACCCCAACGACACCGACGTGGTGTGGGCCGGCGTCGAGCCGCACGCGCTCTTCCGCAGCACTGACAAGGGGGAGCACTACGAGCTCGTTCGCGGGCTCTGGGACCACCCACACCGGCCGACGTGGGAGCCGGGCTTCGGCGGCGGAGCCGTGCACACGATCATCCCCGAGCCCGGCCATCCCGAGAGCCTCCTCGTGGCGATGAGCGCCGGCGGCGTCTACCGCAGCGGCGACGGCGGCGAGACGTGGGAGGCGAGCAACCCCGGCATCCGTGCTGGGTTCATGCCCGACAACGAGTATCCCGAGTACGGCCAGTGCGTGCACAAGGTGGCTCGCGGCCAGGGCGAGGGGGAGCTCTTCGCCCAGAACCACAACGGCGTCTACCGATCGCACGACAACGGCGCGACGTGGGACTCCATCGCCGACGGTCTGCCCACCGACTTCGGTTTCACGGTCCTCGCACACCCGCGCCGCGCGGGAGTCGTCTGGGTCGTGCCGGTCGCCGATGCCGGCGAGCGCATCCCGCCCGACGCCCAGCTGCAGGTGCAGCGGTCCGACGACGCAGGCGCGACGTGGCGTCAGCAGGCGGCGGGGCTGCCCGACCACAGCTACACGTGCGTCCTGCGCGACGCAGCCTCGCTCGACACGGCCGACCCGGTCGGGGTCTACCTCGGCACCCGCAACGGTGACGTCTTCGCGTCGGCGGACGAGGGCGAGTCCTTCCAACGCATCGCCACGCAGCTGCCCGACGTGCTCGTCGTGCGCGCCGCCCAGATCGCCTGAGCCACAGAGGATCTCGTATGCCGTCCCCTCCCGTCCGTGTGATCCTGCCGGGAATGCTCCGCGACCTCGTGGGCGGTGTCTCGGAGATCGAGGTCGAGTCCCCGTCCGAGTCCCAGACGGTGGCGCAGCTGCTCGACCGGGCCTTCGCCGAGCACCGGGTCCTCGACGGCAAGGTGCGTGACGAGCGGGGCGAGATCCGTCGTCACGTCAAGGTCTTCGTCAACGGCGAGGACGCCACGCGTGGTGATGGCGTCGGCACTCCGGTGCCCGCCGGCGCTCGCGTCCACATCGTCAACGCCGTCTCCGGAGGCTGAGACCACCTGCCCTCCGCCGCACCCCCGGGCCCTGCAGCCGGCTCCGGCGAGTCCGGGCTGACAAGGCCCGTCCGGCAGAGCATGCTGTGGAGGTATGAGCAGTGCGGCGAAGGACAAGACCCTGATCGTCATGCGGCACGCCAAGGCCGAGGAGGGTTTCAGCAAGCCCGACCACGACCGTGAGCTCGCTGCCCGGGGCCGGCGCGACGCGACGGCGGCAGGTGGTTGGCTGCGCACGGAAGGGCTCGTGCCCGACCTCGTCATCTGCTCGACGGCGGTCCGCACCCGCCAGACGTGGGAGCGTGCCCGCGCGGGTGGCGCGCAGGCCGAGTTCGTCGAGTTCCGCCGGAGCGTCTACACCGGCGGCGCCGACGTCGTCATGGAGACGGTCCGAGAGGACGGCGGCGAGATGGAGACCGTGCTCGTCGTGGGGCACAACCCGACCGCTGCCGAGCTGACGAGCCTGCTCTGCGACGGCCAGGGCAGTCACGAGGCCCACGACGCCCTGGCGAAGGGCTTCGTCACGAGTGGTCTCGCCGTGCTGCGTTATGCCGGCGACTGGGCCGATCTCGACGCCGGCTCCTGCGCGCTCCACCGCTTCCACGTCGCGCGCGGCTGACGTCCGGCGCCCGGGCGTCTCACACCGAGCCCGCCCGGTGAGATGCCGTGTCCGACCAGCGGACACCGTCCTATGCTGCTGGCATGACGCAGACGCCTGACATCAAGCCCCGCAGCCGCGACGTCACCGACGGACTCGAGAAGGCCGCCGCGCGGGGGATGCTCAGGGCGGTCGGCCTCGGCGACGACGACTTCGCCAAGCCTCAGATCGGTGTCGCGAGCTCGTGGAACGAGATCACGCCGTGCAACCTGTCGCTCGACCGCCTGGCCAAGGCGGTCAAGGACGGCGTGCACGCCGGCGGGGGCTACCCGCTCGAGTTCGGCACCATCTCGGTGTCCGACGGCATCTCGATGGGCCACGAAGGCATGCACTTCTCGCTCGTGTCACGCGAGATCATCGCCGACTCCGTCGAGACCGTCATGAACGCCGAGCGACTCGACGGCTCAGTGCTGCTCGCGGGGTGCGACAAGTCGCTGCCCGGCATGCTCATGGCCGCCGCCCGGCTCAACCTGTCGTCGGTCTTCCTCTACGCCGGCAGCATCCTTCCCGGCATCGCCAAGCTCTCCGACGGCACCGAGAAGGAGGTCACGATCATCGACGCCTTCGAGGCGGTCGGCGCGTGCGCCGCTGGTCGCATGTCGCGCGAGGACGTCGACGCCATCGAGCGCGCGATCTGCCCCGGCGAGGGTGCCTGCGGCGGCTTCTACACGGCCAACACGATGGCCGCCGTGGCCGAGGCGATCGGCATGTCGCTCCCCGGGTCAGCCGCACCGCCGGCCACCGACCGCCGTCGCGACATCTATGCCCGCAAGTCGGGTGAGGCTGTGGTCGACTTGCTGCGCAAGGGGATCCGCGCTCGCGACATCATGACGAAGGAGGCCTTCGACAACGCCATCGCAGTGGTCATGGCCTTCGGCGGGTCGACGAATGCCGTGCTGCACCTGCTCGCCATCGCCAACGAGGCCGAGGTCGACCTCACGATCGAGGACTTCCGGCGAGTCGGCGCCAAGGTGCCCCACCTCGCCGACGTCAAGCCCTTCGGCGCCTTCGTCATGAAGGACATCGACCACATCGGCGGCATCCCCGTCGTCATGAAGACGCTGCTCGATGCGGGACTCTTCAACGGTGACTGCCTGACCGTGACCGGCAAGACGATGGCCGAGAACCTCGAGGAGCTCAACCCGCCGCACATCGACGGCAGGGTCATCCGCCAGCTGTCCACGCCGATCCACAAGACCGGCGGGCTGACCATCCTCACCGGCTCGCTCGCGCCCGAGGGAGCCGTCGTGAAGTCTGCCGGCTTCGACGAGTCGGTCTTCGAGGGCACCGCGCGCGTCTTCGACGGCGAGCGGGCCGCCATGGACGCCGTGGAGAAGGGGTCGCTCGAGGCCGGCGACGTCGTCGTCATCCGCTACGAGGGACCCAAGGGCGGTCCTGGGATGCGCGAGATGCTCGCCGTCACCGGTGCCATCAAGGGTGCAGGCCTCGGCAAGGACGTCCTGCTGCTCACCGACGGACGCTTCTCGGGTGGCACGACCGGGCTCTGCGTCGGCCACGTCGCGCCAGAGGCGGTCGACGACGGGCCGATCGCCTTCGTGCACGACGGCGACCGCATCCGGCTCGACGTCGCGAGCGGCTCACTGGATCTCCTGGTCGACGACGCGGAGATGGCCGCCCGCCGCGAGGCCGGGGTCACGCACCCGGAGCCCAAGTACACCCGCGGCGTGCTCGCGAAGTACCGCAAGCTCGTCGGCAGCGCGAGCCGGGGGGCCGTCTGCGGCTGAGGCGCTCGGATCCCACTCGGTTCGAGATGATCGGTGCCACCTCGAAGCGGGAGATGTGCGCTGAATCGGGAGGCGTGTGGCGTCACCGGCTGCCGTCGCGGAAGGCGCGGGGTGTGAGGCCCGTGTCCTCGCGGAACCGCCGGATGAGGTGCCGCTCGTCGCTGAAGCCGGTCGCTGCCGCGATCTCGCGCACCCCGAGGCCGGTGTGCACGAGCAGGTCCGTGGCGGCGGCCAAACGACGTGCAGCGCGGTGGGCGTAGGGGCTCCTGCCCGTCTCTGCGCGGAAGCGCCGGCGCCAGGTCTCGTAGGGCATGGCCACGTCCGCCGCCACACCCCTGAGGTCGAGGGGGTCGGCGAGGTCGGCCTCGAGCCGCTCGAGGGAGCGACGGAGCCACCCCGCCGCGTCGTGGGCGGCGCGAGACCTCGTCGCCGAGGACGCCGCCTCGAGCAGGGCGGCCAGCAGGTCGAGGGCTTCGGCGTCGCGCCCGTCGACATCGGCCGGACGGGTCCGCTCTGCGAAGTGAGCGAGCCGGTGGCGCCAGCGAGCGACGGGCAGCCCGTGCAGCAGCGGTCGGTCGGGGGAGAGCGCGCCGCGACGACGGGCCAGCTCGAAGACGACGCCGTCGAAGACGACGAAGAGCTCGTCCCACCCGCCCTGGTCCGCGCCGTACCAGTGCGGGTGTCCCGGATGCACGAGGACCAGAGTGCCCGCGGCGATGGTCTCGTCGTGCGAGGCGTCCCGGTAGCGGCCCGTCCCTGCCGTGACGAAGGTCAGGCCCCACGTCGCGTGGCGCCGGGTCGTGCCGACGGGGAGCCCGACCCCACCCGTGATCCGGCCGGCGACGAGCACCTCACCGAGTCGACCGGCGGGGACTCGGGTGGAGGCGGGGCGAGCGGACACCGTCGGAGCCATGCAGCCATCAAACCAGAACGTACCCCGGTGACCATGTCCTTCCGGGTGTGCCGACCGGCTGTCCGGTCTGATCGTCCTATCGACGACCATTCCGGTCGCAATCGATCCACGGAGGAGACCGGATCCCATGCTCACCGACCTGCTGCCTGAGCTGACCACGGCATACCCCGTCTCCGACGACGACGTCGCGGCCTATCGCACGAACGGCCACGTGCGCCTGACTCAGGTGGCCTCGGCGGCCGAGGCGGCCGCCTACCGCGCGCCCGTCGCCTCCGCAGTCGCGCGGCTCAGCACCGAGACGCGCCCTCTCAGCGAGCGCGACAGCTACGGCATGGCCTTCCTGCAGGTGATGAACCTCTGGAAGCACGACGCCGCGGTGGAGCGCTTCGTCAAGGCGTCGCGGTTCGCCGACGTGGCGGCCCGGCTGCTCGGGGTCCCGCGGGTGCGGCTCTACCACGACCAGGCGCTCTTCAAGGAGCCCGGCGGGGGCTACACGCCCTGGCACCAGGACGCGATGTACTGGCCGCTCGACGGCTCCCGGTGCCTGACGATGTGGATGCCGCTCGTCGACATCACCCCCGCCCACGGCGGTCTCGCCTTCGCGTCGCGCAGCCACGTCGACGGGCCACTCAGCGACATCGGCATCTCGGACGCGTCGGAGGAGCACTTCGACCGGCTGCTCCCCGAGCGCGGCCTCACCATCGACGAGCCGGTGGCGATGCGGGCCGGGGACGCCTCCTTCCACTCCGGGTGGACCGTGCACAAGGCGCTCGGCAACACCGCGGACCGCATGCGCGAGGTCCTGACCGTCATCTGGTTTGCCGACGGCCTGCCGGTGCTCGAGCCGGCCAACCCCTCCCAGGCCAACGACCTCGCGTCGTGGCTGCCCGGTCTCGCCCCCGGTGACCTCGCCGCATCGCCGGACAACCCCGTCATCCCGGCGCCGCCGAGCTGACGGCCTCGGTCAGGCTTGCGGGGCGACGTCGATGGCGAGGTGGCGCCACACCGATGTCACCTGCATGCCGACCTTCTCGTAGAGGCCGAGCGCGCCCGTGCGCGAGTCGGTCGAGAGCTCGGATCGCTCGCCACCGTGGGCGCGCCCGGTCTCGAAGGCATCGACGAGCAGCGCCCGGGCCAGCCCCCGACCTCGCTGGTCCTTGCGCACCGCGAGCTTGTCGACGAAGGCGCAGCCGCTCGAGACGATGACGAAGGCCATGCCGACGACCGCGTCCTCGCGGTCGATGACCAGGCGCAGCTGCCAGTCCTCGTAGCCGGGCCGGTTCACGACGTTTGCCGCCCACTCCTCGAAGCTCGACCGCTCACGCTCGGACCACTCGAGGAACGCGTCCTCGTTGACGACCCAGGCGGCCCGGTGGTCGGCGTCCCCGGAGGCCGGCCGGACGGCATACCCCTCGGGAAGCGGTTGGGGTGCGATGACGGCGCCGGCGGGCAGCTCCAGCACCCACGACGTCCACAGCGGTCGGTAGCCGAGTGAGCTCAGAAGCCGCTCGCTCGCGGAGTCGCCGGGCACGGGCTGGCCGACGAGCGTGCCGCCGTGGCGGGCCGTGACCTCCTGGCACCAGCGCGCGAGCGCGGTGCCGATGCCGCGGGCGCGGTGGTCCGGGTCGACCGCCGCGTCGCCCCAGCGCGCCTTGTAGACCTCGGCGTAGGCGACGAGGCGATCGCCGTCGAAGACGCCGACAGACTGCGTGGCGAGGTCGAAGGCGGGTCGCTGCCAGTCGCCGACGATGTCGGCCTCCTCGATGAGCTCCTCACCGACGTCGTGCAGCTCGCAGGCCGCGATGAGGGCAGCCACCGCCGCAGCGTCCTCGGCGCGGAGTGCACGGGTCGTCAGGTCGGCGGACTGGGGGAGGTGCAGCGGCACCGGCGTGGCGGCGGTCATGGTGCCGAGTGTCCCGAGTAGGCCCGGTCGTCACAACCGAATTCACCGCGGGGCCCGGCGTCCTGACAGTGGGTGAGATCACGAACCCACATCCTGAGACGGACGCGTGGGCCGATTGACACCGTAGGGGCCGCGTAGGACGGTTGTCAGGTGGCCCGACTCCTCGTACTTCCTTAGCGCGCGACCAGCCCGACCGGTCAGCGCGCTCCCTTCCGTCCCTGCGGGACAGAAGGGTTTTTTTGTGGGTTCAGTCGGCCCGGACTCAGCAACACGACGATGTGCTCGAGACAAGGATGAGATCGTGAGTGACACGACGAAGCAGGCGCCCTCGCCCGCGGACGTGGCCTCCCTGGCCCGCCAGCGGCCGACCCCGACGGCCCCCGGTGGCCAGACGGCTCCGACCCGCAACCAGGACCGCGAGGCGGTCCGCGGTGTAGAGGTCACCGGTGCCCAGTCGCTCGTCCTCTCGCTCGAGGCGGTCGGTGCCGACACGGTCTTCGGCATCCCCGGCGGGGCGATCCTGCCGGCCTACGACCCGCTGCTCGACTCCACCAAGGTGCGTCACATCCTCGTGCGCCACGAGCAGGGAGCCGGCCACGCCGCCGAAGGGTATGCCGCCGCGACGGGTCGCGTGGGCGTGTGCATGGCGACCTCGGGGCCGGGTGCGACCAACCTCGTCACGCCGATCGCAGACGCCCACATGGACTCCGTGCCCATGGTCGCCATCACCGGGCAGGTCGCGAGCGGCTCCATCGGCACCGACGCCTTCCAGGAGGCGGACATCCGCGGCATCACGATGCCGATCACGAAGCACAACTACCTCGTCACGGACGCGGCCAAGATCCCGCAGGCCATCGCCGAGGCCTTCCACGTCGCGAGCACCGGACGGCCGGGCCCCGTGCTCGTCGACATCAGCAAGGACGCCCTGCAGGCGATGACGACCTTCAGCTGGCCGCCGCAGATCGACCTGCCCGGCTACCGCCCGGTGACCCGGCCGCACGGCAAGCAGATCCGCGAGGCGAGCCGCCTCATGTCCGAGGCGAAGCGACCGGTGCTCTATGTCGGTGGCGGTGTCGTGCGGGGCCGGGCGAGCGAGCAGCTGCGCACCCTCGTCGACCTGACCGGCATCCCGGTCGTGACGACGCTGATGGCGCGCGGCACCGTGCCCGACAGCCACGACCTCAACCTCGGCATGCCGGGCATGCACGGCACCGTCGCGGCGGTGACCGGCCTGCAGCGCTCCGACCTGATCATCGCTCTCGGTGCGCGCTTCGACGACCGGGTGACCGGTCAGCTGTCGACCTTCGCCCCCGGCGCCAAGGTGATCCACGCCGACATCGACCCGGCCGAGATCAGCAAGAACCGCGCGGCCGACGTGCCGATCGTCGGCGACGTGGGCGAGGTCATCAACGACCTCATCACCCAGATCACCCTCGACCGGGCCACGGCCGCCGACGACGAGTCGTGGGACTTCGCGTCGTGGCGCGAGCAGGTCGCGGAGTGGAAGGCGACCTTCCCGCTCGGCTACACCGACAGCGACGACGGCACCCTGTCGCCGCAGTACGTCATCGAGCGCATCGGCGCGCTCTCGGGCCCCGAGGCGACCTACGTCGCGGGTGTCGGCCAGCACCAGATGTGGGCAGCCCAGTTCGTGCAGTACGAGCGCCCCAACGCGTGGATCAACTCGGGCGGCCTTGGCACGATGGGCTTCTCGGTGCCGGCGGCCATGGGTGCCAAGACGGCCGAGCCGGAGCGCACGGTCTGGGCGATCGACGGCGACGGCTGCTTCCAGATGACCAACCAGGAGCTCGCGACCTGCGTCATCAACAACATCCCGATCAAGGTCGCGATCATCAACAACAGCTCGCTCGGCATGGTGCGCCAGTGGCAGACGCTCTTCTACAACGAGCGATACTCCAACACCGACCTCCAGCCGACGACCCAACGGGTGCCCGACTTCGTCAAGCTCGCTGACGCCTACGGCTGTCTCGGCCTGCGTGCCGAGACCCGCGAGGAGGTCGACGAGGTGATCAAGCTGGCCCTCGAGACCAACGACCGGCCCGTCGTCATCGACTTCATCGTCCACCGTGACGCCATGGTGTGGCCGATGGTGCCGGCCGGGGTCAGCAACGACAAGATCCAGGCCGCGCGGCACGCCGCGCCGGTCTGGGAGCGGGAGGACTGAGGCATGAGCAAGCACACCCTGTCGGTGCTCGTCGAGGACAAGCCCGGTGTCCTCACGCGCGTCGCCGCCCTGTTCTCGCGGCGGGGCTTCAACATCAACTCGCTCGCCGTCGGCCAGACCGAGATCCCCGGGATCTCCCGCATCACGGTCGTCGTCGAGGTCGAGGGCGCTGCCCTCGAGCAGGTGACGAAGCAGCTCAACAAGCTCATCGAGGTGCTCAAGGTCGTCGAGCTCGACCCGATCGCCTCGGTGCAGCGCGAGATCATGCTCGTCAAGGTGCGTGCCGACGCCGCCACCCGCAGCCAGGTCATCGACACGATCCAGCTCTTCAAGGCCAAGGTCGTCGACGTCTCAACCGATGCCATGACGATCGAGGCCACGGGCAACTCCGACAAGCTGCGGGCCTTGCTCGACGTGCTCGAGCCGTTCGGCATCAAGGAGCTCGTCCAGTCGGGCATGGTGGCGGTCGGACGCGGACCTCGCTCGATCACCGACCGCAGCCTGCGCAGCGCCTGACCCCCACACCGGCCACCCAGCCACCGGGCACACCCAGCCTCACCGCCCCACCCAGCCCCGCGGCATACCGCCGCACCCAACCGAAGGAGAAGGCCACGATGGCCGAGATGTTCTACGACGACGACGCCGACCTGTCGATCATCCAGGGGCGCAAGGTCGCCGTCATCGGCTACGGCAGCCAGGGTCACGCCCACGCGCTCAACCTGCGCGACTCGGGGGTCGACGTGCGCATCGGCCTGGCCGAGGGCAGCAAGAGCAAGGCCAAGGCCGAGGCGGAGGGCCTGACGGTCGTCTCGGTCGCCGACGCGGTCAAGGACGCCGACCTCGTCGTCATCCTCACGCCCGACCAGGTGCAGCGCGGCGTCTACGCCGAGCACATCCAGCCCAACCTCAAGGACGGCGCGGCGCTGCTCTTCGGGCACGGCTTCAACATCCGTTTCGGCTACATCAAGCCAGAGGCGGACGCGGACGTGCTCATGGTCGCCCCCAAGGGTCCCGGCCACATCGTGCGTCGCGAGTTCGTCGACGGCCGCGGGGTGCCGGTGCTCCTCGCCGTCGAGCAGGACGCCTCGGGCACGGCGTGGGAGCTCGCCAGGTCCTACGGCAAGGCGATCGGCGGCCTGCGCGCCGGCGGCATCAAGACGACATTCACGGAGGAGACCGAGACCGACCTCTTCGGTGAGCAGGCAGTGCTGTGCGGCGGTGCGAGCCAGCTCGTCATGTATGGCTTCGAGACGCTGGTCGAGGCGGGCTACCAGCCCGAGGTGGCCTACTTCGAGTGCCTCCACGAGCTCAAGCTCATCGTCGACCTCATGATCGAGGGTGGCATCGCCAAGCAGCGCTGGTCGGTCTCCGACACGGCGGAGTACGGCGACTACGTCTCCGGTCCGCGCGTCATCGACCCGCACGTCAAGGAGAACATGAAGGCCGTCCTCACCGACATCCAGAACGGTGCCTTCGCCAAGCGCTTCATCGACGACCAGGACGCCGGGGCACCGGAGTTCAAGGCCCTGCGCGAGAAGGGCGCCCAGCACTCGATCGAGGCGACCGGCCGCGAGCTGCGCGGACTCATGGCGTGGGTCAAGCAGACCGACAGCGACTACATCGAGGGGTCAGCCGCGCGCTGACAGCCCGGTGAGGACACGAGGGAGCGCCAGCGACCGAGGCCCGGAGGCGGGCGCGGAAGCGCGCGCAATGAGGATCGCGCGCTGACAGCCCGGTGAGGACACGAGGGAGCGCCAGCGACCGAGGCCCGGAGGCGGGCGCGGAAGCGCGCAATGAGACCGCGCGCTGACACGTCCCGACTGCCCGGTCGGTTGTTCATGGCCGGTCGCCCGTTCGTGGGGCGACCGGCCTTCGTCGTCAGTGCTCTGGGGCGGCGACCCACTCGGCGAAGGTGCGCCCACCGGTCTGCGCCTCGCCCGGGGTGGGCACGTTGCGCCGCTCCGCGAAAGCGCGCAGGGTGCCACCGAGCGGGGGCATCCGGACCTCGCGGGGGGCCGAGGCGCCGCGGTGTGCCCGCAGCAGCGTCGCGACCTCAGCGACGGTGAGCACATCGGGACCCGCGAGGTCGGTCGCCCGCAGGTATGCCGCCGGGCGGGCTCCCACCGCCAGGTCGACCAGGCGCTCGGCGACCCAGTCGGTGTCGACCGGCTGGAAGGCCATCTCGCCGACCTGCACGACGAGCGGCCCCAGGGACAACATGCGTGCGAAGTGCGCCGCGAGAGAGTGGAACTGGGTGGCCCGCAGCACGGAGGCCCGCCCGCCGGCGGCCTCGATGCCCCGCTCCGCACGCAGCTTGCGACGGTAGTAGCCCAGCGGGTGGTCGTCGATGCCGACGATCGAGATGTGCACGAGGTGGACACCCTGGGCGGCGGCCGCGTCGGCGAGACGTCGCGCCCCGTAGACGGTCACCCAGTCGCCACGCGAGGGGTCGTCGGCGCAGTTGACGACGGAGTCCGCACCAGCGAGCACCTGGGCGAGGCCGTCCCCCGACGCCAGGTCGACCCCGGTCCTTCGGCTTGCCGGCACGACCTCGTGTCCTCGGTCCGCGACCTGCCGTGACACTCGCGACCCGAGATCTCCTGACGCACCCGCGACCACGACTCTCACGCCCATCACGGTAGCCCCGGGTGCGCGCCTGGTGGACAGATGGCGGGAATCGAGCGCTCGACGGGCCCACCGCCGGCGCTGCGGGCAGGTGTCCCGCGGCACCTGTGCCGGTGACCCCGACGTCCGGCATACGGGATGGGTGGTCCAGCACCTGATATCCACGGCGGGAGAGTGGCGCTGTTCACATGTCGGTTACAACCGAGAGATCGCGCGCCCCAGCGCCTAGACTCGCCTGCGGCACATCGCGGTGCCTCCGACGGCCCGCGCCCGGACCTGTGTGCGGGCCCCGCACCCGTCCGAAAGGGATCCACCCTGTGAGCAAGCCCGTTGTCCTCATCGCCGAAGAGCTGTCGCCCGCCACGATCGAGGCGCTCGGACCCGACTTCGAGGTCCGCTCGGCCGATGGAGCCAACCGCGAGGAGCTGCTGCCCGCCCTCGCAGACGTCGACGCCGTGCTCATCCGGTCGGCGACGAAGATGGACGCCGAGGCGATCGCTGCGGCCAAGAACCTCAAGGTCATCGCCCGCGCCGGCGTCGGGCTCGACAACGTGGACGTGCAGGCCGCCACGCAGGCCGGCGTCATGGTCGTCAATGCGCCGACCTCCAACATCACCTCCGCCGCCGAGCTCGCCGTGGGTCTGCTCCTCGCGACGGCCCGCAACATCGCCCCCGCCAACCAGGCACTCAAGGGTGGCGCGTGGAAGCGCAGCAAGTACTCCGGCGTCGAGCTGCTCGACAAGACGGTCGGCGTCGTCGGCCTCGGTCGCATCGGCGCCCTCGTCGCCGAGCGCCTCAAGGGCTTCGGCATGAAGATCGTCGCCTACGACCCCTATGCCTCACCGGCCAAGGCGGGTCAGCTCGGCGCCCAGCTCGTGGGGCTCGACGAGCTGCTCGCGCAGTCCGACTTCATCACGATCCACCTGCCCAAGACGCCCGAGACGGTCGGCCTCATCGGCGAGGACGCTCTGCGCAAGGTCAAGCCGTCGGTACGCATCGTCAACGCCGCCCGCGGCGGCATCGTCGACGAGGCCGCGCTGGCCCGCGCCATCGCCGAGGGCCGGGTCGCCGGCGCCGGGATCGACGTCTTCGTCACCGAGCCCACCACGGAGTCGCCGCTCTTCGAGCACGAGTCCGTCGTCGTGACGCCGCACCTCGGCGCCTCGACCGACGAGGCCCAGGAGAAGGCCGGCATCGCCGTCGCCAGGTCGGTGCGCCTCGCTCTCGGTGGCGAGCTCGTGCCCGACGCCGTCAACGTCAGCAGCGGTTTCATCGCCGAGGAGGTGCGCCCCGGCATCGCCCTCGTGGAGAAGCTCGGACGCATGTTCACCGCGATCGCCGGCACCGTGCCCGCCCAGCTCGACGTCGACGTGCGCGGCGAGATCACGGCGCACGACGTCAGCGTGTGGAAGCTCGTCGCTCTCAAGGGCCTGTTCACCGACGTCGTCGAGGACGCCGTGACCTACGTCAACGCCCCGGTGCTCGCCGAGCAGCGCGGCGTCGCGGTGCGGCTCGTGACCGACCCCGACTCGGGTGACTTCCGCAACGTCACGACGCTGCGCGGCACGCTCGCCGACGGCACCGTGGTGTCGGTCTCGGGCACGCTGACCGGCCCGAAGATGGTCGAGAAGCTCGTGGGCATCAACGGCTACGACCTCGAGGTGCCGCTCTCGGACCACATGCTGGTCTTCGAGTACTCCGACCGCCCCGGCGTCATCGGCAACGTCGGCCGCATCCTCGGTGACGCCGGCATCAACATCGGTGGCATGCAGGTCTCCCGCCAGGAAGATCGGGCGATCGGCGTGCTCAACGTGGACAGCGCCGTGCCGCCGGCCCTGGTCGCATCGCTGAGCGAGGCCATCGCCGCCAAGACGTTCTCGGTCGTCGACCTGCGGGCCTGAGGGCCACACGTCCTGTATGCCGCTGGGCCGGCACCTCGACGGGCTGAGACGCCGAGCGGTGTGGTGCCGCCACATGGCGGACACGGCGTCTCATTCAATGGAAACCCCCTTCGCCCCGACTTGCCGAGGCGTACCGTCGATGGCATGACGCGGCAGCTCGTACTCATTGCCAGCCGCGGCGGGTCCAGCTAGTCAGCCACCTCGCCGCGGAGACCCCGCGCAGCCGGCTGATCAGCTCGCCCTCACACGGGCTCGAGCACCTGAGACCATCCGACACGATGAAGGAGACCACCATGAGCGACGATGCCATGGCCGCCCGCCAGGCGCTGCAGGAGTCGATGGACCTGCGCGACCAGGGCCACACCGAGGACTGACCTCAACCCTCGAGCCCCCGCCCCTACGGCGGGGGCTCGCGCTTTGCCCGCGACCGCCCGATGAGACGGCGGTCCCACATCACAAGACGGGTTCTAGGCTGCCATCATGACGCAGACGCAGGTTCGGGAGGCCTACTCCATCGCCGTGATCGGCGGTGACGGCATCGGTCCCGAGGTCGTCGCGGAAGGTCTCAAGGTCCTCGAAGCGCTCGGCGGCGAAGGTCGCCCCACGTTCGCGACGACGGCTTACGACCTCGGCGCACGCCGGTGGCACGCAACGGGTGAGACGCTGCCCGAGACGGTGCTCGCAGAGCTGCGGGGGCACGACGCGATCCTGCTCGGCGCCATCGGTGACCCCAGCGTGCCGAGCGGCGTGCTCGAGCGTGGGGTGCTTCTGCCGCTCCGGTTCGCGCTCGACCACTACGTCAACCTGCGGCCGGCCAAGCTCTACCCCGGAGTGAGCAGCCCGCTCGACGTCGCCCGCGTCGCCCCTGACGGCGTCGACTTCGTCGTCGTGCGTGAGGGCACCGAGGGGCCCTACACCGGCAACGGCGGGGCACTGCGCGTCGGGACGCCCCAGGAGGTCGCGACCGAGGTGAGCGTCAACACCCGCTACGGCGTCGAGCGCGTCGTGCGTGACGCCTTCGCTCGTGCCCAGGCGCGCCCGCGTCGACACCTCACCCTCGTGCACAAGCACAACGTCCTCACGTATGCCGGGCACCTCTGGCGCCGCACGGTCGAGGAGGTGGGCGCGGAGTTCCCTGACGTCGAGACGGCCTACCAGCACGTCGACGCCGCCACGATCTTCATGGCGACCGACCCGGGTCGCTTCGACGTGATCGTCACGGACAACCTCTTCGGTGACATCCTCACCGACATCGCCGCGGCCATCACCGGCGGCATCGGGCTCGCGGCCTCGGGCAACATCAACCCGGCCCGCACGACCCCGAGCATGTTCGAGCCCGTTCACGGCTCTGCGCCCGACATCGCGGGCCAGTCCAAGGCCGACCCGACTGCGGCCATCCTCTCCGTCGGCATGCTCCTCGCCCACCTCGGCCTCGACGCCGAGGCCCGTCGGGTCGACGCAGCCGTCGAGGCCGACCTGGCGGAGCGTGGCGCAGCGCCCCGGTCGACCACGGCGGTCGGCGACGCAGTCCTCGCGCGCCTCTGACCGGCATGCCGCGGGCGGCTTCGCCGTCTCACGATGTGGGCGATAGCCTGACGTCGGATCACCGCTGATTGCTCTCTTGGAGGTTTGCCATGACCACGGACGCCGCCCCGGCTCCCTCGACCCAGCTGTCCTTCGAGGTCACGCGTCGAGACGACGCGACCTCGTCCGAGCGCATCGCCGAGATCCTCGAGAACCCCGGCTTCGGCAAGACCTTCACCGACCACATGGTCGTCGCCACGTGGACCGCCGACGGCGGCTGGGGGGACGCGCAGGTCAGGCCCTACGGCCCTTTCCAGCTCGACCCGGCGGCGGCGGTGCTCCACTACGCCCAGGAGATCTTCGAGGGGATGAAGGCCTACCGTCACGCAGACGGCTCGATCTGGACCTTCCGCCCCGAGGCCAACGCCGCCCGCTTCGCCCGCTCGGCTCGTCGGCTCGCCCTGCCCGTGCTCCCGGAGGCCGACTTCGTCGAGTCGCTGCGCCAGCTCGTCACCGTCGACCAGCAGTGGGTGCCGGCCGGTGACGCGGGGGAGAAGAGCCTCTACCTGCGCCCGTTCATGTTCGCCTCCGAGGCGTTCCTCGGGGTGCGCCCGGCGCAGCGGGTCACGTACTCCGTCATCGCCTCCCCTGCGGGGGCCTACTTCTCCGGCGGTCTCAAGCCCGTGACGCTGTGGATCTCGACCGACTACGCCCGCGCGGGCGAGGGTGGCACGGGCGCGGCCAAGTGCGGCGGCAACTACGCGAGCTCGCTCGCGGGCCAGCTCGAGGGCATCGAGCACGGCTGCGACCAGGCCGTCTTCCTCGACTCCTCGACGCACACCTACATCGAGGAGCTCGGGGGCATGAACCTCTTCCTCGTCACGAAGGACGGGCGCATCGTGACGCCCGAGCTCACGGGGTCGATCCTCGAGGGCGTCACCCGCAGCTCGATCCTCGAGATCGCCAAGGAGGAGGGCCTCGAGCCCGAGGAGCGGCGCATCCCGATCGAGGAGTGGAAGGAGGGGGCTGCCAGCGGCGAGATCCTCGAGATCTTCGCGTGCGGCACCGCCGCCGTCGTCACGCCGGTCGGCGAGCTGCGCTGGGCGGGGGGATCGGTCGACCACCGGCGCGAGGGCCACGTCGACCGCTACGCCGAGGCGATCCGTGCCAAGCTCCTCGACATCCAGTACGGCCGCGTCGAGGACAGCAGGGGCTGGCTCACCCGACTCGTGTGACCGGCGGGCGGTGGCCCTGCCGATCCGATAGGAAGGGGGCATGGCGAAACCACCGGAACTGACCGTCGACCAGCTGCGCGCCGAGATCGAGGCGGGCGACATCGACACCGTCGTGGTCGCCTTCACCGACATGCAGGGACGCCTGCAGGGCAAGCGCCTGCACGGCCACTACTTCCTCGACCACGTGCTCGATGACGGCACCGAGGGGTGCAACTACCTGCTCGCCGTCGATGTCGACATGCGCACCGTCGACGGTTATGCCATCAGCTCCTGGGAGCGCGGCTACGGCGACATGTTCTTCGAGATGGACCTCGAGACCCTGAGGCGCACCCCTGGGGCCAGGCACTCGGCCACGGTGCAGTGCGACCTCACCTGGCTCGACGGCGGCGGGCTCGTCGCACAGTCTCCCCGGTCGGTGCTGCGGGCGCAGGTCGACCGGGCCGCAGCCCTCGGCCTGACGGCACACTGCGGCACCGAGCTCGAGTTCATCGTCTTCGAGGACTCCTACGACTCTGCCTGGGACCGCGGCTACGCCGGGCTCACCCCAGCCAACCGCTACAACGTCGACTACTCCATCCTCGGCGGTGACCGCGTGGAGCCGCTGCTCCGTGAGATCCGCAACGAGCTGTTTGCAGCGGGGGTCGTCGTCGAGAGCGCCAAGGGGGAGTGCAACCTGGGGCAGCACGAGATCGGCTTCCTGTTCGATACGGCCGTGCGCACGTGCGACAACCACGTCGTCTATCGCAATGCTGCCAAGGAGATCGCCGCCAGGCGCGGGCAGTCGCTGACCTTCATGGCCAAGTTCGACGAGCGCGAGGGCAGCTCCTGCCACATCCACCTGTCGCTGCGTGGCACGGACGGCACGGTCGTGTTCGCCGACGACGACCGCGATCACGGCCAGAGCGAGATGTTCGACCGCTTCCTCGCCGGCATCCTCGCCACACAGCGCGAGCTGACCTACTTCTATGCGCCGAACATCAACTCCTACAAGCGATTTGCAGCCGCGAGCTTTGCACCGACTGCAGTGGCATGGGGCCGTGACAACCGCACCTGCGCCCTGCGCGTCGTGGGTCATGGGTCCGCGCTCCGGGTCGAGAACCGCGTCGGGGGCGGCGACCTCAACCCCTACCTCGCTGTGGCCGCGATGCTGGCGGGCGGGCTGCACGGCATCGAGCACGAGCTCGAGCTTGAGCCGGCCCTTGAGGGCAACGCCTACACGTCCGACCGGCCGCGAGTGCCGTCGACGCTGCAGGAGGCTCGCGACCTGCTCGCGCGCTCGGACGTCGCGCGGTCGGCCTTCGGTGACGAGGTCGTCGACCACTACGTCAACGCGGCCGACGTCGAGATCACCGCCTTCAACGCCGCCGTCACCGACTGGGAGCGCCGGAGAGGATTCGAGCGACTGTGAGCACCCACGAGGTCCTCAACCCGGCGACCGAGGAGGTCGTCGCGACGGTGCCGCTCGCGTCCGTCGACGAGGCCGACGCGGCCATCGCGCAGGCCCGCGTGGCCGCCCCGGCCTGGGCCGCCGTGGCCCCCGCCGACCGCGGCCTGCTGCTACGTCGCTTCTCCGACCTCGTCGGCGAGCACCAGGAGGAGCTCGCGCAGCTCGAGGTGGCGAATGCCGGGCACACGATCGGCAACGCCCGATGGGAGGCCGGCAACGTCAGAGACGTCCTCGCCTACTACGCGGCGGCGCCAGAGCGGAACTTCGGCCGCCAGATCCCGGTGGCCGGCGGCATCGACGTCACCTTCCGCGAGCCCATCGGCGTCGTCGGCATCATCGTGCCGTGGAACTTCCCGATGCCGATCGCCGGCTGGGGTCTGGCTCCGGCTCTGGCGGCAGGCAACACCGTCGTGCTCAAGCCGGCCGAGCTGACGCCTCTGACCGCGCTGCGGCTGGGCCAGCTCGCCCTCGAGGCGGGGCTGCCCGAGGGGGTGCTCACCGTCGTCGCCGGCAGCGGCGCCGTCGTGGGCGAGCGCTTCGTGACCCACCCCGATGTGCGCAAGATCTGCTTCACCGGATCGACAGCCGTGGGCCAGGGGATCATGCGCGGCGCGGCCGACCAGGTCAAGCGCGTCACCCTCGAGCTCGGCGGCAAGAGCGCCAACATCGTCTTCGCCGACTCCGACCTCGAGGTGGCGGCCGCACGAGCTCCCGCCGGAGTCTTCGACAACGCCGGTCAGGACTGCTGCGCCCGCAGCCGGATCCTCGTCGAGCGCAGCGTCTACGACCGCTTCCTGGGACTCTTCGAGGCGGCGGTGCGCGGCGTGGTCGTCACCGACCCGCGCGACGAGGCTGCCGAGATGGGCCCCCTGATCAGCGCCGGTCACCGCGACCGGGTGCAGTCCTACGTCGAGGAGTCGACCGAGCACGTCGAGGTGGCCTTCCGCGGCCACCGGCCCGACGGCGCTGGCTACTGGTATCCGCCCACGGTCGTGCTGCCGCGCTCGACGACCGACCGTGTCTGGCAGGAGGAGGTCTTCGGCCCGGTGGTGGCGGTGATGCCTTTCGACGACGAGGCCGACGCGGTCGCCAAGGCCAACGACACGGCATACGGGCTCTCGGGGTCGATCTGGACCCGCGACATCGGGCGTGGCCTGAGGGTCGCGCGGGGCGTCGCGGCCGGCAACCTGTCGGTCAACTCGCACAGCAGCGTGCGCTACTCGACCCCCTTCGGTGGCTTCAAGCAGAGCGGCATCGGGCGCGAGCTCGGGCCCGACGCGCTCGAGGCATTCACCGAGGTCAAGAACGTCTTCATCTCCACGGACTGAAGGGACAACGTCATGGCAGGCAGGCTCGACGGCTTGGTGGCCGTGGTCACCGGCGGGTGCTCAGGCATCGGACTGGCCACGGTGCGGCGGTTTGCCGAGGAGGGCGCCACGGTCGTCATCGGTGACCTCGACGAGGAGGGTGGCCAGCGCGTCGCCGCAGAGGTCGGCGGCACGTTCGTGCGGGTCGACGTGTCGAGCAAGGAGGACGTCGACGCGCTCTTCGCCACGGCGAAGCAGGCGCACGGGTCGGTCGACATCGCCTTCAACAACGCGGGCATCAGCCCTCCTGAGGACGACTCCATCCTCAGCACCGACCTCGACGCCTGGCGACGGGTGCAGGAGGTCAACCTCACGTCGGTCTACCTCTGCTGCAAGGCCGCCTTGCCCTACATGCTCGAGCAGGGCAAGGGCTCGATCATCAACACGGCGTCGTTCGTCGCCGTCATGGGTGCGGCCACGTCGCAGATCTCCTACAGCGCGAGCAAGGGTGGTGTGCTGTCGATGTCGCGCGAGCTCGGTGTGCAGTTCGCGCGCCGGGGGGTGCGGGTCAACGCCCTCTGCCCCGGACCCGTCAACACGCCGCTCCTGCAGGAGCTCTTCGCGGCCGACGAGGAGCGGGCCGCGCGCCGGCTCGTCCACGTGCCGATGGGCAGGTTCGCCGAGCCGCAGGAGATCGCCAACGCCGTGCTCTTCCTCGCCTCCGACGAGTCGAGCTTCATCACCGCCTCCACCTTCCTCGTCGACGGCGGCATCTCCGGTGCCTACGTCACCCCGCTCTAGGGTGTTGTCATGAACCGGCCGGTCATCGGCATCACGGCCTACGTCGAGCGGGCCTCATGGGGCCGCTGGGTCGACGTGCCGGGCGCGCTCGTGCCCCACCGCTACGTCCGGAAGGTCCAGGACGCCGGTGCCATCGCGCTCGTCATCCCCCCGCGCGTCGACGCCGATGACGCGACTGCGCGTGCCCTTCTCGAGCGACTCGACGGCGTCGTGCTCGCCGGCGGAGTCGACGTGGCGCCCGAGCTCTACGCCGACGAGCGCCACCCATCGGTGCAGGTGTCGCGTCCCGACCGGGACACGACGGAGCTCGCGATCGCCCGCGTGTCGGCCGAGCTCGACCTGCCCCTACTCGGCATCTGCAGGGGCATGCAGGTCATGGCGGTCGAGGCGGGGGGCCAGCTCGAGCAGCACGTGCCCGACCGCGTCGGCCACGACGAGCACTCACCCGCACCCACCGTCTACGGCAACCACCCGGTGCACACGGTGGCCGGCACGCGCGTGGCGCAGATCCTCGGTGCGGAGGTCGACGTGCCGAGCTACCACCACCAGTCGGTGCTGACCCACCCCGGCTACGTCGCCTCGGCGTGGGCGGACGACGGCACGCTCGAGGCCATGGAGGTGCCGGACGCGCACTTCCGAGTCGCCGTGCAGTGGCACCCCGAGGTCGGCACCGACCCCCGGCTCTTCGAGGCCCTGATCGCCGCGGCCACCGCGTCCTCGTCCTCCCGCTCCTCCGACTCGAGGTGAGCGCTGCCCCACGTGGGTGTCAGGACCACCCGAACCGGGAGCGAGCAGCCTCGACGGTGGGACGACGGTCCCACGATCCGGACCGTAGGTTTCGCCGCGGTTTCGCGCCCCGTACCTTGAGCCTGTGATGACACGCCCCGTGCCCACCGGCACGCTCATTATCCAATAGCGCGACGAGCAACCCTCGTCGCGCAGACCTCCCAACCCTGGGGGGTCTTTTTGTTTCCCGAGGTGACCTCCGAAGGAGACGTCGCGAGGCCCACGAAGCCGGACGGCATACGGCAAGGAGCAGGGCACGGAGTCACTCGCCGGGTCGACCGCCACCACGGCGGTCGACCGCGACCCCCGAGATCGAGGACACTGAAGGTCATGGAAGCGCTGCACGTCTACGACACCACCCTGCGCGATGGTGCCCAGCAAGAGGGTCTCAACCTCTCGGTGTCGGACAAGCTGGCCATCGCCGGGCTGCTCGACGACCTCGGAGTCGACTTCATCGAGGGGGGTTGGCCGGGAGCGAACCCCAAGGACACCGAGTTCTTCGAGCGCGCCCAGACCGAGCTGGACCTGAGGAACGCGACTCTCGCTGCCTTCGGCGCGACCCGCCGGGCCGGTGGCTCCGCCTCGAGCGACCCGCTCGTGCAGGCCCTGCTCGACTCGGGTGCCTCGGTCGTGTGCCTCGTCGCCAAGTCGCACACCGGCCACGTCGAGCGTGCACTGCGCACCACGCTCGACGAGAACCTGGCCATGGTGCGTGACACCGTGAGCCATCTCGTGGGGGAGGGCCGTCGCGTCTTCCTCGACTGCGAGCACTTCTTCGACGGCTGGCACCTTGACCGCGACTATGCGCTCTCCGTCGTGCGCACCGCCCACGAGGCGGGGGCCGAGGTGGTCGTGCTGTGCGACACCAACGGCGGCATGCTGCCGCACCAGGTCGAGGAAGTCGTCGCCGACGTCATCGCCTCCACCGGGGCGCGCGTGGGCGCACACTGCCACAACGACACCGGTTGCGCCGCCGCCAACTCCGTCGCCGCCGTGCGGGCCGGCGCCAGCCACGTGCAGGGCACTGTCAACGGCTACGGCGAGCGCACCGGCAACGCCGACCTCGTGACCGTCGCCGCCAACCTCCAGTTCAAGCTCGGCCACGACGTCATGGCGCCCGACTCCTTCACGCGGGCGATGCACATCGCGCACGCGATCAGCGAGGTCACCAACGTCCCGGCCTACAGCCGTCAGCCCTACGTGGGGGCGAGCGCCTTCGCCCACAAGGCTGGCCTGCACGCGAGCGCCCTCAAGGTCGACCCGGACCTCTACCAGCACATGGACCCCTCCCGTGTCGGCAACGGCATGCGCACGCTCGTCAGCGACATGGCGGGGCGGGCGAGCATCGAGCTCAAGGCGCGCGAGGCGGGCCTCGACCTCTCCGACCGTCCTGAGGTCGTCGCCGCCGTGCTCGCCGAGGTCAAGGACCTCGAGCTGCGCGGCTGGACCTTCGACGCCGCCGACGCCACCGTCGAGCTCATGCTGCGTGAGGCGCTCGAGCCGGGTTGCACCGACTTCTTCGACGTCGAGTCGTGGCGGGTCATCACCGACTCGAGCGGCGAGCGCGATGCCACCTCGGAGGCCACGGTCAAGCTGCGCGCCGGGGGTGCCCGGCTCATCGCCACCGGTGAGGGCAACGGCCCGGTCAACGCCCTCGACCACGCGCTGCGCGAGGCGCTGACCCGCGCCTACCCCGAGATCGAGAAGATCGAGCTCATCGACTTCCGCGTGCGCATCCTCGACGCGTCGCACGGCACCGACGCGGTGACCCGCGTGCTCATCGAGACGTCGGACGGTGAGACGTCGTGGGACACCATCGGAGTGGCCGGCTCGATCCTCGCGGCCTCGTGGCGGGCGCTCACCGACGGCATCGTCTACGGACTGCTCCGTCAGGGCGTGTCGCGCCGCTGAGCCGAGCCGGCTCGACGCGAGAGCCCGGGCAGCCAGCCGGGAGCCGCCGCGCAGAAGGCGACCGGCTCGAGTCGCGGCGCCCCACTCGGGACGGCCCCGAGCAGTCCTTCGGGCAGCCGCGAGAGGTGGTCACGGTTGGTCGTCTCGATGACCGAAGGGTCGCTCGGCCAGGCCCCGATGACCACACCGAGCTGACGGATGCCTCTGCGGCACAAGGCTTCTCGGGTAAGCATGGTGTGGTTGAGGGTGCCCAGCCCGCTGCGCGAGACGACGACGACCCCGCAGTCGTCGGTGAGCCGCGCGAGGTCGGCGAGGGTGGCTCCGGCGTCCGTCAGCTCGACGAGCAGTCCCCCTGCGCCTTCGACGACCACATGGTCGTGGTCGCGGGCGAGTGCGGTGATCGTCGCTCGGTGCTCCCCGAGCGTGGGCAGCGACGAGTCCTCGAGCAGGGCGGCAGGTCGAGGCGCCATCGGCGCCAGCAGCCGCACGCCCTCGTGCGTCGGGATGCCCGTCAGGCGAGCCACCTCGGCCATGTCGCCCGCCGCGAAGCGGTCGACCCCGGTCTGCGTGGGTTTGTATGCCGTCACGCGCAGGCCCGCTGCCCGCACCGTCGCGCACACGGCCGCCGTCACCACTGTCTTGCCGACGTCGGTGTCGGTGCCGGTCACGACGATGACCCGGGGGAGCCCACCGGACGCGACGTCGTGTGCCGCCTGGGCGGCCGTCACGCCGCAGCCCCGCGGTGCTCAGCGGCGACGACGGCGATGAGCTGCGCGGCCGCCGCCACGTCGTCCGGGTCGAGGTCGGCTCGCGCCGTCACGCGCAGCCGCGAGATGCCGTCGGGCACGCTCGGGGGGCGGAAGCAGCCGACGAGCACGCCGCGCTGACGCAGGTCGAGACAGGCCGCGACCGCCGCCTCGGGCGAGGCCATCGGGAGCGACTGCACGGCGCCGGCGGCGGGATCGACGGCGAGCGTCGCGGCGATGACGTCGGCGTGCGCGCGCACGCGGGCGGCAAGGCGGGGGTCGGCCGCGACGATGTCTGCCGCGGCCCGTGCGGCGGCGGCCGCGGTGGGAGCGAGCCCGGTGTCGAAGATGAAGCTGCGGGCCGTGTTGACGAGGTGCTCGCGCACTGTGGGCGGCGCGAGCACGGCTCCACCCTGTGAGCCCAGCGCCTTGCTGAGCGTCATCGTCACGACGAGGTTGGGGGCGTCGACGAGGTCGAGCTCGGCCACGAGGCCCCGACCCTGACCAGCCACCCCGATGCCGTGCGCCTCGTCGACGACGAGCAGGGCGTCGTGACGGGCGCACACCGTGACGAGGTCGGCCAGGGGTGCGGCGTCACCGAGCACGGAGTAGATCGACTCCACCGCGACGAGGACGCGTGAACCTGCCCGGCGGGACAGCTCGCGATCGAGGTCGGCCGGGTCGGAGTGGGCGAAGGTGGCGTGCGCCACCCGCGACATGCGCGCCGCGTCGTGCAGCGAGGCATGAGCGTGCGCGTCGAGGAGGATCTCCGCCCCGCGCCCGCTCAGCGCGGTCAGGGCGCCGAGGTTGGCGGCATACCCCGTCGAGAAGGCCAGCGCGCTCGGCTGGCCGGTCAACCCGCACAGCGAGGCCTCGAGCTCGCGATGCACGGGCAGAGTGCCGGTGACGAGCCGGCTGGCCGTTGCCGACGCGCCGTAGCGGTCCAGGGCGGCGTGGCCGGCCGCCACGACACGCTCGTCCTGCGACAGGCCGAGGTAGTCGTTGGAGGCCAGGTCGAGCGCATCGGCACCCCCCGGAGTCCGAGCCCCGTCCCGCAGCACCGGGTCGGAGCGCACGGTGCCACGGGCTCGCCGGAGGTCCGCGCGCTCCGCGAGCCAGATCTCCCACGTGCGGGAGATCACGAGTGCACCTCCTCGACGGCGCCGACGATGCCGGCCGCGATGCGGCGCACGTCGTCGTCGGCGCAGACATAGGGCGGCATCGTGTAGACGAGGTCACGGAAGGGGCGCACCCAGACGCCTCGCTCCAGCGCCGCCCGCGTCACGCGCGTCACGTCGACCGGTCCGTCGAGCTGCACGACGCCGACCGCGCCCAGGGTGCGCACGTCGACCACGCCGCGCAGGTCGCGAGCCGGGGCGAGGTGGTCGCCGAGCAGTCTCGCGATGCGCGGCACCTCGTCCTTCCAGCTCGACTCGACGAGCTCGAGCGACGCATTGGCGACGGCGCAGGCGAGCGGGTTGGCCATGAAGGTCGGGCCGTGGAGCAGGGCTCGGTGGGTGGAGGCGGTGATCACCTCACCCACGCGCGCGGTGGCCAGAACGGCTGCGAGAGTGAGGTATCCACCGGTCAGGGCCTTGCCGACACACATGATGTCGGGCGCGACCCCCGCCCACTCCGAGGCGAAGAGCCTGCCGGTGCGGCCGAAGCCGGTCGCGATCTCGTCGATGACCAGGAGGAGTCCGTGCTCGTCCGCGACCTCGCGGAGCACGCGCAGGCAGTCCGGGTGGTAGAGGTGCATCCCGCCGGCGCCCTGAAGCACCGGCTCGACGACCACGGCGGCCAGCTCTCCCTGATGTCGGCTGGCCAGCGAGCGCACCTCGTCCGCCCATGCTGCCAGCGCGCACTCGTCTGTCTCCCAAAGCTCCTCGCCGGTCATCGCGACGACGAGGCGAGCAGCGGGTGGGCGCGAGGCGAAGACCTGACGGGCCAGCACGCCGGGGAAGGCCGAGTGCATGCCGTCGACGGGGTCGCACACGCTCATCGCCGCGAAGGTGTCGCCGTGGTAGCCCCCTCGGATCGTCAGGAACCGCTGTCTCCCCGGTCGACCGACCGCGGCCTGGAACTGCAGGGCGAGCTTGAGGGCGACCTCGACCGACACCGACCCCGAGTCGGCGAAGAAGACGTGCGCCATCGGCCCGGGGGCCATCGCCGTCAGTCGCTCGGCGAGCGTCACGGCGGGCTCGTGGGTCAGGCCACCGAACATGACGTGACTGAAGCGGTCGATCTGGTCGTGCGCCGCCGCGTCGAGGCGAGGGTTGCGGTAGCCGTGGATGGCACACCACCAGGAGGCCATCGCATCGGTCGCCGTGTAGAGCTCACCGTCGGAGGCACAGAGCTCCAGGGTCACCCCGGAGGCCGAACGGACGGCATACGGCGTCGGCCCGTCGAGGGGGGCGTAGGGGTGCCACACGAGGCCGCGGTCGCGGCTCGCGAGCGACGAGGGCGAGCCCTCAGGCATTGGCCGGCACGTCGGTGCCGGCCCCGCGCCGACGCTTGGACGGGTCGTGCGAGTTGGGTGCCTCGACAGGCGACGCCTCGGCCCCGAGCACGACGAAGCCGTGGTCGCGGATGAGCTCGAGGTCGGCCTCGGCGGCCTGGCCCTCCGAGGTGAGGTAGTCACCGAGGAAGAGGGAGTTTGCGACGTGCAGCGCGAGCCCCTGAAGCGAGCGCAGGTGCATCTCGCGGCCACCGGCGATGCGAATCTCCTTGTCAGGACAGACGAATCGCGCAGCCGCGAGGATGCGGAGGCATCGCCCCGGGGTCAACTCCCAGGTGCCTTCGAGTGGAGTGCCGTCGAAGGGCATGAGGAAGTTGACGGGGATCGACTCGGAGCCGAGGTCACGCAGGGCGACGAGAGCCTCGACGAGCTGCTCGTCGCTCTCGCCCAGGCCGGCGATGAGTCCGGAGCACGGCGAGAGGCCGGCCTGCTTCGCGCGGTTGACGGTGTCGACACGGTCGGCATAGGTGTGGCTCGTGACGATGTCGTCGTGGTGCGACTCGGCCGTGTTGATGTTGTGGTTGTAGGCGTCGACGCCGGCCGCACGCAGCCGCTCGGCCTGGCCGTCCTTGAGCAGTCCGAGGCAGGCGCACACCTCGACGTCGGGGTGCTCCGACTTCAGCGCCCCGACCATGCCGGCCACCCGCTCGACGTCGCGGTCGGTGGGGCCGCGTCCGCTCGAGACCATGCAGATGCGGCTGGCACCCCCGCGCAGCCCGGCGCTCGCCTGCTCGACCGCCTCGTCGGCCCCCAGCCAGGTGTACTTGAGGATGTCGGCCTGCGAGCCGAGTCGCTGCGAGCAGTAGTGGCAGTCCTCAGGACAGAGGCCCGACTTGAGGTTGACGAGGTAGTTGACCTTGACCGTGTTGCCGAAGTGCTCGCGGCGCAGACGTGCTGCTGCCGTCACGAGAGCGAGCAGCTCGTCGTCGGTGGCACGGAGGACGTCGAGGGCGTCGTCGGAGGTGGCCACGCCTCCGGCCAGCACGGCATCGGCGAGGTCGTCGAAGCGGGTCATCCGGGCTCCTTGCGCGCGTCATTGAACGATGTTCAACTTGAACGGTGTTCAGTATGCCGAGTCGCTAGGGTCGGCTGTCAACGCGGGCGGGTGTGGGCCTGCTCTCACGAGGCGGGGATCCGATGGCACTCAGCAGGGAGCAGGTCGTCGCGACGGCGGTCGAGCTGCTGCGCCGCTACGGCCTCGGCGACCTCTCGATGAGACGCCTGGCCCGTGAGCTCGGAGTCGCGCCCGGGGCTCTCTACTGGCACGTCGCCAACAAGCAGGAGCTGCTCGTCGAGGTTGCCGACGTGCTGCTAGCCGAGGTGCCTGAGCCCATCGGCGATCGTCCACCGGCGGAGGCGCTGGCGGCGCTGGCGCTCGCCATCCGCGAGGCGATCGCCCCGGTGCCCGACGGGGCCGACGTCGTCGCGCTGGCGCATGCCGTGGAGCCAACTGCCGCTCGCCCGCTGCGTGACGTGGCCCGGCTCGTCGGTGCCGCTGGTGTGCCGCTCGCTGAGCGCGACCAAGTGGCGGCGCTCGTGGTGCACCACATCCTTGGATCCGTTGCAGCACAACAGGATCGGGCCTTGGCTGCTGCGGTCGACCCCGAGCTTCCCGCGCCAGACGCGGTGGGGGAGACCAAGGCCTTCGAGATCGGCATGGGCGTCATCGTGCGGGGGATCGCGACACAGCGCTAGGAGCTTCGCCGGCCTCGGCGGACAGCGGAGTGCTGGGCGGCTCAGGCGCCGCCCAGCAACACCCCCTGCGAGGTGCACAGTGTCGACGCGCGTGCCTGAACCTTCGTCGACACCCCTCAGAGGGCCGTTACCGACCCGGTGATACGTCGCCGGACGGCAGGGATCTTTGCCAGAGTTGGTGCATGCCGCTTCGAACGAGATCCCACTGGTTCGGCGTCGTGCTCGACTGCCCCGACGCGTCCGAGCTCGCGCACTTCTACGAGCGCCTCCTCGGCTGGACGGTCTTCAAGGACACGCCGGGGTGGGCCACGCTAGCGCCGTCCGAGACGGCGGGCTACAACCTCGCCTTCCAGCAGGAGCAGAACTACGTGCGGCCGGTCTGGCCGAGTCATCCCGGGCAGCCGATCATGATGTCGCACATCGACCTCGAGGTCGATGACCTTCACCACGCGACGGCGTATGCCGTGGGAGTCGGTGCGGAACTCGCCGAGTTCCAGCCCCAGGAGGACGTGCGCGTCCTGCTCGACCCGGCGGGCCACCCGTTCTGCCTCTACGTGGACTCGAGCGAAGGGGACGGGGTCGACCTCTCAGGCTGAGCCGACGAGGTGGTCCTGGACGCGCGGGAGACCGAGTCCCTCGTCGCCGTGCTGCCCCGGGTCGGAAGCAGTGCGGCGCGCTCGGGACACAACCCGGGTGCCAGGACCGGCCCCGACGCAACAGAATGGCCCGCATGGGCACCCCTGAGTCGACTCGCGCGCCGACGTGGGTGCTACTCGAGGGCACGAGCGACGTCGCCGCGGTGCGCGCGGTCGCCGACCGGCTCGGGATCTCGCTCGACGAGCAAGGCGTCGTGCTCGTCGACATGGGCGGAGCGACCAACGTGCGTCGTCATCTCGTCGCCGCCGACCGCGCGCCGACGAGCCCTCGGGTGCTGGGCATGTGCGACATCAAGGAGGGCGGCTTCTTCCTGCGCGCCCTGCGGGAGCTCGGGTGCGACGTGTCGTCGGTCGACGAGCTGCCGCGGTGGGGCTTCCAGCTGTGCGACCGGGACCTCGAGGACGAGCTCATGCGAGCACTCGGACCCGACGGCGTCCGACGTGTCCTGGACGGTCTCCGGCTGAGTGGTCGCTTCGCGACCTTCACTCGGCAACCGGCCTGGGCGGCGCGTGACTTCCACGAGCAGGCCCGGCGCTTCGCCGGCGTCGCATCCGGCCGCAAGGAGGTGATGGCGGCAGCCCTCGCCGCGGCTCTCGACCCGCAGGCGTTGCCGTCGCCCCTCAGGCAGCTGCTCGACGACCTGGCGAGGGGCGGACCCTCCTTTGCGGCTCGGCGGGGAGCGCGTGGTGCAGGTGGTGCGGGTCGCGTGACGCCGTAGGCCCGCGCGCGCAGAGCGACGGGGCCGCCGAGGGCGCACAGCGTGCGACCTGCGGAGCATGAGCGTGCGTGTTGAACACAGGTACTGCTGGCGGCGCCCGCCCCGCTGAGGTCTCGACCGAGATGATGCGCGGGTCCACACTGAGTTGCCGTGGAGGAGGCTGATGGCGTGTCGTCGTTCGTTCCGGGCGCCGAGCTGAGTCGGCGGTTGTACGACGAAGTCGTGCAGCCCATTCTGAGCGCCAGGTTCCCTGACCTGCCGCATGCTGCGGCGCTCCTCGGGCGCGGGTCGGAGGTCCTCGGCTTCGACGACGAGGTGTCGACGGACCACGACTGGAAGCCGCGGGTCGTGCTCTTCCTCGCCGAGCAGGACGAACCGTGCCGCGGCGCCGAGGTCCGGGAGGTGCTTCGCAGGGACCTGCCGCCGACCTTCGCCGGTCACCCGATTCACGTCGAGGTCCATACCGTCCGCGCGTACCTCCGGCAAGAGCTGGAGCTGGACATCGACGGCGACATCAAGCCGCGTGACTGGCTGACACTGCCGGAGCACGGGCTGCGCATGTTCAGCTCGGGGGTCGTCTTTCACGACGAGGTGGACCTGCAGGCAGCGCGGGACCGCCTGGCTTACTACCCCCGCGACGTCTGGCTGTACCTGCTGATCGCCGGATGGTGGCGCGTCCACCCAGAGATGAACCTGGTGGGCAGGGCCGGAGCCGCGGGCGACGAGCTGGGCTCCGCACTGATCGGGTCGCGTCTCGTCGGCGACCTCATGCGGCTCGCCTTCTTGATGGAACGGCGGTATGCGCCGTACTCGAAGTGGTTCGGAACGGCCTTCTCACGCCTCGCGTGTGGCTCGGAGCTGACGCCGGTCCTGCGGAACGTCGGTCGCGCGGAGGCCTGGCAGGACCGCGAAGCTGCCCTGATGACGGCATACGAGAGGCTGGCGATGATGCACAACGGGCTCGGCCTGACCGCCCCGGTGACGACGGAGATCGTGCAGTTGTGGGACCGACCATTCAAGGTCGCCTGGGCAGACATCCCTGACCTGCTTCTCCCTTTGATCCAGGACCCAGCGGTCGTGAGCATTGCGGACCGTTGGCCGGTCGGCCCCGTCGACCAGTTCCGCGAACTGATCTGGACACCGAAGAACCGACCCCTGCTGTTGCGTCTCTTCGACTAGGGCGCCCGCCGATCAGGTGCCGGCAGAAGGCCGGCGGCCTGAGTCAGCAGCGTGAGACGTATGAGCCCTTGCCAAGTGTGTCCCCGCTCCTCGGCCGATCCGGTGGCGTCCGCACGACCCGCAGCGGCGCCGGATCTTGGGGGTTTCCCTCATATGCCTTGTCGTGGCGACGCAGCAGGCTGGAGAGGTCCAGCCGGACCGACCGGGTGCACTGCACGGAGAGAGAGAACCGATGAAGAGCAAGGCGATTACGGCGGGCGTCGTGCTCGCGGCGGCCACGGCGTTCGTTGCACCGTCATCCGCTCAGGCCGGCCAGCCACTCGAGCTGGGTTCGTACGCCGACTCGTGGCGCGAGGACGGCACGTACTGCGGACGCGTTGAGCGGGTCGACGTGGAGGTCGTTGGACACGTGGTCGTCCGCGAGGGACCGGCGGGAGCGCCCGAGCTGTACGCCCATGACAACTACCTCCTCACCTACCATCACATCGGAGCCGACGGATCGTGGTGGACCCGACTGAAGGGCAACTTCAGAATCGCGACGATCGAGCCGATCGGACCCACGACGTGGCGGATCGTGCAGCAGGACGCCGGGCGCAACTGGAACCTCACCTCGGAGAGCGGGACGAGCGTGTGGGCAGATAGAGGACTCCTTCGGTTCACGGTCGAGGTCGACACGCTCGGGGACGACGACCCTGAGAACGACGAATGGAGATTCGTTGACGCCGAGTTCAGCGGACCCCACGTGGCTGGGAACTACCAGCCTGGAAGCGTCCTGTGCGACTTCGTCGACGAAGCCCTTGCCATCGGCTGAGATTCGGCACTCGTCATCGTTTCTGGCATCACGGGCAGACCGGCTGCTGATCGCGCCCGGGGAACTCGTCGGCCCACTCGTCGGGCGTGAGATCGCGCCCGACGAGCGTGCAGGCGAAATCGAGTGCACGGGTGGTGGATCGTGACCAGACGCGAAGCGACTGCTCGCCAGAAGCGATGAGGAGCGAGCCGTCAGTCCGGAAGCCGACCCCGATCGTGCCGAATGACTCCGCGGCGCGCGTTCTCGCCAGGACGAGGCCGGAGCTGCCGTCCAAGAGGACGGCATCCCCACTCGTGGTTCCTGCCGCGAGCTGCCCGCCATCGGCGCTGAAGCGCAGGTTGAAGACGCCGTCGTCGACCGCGCGCACGGCCGTGCGGGCCCGCAGTCCCGTCGCGAGCTCGATGATCGAGATGTCGCCGCGTCGTCCACCGAAGGCAGCGCGGGTGCCGTCCGGGGACACGGCCACGGCCTCGACCTCGTCGGCCCCGGTGTCACCCTTGCGCACGACGGTGCCGGCCTCCAGGTCGACGAGGAACCACGTCCGGACGGGCATCCGCCAGAACGCAGCAGGCTCACCGACGTCAGCAGTCACGACGGCACGTCCTCCGTCGCCGAGGACGACCCCGCGGACGGAGCGGCCAGGCAGCGTGACGACGGGGCCGCGGGGTTCGAGTGTGGTGGCGTCGAGCCTCGCGACTCGGCCACTGTCGTCCGTGGCAACAAGGTGGCGCCCGCCGTGGTCGTACGACAGGGACAGGATCGTCCCGGGCAGCCCGCTGCCGCGTGCGACGACGCTGTGTCCGTCGATCGCATCCACCACCGAGACGAGCCCCTTCGCGTAGCCCACCGCGAAACGCTGACCGTCCGGGCTCCAGGCGCCGGCCCCCTCCCACGCGCCTGGTTCGACATCGGCAGTGACGAGCGTTCGCTGGTCGCTGTCGGTGAACCACAGGTCGATGTGAGAGCCGGTCGCGCCCCGCGCGTCCGGCTCGGTGGGGTCGCGGCGCTGGATCGATGAGGTCAGGGCCCCCGAGCGGTCGACGTCGACGTAGATCTCAGCGCCGGTGAGGCGCTCGGTCGCACCGGCGATCTCGGGCAGCCGCCGAAGGTACTGCCACTCGCCGGTGAGGTCCCACGCGCGAACCTCCGGGGGGTCAGCCGTCGCGGTCCAGAGAGCCCCGCCGTCGGGTGAAAGCGCAACCCCCGGCACGCGTTTCCCGCCGGCATCGATGTCGGCCACCAGATCTCTCGTGTCCACGTCCCACACGAGGACGCGTCCGTCGAACCCTCCGGCCGCTACCAGCCTGCCGTCTGACGACATCGCCAGCCCGTGGATGTGGTCCGTGTGCCCCGAGAGGCGTGCGACCAGCCGCCCACTCCGAGCGTCGACCAGGATCAGGTTCTCATCCGCGGCCGGCTCAGGCAGGGCGACGAGATCCCCTTGGGGTCGGACCAGGACGTCTCCCCCGAAGCCGTCGCCCGGGTAGGCCCACAGAGTGCGGCCGGATCGAACGTCCCGCGCCTGAGGCGGCATCGTCGTGAAGAGCACTGTGCCGTCGTGATTGAGGCGACCCGCGCCGAAGATGCCGTCGATGGGGAAGCTTGCGACGACGGGTCGGTCCGCGCGGGTCAGGTCCCAGACCTGCGCCTCGGCCGAGGTCGAGTCCACCTGGTTCGGGCGCACCACCTTCGGGTGCCCCAGCGTCGCAGATAGGAAGCGGCCGTCGCCACTCACGGAGAGGCTGGCCACGACGACGTCGCGCTTCGGGAAGGACGTGATCTGGTCTGGCACCGGAAGGAGAGTCTTCGGGTCGAGCAGCACGATGGGGCTCGCGCTGACCGGTGTAGCGGCATAGGCGACGACACCGGCGCGCTCGCTCACGGCGACCGGGTTGTCGGCAACGGTGGCCGGTGCGCTTGTCGCCGAGTAGGTCGCCAGGACGGTCAAACTGTCGGCATCCATGCGTCGCAGAACGTGCGTACGGTCGGCGACGTACACCGAGCCCGAGGTGGCCGACTGCGCGATACGGCTGAGCAGCGCCCCGGACGCCACGGGTCGCGAGGCCCTGAGCTCCGGGCGTCGCATGAGCGCAGCCTCGAGACTCGTCAGGGTCTGCGGGCCGGGGTCGAGCCGTACGCCGGCGGCGGCCAGCAGCACCGACCGGACGGGGTCTTGGATCGTCAAGGCCTTGGCGCCAGCGCGGCGCGCGTCCGCAGCAAGGGACTGGTCGCGAGCCACACCGGTCTGTTGCGCCGCGAAGCCCCCCGCAGTCACGGCCACGACCAGGGTGGCGACGACGCCGACGAGCAGGACGCGAAGCCGTCGGTTGGTGGCGCGCTGGCGGCGGGCCGTCTCTTGGGCGCTGGCCTCCTCGGCAGCCGAACGACGCTGTGAGGCCTCAAGAAAGGCACGTTCAGCTCCCGAAAACGACAGCTTTGTGGCGGTCGACCATTCGACGACGCGGGCCAGCCGGACGCCACGGTAGAGCTCGCTCTCCGGACGGCCCATCAAGGCCCAGGAACGTGCGCTCTCGCCCAGGTGGTGCAGCATACGACGACCCTCGACGTCGTCCTCGAGCCAGCTGCGCAGCCGGGGCCAAGCGCGCACGAGCGCTTCGTGGGCGAGCGTCGCCGACGTGTTGTCGGCGGTCACGAGGCGCGACCCGACCAGCAGGTCGAGCACCGCAGCACGTTCATCGGTTCCGTCAAGCTCACGGCTCGGCACGCGTGCCACGACCGGCTCGCCTTCGGGTCCGGCCGAGACGAGGCGCATCATCAGACCGCGAAGGGTGTCCTGTTGAACCGCGGTCAAGCTCGCGTACAGCTCCTCGGCCGACCGTGCCACGGCTCCCCGGACCCCACCCGTGGCGAGGTAGCCGTCGACGGTCAGGGTGCGGCCCTCACGTCGCTCCCACGTCTTCGCCATCGCGTGAGACAACAGCGGCAGCGCACCCGGCTCGCCCTCGAGGTCTCGGTGAAGGAGATCCACGAGTCCGGGTTCGACGTGCAGACCCGACTGGGCTGCCGGCCGCTCCATCGCCTCGCGCAGGCCGGCGTCGCTGAGACCACCCAGGAGGAAGATGCCCTCCTCCACCAGGCTTGCGAGTTGGGGCACGCTCGCCACGTCGGCGACCCGATCGGCCCTGAGCGCGAACACAACGAGGGTTCCCTGATCTACCGCTTCCAGCCAAGCGAGGAAGTCCGCCCGCCCGCTCCCATCGAGGACGGTGAAGACCTCCTCAGCCTGGTCGATGACAACCACGTCGACATCGCGGACATCAGACGACCTCGTCGCCGGCGTGACGACAGCGACACGCCTGCCGTCGGCCCGGGCCGATGCCGCGATGCCGGCACGAACGAGTGACGACTTGCCCACGCCGGACGGCCCGACCACTGCGAGCACCCCCCGAGCCCGCAGTATCGCCAGCGCCGAAGCCAGCTCCTTCGACCGGCCGAAGAACGACTCAGCGCGGCTCTCGTCATAGGCCCCGAGTCCCGGCCAGGGGCACTCGTCCGACGCAGCACGGGCCTGCGACGCCACATCGCCCGCGAGCGACACGTCGTGCGCCAGCATGCGCGCGTGCAACTGCTCCACCGCGGGAGTCGGATCGACCCCGAGCTCCTCCACCAGGACGCGCCGACAGCGTTGGAGCGCCTCGAACGCTTCCTCTTGGCGCCCCGCGCGGTATGCCGCCTCGGCAAGGAGCAGCCAGCGACGTTCCCGCAGCGGTTCGTCCTCGACCAGAGCGGTGGCCGCCTCGATCGCCTCGGGAACACGACCCAACCGCAGCATTGCCTCCACGAGCAGCTCGTCCGCCTGTGCGTGCAGCTCGTTCAGACGTGCTGACTCGATCACAGCCTCGGGGACGACCGACAAGTCTTGGTAGGCATCGCCCCCGGCCCAGCGACCCAGGGCATCGCTCAGAATGAATGCGGCGCGGTCCCACTGGCCGATCTCGACCAGTTCGCGGCCGCGCCGGAAGCCATGCTCAAAGACGGCGGCGTCCACGGAGACCGCGTCGCCGCGGAGGCTGTATCCAGTGGGCGTGGTCTCGATGGCCTGCTGACCCAACTGGCTGCGCAACCTGTTGATGCAACCATGGATCACCTTCGCCGCAGACGCTGGAACCCGCTGACCGGGCCACAGCGCTTGGGTGAGCCGATCGGCGCTGACCGCCCGACCGTGTTCGAGTACCAGGGCGGCCAGCACGACCCTCTCACGCCGGCTCGACAGCTCCCGATCGTCGATCCCGGCGGCCCCCAGGACGTGCACCTGCCGTTGGCCGGTCTCGGTCAGGGTCACGGCATCATCCTCATGGAGGCTGGCCCGCGACTGAACGGGGCCCGTACGCGAAGGCTAGTTCGGCCCGGCAGCGCACGCCGAGCTTTCGGTAGATCCGCGTGAGGTAGAACTCCACGGTCTTGGGGCTTATCGCCGCTCTGGTCGCGATCTCGCGCGTGGACAGCCCCGTCGCCGCGATCGTCGCCACTTCTCGCTCGCGATCCGTCAGACCGGTCATGCCCTCCGCCTCAGCAACACGCGTACCGGGTCTTGTCGGGTCGATCGCAGCCGCCAACTCGTCGAAGAGACGGCGGCCCCCTCGTCCCGCCACCGCCCGGGACTCGTGACTCCCACCTCGTTCGCGTGCAATGGCAAGGGCCAGATGGGCACGTCGTCGCTCCCGGTCCGAGACTTGCCCCAGCACCACCCGACGAACTCGACCGTCGACGAGATCGACGACGTCCCCAAGCACGCGCAACAGCCCCAGCTCGGCGGCCTCCGCCACGGCGGAGCCGCGTGTGCCGAGTAGAACGAGCGCGGTCTCGAAACGGGCCCGAGGGGCTGACGGCTCGAGGGCCGCAAGAAGCAGGACTGTCCTCACTGCTGGTCGACGAGCAAGGACAGTTGGGTTGGTGGGGTCCATGGCTTCCATACGCCACCCCGCGGGTATCACCAAGGTATCGCCGCGCCCACGCGGGCCTCCGCCCCGGATGGCTCGCGGGTCAGATGACAGGACGGTCGCGAGCGGCGGGTGGAGGCAAGGACTGGCCTCGCGGTCAGCGTGACTGGCCCAGCGGGACGCGGTCCCAGGCGTCGATGAGCCGGGCGCAGCGACTGCCCCGGCGTCGAGAACGCCCGCTGCTCGGCGGCATACTGCGCCTTACCATCGGGCGCCTCGATGCGCACCGGCTCGTAGCCCAGCTCGCGCAAGTCGTACAGGGCCGCGCCCATGTCGAGCGTGCGGATGTCGCGGGCGAGCTTGAAGTAGTCCATGACGAGGTCGCCCGGTACGACGGGCACGAGATTGTGCGCCCACTTGTGAGGTCCATCTACGCGTGCATCCCGGAAGCACAGCTCCGGAAAGAAGTAGTCCGCTCATGCCGATGTGAGGACGTTGCGAAAAGCAGCGTCGAGCGGAAGTGACGCTGCTAGCGTTTCCACCCACACGGTGACGATCCTGCCGACCGGAGGTACTCAGTGGCCGACGACAGTCCCTCGATCAAACTTGTTCGGGGCTACATCGAGGCGGTCCAGCGGGCACGTGCGTCCGGGGATGCCGACGACTTCGATGTCCTCCGCGAGTTCTTGGCCGCCGACGTCGTCATCAAGGTCGCGAGCCCGTGGACCGACGAGCCTTGGCAGGTGCTGCACCGCGATGCCGACGGGGTGATCACGAGGTTGCAGGCGCCGATCAACAGGGCCACGTCGCTCACCACTGAGAACGTCGCGGTGCAGCAGGCCGGTGACGACGTGTACGTCGAGCAATTGTCGACGCTCATCGACGACAACGGAACCCACGTCAGCATGGTGTGCCACATTTTCACGGTGTTCGACGGGCTCATCACAGGCGTGCGGGTCTACCGCAACGAACGCGGGAGCCCCGCTTTCCGATAGCCCGGCCATCCACTCATGCCGCTAGAGGCGGGCACGGCATCCGAGCCGGCTGCCCTCCACGCTGGTCGCGTGACGACCGAGGCCGCCTGCAACCGCCCGTAGGGTGCACGGGCTGCTCGTGTGGCATCGCCGCCCTAGTGCAGGGCGGCGAGCCCGTCGACGATCGTCGCCTTGGTCGAAGTGGTCTTAAGGATCACGGTTCCCGTCCGTGTCACGCTCTGCAGAGGCAGCCAGCGAACCTGGCGGTAGGCCGTCGTGGCGGAGTACAGGCTGACCCGACCCAGCTTCACGCCGGCGTGGTAGACGTCGACCGCGCCGCAGGTGGAGCAGGTCGTCACCACGATCGCGAGCCGACGTGCCTGCACGGAGGTGCGCGTCAGCGTCCGCGCACTGCTGGTCGCGCGGGAGTAGGTGCCGTACGCGTATGCAGCGCTCGACCCACGTGTCCACCCGCTCGACGCGGTGAGGGACCGGTCATCGAGCGTCACGACGGTGCAGCGTTCGCCGCTCCACGCGCCGACGTTGCCTGCGATGTCGCGCGCCCTCGCGCTGAAGCAGTACTCACGCCCGGCCGCCAGCGTGGTCGCCAGCGTCGTCCCCTTCAGGCCGCTCCACGTCGACGGGTACGTCAGGGAGCCGAACGTCGTGTTGAGCGGCGCGCTGCGGTAGCGCACGTCCACGGTCGCGGCTCCCGAGCCGCCGGTGTCCTTCGCCGCCCAGCCGAGCTTGAGCGACGTCGAGGTCACGACGGAGGGCAGGGCGGTGAGGGCGACGCTGGGCGCCTGCGTGTCGACGGACCACGACCGCTGGACGACCGGGGACACCTGCCCGCTGGGGTCGGTCACCCGCACCGCTGCCGAGTGGGTGCCTGCGCCCAGACCCGTGACCTTCCATGCGGCACTGCACGGGTTCCACGCCGCCGCGTCCAGCCGGCACTCGCGATGCAAGCCACCGGGCGCGTCGTCGGCGTCCGTGGCGCCGACGTTGAGCGATGCGCTCGACGTGGTCCAGGCCGGGACCGTGACACTGGCCACCGGCGCCACCGAGGCGGGGGCGAACCAGGCGACCGAAATCCCGCCGGGGAACGACCGTCCGGGCACCGGCGTCGCCGAACGCAGGTCGACGACCTGGGTCATCGGCTGCTCGCTCCATGGGGCTCCGGTGACGGCGAGCCACCCTCCGGTCGGATCCCAGGACAGATGGTTGGGGATGTCGTGAGACGCCACGACGGTCGAGGTCCCACCGGCCAGCGAGGTGACGCGGACGTCATAGGAGGTCGAGGTCGAGCTGCGCACCGTGAAGGCCACGCGGCCGGTGCGGGACACCGCGACGGCCTGCGCGCCGGAGGTCCCCGGGATCGTCGTCCTGGTCCCGGTGGCCCGGTCGATGCGCACCAGGGTTCCGGAGCCAGTGACCGCGACCAGCGCGGCACCGTCCGGCGTCCACACCGGGTTGAACAGCCCAGTGGAGTTCGGCACCGCCGTCACGGCCCCTCCGGAGACCGGGACGGTCAACAGCGACACCGACCCCGCGGGGTCCCGTCGCACCAGGGCGACTGTGGAGCCCTCCGGGCTCACGTCCGGGTCGGCGTCCGGGTAGCTGCTCGTCGAGGTCACGATGCGCGTCTGCTCGCCCGCGGGACCGAGCAGCCACACCCTGGTGCCGGCCGCCACACCGTCCGAGGCGACGATCCCGGCACGGGTCGGCGAGGTCGCGATCCCGTCGACGGCACTCGATCGGCCGCCCACGAGGCCGCCGTTCGTCATGCCGCCGTCGGGGTCATAGGCGCGCAACCCGGTCGACGTGGTGACCAGCAGCCAGCGCGAAGGGATCGATACGCGGACCGCGGCCGACGGCACCGCGCGCCCGTCGGTGGTGAGCAGGACCAGCCGGAGGGAGTGCGGCCCGACGCTGAGCGGACCCACGTTCGTGGACCTGGCGTAGGTCGCGATCTTGGTCGGCAGCGCGACCGGCGAGCCGCTGCTCACGTCCTCGACGCGCCAGCCGGCGATGAGCCGCGAGTCGAGGGTCGTGGGGGCCTGCCACGACAGGTCGACCCGGCCCGGAGAGCTGGACGCAGCGAAGGACTGCGGCCCGGCCCAGGCGGCCGGCTGCTGGCCCACCACCGTGCCGAGCTCCCACTCGCCGACGTCGGTGGCGAGCGCGATGACGCCCCGCCCCTCGGGGGAGCCGCCGGAGCCGGCCGTGTACCTCACGGTGAGCGAGCAGGTCGCAACCGGAGCCAGGACGAGCCCGTCGCACGTCGAGGCCACGACGGCTAGGGGCGCCGACGTCGACAGGTCCGCGTCAACGAACCGGGCCGCCCCGAGCCGGAGGTCCTCGCTGCCGCGGTTGGTCACGGTGATGGTGGTTGTCGCCGTGTCACCGGGGCCAGCGGTGACGACCGACAACGCCGCCGTGCTCAGCATCGACGCGGGCTCCGGCGTGTGCCACCGCAGCTGAGCCCGGAGCCGGTGGCCGTTCGCGCAGTCGAGGTCGGCGTCCACGCTGACGGAGGCGTAGGTGCCGTTCATCGAGGGCGCGCCGTGCGCGACGGTCGCCGTACCGCCCGGCACGGATGCACCCGCGGGGCCTACGCACGAGGCTCCCGCTATCGCCCGTATCGGCAGCTGGCCGTCCCCGGGCCCCACCGGGTACGTACCGTCCGCCACTCCCGGCGGCAGCACGAGCTCCTCACGCCAGGAACCGGTGGTGAAGGAGGTGCCTCCGTTGCCGGGTGCCGCCGTCAGGGCGGGGACGGTCGTCGCGTCGGCGACGACCGTCGACCGCTGCGTGTCGTCGCCGGGAGCAGCCTCGTCCCAGACGAGCGTCAGCGACACGCGGTCGGGGTTGTAGGGGCCAGACCAGACCGGCACCCGCGCGGTGACCGGCTCGGACTCGGGGCTGTCGCCGGCCGAGTTGCGCGCGGTCACCGTGTAGGTGACATCGACCCCGACTGGGGCCCCTCCGTCCGCGTAGCTCCAAGGGCTCAGGCCGGTCGGTACGACCCAATCGGCGTCGTAGCCCGCTGCCCTCCGGTGCACGACGTAGGAGGTGGGCGTCCCGGCCGTCGTCGACCCCTGAAACCACCGGAGTGTGACACCGTCCACACCCACGACGGTGGACAGCAGGACCGGCGCGGCCGGAGCAACGGTCGCCGCGGCAGACGGGGAAGCCGTCGTCAGGCCGACGACAAAGGTCGCCAGCACGGCGACGAAGAAGGAAAGCGGACCGCGTTGACGCGTCGTCACGGTGACTCCGGATGTCGAACGGCAAACGGGCCGGCCGGACGCAGCCCCATAGCGGCGCGGCAACACTGTAAGGGTGAAGGGGCGACTTCGAAGAATCGGGATTCCCTCCGGCCTGAACGCCGTCCGCTCGTGCCGAGAAGCGGCCATGCCTATGTCTGCCGCATAGGCGCTCCATGCCAGCGAGCGAGAGTTGCTGCGATCTCGTCGATAGTCAACTCTCTTCGCGCCACGGACATGACCAGTTCATAGGCGGGATCATCGGGCGCGTCGAGGGCGATGTCGTTCAGGCCGTAGAAGACGACCATGGCAAGCCAGCCCAGGCGCTTGTTCCCGTCGACCAGCGCATGGTTGCCAACAAGTGAGTCGAGCAGCGCCGCAGCCTTGCGGTCCACGTCGGTGTACGCCTCGTGCCCGTACAAAACAGAGCCCGGCCGATGAGCCGCCGAGTCCAACAGGCCCACGTCGCCCACAGGTCCGACCCCGAGGTCCTCGACGAGAGAAAGCAGGTCCTCGAGGGTGAGCAGGACCGTCAACGGCCGAGCCGGTCGAGCACGTCTGCGTAGCGCTCGCGGGCCCGGGCCGACAGTTCGGCAACCTTGGCCTCATGCGCATGGCGAGCCGCTGCCTCACGGATCGCACGCAGGGTCGCCTCGTGCCGGCTCACGCCCTCGGCCTCTGCCAAGGCAGCGAGAAGGCGCTCGTCCTCTGGGTTGAGTCGCAACGTCATGGCCATGGCCTCATGATACCAAAGTGGTATCGCCCGACTGTGCCGCGGACGTGACGTCCGAACGTGCCGCTTTTGCGGTGAACCCGGGCGACCCGAGCCTCCGCGCCGTTCGGGTGATGAAGGTCCGCGGCATGAGACCGGATCACGATGAACTGCGACGTCGGCTTCCATGGAAGGCGTGATCAGAGAAGGCTGCGCGCTTTAGCCGCAGCCGGTTAAACGGATGTGCCGCGTTGAGTGATCAAGTCAACTCTCGGGCCGTTTGCAGAATGTCGTCACAGGCAGTGATCAGGCGCTCCCGCAGCACCTGACCGCGTTGGGCGAAGCCACGCTGCTCCGCGACATAGGCAGCCTTGCCTGCCGGGGTCTCGATGGGCACTGGCTCGTAGCCGAGCTCCCGTAGGTCGTATGGGGAGGCCCGCATGTCCAACGAGCGGATGTCGCGAGCCAGCTCGAAGCAGTCCATGACCAGCTCGCTCGGGATCGCCGGCATCAGTTTGCCTGCCACGCGACCGTAGAGGTCCATCCCGGCGTGCAGACACCCCGGCTGCTCCAGTGCCGGCTGGCTCTCGCGGGTCGGCGTCATCGCATTGAGAGGCACGGCGTCGGGCGTGAAGAAGCGGTAGGCGTCGAAGTGTGAGCAGGCCACCTGGTGGCTCTCGACGACCGCGTCGGTGCCCGCAGTCCCGAGCCGCAGCGGCCAGCCCGAATGGCGCACGTCGGACGGGTCGAGGCGATAGACCATGGCCCACTCGTGGAGGCCGAAGCAGCCGAACCGCCCCGGCCGTTCCGCGGTCCGCACGAGGAGGTCGCGCACGAAGCGCACGGTGTCCCCGCGACCCGCCAGGAAGGCGTCCACGTCGACGGAAACGACGTCGCCGTCGACCGTGTAGAACCGCCAGTCGGCGTGCGGCGCCCGAGTCGCGCCAGCGAGACCCATGCCCGCCCCCGGGTGCCAGCGCCGTAGTTGGGCCGGCTTGAAGGAGTAGTACGTGAAGAGGAAGTCCTCGACCGGATGCTTTCTGTGGTCTTGCCGGCGAGCCAGGTGCGCTGCCGTGGCGGAGTCGACCCGCGCCTCGTGCGCCGCCGTCCGCTCCTGCCACTGCGACTCGGCCAGGATCTGCACCCCACGAGGGTAGGCGATCGAAGGTGTCCAACCCCACCGCGCGCTACTCCGGCGAGAGCAGGATGGCCTCATGGCATCGGAAGTCGAGCGGCCCACCCACCTCCTGCACCGCCTCACGTGCTACACGCCCGATCGGGAGTGGACCGAGGTGCCCGACGACGACCGTCTGGTGCAGGACCTCGTGCCCAACGACGTGACGCGCCGGCCTCGCTTCTACAAGGGGTATGACGACGACCTGCGTCGCACGCTCCTGCCACCCGAACTGCCTGCCTCCGCCTCGGCGGCCACCGCCGTCCTTGCCGGCACGGCCGGGGTGCCGGCCGCTCCGCTCGATGTCGCCGGTCTTGCACGCCTGCTCTACCTGTCGTCGGGAGTCACCCGGCGCACCACCCGGCCCGACGGCGGGATCATGCTCTTCCGCGCCGCGGGGTCCGCGGGCGCCCGCTTCCCGCTCGAGCTCTACGTCGCCGTGCCCCGGGGCGCGGCCGTCGACGGCCTCGAGGCCGGCCTGCACTGGTATGACCCGGAGGACCACGCCCTCGTCGTCGTCGGACCGCCTCCCACCGGCGACGCGGTGACCGTGGTCGTCACGGGAGTCCCCTGGCGCACGGGCTGGCGCTACCGGGAGCGCGGCTTCCGCCACATCTACTGGGACGCGGGCACGATGCTCGCGCAGCTCCTCGCCCTCGCGGACTCGACCGGTCTCACCGCCCGGCTCTTCACGACCTTCCCCGACGCGGAGGTGGCCGCCCTCGTCGGGGCCGACCGGGTGCACGAGTTCCCTGTCGCCCTCGTCGCGCTCGGGCCCGGGGGTCCCGCCGTGCACCCGACGGGTGATGCGCTGCCGGGTCACCACGACGCCG
This sequence comes from uncultured Actinomycetota bacterium, assembly GCA_963697735.1. Taxonomy (GTDB): domain Bacteria; phylum Actinomycetota; class Actinomycetes; order Actinomycetales; family Dermatophilaceae; genus Humibacillus. Next base: position 178,474 of record CAVOOZ010000009.1, on the reverse strand, counting down.
ACGGACTGGAGTTCCCGCTCGTCACGGCCGCGCAGCGTGCCGGGGAGCAGACCGCGCTCGGGCCGGAGCTCGAGCGCGGCGCGCCGGTCTCGCTCACGGCACCGGCCAGCGGCCCGAGCACCGACACCGTCATCGCGAGCAAGGGCTCGATCCGACGCCTCCACCCCGACCGCTCGCTCCCGGGGAGCGTCCTCGTCGACGCCATGTCCGTGTCACTGCGGGGGATTCACGTGCCGCACTGGGTTGGCGCCAGCGCTGTCGACGACGTGCCCACCGGCATCCATCTCTGGCCTGACGTGACGTCGCCGGTGCGCCCGCTCACAGAGCAGGCCGTCCGCGACGAGCTCTTCACGGCCTCGCTCGAGCAGGGGCTGGCCCGCGACGCCTCCTTCGTCGTCATGAGCGGCACCGACCTCGCGGCCCTCGACGACCACGGCTACCGGGAGGCCCAGCTGATGGCGGGCCTCGCCGAGGGCCGGCTCCACCTCATGGCGTATGCGATGGGCGCGGCCGCGTCGGGCATGACCTTCCGCGACTCCGACCTCGCAGGCCTGCTCGGGCGCGACGTCGCCGGACTGCTCTGGACCTGTGTCGGCGTGCCGGAGTACCGCACGCGCCCGAGCGGGCTACCCGGCTCGCCCGCCGACGTCACCATCGTCTGGCCCCGCTGACCGCACCGCCGCGCGGCAGCGCGTGGTCGTAGGGTGGGCGCGTGCGCATCGCGAGGTTCACGACCGGGGACGACCCGGCATACGGCATCGTCCAGGGCGACCCCGGCAGCGAGGTGATCACACCGCTCGCGGGCGACCCGCTCTACATCGGTCTCCAGCCCTCTGGCGCCGACCCCGTGCTGCTCGAGGACGCGCGGCTGCTCGCGCCCGTCATCCCGCGCTCCAAGGTCGTGGCGATCGGCAAGAACTACGCCGACCACGTCAAGGAGATGGGCGGCGAGGTGCCGGCCGAGCCGATGATGTTCTTCAAGCCCAACACGTCGGTCGTCGGCCCGTTCGACCCCGTCGTGCTACCTGCCGGCAGCAGCGAGATCTCCTACGAGGGTGAGCTCGCCGTCGTCATCAAGACGATCACCAAGGGCGTCAAGGCCGCGAACGCCGCCGAGTGCATCTACGGCTACACCATCGCCAACGACGTGACGGCGCGCGACTGGCAGCGCACCGACGGCCAGTGGGCTCGCGCCAAGGGCTTCGACACGAGCTGCCCGCTGGGCCCGTGGATCGAGACCGACCTCGACCCGAGCGACCTCGCGATCGTCACGACGCTCGACGGCGAGGTGAAGCAGGACGGCACGACGGCCGACATGATCCACGGCATCGCCGCCATCATCGAGCACGCGTCAGCGGCCTTCACCCTGCTGCCGGGCGACGTCATCCTGACCGGCACCCCGGCCGGTGTCGGCCTCGTCGAGGCCGGCCAGCAGGTCACCGTCGAGATCGCCGGCATCGGGTCCCTGACCAACACCTTCGTGCGTCGCTGAGCCTGCAGGCTCCCACTAGGCTGTGCGCACCATGAGCGACAACAGCCACACCTCCGGTATGCCGTCAACGCCCGTCCCGAACGCTCCTGCGGGCGCGCTCGACGCCACCTCCAGCGAGCAGGTCGAGGTGCGCGGGCCGGAGTCCGCGCGCGTCTCGACCTCCGACGGCTCGGGCCCCGTGCGCACCCGCGTCGCCCCGAGCCCGACGGGTGACCCCCACGTCGGCACGGCCTACATGTCGCTCTTCAACCTCGCCTTCACCCGGCAGCAGGGTGGCCAGTTCGTGCTCCGCGTCGAGGACACCGACCGGGCACGCTTCCGCCAGGACTCCGAGGCGCAGCTCTATGACACCCTCGCGTGGCTCGGGCTGCACTGGGACGAGGGCCCCGACCTCGGCGGACCGTTTGCGCCCTACCGCCAGTCCGAGCGCCTCGACACCTACCGGCCCTACGTGGAGCAGCTCCTCGCCGACGGCCACGCCTACCACTGCTGGTGCTCCAAGGAGCGCCTCGACCAGATGCGTGAGGTCCAGCAGAAGACGAAGCAGCCCACCGGCTACGACCGGCTCTGCGTCGGCAAGACCCGCGAGGAGCGCGCCGGGCTGCCCGGCTTCAGCGAGACGCCGGTCGTGCGCATGCTCATCCCCGACGACGCGCCGCTCGTCTTCGACGACGTCATCCGCGGCAAGGTCTCGGCGCCGCGACCCGACGACCAGGTCATTCTCAAGGCCGATGGGTTCCCGACCTACCACCTGGCCGTGGTCGTCGACGACCACCTGATGAAGGTCACGCACGTCGTGCGTGGCGAGGAGTGGATCAGCTCCACGCCCAAGCACATCCTGCTCTACCGCTGGCTCGGCCTCGAGCCGCCGGCGTTCGCCCACATGCCACTGCTGCGCAACACCGACAAGTCCAAGATCTCCAAGCGCAAGAACCCCGCCGCCCGCCTCACGTGGTTCAGAGAGCAGGGCTACCTGCCTGAGGCGCTCGTCAACTTCCTTGCACTGCTTGCCTATCCGCCGCAGCAGGACGCTGAGGGCGCCGACGTCGAGGTCTTCACCTTCGACGACTTCAGCCGCACCTTCGACTGGGCCAAGGTCAACCCGATCGGCCCGATCTTCGACCTCAAGAAGCTCGACTGGCTCAACGGCGTCTACATCCGCTCGCTCGAGGTCGGCGAGTTCGCCAGCCGGCTGCTGCCCTACCTCGTCGCCGACGGCGTGCTCGGCGAGACCCAGTCGTTGGGCGAGCTGGCGCGGCTCAAAGCCGTCGCGGAGCTCATCCAGACCCGCATGGTGCTGCTCACCGAGGCACCGGCGCTCGTGCGGCCGTTCTTCATCGCCGACGACCAGCTCGTCATCGACGAAGACGCCCGGGCCCAGCTCAACGACGACTCCGGCCAGGTGCTCGACGCCGCGCTGCGCGTGCTCGGCGACCTCGATGACCAGGGCACCGGGCTGCTCGGCACCGGCAGCGCCTGGAACGCCGCGACCATCGAGGCGGCGCTCCGCGAGGCCATCGTCGAGGGGCTCGGCATCAAGCCGCGGTTCGCGTTCGGACCCTTGCGCACCGCCGTCTCGGGAGCACGCATCTCGCCGCCGCTCTTCGAGTCGATGGAGATCCTCGGCAAGACCTCCACGCTCGCCCGGCTGCGATCCCTGCGTGACTCGCTCTGACGGAGCCCAGGTGCACCTCGTCGACGTGTGGCCGCTCCACTCCCTGCGGCTGACGACCGCCGACCTGGAGCTGCGCCCGACCACGGAGGCCGAGCTGCCCGCCCTGTGCTCGATCCTGCCTCCTGACCTGGAGGCCGACCCGACGTCGACGCGCTATGCGGGCCTCGACGACGGGGCCAACCAGCGCGCCGTCCTCGCCCAGTCCTACTGGCGGGCGATGGGCACGTGGTCGCCACACGACTGGGTGCTGCCCTTCGCGGTGCGCCACCACGGCCGGCTCGTCGGCATGCAGGCGCTCGAGGGCCCGGACTGGACCGCCGAACGCACGGTCGACTCATGGTCCTGGCTGGCCGTCGCCGCCCGCGGGCAGGGGTGGGGCAAGCAGATGCGCGCCGCCGTGCTCGCTCTCGCCTTCGGGCCACTCGGGGCCCGCGCCGCGATCAGCTCTGCTGTCATTGACAACCTCTCGTCACTGGGTGTCTCGCGTGCCCTCGGCTATCGCGACACCCACAGCTCCGTGCTCGAGCACTCGGGCCAGTCGCTGCGCCACGTCCGTCTCGACGGCCCGCAGTGGCACGCGTCAGGCATGGCCGACGGCATCGCCGTCGACGGCGTCGACCGGTCGACGCTGGCACTCTTCGGGTTGGGCGGCGACGCGTGAGCACGCGGGACAGCGGGAGCGGGCCGGACGGCATACCGGGGCGTGATGGTGCCGGCGCAGCCGTGGAGCGCCAGCTCGAGGGCGCGCGAGCGCTGCTGCTCGACATCGACGACACCATCGTCGACACCGAGGGCGCCATGGTGCAGGCCGGCACGACGGCCGCGGCAGCGGTGTGGCCGGAGCGGCAGCGCGTGCACCGGGCGATGGCCCAGCGCTACTACGACGACCCCGAGCGCTGGTTCCCGCGGTATGCCGCGGGCGACGTGGGCTTCGACGCCATGCGGGCGGCTCGGCTGGGGGAGGCGGCCCGCTTCCTGGGGCTCGACCTCCCGGACGGGGCGCACCGGCGCTACGAGGAGGCCTACGGGCCGGCCTTCCGCGCAGCCCAACGGCTCTTCCCCGACGTGCCCGACCTGCTTGACGCGGCGACCCGCCGAGGTCTCCCGGTCGCGCTGCTCACCAACTCGGCCGACGCCCCGACCCGGGTCAAGCTCGACGCCCTCGGCCTGGTCGAGCGCTTCGAGGTCGTCGTCACGACCGACACGCTCGGCTTCGGCAAGCCCGACCCCCGCGTCTACCGCGAAGCGTGTCGGCAGGTCGGCATCGACCCCGGCGACGTCGTCTGTGTCGGCGACAGCCTCGAGTGGGACGTGCTGGGGGCCCTCGACGCCGGCCTCCGTGCGATCTGGCTCGACCGCACGGGCCTCGGCACGGACCACCCGGTGGCCTCGGTGCGCGACCTGGCTGAGGTCACCGACGCCCTCGCGAGCCGATTTGGGCGCGCGCTCGGGGACCGGTAGTATTCCTCTTCGGTTCACAACGAGAAGGCCGTGAGGCGCGCTCGGAGTGAAACCCCTTGGGGTATGGTGTAATTGGCAACACTACGGTTTCTGGTTCCGTCATTCTAGGTTCGAGTCCTGGTACCCCAGCTTTGGTCTGACCCTGTTGGGCCGATTCGAAGAAACGATGCCTTCACGGTATCGTTCCTTCTCGTGCCGAGTCCGCTCGGTTCGCGCGTGGCCCCGTTGTGTAGCGGCCTAGCACGCCGCCCTCTCAAGGCGGTAGCGCGGGTTCGAATCCCGTCGGGGCTACCACGTCGCAAGGCCCGGATCCTCCTGAGGATCCGGGCCTTTGCTCATGTCCGCGCTCAGGAACGAGGCCCGGATCTGCGGATGCAGGTCTTCGGCGCCATGCCCGGCACGCTGACCGCGCCGCATACCGCCCAGGCGGCCCTCGCGTTGGGGCCGGAGCGGCCGCTGGCCCACCAGCGGGGAGACGCATCCTCCTCCGGGCCGCCCGGATCAGCCGAGCTCGCGCAACCCGGGCAGGACGTCGGCCGAGAACTGCTCGAGGAAGCGGCCCTGGTCGTGCCCCGGCGCGTGGAAGACGATGTGGTTGAAACCCCAGTCGACGTACTGCCGCACCGCCTCGACAGCCTCCGTCGGGTCACTCGTGACGACCCAGCGCTTGGCGATCTGCTCGTCGGTCAGCTCGTCGGCGAGGCGCGCCATCTCGACCGGGTCGTCGACGCCGTGCTTCTGCTCGGCGCTGAGCGACAGCGGCGCCCAGAAGCGCACGTTGTGCAGCGCCTGCTCGGGATCGCGGTCGTAGGAGAGCTTGATCTCGATCATCCGGTCGATGTCGTCGCGGGTGCGGCCGGACTTGTCCAAACCCTCGTCGACGGCCGGGAGGAGCTTGTCCTCGTAGAGCTCCCGGCCCTTCCCGGAGGTGCAGATGAAGCCGTCACCCGATCGGCCGGCATACCGGGCGACGAGCGGCCCACCAGCGGCGACGTAGACGGGCACGGGCACCTCGGGGCGGTCATAGACCGTCGCGGCGTGCGTGCGGTAGTAGTCGCCCTCGAACTCGACCCGTTCCTCGGTCCAGAGCCGCCGCATGAGCGTGACCGCCTCGCGGAGCCGGGCGAAGCGCTCCTTGAACTCCGGCCAGGGTGAGCCCGCGGCGCCGACGGCGACCTCGTTGAGCGCCTCACCCGTGCCGATGCCGAGGACGATGCGCCCGGGGTGGAGCGCGCCGAGGGTGCCGAAGGCCTGGGCGACGACAGCCGGGTTGTAGCGGAAGGTCGGGGTCATGACGGACGTGCCGAGCACGACGCGTTCGGTGCGCTCGCCCGCTGCAGCCAGCCACGACATCGCGAAGGGAGCATGCCCGCCCTCATGGCGCCATGGCTGGAAATGGTCGGAGATGAAGACCGAGTCCAGCCCGCTCTCCTCGGCCTGCACGGCATACGTGACGAGGTCGCGGGGGCCGAACTGCTCCGCTGACGCCTTCCAACCGACCTTGAGCACGCTGCCTCCTGTGGTGACCTGGGGTGTCCGGTCAGCCTACGACCGCGCGGTCACTCCGTGGCCGGGCACCCGACGCGGGCGTATGCCGTCCGGCCGGGACCCGTCAGCCGCTCACCAGTGCACGACGACCTTGTCGCCGATCCGTGCCTCGTTGTAGAGCTGGATCAGCAGCGGCTTGTTGCGTACGTTGACGCAGCCGTGCGAGGCGCCCGTGTAGCCGAGGCGGGCGAAGTTCGACGAGTAGTGCACCGCCTGGCCGCCGGAGAAGAACATCGAGTAGGGCATCGGCGTGTGGTAGAGGTTCGAGATGACGTCGACCTTCTTGAGGTAGACCGCGAAGACGCCCTCGCGGGTCGGCAGCTCGTCGCTGCCGAAGCGGACGTCGAAGCCGTACTGCGGCACGCCGTCGACGACCCACGTCAGGCGCTTGGTCGACTTGCTGATGCACATCGCCCGGCCGGTCAGGCACCGCTCGTCGACGTCCCAGGAGAACGCAGCCGGCTTGGGGTCGGCCGCCGGGGGCTCCGGCGGCTTCGGCTTGACGTTGGCGAGCTCGTCGGCCGTCGGACGTCGCGTCATCGCGATGACCTTGTCGTAGGTGCGCTCGTCGGCCTGACCCGTCACGGGGAAGCCGCGCTTGGCCTGGAAGCCTCGGACCCCATCGGCGGTCTTGGTGCCGTAGCGGTCCGAGACGTCCCCCGAGAACCACCCGATCTGACGCAGGCGGGCCTGGAAGGCGCGCACCTTGGGGCCGGTGTCGCCCTGCTCGAGGATGATGACCGCCGGCGGTGCGGGCTCGGCGGTCGGGGTCGGCTGGGCGGTCGGGGTCGGCTTGGCCTTGACGGGCTTGGGGGCGGCGGGCGCGGGATCGGCCGTCGGGGGCTGCTCCGGCTCGGGCGTCAACGGTGCGGCTGTCGTCGTCGGCACGACGGTGGTCGACGGGGAGGCCGTCGTCGACGGGGAGGCCGTGGATGAGGGCGGCGCGGTCTGCGACGACGGGGCGACCTTGGTGGGGCTCGCCGTCACGCCGGCATCCGGTGAGCAGGCGGCTGTGGCCAGGGCGAGGGCGAGGGCCCCACCGATGACGAGTCCCCACCGCGCACGGCCGTGTCGTTCGCTCACCTGCTGCATTGTCTGTCCCCTGTCGACGCTGGTGCCGCTCGGGCACCGATCAGGCGTGGAGCCTCCGTTGGCTGCACGCTCAACAGGGTGACGCGACCAGTGCCGCTGAGGTTGTCACCCTGGTGTCCTTGCGCGAGATCGTGACCGATCCGTTGTCTTGGCCCTCAGGCGTTGTGCTGTTGTTGCTGCTGTTGCTGCATGGCGTGGTGGCGTCGCAGCACCTCGGTGAGCTTGTTGGCTCCCGCCACGACGGTCGCCGCGTGCAAGCGTCCGGGTTGGCGCGAGAGGCGCTCGATCGGGCCGGAGATCGACACGGCGGCGACGACTCGACCGGAGGGGCCGCGGACGGGCGCGGAGACCGATGCCACGCCGGCCTCTCGCTCGGCGACGCTCTGGGCCCATCCACGGCGGCGCACCCCCGACAGGGCGGTCGCGGTGAACGCTGCGCCCTGCAGGCCGCGGTGGAGACGGTCGGGCTCCTCCCAGGCGAGCAGCACCTGAGCCGCAGAGCCGGCCAGCATCGAGAGGGTCGCACCGACGGGGATGGAGTCGCGCAGGCCCACGGGCCGCTCGGCCGCGGCCACGCAGATGCGCTGGTCGCCCTGGCGGCGGAAGAGCTGGGCGCTCTCGTTGGTGTGGTCACGCAAGGCGCCGAGCACGGGACCCGCCGCCGCAAGCAGCCGGTCCTCACCCGCGGCGGACGCGAGCTCACCGAGCCGCGGGCCCAGCACGAAGCGGCCCTGCATGTCGCGCGAGACGAGGCGGTGGTGCTCGAGGGCGACGGCGAGGCGGTGGGCCGTGGGGCGGGCCAGGCCGGTGGCACCGACGAGCTGCGCGAGGGTAGCCGGTCCGGCCTCCAACGCGCCGAGCACCGTCGCTGCCTTGTCGAGTACGCCGACACCTGAAGAGTTGTCCATGCACTGATATTGACGTCTCAGGCACTGAGACGTCAATCCGTAGGGCCCACAAAAGGTCCAGTCTGACGGAAGAGCGACGCCGCGACCAGGTCCTCGGTGGCGCGCGCTCGCCCCGAGTCAGATGGCAGCCGGACGGCAGCACAGCGGCACGAGCGGCATGAGCCGCGCGAGCGGAAGGTTTGAGATGGCAGGCACACTCGCCGAGAAAGTCTGGGACGCACACGTCGTGCGACGGGCCGAGGGGGAGCCGGACCTCCTCTACATCGACCTCCACCTCCTCCATGAGGTGACCAGCCCACAGGCGTTCGACGGCCTGCGCCTCGCCGGTCGCCCCGTGCGCCGCCCCGACCTCACCCTCGCGACCGAGGACCACAACGTCCCGACGACGCCGGGCCCGATCACCGACCCCGTGTCCAAGATCCAGGTCGAGACGCTGCGTCGCAACTGCGAGGAGTTCGGCGTCCGCCTCTATCCGATGGGTGACGCCGACCAGGGCATCGTCCACGTCGTCGGCCCGCAGCTCGGTCTCACGCAGCCCGGCATGACGGTCGTCTGCGGCGACAGCCACACCTCGACGCACGGAGCGTTCGGGGCGCTCGCCTTCGGCATCGGCACCTCCGAGGTCGAGCACGTGCTCGCCACGCAGACGTTGCCGCTCAAGCCCTTCCGCACGCTGGCCGTCAACGTGCGGGGCACCCTGCCCGACGGCGTGACGGCCAAGGACGTCGTGCTCGCCGTCATCGCCAAGATCGGCACGGGCGGTGGTCAGGGGTTCGTCATCGAGTATCGCGGCGACGCCATCGAGGCCCTGTCGATGGAGGCGCGGATGACGATCTGCAACATGTCGATCGAGGCCGGCGCCCGCGCCGGCATGATCGCCCCGGACCAGACGACGTTCGACTACCTCCAGGGTCGCCCGCACGCGCCGACCGGCGCCGACTGGGACGCCGCGGTCGCCGAGTGGACCGCCCTGCGCAGCGACGACGACGCGGTCTTCGACGAAGAGGTGCTCCTCGACGCGAGCCAGCTGACGCCCTTCGTCACGTGGGGCACCAATCCCGGGCAGGGGCTACCGCTGTCGGACTCGGTGCCCGACCCGGAGTCCTTCGCCGACGAGGGCGACCGGCTCTCAGCCGCCAACGCGCTCGCCTACATGGGTCTCGAGGCGGGCACGCCGCTGCGCGACATCCGGGTCGACACGGTCTTCGTCGGCTCGTGCACCAACGGCCGCATCGAGGACCTGCGGGCCGCCGCGGCCGTCGTCAAGGGACACCATGTCGCCGAGGGCGTGCGCATGCTCGTCGTGCCCGGCTCGGCCAAGGTGCGCCTGCAGGCCGAGGCGGAGGGGCTCGACGCCGTCTTCACCGAGGCCGGGGCGGAGTGGCGCCTGCCAGGCTGCTCGATGTGCCTCGGCATGAACCCCGACACCCTCGCGCCGGGCGAGCGCAGCGCATCGACGTCCAACCGCAACTTCGAGGGACGCCAGGGCAAGGGTGGTCGCACCCACCTCGTCAGTCCGCTCGTGGCGGCTGCCACGGCCATCCGCGGCACGCTCTCGAGCCCGTCCGACCTCGATGCCCCGCGCCGCAGCGAGCTGGCGTCCGCCACGACCGGAGAGGCCTGAGCCATGGAAGCCTTCACCACCCACACCGGCGTCGGCGTGCCGCTGCGGCGCAGCAACGTCGACACCGACCAGATCATCCCGGCCGAGTACCTCAAGCGCGTCACGCGCACGGGCTTCGAGGACGGCCTCTTCGCGGCCTGGCGCAAGGACGAGTCCTTCGTCCTCAACAACCCGACGTATGCCCCTGGTTCCGTCCTCGTCGCCGGCCCCGACTTCGGCACGGGGTCGAGCCGGGAGCACGCGGTCTGGGCGCTGATGAACTACGGCTTCCGGGTCGTCATCAGCTCGCGCTTCGCCGACATCTTCCGCGGCAACAGCGGCAAGCAGGGGCTGCTCACCGCGATCGTCGCGCAGGACGACGTCGAGCTCATCTGGAAGTACCTCGAGAACAACCCGGGTGCCGAGATCACGGTCGACCTCGTGTCCCGCACCGTCCACGCAGGCGAGATCGTGGCGTCCTTCCAGATCGACGACTACACGCGCTGGCGGCTCCTGGAGGGTCTCGACGACATCGGACTCACCCTCCGACACGAGGACGCGGTGTCGAAGTTCGAGCTGTCTCGACCGGCGCACAAGCCGGTGACCACGCTCGCCTGAGCCGCGAGACGGCTGCGCTCCAGCCTGGGCAACCATCGACGAATCCCACTGCGATGCAGTGGGATTCGGCGCTTTCAGCCCTCGTTTGGTGCCGAGCGACGCGCCGCCGGAGAGCCACTGGCCGGCCGTCGGCGAGCGTCAAAGTGCTTGCGACACAACGAAAGCGACACAGACCGGTGATGGACGCGACCCCCGACTCGGCCTACCGTCAGGAGGTAGCCGGACCTGTTCCGGACGCATCCGTCGGGTCTTCTGGCACCGACAGTCCTCTGGAGGGGAAGACGTGAACAAGGCAGAACTGATCGACGCGCTCGAGACCAAGCTCGGCAGCAAGAAGGTGGCGTCGGACGCCCTCGAGGCGTTCCTCGACGTCGTGATCCGCGAGGTCGCCAAGGGCGGCAAGGTGGGTATCACCGGTTTCGGCACGTTCGAGCGCGCCGACCGTGCGGCTCGCACCGGTCGCAACCCCAAGACGGGGGCAACGGTTCGCATCAAGAAGACCCGCGTGCCCAAGTTCCGCTCGGGCACGAACTTCAAGGAGGTCGTGGCGGGATCGAAGAAGCTCGCCAAGGACCAGCCTGCGGCCTCCCGAGCCTCCGCCGGCTCCTCCGCCCCGGTCAAGAAGACGGCCACCAAGGCCGCCGCCAAGACCGCGGTCAGGAAGACGGCGACCAAGGCAGCGCCCGCCAAGACCGCCGTCCGCAAGACAACTGCGACGAAGGCGGCTCCGGCCAAGACCGCGGTCAGGAAGACGGCGACCAAGGCTGCGCCCGCCAAGACCGCCGTCCGCAAGACGACTGCGACGAAGGCGGCTCCGGCCAAGACCGCGGTCAGGAAGACGGCGACCAAGGCTGCGCCCGCCAAGACCGCGGCCAGGACGACCGCGACGAAGGCGGCTCCGGCCAAGACCGCGGTCAGGAAGACGGCGACCAAGGCTGCGCCCGCCAAGACGGCGGCCAGGACGACCGCGCGCAAGACGACGGCGAAGAAGACGACCGGCCGCTGACGCGGCACGGCGACACGCCCACCCCTCACGACGGGTCGCGACCGGGCTCACTCCGGCTCGTGGCCCGTCGGCCTGTGCTCGGGCGGTGCCGTTCCCCGCTCTCCAGGCCGGATGTAGACGGGCTGGTCAGCGGATGCGCTGGTCGTGACCGATGCCGACGATTCGCATCGAGACGACGAGGTCGTCGACGACCTCGACCGTCAGGCGCTGGCCGCTGCGCAGCAGCCGCAGACCACTGGCGTCGAACGCGTGTGCATCGAACGGGAGCTGCACGCCGTCATCGCGCAGCACGCTGCCCGTGCGGGTCTCGGGGTCGAAGGCGTGCACGCTGGCCTGCATGGCTCTGATCCAACCAGATGCCCGGTCGCCGAGCACTGCGCGTGTGCGGGGGCCGAGGCCGAGGCGGTGAGCCGCGGCGAGGCTCGCCGCGTCGTCGACGTCCGTCCGCAGGTGGGGCAGGTCCAGCACGAGACGCGTCGCGCCGTCAGACTCGTGGCGCGCGGCGCTGTGCGGTCCGAAGCGCGGCTCGAAGCCTGCGCCGCACCGCAGCACCGTGCCGTCGCCCGCGGCGTCGGGCACGAACGAGTCACCCTCCGCCAGAGCCGCGCCCAGGGCTTCGGCGAGATCCTCCGGGCGCAGTGCGGGGACGTCGCCGAGGAGCGCGGCTGTCAGCCGGCCCGGCGGAGTCGACGACTGCCCGGCACGCAAGGCTGCGTTGAGACCGGCGCCGGGGTCCTCGAGGACGGCGACACCACTGGCGCGCCAGGTCGTTCGCACGCCGGGGTCGGAGGTCACCACGACGACGCGGCCCGGACCCACCGTGGCGACGGCTGCCGCGATGGTGTCGTCGGCGATGGCCCGTGACAGGAGGGCTCGGTCCTCGCCGACGGCGGGCCCGAGGCGTGACTTGCCCTCGGCCGTCTGCTTGACGGGGATGACGACGTGCCAAGGGTGGTCGGACCCCAGGACCGGGGCGGCGGAGCGCCCTGCCTGAGGCGACGCACCGCGTGCATCGGGTGCACCGGGTGCGGTCGGTGCAGTCGGGGAGCGCGGCGTGGCCGCTGGGCGGGCTGCACCCGAGGTGTGTCCGGTCGCAGTCTCGGTGGGGATATGGCTCATGCTGGCGAACATCGTCCCACTCGCGGCTACGCTGCTCGACACCACGTCGCGCGGTGGACAAGATGAACCTGCGCGACCCGAGCATGATCGCCCGAGGTCGAGCGCGCCCCCCACGCCGACCGGCGTGCACCCGACGAGGAGGATCAGACGACGTGGCTGCCGCCCGCACCGAGGGCCTGCCGTGGGCCTACCGGGCCGCCGCACTGCTCCTCCGCCCGTGGCTCATGGTGCTGACGAAGCGGGACTGGCGCGGCGCCGAGCACCTGCCGCGTGAGGGCGGCTTCGTCGTCTCGCCCAACCACATCTCCTACGCCGACCCGCTGCCGTTCGCTCACTACATGTTCGACAACGGCCGGGCCGCCTACTTCCTCGCCAAGGAGAGCGTCTTCCGGGTGCGTGGAGCCGGCTGGGTGCTGCGCAAGGCCGGGCAGATCCCCGTCCACCGCAACTCCGTCGCGGCAGCCGACGCCTTCCGCTCGGCCGTCGACGGGGTGCGCGCGGGCAAGGTCGTCGCGATCTTTCCGGAGGGCACCATCACCCGGGACCCCGACCTCTGGCCGATGCGGGGCAAGACCGGCGCCGCGCGGGTCGCGCTCGAGACGCGCTGCCCGCTCATCCCGGTGGCGCAGTGGGGCGCCCAGGAGATCCTGTCGCCCTACGGTCACCGCCTCTCGATCTTCCCCCGCAAGACGATCCGGGTGCTCGCCGGCCCGCCCGTCGACCTCGACGACCTCCACGGTCGACCGATCGATGCCACGGTGCTGCGCGAGGCGACCGACCGGCTGATGGACCGCATCACCGAGCTGCTCGAGGAGGTGCGCGGGGAGACTCGACCCGGTGAGCGCTTCGACCCCCGCGCGCACGGGGTGCCCGAGATCGGCGAGCCGGTGCGCCACGAGGACGTCGGGCGGGGCGCCCGACCACGCTCCGACGAGAGGGACACAGCATGACGCACGTTGCGGTCATGGGCAGCGGCAACTGGGGCACGGCGTTCGCCGCGATCCTCGCCGACGCGGGCTGCGGGGTGACGATGTGGGCGCGCCGGGCCGAGACGGCCGCGGCGATCAACTCGGGCCACAACGAGGGCTACCTCCCCGACCTCGCCCTGACCGACCGCGTGCGCGCCACGACCGACCCGGATGAGGCGCTCGACGGGGCCGACATCGTCGTGCTCGTCGTGCCCTCGCAGACGCTTCGCGACAACCTCGGGCAGTGGGGCGGCCACATCCCGGTGGGTGCCCCCGTCGTGTCGCTCATGAAGGGCGTCGAGCTCGGCACGACGATGCGCATGAGCGAGGTGATCGCCGAGGCCGGTCGCGTCGAGCGCGACCGGGTCGTGGTGCTCTCGGGCCCCAACCTCGCGCCCGAGATCGCCCGCAAGCAGCCGGCGGCAGGTGTCGTCGCCTGCGCGGACATGGTCACCGCCGAGCGTGTGGCCTCGGCCTGCGCGACGCCGTACTTCCGTCCCTACACCCACACCGACGTCGTCGGGGCCGAGGTGTGCGGCGCGACCAAGAACGTCGTCGCGCTCGCCTCCGGCATGGCCGAGGGGATGGGCTTCGGCGACAACACCAAGGCCACGATCATCACGCGCGGTCTCGCGGAGACGACCCGGCTGGGGCTGGCTCTCGGGGCCGATCCGCAGACCTTCATGGGGCTTGCCGGAGTCGGCGACCTCATCGCCACGTGCATGTCCCCACTGTCGCGCAACCACTCCTTCGGGGTCCGCCTGGGCCGCGGCATGACGGTGGAGCAGACTGCGGCAGAGATGCGGCAGACGACCGAGGGAGTCAAGTCGTGCGAGTCGATCCTCACTCTGGCCCAACAGCACGACGTCGACATGCCGATCTGCGAGGCGGTCGTGGCCGTCATCCGTGACGGCCACTCGGCCAGCGACGTCGGCCCGCGACTCATGTCCCGAGACCTCAAGGCCGAGAAGCACTAGGACGTATGCCGCCGCCCCCGGGGGCGATGACCGTCAGACGGCCTCGAGGGCCTGCTCCAGGTCGGACCAGAGATCGTCGACGTGCTCGATGCCCACCGAGAGCCGCACGAGGCTCTCCGGCACGGCGGCAGACTCGCTCGGGTGGCGTCGACGCCGCTCCAGCTGCGACTCCACTCCGCCGAGGCTCGTCGAGTGCAACCACACGCGCGTTGCGGAGCAGAGACGTTCGGCCGCGGCGGCGTCTCCGGCCACGTCGATGGCGAGCATCGCGCCCGACCCGGGGTAGCGCACCCTGGCCACGGCCGGGTGGCCGGCGAGCCGTTCCGCGAGCACGGCCGCATTCGCGCACGCCCGCTCGAACCGGACCGAGAGCGTGCGCAGCCCCCGCAGGGCGAGGTAGACCTCCAGCGGCCCGGCGATGGCACCGTGCAGGGTGCGGTGCCGGCGCAGCCGCTCACCCAGGGCTCGCCCGCGCTCGGTGTCGGCGACCACGGTCGCCCCGAGCACGACGTCGCTGTGACCGGAGAGGTACTTCGTCACCGAGTGCACGACGACGTCAGCGCCGAGCCGCAGCGGCCGCGACAGCAGCGGCGTGGGCAGCGTGTTGTCGACGACGCTGGTCACGCCGACCTCGCGTGACCGGGCGAGCACGGTCTCGAGATCGGTCACGTCCATGAGGGGGTTCGTCGGGGACTCGAGCCAGAGCAGGTCAGCCCCGTCGAGTGCCGCGACGAAGCCCTCGGTGTCACCCGCGTGCACGCGCACCACCGTGCCGCCCGCCTGCTCGAACGCGATCAGCAGGTCGCCGGTGCCGTTGTAGGTCTGGTCCGGCGCCACGACGGTGCTGCCCGGCGCCACCAGCGACAGGGCCGCCGAGATGGCCCCCATGCCCGAGGCGTGCACGAGGGCGCTGCCGCCCTCGAGGTCGCCGAGGGCCGACTCGAACGCGTTCCACGTCGGGTTGCCCACTCGGGCGTAGTTGACCGCGCCGTCCGCGGCATACGTCGACGTCAGCGCCACGGGCACGTTGACCGACGACCCCGGGGACCTGGCGGGTCGCCCTGAGGAGACCACGACGGTGTCGACATGCAGGGGAGCAGGGGTGCTGTCGGTGGCCATGCCCCCAGCGTACGAGGGCGTCACGGGGCGCCCGATAGAGTTCCGTCTGATGACCACGGACCAGCCCCAGCCCGCCCAGCCGAGCCGCCGCCCCCGCGTGGCCATCGTCTTCGGAGGCCGCTCCTCCGAGCACGCCGTCTCGTGCGCCACCGCGGCCGGCGTGCTGCGCGCCATCGACCGGAGCAAGTACGACATCGTGCCGATCGGCATCTCGCGCGACGGTCAGTGGGTGCTGGCCGAGGACGACCCGGCGCGCTTCGAGCTGACGGCGGGACGCACGCCCGAGGTGGAGTCGAGCGCCGCCCACGTCGTGCTGCCGCTGTCGACCAGGGAGACCTCCCTGACCGTGCTCGAGGCCGGGCAGCCGCCGCAGGAGCTCGGCCAGGTCGACGTCGTCTTCCCGCTGCTGCACGGGCCCTTCGGCGAGGACGGCACCCTCCAAGGCTTCCTCGAGATGTCGGACGTGCGCTACGTCGGTTCCGGAGTGCTCGCCTCGGCGGCCGGCATGGACAAGCACTACATGAAGGTCGTCTTCGCCGGTCACGGCATCCCCATCGGGGCGTATGCCGTCATCACCGACCGCGCGTGGCGCGCCGACCGCGCGGGCGCGATGGCGTCGTGCGACGGCCTCGGCTACCCCGTCTTCGTCAAGCCGGCCCGGGCGGGGTCGTCCATGGGCATCACGAAGGTCGAGCAGCGCGCCGACCTCGAGGCCGCCATCGAGGCCGCCCGCGCGCATGACCCCAAGGTGCTCGTCGAGGCCGGCATCGCGGGCCGCGAGATCGAGTGCGCGGTGCTCGAGGGGCACGGCACCGATGCGCCGCGCACCTCGCAGGTGGGCGAGATCGCCGTGCACGACAACCACGCCTTCTACGACTTCGAGGCGAAGTACCTCGCCGAGGCCGACGTCGACCTCAGCTGCCCGGCCGACGTCCCTGCCGAGATCTCTGACGAGGTGCGGCGACTGGCCGCCGCGGCCTTCGAGTCGCTGGGCTGCGAGGGCCTGGCCAGGGTCGACTGCTTCTACACCGACGACGGCCGCGTGCTCGTCAACGAGATCAACACGATGCCGGGCTTCACCCCGACCTCGATGTACCCCCGGATGTGGGCGGCCACCGGCCTGGCCTACCCCGCGCTCATCGACGAGCTCCTCGAGCTCGCCCTCGAGCGCCGCACCGGCCTGCGCTGACGCGCCCGCCGTCCGGGCATCGCCGGCGCGAGGGTCAGGAGCAGGCGCGGCCGTTCTCGGGCAGAGTCGACGCCACGGCGGTGAAGGCCGGCAGGAGCAGGGGCACCGGGCCGTAGGCGGCCGGCGCCAGCACCTCGATCGCCGGGTCGCGGCCGTAGGTCGTGGCCACCGACCCGTCGCTCAACGTGCGGACCACCCAGTCGACCCCGTCGACGCTGACGCAGTCGTCGGTCGTGGGTCCGAGGGCGTCGAGGCCGCAGCGCGCGACGACCGCCGGGTCCCCCCAGGCCGCGACCGATCCGGCGGCGGGGTCGGTCGCGACCCTGGCCTGTCGGGCCACGGTCGAGGGCCACTGCGCCGTGGCGCAGACGGGGGCTCCCGCCGCTGGAGCGAGCGCCACCTCCGGAGCCCGCGAGCAGCCACCGAGCAGCACGACGGCGACGCACAGCGTCGCCGTCGAGAGGGTGCTTCGCAGGGTGGGCCTCAGACGTGGACGACCGTGCACGTGAGCGTGCGGGTGATGCCGGGCACGTCCTGGAGCTTCGCGATGACGAGCCGCCCGAGGTCATCGACGGTGGACGCCTCGACGCGGGCGATGACGTCGTAGGGGCCGGTGACGTCCTCGGCCATCGTGACGCCGGAGATCGCTGCGATCGCCTTTGCGACGTTGGCCGCCTTGCCGACTTCGGTCTGAATCAGGATGTAGGCCTGAACCACGTGTCACCTCTTTGTGTTGACGGATCGGACGGTCCTCGCGCACCACACTGGACCAGCGGGCCCGGCCCGCACCCAGTGTGACTGCGGCCGTGCCCGAACGCTACCTTGCCACGAGACGTTTCGTCCCAGCGACGGGCCTGACTGCCGAGGGTGCGGGCCAGAAGGGGAGTGAGCCCGTGCCGCACGCGCACCGGTCGACCCGGGGTCCGATGATGACGGACGGCACGCCTCTGCGCACCCTCGACGAGGACGACCTCCTGGCCCGCATCCTGCCGCTCTTCGGCGGCAGCAGCGATCTGCTCGTCGCTCCCGGCGACGACGCCGCCGTGCTGCGCACGACCGACCAGACGGTCGCCACGACCGACACCGCGGTGCTGGGGCGTGACTGGCTCGATGCGTGGTCGTCGGGCGCCGACATCGGACACAAGGTCATCGCCTCGAACCTCGCCGACGTCGCGGCCATGGGTGGCACCCCGACCGGGGTCCTGGTCACCCTCGTTGCGGACCCCGGGCTGTCGCTCGAGTGGGTCCTCGACCACGCGCGAGGGCTGGGCCAGGCCTGCGCCGAGGCCGGGGTGGCCGTGCTCGGCGGCGACCTGTCTTCTGCTCCACCCGGCGTCGTCATGGTCTCGGTGACCGCACTGGGCCGCCTCGAGGGCCCGGTGGTCCTCCGGTCGGGGGCCGCCGCGGGCGACGTGCTCGCCGTCTGCGGCACCCTCGGCCTGGCAGCGGCCGGGCTGCGCCTGCTCGAGACGGGCTCCGAGGACCGGCACCCGCTCGCCGTCGAGCGTCAGCGACGGCCCGTGTCGCCGCTGACGGCCGGTCCGCTCGCCGCACGGGGCGGAGCGACGTCCATGCTCGATGTCTCCGACGGCCTCGCGAGAGACGGCTCTCGGATCGCACGGGCGAGCGGGGTCGTCCTCGAGGTCGACCTGACCGCGCTGGAGCCGGACCTCGCCGAGATCCGGGCAGCCGTCGGGGACGCGGAAGCCCTGGAGTGCGTGCTGGCCGGGGGAGAGGAGCACTCGCTGCTCGCCACCTTCGCGTCCGATGACCTGCAGCCGGGATGGCGGGTCATCGGCAGGGTCCGCGAGCTCGCAGCGGGGGAGCGCCCGGGGCTGCTCGTCGACGGCAGGGCGGTGGCGCACACCGGCTGGGACCACTTCCGCGGGTCCTGACCGGATCCGCCGCGGCGTCGCCGCTGCCCTCACGTCCGTGTCCGGGCACGACAAAGGCCGGCTCCCAGAGGGGACCGGCCTTCAGCGTTGGTGAGGGGCGTTCAGCGAACGACCTTGCCCGCCTTGAGGCAGGAGGTGCAGACGTTGAGTCGCTTCGGCGTCACACCGTTCACCAGCGTCCGAACGCGCTGGATGTTGGGGTTCCAGCGGCGCTTGGTGCGGCGGTGCGAGTGCGAGATGTTGTGACCGAAGCTCGGCCCCTTGCCGCAGACGTCGCAGTTGGCAGCCACGGGGTTCTCCTGAAGATCGATGTTGACGAAGTGCTTGCGCTCCACCCGATCCACGGGCCAACTCACGCCGGGGCGTGCGTCACCGCCGTGTGCACGAGGGGAACCGGTAAAGCGTAGCCGACGAGGCGCTCGGACGACAAAACGGCTGACCGGCCACGGCTGAGGCCCCACGCGGTGCGCAGGACCAAGCCTCAACGATAGCGCTGGGCCGTCGCGACGAGCTCGGCGGCATACGCCGGGCCGTGTGAGGCCGCGTGCGTGGCGAGCGGGTGGAGCTGGTGCAGCCCCATGAGCGAGCGCCACGAGCGGTCGAGTCCGGCCGTCTCGGCGTAGGCCGCCTCCAGCCGGTCACGCTCGGGGCAGCCGAAGAGTGCGAGCATCGCGAGGTCGGTGAGAGCGTGGCCCCCGTGGGCGGCCGGGTCGATGAGGACCGCACCGGCGCCCGAGAAGAGCAGGTTGCCCGACCAGAGGTCACCGTGGATCCGGGCCGGTGGCCGGTCGTCGTCGAAGGCGCCGGAGGCGAGCCGGTCGCACACGGCGTCGACGACGCGGGCCGCGTTCGCGTCGAGGTGCCCGGCATCGACAGCGCGCCGCACGAAGGGGCGCACCCGCTGCTCGGCGAAGAAGAGACCCCACGTGGGGGTGGGGTCGTTGGACTGGGGCTGACGGCCGATCCAGGTGTTGCCAGCTGCAGCCCGGCGGTGGTGCGCCGAAGGCATCCGCCCCGGCGGCGTGGGTGCGGGCGAGGGCATGACCGAGCGCCTCGGCCGCCTGGGGGGTCGGC
The DNA here is from genome assembly GCA_963697735.1 of uncultured Actinomycetota bacterium. Lineage (GTDB taxonomy): Bacteria > Actinomycetota > Actinomycetes > Actinomycetales > Dermatophilaceae > Humibacillus. The sequence goes on along the minus strand of CAVOOZ010000009.1, from coordinate 158,730 downwards.
CGGCCGGGCACGACCCGGACGAGATCGATGTGGTCCGGCGCCACGTCGTGCACGGCGACCACGGAGGCGCCGCCGGCGGCCTCGGCCTCGGCGAGCCACCGCAGGCCGGCCGCCTCGACGGCGAAGAAGCCCGCGGGGGCGCCGGGCCAGGACTTGCGGTGGAGAGGGACGGTCCGCGACACGGTCCTCACCGTAGGGCCGGCCGGGTCCGGTCCGCGGCAACGTCGCCGGGGAGCTGGTGTGCGACCCGCCGTGCTCGCGTCCTTCTGCGTTCCTGCTCTCACCCTGCTCTCGCTCTCCCCTGCTCTCACCCCTGCCGGCCGCCCGAGCCGGGGTCGCGCGGCTGCATGCGACCGTCCGGGGGAGGCGCTAGCCTGCCGAGCAGCGGCCGCGGACCGTGCCGGGGCGACCTGACCCTGCCAGGCCCGACGAGCCCTGACATGCATGGTCGCGGTCGACGACGAGCAGGAGGACGGATGCCTGGCCCAGCACGACTGCCCGAGCGGTCGCCGCGGGCGCTGCTCCCGGTGCCCGGTGCGCTCTCCGTGCTCGACGTGCCGGCGGTGCGCCGCTGGGCCCTGCTGACCCGGTCCGCCTTCGCCGCGCGACGCGTCGAGATCGATGCGCTCAACGTGTTCCCGGTGCCCGACGGCGACACCGGCACCAACCTCTTCCTCACGTTCGACGGTGGGGTCGAGCGGATGCTCGCGCACGACCCGCACGGGGCCGGCGACCTGCTCGCAGCCTTCGCCAAGGCGCTGCTCTGGACCGCCCGCGGCAACTCCGGGGTCATCCTCAGCCAGCTCGCGCGAGGCCTGGCCGAGGCGTGCGCCGGGGCCGAGGTCGTCGACGGGGCTCTGCTCGCCCGTGGGCTCGTGCGCGCCGAGCAGCGTGGGCGCGAGGCGGTCACCGAGCCCCAGGAGGGCACGATCCTCACCGTGGCCACCGCCATGGCGGAAGCCGCCACACAGGCGGCCGCTGCAGCCGAGGTGGGTGACCCCTCCGAAGCGAGTCTGTATGCCGTGTCGCTCGCCGCGCTCGACGCCGCCCGGGTGGCGCTCGACCACACTCCAGAACAGCTCGAGGTGCTCGCGCGCGCCGGGGTCGTCGACGCGGGGGGCGCCGGGCTCGTCGTGCTGCTCGAGTGCCTCGAACGCATCTGCTTCGGACAGCGCGGCCGCCCCAGCGGCGACGCCCCGTCGAGCCGGCGCGGACACTTCCGGCCCGAGCGCTTCGGGCCGACGCTCTCCGCCGGGCTGCCCGACCCGACCGCCGACAGTCTTTCTGACGGGGCTTCTCGCGGGGCTTCTGACGCCGGCTCGCCCGCCTACGAGGTGATGTATCTGCTCGCCGACTCCGACGACGACGCCGTCGACCGGCTGCGGGCGCGCCTCGTCGAGCTCGGTGACTCCGTGCTCGTCGTCGGCGGCGACGGGGAGTGGAACGTCCACGCCCATGTCGACGACGCCGGCGCTGCCGTCGAGGCCGGCATCGTCGCGGGCCGGCCCCACCGCGTGCGCATCACGCGACTGGACCGTGACGTCGTCCACGTCGGCCACGCGCACGAGCCGACGTCACAGGGGCACGACGCCCCCCGGCATACCGGCTCGGCGATCGTGGCCTGTGCGGCAGGCGACGGGCTCGCGGCCCTCTTCGGCGAGGCAGGTGCCGCGGTCGTGCCGTCCGGCCCCGGGCGACGCGCGTCGACCGGAGCCCTCATCGCCGCGATCCGTGCCCAGCACGCCACCGGTGCGGCCGGCGTCGTCGTGCTGCCCAACGACGGCGACACCCTGCTGGCCGCGGCGGCTGCGGCCCGGGCGGTCGCCGACGACGGCATCGACGCGCAGGTCGTGCACGCCCGGACGGCGGTCCAGGGCCTCGCCGCCCTGGCCGTCTACGAGCCCGGGGCCGCGCCCTCGGCCAACGTGCTCGCCATGCAGTCCGCGTCGTCGGCGACCCGGCATGGCGCCGTCACGGTCGCCAACCGCGCGGCCCTGACGAGCGCGGGCCCGTGCGAGCCGGGCGACGTGCTCGGCGTCGTCGACGGTGACATCGTCGTCATCGGCCACGACGACGTCGAGGTGGGGCGTGAGGTCGTCCGCCGACTCCTCGCGAGCGGGGGCGAGCTCGTCACCGTCGTCGTCGGGTCCGCAGCCCGCGACGGGCTGGGGCAGGCCCTGGCGACCGAGGCGATGGCGCTGCAGCGCGGCGTCGAGGTGTCGCAGATCGACGGTGGGCAGCCCGTCTACAGCGTGCTCATCGGGGTGGAGTAGGCCGTGGTCGTGCTCACCGAGGACTCACCGCTGACCAAGCTCGTCAAGAAGGGCGAGGCCGAGCAGCTCGCCCGCACCAAGGGGCTGCAGACCGTCGGCGACCTCTTCGAGTTCGTGCCGCGGCGCTACGTGCGCCCGGGGCAGCTCACCGACCTCTCGTCGCTGCGCGTCGGCGAGGACGTGCTCGTCGTGGCCGAGGTCGCCCGGTCGACGTCGCGGCCGATGCGCAACCGGCGCGGCAAGATGCTGACCGTCGTGCTCACCGACGACCACGGCCACGAGCTCGACGTCACGTTCTTCAGCGCCTACGGCCACGAGGGCAAGCTGCACGCCGGTGTCCGTGGCTTCTTCGTCGGCACGATCGGCGCCTACGGACAGCGGATGCAGCTCACCCACCCCGAGTACGAGCTCTTCGACGACGACGCCGAGGGCGAGGCCGCGGTGGAGTGGTATCGGACCCATCGGGTCCCGGTCTACTCGACGACGGGCAAGATCAACTCACTTCAGCTCCGACGGCTCGTGCACACGGCGCTCGACTCCGTCGACCGCATCCGCGAGCCGGTGCCCGAGCCGGTGCGTGCGGCCCGTGGGCTGCTCGACCGGGCGGCGGCGCTCGAGCTCGTGCACCGGCCGGGCGTCGACGACCAGCCGTCGAGGGGGCTCGACCGGCTGAAGTACGACGAGGCGTTCGTCCTCCAGACCATCCTCGCCCAGCGTCGCAAGGCCGCCGAGTCCGAGCTCGCGACTCCGCGGCCCCCACGTCCGGGTGGTCTGCTCGCGGACTTCGACGCTCGGCTCCCCTTCGAGCTGACCGCCGGGCAGCGCGAGATCGGCGAGGTGCTCACGGCCGAGCTCGCCTCAGACCGGCCGATGCACCGACTGCTGCAAGGCGAGGTCGGCTCGGGCAAGACCGTCGTCGCCCTGCGGGCGATGCTCGCAGCCATCGACGCCGGCGGTCAGGCGGCGCTGCTGGCCCCCACCGAGGTGCTCGCGGCGCAGCACCACCGCTCGATCACGACGATGCTCGGCGACCTCGCGCTCGGGGGCATGCTCGGCGGCGCCGAGCACGGCACGACGGTGGCGCTGCTGACGGGCAGCCAGGTCGGCGAGCGCCCGCAAGCGGTCGCTGCTCGCCGCAGCCTCCGGCGAGGCGGGCATCGTCATCGGCACGCACGCCCTCATCCAGAAGCACGTGCAGTTCGCCGACCTCGCCCTCGTCGTGGTCGACGAGCAACACCGCTTCGGAGTCGAGCAACGTGATGCCCTGCGAGAGAAGGGGATCCGTCCGCCTCACGTGCTCGTCATGACCGCGACACCGATCCCGCGCACCGTGGCGATGACGGTCTTCGGTGACATGGAGACCTCGACCCTGCGCGAGCTTCCGCGTGGTCGCTCGCCCATCGCGACCCACGTCGTCGACGGTGACCGCCCCGGCTGGGTCGACCGCACGTGGCAGCGCGTGGCCGAGGAGGTCGCCAAGGGCCATCAGGCCTACGTCGTCTGCCCCCGCATCGGCGACGTCGACGACGAGGCCTCCGGGGTCGGCGCCGCCGGGTCCCCGGTGACCGACGAGGACGCGTGGGACGTCGACTGGGCAGACGGGCGCGACGGGGACGACGGGGGCGAGGTCGGCGACGGCCTCGGCGACCGGTCCGGCGACCGGTCCGGCGAGGGTGGTGCGCAGCGCGAGCTCACCGGCGTCTACACGATGCTCGCCACGCTGCGTGCCGACTCCAGCGCTCGAGGGCGTGCGGCTCGAGGTGCTGCACGGTCGGCTCGACCCCGACACGAAGGAGGCCACGATGCGGGCCTTCGCCGACGGCGAGATCGACGTCCTCGTGGCCACCACCGTCATCGAGGTCGGAGTCGACGTCGCCAACGCCTCCGTCATGGTCGTCGTCGACGCCGACCGCTTCGGCATCTCTCAGCTGCACCAGCTGAGGGGCCGCGTCGGCCGCGGCTCCGTCCCGGGACTCTGCCTGCTCATGACGCAGGGAGCGGGGGAGCTCGCCGCGGAGCGCCTCGCCCAGGTCGCCGCCACCACCGATGGCTTCGAGCTCGCCCAGGTCGACCTGCTCCTGCGCCGTGAGGGTGATGTGCTCGGCGCGCGCCAGAGCGGACGCGGCAACTCGGTGCGTCACCTGCGGCTCGGACGGCCTGACGACGAGCAGGTGATCGCCGATGCGCGGGAGGACGCCTTCGCGCTCGTCGCCGAGGACCCCGAGCTGCGCCAGCACCCGGCCCTCGCGGCGGCCGTCGCCATGCGCCTCGACGAGGAGCAGGCGGCCTGGTTGGAGCGAGGGTGAGATGACCCGCATCATCAGCGGCACCGCCGGCGGTCGGCGGCTGCGCACCACCGCCGGGGTCCTCGACCCGCCCCACGTCCGACCGGGTGCGTGAGGCGCTCTTCAGCCGGCTCGAGCACCGCGGCCTCCTCGAGGACACCCGAGTGCTCGACCTCTACGCCGGGTCGGGAGCCCTCGGCCTCGAAGCGGCCAGCCGAGGCGCCGCCGAGGTCGTGCTCGTGGAGTCGCGACGGGGCGCGGCAGCGGCGATCCGCGCCAACATCGCCGCCGTCGGACACCCTGCGGTGCGTCTCGTCGTCGACACCGTGGAGCGAGCGCTCGGCAGCGGGCCGCCCGGCGGCACGCCCTTCGACCTCGTCCTGCTCGACCCGCCCTACGACCTGTCCGAGGAGGCCCTCGCCGCCGTGCTGACCGCACTCGTCGAGCGTGGCTGGCTCGGACCGGAGGCCTTCGTCGTCGTCGAGCGGTCGACCCGTTCGCCGCAGCCTTGGTGGCCCGCGGGGCTCGAGCTCTCGGGGGAGAAGCGCTACGGCGAGACAGCCATGTGGTTCGCCGAGCCCACCACCCATGAGGTCGTCGCGTGAGGGTGGCGCAGGCGCGGAGGTCGTCGAGGGAGGTCGTCGCGCGAGGTCGGGGCTGGCTAGGTTGGGCACGTGACGACGCGACGGTGTGTGTGCCCCGGCTCCTACGACCCCGTGACCAACGGGCACGTCGACGTCATCACCCGCGCCGCGGGCCTCTTCGACGAGGTCGTCGTGGCGATCCTGCACAACCCCGCCAAGCGCGGCACCTTCGGTGTCGACGAGCGCACGGCCTTCCTGGAGGAGACGCTGGAGCACCTGCCCAACGTCCGGGTGGGCGCCTGGGCCGACACCCTCGTCGTCGACGTGTGCCGCGAGGTCCGGGCGGACTCCATGGTCAAGGGACTGCGTGGGGGCACCGACTTCGCCTATGAGCTGCCGATGGCGCACATGAACCGCCACCTCACCGGTGTCGAGACGCTCTTCCTCGCCGCCGCGCCCGACCTGCAGCACGTGTCGAGCTCGCTCATCAAGGAGGTCGTGCGCTACGGCGGAGACGTCTCGGGCCTCGTGCCCGACACCGTGCTCGCCGCCCTGCACGACCGACTTCGCTGATTTGGGCGGGCGAGTCCGCTCCGGTAGCCTTGGACGTCGGTCCTCGTCCACCCTGGAGTGGTCCGAACCCTCAATCGTGCGCAGGAGCCATGAACCGCCCCGACCCCCGTTCACCACTGGTGCTCGACACCAGGAAGCTGGATCGGCGACCCGGGACGATGCTGGAGCTCTCGCGCACGGTGGATCTGCCCGAAGACCTCGGAACCGACGTCATCGCGATCAAGGCCGGCATGCCGGTCGAGCTCGCGGTGCGACTCGAGTCCGTCGTCGAGGGCGTGCTCCTGACGGGTTCGGTCAACGGCAGGGCGAGCGGTGCGTGCGTGCGGTGCCTGGACCCCGTCGAGCTGGCTGTCGACGGGACCTTCACGGAGCTGTTCGCCTACACCGACCGTGCGGCGCACCACCACGAGGTGGGAGCCGACACGGACGAGGACGAGGTGCACGAGCTGGTCGGTGACCTCATCGACCTCGAGCCCGTGCTCCGGGACGCGGTCGTGCCGACGCTGCCCTTCAAGCCGATATGCCGGCCGGACTGTCCCGGACTGTGCTCCGAGTGCGGAGTGAAGCTCGCGGACGACCCCGACCACCACCATGATGTGTTCGACCCCCGATGGTCGGCCCTGCGCGGGATGCTGCAGGACGACCCGCAAGAGAAGAGGAACTGACGTGGCTGTCCCGAAGCGGAAGATGTCGCGCTCCAACACCCGTTCGCGTCGCGCGAACTGGAAGGCAACGCCGACCACGCTCACGACGTGCCCCCAGTGTGGTTCGGCTGCCCAGCCGCACATCGCGTGCCCGTCCTGCGGCACCTACAAGGGCCGTCACTACGCCGTGGCGGAGCGCACCGAGCACCAGAACTGATCGCCGCCGTGAGCAGCCCTGACACCCAGGGTGTTCCGGCGGTGCCGCAGCGGCCCGTCGATGCCCTGCTCGCCCACCTCACCGAGGTGGTCGGCCAGGAGATCGACGAGCCGCTGCTTCTGCGTGCCCTGACGCACCGCTCGTACGCCTACGAGCACGGGGGACTGCCCAACAACGAGCGTCTGGAGTTCCTCGGCGACTCCGTGCTCGGCCTCGTCGTCACCGACTCGCTGTATCGCGAGCACCCCGACCTCGCCGAGGGCCAGCTCGCCAAGCTGCGGGCCGCCGTCGTCAACATGCGCGCGCTCGCCGACGTCGCCCGCACCTTCGACCTCGGTGAGTACGTCATGCTCGGCAAGGGCGAGGAGGCGACAGGCGGCCGCGACAAGGCCTCGATCCTCGCCGACACGCTCGAGGCGGTCATCGGCACGGTCTTCCTCGCCGCCGGCATCGACCGGGCGGCGATCTTCGTGCACCACCACTTCGACGCCATCATCGAGGAGGCGGCGACCCTCGGGGCCGGTCTCGACTGGAAGACGAGCCTGCAGGAGATGGCGGCCAGCGTGGCCCTCGGCTCGCCCGACTACCGGGTCGACGAGCAGGGGCCCGACCACGAGAAGGAGTTCCACGCCCGCGTCGTCTTCGGTGACGAGGTGCTGGGCGAGGGCAGGGGGCGCAGCAAGAAGGAAGCGGAGCAGAAGGCCGCCAAGGAGGCCTGGCACGCGATCGAGGTCCGTCGCTCCGTGACCGCGGGCTCGACGAGCACCCCTCCGGTCTGACCGCGGCGTGCCGGAGCTGCCCGAGGTCGAGGTGGTGCGGCGGGGTCTGCACGACCACGTCGTGGGCCGGCACATCACGCGCGCCCGGATCAGCGGCGTGCGGGTGGCGAGGCGCCACGACGCCGGCGCCGAGGACCTCGCCGACCGACTTCACGATGTCACGGTCACGGCGGCGTCGCGTCGGGGCAAGTACCTCTGGCTCGCGCTCGACGGCGAGGACGCCCTCATCGTCCATCTCGGCATGAGTGGCCAGATGCTCGTCGAGCCGGCCGACGCGCCGCTCGAGAAGCACTGCCACGCCCGTTTCGACTTCGCCGACGGCGGCCCGCAGCTGCGGTTCGTCGACCAACGCACCTTCGGGGGACTCGCGATGTCGCCTCTGGGGCCGGACGGCATACCGGAAGCCGTGGCGCACATCGCGCCCGACCCTTTCGAGGCCACCTACGACCAGTCGGCGGTGGTGCGGCGGATGAAGCTGCGCGACAGCGCAGTCAAACGCGCCCTGCTCGACCAGACCCTCGTCTCGGGCATCGGCAACATCTATGCCGACGAGGCCCTGTGGCGCGCGAAGGTGCACGGGGAGCGGCTCTGCTCGGCCCTGACCAAGCCGGCCCTCTCGCGGGTCCTCGACCACGCGCGCGAGGTCATGTCGGAGGCTCTGGGCCACGGAGGCACGAGCTTCGACGCCCTCTACGTCAACGTCAACGGTGCAAGCGGCTACTTCGACCGGTCGTTGCACGCCTACGGCCGGGCGGGCACCCCGTGCGACCGCTGCGGCACCCTGATGCGCCGCGAGCACTTCATGAACCGCTCGTCGTTCTCCTGCCCGGTCTGCCAGCCGCGTCCGAGGCGTCGGTCAGTGCCCTAGTGCCCTGACGGCCTGCGCTTCGGCGCGGGACGTGTGGCGTCGTCCTCCGGCGGCTCGACGTGAGCAGGCACGATGATCGGTCGCAGGCGCGCCCACGTCATGAAGATCGCGCTCATGAGGAGCAGGATGAGCCCGGTCCAGAGGTTGGCATTCACCCCGCCCGTCTTCTCGTAGGCCTTGTCACCGAAGAGGCCCATCAGCGTGAGGATGATGCCGTAGAGGCCGAGCAGGGCGCCGATGAAGTTGCGGATGTCGAAGGCGCCGGCCGTGTGCCGCTCGACGCGGGTGGCGTCGGGGTCGGGAGCCGTGTCAGGGGCGGTGTTGTCTGCACTCATGATCGGGGCTCCTTAGACCAGGAAGTTGAGGGCGATGACCATGGCGAGTGAGATGCCGGCGAGGGGAAGGGTACGCCGGAACCACGGCTGCTTGGCCTCCTCCGGGTCGACGAGCTCCTCCCTCGGGGTCTCGGAGTAGACGAGACCGCGGAGCGAGCCCGCGGGCTTCGGCTCGGTCACGAGCGACACGATGATCGACAGCCCGATGTCGACGACGAAGGCTGCCGACGCGGCCACGAAGGCCGCCCCCTGACCGCTCAGCGGGATGACTCCGAGGCTGGCCTCGCCGAAGGCGTCCTCGCTGAGGAACGCGACGAGGACCGCCGACACCGTGCCGGCCGAGAGTCCGACCCAGCCGGCGGTCGCGGTCATCCGCTTCCAGAACATGCCGAGGATGAAGGTCGCGAAGAGCGGCGCGTTGAAGAAGCCGAACAACGTCTGCAGGTAGTCCATGACGTTGCTGAAGGAGCTGGCGACGATCGCGGTGAAGATGGCGAGGAACGTCGCGCCGACGGTCGCGAGGCGACCGATGCGCAGGTAGTAGTCGTCACTGTGGTCCTTGCGGATGTAGCGCTGCCACAGGTCGTAGCTGAAGACCGTGTTGAAGGCCGAGATGTTGGCGGCCATGCCGGCCATGAAGGCAGCGAGCAGGCCGGCGATCGCCAGGCCGAGGAGGCCGTTGGGCAGGATGTCGCGCATCAGCAGCAGCAGCGAGTCGTTGTAGGCGACGCCCTCTCCGGAGGCTCCACCGGCGGGGCTGCCACCGGCCTTCAGCTCGCCGATCTCTCGCACGAGCACGGCGGCGATCATGCCGGGCAGGATGACGATGAAGGGGACGAACATCTTGGGGAACGACCCGATGATCGGCGTCTTGCGCGCGGCCGACATCGAGTTGCTCGCCATCGCGCGCTGCACCTCGACGAAGTTGGTCGTCCAGTAGCCGAAGGAGAGCACGAAGCCGAGGCCGAAGACGATGCCGACGACGGACCAGAAGGGCGACTCGAAGCCGGTGAGCGCCTGACCGGGCCAGCTGTTGAGCTGCCACTCGGCGGGCGGGACCTCGGCCTCGGCCGGGGCCGCGGCTGCGAACTCGGTGATCTTCTGGGTGAGGCCCTCGTAGCCGCCCACGCGGTGCAGGCCGATGAGGGTGAGGGGCAGGAGCGAGGCGACGATGACGAAGAACTGCAGCACCTCGTTGTAGATCGCTGCCGACAGGCCACCGAGCGTGATGTAGGAGAGCACGATGATGGCGGCCACGATGAGTGCCACCCACAGCGGCCAGCCGAGCAGGGCGTGGACGATCGACCCCAGCAGGTAGAGGTTCACGCCGGCGATGAGCAGCTGGGCGACCGCGAAGCTGATCGCGTTGACGAGGTGCGCTCCCGTGCCGAAGCGGCGGAACATGAACTCCGGGACCGAGCGCACCTTCGAGCCGTAGTAGAAGGGCATCATGACGACGCCGAGGAAGAGCATGGCCGGGATGGCACCGACCCAGAAGTAGTGCACGGTCGCGATGCCGAACTCGGCGCCGTTGGCCGACATGCCCATGATCTCGACTGCGCCGAGGTTGGCCGAGATGAAGGCCAGCCCGGTCACCCACGCGGGCAACGACCGGCCCGACAGGAAGAAGTCGAGCGAGTCGGAGATGGCGCGCCGGGCCATGAAACCGATGCCGAGCACGAACGCGAAGTAGAGCGCGATGATGAGGTAGTCGACAGGGTTGGCGTCGATCAGCGTTGCCGTCGGCAACTGTGTCAGAACGGGCATGCGATCAGTCCCTTCGGTGGGCGACGACTCACGCTAGCGCCGTCCCGGGCGGTCCGCATTTCAGGACGTGGTGCCGGTCCCGGGTCAGTCGGGCACGGTCTGCAGACCCCGACGCAGTGGGACCATCGGGTCCGCTGCGACGTGGGCCGGGATCGTCATACCGCGCTCGAGGGCCCGCTTCACCACGACGTAGTCGGCACTCGCACCGACCGCCTCGATGGCGATGAGGAGCCCCGAGCGGTAGGAGAGCAGGGAGAAGGATTCCGAGCCGAGTTCGCCACGCACGACGAGCTGGTCGGCGCCCTGGGGGAGCCCGGCGATCTGCAGTCGCAGATCGCCCTGGTCGCTCCAGAACCACGGCACCGAGGCGTATGCCGTCTCGTGGCCGAGGAGGGTCGCCGCCGCCACCCGCGCCTGGTCGGTCGCGTGCGCCACGCTCTCGAGGCGGAGCGGGCCGGGGAGCCCACGCATGAAGGGATTGGGGCCGACGGTGCAGTCCCCGGCGGCGACGGTCACACCGTCGGAGGTCAGGGCCCTGCGGTCGACGATGATGCCGCGGGGCTCGACCCCGAGCCCGAGCGCCGTGGCGAGGTCGGTGCGGGGGAGGGCGCCGACCCCGACGACGACGAGGTCGGCCGACAGCTCGCGCCCGTCGTGGAGCACGACGGCCTCGGCATGGTCGGCGGTGCCGTGGATGCGCACCGCCTGCGTGTTGAGCCGCACTGTCGTGCCTCGGCGCTCGTGCGCCCGGAGGTAGAAGTCCGACAGCACCGGCGTCACCGACCGGGCGAGAAGCCGATCGGCCGCCTCGACGACCGTCACGGTCGCGCCCAGTGCCCGGGCGCTGGCCGCGACCTCGAGACCGATGAAGCCACCGCCGACGACGACGACGTCGCGGCTGTCGCGCAGGGCGGCCGCCAACACGTCGGCGTCCGCGACGGTGCGCAGGGTCAGCACCCGGCCCAGCTCGGCGCCGTCGACGGGCAGGCGGGCCTCGGTGGCACCCGTCGTCAGCGCAAGTCGCTCGAAGTCGAGCTCGCGTCCTGAGGCCGTGACGGCTCGGCCGCCTGAGGCGTCACGCTCGATCGCGATGACGGCGTCGCCGGTCACGAGCTCGATGTCGTGCGCGGCGCACCAGGCCGCGTCGCGCAGGGTCAGCGAGGCTCGGTCGTGCTCGCCGCGCAGGTAGGTCTTGGACAGGGGCGGGCGCTCGTAGGGCGCTTCGGGCTCGTCGCCGACGAGGACGATCGGACGGTCGTCGCCCAGCTCGCGCAGCTCCGCGACAAGAGAGATGCCGGCCTGGCCCGCGCCGACGACGAGGGTCGGACGGGTCGGCGGTGTCATCCCTTCAGCGTAGGCGTCCTCGACAGCGACGGCCGGTGCCACCTCGCCACCGAGCCCTGCCCGTCCGGCTCGGACTGCCACAATCGGCCCATGACCTCGTCACCAGCCCGGCCCGAGTCGGTCTTCACCTACGGTGCCCCGGCGCTCAAGTTCGGCAGCGGCGCGGTCGACGAGATCGGACACGACGTCGCGGCACTCGGTGCGACGCGGGTCCTCGTCGTCACCGACGCCGGAGTGCTCGCCACGGGAGCGCCGGCACGGGTGGCAGAGGCACTGCGCCGCGCGGGTCTGATCGCGGTCGTGCACGACTCGGCGCACGTCGAGCCGACCGACGCGAGTCTTGAGGCAGCGATCGGGCGGGCCCGCGCGGACGGTCCGTTCGACGCCGTCGTCGCCGTGGGCGGCGGCTCGTCGATCGACACGGCCAAGGCCGTCGACCTCATCCTCAGCAACGGCGGCGACCTGATGGACTACGTCAACGCCCCCGTCGGGGCGGGGCGGCCACCGCGTCGGCCGCTCCTGCCGCTCGTCGCCGTGCCGACGACGACCGGCACGGGAGCCGAGAGCACGACGATCTGCGTCCTCGACGTGCTCGCCCTCAAGGTCAAGACCGGCATCAGTCACGTGCGGCTGCGACCTGCGCTGGCCGTCGTCGACCCCGGTCTCACGGCGACGCAGCCGGCGGGGGTCACGGCGAGCGCCGGCATGGACATCCTCTGCCACGCGCTCGAGAGCTGGACGGCTCGCCCCTACACGAGCTACGAGCGCAAGTCGCCGGAGCAGCGGGTGCCCTACTGCGGCAGCAACCCGATCTCCGACATGTGGTCGGAGCGCTCGATGTCGCTGTTGGCCAACGCTTTTCGCACCGCGGTCCACGACGGCTCCGACGAGGTCGCCCGCGGCGAGATGGCCCTTGCTGCCACCTTCGCCGGGCTCGGCTTCGGCAACGCCGGCGTCCACGTGCCGCACGCCAACGCCTACCCGATCGCCGGCCGGGTGCGCGGCTTCCACCCCGACGGCTACCCCAGCGAGGAGCCGATGGTGCCGCACGGGATGGCCGTGGCGCTGACGGCGCCCGAGGCGTTCCGGTGGACCTTCGACGCGGCGCCCGAGCGGCACCTCGCGGCTGCTCGGCTGCTCGACCCCGGTGTCGGCCCGCGCTGGGAGTCAGAGCCGCGTGACGTGCTGCCCGGTGTCCTGCTCGACCTGATGCGCGACATCGGCATGCCGAACGGCCTGTCTGCCGTCGGCTACGACGAGCGCGACGTCGACGACCTCGTCGAGGGCGCCCTCGCCCAGCAGCGGCTCCTCGCCACGAGCCCCAAGCCCGTCGCGGCCGTCGACCTCGCGGGCATCTTCACCCGCTCGATGAGCCTCTGGGGCTAGCGGAACGCAACCACGCGGGTCGTCGGGGGACACGGGGGGCAGGCCGCCCTCGGCCGTGAGCCCCGGCGATCGGCATACAGTGCCGTCTGTGACGACCACACCCACCTCGCTGCCGCTCCCCGCGACCGACGCCTGGCTCGACTGGGTCACCGAGCGCGGACGCGAGCAGATCGCGCGTGCGCGCGCGCTCGTCGACCGCCTCAAGAGCGACCCGCCTCGTGAGGCGCTCGAGGTGCTGCGGCTCTGGAACGACGCGCAGCTCGCGCTGTCCAACGCGTCGTCGGTCGGCTCGCTCTTCTCCGAGGTGCACCCCGACAAGCCCGTGCGCGAGCGCGCCGAGACGGTCGCCCAGGACGTGCAGAAGCTCGACACCGACCTCGGGCTCGACACCGAGCTGTATGCCGTGTTGGCCGGCGTCGACGGCAGTGGCCTCGACGCCGATGCCGCCCGCGTCCTCGAGCGCACCCTGCGCGACTTCCGCCGCTCCGGTGTCGACCGCGACGAGGCGACGCGTGCGCGGCTGCGCGAGCTGTCGGAGCGGGCGGTGCTGCTCAGCCAGGAGTTCAGCAAGAACATCCGTGAGGACGTGCGGAGCATCCGGGTCCGACCCGAGCAGCTCGCCGGCATGCCCGACGACTGGGTCGCGGCGCACCCGGCGGGTGACGACGGCCTCGTCACGGTCACGACCGACTACCCCGACGTCGTGCCGTTCCGCACCTTCGCCCGCGACGCGCAGGCTCGCCGCGACCTCGTGACGCAGTTCCTCACGATCGCGTGGCCCGCCAACGACCGGGTGCTCCAGGAGATCCTCGCCGTGCGCCGCGAGCACGCCGCCCTCCTCGGCTACTCCTCGTGGGCCGACTACGACGCCGAGGTCAAGATGATCGGCAGCGGCCCCGCGATCGGCGAGTTCATCGACCGCATCACCGAGCTGTCGACCACCAGCGCCGAGCGCGACAAGGCCGTGCTGCTCGACCGGCTGCGGAAGGACCGTCCCGACGCCACCGACATCGACGGCGCCGACGTGTCCTACTACGCCGAGCTCGTCCGCAAGGAGCAGCTCGCGGTCGACGCCCAGCGGGTGCGCACCTATTTCTCCTTCGAGGCCGTGCGCCAGGGCCTGCTCGATGTCACCGGTCGGCTCTTCGGGCTCGAGTGGGTGCCGGTGCCGGCCGAGGAGGCCCGCACCTGGCACACCGAGGTGGCCACCTATGACGTGTCCTACGGCGGCGAGCGCATCGGGCGCATCCACCTCGACCTGCACCCGCGCGACGGCAAGTACAAGCACGCGGCGCAGTTCGACCTGACCCGCGGGGTGGCCGACGTCCAGCTCGCCGAGGGCGTGCTCGTCTGCAACTTCAACCGTGGCCTGCTCGAGCACGACGAGGTCGTCACTCTCTTCCACGAGTTCGGCCACCTCGTGCACCACGTCCTCGCCGGGCGCACCGACTGGGTGCGCTTCTCGGGCGTCGCGACGGAGTGGGACTTCGTCGAGGCCCCGAGCCAGATGCTCGAGGAGTGGGCGTGGGACCCCGAGGTCCTTGCGACGTTCGCGCGCAACGCCGACGGCGAGACCATCCCCGCCGACCTCGTCGAGGCCATGCGGCGGGCCGACGACTTCGGCAAGGGCTACGACGCCCGCACCCAGATGTTCTACGCCGCGCTGTCCTACGACTTCCACGTCAACGAGACCGCTGACCTCACCGGCCGCCTCCGGGAGCTGATGGCGCGCTACTCCGTCTTCCCCTACCTGGACGGCACGCACATGCAGTGCCACTTCGGGCACCTCGACGGCTACAGCTCGGCCTACTACACCTACATGTGGTCGCTCGTCATCGCCAAGGACCTCTTCTCCGCGTTCGACCGCGACGACCTCTTCGACCCGGAGGTCGCCGGCGCCTACCGCGACACGATCCTCGCGCAGGGCGGTCGGCGAGACGCCGCTGACCTCGTCGAGGACTTCCTCGGCCGGCCCTACACGTTCGACGCGTATGCCGCCTGGCTTGCGGAGTGAGCACGTGAGCGTCGCGACGGTGACCGTGACGGGACTGACGACCTACCCGGTCAAGTCGCTCGGCGGCGTGGCCGTCGAGTCTGCCGTCGTCGAGGCCCAAGGGCTTCGGGGCGATCGGCGCTGGGCGGTCGTCGACCCGGACGGCACGAAGGTGACGGCCCGGGAGGCGCACGCCCTGCTGGGCCTGCGCGCCGAGCCGCTCGACGACGGGGGAGTGCGCCTGCTCGCGTCGGGGACGGCTCCGCTCGAGGTGGCGCCACCTCGCGCCACCTCGCCCGTGCCGGTGGGCTTCTCTGGGCAGGACACCGCCCGGCCCGCGGGAGCCGAGGCCGACGCTTGGTTGACGGCGCAGGTGGGTCGTCCGCTGCGGCTCGTGTGGCAGGACGACGACGTGCTTCGCCCGGTCCGGCCCGAGATGGGTGGCGCCGCGGGCGACCGCAACTCGCTGTCGGATGCCGCACCCCTGCATGTCACGTCGGAGTCGTCTCTCGAGCGGCTCAACGGCTGGGTGCTCGGGATGGCACTGGAGCGGGGTGAGGAGCCGGGGGAGCCACTCGGACACGACCGCTTCCGCCCCAACGTCATCTTCGCCGGCAGTGAGCCCTTCGCCGAGGACGCGTGGGCCGGGGCCCGCATCGGCGACGTGCCCTTCCGGGCCACGATGGTGTGCGACCGATGCGTCATGACGACGATCGACCGCGGGTCGCTGAAGACGAGCAAGGAGCCGATCCGCACTCTCGCGCGACACCGCCGGTGGGACGGCGCGACGTGGTTCGGCATCCGGCTCACGCCCGTCCTGCCGCTCGCAGCCGGGGCCTCGATCGCCGTCGGTGACGAGGTCGTCGTCACCCGCTGACCGACCCAGTCGCTCGAGCGCCCCGGCGTTCATGCCGCATCAACAGGCGGCTCACTGGACCTGACTGCCGTCAGGGCGCCCAGCCCACGAGACTTCGCCACTGTCATGGGCGTGGCCGCGCAGGGGTCTGGCAGCACTGCCAGGACGTGGCCCGCCACTTCGGTCGTGGCGGTGTGGATCCGGCAACCTCCCGGCAGCCGTCGGCCCCGACACCCGTCGAGATCACCACGTGTCGGCTCAGCACTGCGGTCGCCTCCACCACGACCGACTCCACGCGCCCGGACGCCGTAGACGGAATCGCATGACGCGAACGATGAGCGAGGTGCCCCCGAAAAGAGGCGAGCCGTGGCAGATCTCGTGCGGGGACCTGTGCCTGCGGAGCCGGGGAAGCGGATTCGGTCGACGTCATGCCCTGGCACCTTGGGTGTCTTCATTGGTGACACATGGTTCACGAGGCCATGACACCGATCGAGGAGTACCTGATGAAGCTCTCCACGCTCGTAACCGTCACCAACAGAGGAGTACCGATGAAGTTCAGCGCATCAAAGAAGACCTTGGCCGCCGCGGTGGCCTCGCTGTGCGCCCTGACGGCCGTGCCTGCACTGACTGCCAGCGCGGCCAACGGCCAGGGCGCCACGCACGCCAGCCAGTCCCGTTCCGTTGACGGAAAGTCGTGGAACTTTACCGGGACGTGGAAGGACAAGCAGGGCCGCACCGGCGTGTCAAAGGTGAAGGTGCAGCCGCAGAAGTTCTGGGCGAGCGGCAACAAGCTCATGATGCAGTCGCTCGTGACCACCACGACAGAGGGCGTGCGCGGGTCGAAGCCACACAGCAAGGTCATGAACCTTGAGGTCAAGAGCCTCGACAAGGGCGGCGCCGCGACGTCGACGCAGGCGCTCGCCGCCACGTGCGACATCCTGCACCTCAACCTGGGCCCGCTCGACCTGAACCTCCTGGGTCTCGTCGTGCACCTCGACAAGGTCGTGCTCGACATCGTCGCCCAGAGCGGTGCGGGCGCCCTCCTGGGCAACCTGCTCTGTGCTGTCGCGGGTCTGCTCGACGGCCCCGGCCTTGGCGGGCTCCTGGGCCAGCTCTCCGGTCTGCTCAACCAGATCCTCGGGATCCTGAACGGCCTCGGCGGCCTGGGCGGCGTCGCCTGAGCCAATCGTGCCGCGAAGCACCCCGCCGGGAATCCGGCGGGGTGCTTCGTTGTCGCCATGACCGATCCGGTCCCCTGTTTCGGCGGCGCTTCTGCCTCCTGTGCAGGCAGCTCATCGGAGTCGTCTCACATGGTAGGAGAAATGCCCAAAGTATCCCTGCTGCCCAGAGATTCTGCGGGGATCCACGTCATCCGGGGGGAGCAGAGGAGTCGTCAGGGGTAAGGCGGATCCCCATCGAAAGGAAGAACAATGACCACCTCTGAGTCCGCACCCCTGACCCCTGAGGAGCTGGCTGGTGAAGGCGTTACCGCGCTGCCAGACAAGGAGGTCGTCTCGATCCTTGATCTGGCCGCTGACATCGACTTGGCGATCGACGGCGCTGCCCCGATCGATCTCGCGGTGGCGTTGAACGCGAACATCCTGGCCCCGATCACTGCGGGGGTGAGCGCGAACGTGCTGAGTGATGGGGCGAGCGCGCAGGCGATGACGGACCAGGGGGTTCAGGTCACGCAGGGCATCGACGCTGACGCGATCGCGATCGGTATCCAGGACAGCGACATCGACCAGAGCGACACCGTGGAGGGCGGCACCGGGGGCACGGGTGGCACGGGGGACGTGGCGCAGCCTGATGCTGGCGCGCAGCCGATGCTGATGTCGGCCGCCCCCGAGTCCGGTGACGTGGCCGACGCTGCGGACGCTGCCGCGGCGGCGGCGAGCGAGCCGGTGGATGGCAGTGTGGTGGTCGACGCCACCGGTCATGTCATCGGTGTGCTGGACGGCGCGACGGGCAACGTCGTCGGCCCGGACGGGAACATCCTGGGCACGCTCAACGAGGCCACCGGGGTCGTCGTCAACGCGGCCGGTTCGTTGATCGGTACGGTCACCGACCTGGTGGACGGCGCGACCGTGGTGGGTTCCGGCGGGCAGGTCCTGGGTGTGCTCGACGCCCTGACCGGCAACGTGCTCGACGCGACGGGCAACGTGGTCGGGGCGCTCAACCCGCTGACCGGCGAGGTCCTCAACACCGTCGGCGATGTGGTGGGCTCGGTGACCGACCTGATCGACGGCACGACGGTGCTCGACGCGGCCGGCAACGTCGTCGGGATCCTCGACGGCGCGACGGGCAACGTCGTCGACTCCGTCGGCAACGTGGTCGGTGCGCTCGACCCGCTCACCGGGAAGGTCCTGGACGCCGCGGGCAACCTGGTGGGCACGGTCGGTGAGGTCCTCGACGATGTCACCGACACCCTCACCAAGCTCAACACCGGCGACCTGCTCAAGGGCGACCTGCTCAACGTCGACGTCAACGTCGACCTCGACGCCGACCTCGCGGCGCCGATCAACGGTGCCGTCGCGGCCAACGCCAACGTCCTCGCGCCGATCGACGCGTCGGTGGCCGCGAACATCCTGTCCAACAACTCGGACGCGGCCGCCCTCGCGACCCAGACGGTCATCGCCGACCAGCACATCGCCGGCAACGCCGAGGCGACCTCGGACCAGACCTCCGCGATCGACCAGGCGTCGCTCGAGCCGGTCGACACCGACACCGCGTCCGCCGACGGCACCGACGCCGACGACACGAGCGCGGCCCCGGCGGTCATGCCCATCGACGACAACACGGTCACGGGCGAGCCGAAGGTCGGCACCCCGCCGCCGGTGGAGCCCATCGCTGACCCGTCGACGACGCAGGAGTCGGCCTCGAGCGACGGGACGGCTGTCCCGGCCGACACCACGACACCATGACCACGCTGGTCGACGCTCCCACCCGCGTCGACGGTGTCGAGCTGATCGGCGAGATGGTGGGGTCCGGCTACCGGACCCCACCGGCCTTGGTGCGGCGAGGGGACGGGCAGGTCCTGCAGCTGACCCCGCTGCTGTACACCGGTGCTGGACGCCGTGGACGGGCAGCGCACGTATGCCGAGATCGCCGAGCTCGTCGGCCGGGCGCTGGGGCGCAGCGTGACCGAGGCCGACGTCCAGACGCTCGTCGACAGCCACCTGCGCCCGCTCGGGCTGCTCAAGCTCGCCGACGGCACGGAGCCGGAGTTCAGGCGCTCGAACCCGTTGTTGGCGCTCAAGGCCCGGGTCACCGTCACCGACCCGGCCGCCACCCGACGGATCACCGACCCGTTCCGCCCGCTGTTCCGGCCGGTCCCGGTCATGCTCATCCTGGCCGGGTTCCTGGCCGTGGTGGCGTGGGTGTTCTTCGACCGCGGGCTCGGCGCCTCGGCCTACGACGCGTTCCAGCGTCCGCACCTGCTGCTGCTCGTGTTCGTGGTCACGATCCTCTCCGGTGGCTTCCACGAGTTCGGCCACGCCGCCGCGGCCCGTTACAGCGGCGGCCAGCCCGGTGTCATGGGCGCGGGCCTCTACCTCGTGTGGCCGGCGTTCTACACCGACGTCACCGACAGCTACCGACTGGGCCGGGCGGGCCGGATCCGCACCGACCTCGGCGGCCTCTACTTCAACGCGATCGTCGTGGTGGCGACGTTCGTCTGGTGGTGGGCCACCGGGTGGGAGGCCCTGCTGCTGCTGGTCGCCATCCAGGTGATGCAGATGGTCAAACAGCTGCTGCCGCTGCTGCGCTTCGACGGATACCACCTGCTCGCCGACCTGGCCGGTGTCCCGGACCTCTACCACCGGATCAAGCCCACCCTGCTCGGGTTGCTGCCGCACCGCTGGAAGGCGCCCGAGAACAAGGCACTCAAGCCCTGGGCGCGGGCCTTGATCACGCTGTGGGTGCTCGTCGACCGTGCCGATGATGGCCCTCATGTTCTGGGCCATGCTCCAGGGCGTCCCGCGGCTCGTCGGCAGCGCCGGCTCGGTGCTGGGCGAGGACACCTCCGCCCTGGCCGACGCCTGGAGCGCCGGCTCGCTCGTCGACGTCGCAGGGCACGCGGTGCAGGTGCTCGGCGTGGTGCTGCCGGCGCTCGCCTGCGCCCTGATCTTCGGGCGGATGGCCATCAAGTACATCCGGGGACTGCTCACCTGGTCCGCCGGCTCCCTGCCCAAACGAGCCGCAGCGCTCGCCGTCATCGCCGGCGCCGTGGCCGCCCTGGCCTGGCTCTGGTGGCCCAACGCCGACACCTACAAACCCCTCCAGCCCGGCGAGCGGCACCTCTTCACCACCCTCGTGCCCACCCGGCTCACCGCCCAGTCCAGCGACCTGACCCCACGCCCCGACACCGACTCCACGCAGGCATCCGCCGCCAAGAGCGGAAACGCCGGCGGGCAGCGCAGACCCGGCTCTCCAGTGGCCGGCCCCTGGTTGCGGCCTTCGAGAAGGGCCGCCCACTGCCGACGAAGAAGGACCCGGTCCTGGCCATCGGTGCTCGTCCCCAGGGACGGGCCCGCAACCCCCACAACCACCCCCTCGGCGCTCCCGTCGCCCGGACAGCACCGTCGGCGCGGGCACCGCGCCGGACGACGTCTGGGTCTTCCCCTTCGACAAGCCACTCCCGCCTGCCAAGGGCGACAACCAGGCCCTCGCCGTGGCCACCCAGGACGGCTCGGTCAGCTACGACGTCGCCTTCGCGCTCGTCTGGGCCGAGGGCGACGAGGTCCTCAACATCAACGAGGCGCACGCCTACGCCTCCTGCTCCAACTGCGTCGCCGTCGCGGTCGCGTTCCAGGTCGTGCTCATCATGGACGACGCCCGCGTCATCGTCCCGCAGAACCTCGCCACCGCGGCCAACTACGACTGCTACGAGTGCATCACCGCCGCCATCGCCAGCCAGCTCGTGCTCTCCGTGCAGACCGAACCAGGACAGGAACAGCTCCACGCCCTCGGCCAGGTGTGGGGCCGTCTGATCGAGTTCGCCGGCACGATGACCTCCCACTCGCTCACCGAGATCACCGCCAAGCTCGACAGCTTCCAACAGGAGATCATCGACATCCTCGACGCAGCACCGATCGTGGCGCCCGCACCCTCAGCCACCGCCACAACGTCACCGACGGGCACTCCCACACCTAACGATCAGGCAACCACCACACCCACCGAGCAGGCAACGACCTCACCGAGCGAGCAGCCCGCGACGCCCGCGCCGACGTCGACCGCAGAGTCCACCTCGCCGCCGTCGACGACGGAGAGTGCCCCGCCCACGCCGACGCCCACCGAGGAGGCCGCCGCACCCTCGTCCTCCCCGACCCCGGCTGAGCCGACGTCGCCCAGCCCATCGGCACCGCCCACCACCTCAGCCTCGGCGACGTCGCAGGGCGACTCGGCGTCGTCGCCCTCCGCCACGACAACTCCCTGAGCGCCCAGGGGGCGTCACAACGTGCCGACCGCCACGCGCACCCCAGCGAGTGAGACGGCGTCACGTCGGGCTCAGGGGCCCGCTGCGCGGAGTCGGGTAAGGACGTCGCGCAGGTCCGTCAGCGCTGCGGCCTCCTCGGGCGTCACGGCGGCGAGGGGAGAGACCGACAGTCGGCGATAGACGGCCGCCATGCCCTCGAAGAGCTCGGCCGATGCTCCAGCCTCCCCCTGGGTCTGCGCGATGTTGTCCATCTCGGCGACGAACCGGGCGCTCTTGGCGGTCGCGACGGCGATCCGTCGCCCGGCGCCCGCGACCTGAGCCGGGAACTCCTCCTCGAGGTCGTCGAGCACCGGCCCCAGCACCCCGAGCGCGTCGGCCGTCTGCAGCGCCTGGGCCCAGAGCGCGGTCGAGCCCTTGTAGATGGAGGCCGTGCACATCTTGACCCCGGACGCCTGGCCCGGCTCGTCGCCGACGACACGGCGCCTCAGCCCGCGGGCGTCCAGCCGTGCCACGTCATCGGCGCGCGCGCCAGACAGGTAGAGCATGGTGTCGCCGTCGGGCGTGGGCGGCCCACCGCTGACGGAGCCGTCGACGAGGTCGAGGCCGAGGTATGCCGCCCGCTGGGCCATCGCTCGCACCTGACCGGGTGCCACGGCGTTGGCTTCGAGCAGAAGCGGGCGTGAGGCGGTCGTGACTGCGGCGGCGAGGATGGCGTCGAGCACCGCTTCGGCGGCCGCAGGCGGGCAGATGCTGACGACCACGTCGCTGGCCGCGACCACCGCGGCGAGGTCGGGGAGCAGCTCGAGTCCCTCGGCGAGCGCCGCCGTGCGCGCACTCCGTCCGGTGACGGTCGTGACGACGCGCGCACCGTCACCCCGGCCCACCCGGCCGTCACGGCCAGTGCCACCGGCCGCCCAGGCGCGACCGAGGGCGGAGCCCATCGCGCCGGGGGAGACGATGCCGACGACCGGTCGGCTCGCCGAGTCGGGCACAGGGGGTCCGGTGGTCACGAAAGATCCGTCACGGGATGGGGAGGTCCTTGAGCACGACCTGGTTGCCGGTGTTGCGCTCGGAGACCTCGGCAAGGGCGTCGCGGACTGACTTGGAGAAGAGGTGCGCGCCCTTGATGGTGGGGTGGACCCGGTCGGACTGCACCTGCTCGGGGTGGGCTCGCACGGCCGAGGCCCAGTCGGCGATGGCGACGTTGCTCCGTCCGCGGGCGATCGTCTCGAGCTTGGCGTTGTCCTTGTCGATGCGGCTGAAGGGACCCATGACGTTGACGAGCACGACCATCCGGTTGGGGCCGAGCGCGTCCAGCACCTTCGCGACTCCGTCGGTGTCGACGCCGGCGTTGGTGCCGAAGGCGAGCACGACCGCCCGGCGGTTGGCCTCCCCTCGCGCGGTCACCTCGGTCACCGCGTCCGACCAGCGACGGTTGGACTTCGCGTCGATGCGGATGCCGGGGAAGTAGTAGCGCATCGCGGCGAGGCTGCCGACCAGCATCGAGTCGCCGTAGGCGTCGATGTCCTTGCCGGCGGGCATCGTGAAGGTCGCGTTCTTGGCGGTCGGGACCGGTCGACGGCGCCGGGACCGCCGACGGGGACACGCCGGGTGTGGCGCCGGTCGATCCGGTCGCTGTCGCGCTCGGCTCGTCGCCGATTGCCGCAGCCTCGTTGGCCGCGAGCATCCTGGCCGTCTCGCTCTGGGCGGGCGCGGTGACGATGATCGCCGTGACGACGATGGCGAGCACCGCGACGGCGCCGGCCACCCCCCGTCGGATGGGCACCGACAGGGCCGTGACGCGCGCGCCGACCAGGTGGCCGACGCCTCGGAAGCCGAGCGTGCGGAAGGGGCCCTCGACGAAGCGGTAGGTGAGGTCGGCGAGCGCCAGCGTCACCACGACGCACCACACGCGGGTGAGCACGTGCGAGAGCGTGCCTGGCGCCGACGGGTTGTCGAGGGCGACGAGCATGATCACGGGCCAGTGCCAGAGGTAGATCGAGTAGGAGCGCGCACCCACCCACGTCGCGGCGGGGTGTCGGGTCAGCCGCTGGATCGCCGTGGGCCCGCCGGAGCGAGCGGGGGCAGGGTCGATGACGGCCATGATGAGCACCGCCGTGGCGACCGAGGCCAGCGCGATGCCCCCACGGAAGGTCAGCGGGTGCTGCTCGTCGAGCAGCACCATCTCGGCGACGAGCACGAACAGGGCGACCGGTCCGGCGACCGTGCCGAACCGACCCCACCGCGAGGGCGTGACGAAGCGGGCCAGGCGAGGGCTCGCCCACGCGAAGGCGAGTGCGGCGCCGGCCATCAGACCGACGACGTGGGTGTCGGTGCCGTAGTAGACGCGCGTGGCGTCGGCTTCGGGCACGTAGAGCAGCGCCATGAGCAGGGCCGACGCGCCGCCGATGGCCACGGCCGCCCCCACGCGGACCCGGCTCGACAGGGCGAGCAGCCCGATGGTGATGAGGGGCCAGAGCAGGTAGAACTGCTCCTCCACCGCCAACGACCAGAAGTTCATGAACAGCTGCGGCGCGGTCTGGTCGAAATAGCTCGACCCCGCCGTGATCTCCAGCCAGTTGGTCGAGAACGTCAGGGCGCCGACCATCTGACGCCCGAGGTCGACGAGCAGATCGGTGCTGACGGCCCGGGCGATGAGCACACTGGTGACGACGCACAGCACGAGGGCGGGCAGCAGGCGTCGCGCCCGGCGCACCCAGAACTGGGAGAGTGCGACCCTGCCGGTGCGGCGGTGCTCTCGCACGAGCAGCGTCGTGATGAGGAAGCCCGACACGACGAAGAAGACGTCGACCCCGAGGAAGCCGCCGGGCAGCCAGGCGGCGTCGAGGTGGAAGACGAGCACGCCGACGATCGCGAGGGCGCGCAGCCCGTCGAGACCCTCGATGCGGTCGCGGGAGCGGTCGTCGCCTCGTGGGGCCGACCCGGTCGCCGCCTCGGCGGGAGCCGAGCGCTCCTGCCGCAGTGGCCTCGCCGACGTCGTCACGCCGCTCCCTCCTCGGGCGCCGGGGAGCGGGTCGGACAGGAGGTCCGTGCAACCCCGGTGTGCTTGACGTGAGCATAGTGACGGGTGGGACGCACGTGATGGAGGCGCGCGGTGCGTCCGACCCATCCGCATACGGTGGTGCCATGGACGCGAGCGAGACGGGTCGGCCCGCCCCGGTGCGGGGCACCTTCTTCGTGCACGGTGACGTGCAGGGGGTGGGCTTCCGGTGGTGGACGCGGGCCCGAGCGCTGGAGCTCGCCCTCGTCGGCCACGCCCGCAACACCGTCGACGGCCGCGTCGAGGTCGTCGCCCAGGGTGCGCCCGAGGCGGTCGACCGCCTCCACGAGCTGCTCACCGAGGTGCCGTCGACGACACGACGGCCCGGGCGCGTCACCCAGGTCGTGGTGCAGCGCGGCGGTCCGAAGGACGGAATCGACTCCTTCGTCGAGCGGTGACCCACCTACCCTGACGGAGTGAGCGACGCGACCCGGAGCGGTGACGAGATCCCGACCCGAGCTCGTGCGCCTGCGCAGCAGCATCGACAACATCGATGCCGCCCTCGTCCACCTGCTGGCCGAGCGCTTCAAGTGCACCCAGCAGGTCGGCCTGCTCAAGGCCGAGCAGCACCTGCCGGCGGCGGACCCGGCCCGCGAGGAGCGCCAGGTCGCCCGCCTGCGGTCGCTCGCCGACGAGGCCGGGCTCGACCCCGTCTTCGCCGAGAAGTTCCTGTCGTTCATCATCGCCGAGGTCATCCACCACCACGAGCGCATCGCGGCAGGCGAGGAGTAGGCCGCGCCGCTAGTAGAGCGTGGCGTCCTGACGGGCGTCGAGCACCCGGTCGTAGTCCGCGGCCTCGTTGTCGGAGCGGAAGCCGCCGGCCTCGCGCGTCATCTGCCCAGCGTCGGCAAGGTGTGTGGATCGACGTGGGCTGCGCTGTCCCACAGGCGACTTCGCTTGATCGCCCGAGCGCACTGGAAGTAGACGCGTTCGACCGTCACGACGAGCACCGAGGCGGGCCGGGCGCCTCGGTGCTCGTGTCGGGCGAGCTCGGCAGGGTCGGTCGACACGACGGCGGTGCCGCGCACGCGCAGCTCCTCGCCCACCCCGGGCACGAGAAAGATCAGCCCCACGCGCGGGTCGCCGACGATGTTGCGCAGGGTGTCCAGCCGGTGGTTGCCCCGCCGGTCGGGCACGACGAGGGTGTGCTCGTCGCGCACCGTGACGAAGCCCGGCAGGTCACCGCGCGGCGACTGGTCGAGGCCCCCGGCGCCCACCGTCGAGATGACGCAGAAGGGTGAGGAGGCGATGACGAGCGCGTGGGTCGGCAGGATCGTCTCCGCCTCCTTGGCGAGGGAGTTCGGGGCGGGGGCGTGGGGATAGACCTCGAGCAGCCGCTCGAGCGACCTCACGGCATACGGGTCATCGGGGCTCTGCGGGCTCACCCCTCCACGGTATGCCGTGGGGCCCGGCGGGCGCTCGCCTCCCCGGAACCGCTGCGTGCGGCTAGTACGCTGACCGGGATCGCCGCTCGCAGGACGAAGGAAGCTCACCTCCCGTGTACGTCAAGAGCATCACCCTGAAGGGCTTCAAGTCCTTCGCCTCGACGACCCACCTGCGGCTCGAGCCGGGCATCACCTGCATCGTGGGTCCCAACGGCTCCGGCAAGTCCAACGTCGTCGACGCGCTCGCGTGGGTGATGGGGGAGCAGGGCGCCAAGTCGCTGCGCGGCGGCAAGATGGAGGACGTCATCTTCGCCGGCACCTCCGGTCGCGCGCCGCTCGGCCGCGCCGAGGTGGCCCTGACGATCGACAACACCGACGGCGCGCTGCCGATCGACTACACCGAGGTGACGATCGCACGCACGATGTTTCGCAACGGTGGCTCCGACTACTCGATCAACGGCACCCCGTGCCGTCTGCTCGACGTTCAGGAGCTCCTGAGCGACAGCGGCATCGGCCGCGAGATGCACGTCATCGTCGGCCAGGGCCAGCTCGACGCGGTCCTGCGTGCCACCCCCGAGGAGCGCCGCGGCTTCATCGAGGAGGCGGCCGGCGTCCTCAAGCACCGCAAGCGCAAGGAACGCGCGCTGCGCAAGCTCGAGACGATGGAGTCAAACCTCACCCGCGTGCAGGACCTCACGGGTGAGATCCGTCGCCAGCTCGGGCCGCTGGGTCGACAGGCCGAGACCGCCCGCCGGGCCGCCGTCATCCAGGCCGATGCCCGCGATGCCCGCCTCCGCCTGCTCGCCGACGACCTCGTGCAGCTCACCTCAAGCCTCGAGCAGGAGGTCGCCGACGAGTCGGCCCTCATCGCCCGCCGCACCGAGGTCGAGGCCGCCATGGCCGAGCTCGCGACCCGGCTCGCCCAGCTCGAGGCGGCCGCCGAGCAGGCCCGCCCCGCGCTCACCCGTGCCCAGGACGACTACGTCGCCGTCGGCCGGCTCGTCGAGCGGCTAGCCGCGACGCGCTCGCTCGCGGCGGAGCGGGTGCGCCTGCTCTCGGAGGACGACGAGCCCGAGCCTGCCGCCCAGTCACGCGACCCCGAGCAGCTGAGGGCGCAGTCCTCCCAGGTGCGCGAGCAGGAGCAGGCCCTCATCGCCGAGATCGCAGCCGCCAAGGCAGCCCTCGAGGAGGCCGTGCTGGCCCGCACCGCCGCCGAGCGCAGCCACGCCGAGGAGACCGCGCGTCTGGCCCGGGCCGCGCGGGCCGCCGCCGACCGTCGTGAGGGCCTCGCCAAGCTCGGCGGGCAGGTCGGGGCGCGTGCCTCGCGCATCGAGGCCCGCGAGGCCGAGATCGGACGCCTGCGCGCCACCGTCGAGCAGGGTCAGGCCCGAGCCGCCGAGGCCGAGCGCGAGTTCGCCCACCTCGAGGCCAGCGTCGCCCAGGACGAGGAGGGCGAGGAGGGTCTCGACACCGCCTACGAGGAGGCCGCCGAGCGGCTCGACGCCGCGGAGGCCGAGCTCGCCCGCTGGAAGGAGGCGGAGGTGGCTGCCGAGCGTGCGCGTACGACAGCCGCGGCCCGCGTCGAGGCCCTCGAGCTCAGCCTGCGACGCAAGGACGGCGCGGCCGCGCTGCTCGCCGCCTCCGACGACGCCCACGACATCCTCGGCTCCGTCGCCTCCCTCGTCACCGTCGAGGCCGGCCTCGAGAACGCCGTCGCCGCCGCCCTCGGGTCAGCCGCCGAGGCGTTGGCCGTCGGCTCGCTCGACGCGGCGGCCACCGCCCTCGACGCGTTGCGCGTCGACGACTCCGGTCGAGCCAGCCTGCTCGTGGCCGAGTCGGCCACTCCCGTCGATGCCGGCTCGTGGCCGACGCTGCCCGAGGGCGCCCGGTGGGCGCGCGAGGTCGTCGAGTGCCCCGACTCGGTGCGTCCGGCGGTGGAGCAGGTGCTCGAGCGCGTCGCCCTCGTGAGCGCCGATGCCGACGCCGTCCGCCTCGTCCGGGCGCACCCCGGCCTGACCGCCGTCACCCGGGCCGGCGACGTCTATGCCCCGGGAACCGTGCGGGGCGGCAGCACGACGGCCCCGAGCCTGATCGAGCTGCAGGCCGCGTTCGAGGACGCCCAGAGCCGAATGGCCGCAGCCACCCGCGAGGGTGAGCAGGCCCGGTTCCGTGTCGTCGCCGCCGAGGCGACCCGCGCCGAGCTGGCCGAGGCCGTCGAGGCGACCCTCGAGCGGCTCAACGAGAGCGACGCACGGATGGCCGCCATCGCCGAGAAGCTCGGCTCGCTCGGACAGGCCCTGCGCGCCGCCCGCTCGGAGGTCGAGCGCACGGAGAAGGCCATCGCCGATGCGACCGCCGCACTCGCGACCGACCAGGTCGAGCACGCAGCGCTGCTCGAGCGGCTCGAGGCGGCGAGCGGCGAGGGTGAGATCGAAGCCGACCCGTCGACCGCCGAGCGCGACCGCCTCGATGCGCTGGCCCGTGAGACCCGCACGACCGAGACCGAGCTGCGACTCGGGCTGCGCACCCGCGAGGAGCGGGCCCGTGCCCTCAAGGACCGCGCCGCTGCCCTCGAGCGCAGCGCCCGCCACGAGGAGCAGACCCGGCAACGCCTGGCCGAGAAGCAGGCCCGTCGACGTCGCGAGGTGGCCGTCGCCGAGGCCGTCCGCAGCGCCGCCACCTGGGCCTACGACCTGCTCTTCCGGACGGCCGAGGAGGCCGGCCGGGTGCGAGCAACCGGCGAGGCCGCCCGCACCGAGCGCGACGCCGATCTGGCGGTCGTGCGCCGCGACCTCGCCGTGCTGCAGGCCGAGCTGCGCGAGCTCACCGACTCGGTGCACCGCGACGAGGTCGCCCGCACCCAGCAGCGACTGCGCATCGAGCAGCTCGAGGCGCGGGCCGTCGAGGAGCTGGGCATCGGCCCCGAGGTGCTCGTCGAGGAGTTCGGCCCCGACCGGTTGGTGCCCTTCGTGCCCGACCCCGACGCCGACCCCGACGCCGAGCAGCCCGAGCCGGTGCCGTTCGTGCGCGACGTGCAGGAGAAGCGGCTGCGCCAGGCCGAGCGCAAGCTCGGCGCCCTGGGCCGCATCAACCCGCTCGCTCTCGAGGAGTTCTCCGCGCTGGAGGAGCGACACAAGTTCCTCACCGAGCAGCTCGAGGACCTGCGCAGCAGCAAGCGTGACCTGCTCGACATCGTCAAGGAGGTCGACGAGCGGGTCGAGAAGGTCTTCGCCGAGGCGTTCGCCGACACGGCGGTTCAGTTCGAGCGCGTGTTCCAGCGGCTCTTCCCCGGCGGCGAGGGTCGCCTCGTGCTCACCGACCCGGGCAACCTGCTGACGACCGGCCTCGAGGTCGAGGCCCGGCCGCCGGGCAAGAAGATCAAACGGCTCTCGCTGCTCTCCGGTGGAGAGCGCGCGCTCGTCGCGGTGGCGCTGCTCGTCGCGATCTTCAAGGCTCGGCCCTCGCCCTTCTACATCATGGACGAGGTCGAGGCGGCCCTCGACGACGCCAACCTCGGCCGTCTCATCACCCTCTTCGAGGAGCTGCGTGACAGCTCCCAGCTCATCGTCATCACGCACCAGAAGAAGACGATGGAGATCGCCGACGCGCTCTATGGCGTCAGCATGCGTGGCGACGGCGTGACGACGGTTGTGTCCCAGCGGCTGCGCGACGTCGCCGACCAGCAGCGCCCGGCCTGACGGCATACCCCCTCGGGGTGCTGGGCGCGAGCGGCGCCCGACGTGTGGGGGAGTGGGCCGGTATGTCCCCGCGGCGTCTCCGTGAGCCGCCCCCATTTGGTTGCTCCAAACGTTTGCGCCACACCGGTCACATGCGTCACTCTGGTCACATGGCTCTCCTGGTCGTTGCGATGCTCGTCATCATCGGTCTCGGTGTGGCGGTTGTCGGCGTCGTCGCGGTGCCTGCGCACCGCGATGGCCGGGACCTGCTCACCACCAAGGGGGAAAGGGTGACGCGCTCCGCCCAGCGGCGGGCCCACACCCTCGGTCGAGGCACGCGCGCACGCACTCCGTGAGCTCGGGCCGACCGCCTGCCCAACCTCTCGACCACCGGCCCGCGCCGGTGGTCGAGCCCTGTCCGGGGGTCCCCTCGCGGCCGCCCGACGCCGTATGCCGTCGGGCGGGGGCGGGCGCGCCAGCGTGGTTGGATGGGCGACGTGGAGAACGTCTGGATCTACGTCATCATCGGGGTCGTCATCCTCGCGGGGGCCATCGCCTACGGCGTGAACCTCACCCGCGGGCGCGGCGGCGACACCCGCACCCTCGACCGCGAGGCGCCGGCCGAGCCGCGACTGCCCGGTGAGGACCTCGACCGCCGCCCGCCGTCCGGGGCCACCGACACCATCGCCCCGCCCGAGACGCCGACGGCGCCCGGTGACGTGGAGACCGCGGGGCCTGGGACCGCGACCGCACCGCCCGAGACCGTCATCGAGCGTCCTGAGTCGGCCCGCGGCCGCCTCGCCCGCCTGCGCGCCCGGCTCGCCCGCTCCAACAGCGCCCTCGGCAAGGGCCTGCTCGCCCTGCTCTCGCGCGGCAAGCTCGACGAGGAGGCATGGGAGGAGGTCGAGGACACCCTCATCGCGTCCGACCTCGGGGTCGAGGCGACGACCGAGCTCGTCGAGTCGCTGCGTCTGCGGGTCAAGGTCGACGGCACGACCGACGAGGCCACCGTGCGTGAGTGGCTGCGCGAGGACCTCCTCGGGCTCGTCCAGCCCGACATGGACCGCCGCATCGCCTCGAGCCGCGTCGGCGACCGGCCCGCCGTGGTGCTCGTCGTCGGCGTCAACGGCACCGGCAAGACGACGACCGTCGGCAAGCTCGCCCGCGTGCTCGTCGCCGAGGACCGCGAGGTGCTGCTCGGCGCCGCCGACACCTTCCGGGCGGCAGCGGCCGACCAGCTCGAGACCTGGGGCGCCCGCGTCGGCGTCGTGACGGTGCGGTCCGACAAGGACGGCGCCGACCCGGCCGCCGTCGCCTTCGACGCCGTCAAGGCTGGCATCGAGGAGGAGGTCGACGTGGTCATCATCGACACGGCAGGACGCCTCCACAACAAGGTCGACCTGATGAACGAGCTCGGCAAGGTCAAGCGCGTCATCGAGAAGCAGAGCCCGATCGACGAGGTGCTGCTCGTGCTCGACGCCACGACGGGTCAGAACGGACTCCAGCAGGCCAAGGTCTTCGCCGAGGCGGTCAACGTCACCGGCATCGTGCTGACCAAGCTCGACGGCACCGCCAAGGGCGGCATCGTCGTCGCCGTCCAGCGCCAGCTCGGCGTGCCCGTCAAGCTCGTCGGCCTCGGTGAGGGTCCCGACGACCTCGCCCCCTTCGACCCCGAGGCGTTCGTCGACGCGATCATCTCCTGACGCTCACAGCGCAGGGCCAGCGGGCGTCCAGACGGTCTGCGGATCGCCTGGGCGCCCGCTTCGCGTTCCCAGCATCTGGACGCGCTCCGCGCGTGAAACCATCCGCTTACACCCCCGGGGGTTGTTAGCACGCCCGTAACAATCGATGCGATTGGGCGAAACGGCGCCTCACGACACTCTCGGCATGACAACAGCACTGATGCCCTTCGCGGCAGAACCACCAGTGATCAACGAGGCCGCGACCGCATTCATGCTCATCGCCTCCTCCATGGTCCTCCTGATGACGCCGGGTCTCGCCCTCTTCTACGGTGGCATGACCCGCAGCAAGTCGGTCCTCAACATGATGATGATGAGCTTCGGCGCGCTCGCTGCCGTCGGCATCATCTACGTGCTCTGGGGTTACTCGATGTCGTTCGGCAACCTGCAGGACGGCACGAGCGACATCGCCGGCATCTTCGCCAATCCCTTCCACCTCTTCGGGCTCGGCGAGCTGACCGGTCCCGACGGGCCGCGCCTCATCGACCCGTTCGGCGTCGGCGTCTTCATCCCGGAGTACATCTACGTCGGCTTCCAGCTGACCTTCGCGGTCATCACCGCGGCCCTCATCAGCGGTGCCATCGCTGACCGCGTGAAGTTCTCCACGTGGATGACGTTCGTCGTCATCTGGGTGACGATCGTCTACTTCCCCTTGGCTCACATGGTCTGGGGCGGCGGACTGCTGTCTGGCTCCGAGAGCGGCCTCTCGGCCAAGCTCTTCGGGTCGACCGACGGTGTCGCCGACGTTCTTCCCATCGACTTCGCCGGTGGCACGGTCGTGCACATCAACGCCGGTGCTGCTGGCCTTGCGCTCGCGCTCGTGGTCGGCAAGCGTCTCGGCTTCGGCAAGGTGGCCATGCGTCCGCACAACCTGCCGCTCACCATGATCGGCGCCGGCCTCCTGTGGTTCGGCTGGTTCGGCTTCAACGCCGGATCTGAGCTCGCAGCCGACGGTGTCGCCTCCGCGGTGTGGCTCAACACGACGGTCGCCACCTGCGCCGCGGCCATTGGCTGGCTGCTCATCGAGAAGATCCGCGACGGCCACCCGACCTCGCTCGGCGCCGCCTCGGGTGTCGTCGCCGGTCTCGTCGCCATCACCCCGGCCTGTGGCGCCCTGTCGCCCGTGGGCTCGATCATCCTGGGCCTCGTCGCCGGTGGCCTGTCTGCACTGGCCGTCGGTCTGAAGTACAAGCTGGGCTACGACGACTCGCTCGACGTCGTCGGCGTCCACCTCGTCGCCGGCCTCTGGGGCACCATCGGTGCCGGCCTGCTGGCGACCTCCACCGGCCTCTTCTACGGAGGCGGCTGGGAGCAGACGGCGCTGCAGGTCCTCATCGCGCTCATCTCGCTCGTCTTCTCGCTCGTCCTCACCTACGCCATCGCGATGGGCCTCAAGGCCACGCTCGGCTGGAGGATCACTGAGGATGAGGAGTCCGAGGGCATCGACCAGGCCGAGCACGCTGAGTCCGCCTACGAGATCGGTGGCTTTGCCGCCTCGTCCGGCGGTCGCACGACCACCCACCGCCCTGCCGTTCCGTCCGAGCAGGCCGAAGGAGCCAACGCATGAAGCTCATCACCGCCATCATCAAGCCCCACCAGCTCGACGAGGTGAAGGAGGCCCTCGAGGCCTTCGGCGTCGCGGGCATGACGATCAGCGAGGCCAGCGGCTACGGCCGCCAGCGCGGCCACAGCGAGGTCTACCGCGGGGCCGAGTACACCGTCGACTTCGTCCCGAAGGTGCGCCTCGAGGTGCTCGTCGACGACGTCGACAGCTCGGACGTCCTCGAGGTCATCCTCAAGGCGGCCCAGACCGGTCGCATCGGCGACGGCAAGATCTGGTCGGTTCCGGTCGACGAGGTGGTGCGCGTCCGCACCGGCGAGCGCGGCGTCGACGCTCTCTGAGCCCCCGACCGACCGACTGACCGACCGCTCGAAACGCACGACAACCTGATCACATCAGCTACCAGGGGATGGCGAGATTCTGACATGACGGATGTGACCTCACGACGTCTGGACCTCGCCGGCACCCGGACCTTCGCGACGCCCGGCGCGGGCCAGACCCGCCGCCGGGCGCTCGCGGAGTTCGGGTTCGGGTGGCTGCAGGAGCTGTGGCGTGAGGCGTGCGCGGGTCGGCGCCACGAGGGCGTCGCCCTCGCCGCGGTGGGCTCGCTCGCCCGCGGCGACGGCGGCCCCCTCAGCGACTACGACCTCGTCCTCGTCCACCACCCGCGAGGTCTGTCGGGCAAGGATGTCGGCGCCTTCGCCGACAAGCTCTGGTATCCCATCTGGGATGCCGGCGTCCGGCTCGACCACAGCGTGCGCACCGTGGCCGAGTGCCGGGCGGTCGCCTCCGACGACCTCTCGGCAGCGGTCGGGCTGCTCGACCTGACGCACGTCGCCGGTGACGCCGACGTCGTCAACGCGGCCCGCTCGACGGTGGCGCACGACTGGCGGGCCAACGCCCGCACGCGGCTCGGCGAGATGCACGAGTCCGTCGTGCAGCGCCACGCCCGCCAGGGCGACCTCGCACACCTCATCGAGCCCGACCTCAAGGAGGCCCACGGCGGCCTGCGCGACATGTCGGTCCTCCGGGCCCTCACGGCCGCGTGGCTCACCGACCGGCCGCACGGCGAGGTCGACGAGGCCTACGAGCGCATCCTCGACGTGCGCGACGCGATCCACGTCGTCACCGGCCGCGGTCGCGACCGACTGACCCGCGACGACCAGGACGCGTGCGCCGCCCTGCTCGGCTACACCGACTCCGACGACCTGCTCACCGACCTGTCGACCTCAGCCCGCACCATCGCGTATGCCGTCGACAGCACCATCCGCCGCGCCACGCAGTCCCAGCGCGCCCGCACCCTGCGCGTCGGCCCGCGGCGACCCCAGCTCGCACCGCTCGGCTACGGCCTCTACCGCCACGACGGCGAGGCCGTGCTCGGCCCGTCGGCCGACCTGTCGTCCGACCCGATCATCCCGCTGCGCGCGGCGGTCGTGGCCGCACGCGGCGGCATACCTCTCTCGCCCACGACGCTGAAGAACCTCTCCTCCCAGTCGCCCACGATGCCCGAGCCCTGGCCCGAGGTCGCCCGCAACCTCTTCGCCGACCTGCTCGCCGCCGGCCCGGGGCTCGTCACGGTGTGGGAGGGGCTCGACCTCGCGGGAGTCGTCGAGCGGTGGATCCCCGAGTGGTCCGCCGTGCGCAGCCGGCCCCAGCGCAACGCCGTGCACCGGCACACCGTCGACCGACACCTCATCGAGACCGTCGTCGCCGCGAGCGGCATGGTCCGTGACGTCGCCCGCCCCGACCTGCTCATGCTCGCCGCCGCCCTGCACGACATCGGCAAGGTGCCGGGTGCGCGCGACCATGCCGTCACCGGCGCCGAGATCGCCGACGGCGTGCTGCGACGGATGGGCGCCTCCGACGCCGACCGCTCCATCATCGTGCGGCTCGTGCGCGAGCACCTCACCCTCGTCGACCTGGCCACCCGCCGCGACCCCGAGGACCCGGCAACCATCGCCGTGCTCTCCGAGGCCGTCGACGGCTCGGTGACGACCCTCGACCTCCTGCGCGCCCTCACCGAGGCGGACGCGTCAGCCGCCGGCCCCAAGGCCTGGAGCGACTGGCGAGCCGGGCTCGTCTCTCGTCTCCACACGGCCTGCCGGGCGGCTCTCATCGCCCAGTCCGAAGGAGAGGGGGCTCTCGTGGAACCGATCGAGACCCTGCCGCTCTCCGACGAGGTCCTTGACAAGGTCGCCTCCGGGGAGCTCTACGTCACCGTGTCATCGCTCGGTGGCGCCCACCGCATCGACGTCATCGCCCGCGACCGAGCCGGGCTCTTCGCCGACACCGCCGGCCTGCTCGCGGCCCACGGCTTCATCGTGCGCTCGGCCATCGTCCGCACCGTCGAGGGGCTCGCCGTCAACGAGTGGTGGGTCGACTCGCCCGGGGGCGAGACGCCGCTGCCCGAGATCATCTCGCGCGACCTGTCACGGGTGGCCGCCGGCGACCGCTCACCTCTGGGCAAGCTCCAGCGGCGCAAGGCCGGCGGCGTCCGCAGTCCCGGCTCGGGCTCGGTCGACTCAGCGCGGGCCATGGTGATCAGCAGCGCGTCCGACACCGCGACCGTCATCGAGGTGCGCGCCACCGACCGACCCGGCCTCCTGCAGGACATCGGCATGACGCTCGCACGCGCCTCCCTGTCGGTGCGGTCGGCCCACATCGCCACGTATGCCGGCCAGACCCTCGACACGTTCTACGTGACGGAGTTCGGTGGCGGGCAGCTCGCCCCGGCCCGGGCCGCACAGGCCGTCGCGATGATCATCGACACCTGCGACGCCTGAACTCGGCGGGGACCTGCTCCACTCACCTCGCACGCTCATCCGTCCCCGGCGCCCGACTCCGCCCACCGGGGAGGCAGCCCCGCGCTGGGACGAGTCGGACGGCATACCGGCGTGGACGGCCGAATCGGCGCCCGGCGTGGGAGCGGATAACCTTGCCGGGTGTTCGCATCCCTGTCTGACCGGCTGACCGCCACCTTCAAGAACCTGCGCGGCAAGGGCCGCCTGTCGGAGTCCGACGTCAACGCGACGGTCCGTGACATCCGGCTGGCGCTGCTCGACGCCGACGTCGCGCTGCCCGTCGTCAAGCGGTTCACCTCCAAGGTGCGCGAGCGGGCCCTCGGCGCAGAGGTGAGCCAGGCGCTCAACCCGGCCCAGCAGGTCGTCAAGATCGTGCAGGAGGAGCTCGTCGCGATCCTCGGCGGGCAGACCCGACAGCTCGTGCTGGCCAAGCAGCCGCCGACCGTCATCATGCTCGCCGGTCTGCAGGGCTCGGGCAAGACGACCTTCGCCGGCAAGCTCGGCAAGTGGCTGAAGGACCAGGGGCACACGCCCCTGCTCGTCGCCGCCGACCTGCAGCGCCCCAACGCGGTGACCCAGCTCGAGGTCACCGGTGAGCGTGCGGGTGTGCCGGTCTTCGCGCCCGAGCGCGGCAACATGGGTGGGCACGACGCCGTGCTCGGCTCGGGCGAGGGCACGCGCTCCTTCGGTGACCCCGTCGCCGTGTCGCGGATGGGCATCGAGCAGGCCCGCGCGAAGCAGTACGACGTCGTCATCGTCGACACCGCGGGCCGTCTCGCGGTCGACGCCAACCTCATGCAGCAGGCCGCGGACATCCGCGAGGCGATCCGCCCCGACGAGGTGCTCTTCGTCATCGACGCGATGATCGGCCAGGCCGCGGTCGAGACGGCACAGGCCTTCCACGAGGGCGTGGCCTTCACCGGTGTCGTGCTCTCGAAGCTCGACGGTGACGCCCGCGGTGGCGCGGCGCTCTCCGTCGCCGAGATCACCGGCGAGCCCATCATGTTCGCCTCGACCGGTGAGAAGGTCACCGACATCGAGGTCTTCCACCCCGACCGCATGGCCAGCCGCATCCTCGACATGGGTGACGTGCTGACGCTCATCGAGCAGGCCGAGAAGGCGTTCGACAAGCGCCAGGCCGACGAGATGGCGCGCAAGTTCATGGCGGAGGAGGACTTCACCTTCGAGGACTTCCTCCAGCAGATGAACGCCATCAAGAAGATGGGCTCGCTCAAGTCGATGCTCAAGATGATGCCGGGCATGCAGGGCATGCGCGATCAGCTCGACGCCTTCGACGACCGGGAGTTCGACCGCGTCGAGGCGATGGTGCGCTCGATGACACCGTTCGAGCGCACTCACCCCAAGCAGATCAACGGCTCGCGCCGCTCTCGCATCGCCAAGGGCTCCGGTGTCACGGTGACCGAGGTCAACCAGCTCCTCGTCCGCTTCGGCGACGCCCAGAAGATGATGAAGTCGATGGCGCGCGGCGGAGGGGGTGGCCTGCCGGGCATGCCCGGGGTGCCAGGCACCGGCAAGCGCGGTCGTCCGCAGCAGCCGCAGCGCAAGAAGAGCAAGAGCGGCAACCCGGCCAAGCGTGCTGCCGATGAGCGTGCTGCTGCCGAGAAGGCGGCGTCCGGTCGGTCGGCGGCCGCGGCCAGCGCCTTCGGCGTGCCCGGGGCGGGTGGCGCTGCCGGTGCTGGTCAGGGTGATGACCCGATGGCGGGCTTCGACCCCAACAACCTGCCGAAGGGCTTCGAGAAGTTCCTCGGCGGCCGCTGACCCCGCGCCGGTAGTTCCCTCGCCGCCTCAGACGACCTCACCTGCACACCGATCCCGAGGCCAGCCGCATCTCGATCAGGTCGGACCACCCGCGGACTGGTCTGGGGAAAGCGTGCCTCGATCGGGTCTCGCCACCCGCGGACTGATCAACTGGCGGATCAACTCGTCCCTGCTGTTGCTCTGACGACACCACCCACGAGTTGATCCACGAGTTGATCCACGAGTTGACGCACCCGTGAGCCCCTGACTGACTCCTCGCCCTGAGTCGCGCGCCCGCACCTTGTGGATGACGCAGAAGGGCCCCTGGCGGCACGAGCCAGAGTTGGCCCATGGAGCTCCCCGACCACTTGGCCGCGCTGGCCACCAGCCAGTGGGGCGTGGTGACCCGGCGGCAGTTGCTCGAGGCAGGTGTCTCTCCGGCGATGATCCGCTGGCAGACGGGCCGCCGGTGGAGGTCGCTGCTGCCCGGCGTCATCCTGATGTCCCCGCTCCTTCCGACACGGGACCAGCAACTGGTCGCTGCCCTCCTGGCCGCCGGACCGGACTCATGGCTGAGCGGCAGCACGGCGGCCGCCTGGCATGGAATG
Source organism: uncultured Actinomycetota bacterium (assembly GCA_963697735.1). Classification (GTDB taxonomy): domain Bacteria; phylum Actinomycetota; class Actinomycetes; order Actinomycetales; family Dermatophilaceae; genus Humibacillus. The sequence goes on along the minus strand of CAVOOZ010000009.1, from coordinate 120,799 downwards.
ACCACGTCCGGCGACGCTTTGCCGGTCCACGTGATGGTGCCCTTCCCGGCGTCGAGTCGACGGATCGCGTGGGTGTCGATCCGTGCCACTGCCCTCACCAACGAGCTCATCGTCGAGCGGGGGCCGCTGCGGGTGTCGTGCCGTCCTCGCGCCGTCGTCGACGCAGCCGCTCAGGCACCGGACGACACCGCCGCGCGAGCCCTCATCATCTCGGCAGTGCAGGAGAGGCTGGTGCGACTCGACGACGTGCAGCACTGGCTCGGGGTCCGCCGCCGCAATGGCACGGTGCGGCTCAAGGGGGCTGTTGCCGAAGCCGCGAGCGGCGCCTGGTCCGTGCCGGAGGCACAGCTCGCCACCATCCTCGGGGTCCGGGGCGATTCCCGCAGCTGATGGCGAACCCTCAGCTGGTGGACTCGCTCGGGCGACCCTTGACGACTCCGGACGTGTGGCTCGACGACGTCGGGGTCGCCGTCATGGTCCACTCCCGCCGGTATCACGCAGATGCCCTCGACTGGGACGCGACCGTGGAGGGCGACGAGGACCTGCGGGAGGCCGGGATCGAGGTGGTGGGCGTGACCCCACGCGCGATTAACCACCGACCGGATGCGGTCCTGGCACGCGTCGTCTCGGCTCATGGCCGCGCCAGTGCGAGACCTCGTCCTCCGGTGGTCGCCACGCCGCGCGACTGGCTGAAGCGGTCGTCGGGCTGAGGCCCGTGACGCGGACCTTCTCGGTCGTGAGCCCGCGGTCGATCACGTCGGGAACCGGCGGTCGATCACTTCGGGAACCCGCTCAGAGGTCTCGGCGATCAACTGGCGGATCAACTGGCGGATCAACTGGTGCAGGGCGTCGTCCTAGCAGCACCACAGCCAAGTTGATCCACCGGTTGATCGGTGCGGCATACGCTCGGGGCGTGGTCAGCACCGACGGGCTCGGGCAGGTGCGGTTGCCGGACGACCGCACGCTCGACGTGTGGCAGGGAGGCGACCCCCGCGGGGTGCCGGTGGTCTACTTCCACGGCACTCCGGCCGGTCGCCTCCAGGCCGCGCTCGGCGACGGGGCGGCCCGACGTGCGGGGGTTCGGCTCGTCGCCTTCTCGCGGCCGGGCTACGGTGCCTCCTCGGACGCGGCCACCACCCTGACGTCGGTCGCGCAAGACGCTCTGGACCTCGCCGACGTGCTCGGCATCGGCGAGCTCGGCACGCTGGGGGCGTCGGGCGGCGGGCCGTTCGCGCTGGCCACCGCCGCAGTCGACCCCGACCGGGTGAGTGCCGTCGGAGTCGTCGCCGGGGTCGCGTCACTGGCCGCGCTCGACCCCACGGTGGGTGACGACCCCGCCGTGCGGCTCGCGCTCGGCGGCGACATGGATGGCGCCGTGGCGGTCAACGACACGCAGTTCGGTGCGCCCCTCGACCTCTCGCTCGACGCCCCCGACGAGCAGGTGGTCGGCGCGCGGTCGGCCCCGGCGCCGGGGGAGGCCCCGCTGCCTCCCGAGATGCTCGAGCCGTGGGCCGCCGACCTGCGCGACGCGCTGCCGACCTATCGCGGGGCCTCCCGCGACTCGCTCGCCTTCGCCGTCGGCTGGGACGTCGACCTCGCGGCCGTCACAGCACCCGTGTGGCTCTGGTACGGCGACCGAGACCAGCTCGTGCCCCTCGAGCACGGTCGGTGGCTGCACGAACGGCTGCCCACCTCGACCCTCGTCGTCCGGGAGGGCGCCGGACACCTCGCCACGCTGATGCCCTACTGGCACGACATCCTCACCACCCTCACCCGCAACCGGTCTCGATAGGGTCATCGACATGAGTGCACCGGTGCTCCACGTCAGAGGTCAGGTCCTCGTCGGCCCGGACGAGACGGTCGATGAGCTGTGGGTCGTCGGGGGCAAGGTGACCTTCACGGCGCCGAGCAGCCGGTATGCCGCCGACGTCCAGACGCTCGAGGGCTGGGTGCTCCCGGGGCTCGTCGACGCGCACTGCCACGTCGGGCTCGGACCGCACGGAGAGGTGCCCCGCGAGGAGGCGGAGCGGCAGGCGTGCACCGACCGCGACGCCGGCACGCTGCTCATCCGCGACGCCGGGCAGCCCGGTGACACCCGTTGGGTCGACGAGCGTGAGGACCTCCCCAAGATCATCCGCGCCGGGCGCCACATCGCCCGCACCCGCCGCTACATCCGCAACTACGCCCACGAGGTCGAGGAGGCCGATCTCGCCCAGCACGTGCGGCTCGAGGCGCACCGCGGAGACGGCTGGGTCAAGCTCGTGGGCGACTGGATCGACCGCGACGTGGGCGATCTCGCGCCGAGCTGGAGCCGGCAGGCAGTCGCCGACGCCGTTGCCGCCGCGCACGACGAGGGCGTCCGCGTGACGGCGCACTGCTTCGGCGAGCAGTCCCTGCGCGACCTCGCCGCCGCCGGCATCGACTGCGTCGAGCACGCCACCGGGCTGCAGGAGGACTCCATCGACACCTTTGCGGCGCAGGGCATCGCCATCGTGCCGACCCTCGTCAACATCGCGCAGTTCCCCGCCCTCGCCGCCCCCGCCGAGGAGAAGTTCCCTGGCTACCACCGCCACATGCTCGACCTGCACGAGCGGCGTTTTGCCACCGTCGGCGCGGCGCACGAGGCCGGGGTGCCCATCTACGTCGGCACCGACGCGGGCGGCAGCCTGCCGCACGGACTCGTCGGTGCGGAGATGGTCGAGCTGACCAAGGCGGGCCTGTCGAACCACGAGGTCATCTCGGCTGCGACGTGGGGCGCGCGCGAGTGGCTCGGTCGGCCCGGTCTCGTCGAGGGCGCCGACGCCGACCTCGTCGTGCTGCGGTCCGATCCGCGCGATGACGTCGGCACCATCACGCACCCATCCGGAGTCGTCCTGCGAGGTCGCATTGTCCTCTGATCCCAACGCCGCCCAAGAGCCCCTCACCGCGGCGGGGGAGCGGGTGCTCGTGCGCCCGCCCACCCCGGCCGACGAGACGGCATACGTCGAGGCGGTGACCCGGTCGAGCCGACGGCTCGCCGACTTCGCGATGCCCGACCCGCACAACCTGCCCGCCGTGATCGCCAGCCAGTCGCCCGTCTACCGCACCTTCATGGTCATCGCGCGCGAGCCCGCCGGCGAGCACGGCCTGGTCGGGCGGATCAACGTCGCCAATGTCGTGCGGGGGTCCTTCCTCAGCGCGACGATCGGCTACGACGCCTACGACCCCTATGCCGGCCGCGGCCTCTTCGTCGAGGGGCTCAGCCTCGCGCTCGACCTCCTCTTCGCCGACGAGCCGACGGGCATGGCCCTGCACCGGGTCGAGGCCAACATCCAGCCGGCCAACGCCCGGTCGGCCGGCCTCGTGCGCTCGCTCGGCTTCGTCCACGAGGGCTACTCCCGCGCGTTCCTGCACCTGCCGGGGATCGACGGCCGCCGGGCCTGGCGCGACCACGACCGCTACACGATGCTCGCCTCCGACTGGCCCGCGGCGCCCTACCGCCCGCACGGGCACCGCCGAGTGGCGTGCATCGTCACGGGAGCGGCGGGCTATGGCGGCACCACCCTGGCAGCAGCCCTCGCCCTCGAGCTCGAGGTGCCCGCTCTACTCCGCCAACACCGTGCCACAGATCCCCACGCTCTTCGAGCTGCTGCGCTCCTCGCCAGTGGGTGGCGTCGTGGAGTGCCGCGCCAGCGGGCCCGAGCTGCGGATGGGCCTGGCACGGGCCGGCTTCGACCCGTCGGTCGTGCCGGTGCTCGACACCGCGGTCGACGTGCCCAAGGCCGAGGTCGTGCGCCGCGCGCTCGCCGTGCGCACCGCCTTCGCGTGAGGGGGCTCTGATGACCGCCGGCCGCTGGTTCGGAGCACCGCCCGGAGTCTGGCAGAATGGACGGCTGTACCCGTCGGGCCAGAACTCTCTTGCCTGACCCGGACGCCTACACCGGGCAGTCGGCCCCCCACGCACCTCTGCGTGGTCTTGCCGCGCTCACAACACGGAAGAGGAAACCACACCAGTGGCCGTCAAGATTCGTCTCAAGCGCATGGGCAAGATCCGTGCACCGTTCTACCGCGTCGTCATCATGGACTCGCGCACCAAGCGCGATGGCCGGGCCATCGAGGAGATCGGCAAGTACCACCCCACCGAGGAGCCCTCGCTCATCGACATCGACATGGAGCGCGCGCACTACTGGCTCGCCCAGGGCGCCCAGCCCACCGAGGCCGTCGCGGCGCTGCTCAAGGTCGTCGACGGTGGCACCCTGAAGACCAAGGAGCCCAAGACGGCGAAGAAGGACCTCTACGAGGCCGCTCTCGCCGCCGCCGGCAAGTCCGCCGACGGTGGCTCGCGCAAGAAGGCCGAGAAGAAGGCTGACGCCCCCAAGGCTGACTCCACAAGACCGAGGCGCCCAAGGCTGACGAGGCCAAGGCCGACGCTCCTGTGGCCGACGAGGCCCCGAGCGACGACACCGCCAAGGCCGAGGCCTGAGCATGATCGAGGAGGCCCTCGAACACCTCGTCAAGGGCATCGTCGACCACGACGAGGATGTCGTCGTGCGCCGCAAGGAGCTGCGTCGCGGTGAGCTGCTCGAGGTCCGGGTGCACCCCGACGACCTCGGCCGGGTCATCGGCCGCTCCGGTCGCACGGCGAGTGCCCTGCGCACCGTCGTGGCCGCCCTCGCGGGCAACAGCAGCATCCGCGTCGACATCGTCGACACCGACCGCGAGCGCTGACGGGCCCGGCGCCAACGCGCCACCCCCAGCACCGCACGTGAAGGGGCGCCCCGGACCACCGGGGCGCCCCTTCTGCGTGCCCGTGACGACGAACCCCCCACTGGCGTATGCCGTCCGGCGCCGACCGGTCGCACCCCGGGATGGGTGCGCCGGCCCCGACGAAACCTGAGAGGATGCCGCCATGAGTCTCGTCCTCGCCCGGATCGGCAAGCCCCACGGTCTGCGGGGAGAGGTCACGGTCCGCCTGCACACCGACGAGCCCGAGGCGCGCTTCCCGGTCGGGGCCGTCCTCGAGACCGAGGCCGACCCGGGGTCGGGGGTGCCCAAGGCGCTGACGATCGCCTCGACGCGCGTGCACAACGGCGTCTGGCTCCTGACCTTCGAGGAGATCCCCGACCGCACCGGCGCCGAGGGCCTTCGGGGCACGCGGCTCGTGTCGGAGGAGGCCGCCCCGGCGACCGACGACGAGGACGCGTTCTACGAGGACGACCTCGTCGGGCTCGAGGCGCGTGACCCGAGCGGCGCCGTCGTCGGCACCGTTGTCGGGCTGGAGATCGGCGCAGCGCAGGACCGGCTCGTCCTGACGCTGACCGACGGCGTGACGGCCTACGTGCCCTTCATGCGGCACATGGTGCCGGTCGTGGCCGAGGACCACGTCGTGGTCGACCCGCCGGCCGGCCTCTTCGACCTCTACCGCGAGGGCGCCGAGTGAGTCCTGGCGGCGGGCCTGCGCTGCGCATCGACGTCGTGTCGATCTTCCCCGACTACCTGGCCGCACTCGACCTGTCGCTCATCGGCAAGGCCCGCGAGGACGGGCTGCTCGACGTCCGCGTGCACGACCTGCGCACCTTCACCCACGACCGTCACCGCACCGTCGACGACACGCCGTATGGCGGTGGGGCCGGCATGGTGATGAAGGCACAGCCGTGGGCCGAGGCGCTGGATCACGTTGTCGCAGGAGGCGATTCGGGCGCGTCCGGGGCTCGCCCCCACCTCGTCGTGCCGGGCCCCGGTGGCGCGCCCTTCACTCAAGCGACGGCCCGCCGGCTCGCCCAGGAGCCGTGGCTCGCCTTCGCGTGCGGACGCTACGAGGGCATCGACGAGCGTGTCTACGAGCATGCCCGGGACACCCTGGGCCTCGAGGTCTCGGTCGTCAGCCTGGGCGACTACGTGCTCAACGGCGGCGAGGTGGCCGTGCTCGCGATGGTCGAGGCGATCGGCCGCCTCGTGCCCGGCGTCATCGGCAACGCCGAGTCGCTCGTCGAGGAGTCGCACGAGGACGGGCTGCTCGAGTACCCCATCTACACCAAGCCCCGGGAGTGGAACGGCCGCGAGGTGCCGCCGATCCTCCTGTCGGGCAACCACGCCGCCATCGCCGCCTGGCGCCACGAGCAGCGACTCACCCGCACCGCCGCCCGACGCCCCGACCTGCTGCACGCCTCGCACGGCGACGGGGAGGTCGAGATCTCCGCCGCCACGCCCAGCGACGTGCCCGAGCTCAACGTGCTCTTCAAGGCGTGCTGGGTGCAGGAGGCGCTCCTCAACGACACGCTCGACATCCCGGCCCTGACCGAGAGCCTCGACGCGGTGCGGCACAGCCTCGACACGACGCAGACGTGGGTCGCGCGCAAGGGCGGCCGCCTCGTCGGCGCGGTGCGCACCTCGCGGCACGCCGACGACTGGTTCATCGGCCGCCTGTGCGTCGTGCCGGACCTGCGGGGCCGGGGACTCGGGCGACGCCTGCTCGAGCACGCCGAGTCGACCGCGCCCGACGGCATACGCACGATGTCGCTCGACACCGGGGCGCGCAGCGCCGACAACCTGCGGATGTACAAGAAGGCCGGCTACCGCGTGATGCCGGATGCCGCCGACGTGCCGGCCGGGGCGGTGCACCTGACCAAGCGGCTGGGGCGCTGAAGGCCGGGGCCTGCTGAGGCTCAGGAGACGAGCGACGCGCGCAGGTCGGGCGCCAGCATCAGCCGGCGACGGATGAGCTCGGCCTGGACGCCCGCCGTGATGGCCTGCGTCGCCATGATGGCGAAGAGGACGAGCACCTGGGCCGTCGCCGCCTGCACCGCGCTGCCGCCGCCCAGCATGACGCCGATGAAGGCGCCGGGGAGGGTGACGAGTCCGGAGGTGCGCACCTGGTCCAGGCTCGGCACGATGCCCTCGGGCACCCGGCGCGCGATCACCTCGTCGATGGCCTGGTGGGAGGTCAGACCGAGAGCCAGGCAGGCCTCGTACTGGCCGTGCTCCTCGCGCAGGGCCGCGAACGTGCGACGGCCGACGAGCGTGTGCACCGTCATCGTGTTGCCGATGACGATGCCGCCGACGGGGATGAGGGCGACGCCGACGAAGGGCACCGCGCCACTGAGGAGCAGGATCGAGACGACGGGAACGACGCCGCAGGCCATCGACGCCGCCGCCCAGTGCCATGCCCGGGGTGCGCCAACCCGACGGGCGGTCGTCGCTGCCGCCGTGGTGAACATGACGCCGACGGCCAACAGGGACAGCCAGATCGAGCGCACGACCGCCGTGATGACAAGGGCGACGAGTCCGAGCTGCACGATCGCGCGCACCCCGGCCACGACCGCCTCACGGTCGAGATCGATGCGCCCGAGGCGGTTGGCGACGACGGTGACGGCGAGCAGCACCACGAGCGCGACGGCGACGGGCCAGCCTGGTGAGATGTCCACGGCGCCACCGTAGGCTGGCCCACGTCGGGCGGTCACCTGGCCCCACGGGCCAGCCGATTTCAGGTATGCCGCGTGCTCTGGCAGACTTGACCCTTGCGTCCTGACTCGATGGCCCCTGCCACAGGGGGAGTTGGCCCACCAGCGTCACCGGGTGGGCCACGTGGCCTGCGGGACGCACCCTGACATACCTGCCGGGTGACCTGTGGCGCCCAGGAAAGTGAAGCATCATGCAGAAGTTCGACGAGCTCGACAAGGCGTCGCTCCGCGACGACATCCCCGCCTTCCGCGCGGGTGACACGCTCAAGGTCCACGTCAAGGTCGTCGAGGGCACGCGCTCGCGTGTCCAGGTCTTCCAGGGCGTCGTCATCCGTCGCCACGGCGGCGGCATCGGTGAGACCTTCACCGTCCGCAAGATCTCGTTCGGTGTCGGCGTCGAGCGCACCTTCCCGCTCCACACCCCGATCATCGACCACATCGAGGTCGTCACCCGTGGTGACGTGCGCCGCGCCAAGCTCTACTACCTGCGTGGGCTGCGCGGCAAGGCTGCCAAGATCCGCGAGAAGCGTGAGACGGTGCCCGCCAAGACGGCGGCCAAGGCCCCGGCGAAGAAAGCCTGACGACGTCTGCTGACGCAGGCGTCACGATGACCTCGCGAGGCGCGGTGGATCCCGTTCGGGACGTCCCGGCATGAGTGCCGAGACCGCCCCCGAGCACGGGTCCGCCGCGCCTTCGCGCACCCCCCAGCCGACCGGCATACGGCGGCATCGCTGGCTCCTCGGCCCGGCGAGCCTGCTGCTGCTCGTGCTGCTCGTGCGCGCCTTCCTCGTGACGCCCTTCGGCATCCCGAGCGCGTCGATGGAGGACACGCTGCTGGTCGGCGACCGGATCCTCGTCAGCCGGCTCACCGCGCCCGAGGACCTGCAGCGCGGCGACATCGTCGTCTTCGACGCGTCGCAGGCGTTCAACCTGCGCGTGCCGGAGCGGGGCGTCCTGCAGACCCTCGTCGAGGCGGGGCAGAGCCTGTTCGGCAAGGGACAGCCCACCGACTACGTCAAGCGGGTCATCGGCCTGCCCGGCGACCACGTGAGGTGCTGCGCTCCCGACGGGCGCCTCGAGATCAACGGCGTCGCCGTCGACGAGCCCTACGTCGCGCCCGGCGCGGTGCCGAGCACGATGACCTTCGACGTGACGGTGCCCGACGACCGTTTCTGGGTCATGGGCGACAACCGCGGGTCCTCGTCGGACTCGCGCGCGCACCTCGGCGACCCGGGGGGCGGCATGGTCCCCGCGGAGGACATCATCGGCAAGGTCTGGGTGCGATACTGGCCGCTCGGTCGGCTCGGAGACGTCGACCAGGGCCAGCTGGCATCCGTGCCAGCCGCCTCCGTCCCACGGAATGGTGAGTGATGTCGCAGCAGACCGGACGCCCCGAGGACCCGACGCGCGGGCGCGGCACTGACGACCTCCAGCGACGCCGCCCGCCCTCTCGCGGCTCCTACGACGACGACTACGAGGACGACCTCGACGACGACGAGGACCGCCCTCGTGGGTTCGTGGGCACCGTGCTCGCGGGCATCAAGGAGCTTGTCATCGTCATCATCCTGGCGATGGCCCTGTCGTTCGTCGTCAAGACGTGGCTCTTCCAGGCGTTCTACATCCCGTCGGGCTCGATGGAGGACACCCTCGTGCGCGACGACCGGGTGATCGTCAGCAAGCTGACCCCCGGCCCGTTCGACCTGCGCCGTGGCGACGTCGTCGTCTTCGAGGACCCGGGCACCCCCACCCCGTGGCTGTCGGGTGTCGACAGCGGCAGCAGCACCGTCGGCGGGCCGTTCCACGAGGCACTCGTCTTCGTCGGCCTGCTGCCCGAGGACGCCGAGAACCACCTCATCAAGCGGGTCATCGGCCTGCCCGGCGACCGGGTGCAGTCCGACGGCGGCGTTGGGCCCCTCCTCGTCAACGGCGTGCCGATCACCGAGCCCTACATCAAGCCCGGCGACGCCCCGAGCGAGGGCAAGAAGTTCGACATCACCGTGCCCGCGGGGCACGTGTGGGTGATGGGTGACCACCGCTCTGACTCCTCCGACAGCCGCTACCACGACGACGGCACGGGCGCGACGGGCTCGGTGCCGCTCGACAAGCTCGTCGGGCGCGCGATCTTCATCGTCTGGCCGATCGACCACGTGACCTGGCTCGGGGTCCCCGAGCGGACCTTCGGCGACGTGCCGGCCCCGGGGGGCACACCGGCCGTCGCGCCGTCCGGGTCCACGACCTCGCCGGCGGGCACCGCCACCAAGGCTCCCGCGGGCTGACCGGTCGATGGTGTCGAAGGTGTCGCGTCCAACCGCCTCCAAGAAGCCGTCGCTGCGGGTCGAGCGCACCCTCCAGCGCTCCGGCCACCGGCTGCTCGCGGGCATGGACGAGGTGGGCCGGGGCGCGCTCGCGGGTCCCGTCAGCGTCGGCGTCGTCGTCATCGACGAGACGGTGCGCTCGGCCCCGGTCGGGGTCAAGGACTCCAAGCTGCTCACCGACCGCGCACGCCACGGGCTCGTGCCGCGCATCCAGCGCTGGGCCGTCGCGTATGCCGTGGGGCATGCCGGTCCCGACGAGATCGACGCCATCGGCATCATGGCCGCGCTGCGGCTCGCCGGCACGCGGGCGCTCGACTCGCTCGGCGTCGTGCCCGACCTCGTCATCCTCGACGGCAACCACGACTGGCTGACCTCGCCCGGTGAGGTGGGGCTGTTCGCGTTCTCCGACGACGCGGCCGGTCCGTCGACGCCGCCGGTGACGACGATGATCAAGGCCGACCTCAAGTGCTCGTCCGTGGCAGCCGCCAGCGTGCTGGCGAAGGTGGAGCGCGACGACCTCATGGTGGGGCTGGCGGCCGACCACCCGGCATACGCCTGGAGCCTCAACAAGGGGTATGCCGCCCCCGAGCACCTGGACGCGCTCGCCCGCCTCGGGCCGTGCGAGCTGCACCGCCGGTCGTGGCGCCTGCCCGGCGTGCACGAGCCCGGGCTGGTTGGGGTGTTGAATGAGGGGACGGAGCCGGTGCCCCTCGCGGTGCCAGAGCAGACAGCAACGACGGTCAGGTGAGCCAGCGGTGAGTTCGGAAGACCTCGAGAAGTACGAGACCGAGATGGAGCTGCAGCTCTACAAGGAGTATCGCGACGTCGTCGGGCTCTTCACGCACGTCGTCGAGACCGAGCGGCGCTTCTACCTCGCCAACTCCGTCGACGTGAAGGTGCGCACCGACGGCGGCGAGGTCTTCTTCGACGTGACGATGGCCGATGCCTGGGTGTGGGACATCTACCGCCCCGCGCGCTTCGTCAAGAACGTGCGCGTCGTGACGTTCAAGGACGTCAACGTCGAGGAGCTGCCGAAGCCCGACATCAAGCTGCCGGAGTCCGGCGACTTCTCCTGAGGTCGGCGTCTCTGTCCACACCTCCCCGGCGCCGGAGTGCGGAGGGGTATGCCGTCCACAGCCGTGACGCGGGGCTCGCGTGGCGCCGCTCGGGGCGCGGAGGGTGTGACGTATGGACCCCTCGACCCCTGCCGACACCGACGGTTCGGATGCCTCCGTCCTGAGTCCTCGTGCGCTCGGTGCCTACGGCGAACGGCTGGCGGCCCGCCACCTGCTCGGTCTGGGGCTGGAGATCCTCGACCGCAACTGGCGGTGCGTGCGCGGCGAGCTCGACATCGTCGCGAGGGAGGCGCACGAGCTCGTCGTCTGTGAGGTCAAGACGCGCAGCGGTGAGGGCTACGGCGCCCCCTTCGAGGCCGTGACGTGGCGCAAGCAGCGGCGGCTGCGCCAGCTCGGGGGGCTCTGGCGCGACGACCACCCCGAGCACGCCCGTGGCCCCCTGCGCATCGACGTCATCTCCATCCTGTGCCTGCCCGGTCGACCGGCGCGGCTCGAGCACCTGAGGGGCGTGTGCTGATGGGCTTCGGTCGCACTCGGGCGGTCGCCCTGCGCGGGGTCAACGGCTTCGTCGTCGACGTCGAGGCCCATGTGGCACCAGGGCTACCGGGCTTCGCGATCAGCGGACTCGGCGACTCGGCCGTCAAGCAGTCATCCGACCGCATCAAGGCCGTGGCGGCCGCGATCGAGGGCCTGCCGGTGAGCCAGCGCCGGGTCACCGTCAACCTCTCGCCTGCCGGCGAGCGCAAGGTGGGCACGGGCTTCGACCTCGGCATCTTCGTCGCTGTGGCCGCGGCCATGGGCGTCGTCAAGGAGGCGGTCGTCGCCGACGTCGTGCACATCGGTGAGATCGGGCTCGACGGCACGGTGCGGGCTGTGCCCGGTGTGCTGCCGCTCGTGCGCGCAGCAGCCCTCACCGGCGTGCGACACGTCGTCGTGCCCGTCGCCAACGCCGCCGAGGCGAGGCTCGTGCGCGGGGTTCGCGTGCACCCGGTGGCCGAGATCGCCGAGCTCGTGCGTCGCTATGACGCGCTGCGTCGCGGCCGGGCGGTCGAGGAGGTGCCCGTGCCACCGGGCCCGCCACCGGGGCCGGTGGTCGCCAAGGACCTCTGCGAGGTGGTCGGCCAGGCCGACGCCAAGCTCGCCCTCGAGATCGCCGCGGCGGGCGGTCATCACCTGCTTCTCGCCGGCCCGCCGGGCGCCGGCAAGACGATGCTCGCCGAGCGACTTCCGGGCCTGCTGCCGGGCCTCGACGACGAGGAGTCGATGGAGGTCACCGCGATCCACTCGGTCCTGGGTGCGCTCGGCTCATCCATCCATGGCGGGCAGCTGATCACCCGGCCGCCGTTCGTCGCACCTCACCACGGCGCGTCGCAGGCCGCTGTCGTCGGCGGGGGGTCGGGGCACATCCGACCGGGTGCGATCACGCAGGCGCACCGTGGGGTCCTGTTCCTCGACGAGACCCCGGAGTTCTCCAAGGCGGTGCTCCAGTCGCTGCGCACCCCGCTCGAGACCGGGTCGGTGTCGATCGCTCGTGCCCAGGAGTCGGTCACCTTCCCTGCGCGGTTCCAGCTCGTGATGGCCGCCAACCCGTGCCCCTGCGGCCATGGGTGGGGCAAGGGCCTCGACTGCACGTGCACACCGATGATGCGGCGCGCCTACTTCGGACGTCTGAGCGGACCCCTGCTCGACCGCGTGGACCTGCAGGTCCACGTGCAGCCTCCCGGACTCTCCCTCGCCGGGCGGGCGCCTGGCGAGTCCAGCGCTGCCGTGGCGGCGCGGGTGACGGCGGCCCGGCTCGCCCAGGCCGAGCGCTGGGGGCCGGTGGTCGGCGCGCGGAGCCCGGTCAACGCCGACGTGCCCGGGTCGCTGCTGCGGGCAGCGCCGTGGCGTCTGGCGCCTGCCGCCACGACCACCCTCGACCGCGCCCTCGAGACGGGGTCGCTCAGCCTGCGCGGCTACGACCGCTCGTTGCGCGTGGCCTGGACCGTCGCCGACCTCGCACGAGCGGAGCGTCCCGAGCGCGAGCAGGTCGACCTCGCCCTCTCGCTGCGGCACCGTCCGGGGGTCGCGGCGTGAGGCCGGACGACCGTTGGGCGCGAGCAGCGCTGTCGCGCCTGGCCGAGCCGGGCGATCCTGAGGTGCACCGGCTCGTCGCATCCGTCGGGCCGCTCGAGACGGTGCACCGCATCCATGAAGGGGTGGGCCGGCTCTCCCGCTTCGCCGCCCGCGTGGCCGCCCTCGACACCGAGCGCGACCTGGCGATCGCTGCCACCGTGGGGGCCCGGCTGCTCGTGCCCGACGACGAGGAGTGGCCCTCGAGACTCGACGACATCGCGCTCCCGCCCTGGTGCCTCTGGGTGCGCGGCCCGCTCCACCTCGGCGACGCGGTGGAGCGGTCGGTGGCGGTCGTCGGGTCGCGGACGGCCACCTCCTACGGCGAGCAGGTGGCCGCCGACCTCGCCGCCGGCCTGGCCACCCGGGGCTGGACGGTCGTGTCCGGGGCGGCCTTCGGCATCGACGGCAGCGCGCACCGTGGCGCGCTGGCCGTCGACGGCGCGACGGTCGCCGTGCTCGCTGGCGGCGTCGAACGCCCCTACCCTGCTGCGCACTCCGCACTGATCACGCGCATCGCCCACCAGGGCCTCGTAGTGGCGGAGGTGGCGCCGGGCTCCGCCCCGATGAGATCACGCTTCCTGTCTCGCAACCGGCTCATCGCTGGCATGACCCGCGGCACCGTCGTCGTCGAGGCCGACCTGCGGTCCGGATCGCGCAACACCGTCAAGCACGCCATCGATGCGGGCCGCCCGGTCGGCGCGGTGCCGGGTCCGATCACCTCGATGGCCTCCTCGGGCTGTCATCAGGAGATCCGCGACGGCCGCGCGGCCCTCGTGACATCAGCCGAAGAGGTCATCGACCTCGTCGGCGACCTCGGTGCGGATGCCTGCGAGCCCCTGCACGGGCCCGTCCTGCCCGAGGACGAGCTGTCGCTGCTGGACGCCGCGGTGCTCGAAGCGGTGCCCTTCCGGGTCGGAGCCGACCTCGACCGGCTCGTCGTCGCCACCGCGCAGCCGCCGCTCGGCATCCGCGGTGCCCTGGGCCGCCTCGAGCGGGCCGGACTCGTGACGCAGGCCGAGGGCCGCTGGCGCAAGCGACCGGTGCGGTCCACCGCCGGGTGACCTCGCCCACGCCCCTGCATGCGTGTGCCATGGGGGCGCAGCAGACTCCCAAGTCGAAGTGCTCCGTTCTCGACGCAGGCCAGCCCGCCGGGAAGTGGGCACTCGTCTTTGGAGTGCGTGTGCGAAAGGGGCCGGCGCGGAGCTCCAGGTCGAGTGCTCCGTTCCCGACGCAGGCCAGCCCGTCGGGAAGTGGGCACTCGACTTTTCGGGGGCGGGGGTGTCGGGAAGTGGGCACTCGACTTTGGCTGCGGCATGGTGTCGGACAGGGGGCACGTGACGGGGGAGGGTTGCCGTTGCGGTGAAGGTTTGCGATGGTGCCAGAGTGACGGATGTGGCTCCGGACCCGCGGAGCGTGCTCGAAGGGCACGCCGAGCTGCTGCACGCCTACGGCCGCCACCTCGGCGCCGAGCGGGGTCGGTCGCCGCACACCCGGCGGGCCTACCTCGGCGACGTGGGCAACCTGCTGACCTTCGCCTCGCGCCGCGGCATCAGTGACCTCGAAGACCTGCGCATCGCCGACCTGCGTGCGTGGTTGGGTGAGCAGGCCGATGCCGGGGCCGCCCGCTCGACGATCGCCCGGCGCGCGGCCGCGGCCCGGACCTTCCTCGGTTGGGCGGCGCACACCGAACGGATTTCGAGCGACCCGTCGCTGCGTCTCGTCGCCCCCAAACGGCACTCGACCCTGCCCGACGTGCTCAAGCAGGCCGAGGCGGCGGAGCTGCTCGACGTCGCCGCCGTGCGGTCGGATGACGCAGACCCGGTCCACGTGCGAGACCGGGCCATGCTGGAGCTGCTCTATGCCAGCGGCATCCGCGTGGGCGAGCTCGCCTCCCTCGACGTCGACGACCTCGACCTCGACCAGCGCGTCGTCCGGGTCATGGGCAAGGGCTCGAAGGAGCGCGTCGTGCCCTTCGGGGAGCCGGCCCGCCGCAGCCTGATCGCCTGGCTGTCGGCGCGAGCGACGCTCGCCACCGCGACCTCCGGACCTGCCCTCTTCCTCGGCCGTCGTGGCAGGCGGGTCGATGCGCGGCAGGTCCGCTCGACCGTGCACGAGCTGCTCTCTCACCTGCCCGACGCACCCGACCTCGGTCCGCACGGCCTGCGCCACAGCGCCGCCACCCACCTGCTCGAGGGCGGCGCCGACCTGCGCATCGTCCAGGAGCTGCTGGGCCACGCGAGTCTCGCGACGACCCAGCTCTACACGCACGTCTCGGTCGAGCGTCTGCGGACGAGCTACGAGCAGGCCCACCCGAGGGCCTGACGTCTCGATTCGAGATCACCCACCGTCCGGGCACCCGCTCCGGCTGCCCGACCCTCACCGCTGAGTCAGTGCAGTGGCAGCAGCACGATGCGCGCCCGCCCGACAAAGGCCAGCGGATCGAGGTAGGTGCGGCCGCGCAGCACCCCCCAGTGCAGGCAGGTCACCGGAGCACAGTGGCCGGCCGGCGCTCCGATGCTGCCGACCGAGTCTCCCTGAGCCACGGTGCTCCCCACGGGTCGGGCGGTCTCCACGGGCTCGAAGGTGCTGCGCAGACCGTCCGAGTGGCTCACCACGACGACGCCGCGCCCGGCCAACCGACCGGCATACGTGACGGTGCCGGGAGCGGGAGCGCGCACGACCTGGCCGACGGTGCTGACGAGATCGACGCCGCGGTGCCCGGGCAGCCACGGCTGGTCGGGCGGGTCGAAACGCCGCGCCACCTCGGGCACGGGCTCGAGCGGCCACGACCAGCGACCGCCACCGTTGGGCGAGAGCTCAGCCTTCGCTCGGGGGAGCTCGACCGGATCAACGGCGACCGCGCCGACCCCGGCGCTGACCGCCAGCACGATCGCGGCGACAGCAGACCCGAGAGACATGCGTCCATCGTCACCGTCGCCGCGGGCGCCGGATCACCAGACCGATCTCCTGTGGACGACCCGCGGGGCCCCTCCGGGGGTGTGCAAACCCACCTCAGGTCGCCGCCGCAGCGAGGCGCCGGCTCGCCTCGAGCAGGACCTCGTCGCGCTTGCAGAAGGCGAAGCGGATCAGGGTGCGCGCGGCATCGGCGTCGTCGTGGAAGACCGACACCGGCACGCCGACGACACCGGCGATCGAGGGCAGGCGGCGAGCGAACTCGAGCCCGTCGACGGCCCCGAGCGGCGCCGCGTCCGCGATGACGAAGTACGTGCCCGACGGACGCGACACCTGCAGACCGCACTGCTCGAGGGCCGAGCACAGCAGGTCGCGCTTCGCCTGCAGCGAGTCGCGCAGCCCGGCATACACCTCGTCTCCGAGGCCGAGCGCGAGGGCCACGGCCGGCTGGAACGGCCCCGAGGCGACGTAGGTGAGGAACTGCTTGACGGTGCGGGCGGCGGCCACGGCCTCGGCCGGCCCGGTCAGCCAGCCGACCTTCCACCCGGTCGCCGAGAAGGTCTTGCCGCCCGAGCTGATCGCGAGGGTGCGCTCGGCCATGCCGGGAAGCGTGGCCATCGGGACGTGCTCAGCGTCGTCGAAGACGAGGTGCTCGTAGACCTCGTCGGTGACGACCCACGCGTCGTGCTCGCGCGCCAGCGACGCGATGAGCTCGAGCTCGGCGCGGGTGAAGACCTTGCCCGTCGGGTTGTGCGGCGTGTTGAGCAGCACGAGGCGCGTGCGCGAGGAGAACGCCGCCCGCAGCGACGCCTCGTCGACGGCGAAGTCGGGGAAGCGCAGCACCGACGTGCGCCGGGTCGCTCCCGCGAGAGCGATCGTGGCGGCGTACGAGTCGTAGTAGGGCTCGAAGGTCACGACCTCGTCGCCGGGCTCGCACAGCGCGAGGACGACGGACGCGATCGCCTCGGTCGCTCCAGCCGTGACGAGCACCTGCGACGCCGGGTCGACCGACAGCCCGTAGAAGCGCTCCTGGTGCGCCGCGACCGCCGCCAGCAGCTCGGGAACGCCGGCGCCGGGTGGGTACTGGTTGCGCCCACCGTCGATCGCGGCCTTGGCCGCCTCCAGCATCTCGCGCGGGCCGTCGGTGTCGGGGAAGCCCTGGCCGAGATTGATCGCGCCGGTGCGCGCCGCGAGGGCCGACATCTCGGCGAAGATCGTCGTCCCGAAGGGCTGCATGCGCGAGATCAGCGGCGAGCTCATGGCCACCAACCTACCGAGCCGGTATGCCGTCACCCTCCTCCCGATCCCGCTGAACCTGCCGCTCGTCGTGAGCCAGGTCGCCGCTGGGATCTTTGCGGCTATCCCAGGCCGCAGGCGGTGATCTTGTAGAGCGTGTAGTCGCCGACCGTCCGGACCTTCTGGAGGCCGTCGACGGAGTCGAGGTCCGTGAGGCCGGACGAGCGCTCGGGCCGGTCGAGCCAGTAGACGTGCGAGGAGTCGATGGCCCAGCGGATGTCGTGCCGGGCGAGGGCCGCGCACACGTCGGGCCGGTTGACCATGTCGTTGAAGCCCGTGCCGATGACGATCTCGTCCCCGGTCGTCGGGATCGGGATCGACCGGTAGAGCGTGTCGGTGCCGAGGAGGGCGAACATCAGAGGGCTGCCGTTCTCCGGGCGACCGACGACGCCCTCGCCCTCGGGGATGAGGCTGGCGATCTCGCGCAGCGAGTCCTGGGCCTCGACGGAGAGGATGACCTTCTGCGGCTGGTCCGGCCGGAAGAAGCCCGACAGCAGGCTGCTCCGCGTGCCCGCGTCGAGGACGACGGTCGCCAGCGGCAGCAGCGCGAGGGCGAGTCCCGCGGCGACCGTCGGGCGGGTGCGCAGCGGCGGCAGCGTGGAGAGCAGCGCGCGCAGTGCAGGAGCGGCCGCAGCGACGAGCACGACGCCGGGCACGGCTGCGAGAGAAGCGAGCCGGACCTTGTCGTTGTACCAGTAGCCCGTGATGAGCGCGGTCCAGGACTCCGTCGACGAGGCGGCCATGACATAGAGCACGACGCAGGCCAGCCACATGGCGACGACCGGCAGGGCGGCGCGGGCGCGCAGGACGATCCAGCCGATGCCCAGCACGATGAGCAGCAGCAGGCCCCAGAGCACGCTCGGGAGCTGGAGGCGTCCACCGACGACCTCGACGAGTGCGGTCCAGATCGAGACCCGGTCCTTCCACTCGTAGGACTGGGTGGCGGCCAGGCGTGCCGACACGACCGGCGCGACCAGCAGGCCGCCGACGGCGGCCAGGGCGACGAGGGCGAGGTCGCGGGCCACCCTCCACCAGGCCAGGTGACCCAGCAGCCCGGCACGCACCCGGGCCGAGCCGAACCACACGAGGGCAAAGACGACGAGGGCCACGAGGGCGTTGGGCTGGATGAGGGCGAGCCCGGGCAGCGCCGCGGCGAAGCCGAGCCACTGGCCGACTCGCCGTGACCGCGCCGCCTGAAGCATGAGGGCCAGGGCTCCGGGCGTGAGGGCCGTGGCCATGAGGTTGGGCCAGAGGACGCCCCAACCGAGCAGGATCGTCGGGAACGACACGAAGGCGGCGGAGGCCAGCCCCCCGGCATACGTCACGAGTCGGGAGGTGCCGAGCGCGTGCCGCACGAGGGCGACGCAGCCGACCGGCCACACGACCCCGGCGAGCACGACGGTCGCCACGTTGGTGCCGGGCAGCACTGCGGCGACGCCCGGCAGGAGGCTCGTGGCGATCCAGGCGTGGAAGCCGTTGGGGTAGAAGGTCGGGTTGGCGATCGAGAAGTTGCCGGTGTCGAGGAAGAGCGCGATCCGGTTGAGGTGGTAGACGGCGTCGGGGCTGTCGACGAGCTCGTCGGGGCGTCCGATCGCCGGCAGGATCGTCACGAGGGCGAGGAGCACCCCCAGGGCGATCGCTCCGACGACGTCAGGTCGGGGACGGCCGAGCAGCCGCCGGGTCGGCGACACGGCGGGTGCCTCAGGCCCCGCCCAGCGCTCGGGGAGGCGGCCGACGAGTCGCCCCACCCCCCACGAGACGACGAAGGCCGCCACGGTCACGACCGCCAGGGTCGCCAGACCCCAGCGGATGTCGAGGCGTTGGGTGACCGTCGCGGCGGCGGCGATGAGCCCCACCGACACCGCCGGAGAGACGGCGAGGCCCTCCAGACCGCGCGACCCCAGAGCGCGCACGACGAGCCAGCCGGGCAGGAAGAGCACCACGGTGAGGACGACGAACGCCGGGACCGTCTCCACCCAGTGCGTCATGCCGGTCATTGTGGCGGGTCGGCTCGATTTCTCCGCAACCCGACGCAGGTCGTAGGATGGCAGGCGGTCACGTGCGCTCGTCGCACGGACCTAAATTCGCGCGTCTCCGTCCGGGCTCAAGACCCGGGTCGCACCACGGCAGTCCCACTCTCCTCGGAGGGCGGGCGGGGTGCGTCGAGACGCCAGGAGCGGCGTATGCCGTCGGGTTCGTCCATCGTGGACGACCTCCGCCGCGCGCACGCAGACAACTGACAACCCACGACACCAGGAGGACACGGCATGGCCGTCGTCACCATGCGCCAGCTCCTCGAGAGCGGCGTCCACTTCGGGCACCAGACCCGTCGCTGGAACCCCAAGATGAAGCGCTTCATCATGACCGAGCGCAATGGCATCTACATCATCGACCTCCAGCAGTCGCTGACGTACATCAACAACGCCTACGAGTTCGTCAAGGAGACCGTCGCCCACGGCGGCACCATCCTCTTCGTCGGCACGAAGAAGCAGGCCCAGGAGCCGATCGCCGAGCAGGCGACGCGCGTCGGCATGCCCTACGTCAACCACCGCTGGCTCGGTGGCATGCTCACCAACTTCCAGACGATCTCCAAGCGCCTCACCCGCCTCAAGGAGCTCGAGGAGCTCGACTTCGACGACGTGGCCGGCTCCGGCTACACGAAGAAGGAGCTGCTCATCCTCAAGCGCGAGATGATCAAGCTCGAGCGCACCCTCGGCGGCATCCGCACGATGGCCAAGGTCCCCTCGGCCGTCTGGATCGTCGACACGAAGAAGGAGCACCTCGCCGTCGACGAGGCTCGCAAGCTCGGCCTGCCGGTCATCGCGATCCTCGACACGAACTGCGACCCCGACGAGGTCGACTACAAGATCCCGGGCAACGACGACGCGATCCGCTCCGTCACGCTGCTGACGCGGGTCATCGCCGACGCCGTCGCGGACGGTCTCATGCAGCGCTCGTCGGGCAAGTCGGGTGGCGACGCCCAGGCCGAGGAGCCGCTGGCCGAGTGGGAGCGCGAGCTCTATGCCGACGCCGCCGCGGCCACCGAGGCCCCGGCTGCCGAGGCCACCGAGGCTCCGGTTGCCGAGGCCACCGAGGCTCCGGCCGCCGAGGCCCCGCCGCCGAGGCCGAGGTCACCGAGGCTCCGGCCGCCGAGGCCGCCCGCCGCCGAGGCTCCGGCTGCCGAGGCCCCCGCTGCCGAGGCTGAGGTCGCCGAGGCTCCCGCCGAGGCCGAGGTCGCCGAGAAGGCCTGAGCCCGTCGCGGCCAGTCCCTTTCGAGTCATACACCCACGGACGAAAAGAGCGATACAGAGCATGGCGAACTACACCGCCGCTGACATCAAGGCACTGCGCGAGCAGACCGGCGCCGGCATGATGGACGTCAAGAAGGCGCTCGACGAGGCAGACGGCGACCGCGCCAAGGCCGTCGAGATCCTTCGCGTCAAGGGCCTCAAGGGCGTCACGAAGCGTGAGGGCCGCTCGGCCTCCAACGGTCTCGTGGCGGCCCAGGCCGGCGACGGCGTCGGCACCCTCGTCGAGGTCAACTGCGAGACGGACTTCGTCGCCAAGGGCGAGAAGTTCATCGCCCTCGCCGACCAGGTGCTGGCGCAGGCGGTGGCCTCCAAGGCCACCGACGCCGACTCGCTCCTGGCGAGCGCGTTCGATGACGGCAAGACCGTCAAGGAGCTGCTCGACGAGGCCAACGCCACCATCGGCGAGAAGATCGAGGTGCGCCGCGTGGCTCGCCTCGAGGGCGACACGGTCGTCTCCTACCTCCACAAGACGAGCCCCGACCTGCCCGCGCAGATCGGCGTCATCGTCGCGCTGGAGGGCGACGAGTCCGTGGGCCGCGACGTCGCGATGCACATCGCCGCGTTCAGCCCCACGGTGCTGACCCGCGAGGAGGTCCCGGCCGAGACGGTCGAGAACGAGCGTCGCGTCGCCGAGGCCACGGCCAAGGAGGAGGGCAAGCCCGAGGCTGCTCTCCCGCGCATCGTCGAGGGTCGCGTCAACGGCTACTTCAAGGAGAACGTCCTGCTCGAGCAGCCGTTTGCCAAGGAGCCCAAGAAGACCGTCGCCAAGGTGCTCGAGGAGGGCGGCGCCACGGCGAAGTCCTTCGCGCGCTTCCGCGTCGGCCAGTGAGGTCACCCCTCACGAACTTCTCGTAGCGCAGACCCGCGCATCACGACGACGTATGCCGGTCGCCCCTGTGGGCGGCCGGCATCGTTGCGTCTCAAGCCGGCTCTGGCCCGGAGCGCGTCGTAGCAAAGCAGCGGCATGACACCTGCACCCCCAGATCGTCGCGTCAGGTGGTCACCTGCGGGCGTGCCGCTTCGGCGGCTTGGCCCGTGCCGCCGCTGGCTGGCCTATCGGCTGTCACCGGGGCGGTCTTCACACGATCTCCACACGTCGCACCCGACCCCCTTCCCTGGCCGCTCCTAGGCTCGGGGGCATGAGCGAGGGGACCAGTGCAGAACCGTCGAGCCCGCCGCCGCAGGCGACCCTGCTCGTCGTCGAGGACGACACGACGATCAACCAGGCTGTGACCGATCGCCTTGTCGCAGAAGGCTTCCGCGTCGTCCAGGCCTTCGACGGCCCGGGTGCGGTGCAGGCACACGCCGCCCACACCCCCGATCTCGTCGTCCTCGACCTCATGCTGCCGGGTTTCGACGGGCTCGAGGTGTGTCGGCGCATCCAGGCGGATCGGCCCGTGCCGGTGCTCATGCTGACGGCTCGGACCGACGAGACCGACCTGCTCGTCGGGCTCGGCGTCGGTGCCGACGACTACGTCACCAAGCCGTTCCGGATGCGTGAGGTCGTGGCCCGCATCCGGGCGCTCCTGCGCCGGGTCGAGCGGGCCCGTGAGCTCGCCACCGACCCGCCCAATCTCCTCGTCCTCGGCGACGTCGTGGTCGACCGATCCTCCCGGCGCGTCGCCGTCGCAGGCGGCGAGGTGCACCTCACGCCGCTGGAGTTCGACCTCCTGCTCGCGCTCGCCGCGGAGCCGGGAGCGGTGCGCGGCCGCGACGACCTCATGCAGGAGGTGTGGGGCTGGGCCGACGCCCGCGGCACCCGCACCCTCGACAGCCACGTGAAGTCGCTGCGGTCGAAGATCGGCCCGGAGCGGGTGCGCACGGTGCACGGTGTCGGCTACGCGCTCGAGTCTCGTGGTGACCCGGGCGATTCGGGCCAGCAGGGCCAGCCCGCAGAGTCGACTGAGCCGGGGGAGCCCGGGTGAACGCCGACCGCCCGCTCGACGGCATCGCGTCGATCAAGGTCAAGCTCGGCCTCCTCGTGGCGGTCAGCATCGTCGTGGCCGCGCTCGTGTCGCAGATCGGCGACCGTGCGGGGGTGCCGGCGTGGCTCACCCTGCCCGTCACCATCGCGGCCGCCCTTGGCGTGACCCAGTGGCTCGCCCGGGGCATGACCTCCCCGCTGCGTGAGATGACGGAGGCGGCCGCCCACATGGCGACCGGCGACTACTCCGGCCGGGTCACGGCGACCTCCGCCGACGAGGTCGGCGAGCTGGCCACGGCCTTCAACACGATGGCCGCCGACCTCGCCGACGCCGATCGCCAGCGCCGCCAGCTCGTGGCCACGGTCTCGCACGAGCTGCGCACGCCGCTTGCCGCTCAGCAGGCCCTGCTCGAGAACCTCGTCGACGGCGTCGTGTCGCCGGAGGACGCCGTGCTGCGCGCGGCCCTCGCCCAGGCCGAGCGTCTGGGCGCACTGGTCGGCGACCTGCTCGACCTCAGCCGGGTCGACGGGGGAGTGGCGCCGCTCGCCCTCACCGAGGTCGACGTCACCGATCTCGTGACACGGGCAGTTGCAGAGGCCTCGGTGGGCGATCGAGGCGGTCGCCGGGTGCGGCTCACCGTGGCCGTCGAGGACGGCCTCACCGTGACCGCGGACGCCGCCCGCCTCGAGCAGGTGCTCGCCAACCTGCTCGACAACGCCCAGCGCCACAGCCCGCCAGACGGCACCGTGCGGGTCTCCGCCGGCACCGGCGGCGCAGACCGGTGGTGGCTCGAGGTGGCCGACGACGGGCCCGGCATCCCTGCCGAGGACGCCCGACGAGTCTTCGACCGGTTCGGATCCGGTGACGACACCGGTGGTGGCACGGGCATCGGCCTCGCGATCGCGAGCTGGGTGTGCGAGCTGCACGGTGGGTCGATCACGGCGCTTCCCCCGAGACCGGGCGTCGACGGCGCCCGCATCCGCGCCGTGCTGCCCCGGCGCCCCGACACCGCGCGTTCCTCCGCGGGCGCACGGCCCGCCCCGTTGCGGGACGTGGCCCGGTCCGCCCAGCCCACCGCGCTGACCGTGCGCACACCGGGCCCACCCACCCCACTCAGCCGCCCGTGCCCCAGGAGGACCCCGTGGCCACCTCGTCATCCGCCGCCCCGAGCGGACCCCCTCCACAGCCCGCCACACGGCATACCGGCGCGGAGGGAGTGCCCCGACCGGGACTCCCCCCGGCCCCGTGATCGACAGCCTCTTCGGCGACCTCTGGCCGGAGGCAGGGCTGCCGTCGCAGGTGCGCCTGCTCCTTGGCTGCATCGGCGTCGGCGTCCTCGCCGCGGTCGTGCTGCCCTTCCACGAGCTCGGGCTGGCCCTGCTGATCGTGCTCCTCGCCGGGGGCGTGCTCCTCTGGGGCTGCGCCGTCAACCACCGCACCCGCTGGGCCGGGCTCACCACGGCGGTGTGTCTCGGCCTCGCCTCCCTCATCGTGCTACGAGCGGCAGAGTGGCTGACCGTGCTGGCCGTGCTCACGGGCATCGTGCTGGCCGCCGTGGCTCTCGCCGATGCGAAGGGCCTGCTCTCGCAGCTCGGGGCACTCGCCGCCTGGCCACTCGCCGCCGTGCGCGGGCTGCCCCTCCTCGGACGCACGATCACCGCGACGAGCCGCCTGTCGATCCTCTGGCCCGTGGTGCGGACCGCCGCCATCTCCATCGTGGCGCTCGTCGTCTTCGGCGGACTCTTCGCCTCGGGGGACGCCATCTTCGGCTCGTGGGCCGGCGCGCTCGTGCCCGACGTGGCCTGGGACAGCTTCGTCTTCCGCTCCTTCGTCGGCTTCGGCGTCGGCGGAGCGCTGCTCGCCGGGTGCTATGTCGCGATCAACCCGCCCCGCACGGAGCGGCTCACGGTGCCGAAGGGGCGCCCGGTCACGCGGGTGTGGGAGTGGGCCGTCCCGGTCGGCCTCGTCATCGCCCTGCTCGTCGCCTTCGTCGTCGCGCAGGCGGCAGCCCTCTTCGGCGGGCACGACTACGTGCAGCGCACGACGGGACTGACGTATGCCGCCTACGTGCACCAGGGGTTCGGCCAGCTCACCGTCGCCACCCTGCTCACGCTGGTCACGGTGGCCCTCACCGTGCGCAAGGCCCCCGCGTCCACGCGTCGCCAGCGGGTCCTGCTGCGAGCTCTCGTCGGAACCCTGTGCGTGCTCACGCTCGTCGTCGTCGCGTCGGCCCTGCACCGGATGGACCTCTACCAGCAGGCCTACGGCTTCACCGTGCTGCGCGTGCTCGTCGACGCCTTCGAGCTCTGGCTGGGGCTGATCATCGTGCTCGTACTCGTCGCGGGCGTGCGACTCTCGTGGTGGTGGCTGCCCCGTGCCGCGCTCGTCTCGGGGGCGGTGCTCCTGCTCGTCGGCGGCCTGGCCAACCCGGAGGCGTGGGTGGCCGAGCGAAACATCGACCGATATGCGGCGACCGGCAAGCTCGACGTGCGCTACCTCGAGAGCCTCGGAGACGACGCCGTGCCGACCATCGTCGCGGGGCTGCCACCCGACGTCCTCGCCTGCCTGAGCCCGCGGCCGGGGTCCAGCACGTCGCTGCTCGAGTGGAACCTCGGCCGCGAGCGGGCCGCGGAGGTGCTCGCCACGAGCGGTGCCGCGGCGCAGGGGGTGTGTCCGCCGTCGCTCCAGCCGTGAGGGCGTGGTGGGGGCCTCGATGCGGCTGCGGTGCTCCTGATGTGGAAGGATCGACCGACCGCTGGAACTGCCCCACCCGAGGAGGCCCCGCGCCATGACCGAAGCCCAGTCCACCCCCTTCCACCGGGTGCTTCTCAAGCTCTCCGGCGAGGTCTTCGGCGGGGGCCGCATCGGCCTCGACCCGGCCGTCGTGGCCGGCATCGCCACCCAGATCGCCGATGCGGTGCGCGGGGGCGTCGAGGTCGCCGTCGTCATCGGCGGGGGCAACTTCTTCCGCGGAGCCGAGCTGCAGCAGCGCGGGATGGATCGCACCCGCGCCGACTACATGGGCATGCTCGGCACGGTGATGAACTGTCTCGCGCTGCAGGACTTCCTCGAGAAGGAGGGCATCGAGACACGCGTCCAGTCGGCCATCGGCATGCAGCAGGTCGCGGAGCCCTACATCCCGCGGCGAGCGATCCGCCACCTCGAGAAGGGCCGCGTCGTCATCTTCGGTGCCGGTGCCGGCATGCCGTTCTTCTCGACCGACACGGTCAGTGCCCAGCGCGCGCTCGAGATCAAGTGCGATGCCGTGCTCATCGCCAAGAACGGCGTCGACGGCGTCTACGACTCCGACCCGCGCACCAACCCCGACGCCAAGAAGCTCGAGACGGTCACCTTCCAGGACGCGATCGTCGAGGGGCTCAAGGTCGTCGACGCTGCGGCCTTCAGCCTCTGCATGGAGAACAAGCTGCCGATGGTCGTCTTCGGGATGGAAGGCGCGGGAAACATCACACGGGCGCTGCTCGGTGAGAGGATCGGCACGCTGGTCACCAACGCCTGAACGCCGCGGCTGCCGTGCCGGCGGCCACCGGGCCACAGGCTGGACCTTCAGCACGCCGGCACGACGCGCCAGCACCCACGACCAGCACCCACGACCAGCACCACCCACAGGCACCACCGAGGACGAGGAAGCGCACGCACCATGATCGAAGAGACGATGTTCGAGGCCGAGGAGAAGATGGACAAGGCCGTCGAGGTCCTCAAGGAGGACTTCGCGGGCATCCGCACCGGCCGCGCCAACCCGGGACTGTTCAACAAGATGACCGTCGAGTACTACGGCGCACCGACGCCCCTGCAGCAGCTCGCGTCGTTCCAGAACCCCGAGCCGCGCACCATCCTCGTCATCCCGTTCGACAAGTCGGCGATGCACGAGATCGAGAAGGCGATCCGCGACAGCGACCTCGGCGTCAACCCGAGCAGCGACGGCCACCAGATCCGGTGCGTCATGCCCGAGCTCACCGAGGAGCGCCGGCGTGACTACATCAAGCTGGCCAACCACAAGGCGGAGGAGGCCCGCGTCGCCGTGCGCAACATCCGTCGCAAGGCCAAGACCGACCTGGACCGGCTCGTCAAGGACGGCGAGGTCGGCGAGGACGACGGCACGCGCGCCGAGAAGGAGCTCGACGGCCTGACGAAGAAGCACACCGACCTCGTCGAGGGGCTGGTCAAGGCCAAGGAGGCCGAGCTGCTCGAGGTGTGACCCTCGGCTCTCGACCCGCGATGACGACCGAACCACCACCGGACCCCGTGGAGCCAGTCCCGACGGCGGCCCACGAGGGTGACGGCCTGCTCGAACCCGTCCCCTACGACCCCGCGCTCGACGACATCGCGGGCCTGCCCCCCGAGCAGGTGCTGGAGAAGAAGCCGAGCCGTGCCGGCCGCGACCTGCCGACGGCGATCGCCGTGGGCCTCGGTCTCGGCGCGCTCATCCTCTCCACGCTGCTCATCCGCAAGGAGTCGTTCGCCGTCGTCATGGCCCTCGCGGTGATGATCGCCATCTGGGAGCTGCGCGCTGCCCTGCGTCACGCGGGCGTCGAGGCGCCGTTCGTGCCGGCGATCGTCGGCTCGTCGGTGATGATGTGGGCGGCCTACGTGCACGGCCCGGCGGGCCTGACCGTCGCCTGGGCGCTGACCTGCGCCATCGTCGTGATCTTCCGCGCTGCAGGCCGCCTCGAGGGAGCCGGACGCGACGTGCTCGGCGGCGTCTTCATCCTCACCTACCCGACGTTCCTCGTCGGCTTCGGGATGCTGTTGCTGTCGGAGGAGGACGGCGTCGAGCGGATGATCGTCCTCATCGTCACGGCCGTCTGCAGCGACGTCGGCGGCTACATCGCCGGTGTGCTCTTCGGCAAGCACCCGATGGCCCCGACGATCAGCCCCAAGAAGTCGTGGGAGGGCTTCGCCGGCTCGGTGCTGCTGTGCGTGGCCAGCGGCTCGCTGACCGTGCACTTCTTGCTCGACCACTCCTGGCTCATCGGGGTGGCGCTGGGTGTCGGCGTGGCCGTCGCCGCCACCGTGGGTGACCTCCTCGAGTCGCTCATCAAGCGTGACCTCGGCATCAAGGACATGTCCCACATCCTCCCGGGTCACGGCGGCCTCATGGACCGCCTCGACTCGCTCGTCGTCGTGGCCCCGGTCGTCTGGGTCGTGCTGACGCTGCTCGCCGTCCAGCCGGCCTGAGCGTCACCGGAGCAGCGCGGCCGTGACCGCTGACCTGCAACACACCGGGCAGTCGCCAACTCGCCGTGGCATGGCCAGGTGCAGTTGGCGGTTTGTCGGTGTGTCGCAGCCTGAGAGGATGGGAGCACCATGACCGAGTCTCCTGACCCCGCCTCCGAGTCCACGCTGAAGCCGGCCGTGCCGGTTGCCCTGCCCGAGCCGACGACAGCGCGTCCCGTGCCGGGCCAGCTCACGTTCCAGGCGCCGCGCCGTGGCAAGCCCCCGCGTCACCTCGCTGACTTCACCCCGGCGGAGCGCAAGGAGGCAGTGGAGTCACTGGGACACAAGGGGTTCCGTGCCAAGCAGCTCTCGACGCACTACTTCGAGCGACTCGAGGACGACCCCGAGCAGATGACCGACCTGCCCAAGGCCGTGCGCACCGCACTGGTGGCCGACCTGCTGCCCACGCTGCTCACCCCGATCGTGCAGCGCGTCGCAGACGACGGACAGACCTTGAAGTATGCGTGGCGACTGCACGACGGGGCGATCGTCGAGTCGGTGCTCATGCGCTACCCCAAGCGGGTCACCATCTGCATCTCGAGCCAGGCCGGCTGCGGCATGAACTGCCCCTTCTGCGCCACGGGCCAGGCGGGCCTGACCCGCAACCTCTCGGCGGGCGAGATCGTCGAGCAGGTCGTCTGGGCGGCCCGCGCCCTGCGCAGGGGCGAGCTCGCCGGGGGCGGCGACGAGGACCGCGAGACGCCGCTGCGCGTCAGCAACGTCGTCTTCATGGGCATGGGCGAGGCCCTCGCGAACTACAAGGCCTCGATCGGCGCGATCCGTCGACTCACCGACCCTGCTCCCGACGGTCTCGGCATCTCGGCCCGCGGGGTGACGATGTCGACCGTCGGCCTCGTGCCGGGCATCGACAAGCTGACGGCCGAGGGCATCCCGGTGACGCTCGCCCTCTCGCTGCACGCGCCGGACGACGAGCTGCGCAACGAGCTCGTGCCGATCAACACCCGGTGGTCGGTCGACGAGGCCCTCGACGCGGCCTACCGCTACTACGAGGCGACCGGGCGGCGCGTCTCGATCGAGTACGCCCTCATCCGAGACATCAACGACCACGGTTGGCGCGCAGACCTGCTCGGCGAGAAGCTGGCGGCGCGAGGGAGCGGCTGGGTGCACGTCAACCCGATCCCGCTCAACCCGACGCCCGGCTCGAAGTGGACCGCGTCGCGGCCCGGTGTCGAGCAGAACTTCGTCGAGCGGCTGCGCTCACACGGCATACCGACGACGGTCCGCGACACCCGTGGCCAGGACATCGACGGTGCCTGTGGGCAGCTCGCGGCGTCGACCGCCTGAGCCGAGCCCGATGGCGCACGTGAAGCGCGCCACCCTCGCGCCGCGCGTGGACGGCGGGGTCTGGTCCCGGCGTAGGCTGGCGAGGTCCTGACCTCCCGGACCCCGGTGGTGTCGCCACCGGCGGACGGATCGGCGGACGGCCCCTCAGGAGGTAGCCGCGTGAACCAGCTCAGCCTTGGCGTCATGTCCCGGTCGCTCAAGGAGAACGAGAGCAGGCTCGCCCTGCACCCGCAGCACTTCAGCCGCATCCCCGAGGAGCTCCGGGGCGGCATCTACCTGGAGCGGGGCTACGGGGAGCGCTTCGGCGTCAGCGACGACCAGCTCGCCGAGGGCGTCGCCGGCCTCCGCACCCGCGAGCAGCTCGTGCAGGAGTGCGACGTCATCCTGCAGCCCAAGCCGCTGCTCAGCGACATCGCCGCGCTGCGGGTCGGTCAGGTGCTCTGGGGCTGGCCGCACTGCGTGCAGGACGCCGCGCTCACGCAGGTCGCCATCGACCGGCAGCTCACCCTCATCGCCTTCGAGGCCATGAACCACTGGAAGGCCGACGGGTCTTTCGGCCTGCACGTCTTCCACAAGAACAACGAGCTCGCCGGCTACTGCTCCGTGCTGCACGCGATGCAGATCGCGGGAGTCACCGGAGACTACGGTCCGCACCGGCGGGCCGTCGTGATCGGCTTCGGCGCGACCGCCCGCGGGGCCGTGACCGGGCTGGGCGCCCTGGGGGTCACGGACGTCGACGTCCTCACCCACCGCCAGACCGCGGCGGTCGCCTCGCCCATCCACTCGGCGCGCATGGTCCACTTCGACACCGACGACACCCGGGCGAGGGTGAGCCACGCGGTCACCCGGGACGGCCGGGTGCCGCTGGGAGAGTTCCTCGCCGACCACGACATCATCGTCAACTGCGTGCTCCAGGACACCGACGCCCCCCTGACCTTCATGACCGACGAGGACCTGGGCCACGCCGCGCCCGGCACGATCGTCGTCGACGTGTCGTGCGACGAGGGGATGGGCTTCACGTGGGCGCGGCCGACGACCTTCGCCGAGCCGACATTCGTCGTCGGCGACAACGTCCTCTACTACGCGGTCGACCACAGCCCGTCCTACCTCTGGAACGCCGCCACGTGGGAGATCAGCGAGGGACTGCTGCCCTTCCTGCCGACGATCATGGGCGGCCCCGAGGCCTGGGAGGCGGACCCCACCGTCCGACGGGCCATCGAGATCCGCGACGGCGTCATCCAGAACCCCGCCATCCTGAGCTTCCAGGGACGCTCGCCCGAGCACCCCCACCGGCCGCTCGCGACGTGAGCTGCGCGCCGGCTCGATGCGTCAGGCCGGCTCGGCGCGGTAGGTGCGGCGATAGGCGAGGGGCGAGAGCCCGACCGCGGCCGCGAGGTGCTGGCGGAGCGACGCCGTCGTGCCGAAGCCGGCAGTCGGCGGCGACTCGGTCGACGGAGCGGTCGGTGGTCTCGAGCAGGTGCCGGGCCCGGTCGACCCTGGCCCGCGCCAACCAGGTGCCCGCCGTCTCACCGGTCTCCTCGCGGAAGCGACGGGTGAAGGTGCGCACGCTCATGCCGGCGTGACCAGCCATGTCGGACAGGCCGATCGGCTCGGCGAGGTGCTCGAGAACCCACGTGCGGGTCGCCCCCGTGCCGGCGTCGGACTCGTCCGGGACCGGGCGCTCGATGAACTGTGCCTGGCCACCCGCCCGCCACGGTGCGACGACCGCGCCCCGGGCCACCCGGTTTGCCGCATCGGAGCCGAGGTCGCTGCGCAGCACGTGGAGGAGCAGGTCGATGCCGGCGGCGTTGCCGGCAGAGGTGAGCACATCCCCGTGGTCGACGTAGAGCACGTCGGGGTCGAGCCGCACGTCGGGGAAGTGTCGTCGGAAGAGGTCGGCGTAGACCCAGTGCGTCGTGGCCTCCCGGCCGTCGAGCTTGCCGAGCCCCGCCAGCACGAAGGCCCCTGTGCAGATCGACAGCCACCGGGCCTCCGGTCGCACCGTCGACGCGAGGTCGAGGAGGGACGGGGGGAGGCGCCCGTCGGTGACGATCTCGGCGTTGGTGATGCCGGGCACGACGATCGTGTCGGCCTCGGACAGAACGGAGCGCGGGTGGGTCGGGAGGGCGGCATACCCCGCCGAGGTCATGACGGGCCCGTCGTCGAGCGTGCTCATCGACACCTGGTATGGCGGGGGCGCGCCGGTGAGGCGGCCGGGCCAGCCGGGGTCGAGGGCGCCCGAGCAGAAGAACCGGTGTGGCAGCCCGAGCTCGAAGGCCACGACCCCCTCGAGCGCGAGCACCGCGACGCGATGCGGTCGATGAGCAGGCAGGTGCATGGCCAGATTCTTGCACATGATGTCCTTCAGGCCACTCGCGCCGGCCCGGTCAGGTGCAGCAGAGTGCTCGCGTGACCCTCTCCGACCGGTCCGTCGCCAGCACCCTCGCTTCGGCTCCGCCTCCCGCCCGCCGCATCCACCCGGCCTGGTGGGTCGCCGTCGTCACCTTCCTGACGATCATCGGTGCGGCCGGCTTCCGGTCCACCCCCGGGGTGCTCATGACTCCGCTGCACGACGAGTTCGGCTGGCCGATGGGCGTCATCGGCGGTGCCGTCTCGGTCAACCTCGTGCTCTTCGGCCTCGCTGCCCCCTTCTCGGCAGCGCTGATGGAGCGGCTCGGCATCCAGCGCGTCATCGCGTGCGCCCTCGTGCTCGTCAGCATCGGGTCGCTCCTGCCCATCTGGATGACCGAGTCGTGGCAGCTCGTGCTGTGCTGGGGGATCATCGTCGGGCTCGGCACCGGTGCGATGGCGATGAGTCTCGTGGCAACCGTCACCGGCCGATGGTTCGTCGAGCGCCGCGGTCTCGTGACCGGCGTGCTCACTGCCGCAGGCGCCACCGGCCAGCTCGTCTTCCTGCCGGTCCTCGCGTGGCTCGCCGAGCACCATGGCTGGCGCAGCGCGGCCATCGCGACCTCCGCGGCCGCCCTCGCCGTCGTGCCGCTCGTGCTCTGGAAGCTGCACGACCACCCCAGCGTCCTCGGGATCACGGCCTACGGTGCCCCCGCCGGCACCCCGGTTGAACGGCCCCCGCGCCCCACCGGCCACCCCGCCCGACTGGCCCTCACCAGCCTGCGCGGGGCCGCGCGCACGAAGGTCTTCTGGCTTCTCGCCGGCAGCTTCGCCGTGTGCGGTGCCTCGACGAACGGCCTCGTCGGCACGCACTTCATCCCGGCTGCCCATGACCACGGCATGGCGACGACGACGGCGGCGGGCCTCCTCGCGCTCGTCGGCATCTTCGACATCGTCGGCACGGTCTTCTCCGGGTGGCTCACCGATCGCGTCGACCCCCGCATCCTCCTGACGGCGTACTACACGCTGCGAGGCGGCTCCCTCTTCCTGCTCCCGTCGCTCTTCAGCGACTCGATGCACGTCAACATGCTCGCCTTCATCCTCTTCTACGGGCTCGACTGGGTGGCGACCGTGCCACCGACGATGGCCCTCTGCCGCAGTGCCTTCGGTGAGCGAGCTCCGATCGTCTTCGGCTGGGTCTTCGCCTCCCACCAGATCGGCGCCGCGATCGCCGCGCTCGGTGCGGGGCTCGTCCGCGACCAGTTCGGCACCTACGACCTCTCGTGGTACGTCGCCGGTGCGCTGTGTCTCGGGGCGGCCGTCATGTGCGTCGCGATCACGGTCACCCCGGTGTCGGATAGGTCACTCGGTGACTCAACCAGTGGTGCGCAGGAGCCAGCGACGGCAGAGTGAACGCATGAGCGACGGCGCCTTCGCGGCATACCAGAGCATCCACGACGCTAGCCTGCGCGACCCGGAGGCCTTCTGGCGCGAGGCCGCTCGCGGCATCGACTGGGTGACCCCTCCCGATCGCATCCTCGACGCGTCGCGGCCACCGTTCTACCGGTGGTATCCCGATGCGGAGCTCAACGTCTGCCACAACGCTGTCGACCGGCACGTCGAGGCGGGGCGCGGTGAGCAGGCCGCCATCCACTACGACTCGCCCGTCACGGGCACCAAGACCACGCTGACGTATGCCGCCCTGCTGGCTCGGGTGCGCGCCGTGGCCGGTGGCCTGCGTGGGCTGGGCGTCGGCAAGGGCGACCGCGTCGTCATCTACATGCCGATGGTGCCCGAGGCGGTCATCGCGATGCTCGCCTGTGCGCGCATCGGCGCGATCCACTCCGTCGTCTTCGGCGGCTTCGCCCCGCAGGAGCTGGCCGCTCGCATCGACGACGCCGCCCCCAAGGTCGTGCTGTCGGCCTCGTGCGGGGTCGAGCCGAGCCGGGTGGTGCGCTACAAGCCCTTCCTCGACGAGGCGATCCGCCGCTCCGAGCACCAGCCCGAGCACTGCGTCATCCTCCAGCGCGAGCAGGATGAGGCCGAGCTCGGCGAGCGCGACCTCGACTGGCGCGACTTCGAGTCGAGCGACGCCGCCCTCGAGGGTGCCGAGTGCGTCACGGTCGCGGCGACCGATCCGCTCTACATCCTCTACACGTCCGGCACGACGGGTAAGCCCAAGGGCATCTACCGCGACAGCGGGGGCTACGCGGTGGCGCTGCGCTGGTCGATGGAGGCGATCTATGACGTCGCGCCCGGCGAGACGATGTTCACTGCCAGCGACGTCGGCTGGGTCGTCGGCCACTCCTACATCGTCTACGCGCCGTTGCTGACGGGCGCCACGACGGTGCTCTACGAGGGCAAGCCCATCGGCACGCCGGACGCCGGGGCTTTCTGGCGCGTCATCGAGGAGTACCGCGCCGTGTGCCTCTTCACGGCGCCGACCGCCTTCCGGGCGATCAAGAAGGAGGACTCGAGCGCGTCCCTCGTCGCGGACTACGACCTCTCACACTTCCGGGCGCTCTTCCTCGCCGGTGAGCGCCTCGACCCCGACACCTACGAGTGGGCGTCCGCGGCGCTCGGCAAGCCGGTCATCGACAACTGGTGGCAGACCGAGACCGGGTGGCCGATCGCGGCCAACCCCAAGGGAATCGGTCTGTTGCCGATCAAGGCCGGCTCACCCACCGTGGCAGTGCCCGGCTACGACGTGCAGGTGCTCGACGGCACCGGGGAGTTGATGAAGCCCGGCGTCGAGGGCGCCATCTGCATCAAGCTGCCGATGCCGCCGGGCACGCTGCCGACGCTGTGGGGCGACGACGACCGCTACGTCAGCTCCTACCTGGCGGCCTACCCGGGCTACTACCTGACGGGCGATGGCGGCTACGTCGACGAGGAGGGCTACCTCTACGTCATGGGGCGCACCGATGACGTGCTCAACGTCGCGGGGCACCGGCTCTCGACGGGTGCGCTCGAGGCGGCGCTGGCAGGACACGAGGCGGTGGCGGAGTGCGCCGTCATCGGTGTGCACGACGACCTCAAGGGCCAGGTGCCGCGCGGGCTCGTCGTGCTGAAGTCGGGCATCGACGCGTCGACGGAGGGAGAGCGGATCACGCGCGAGCTCGTCGCACGGGTGCGCTCGGAGGTCGGGGCTGTGGCGGCTCTGCACCAGGTCGACATCGTCGCCGGGCTGCCCAAGACCCGCTCGGGCAAGATCCTGCGCAAGACGATGCGAGAGATCGCCGACGGCAAGACCCCGACCGTGCCGGCGACGATCGAGGACCCCGCCGTGCTCGAGGCCCTCGGGCCAGTCCTCCGCGGCTCTTGACGCGTCCCCGAGGGTGGCCTCGCGAGAGGGGTCAGGCCGGCGGGAGGAGGGGGAGGACCTCGTCGATCGAGTCGACGAGGTGGAGGGCCTGCTCCATCCGGCGGCCGCGGGCCAGCGCCTGCAGAGCCGGCCACACCGGCACCGTGTCGGTCCAGTGCTCGCGTCCGACGAGCACGAGTGGCGGCAGCGGCGCATCGTCGCGGGCGTAGTAGAGCGGCGTCACGGCCTGGAAGATCTCCTGCACGGTGCCGGCCTCACCGTCGAGCACGACGACACCGGCCGTGGACCGGGCGAGCAGGCCCTCCTCGCGGATGGCGTTGGAGAAGTACTTGGCGATGACGTCGCAGAAGACGTTGGGCGGCTCGTGACCGTAGAACCACGTCGGGATGCCGAGCGACCGTGCGGTCGGACCGAGCGTCTCGGACGCGCCCTGTGGTTCGTCGCCGACGACGGTCGCCCGGGCCGCGAGAGCAACGCTCGCCCATGGGGTCACATCGGGGCGGAAGCCGGGCACCGGGGCGATCCGCCGGACGGCCTCCTCGACCGCCTCGGCAGATCGGCACAGGGCACCGAGGTTGGCGGCCTCCATCGCACCCGGTCCGCCCCCGGTCGCGACAAGGTGCCCGCCCTCGGCCAGTGCATGGCCGAGACCGGCCGCCGCGGCGTATTCCGACGAGTCGCGTTGCAGCGCATGGCCGCCCATGATCCCGACGACCGAGCGCCCCGCCACGAACTCGTCGAGCTCGTCGGTGACGGAGTCGTCGTGGATCGCCCGCACGAGCGTGCAGTAGGCGTCGGTGCGCAGCTTCGCGTCCACGAACCACGCGTAGGCGCGCGCGTCGGGCGTCGCGGCATACCCCTGCTCGAGCCCGGCGTAGAGATCGGAGGGGAAGTAGAGGCCCCGCCACGGGTCGACAGGCGCGTCGGCGATGCCGGGGAAGACGATGGCACCGCGGTGCAGGAGGACCTCGGCCACCCGGGGTGGCACGGTGCCGCCGAGCACGACGAGGCCCGCGAGGTCGCCGTGGGCCGCGAGCCGGTCGGCGTGGTCGGAGAGGTCGAGATGCTGCAGTCGCAGACCAGACAGCGACCCGCCCGCGTCGAGGTGGTCGTCCAGCTCGGCCAGGGTCTCGATCTCCATGCGCCCATCCTGCGTCATCGCCTTCTCTCGCGACGTGCCGGTGACCACTCGCTTCCGGCGGCGTGATCGAGGAGCGGACCGTCGTGCCGGTGGACGGCGACTGCTGACAGGATCGACCGGATGATCGGAGTGCTCGAGGGTTTCGCGACGATCGCGGTGATCGTCGCGGTCGGGTGGCTGCTGGCGGACCGCCGCATCCTCGACGAGAGCGCCCAGGGCAACCTCTCGCGGCTCGCCTTCTACGTCGCGTCGCCCGCGCTGCTGCTCACCGTGATGCAACGCACCTCCCTCGACCAGGTGCTCTCGGCCAACCTCGTCACGTCGCTCATCAGCTTCGCGGTCGTCGTCGGCGTCTACCTGCTGGTTGCCCGATTCCGTTGGGCGGGAGGCACGCTGGGGTCACGGCTCATCGGGAGTCTCTCGGCGGCATACGTCAATGCGGGCAACCTGGGCATCCCGATCGCGCTGTACGTGCTCGGCGACGTCGCGTGGGTGGCGCCGACGCTTCTCATGCAGCTGCTCATCATCACCCCCGTCTACATGGCCCTCTTCGACAGCGACGCCCTGGGCGAGCGACCGACCCTGCTGCGCAGCGTGCGCCGGATGTTCAGCAACCCGATCACGCTGGGGGCCGTCGCAGGCCTGCTCATCGCCCTCTTCGACATCGACCTGCCTCGGGTGGTCGCCGCACCCATCGACCTGCTCGGCGCGATGGCAGTGCCCTCGATGCTCGTGGCCTTCGGCATCTCGCTGCGCCGTGGCCCCCGCCCGGCAGCCGGGGGAGCGGCCGGTCATGTGTGGAGCATCGTGGGGCTCAAGGTCCTGCTCATGCCCGCGGTCGCGCTCGGCGTCGGGCTCGCCCTCGGCCTGCGGGGCGAGGCGCTCTTCGCGGTCGTCGTGACCGCCGCCCTGCCGACGGCGCAGAACATCTTCACGTATGCCGTCCGCTACCGACGCGAGGTCAACCTCGCCCGCGACGCCATCTTCATCAGCACCTTCGCGTCGGTGCCGGTCATCCTCGGCATCGCGGGGCTCTTCCACTGGCTCGCCCGCGTCTGACGACTCGGACCACCGGCCGCACAGGCAGCTGATCCGCAGACCGGTGGCCGGGGCACATCTGTCTGCGGATCAGTCTGGGGTGGCGCGTCAGGGCAGCAGTGACTGCGGACTCATCCGCAGGCTGATCCCGTCAGAAACCGAAGTCTCCACCACCGAAGTCGCCACCGAAGTCTCCACCGCCGAAGTCTCCGCCGAAGTCTCCGCCGCCGAAGTCACCACCGGCATCGCCGCCTGCGTCTCCACCGGCATCGCCGCCTGCGTCACCTCCGGCGTCACCGCCGGCGTCACCACCGGCGTCACCACCGGCGTCACCGCCGTCGGCCGAGGCGTCTCCGGCCTCCTGGGCCTCGGGCGAGGACTCGTAGCCGCCGAGCATCATGTCGGCGAGAGCCGAGCCCACGACGACGCCGGCGATGGTGCCGAGCATCGACCCGGCGATCATTCCGCCCATCCCCATGCCGCCACCCATGCCGCCCGCGCGGCCGGCGCCACCGAAGGCGCCCTGGAGGTAGCCGGGCTGGTTCATCTCGGCCCGGGTGGCGCTACGCGCGAGGTCGGCGGGCTGGTCGCTGCGCGGACGCTCGCCCTCGGGGAGGTCCTCGTTGAGGCGCTGGAGCACCATCTGGCGCTGCTCCGGCGTCAGCTTGCCGAAGGCCTCCGTGTGCACCCGCTCGATGTCCTCGGGCGGCGCCGTGCGCAGGAGGTACTTGTAGCGCGCGATGGCGCGCTCGTCCTCACTCGACGCGCCGCCACTCGGGGCAGGGACGGCATAGGGCTGCCCGGTCGGAGCGGGCGCTCCCCACTGGCCGCCGGGCGCCTGCGCGGGGCGCTGCTGCTGTTGCTGCAGGGGCTCACGGCCCAGCAGCTTGTCGAGGAATCCCATGTCGTCTCCTTGCGTCGGCGTCGCACTGACGGTCCGTGGCGTGGGGCGGGCCGTATGCCGCCCACGTCCATGTCCTTGACCTACCCAACGCCGCTGGGCCGGCCACCGTTCCTGCGGTGGCCGGCCCAGCGGCATACGTGCGGGGGCTGCGGGTCAGAGGTGGTTCTCGGCCTCGATGAGCACGCCGCGCAGGCGGGACTCGATGTCGTCGAACTCGGCCTGACCCATGATCAGCGGCGGGGCGAGCTGGATGACCGGGTCGCCGCGGTCGTCGGCGCGGCAGTAGAGGCCCGCGTCGAAGAGGGCCTTGGAGAGGAAGCCGCGCAGCAGGCGCTCGGACTCGGCGTCGTTGAACGTCTCGCGGGTGGCCTTGTCCTTGACGAGCTCGATGCCGTAGAAGTAGCCGGCGCCGCGCACGTCACCGACGAGCGGTAGGTCGAGCAGCTTGTCGAGGGTCGCCTTGAAGGCCGGGGCGTTCGTCCTGACCCGGTCGTTGAGGCCCTCGCGCTCGAAGATGTCGAGGTTGGCCAGGGCGACCGCAGACGAGACGGGGTGCCCGCCGAACGTGTAGCCGTGCGGGAAGTAGGTCGTGCCCTGCTTGAACGGCTCGAAGAGGCGGTCGCTCGCGATCATCGCGCCGATGGGGGAGTAGCCGCTCGTCATGCCCTTGGCGCAGGTGATCATGTCTGGCACGAAGCCGAAGTCGTCACAGGCGAACATCGAGCCGATGCGCCCGAACGACGTGATGGTCTCGTCGGCGACGAGGAGGACGTCGTAGTCATCGCAGATCTCGCGGACCCGCTCGAAGTAGCCGGCGGGCGGCGGGAAGCAGCCACCGGAGTTCTGCACCGGCTCGAGGAAGACTGCTGCAACGGTATCGGGGCCCTCGAACTCGATGGCCTCGGCGATGCGGTCGGCCGCCCAGCGGCCGAAGGCCTTCTCGTCGTCACGCAGGTGCTCGGGCGCGCGGTACATGTTCGTGTTGGGCACCTTGTGTGCTCCGGGCACCAGGGGCTCGAACATCTCCTTCGCCGCGGGGATGCCGGTGATCGACAGGGCGCCCTGGGGCGTGCCGTGGTAGGCGACGGCGCGCGAGATCACCTTGTGCTTCGTCGGCTTGCCGGTCAGCTTGAAGTACTGCTTCGCGAGCTTCCACGCGGTCTCGACCGCCTCGCCGCCGCCGGTGGTGAAGAAGACGCGGTTGAGGTCGCCGGGTGCGTAGCCCGCCAGGCGCTCGGCCAGCTCGATCGCCTTGGGGTGCGCGTAGCTCCACAGCGGGAAGAAGGCGAGCTCCTTGGCCTGCTTGGCCGCAGCCTCCGCGAGCTCCTCGCGGCCGTGGCCGACCTGCACGACGAAGAGGCCGGAGAGGCCGTCGACGTACTCGTTGCCCCGGTCGTCCCAGATCTTCCAGCCCTGGCCCCTGGTGATGATGGGCACGGACTGGCCGAGGCCACCCGCATCCTTCTCCTCGAAGACCGAGTGGCGCGTGAAGTGCATCCACAGGTGGTCGCGAGCGGCGTCCGAGTGGAGCGCGCCGGTGGGTGTCCGGTGGTCCGAGGTGGGTTCCCAGACGTGGTTCGGGTTGATGCTCATCGTGTACCCCAGTTGTAGAGCTGCTTGTTGAGTTTCAGGTAGACGAACGTCTCGGTCGCCGTGACGCCCGGCAGCGGGCGGATGCGGCTCGTGAGCAGCTCGAGCAGGTGTCCGTCGTTCTCGCACACGACCTCGGCCAACACGTCGAAGGAGCCCGCCGTCGTGACGACGTAGGAGACCTCGTCCATCGCGGTCAGCGCGTCGGCCACGGCAGTCATGTCGCCGGCGACACGCAGGCCCACCATGGCCTGACGCTGGAACCCCACCTGCAGGGGATCAGTCACCGCGACGATCTGCATGACTTCGGCCTCGAGCAGTCGCTGCACGCGCTGGCGGACGGCGGCCTCGGAGAGGCCGACCTCCTGCGCGATCGACGCGTAGGACTTGCGGCCGTCGTGCTGGAGCAGCTCGATGATGGTCTTGCTGACATCGTCGAGGTTGACGGAGGACTTCCTGGTGCTGCTGCCGCTATGGTTGGCCACGCCCCGGATCGTCGTCATGGGGCGATAGTGACCTGTGGAACACGCTGTTGGCAAGTCCCCGATCGACTGATTCCGAAGATTTATCTTCCGTAGGCTTCACCAATGCGTAGTTTTCTGTCTAGCATCTGGCCATGACCTCGCAGCCGCGCCAGCTCCGCAACTTCATCGGTGGCCAGTACGTCGACCCCGAGACCGACGCGACGACCGACATCGTCGACCCGTCCACGGCCCGGGTGGTCGCCACGGCCCCCGTGAGCTCCCAGGGGGACGTGGACCGCGCGTATGCCGCAGCGTCCTCGGCCTTCGAGACGTGGGGGGACACGACGCCGGCGGAGCGCCAGAGCGCGCTGCTGAAGTTCGCGGACGCCATCGAGGCTCGGGCCGACGACTTCATCCGACTCGAGGGCGAGAACACCGGCAAGCCCCACGCGCTGACGGCGAGCGAGGAGATCCCCCCGATGCTCGACCAGCTCCGGTTCTTCGCCGGCGCTGCCCGCGTCCTCGAGGGCAAGTCGGCGGGCGAGTACCTCTCGGGGCACACCTCGTGGATCCGCCGGGAGCCCATTGGAGTCGTCGGCCAGGTGACGCCGTGGAACTACCCGATGATGATGGCGATGTGGAAGATCGCTCCGGCGCTCGC
The DNA here is from genome assembly GCA_963697735.1 of uncultured Actinomycetota bacterium. Taxonomy (GTDB): domain Bacteria; phylum Actinomycetota; class Actinomycetes; order Actinomycetales; family Dermatophilaceae; genus Humibacillus. The sequence continues at coordinate 80,397 of CAVOOZ010000009.1, read as the reverse complement.
CGCGGGCAACACGATCGTCCTCAAGCCGAGCGACACGACGCCCGAGACGACACTGCTGCTCGCCGAGCTCGCCTCCGAGTTCCTCCCCGAGGGCACCTTCAACGTCGTCACCGGCGACCGCGAGACGGGCCGCCACCTCGTCGAGCACCGAACGCCGGCGCTCGTCGCCATCACCGGTTCGGTGCGCGCCGGCATGCAGGTCGCCGAAAGCGCCTCGCGTGACCTCAAGCGTGTGCACCTCGAGCTCGGCGGCAAGGCGCCGGTCATCGTCTTCGACGACGCCGACATCGAGGCGGCGGTCGAGGGGATCGCCGTCGCCGGCTACTTCAACGCCGGGCAGGACTGCACCGCGGCCACGCGCGTCATCGCCGGGCCGCGCATCCACGACGACTTCGTCGCCGCGCTGGCCGAGTATGCCGCGGGATCGGCCAAGGTCGGTATGCCGGATGACCCCGACGCCCTCTTCGGCCCGGTCAACAACCCCAACCAGGTGCGTCACGTGTCGGGGATGATCGACCGGCTGCCCGACCACGCCCGCATCGTCACGGGTGGGTCGCGGGCGGCCGGCCTGGGAGACGGCTACTTCTTCGAGCCGACCGTGCTCGCGGGCCTGCGTCAGGACGACGAGCAGATCCAGAACGAGATCTTCGGCCCGGTCATCACGGTGCAGCAGTTCACCGACGAGGCAGAGGCGCTCGCCTGGGCCAACGGGGTGCAGTACGGCCTCGCCTCGTCCGTGTGGACCCGCGACTTCGGCAAGGCCATGCGCATGAGCAAGCGTCTCGACTTCGGCTGCGTGTGGATCAACACGCACATCCCGGTCGTCGCGGAGATGCCGCACGGGGGCTTCAAGCACAGCGGCTACGGCAAGGACCTGTCGATGTACGGGCTCGAGGACTACACCCGCATCAAGCACGTCATGGCCAACATCGAGTCATGAGACGTCGCGCCGCCCACCGGGCGGCGCGAACTCATGTGTCGCACGGATCGTTCGACACAGCAGCCCAGCATTACCGCACCACCCTCTGGTCAGCGACGATCCCCTCCACCCGGCCCCACGAAACCCCCCTGGAGAAATGAACCCCATGAACGAGAACTCCTTCGGCAAGGACAACCCGATCCTGCGCGCGGCCCTCATGCGCGGCCTCGTCAGCCGGCGGTCGGCGATGATGGGGGCTGCCGGCGTCGGCGCCGCCGCGTTCCTCGCGGCCTGCGGCTCCGCCGGCAAGAACGCCTCCACGGGCGGGGCCTCGGGGGCGACGTCAGCGGCCAAGACGGCAGCAGCCGCCAAGGACCTGTCCGACACCGAGAAGGTCGTCAACTGGTCGAACTGGACCGAGTACATCGACACGAGCGAGGACGGCAAGTCGCGCCCGACCCTCGAGGCCTTCCAGAAGCAGTCCGGCATCGAGGTCAAGTACACCGAGGACTACCTCGACAACGACGAGTTCTACGCCAAGGTGCGCCCGCTGCTCGAGGGCGGCAAGGACACCGGCCGCGACGTCTGGTGCAGCACCGACTGGATGGTCGCCCGGCTCATCCGTCAGGGCTACGTGCAGAAGCTCGATCTCGCCAACATCCCCAACGCGAAGAACCTTGACGCCTCGCTCAAGGACGTCGAGTTCGACCCGGGCCGGGTCTACTCCCTCCCGTGGCAGAGCGGCTTCGCCGGCATCGGCTACAACCTCAAGGCGACCGGCGGCAAGAAGGTCGAGTCGATGACGCAGCTGCTCACCGACCCGGCCCTCAAGGGCAAGGTCACGCTGCTCACCGAGATGCGCGACACCGTCGGCCTCGTGATGATGGAGCAGGGCAAGAACATCGCGTCCTTCACCGACGCGGACTTCCAGGCCGCGATCGACGTCATCCAGCAGGCCAAGGACTCGGGCCAGATCCTGCGCTTCACCGGCAACGAATACACCGAGGGCCTCGCCAAGGGCGACATCGCCGCGTGCGTCGCCTGGACCGGTGACGTCGTCCAGCTGCAGTTCGACGACGAGAACATCCAGTACGCGCTGCCCGAGAAGGGTTTCACGCTCTGGTCCGACAACTTCGTCATCCCGGCCCTCGCGCAGCACAAGAAGAACGCCGAGAAGCTCATCGACTACTACTACGACCCGGCCGTCATGGCGCAGGTCGTGGCCTGGGTCAACTACATCGCACCCGTCAAGGGCACCAAGGAGGAGCTCGTCAAGATCGACTCCGAGCTCGGCGAGAACCCGCTCATCGTGCCGACCGACGAGGTGCTCTCCCGGGCGCAGGTCTTCCGCGGCCTGAGCACCGAAGAGGAGACCGAGTACAACAAGCTCTACTCGGCCCTGACGACGGCATGAGCGAGCCGCAGCGGAAGGGCGACCTCAGCCTCGTCGCCCTCACCAAGTCCTTCGCCACCTTCACCGCTGTCCACCCGCTCGACCTGACCATCCCGCAGGGCTCCTTCTTCGCGCTGCTCGGCCCGTCAGGCTGTGGCAAGACGACGACCCTGCGGATGATCGCCGGCCTCGAGGAGCCGACGGGCGGACGCATCCGCATCGGCGACAGCGACATCACCGAGACGAAGGCCTACCAGCGCAACGTCAACACGGTCTTCCAGAGCTATGCCCTGTTCCCGCACATGAGCGTGCTCGACAACGTGATGTTCGGCCTGCGACGGCGTGGCGACAAGCAGGCCAAGGCCAAGGCCAACGAGATCCTCGAGCTCGTGCAGCTGGGCCAGGTGGCGAGCAACAAGCCGACCCAGCTCTCGGGCGGCATGCAGCAGCGCGTCGCCCTGGCGCGCGCGCTCGTCAACCGCCCCGACGTGCTGCTGCTCGACGAGCCGCTCGGTGCACTCGACCTCAAGCTGCGCCGCCAGATGCAGATGGAGCTGAAGCGCATCCAGCAGGAGGTCGGGCTGACCTTCATCCACGTCACCCACGACCAGGAGGAGGCCATGACGATGGCCGACTCCATCGCGGTCATGAACGCCGGGCGCATCGAGCAGCTCGGCGACCCCGCCACGCTCTACGAGCAGCCGCGGTCGACCTTCGTCGCCAACTTCCTCGGGCAGTCCAACCTGGTGCGGGCGACGGTCAACCCCGGAGGCACCGACGCGCTCGTCACGGTCCGAGCGCACGACACCGACCTCGAGGTCTCGCGTGAGCACCTGCCCGACGGGGTGCAGGACGTGTGGCTCGGGGTGCGCCCCGAGAAGCTTCGCCTCGGCGAGTCCGGAGGGCCCAACCACCTGCGCGGCGTCGTGCGCGACGTGTCGTTCAGTGGCGTCGCCACGCAGTACTCCGTGGCAATGCCGTGGGGGCAGGAGCTCATCGTCGTGCAGCAGAACGACGGGTCCACGCGGGCGCGCCTCGGCGAGACCGTGACCGTCTCGTGGGCGGCTGAGCACGGCTTCGCCCTCGATGCCTCGCAGGCCGCCGACGCCGGGGCCGACCTGGTGGACGACCGTGGCTGAGACCGCCGCGCTCTCGACGGGGTCGGCGGCTCCACCTTCCCGGCAACGGCGCAACTGGGTGCCCTACGCCCTGCTGCTGCCGGGGATGCTCTGGCTCGTCGTCTTCTTCGTGCTGCCGATGGTGACCCTCGGGTCGCAGTCGCTGCAGGAGGGCAACGTCGATGACGGCTACGTCTTCACGGCGAACTTCGGCATCTACGTCGACGCGCTGCAGCAGTACTGGCCACAGTTCCTGCGGTCGTTCATCTATGCCGGCACCGCCACGGTGCTCGCGCTGCTGCTCGGCTACCCGCTCGCCTACTACATCGCGCAGAAGGCCGGGCGCCACAAGAACCTCATGCTCGTGCTCGTCATCGCGCCGTTCTTCACGAGCTTTCTCATCCGCACCCTGGCCTGGCGCACGATCCTCTCCGACGACTGGTTCGTCACGGAGTGGGCGCAGCGACTGGGCATCACCAACCTGCTCCAGGCCGTTGGCCTCACAAGCAACGACTCGCTTCTCAACTCGCAGTTCGCCGTCATCATGGGCCTGACCTACAACTTCCTGCCCTTCATGATCCTGCCGCTCTACACCTCCCTCGAGCGACTCGACCCTCGGCTCATCGAGGCCGCCGGCGACCTCTACGCGTCGCCGTGGCAGACCTTCCGCAAGGTCACCTGGCCCCTGTCGCTGCCCGGCGTCGTCGCCGGCACGCTGCTGACCTTCATCCCCGCGGCCGGTGACTTCATCAACGCCCGCCTGCTCGGCAACACGCAGACGACGATGATCGGCTCGGTCATCGACAGCCAGTTCCTCCGGGTCCTCGACTACCCCCTTGCGGCCGCGCTGTCGTTCATCCTCCTGATCCTCATCGTCACGATGGTCTCGGTCTACGTCCGCCGGGCCGGAACGGAGGAGCTGCTCTGATGGCCTGGATCAAGCGACACCTCATCGCCTTCGCCGCGATCGCCGTGCTCATCTACATGCTCGTGCCCAACGTCATCGTCGCCGCCTTCTCGTTCAACGACCCCAAGGGCAAGTACAACTACAACTTCAACCAGTTCTCGACCGCGGCGTGGACCAATCCCTGCGGCGCTCAGGGCATCTGCGAGTCGCTCGGGCTCAGCCTCCAGATCGGGGTCATCGCCTCGCTGACGGCTACCGTGCTCGGCTCGATGATCGCCTTCGCCCTCGGCCGCTACCGGTTCCGTGGACGGTCCGCGACCAACCTGCTGATCTTCATGCCGATGGCCACGCCCGAGGTCGTCATGGGCTCGAGCCTGCTGACGCTCTTCCTCATGCTCGGGGTGCCGTCCGGACGCACGGCGATCCTCATCGCGCACATCATGTTCTGCGTGTCGTTCGTCGTCGTCGCCGTCAAAGCGAGGGTCGCCACCCTCGACCCCAAGCTCGAGGAGGCGGCCGCAGATCTCGGCGCCAACCCGATGCAGACCTTCCTGCGGGTCACGCTGCCCCTCGCCGCGCCGGGCATCGCCGCCGGCGCGCTGCTCGCCTTCTCGCTGAGCTTCGACGACTACATCATCACGAACTTCAACGCGAGCCCCAGCTCGATCACCTTCCCGATGTACGTCTGGGGCGCCTCCGCCCGTGGCGTGCCCGTGCAGGTCTACGTCATCGGGACCGTGATGTTCCTGCTGGCCCTGATCGTCGTGATGACCGGCCAGCTCATCTCCAGCCGACGCAACAGACAGGTGGCCTGAGCCAGATGCGAGTCCTCATGATCGGCTCCGGGGGAGTCGGGGACGCTGCCGCGCGCATCGCCGCGGAGCGCGACTTCTTCGAGCTCTGGGTCGTCGCCGACTACGACGTGACGCGGGCCGAGCGCACCGTCGCGGCCGTGAGCGAGCGCAGCGTGGGGGAGGGGCGCTTCGTCGCCGCGCGGGTCGACGCCTCGTCGGCCCGGGCGGTGACGGAGCTTGCCCTCGAGCACGGTGCCACGCACGTCTTCAACGCCGTCGACCCGAAGTTCAACATGCCGATCTTCAACGGCGCCAAGGCTGCCGGGGCCGACTATCTCGACATGGCGATGAGCCTGTCGCAACGGCACCCCGAGCAGCCGTTCGAGAAGGTCGGTGTGATGCTCGGCGACGAGCAGTTCGCCGTCGCGGACGCGTGGGAGGCCGACGGACGGCTCGCCCTCGTCGGCATCGGCGTCGAGCCCGGCCTCTCGGACGTCTTCGCGCGGTATGCCGCCGACCACCTCTTCGACGAGATCGACGAGCTGGGCACCCGCGACGGCGCCAACCTGGTGGTGCACGACGACGCGGGCAACGAGATCTTCGCGCCCAGCTTCTCGATGTGGACGACGATCGAGGAGTGCCTCAACCCTCCCGTCATCTGGGAGAGGGACCGCGGCTGGTTCACGACGGCACCCTTCAGCGAGCCGGAGGTCTTCGACTTCCCCGAGGGCATCGGGCCGGTCGAGTGCGTCAACGTCGAGCACGAGGAGGTGCTCCTCATGCCGCGCTGGGTCGACGCGAAGCGGGTCACCTTCAAGTACGGCCTCGGCGAGGAGTTCATCACCATCCTCAAGGTCCTCCATGCGCTCGGGCTCGACCGCACCGAGCCGATCACCGTCAAAGGCGTCCAGGTCTCGCCCCGCGACGTCGTCGCCGCCGCCCTGCCCGACCCCGCGACCATCGGTCCGCGGATGAGCGGCAAGACGTGCGCCGGCCTCTTCGTCACAGGCACCGGCAAGGACGGCCGGCCGCGCCGCAGCTACCTCTACCACGTCGTCGACAACGCCGAGACGATGGCGGGCTACGGCGCCCAGTGCGTCGTCTGGCAGACGGCCGTCAACCCGGTCGTCGCCCTCGAGCTGCTCGCGCGCGGCACGTGGAGCGGCGCCGGCGTGCGCGGCCCGGAGGCCTTCGACGCCGTGCCCTTCCTCGAGCTGCTCGCTGCCCCGAAGCCCCAGGGTTACGGCTCCCCCTGGGGCCTCGAGGACCGCTGAGGGCGGCTCGGCCCGATCAGCAACAGACAGTTAGGGTTCCAGTCATGGCAACGGTGACGCAGCAGTCAGTGCTCGAGTCCGTCCCCACGGGACTGCTCATCGGCGGTCAGTGGCGCGACGCGAGCGGTGGCAAGACCCTCGCCGTCGACGACCCCGCCACCGGCGAGATCCTCATCCACGTCGCCGATGCCAGCATCGCCGACGGCAAGGCAGCCCTCGACGCCGCCGTCGCGGCGCAGGCGGACTGGGCTCACACGGCCCCGCGCGACCGTGCGGAGCTGCTGCGGGCGGCATACGAGAAGCTCACCGAGCGGGCCGACGAGTTCGCCATGCTGATGACCCTCGAGATGGGCAAGACGCTCGCCGAGTCTCGGGGCGAGGTCGCCTACGGTGCCGAGTTCTTCCGGTGGTTCTCGGAGGAGGCGGTGCGCATCGGCGGTCGCTACGCCATCGCCCCCAACGGCGCCACACGCCTCATGACGATGAAGCAGCCCGTCGGCCCGGTGCTCATGATCACGCCGTGGAACTTCCCCCTGGCCATGGGCACGCGCAAGATCGGCCCGGCCATCGCTGCCGGGTGCACGATGGTCGTCAAGCCGGCCAGCCAGACGCCGCTCACGATGCTCGCGCTCGCCGACCTGCTCCAGGAGGTCGGCCTGCCGGACGGCGTGCTCAACGTCGTGACGACGACCACCACGGGCGACGTCATGGAGCCGCTCATCCGCGACCCCCGGCTGCGCAAGCTGACCTTCACGGGCTCGACGCCGGTCGGCCGCAAGCTGATGGAGCAGGCCTCCGAGCAGATCCTGCGCGTGTCGATGGAGCTCGGCGGCAACGCCCCCTTCATCGTCTTCGGCGACGCCGACGTCGACAAGGCCGTCGACGGTGCGATGCTCGCCAAGATGCGCAACATGGGCGAGGCGTGCACGGCGGCCAACCGCTTCTACGTGCACGACTCGCTGGCCGAGGAGTTCTCGGACAAGCTGGCCCAGCGCATGGGCGCCCTCACGCTGGGTCGCGGCACCGAGGATGGCGTCGATGTCGGCCCGCTCGTCGACGAGAAGTCGCGCGACAAGGTCTCCTCCCTCGTCGACGACGCCGTCGCCAAGGGCGCGCGCGTCGTCGTGGGCGGCTCGGCTCCCGAGGGGGCGGGCTGGTTCTACCAGCCGACCGTGCTCACCGACGTGCCGGCCGACGCCGACCTCGCCCGGGAGGAGATCTTCGGCCCGGTCGCCCCCGTATCGACGTTCACCACCGACGCCGAGGCGATCCAGCTGGCCAACGACACCGAGTACGGCCTCGTCGCCTACCTCTTCACCCGCGACCTCTCGCGCGCCCTCACGGTGTCCGAGGCGCTCGAGTTCGGGATGGTCGGGGTCAACCAGGGCATCGTGTCCAACCCGGCCGCGCCCTTCGGCGGCGTCAAGGCCTCCGGCGTGGGTCGCGAAGGCGGCTTCGAAGGCATCGACGAGTACCTCGAGACGAAGTACGTCGGCATCGCCCTCTGAGGTCACCCCCAGGTCACGCGAGCTCACGCCAGATCACGCGAGGTCAGGCGAGCTCACCGGCGGAAGTCGCCAAACGCGCCCGCCGCTTCGCCGGGCGTGGTGCAATCTGCGCATGGCGACACCCGCGGCCCACCGCGAGACCGGACCACTGCGCTCCCTCGGGACGCTGCTCGACGACACCGACGACGTGCTGCGGCGCGGGGGTCCGGCGGGGGCGAGCGTGTGGTCGACGGGCTTCCCCGCGCTCGACGCGACGCTCACCGGGGGGTTCCGCTCGGGTGAGCTCGTGCTCCTTGGTGGCCCGGCCGGTCACGGCAAGACGACGATGGGCGTGCAGTTCGCCCGCAACGTCGTCGCGGCCGGCGGGACAGCGGTGATCTTCTCCTACGAGCACGAGAGCCACACCCTCCTCGAGCGGCTCATCGCCCTGGAGGCGGCCGAGCGCACGCCCGGCGAGGTGGCCGGCGTCATCGAGGTGCGACGCGCCTTCGAGTCGGCATCGGGGGGCGGCTCCCTCGAGGACGTGCTGTCTGCGCTCCCTGGCGGAGCGAGGGCGTATGCGGCCCTGACGAGCTATGGCGACCGCCTGCACATCCACGAGTCCTCGGGAGCGACGACGACGCTCGAGGAGGTGGCGGCGGTCGTGACTGCGGTGACGCAGGCGACCGGGACGTCGCCCTTCGTGCTGCTCGACTACGTGCAGAAGATCCCTGTCGACCGCTTCGACGAGACCGAGAGGGTGACGGCCGCGGCGGAGCGCCTCAAGGACCTCGCGCTACAGGCACGGGTGCCGATCGTCGCCATCTCGGCCGCCGACAAGGAGGCCCTCGTGTCGGGGCACCGCATGCGCACCCACGATCTGCGCGGGTCCTCTGCCCTGGCCTTCGAGGCCGACGTCGTCATGATCGTCGGCGACAAGGTCGACATCGTCTCGCGCGAGCACCTCGTCTACGACCTCGGCAACATCCAGCGCTTCCGCGGCTGGTCGGTGGTGACGATGGAGAAGAACCGCCACGGCCGGGCCCGGGTCGAGCTGGAGTTCGCCAAGGACTTCGAGCACGGCCGCTTCCACCCGGAGGGCAACGCCGTGAGCGAGCGGCTCATCGACGAGCGGGTCTTCATCTCCTGACGCTGTCGGGCTGGGGGCCAGCCGCGGTCGCGGAGTGCACCACACGGCATACCGCGCCGGTCAGCGGGCGATGACGGTGATGCGCAGGTCGCCGCGCTCGTCCTGCACCTGCTCGAGGATGTCGACGACGGTCTCGTAGGTGTCGTGGTCGCGCCGGCGCAGGTCCCCGACGTGGTCCCACACCAGCTCGAGGGTCTGGCCGCGTGGCACGTCGAGGTCGCGGAGGGCATCGAGCAGCGCGTCCCAGTTGTGACCGAACCAGTCGGGCAGGGCGAGGTCGGCGGCGAAGGCCGCCAACACGCTGGCCTTGTCGACGCCTCCGCTGACCGGCCCCACGACGCGTACGTCGTGGCCGCGCGACGCGAGCAGGTCGAGGTGGTCGTCGGCCTCGCTGTGCGGACCGAGGAACGTCGTCATGACCCCTCCTCCAGGCGGCTGAACGAAGCGTAGTGGTCGGCGGTCCAGTAGTGCTCGCCCTGTGAGCCGGTGACGATGCGGCGCGCCGCGGTCGTCCGAGCCGGAAGTGACCACGGTGAACTCCGTGAAGTGGCCGCACGACTGCTGGGGCCTACTCGGCCGTCATGCCGCCGCTGGCCTCCGCAACACACCGAGCAGTCGCGAGGTCCGCGTGGTGTGCCACGTGGCGTTGGCACCTGCTCGGTGTGTCGCTCCAAGGGATGGGGCCGCTGCGGGCGCGGTTGTCGGCGAGCGGGTCTACCGTCGGAGGATGCTCGAGACCACTGACGAGATCGACGCACTGCAGGCGCTGCTCGATGCCTCGCACGCGAGGGCGACGGGTCACCTGCGAGGCATCATCAACGACGAGCGCACCCTCACCGCCGAGCAGCTCGTCGCGCTGCTGACCGGCATGAAGGTGCTGTCGGTCGCGACGGTCACTGCGCGGGGCGAGCCGCGCATCAGCGCCCTCGACGGCCACTTCCTGCACGGCACCTGGACCTTCAGCACCGACGGCAGCTCGGCCAAGGCGCGGCATCTCGCGCGCCGGCCGGCCGCCAGCGTGGCGCACATCGACGGCGAGGACCTCGCACTCTTCAGCCACGGCTACGCCGAGCTGATGGAGCCGGGCCCGGCCCGAGACGAGGTCGAGGCGCACTGGACGGCCCACTACGGCAGCAGCCCGTGGTCGTGGGGGGACGACATCAGGATGTACCGCCTGCGGATGACCTGGGCCGTGGCCTACGCCTTCAAACGAGAGGAGCTGCTCAGGGCGAGGCACGTGACGGCGTGACGGGCCGGCGCGGGAGAATGCTCAGGTGACCGACACCGCGACGCCCGCTCGTCCCCGCCGCATCATCCTGCTCGGCTCCACCGGCTCGATCGGCACCCAGGCGATCGACCTCGTGCACCGCAACCCCGACCGCTTCGAGGTCGTCGGCCTCTCGGCGGGCAGCAACCTCGAGCTCGTGGCGCGGCAGGCGGTCTCGCTGCGCGTCCCCGTCGTGGCGGCCGCAGGCGCCACGGAGGCCGACCTCGCCGCCGCCATCGCTGGCGCGGCCGACGCAGCCGGCCTCACGGCATACCGGCCCGAGCTGTTGACGGGCGCCGGGGCGAGCACGGCGCTCGCGGCACGCGAGGCCGACGTCGTGGTCAACGGCATCACCGGCGCGATCGGGCTCGAGCCGACTCTGGCCGCCCTGCGAGCCGGCACGACCCTGGCGCTCGCCAACAAGGAGTCGCTCATCATCGGGGGGCCGCTCGTCAAGGCTGTCGCGGCGCCCGGGCAGATCGTGCCCGTCGACAGCGAGCACTCCGCCATCGCCCAGTGCCTGCGGGGCGGCCGCGCCGAGGAGGTGCGGCGGCTCGTCGTGACGGCGAGCGGGGGACCGTTCCGGGGTCGCTCGCGCGCCGAGCTCGCTGACGTGACACCCGAGCAGGCGCTCGCGCACCCGAACTTCTCGATGGGTCGCGTCATCACCACGAACTCCGCCACGCTCGTCAACAAGGGGCTCGAGGTCATCGAGGCGCACCTGCTCTTCGACATCCCGTTCGAGCGCATCGACGTCGTCGTGCACCCACAGCAGATGATCCACTCGATGGTGGAGTTCGTCGACGGCTCGACCATCGCGCAGGCCGGCCCGCCGCGCATGCTCGTGCCGATCGCGCTCGGCATGAGCTGGCCCGAGCGCCTCGCCGACGCCGACGTGCCGGTCGACTGGACCCGGGCGCAGTCGTGGGAGTTCGAGCCGCTCGACGACGAGGCTTTCCCCGCCGTCACGCTCGCCCGCCGGGTGGGGGAGGCCGGCGGCACCTGGCCCGCCGTCTACAACGCCGCCAACGAGGTCTGCGTCGACGCCTTCCACGAGGGGCACCTCGGCTTCGTCGACATCGTCGACACGGTCGCGCGGGTGGTCGACGCGTATGCCGCGTGAGCCCCTCTCCGAGGTCACCGACCTGACGCTCGACGACGTCCTCGCCGCCGACACGTGGGCCCGCGACGCCGCCCGCCGCAGCATCACCACCTGACCTCGGTTCGATGTAATCCACGGTCACCCGCGACCGTGGAACACATCGAGTCGGGATTCACAGGGTGGCGGTGTGACAATGGGACGTGCTCTTCGTCCTAGGGGTCCTCGTCGTCGTCATCGGCGTGGCGCTGTCCATCGCGCTGCACGAGATCGGCCACCTCGTGCCCGCCAAGAAGTTCGGCGTCAAGGTGACCCAGTACATGGTCGGCTTCGGCCCGACCATCTGGTCACGCCGACGGGGTGAGACCCAGTACGGCATCAAGGCCATCCCGCTCGGCGGCTACGTGCGCATGATCGGGATGCTCCCGCCACGCCCCGGCGACGCGCCGGGTGAGCTGCGCACCCTCTCGACCGGCCGCTTCAGCCAGATGGTCGACCAGGCGCGCGCCGACTCGATGGAGGAGGTGCGCCCCGGCGACGAGGACCGCGTCTTCTACAAGCTGAGCCCGGGCAAGAAGATCATCATCATGCTCGGCGGCCCGATCATGAACCTCATCATCGCTGCCGTGCTGCTCACCGGCGTCATCACGATCTACGGACTCCCACAGGTCGCGCCGGAGGTCGGCCAGCTGTCCAAGTGCCTGCCGACAGCCGCCCCCACCCTGCAGGTGCCCCAGCCCGACTGCGCGCCGGGCGATCCGCAGAGCCCCGCCGCAGCCGCCGGCCTCAAGAACGGGGACCGCATCCTGTCGGTCGACGGGCGGGCGATCACCGCGTGGGACCAGGTCTCGGCGGCGATCCGCGCCAGCCAGGGCCGTGACATGACGTGGGTCGTGCAGCGCGGTGACGAGCGCGTGACCATCGCGATCACGCCGGCCGTGCTGGAGCGGGCCACCTACGACGCCGACAACAAGCCGATCGTGCAGAACGGTCAGCTCGTGCTCTCCCCCATGGGATTCGCCGGGATCACGCCGGCGCTCGGAGCTCGTGCGCACCCCGATCTGGAAGGCGCCGCAGTTCGTCTGGGACCGCACCGTCGAGACGGCCTCGATCATCGTGCGCATTCCCGAGAAGATGACCGGTGTCATGCAGGCCGCGTTCGGCTCGGGGGAGCGTGACCCCAACGGCCCGATCTCGGTCGTCGGCGTGGGACGGATCGGCGGCGAGGTCGCGGCCTACGACATCCCGGCCGACGCGGGCGGCAACTGGCTCAAGCTCGCCCAGCTCGTGCTGCTCATCGCCTCGCTCAACCTCGCCCTCTTCGTCTTCAACCTCATCCCGCTGCTGCCGCTCGACGGCGGACACGTGGCCGGCGCGATCTGGGAGTCGATCAAGAAGGGCTGGGCGCGGCTGCGCAACAAGCCGGACCCGGGCTACGTCGACGTCGCCAAGGGACTGCCGATCGCCTATGGCATGTCGCTCGTGCTCATCACGATGTCGGTCCTGCTCATCTACGCCGACATCGTCAAGCCGATCGACATCTTCGGCTGAGTCCTCGGCCCCGGGCGGTTGTCTGGGGCCCTCGGCGGCGGTGTCGCGGAACGTGGCGACGCGGGTTGTTCGGGGGCACTCGGGGGCGGAGCCCCCGAGGGTGCGGACATAATGGCGGCATGAGCGTCTCCCTCGGTATGCCGCCCCTGCCCCCTCCGGTCCTCGCCCCTCGTCGCAAGACCCGGCAGATCCACGTGGGCAAGGTCGGCATCGGCAGCGACTTCCCGGTGTCGGTGCAGTCGATGACGACGACGCCGACGACCGACATCAACGCGACGCTCCAGCAGATCGCCGAGCTCACGGCCAGCGGTTGCGACATCGTGCGCGTGGCCTGCCCGAGCCAGGACGACGCCGACGCCCTGCCCGCGATCGCGCGCAAGAGCCAGATCCCGGTCATCGCCGACATCCACTTCCAGCCGAAGTATGTCTATGCGGCCATCGATGCCGGGTGCGCGGCCGTGCGCGTCAACCCCGGCAACATCCGCCAGTTCGACGACCAGGTCAAGGAGATCGCCAAGGCGGCCAAGGACGCCGGCGTCTCGATCCGCATCGGCGTCAACGCCGGCAGCCTCGACAAGCGGATCATGGAGAAGTACGGCAAGGCGACTCCCGAGGCGCTCGTCGAGTCGGCGGTCTGGGAGGCGAGCCTCTTCGAGGAGCACGACTTCCACGACTTCAAGATCTCGGTCAAGCACAACGACCCGGTGATCATGGTGCGCGCCTACGAGCTGCTCGCCGAGCGCGGCGACTGGCCCCTGCACCTCGGTGTCACCGAGGCCGGCCCCGCCTTCCAGGGCACGATCAAGTCGGCCACCGCCTTCGGTGCCCTCCTCTCGCGCGGCATCGGCGACACGATCCGGGTGTCGCTGAGCGCCCCGCCGGTCGAGGAGGTCAAGGTCGGCAACCAGATCCTGCAGAGCCTCAACCTGCGCCCGCGCAAGCTCGAGATCGTCTCGTGCCCGTCGTGCGGCCGAGCCCAGGTCGACGTCTACACCCTCGCCGACCAGGTCACCGCCGGGCTCGAGGGCATGACCGTGCCGCTGCGCGTCGCGGTGATGGGCTGCGTCGTCAACGGCCCGGGAGAGGCCCGCGAGGCCGACCTCGGCGTGGCGTCGGGCAACGGCAAGGGCCAGATCTTCGTCAAGGGCGAGGTCATCAAGACCGTTCCCGAGAGCCAGATCGTCGAGACGCTCATCGAGGAGGCCATGCGCCTCGCCGAGGAGATGGGCGAGCCGATCGACGAGGAGTCGGCCGGAGCCCCCAACGTCACCGTCGGCTGACTGCGTGGCGACATCGCTCGCCGTTCGCGGGGCTCACTAGACTCCGAGGTACCCGCCTGACCGGGCGATGGCCACCGGTGAAGGAGTCGCCTTGCCCGACCCGCTGCTCGCCGGCGATCGGGCTTCTGCGCCCCGCACCCTCGTCGACATCCTGCACGCGTCGATCGCGGCGCATCCTCACGCGCCCGCCGTCGACGACACGCGCTCGGTGCTCACCTACCGGGAGCTGGGCGAGCAGGTGGACGGCATGGCACGGTCCTTGCGCGCCGCCGGGGTGCGCACCGGCGACCGCGTCGGCATCCGGGCGCCGTCGGGCAGCCACGACCTCTATGTCGCCATCCTCGGCATCATGCGGGCCGGCGCCGCCTACGTGCCCGTCGACGCCGACGACCCCCAGGAGCGGGCCGACCTCGTCTTCGGTGAGGCGCAGGTCGCCGCCGTCGTCGGAGCCGGTCGCGCCATCACGCGTCACCCCGCACCGACGCACCCCACCGAGCCGTATGCCGTGCCCGACCTCCCCGACACCCCCGACGTCCGTGACACCTCCGACAACTCCGAGACCCCCGGCAGCCCAGCCGCCTCCGAAGGGCCGCTGGCCGACGTCCGGCCGACCGACGACGCGTGGATCATCTTCACGTCGGGCTCGACGGGGTTGCCCAAGGGCGTCGCCGTCACACATCGGTCGGCGGCGGCCTTCGTCGATGCCGAGTCGCGGATCTTCGTGCGCCAGAGCCCGATCGGCCCCGGCGACCGGGTCCTCGCCGGGCTCTCGGTCGCCTTCGACGCCTCGTGCGAGGAGATGTGGCTCGCCTGGGCGCACGGCGCCTGCCTCGTGCCCGCGCCGCGAGCGCTCGTGCGCACCGGCATGGACCTCGGCCCGTGGCTCGTCGCGCAGGGCATCACCGTCGTGTCCACGGTGCCCACCCTCGCGGCGCTGTGGCCGGCCGAGGCGCTCGAGCCGGTGCGGCTGCTCATCTTCGGCGGTGAGGCCTGCCCGCCCGAGCTCGTCGCCCGTCTCGCGACGCCCGAGCGCGAGGTGTGGAACACCTACGGCCCCACCGAGGCCACGGTGGTCGCCTGCGGGGCGCGGATGACGGGGGAGGGACCCGTGCGCATCGGGCTGCCCCTCGACGGCTGGGACCTCGTCGTCGTCGACGATGACGAGCTCCCGGTGCCCTCGGGCGCCACGGGCCAGCTGATCATCGGGGGAGTGGGGCTGGCCCGCTACCTCGACCCGGCCAAGGACGCCGAGAAGTTCGCGCCGATGCCGACGATCGGGTGGGAGCGGGCCTACCGTTCAGGCGATCTCGTGGTCAACGATCCGGAGGGGCTCGTCTTCGTCGGCCGCGGCGACGAGCAGGTCAAGCTCGGTGGCCGGCGCATCGAGCTGGGGGAGGTCGACGCCGCCCTGCAGTCGCTCCCCGAGGTCACCGGGGCGGCCGCCGCCGTCAAGACGACACCGGCGGGCACCCAGGTGCTCGTCGGCTACGTCGTGCCGCACGATGCCGGCACCTTCGACACCGAGGCGGCGAGGACCCGGCTGCGCGAGGAGCTGCCCGCTGCGCTCGTGCCGCTGCTCGCCCTGGTCGACGAGCTGCCGACGCGCACCTCCGGCAAGGTCGACCGGGCCGCTCTGCCGTGGCCCCTGCCCGGAGCCGGGGTGGGCGACGACGGTGACCTCGAGGGGGTCGAGGGCTGGCTCGCGCAGCAGTGGACCAGCGTGCTCGGCGCGCGGGTCGCCTCGCCGGATGCGGACTTCTTCGCCCTCGGCGGCGGCAGCCTGTCGGCGGCCCAGCTCGTGTCGCTCCTGCGCCAGAGGGTGCCGACCGTCACGGTCGCGGACGTCTATGACCGGCCCCGCCTCGGCGCCCAGGCCGAGCTGCTCGAGGCGGCCGAGCCGGTCGGCGCACTCCCGCCGCCGCGGCACGTGCGCCGCATCCCGCGCCACATCCAGCTCGTGCAGACCCTCGTCTCCATCCTGCTGCTCACCGTCAAGGGGATGCAGTGGGTCGTCGGTCTCGTCACGGCGACCGAGCTGCTCCGCGCCCTCGACCTCGCGCCGTGGGCGGCCCCGACGTCGTGGTGGGTGCTCGGTGTCGGCTGGCTCGCCTTCATCACCCCGGTCGGGCGGATGAGCATCTCCGCGCTCGGTGCCCGGCTGCTGCTCGTGGGGGTGCGGCCCGGCACCTACCCGCGCGGGGGCCACGTGCAGCTGCGCCTCTGGGCGGCCGAGCGCTTCACGGAGTCGATGGGTGCGGTGTCGCTCGCCGGCGCACCGTGGATCCTCGCCTACGCGCGGGCGCTCGGGGCGAGCGTCGGGCCCGGCGTCGACCTGCACAGCGTGCCCCCCGTGACAGGCATGCTGACGATCGGCGAGGGCGCGAGCATCGAGCCCGAGGTCGACCTCTCCGGCTACTGGATGGACGGCGACGTCGTGCACGTCGGCGCCATCACCATCGGCGCCGGCGCCACGGTCGCTGCCCGCAGCACCATCGGACCCGACGTCGCCATCGGACACGACGCGCTCGTCGAGGCGGGTGCCACGGTGCTGTCCGACGTCGCCGCGGGCACGACCGTCGCCGGGTCGCCGGCGACGCGGCTCGGCTTCGGCGGCAGCGGCTCAGGCCGCTGGCCCTCCCAGCGTCCGGCCCGCCGCTCGGCCTGGGTGCCCGTCTACGGCATCTCCTCCGTCGGGCTGGCGGTCATCCCGCTCGTCGCCCTGCTCCCCGGACTGCTCGTCCTGGCGACCCGGCTGCAGGACGCCGCGTCCTACGGCGATGCTGCCCGTGCGGCATACATCTCCGTGCCGGTCGTGACGGTGCTCGCGCTGCTCACCCTCGCCCTTCTCACCATCGTCATCGTGCGCCTGCTGGGCCTCGGCCTCAGCGAGGGCTTCCACCCGGTGCGCAGCCGGGTCGGCTGGCAGGTGTGGGTGACCGAGCGCCTCCTCGACCAGGCGCGCACCCTGCTCTTCCCGGTCTATGCCAGCCTGCTCACGTCCGCGTGGCTGCGAGCCCTCGGTGCCCGCGTCGGCAAGGGCGTCGAGGCCTCGACCGTGCTCCTGCTGCCGAAGATGACGACCGTCTCCGACGGCGCCTTCCTCGCCGACGACACGCTCGTCGCCGGCTACGAGCTGGGCCGGGGCTGGATGCGCATCGCGCGGGCCAAGGTCGGCAAGCGCGCCTTCCTCGGCAACTCGGGGATGACAGCCCCGGGCCGACGCGTGCCCCGCGACGGGCTCGTCGCCGTGCTCTCGGCGGCCCCCCAGAAGTCCAAGGCCGGTTCGAGCTGGCTCGGCAGCCCGCCGGTCCGGCTGCGTCGCGCCGCCCCCGAGGGCGACCTCGAGCGCACCTACGCTCCGCCCCTACGGCTCAAGGTGATCCGCGGACTGGTCGAGCTCTGCCGCGTCATCCCGGTGATGGTCAGCGTCGCCCTCGGGCTCACGGTCCTCCTCGCGCTCGCCTGGCTCGTCGAGCACTTCGGACTCTGGCAGGCAGCCGCCCTCTCGGGTCTCGTGCTCGCGGTCGTGGGCGCCTCCGCGGCGGCCATCACCACCGCCGCCAAGTGGGTCGTCGTCGGGCAGATCCGCGCCGTCGAGCACCCGCTGTGGAGCCCGTTCGTGTGGCGCAACGAGGTCGTGGACACGTTCGTCGAGATGGTGGCCGGGCCGTGGTTCGCCTGGACCGCGACCGGCACCCCGGCCATCAACATCTGGCTGCGCAGCCTCGGCGCCCGCATCGGCCACGGGGTGTGGTGCGAGACCTACTGGCTGCCCGAGGCCGACCTCGTCACCCTCGGCGACGGCGTCACCGTCAACCGCGGCTGCGTGCTGCAGACGCACCTCTTCCACGACCGCATCATGTCGATGGACACCGTGACGCTGGCCGACGGCGCGACGCTCGGCCCCAACGGCGTCATCCTGCCCGCTGCCTCGATCGAGCAGGGCGCCACGGTCGGCCCGGGCTCCCTCGTGCTGCGCGGCGAGTCGGTGCCGGCCGGCAGCCGCTGGACCGGCAACCCGATCGCCCCGTGGCGCGAGCCCGTGAACCGGTCCAAGGACACCCCGGCCAAGGCGTCCGCGTGAGCCGGCGCGATGCGGCCACCCGAGTCCGCGCTCGCGTCCGGCATAGTGTGGCCCCGTGCCCGTGACGTCTGGTGATCCCTATGTGCCCGGTCGCGGGGACGCCACCTACGAGGTGCGGCACTACGACCTCGACCTCTCCTACAAGGTCTCGTCCAACCGCCTCAGCGGGCTGGCGCGGCTCGAGGTCGTCGCGGTCGAGCACCCTGACGCAGCTGCGCATCGACCTCGTCGGCCTCCGCGTGTCGAAGGTGACGACCGGGCGCCTCGCGTCGCGCTGGACCCAGCGCGGCGGACACGTCATCGTGACGCTGCCCCGGCCGCTCGAACCCGGCGAGGCGCACGAGCGTCACGCTCACCTATGCGGGCAACCCCGGTCCCGCGCGCTCCGTCTGGGGGGACGTGGGCTGGGAGGAGCTCGACGACGGCGTCCTCGTCGCCAGCCAGCCGACGGGCGCCCCCACGTGGTTCCCGTGCAACGACCACCCGCGCTCCAAGGCGACCTACCGCATCGCCGTCGAGTGCGACTCCCCGTATGCCGTGTGCGTGACCGGCACCCTGACGGGTCGCTACGTGCGCGGCAGCCGCACCCGCCACGTCTACGACCAGCCTCACCCGATGGCCACCTACCTCGCCGCCGTGCACATCGGGCGGTACGACCGCGCCGTGCTCGCCGAGGCGCCGGTGCGCCAGGTCGTCGTCGCCCCAGCCCGGGCTGCACCGGCAGGTGCTGGGCGAGCTGCGGCTCCAGCCGCGGATGATGGACGCTCTTCGTCGACCTCTTCGGGCCCTACCCCTTCGACGACTACACCGTCGTCGTGACCGCCGACGACCTCGAGATCCCGCTCGAGGCGCAGGGCATGGCCACCTTCGGACCCAACTGGCTGAGCGGTCGCGGTGCGCACCAGCGCCTCATCGCCCACGAGCTCGCCCACCAGTGGTTCGGCAACAGCCTCACGGTCACGTCGTGGGCCGACATCTGGCTCAACGAGGGCTTCGCCTGCTACGCCGAGTGGCTCTGGTCGCAGGCGTCGGGTGGCCCGACGGCCGACACGCTCGCGTCGCAGCAGCGCACCCGCCTCGCCGGCCTCGCGCAGGACTTCGTGCTCGCCGACCCGGGCCCCGCGACGATGTTCGACGACCGCGTCTACAAGCGCGGCGCCCTGACCCTGCACGCGCTGCGCCTGCACCTCGGCGACGAGGCCTTCTGGTCGCTGCTGCGCACCTGGGTGTCCGACCACGAGCACGGCTCGGTGTCGACGGCCGACTTCATCGAGCACGTCGCCGCACATGACGCCGTCTGGCGAGGCCGAGTGGCTGCTCGAGGAGTGGCTCATGCACCCCGCCCTGCCGGCTGCTGCCGCGCCCGCGCCCGGCGCTGATCAGAGCGCAGTCAGGCCCAGCGGTGCACGGTGACCCGCACGTCGCCGTATGCCGCGGCCAGCCCGAGCGCTGCCACGTGGCCGCCGTCGCTCGAGCGTCGACGTCGACCGACGCTCGACGGCCGCGTCGTGCCGGGCAGGACCACGCCGGCTCGGCCCGGCTGCGGCGTCGTCGAGCGATGCCGGGTCGACGACGAAGCCGACGCCGAGGGCCTTGAGCGCGGCCTCCTTGCGCACCCAGCTCACGGCGCGGGCGCGGTCGTCGAGGTCGGCCGACCGCTCGGACGGGTGCGTCGCCACGGTGTCGAAGCCCGCGAACCCGGTGTCCGGCCACCCGCTCGACGTCGATGCCGACCGGCGCGTCCGTCGAGACCGCGACGGCGACGAGGTCCGGGCGTGCGTGACAGCGAGACGTGCAGGTGCGGGTGGCCGACGACGCGCGGCGCGCCGTGCTGGCGCCCGCACCGCGCACACGTCCGGTCGAGCCGATGCCGCTCGGCGCGGCGCCGACCACGCCGCCCGAGGACGTCCCGGGCGAGCAGGTGGAGCACGGCATACGCCCTGGCCGTCGTGGGCTCCACGATCGTCGCGAGGCGTCGCCGCTCCTCGGTGTCCAGCGTCTCGAGCCGCTCCCGCCAGGCCGTCGAGCCCGGCGGGCGAGGCGAGCCACGCCGTCGGCGCGGCCGACCTGCTCACGCGGGGACGTCGCGGCGGTCGCGGGAGGGTGCACCGCCCCAGAATGGCGCACCACCGCTCGCGCGCCCGGCGTGACACGGCCGGTCCGGACGGGCAGGCTGTGAGAGTGCTTCGCCAACGTCTCCCCGTGCGGCCGCTGACGACCGCCGACCACGACGCTGCCCTGGAGTGCTGCGCGCGCGACCGGGCGGCCAACGTCTTCGTCGCCGCGCGCATCGTCGAGGGGTCGCTGCGCACGTCGCCCGGCGCCGTCATGGGCCACTGGAACGGCAGCGAGCTCGCCGGGTCTCGCGTGGGTGAGCGCCAACGTCGTGCCGGTCGAGCTCGACGACGACGGCGTGGCCGGGGTGGCGCAGCAGATCAGCCGGATGCGCCGACAGGTCGCCTCGATCTTCGGACCCTCCCCGCAGGTGACCGGGCTCTGGGACCGGCTCGGCCCCGGCGTGGGGCCCGGTGCGCGCCGTGCGCACCCACCAGCCGCTCCTCACGACCTCGACGAAGCCCTCGGCGCTCGGGCTCGAGCTCGACGAAGGCGGTGCGCCCGGCTCGCCCGGCGAGGTCGACATCGTGCTGCCCGCGGCCGCGCACATGTTCACCGAGGAGATCGGCTACCCGCCGTACTACGGCTCCGACCGGGGCTACCGGGCCAGCATCTCGAGCCTCATCCGCGCCGGGCACACCTTCGTCAAGGTCGAGGACGGCGAGGTCGTCTTCAAGGCCGACGTCGGCTCGCTCGCGCTCGGCTGCGCCCAGGTGCAGGGGGTCTGGCTGCACCCGCGGCTGCGCGGTCAGGGCCTGTCGGTGCCGGCGATGGCGAGCGTCGTCGAGCAGGTGCTGGGCGCGGGTGCCGACGAGGTGTCGCTCTACGTCAACGACTTCAACGTGGCCGCGCGGGCGACCTACGCCCGCTGCGGCTTCCGCGAGGTCGGCGCCTTCACCACCGTGCTGCTCGTAGGCCCGCGGGCACGGCCCCCTAGGGTGAGGGGGTGAAGACGGTGACGAACGCCCCCCTCGGCAAGGACGCCCTCGCGCTGGCCGGGCTCTTCATCGCCTCCGGCACGATGCACTTCGTCAAGCCCGCGCCCTTCGAGTCGATGGTGCCCCGGCAGCTGCCGCAGCGGCGCGCGCTCGTCTACATGTCGGGCGCGGCCGAGCTCGCCTGCGCGGTCGGCCTGCTCCTCCCGCAGACCCGCAGGGTCGCCGGCATCGCGTCCGCGGTGCTGCTCGTCGCCGTCTTCCCGGCCAACGTGACGATGACGGCCAAGGCGGGTCGGGCCGTGTCGCGCGACCCCGACAGCACCGCCAAGCAGGGCTACCTCGCCGCGACCGTCGCCCGGCTGCCCCTGCAGTGGCCGATGATCCGCACGGCCCTGCGAGCCGCCGGGGTCATGCGCTGAACCTGATGTCGACCGCGTCGCCCACCCGGCGATAGCCCATGGCCACGTAGATCGCGTTGGACGTCGGGTTGGCGAGGTCGGTGTAGAGCATGCAGCGCTCGCCGAGCGTCCTGCCGCTCGGTGCTGAGCGCCGCGACGACGCCGCTCGCGTAGCCCTGCCCGCGCAGCGCGGGCGGCGTCCAGACGCCCGAGATGCGGGTGATGCCGCCGTTGGCAGGCGAGGCGTAGGCCATCGACACCGGGCGGCCGTCGTCCACCCAGAGGGCGACCCGCCCGCCGGCCACGGCGTGCAGCGAGCGAGGGCGGCGTCCTCCCGCCACCCTCGATGGCCTCGACGAACGCGTGGTTCCACCTGTCGACGAGGTCGCTGTCGCCGCTCTGCCGCCCGCCGGTGGCGTCCGCTCACCTCGAACGGCACGTGCGGTGCATCGGCAGGTCGAAGCTGCCGATCTCCATGGCGACGCGCGACGCCGACCCCGGTCCGGTCGACCCACTCGTCGGCGAACGCCACGGCCGGTCCGCCGCATCCCTCCGACACCCGGCAGGATCTCACCGTCGGCGGCCAGTCGCGCGCGAGGGCGCGAGCTGTGTGCTCGGTGGCCACGGCGACGTGGAGCGGGTGGGGCGGGGTGTGCATGAAGGCCGCCACGACCTCTCCAGTGCGGTCACTGCCCAGCCACCAGCGCGGGCCCGTGTAGCGGGTGGGGTCGTGCACGAGGCCGTCGATGACGCTCGCCACGACGCTGAGGGCCGCCGGGTCACGACCGATGAGGCCGCCGAGGCCGGCCTTGGCCTCCGCCGCGTCGGTGACGAGCGTGAGCGTGACCGGGGGAGACGGCATACGGCAACGATGGCAAACCGACGCCGCCGGTGCACGTGGTTAACGGCGCGGCGCAGCCGTGGCCGAGCCGGACGACATACCCCGATATCCTTCCGGGGTTCCGCACCACCGCTCAGCCGAAAGACCAACGAGGAGTCCTGGTGGCCCTGCACATGTCGTCCCTGTTCCTGCGCACCCTTCGCGAGGACCCGGCGGACGCAGAGGTCCCGAGCCACCGCCTCCTCGTGCGCGCGGGCTATGTGCGCCGCGTCAGCCCCGGCGTCTACACGTGGCTGCCGCTGGGCCTGCGGGTGCTGCGCAACGTCGAGCAGATCGTCCGCGAGGAGATGGACGCCATCGGTGCCCAGGAGCTGCTGTTCCCCGCGCTGCTGCCGAAGGAGCCGTTCGAGGCGTCCGGCCGCTGGACGGAGTACGGCGACAACATCTTCCGCCTGCAGGACCGCAAGGGCGCCGACCACCTGCTCGGCCCGACCCACGAGGAGATGTTCACCCTCACGGTCAAGGACCTCTACAGCTCCTACAAGGACCTGCCGCTCTCGATCTACCAGATCCAGACGAAGTTCCGCGACGAGGCGCGCCCCCGCGCCGGGGTGCTACGCGGTCGCGAGTTCGTCATGAAGGACTCCTACTCCTTCGACGTCGACGGCGCCGGGCTCGACAAGAGCTACCAGCTGCACCGCGAGGCCTACGTCCGCATCTTCGACCGTCTCGGCTTCCACTACGTCATCGTCGAGGCGATGGCCGGCGCCATGGGCGGCAGCAAGAGCGAGGAGTTCCTCGCGACCGCCGAGGTCGGCGAGGACACCTACGTGCACTGCACGAGCTGTGGGTATGCCGCCAACGTCGAGGCCGTGCGCGTGCCGGCTCCCAGCCCGGTCGGGTGGGACGGCGTGCCGGCCGCCCACGCCGAGCACACCCCCGACACCCCGACGATCGACACCCTCGTCGCGCACCTCGACGAGCACTTCCCCCGCGCGGACCGTCCGTGGGCGGCGGGGGACACGCTGAAGAACGTCGTCGTGACGCTCGTGCACCCCGACGGCACTCGCGAGCCGCTCGCGATCGGCGTGCCGGGCGACCGCGAGGTCGACGAGAAGCGCCTCGGGGCGCAGGTCGAGCCCGCCGAGATCGAGGCCTTCACCGATGCCGACTTCGCCGCCAACCCGGCCCTCGTCAAGGGCTACATCGGACCCGGCGCGCTCGGCCTCGAGGGCACCACGGGCATCCGCTACCTGCTCGACCCCCGCATCGCCGAAGGCACCCGCTGGGTGACCGGCGCCAACGCGCCGGGCCAGCACGTCATCGACCTCGTCGCAGGCCGCGACTTCGCCGCCGACGGCACCATCGAGGCAGCCGAGGTGCGCCCCGGCGACCCGTGCCCGACCTGCGACCACACGCTGTCGAGTGCCCGCGGCATCGAGATGGGCCACGTCTTCCAGCTCGGCACGAAGTATGCCGAGGCCCTCGACCTCAAGGTGCTCGACCAGAACGGCAAGCTCGTCACGGTCGTCATGGGCTCCTACGGGGTCGGCGTGTCGCGCGCGGTCGCCTGCGTCGTCGAGGGCAACCACGACGAGTCGGGCATCATCTGGCCGCGCGAGCTCGCTCCGGCCGACGTGCACATCGTCGTCGCGGGCAAGGACGAGGCCCTGTTCGTCGCCGCCGAGGAGATCGCCCGCGAGCTCGAGGTGCAGGGCCTGACCGTCCTCGTCGACGACCGCAAGGGTGTCAGCCCCGGCGTGAAGTTCAAGGACTCCGAGCTCATCGGCATCCCGACGATCCTCGTCATCGGTCGCGGGCTCGTCGGCGGCACGGTCGAGATCAAGGACCGTCGCACCGGGGAGCGCCGCGAGGTCGCGGTCGACGACGCCGTGGCCGCCCTCACCGCCGAGGTCACCGCGGAGGTCGAGCGCTCGTGACCCCCGCCGGCCGGGCCGTGCGGGCGGTCCTCTTCGACTGGGGCGGCACGATCACGCCCTGGCACGAGGTCGACTTCCACGCGACGTGGGGGGCGTATGCCGCCGGGCTCGGTCACACGGGCGACGCGCACGCCGCGTTCGTCGCCGCCATCTGCGAGGCGGAGGACGCTGCGTGGAAGCGTGGCCGCAGTGGGGGCGGAAGCGCCCGCCTGCACGAGCTGCTCGAGTCGGTCGGTGTCGAGGACGGCCACCCGGGAGCGGAAGGCGCGCTGGCCGCATACCGCGAGGTGTGGGAGCCGCACACACGCACGCACCCCCAGGTCGAGCAGCTGTGGATCGGATTGCGCGACAGAGGGATCCGAGTCGGCGTGCTGTCCAACACGCTCTGGTCCCGTGACTACCACCGGTCGCTCCTCGAGCGTGACGGCGTGCTGCACCTCGTCGATGCCGACGTCTATTCCAGCGAGACACCCTGGGTGAAGCCGCAGGCCGAGATCTTCGCGCATGCGGCCGAGGCGCTCGGCGTCGAGGCGGTCGAGTGCGCCTATGTCGGCGATCGCTCCTACGAGGACGTGCACGGCCCGCAGCAGGTGGGCATGCGCGCGATCTGGGTGCCGCACTCGACCATCCCGGAGGACCAGCAGGTCTCGCACGAGGCGACACCCGACGCCGTGGCGCACGAGCTGCTCGACGTGCTCGCGATCGTCGACCGCTGGAACGGCGGCAGCGCGAGGTCCGAGGCGTGAGCGACGCGAGGTGCGGGTCGTGAGCGACCCGACGCTCACGACCTTCCTCTTCCTCGGGCTGGCGGCCTTCGTGGCCGGGTGGATCGACGCGGTCGTCGGTGGCGGGGGGCTCGTGCAGCTGCCGGCGCTGCTCGTCGGCCTGCCGGGGGCCTCTCCGGCGCAGCTGCTGGCGACCAACAAGTTCGGGTCGATCTTCGGCACGGCGACGAGCTCGATCACCTACTACCGCCGGGTGCGGCCCGACCTGCGCACGGCGCTGCCGATGGCGGCCGTCGCCTATGTGGGCTCGATCGGTGGAGCACTCATCGGCCTGCACATCCCCAAGGCGGCGTTCAACCCGATCATCCTCGTGCTGCTCGTGCTCGTCGGCGCCTACACGATCCTCAAGCCCGACCTCGGCAAGGAGTCGATCCGGCGCTACGACGGGGCGCGGCACACCGTGCTGGCGATGCTCACGGGCTTCGTCATCGGCGTCTACGACGGGGGCCTCGGACCGGGAACGGGCAGCTTCCTCGTCTTCGCGCTCGTCGGTCTGCTCGGCTACAACTTCCTGGAGGCGAGCGCCAAGGCCAAGATCACCAACTTCGCCACGAACCTCGGGGCGCTGACGGTGTTCCTGCCGATGGGTCTCGTCCTCTTCAAGGTCGGGGCCGTCATCGCAGTGGCCAACCTCATCGGCGGCTACGTCGGCGCACGGACGGCCGTGTCGAAGGGGAGCGCCTTCGTGCGGGCCGTCTTCGTCATCATCGTCAGCGCGTTCATCGTCAAGATCAGCGGCAGCCTCCTCGGCTTCTGGGCCTGACCCCCGCGACACACCGAGCAATCGCCAACCCAGTGCGGTTGTGCCCGGTGAGGTTGGCGATTGCTCGGTGTGTTGCGCAGGGGAGGGCCGGGGGCCACTCACACCATCGTGCTGACGCGGCCACAGGTGACGCACAGGCGGTGCCGGAAGTGTCAGCTCCATGAGCGCGGCCGTCCTGCCCGAGGCAACAGACCTCTCGTCGACGATCCCTGCGGGCGCGCACCCTGCGCCGCGCCACCTGCGGCCGACGCCGCGCTGGTGGCGTGACGCGACCGCTGCGACGGGTTGGGCGCTCGTCCTCTTCGTCGTCGCGCTCTGGGTCGCCGGGGGTGGTCTCACCGACTTCACCTCCGTGGGCGAGTCGCTGACGAATCTCGGGCGCCTGAGCGGGCTGCTCGCCTCGGTGCTGATCCTCGTCCAGGTGCTCCTCATGGCGCGCATCCCGATCGTCGAGCAGGCGTGGGGTCAGGACGAGCTCGCGCGAGTGCACCGCCTCGTCGGCTTCACCTCGTTCACCCTCATGATCGCCCACATCGCGCTGACGATCCTCGGCTACAGCGCCGGCACCGATCTCGGCGTCATCGCCACCTTCATCGACGAAGTGCTCCACTCGCCGGGCATGCTGCTCGCACTGGCCGGGACGGTCGCGCTCGTCATGGTCGTCGCCACGTCCGTCAAGATGGCGCGTCGACGGCTGCGCTACGAGTCGTGGCACCTGCTCCACCTCTACGCATACCTCGGTGCCGGGCTCGCGCTGCCGCACCAGCTGTGGACCGGCGCCGACTTCACGGCCAACACCGTTGCCACCGTCTTCTGGTGGGGCCTGTATGCCGCTGCCCTCGTCTCGGTCGTCGTCTTCCGGCTCGCCCTGCCGCTCATCCGCTCCCGTCGCCACCGCCTCGTCGTGTCGCAGGTGCGGGCCGAGTCGCCCACGGTCACATCGGTCGTCGTCACCGGGCGCCACCTCGACCGGCTCCCGGTGCGGGCCGGTCAGTTCTTCCAGTGGCGCTTCCTCGACGGGGAGGGCTCGTCCCGCGCCAACCCCTACAGCCTCTCGGCCGCCCCGGACGGCCGGAGCCTGAGGATCACGGCGCAGGCTGTCGGTGACGCGAGCAGCAGACTGGCGACGCTCCGGCCCGGCACCCCCGTGCTCGTCGAGGGGCCCTACGGCCGGCTTCACTCCGGCGTGCGCACCCGCCAAAGGTCCGTGCTCATCGGCGCCGGCATCGGCATCACACCCCTCAGGGCCCTGCTCGAGGAGCTGCCGGCTGGCCCTGACGCCACCGTCGTGCTCTATCGCGTCGGCCAGCAGGCCGACATCGTCCTGGCCGACGAGCTGCTGGCGGTCGCCCGAGCCAAGGGCGCTCGCGTCATCGCCGTCGTGGGCCATCGGCGCACCGACCGCGACAGCTGGCTGCCGGCCGACGCCGCCCACCTGGGCGACGCGGAGGCGTTGCTGCGCATCGTTCCCGACCTCGCCCAGCGAGACGTCTACGTCTGCGGCAACCCGGCCTGGATGGACACGGTCATCGCGGCCGCCGAGGAGGCCGGCGCGCCGGCCGAGTCGATCCACCACGAGCGTTTCAGCTACTGACCTCCGTCCCGAGCCTCACGCACCCGAATCAGCACCCGAGCGAATCGAGCCTTGCATGCGTCGCATCGTCACCTGGGCCATGAGCACCCTGACCGTCATCGTCCTGCTCTTCAGCTATCACACGTCGAGGTCGTCGGTCGTCGCGACCGCGGAGACCAGGCCCACGTCGAGCGCGCAGGGTGCCCCGAGCACGACGACCGACCAGGGCTCCGGCACAGCCGGCAGTGCGGGTGGCACCGACGACTCAGCGGGCAGCGACGACACCAGCGCGGACGCCTCGGGGTCGACCGGGTCGAGCAGCACCACCGCTGCCGCGACCGTCGCCGGCGATGCGGTCGACACGCGCTTCGGCCCGGTGCAGGTGCAGATCACCGTGGCGGATGGCGCGATCACCGCCGTCGACGTGCTGCAGGTGCCCATGGAGGACCGGCACGACCAGATGATCAACTCGCGCGCCGTGCCGGTCTACAACGACGAGGCGGTGCAGGCACAGTCCGCCGACATCGACGTCGTCTCGGGCGCGACCGTCACGTGGGAGGGCTACACCCGGTCGCTCCAGTCCGCCATCGACGCCGCACACCTCTGAGACGGGAGAGGCGCGATGACGCACACCACGACACCGGCCCCGCCTCGGCGGGCCTGGGTGGAGCACGTGATGGGGATGCCGATCAGCATCCACCTGCGCGGTGCCTCGGCACTGGGTTCGGCCGCCGAGCGTGCGGTGGCAGAGGCCTTCGGGGTCTTCCGTGAGATGGACCGCATCTTCTCCACCTACCGCGACGACTCCGACCTCATGCGGCTGCGGCGCGAGGAGGTCGAGGTGGGTGCCGTGAGCCCTCTCGTGCAGGAGGCGCTCGCCATCGGCGAGCAGGCCGAGCGTGACACTGCCGGGGCCTTCACCACCCTGCTGCCCACCGGGCATGGCGACCTCGCCTTCGACCCGACCGGACTCGTCAAGGGGTGGGCGGTCGACCGCGCCGCCCGGTGCCTGCTCTCCCTGCCCGGCACGTCGGCGTGCCTCAACGCCGGCGGGGACCTGCTCGTCGTGCCGTCGACCGACCTGCCCCGGGAGGGCGGCGGGAGCATCGCGTGGCGGGTCGGCATCGAGAACCCTCGCGAGCGTTCCCAGATCGCCAGCACCGTCTCGCTGACCGAGGGCGCCGTGGCCACCTCGGGCACAGCAGCGCGCGGTGCGCACCTCTACGACCCCATCACCGCACGGATGGTCGCGAGCGGCGGCTCGGTGACCGTCGTGGGGCCGACGCTGCTCTGGGCGGACATCTGGGCGACCGCGCTCTACGTCGGGGACGCCCGCACGGCGGCCGCCTTTGACCGGTCGGCGCCCGACTACCTCTCCACGGTGCTGTGAGCGCAGTCGGCATACTTCGCTCTTGACTTAATTAAGCCCGCGGGCAAACAATGGCAGGGTGCACGCCTTCGACGTCCTCGGTGACCCCGTCCGGCGCCGCCTGCTGACCCTGCTGGCCGACGGCGAGCGGTCATCCGGCGAGCTGGCCGAGGTCATCGGCGCGGAGTTCGGCATCTCGCACCCCGCGGTGAGCCAGCACCTCAAGGTGCTGCGCGACGCCGGCTTCACCTCGGTGCGGGCCGACGGCCAACGGCGGCTGTATGCCGTCGAGCCGGGTCCGCTCGAGGAGGTCGACGCGTGGGTGGCGCAGTTCCGCCACTTCTGGACCCACCGCCTCGATGCCCTCGGCACCGAGCTGCGGCGCGGGGCGAGAGGTCGCGGGTCGCCGGTGCGGGGCGGGGCACACCCCAGCGACCGAACCCATCAGGCCAGGAGGCACACCCCATGAGCACCACCGAGCACGCGAACCACACGCACCGTCTCGCCGAGATCACCCGCACGGTCGAGACCGGGCGCCGCGACGGCGCCGAGACCAAGACCGTCACGGTCACGCAGAGCTATCCCGTCGGCGTCGACGAGCTGTGGGCTGCCGTGACCGACGGTGAGCGCATCTCGAGGTGGCTCATGCCGATCACCGGTGACCTGCGGCTCGGCGGGCGCTACCAGCTCGAGGGCAATGCGGGCGGCACCGTCGAGGAGTGTGTGCCCCGCGAGCGGATCGCGGTCACGTGGGAGTTCGCCGACGAGGTGTCGTGGGTCGTCGCCAGACTCTCCGGCGACGAGCACGCATCGACGCTGCACGTCGAGCACGTGGCCCATGTCGATGCGCAGCGCTGGGAGCAGTTCGGCCCCGGCGCAGTGGGCATCGGGTGGGACTCGATGCTGCTCGGCCTGACGCTCCACCTCTCCTCCGGAGACGGCATGGATCGTGAGTCTGCCGCGGAATGGGTTGCCAGCGACGATGGGCGTGAGTTCATGCGACGCAGCGGCGAGGCCTGGTGCCGCGCCCAGATCGACTCCGGCGAGGATGCGGAGGCCGCACGGGCCGCCTCCGAGCGCTGCATCGCCGCCTACCTCGGTGAACCCGTGTGACTCAGGCCGACTCCGGCGGACGGGCGCTGCCGGGCAGCCGGGGGAGTCAGGCTCTGGCCAGGGCCGCCTCGAGGTCGCCGACCGAGGTGACCGGCAGGTCGCACACGAAGCCGTGACACACGTAGGCGGCCGGGCGGCCTTGTGCAAGAGGCCGATCCGCGAGCAGGGGTATGCCGTCCGCGTCCGGGGTGCCCGCGATCACGACGGCCCCGGGGCTCGTGCAGTGCCTTGCAGTGGCGAGCAGCTCGTCGGCCGCCGGCCCCTCTCCGACGACCGCGACCTGCACCGGACCGGCGGCGATGGCCTCGGCGACGGCCAGCGACCACCCGCCGAAACGCGGGTCGCGGGCGGCCAGTCCGAGGCTCGCCTCGGTCGCGCGTCGACCTCGCTCGATCGCCGCCGGGTCGCCGGTCAGCGCGCCGAGGGTCACGAGCGCACCGGCCAGCGCAGACTGACCCGACGGCTCGGCGTTGTCGGCCGCGCTGCGTGGGCGGAGGTAGAGCGACTCAGCGTCGTGTGCCGTGTCGTGGAAGCCCCCGTCCGCGGCCCCGAAGCGCTCGACGGCATCGTGGAGGAGCGACCGTGCCTCGCGCAGCCAGCGGGCGTCGCCCGTGGCCTGGTGCAGCGCGAGCAGGCCCTCGGCGAGGTTGCCGTAGTCGTCCGCCACCGCCTCGGCGCGGCCCACGACGCCGTCACGGGACGCGCGCCGCAACCGGCCGTCGACGAGGTGCACGGCCAGCACGTGGTCAGCGCATCGAGCGGCAGCGGCGACCCAGTCCGGCTGGCGCAGCAAGGCGCCCGCGTCGGCCATGGCGGCGATGGCGAGGCCGTTCCACGACGTCACGACCTTGTCGTCACGGGCCGGCTGAGGGCGGGTGGCACGCGACTCGAGCAGGCGTCGGCGCACGGAGCCGAGCCACTCGGCTCCGCTGGCCTGGGCGCGGAGCCTGTCATCGGCGTCCACGGGCAGCTGCAGGGTCGATGCACCGTGCTCGAACGTCCCCGCATCGGTCACGACGAAGAGCTCGGCAGCCCGAGCGCCGTCGACCTCGCCGAGCACCTCGACGAGCTGAGCCGGGGTCCAGGCGTAGGTGAGACCCTCGACGCCACCTGCGTCGGCGTCGAGCGACGAGGCGAAACCGCCCTCCGCCGTGCCGAGGTCACGCAGGGTGAAGGTAGCCACTTCCTCGACGATCCGGCGGGCGAGGGGCGAGGCGGTGGCGCGCCACCACGTGGTGTAGCCCCGCAGCAGCAGGGCGTTGTCGTAGAGCATCTTCTCGAAGTGGGGCACGACCCAGTCGGCGTCGACGCTGTAGCGAGCGAAACCGCCGGCGAGCTGGTCGTAGAGGCCACCGCGAGCCATCGCCTCCAGGGTGCGACCCGCCATCCTGGCCGAGAGGTCGTCGCCGGTGCGCGCGGCGTGACGCAGCAGGAACTCGAGCACCATCGACGGTGGGAACTTGGGAGCCCCGCCGAAGCCGCCGGCGCGCGAGTCGAACTGGGTCGCCAGCGTCGTCACGGCACGGTCGAGCGCCGCGGTCTCCACCGCAGCGGGTGGTGGGGGTGCGAGGGCGTCGGACAGCGCCGTCGCGATGTGGCGGCCGGACTGGCGCACTTCGTCCTCACGGGTCCGCCATGCCTCGTCGAGTGCCGTGAGAACCTGCAGGAAGTGGTCGCGGGGGAAGTAGGTGCCGCTGTAGAAGGGGTCACCCTCGGGGGTCAGGAAGACCGTCATCGGCCAGCCGCCGTGACCGGTCGTCGCGGTCACTGCGGACATGTAGACGGCGTCGATGTCGGGCCGCTCCTCACGGTCGACCTTGACCGAGACGAAGCGATCGTTGAGCGCCGCAGCCACGGTCTCGTCCTCGAAGGACTCGTGCGCCATGACGTGGCACCAGTGGCACGCGGCATACCCGACCGACAGGAGCACGGGCACGTTGCGGTGGCGCGCCTCCTCGAACGCCCCAGAGCCCCACTCCTGCCAGTCCACGGGGTTGTCGCGGTGCTGGAGGAGGTAGGGGCTCGTGGCGGCAGCGAGGCGGTTCGTCATCCACGGTCTCCCGAGGTCGGTGGGGCAGGCAGGTCGAACGGTGCGAGCGTGGCTGGCACGTCGGGCCATCGGCGCTGGGACCACACTCCCGGAGCCGTACCCACCTCATTGTCGGCCACGCCACGGGGACCATGCGCCGCGGGGAGACGGACGGCGCCGATCCGAGAGGATCGGCGCCATCCGAGCACCGGAGCCAGCGAGACTCAGGTGACCCCGCAGCGGGGCGAGCGTTCGGTCAGAGGCCGAGCAGGCGGTTGAGCAGGTTGGCCAGCCCGTTGATGCCGTTGCCGTCGAGCAGGCCCGCGACGGCGCAGAGCAGGTTGCCGAGCAGGTTGCCGGCGCCCGACTGGGCGACGATGTCGAGCACGACCTGGTTGAGGTCGATGACAAGACCGAGAACGTTCAGGTGCAGCGGGCCGAGCACGAGGTTGAGGATGTCGCACGAGCCGGCCGCCGAGGCGTTCTGCACGGTCGTGGAAACGGTCTGGCTCACCGGGAGCTGCTGGCCGGTGAGGGTGGTGAGGGTTCCGGTGACGAGACCCGTGACGCCGAGCTGACCGCCCTGGTTGGTGAAACCTGTGGGGGCGAACGAGCCGGCGAAGGTGCCCACGCCCGCGATGACCTGGTTGATCGTCGAGGACGCGGTGGTGCGCGGAGTGGCGGCCGAAGGTGCCGCGGCGGGGGCCGCTGACGGAGCCGCGGAGGCGGCGGTCGCAGGGATGATGCCAAGGGCAACCGTGGTGGCCAGTGCGGCGCCAGAGGCGCAGAGCTTGGTCGAGAACTTCATGAAGGTGACTCCTTGATCGGTGTAACGGGCGGCCTCGTGGGCCGTCGGTCACCACTGAAGAGGTCTACCCCGGGCGTCCATGACGTGGCCAGCAGGGCACGGCGTGGTCCACGTCACCGCTGGGAGCCGATGCGTGAGCACGAATCGAGCGAGTCTCGGGGCCCGGACTCGCTGGGGCCCCGCGTCATGCACCAGGGGCCAGGGCGTCCGCCCTGCTGACTCACGGCTCGAGCACGACTCGATGCGTCATGTCGTAGGAGGCGAGCAGCTCAAGGAGCAGCTCACCCGCGCTCTCGGTGACGAGCAGATACTCATCGGGCTGCGTCTCGCGCAGCACCTCGAGAGCAACCTCGTGGTGCACCCTGCACAGGTCAAGAAGGCTCACGCCGTGGCTGAAGGCGCGGCGCCCCACGTCGTAGGCTGCGGCGCGGGCCGCTTCGTCGCGACGCGGGAGGAAGCGCAGCAAGGTGGTGCGGTAGTCCTGGGTGAGGTCACCCACGACGGAACGGGCCTCCCGCTCGGTCACGGGGTGGACCCCCGGGAGGACGACGGGCCCGGCGTCCCACGGGCGCGCCCCTGGTCAGCCAGCAGGAGAAGTCCCTCGTCGAGATCGAGGGCTGTCGGCACGTTTCCGGTGCCCATGCCGAGCTGGACCATCGTGAAGGCGACCTCTGGCTGGATGCCCACGATCACGGTGAGTGCTCCGCGCAGCCGCGCCATCTCGGCGATCCGCCTCAGGGTCAGCGCGGCGAAGGAGTCGATGACGTCGAGGGCTGCGACGTCGATGATGACGCCGCGGTGACCGGTGCTCGCCGATCTGCTCGATCAGGTCGTGCTCGAACCGGACCAGCTCGGTGTCGTCGAGGGCGGTGTGGATCGATGCGATCAGGGTTGATCCCTGTCGCATGATCGACACGAGAGCCGGTCCGCCGTTCACGAGCTCGTGCTGCCCTCCTTCCGGGTGACGGTGTAGCCGAGCAGTTTTTCGGCCTCTTCGAGGCCGCCCTGCAGGTCGCCGATGGTGTTCATCTTGCTCAGGTCGACTCCGATGGTGACGAGCGTCTGGGCGATCTTGGGCGACAGTCCCGTGATGATGACGCTCGCACCCATGAGGCGTGACGCGTCGACGGTCTGCACGAGGTGGTTCGCCACGGTCTCGTCGACGTCGGGCGCGCCCGTGATGTCGATGACGACGACCTTGGCGCGGTGCTTGCGAATGCCGGACAGCAGCTGCTCCGTCAGCTGGCGGGCCCGGTCGCTGTCGAGCACGCCGATGATGGGCAGGATCAGCAGCCGCTCGCGCACCGGGAGGACCGGCGTCGACAGCTCTCGGATGGCGTCCTGCTGCTGTCGGATGACCCGCTCGCGCTCGTCGACGAAGCTGACCGCCACCGTGTTGGCGATCCGGTTGGCGGCCGGCTCGTAGGCGTCGAGCACCTCGTTGAGCAGGCGCGAAGTCGCGCTGGTACTTCTCGAAGAGGGACCGGGCGAGCACGTCGCGCAGCAGCAGCACGATGCCGACCACCTCGTGGGTCTCCACCCCTCGGGGGATGATGCGCTCGGAGAGGTCGCGGGCGTAGTGCTGCAGGGCCTCGACGCTCCCGGTCTCGAGCACCTCGACGTAGTTGTCGTACACCGACGTCGTCTCGGCCGCCATCTCCTGCGGCGTCATCGCCGACAAGCAGGTGGGCCTGCTGGATCCGCTCGGCCCACTCCTCGCGCAGCCTCGTGCGGTGCTCCCTGCAGATGGGCGACCAGCTGCGACAGCAGGTGCTCCCCCTCGACCACCAGCGTCTGGCGCTGACTGGCCCCGGTCTCGGCACTTCTCCCGGTGCGCTCGCTGGTCTGGTCATCCATCGTTGGTCCTCTCCCACTTGGTCATGGTCACCGTCGTGCCGTGGCCGCGCTCGCTCGCGATCGCGAACTCGTCCATGAGTCGGCGCACTCCCGGCAGGCCCAGGCCCAGCCCGCCGTAGGTGCTGAAGCCGTCGTCCGAGGGCACGGTCCACGTCGGCGATGCCTGGTCCGCCGTCGCGGGCCACGATCTGGATGCCGCGTCGCGGTTCGTCGAGCAGCTCCACGACGACCTCGCCGGAGCCGGCGAACCGCACGATGTTGCGGCACACCTCGGAGACCGCGGTGGCGATGACGGTGAGGTCGGTGGGGCCGAAGCGGAGACGCGCCGCAAGCTCTCGCACGGCGCCGCGGGCAGCGACGATGTCCGGGTCCGCCGCGATGGGGATCCGCAGGACGTCATCGCGCTGATGACCGCGTTCGAGGAGCGGCTCGCTGAGGCGTGCGCACGTCTCGCACTCGAGGACGTGCTGGGCGGCACGCACCTCCCGCTGCCGGCGTTGGTCGCCGCTGCTCAGGGCGATGAGCACCGGGCGACAGCGGTCGGTGGGCGGCTCCACGCGTTCGAGGGCCAAAACGTACTCGACGCGCAGCCTCGCGCGGGTGCGGTTGAGCCGGGCGGCGACAGCGCCGGCGGTGCTGCCCTCACGTGCCGCCAGGGTGCGGGTGTCGGTGCCCTTGACCTCGTGATCGAGCAACGTGCGTCGCTCCCGGTCGGACAGGCGAGCGAGCGCGGTGGACATGGCGGACTGTTCCTCGTCCAGCATGACCTGGGTGTCCGGAGGGTCGGGCGTGGTGAGGTCGACGACTCGGTGCTGGTTGCGCCGCTTGCGGTCGTTGTCTCGCCACATCGAGGCGACGACGTTGCGGGCCGTCACGATGGCATACGGCTCGAGCATGCCCGGCTCGATCGTCGCGGAGGCGGCGAGCACCCGTGTGAGCGTCTCCTGCACGAGGTCGTCCGCGGCGGGATGGGAGCCGACGCGCGCATGGACGATGCGCCGCACCATCGGTATGAGCGTCGCCACCTCGGCGCCACCGTGGGCCCCCGCGGGTGAGGTCTGATGGCTCAGGCCATCACCCTCACCGTTGCTCGGGGCTTCGCTCACGGCTATGTCGTACCACATGCGTGCAGCGTTCAGTCGTCGAGTGCACGTCATACGTCGGCCGCCCGGGCGTCTTCACCCCAGAGGGTCCCCAAGAACCCGCAGAGGAGAAGACGACATGATCGCCCTGGCCCTGACCAGCCCGCTGCTCTTCCTGGCGCTGATGCTGGTGCTCCAGCGCGTCGAGGAGGCTGTGTTCCCACCCCGTCGTGCTGCCCCCATCGGAAGCGCCGTGAGACCGGACCCGCCGGCCGAGCGCTCCGCTTCGGAGGCGGAAGCGCGCGGCCAGCCGCAGCGGCGGTCGTGGTCTCGTGACGGCGCTCGGAACACCCCTGACATGGCGACCGCTCACGGCGTCGACTGACGAGTCGCTCAGTCGCACGAACTGGGCGGTGGTCGAGCTGCTGCTGCATCGGCTCGAGACGGCCGAGGCGGAAGCGAGGCACCTGAGAAGGGCTTTGGAGCGCAGCCGTGACATCGGCGCGGCAGTTGGTGTGCTGATGGCGTTCCACAAGGTGACCCGGGACGAGGCCTTCGAGATGTTGCGGCGCAGCAGTCAGCACCACAACCGCAAGGTGCATGCCTTGGCGCTCGAGGTGATCTCCACCGGAACGCTGCCAGAGGGGTGACCACGTCACCGGCCGGGGGAGTGCGCGCTCTCTCGCCGGCCGCCCCGCCGGAGTCACTCAGGCCGGCAGTGGCGTCGCACTGTCGACGAGCTCTTGCCAGCGGATGCGCCGGGCGCGCCAGGTGAAGATGACGAGCTTGACGGCCTCGTCGGCGATGCGCGCGAGGAAGATGCCGACGAACCCGAGCGGGGTGTGCAGACCGAGCAGGATCGCGAGGGGGAGACCCACGACGAAGGCCCCCACCGCGTCGCCCATGATGACCCCGCGCACGTCGTTGCCGCTCGGGAGCACGCCGGCACCGATGATCATGTTGCGCACCTTGACCACCTGGAAGGCGGCGTTGATGAGGATGCCGACGCTTGCCATGACCCGCACGTCGCGGCCGGCCTCGCCGAAGAGGGTGTCGAGGAAGAGCACCGAGGTGGCGAAGAGCACGCCGAAGACCGCGGCCGTGCCGAGGCCGGCCCGGGTCACGCGACGCACCCACGCCATCGCCGCGTCCACGTCTCCGCTGCCCACCGAGCGCCCGACGAGGGTCGTCGTGGCCGCCATCAGGCCGATGCTGCCGACGATGAAGATGCCCTCGAGGGTCGTGACGATCTGTGCGGCCGCGAGCGCCTCGTCGCCGAGCTGCTGGAACACGACGTTGTAGAGGAACGTGCCGACGGTCCAGAAGAGCTCGGTGACGCCGAGGGGCAGCGCGAGGACGAAGAGCGGCACGATCACGGCGCGCCACTGGCGCAGGCTGTCCGGCAGCCTCCAGCCGATCACCCTGCGGCCGTAGCCCATCCACAGCAGGATCATCGTCTTGGCCACGGCCGTGATGAGGGTCGCCCAGCCGGCGCCGGCCACCCCGAGCGCCGGGAACGGGCCGAGACCCGTCACGAGGGAGTAGGCGAGGATCGCGTTGGCGAAGACGGTGATCATCGTCGCGACCATCGGCCGAGTCGGTTGACCGACCGAGCGGAGCACGCCCGACATGATCGCGCTGAGCATGATCGGCAGCGTGGCGAGCACCGTGAGTCGGAAGTAGTCGGTGCCGGCAGCGGCCACGGCTGGAGAGGCCCCGACGAGACCCAGGATCCGGTCGGAGAAGAACCAGGGGACGAACGACACGACGGCGCCGAGCACGAGTGCCGTGAGGACGGCAGCCGTGACCGTGTGGTCGAGGTCGCCACGCCGGTCGGCTCCGTAGGCGCGAGCGACGAGGATGCTCACCGACGTGCCGAGGGCGCCCAGCGTCACCGCCAGGATGAAGGTGAGGCTGTTGGAGAAGCCCACTGCCGCAATGGCGGTCGCGCCCAGCCCGCCGACGACGATCTGGTTGACGAAGTTGAGCACCAGCATGAGCACGAACTCCATGCTCACCGGGACGGCGATGCGCGCGATCTCTCGGCCGGGGGTCGGCGGAGCCGATCTCAGGGTGCGGAGGCTGGGCACGGCGAGGCGAGGCATGAGCGAGGGACTTTCGAAATCGAAGAATGGGTGCCGGCCTAGGTTACGGCCTTCGACGCGCTGAGTCGAAACGATTTGATCAACGCCGGCGCGATCAGTCGGGATCAGTCGTTCATTGCCTTGATGATGGTGACGGCGAGGCTGATCCGGTCGCGGGCGGCGGCATCGAGCGGCACCCCCTCGGGCCCGGCCGCGTCAAGGGCGTTGTCCGCCTCGCGCACGATCGTCCAGGCCCTCGCGCGCCCCTCGTCGATGCCGGCCCGCTCGCAGATGATGTCGAGACGGCGCCGCAGCGACCACCTCACCTGCGAGCCGGTGCCGAGCTCGTCCGCGCGGTTCCAGAGCGCCGGCGCCACCTCGAACGCCACGTCGCCCGCCATCGGCTTCGGGTCGATGGCGAGCCACGGGGAGCGGTAGGCGCCGAGCACGTTGGCGTAGTGGAGGTCGGTGTGCAGCAGCCGCTCCTCGGCCGGGGCACGCGCCACGAGCTCGCCTGCGAGCGCGGCCGCCTGGTCGAGGTAGCGCCGGGGGAGCACCGGCGGCGCCGCGCGCAGGTCCACGACCTGGCGTTCGGCGTATGCCGTGAGGCGGGGGATGCGCGGATGCGCGGGCCGTCGAAGCGTCGTCAGCAGGTCGGCGATGACCCCGCACGCCTCGTCGACCGGGTGCCGAGTGAGGTCGCGGGCGTGCAGGCGCTCGAGCAGCATGGCGAAGCGCGACGGGTCGGCGCGCACGAGGCGAACGGAGCCGTGACCGTTCCACGACTGGAGGGCGAGGGGCTCCGGCGCCGCCTCGGGGTGCGGCCAGGTCACCTTGAGGACACCCTCGCCGCTGACCCCGACGGTCTCGCGACCGGCGCCGAGCAGGCGCACGGGGATGACGACGGAGCAGACGCCGTGCAGGCTCTCGCCGATCGGCTCGAGCTCCCACTCGTCCAGCAGGCTGGCGAGCAGGCCGGGCAGGTCGTCGAGCCAGTCCTGGCCCGACATCCAGCCCTGTGGCTCGAAACCGGCGACCTGGTGGGCGAAGAGCGCCGGCACGAGGTCGTAGCGCTGGGCCCGCCTTCCGTCGCTGCCGCCGCCGTCACTCACGTCGCGGTCCCCGGGAAGGGGGAGAGCGGCATACCCCAGTCGCCGGCGAGCGACTGCACGCGCGCACTCCACCGTGCCGTGTCGTCGAGCGCGGGGCCGTCGGGAGCGGGGCCCGCGACCTCGATGGTGGCGCCGACCGCCGTGGCGAGCAGGTGGGTCGCGAGGCGCTGCGCTGCAGCGGGGGTCGTGACGGGGAAGGGGAGCGCCCAGCCGCCGGGGGTCGAGGTCGTGGGACCCGACACGGCGAGGTCGAGGCGGCGCAGCGCGTCGAGCGTCTCGAGCGCGCGCGTGCGGCGCCCGCCCGTCGACTGCGCGGCGACGACCTCGAAGCCGTAGACGAGGGGTGCGGTCTGGTCGATGATGCGCGGGCGGGCGGCGCTCGCCGTCGCTGTCGGGGTCGACGGTCTCGCCGAGCAGCACCGCCGAGGCGAGGCGTGCCGACCAGGCGGACAGCACGAGGTCGCGGGTGCCCTGGGTCGTGGCGGCCAACGACTGCCAGCGGTCGGGCGCGACGGCCCCGAGCACCGCGGCGAGGTCGTCGACGGTGCGGATGCCGGCCACGTCAGGCTGCCGTCGCGGCAGTGGCCCCGGTGGACGTCGACGTCGTCGTCGACCTTGCGGTGGAGCTGGTGGCCGGCGCCGCCTTCGGCGCGGTGGCCGCCGCGATCTCGGCCGTCGGCACCCCGGCGTTGGTCAGCCGGCCGGTCAGCACGCTCACCTGGCGCCGCTGGACGGCCACGATCTCGCGCAGGGGTCGTCGCGCGTCAGCGTCGACCCCCGAGCGCTCGAGCGACTGCGCGGCCTGCACGAGCGCCCGCAGGTCCGCGATCACCGCGAGGACGAAGGGCTCGTCCGGAGCCGGTTTGCGCGTCGGCGTGGGGGGCGGGGGTGGCGGCAGGTCGAGCCGCAGCCCGCAACCGGCGACCGCGCTGAGTGCCGCGGCGGCGGCGCCGAGGACGAGCACGCGTCGAGTGGGGCGAGCACCATGCGCTCCAGCCCGGGACCCGGGCCTCGGGGTGTCGCCGCTCATGCGGTGCATCCTCGCACGCGGGCAGTGCCGCCATCCCGATGGCGTCGTCGAGGGCGGCGGATGCCCCGCGACCGATACAGTTGATCGGACGCGGCCTCCCGCTGCCCCGAGGCGCTCGGTGGTGGAGCGGCCGGACATTCGAGAAGAGCAGGGGAGGCGTCGGCCCATGAGCACAGCTCAGGACGTCAGAGCGAAGCTCGAGCCAGTGCTGGCGGAGCTGGGGCTCGTCGTCGAGGACCTCTCCGTGACCCCTGCCGGCAAACGCCGCCTCGTCCGGGTGCTCGTCGACACCGACATCAGCGGCCTCGACGACGCCGACACGACCACCACCGTGACCCCGCTCTCGCTCGAC
Source organism: uncultured Actinomycetota bacterium (assembly GCA_963697735.1). Taxonomy (GTDB): domain Bacteria; phylum Actinomycetota; class Actinomycetes; order Actinomycetales; family Dermatophilaceae; genus Humibacillus. Next base: position 39,885 of record CAVOOZ010000009.1, on the reverse strand, counting down.
GACGTCGCCGAGGCGACCCGCGCGGTGAGTGACGTGCTCGACACGAGTGATGTCATGGGAGCCGCCCCCTACGTCCTCGAGGTCTCCTCGCCCGGCGTGGGCCGACGGCTGAGCTCCCACGAGCAGCTCCGGCGTCAGGTGGGTCGCCTCGTCGAGGTGACCCACCCCGGCGGCCGTGACACCGGGCGGCTCGTCGAGGTGCGGACCGACGCACTCGTGCTCGAGGTGCCGGCGGCGAAGCAGGAGCCGGCCCGGACCGAGACGCTGGGGCTCGGCCCCGAGCTCCATGCCGTCGTGCAGGTCGAGTTCCGCAGGACGGGCGCTGACGACGCGACGCCAGACGTTGACGAGGCGGGCTCCGACGAGCCCGCGACAGAAGGGGACATCTGATGGACATCGACCTGGCCGCGCTGCGCGCGCTCGAACGAGAGCGCGACATCAGTCTCGACGTGCTCATCCCGGCCATCGAGCAGGCCCTGCTCGTCGCCTACCACCGCACCGAGGGCAGCCACCGCGACGCCCGCGTCGAGCTCGACCGCAAGACGGGCCACGTCATCGTCTGGGCCCGCGAGGAGGGCGAGCTGCTGCCGGCCGTCGAGGGCGAGCGCCCCGAGCGCTCCGAGCCCGGTCCCGAGTTCGACGACACGCCCGGCCGGCTTCGGCCGCATCGCGGCCTCCACGGCGCGGCAGGTCATCGTCCAACGGCTGCGCGACCTGGAGGACGAGGCCATCCTGGGCGACTTCCGGGGCCGCGAGGGCGAGGTCATCTCGGGCATCATCCAGCAGAGCCAGGACCCTCGCAACGTCCTCGTCGACTTCGGCACGGTCGAGGGCATCCTGCCGATCTCCGAGCAGGTGCCCGGGGAGAAGTACGTCCACGGCGAGCGTCTGCGCTGCTTCGTCGTCAGCGTCAAGCGCGGCCCCCGCGGCCCGCAGGTCAGCCTGTCGCGCACGCACCCCAACCTCGTGCGCACGCTCTTCAAGTTCGAGGTGCCCGAGATCGCCGACGGCACGGTCGAGATCGCGGCGCTGGCGCGTGAGGCCGGCCACCGCACCAAGATCGCCGTCCACAGCCGCGTGCCCGGCGTCAACGCCAAGGGCGCCTGCATCGGCCCCATGGGGGCGCGGGTGCGCGCCGTCATGACCGAGCTGCGCGGCGAGAAGATCGACATCGTCGACTACGCCGACGACCCTGCCGCCTTCGTCGCCGCGGCGCTGTCGCCGGCTCGCGTGCAGTCCGTCGAGATCGTCGACGCGACCGCCCGTGCGGCCCGCGTCATCGTCCCCGACTACCAGCTGAGCCTCGCCATCGGCAAGGAGGGCCAGAACGCCCGCCTGGCCGCCAAGCTCACCGGATGGCGCATCGACATCCGTCCCGACACCGAGGCGGCGGCCCCGCAGGGCTCGCAAGGCCCCCCGAGCTGAGGTATGCCGTGAGCCTCCGTCGCGGGACGGCATACCTCCTCGGGGCGTGACCGTGCGCGGCTGGGCGGAGCGGCAGCGATGCGTCGGGGCCCGTGGAGCGCGTCGGGCGCCCGACGCGGTAGACTCATGTGTGGCCGACCGGACTGGACTCCGTGCCGAGCCGTCCCGCACCTGTGTGGGATGTCGCGGAACGGATAGCTGGTCGGCACTGTTGCGAGTGGTCGCGGCGACGGACAGAGATGCTGGGGAGTCCTCCCCGGTGGTGCTCCGCCCTGACCCGAGACACCGGATGCCGGGACGTGGTGCGTGGTTGCACCCCGTGCCGGGTTGCTTCGAGATGGCAGTGCGCCGCAAGGCGTTCGGACGTGCCCTGCGGTTGCAGGCTGCGATCGACGTCAGCGCGCTGGCCCACCACCTCGAGCTCCGGCACGCGCAGCCGAACGGCGTCGGCCCACGGTCGGTCGCCATCAGTCAGAGATCAGTCAAACGAACCAACAAGGCGGGTTGAAACGCTATGAGCACCCGATGAGTCCTCAGCGATGAGCAAGCCCCAGCACTAACCCACGGTTCGGCCACTTCCTGTTCAGGCCGGACCACGAACAGGAGAAATGTGGCTAAGGTCCGAGTCTACGAGCTCGCCAAGGAGCTCGGAGTCGAGAGCAAGACACTGCTCGCACACTTGAAGAGCCAGGGAGAGTTCGTCCGGTCGGCATCGTCGACCATCGAGCCCCCCGTCGTGCGCAAGATCAAGGAGACGTTCCCCGCGGAACTGCGCTCCGGCGGCACGGCATCACCAGCGGCGCCCCAGGTCCGCTCCGGCGCCCTCGGCGCCCCGCACGTCCTCGCCGGCTCCGTCGCCGGCCGCTCGCGCGGCCGCCCCGTCGGCGCCGTCCCCGGCGGGTTCGGTCCGTCCGGCCTCACCCGCGGCTCCGGGCGCACCTGCCGCATCGGCTCCCGCCGCTCCGGCTGCACCTGCCCCGGCTCCGCGGCAGAGCACGCCCGCAGCACCGGCTGCCGCGTCGACCCTGGCTGCGCCCGCTGCAGCCACCCCGTCGGCACCGGCACCCAAGGCACCCGCCGCTCCGGCGGCCTCCGCCACGCCGTCGGCGCCCTCGCGCGTCCAGTCCAGCCGTGACGGCGGGCAGCAGGGGCCCGGCGTGCCGGCGTCCCCGCGACCCGCGCCGCGTCCGGGTCAGCCGCGTCCCGGCAACAACCCCTTCGCGCCGAGCCAGGGCATGGGCCAGTCCCGTGCACCGCGCACCGGCTCCGACGGCGGCGCGCCGCGTCCGGGCAACAACCCGTTCAGCTCGAGCCAGGGCATGCCCCGGCCGCAGCAGCGGCCGGGTGGCGCCAGTGGTCCCGGCGGCGCTCCCCGTCCCGGTGGAGCGCCCCGCCCCGGTGGCGCCCCGCGTCCCGGTGGTGCCCCCGCCGGCGGCGCTCCGCGTCCCGGTGGCGTGCGTCCCAGCCCGGGCATGATGCCCGAGCGCAGCACCGTCGGTCGTCCGGGCCAGCGCCCGGCCGGTCCGGGCCGTGGTGGCCCGGGTGGCGGTGCCGGTGCGCGCGGCGGCTTCGGTGGTGGCCCCGGTGGCGGCCCCGGTGGCGGTGGCGCCCCCGGTGGTGGTCGTCCCGGCGGCTTCGGCGGAGGTCCCCGCGGTGGCGGTGGCGGTCGCGGCTCGACCGCCGGCGCCTTCGGTCGCGGTGGCGGTCGTCCGGTGCGCGGACGCAAGTCCAAGCGGGCGAAGCGCCAGGAGTTCGAGCAGATGCAGGCCCCGTCGCTCGGTGGCGTCACGGTCCCGCGTGGTGACGGCACGACCGTCGTGCGCGTGCGCCGTGGCACCTCGCTGACCGACTTCGCCGACAAGATCAACGCCAACCCGGCCTCGCTCGTCACCGTGCTCTTCCACCTCGGTGAGATGGCCACGGCGACGCAGTCGCTCGACGAGGACACCTTCAAGCTCCTCGGCGCCGAGCTCGGCTACGAGATCCAGGTCGTCTCCCCCGAGGAGGAGGAGAAGGAGCTCTTCGACGCCTTCAACATCGACCTCGAGACCGGCATCGACGGCGAGGAGGACGAGGACCTCGAGTCCCGCCCGCCCGTCGTCACGATCATGGGTCACGTCGACCACGGCAAGACCCGCCTGCTCGACGCGATCCGCAACGAGGACGTCGCCGCAGGCGAGGCCGGCGGCATCACCCAGCACATCGGTGCCTACCAGGTCCACAAGGAGCACGAGGGCGTCGAGCGCGCGATCACCTTCATCGACACCCCGGGTCACGAGGCGTTCACCGCCATGCGTGCCCGTGGTGCCAAGGTGACCGACATCGCGATCCTCGTGGTCGCGGCCGACGACGGCGTCATGCCCCAGACGATCGAGGCGCTCAACCACGCCCAGGCGGCCGACGTGCCGATCGTCGTGGCGGTCAACAAGGTCGACGTCGAGGGTGCCAACCCCGCCAAGGTGCGTCAGCAGCTGACCGAGTACAACCTCGTGGCCGAGGAGTACGGCGGCGAGACGATGTTCGTCGACGTGTCGGCCAAGCAGGGGCTCAACATCGACGGTCTCCTCGAGGCCGTGCTGCTGACCGCCGACGCGGCGCTCGACCTGCGCGCCAACCCCGAGCGTGAGGCTCGCGGTGTCGCGATCGAGGCCAACCTCGACCGTGGCCGCGGTGCGACCGCGACGGTGCTCGTGCAGACCGGCACGCTCCACGTCGGTGACTCGATCGTGACGGGCTCGGCCTACGGCCGCGTGCGCGCCATGCTCGACGAGCACGGCCAGAACGTCTACGAGGCGGGCCCGTCCCGTCCCGTCCAGGTGCTCGGTCTCTCGTCGGTGCCGCGCGCCGGTGACACGTTCGTCGTGGCGCCGGACGACCGCACGGCCCGTCAGATCGCCGAGCGGCGTGAAGCGGCCGACCGTCAGGCCTCGCTCGCCAAGGCCCGCAAGCGCATCTCGCTCGAGGACCTCAACGAGGCCCTCGCCGCGGGCAAGGTCGAGACCCTCAACCTCATCCTCAAGGGTGACGTGTCGGGCTCGGTCGAGGCGCTCGAGGACGCGCTGCTCAAGATCGACGTCGGCGACGAGGTCGACCTGCGCATCATCGACCGTGGCGTCGGCGCCATCACGCTCAACAACATCAACCTCGCCATGGCCTCGAACGCGATCATCATCGGGTTCAACGTCCGCGCCGAGGGGCAGAACGCCGAGGTGGCGGAGCGCGAGGGCATCGAGATCCGCTACTACTCGGTGATCTACCAGGCCATCGACGAGATCGAGGCGGCCCTCAAGGGCATGCTCAAGCCGGAGTACGAAGAGGTCGAGCTCGGCACGGCGGAGATCCGCGAGATCTTCCGCTCGAGCAAGTTCGGCAACATCGCCGGCTCGATCGTGCGCAGCGGCGAGATCAAGCGTGGCTCGCGGTCGAGGATCACCCGCAACGGTGTCGTCGTCTCGGAGAACGTCGAGATCGCCGGCCTGCGTCGCTTCAAGGACGACGTCACCGAGGTCCGCGACGGCTTCGAGTGCGGCATCAACCTCGGGTCGTTCAACGACCTGCAGCTCGGTGACCTCATCGCCACCTACGAGATGCGCGAGAAGCCGCGGGCCTGAGGCTCCGGGTTCCACGCAGACTCCATGCAGGCGCCTCGGCGCCGGTCCCCTCGGGGGCCGGCGCCGTCGGCGTGCCCGGAGGCGGGTCACGGCCCACGCGATGCGGTTGGGCAGCGTGACCACCGTTGACTAGGGTTGGTCAGTCGGCCACGCGCCGTCACCACCACCGACCAGAGAGAGGTAGTCATGGTTGACCACCCCCGCGCCCGCAAGGTCGCCGACCGCATCAAGGTCATCGTCGCCGAGTACCTCGAGTTCCGCATCAAGGACGACCGCCTCGGCTTCGTCACGATCACCGACTGCCGCGTGACCGGCGACCTGCAGCACGCGACGCTCTTCTACACCGTCTTCGGCTCCGACGAGGAGCGCCAGGCCAGCGCCGACGTGCTCGAGGCCAACAAGGGTCGCATCCGCTCCGCCGTCGGGCAAGGGCATCGGCATCCGCCTCACGCCCTCGCTCGAGTTCATCGCCGACGCGCTGCCGGCCGACTCGGCCCACCTCGAGGACGTGCTCGCGCAGACCCGTGCCCGCGACGCCGAGCTCGCTCGCGCGGCGGCCGGTGCCACGTATGCCGGTGACGCCGACCCCTACAAGAAGCCGGTCGACGAGTCCGACGACGACGAGGTCCCCGAGCCCACTCCCACGGCCAGCCCCCAGGGCGCCGTCGGCGAGGACGTCCAGGCTCGATGACGGGCGCGCTGGACGGCCTGCTCGTCGTCGACAAGCCGGCCGGCTGGACAAGCCATGACGTCGTGGCCCGCGTGCGCCGCCTCGCCGGCACCCGGCGTGTCGGGCATGCGGGCACGCTCGACCCCATGGCGACCGGCGTGCTCGTGCTCGGTGTGGACCGGGGCACCAAGCTGCTCACCTTCCTCGTCGGCTGCGACAAGTCGTATGCAGCGACGGTCCGCCTCGGGCAGTCGACGATCACCGACGACGCCGAGGGGGAGACGAGCACCCTGCTGGGGGTGCCCGACGCCCGGGCGCTCGAGGCGGAGCTGGCGCCCGCGGTGGCGCGGCTGACGGGCCTCATCGAGCAGGTGCCGAGCTCCGTCAGCGCCATCAAGGTCGGCGGGGTGCGCAGCTATGCCCGCGTGCGCGCGGGCGACGAGGTCGTGCTGCCCGCGCGACCGGTGACCGTGAGCCGCTTCGACGTGCTCGCCGTGCGCCCGGCCCGGGTCCACGCCGAGGTCGGTCCGCCGGTCGACGTCGTCGACGTCGACGTGGTGGTGGACGTCTCGTCCGGCACCTACGTGCGCGCCCTCGCCCGTGACCTCGGTGACCTGCTCGGCGTCGGCGGCCACCTGACGGCCCTACGGCGCACCCGGGTCGGCCGCTTCGACCTCACGCAGGCTCACTCCCTCGAGGCGCTCGCCGCGGCCTCCGAGCGCGACGGACGTGACGGCATACCCCTGCTGCCGGTGGCCGACGCCGCCCGGGCCCAGCTGCCCGTGCACGAGGTGAGCGATGAGGAGGCGGTGCGTATCGGTCACGGCCAGCGCATCTCGAGCGGCCCGCAGCGCGCCGAGGCGGTGGCGGCCATCGACCCGTCGGGGCGCCTGGTCGCCGTGCTCGACGAGACGGCCGAGCAGGCCCGCGCCAGGGTGGTCTTCGCCGCGGCAGGCGCCGGGGCCTGACCACCGTGCGCGACGACGCGAGAGCGGCCACTACAGTGGTCGCCGTGGATCGCTGGCACGGACTCGACGACATCCCGGCCGATCTCGGCCCCACCGTCGTCACGCTCGGCAACTTCGACGGCGTCCACCGCGGGCACCTCGAGGTGCTCACCCGCGTCGTGCGCGAGGCGGCCGACCGGGGCGCCACGCCCGTCGCCGTGACCTTCGAGCCGCACCCCATCGCGGTGCTCTACCCCGAGCGGGCCCCGGCGGCGGTGATGTCGCTCGGCCAGCGGCTCGACGCCCTCGAGGCGGTCGGCCTCGGCGCCACCCTCGTGCTCGAGTTCACGCGGGAGTTCGCCCAGCAGACGCCCGAGGAGTTCGTCCACGGCACCTTCGTCGAGGCGCTCGGCGCCGTGGCGGTCGTCGTCGGCAAGGACACCCGCTTCGGCGTGCGCAACTCCGGCGACGTCGACACGCTGCGCGAGCTCGGCGAGACCCATGGCTTCGAGGTGCTGGCCCTCGACGACATCGGCGAGGGTGACACGACGATCCGGTGGAGCTCCACGCAGCTGCGCGCTGAGCTGCTCGAGGGCTCGGTGGCGCACGCCGCAGAGATCATCGGGCGGCCGCACCGGGTCACCGGCACCGTCGTGCACGGCGACCACCGAGGCCGCGAGCTCGGCTACCCGACGGCCAACCTCTCCCAGGAACACGAGGGTCTCGTGCCCGCCGACGGGGTGTATGCCGGGTGGTTGCTGCGGCTCGACGTGGCCCTCGACGACCCCGACCGCACCCTGCCGGCCGCTGTGTCGGTGGGCACCAACCCGACCTTCGACGGCCAGCAGCGCCGCGTCGAGGCCTACGTGCTCGACCGCACGGACCTCGACCTCTACGGCGAGCGCGTCGTGGTGGAGTTCGTCGACCGGCTGCGTCCCACTCTGCGCTTCGACGGGGTCGACGCGCTGATCGAGCAGATGGCGCAGGACGTGGACCGGTGTCGCGAGATCCTCTCCGTCATCGTGCCGTCCTGACCTCCCGCCCCGACGGGCGTCGGTCGCGCACGTCGTGGCTGCGCCTCGACCTCGGGCTCTTCATCGGCGCGGCGGGGCTCTCGCTCATCGGGGTCGTGCTCGTGTGGTCGGCGACGCGTGAGACCCAGGGCGCCGGGCTGGCGCTCAAGCAGCTGCTCGCCGTCGGCATCGGCATGGTCTGCGCCCTGGGCGTCACGCGCCTCGACGTGCGCGTCGTGCGGGCACTCGCACCCGTCGTCTACGTGCTTGCCGTCATCGGGCTCGTGGCCGTCCTCTCGCCGCTGGGGTCGACCGTCAACGGGTCGCGGTCCTGGATCCGGCTGCCCGGCGGCTTCACGCTGCAGCCCTCGGAGCTGATGAAGGTCGCGCTCGCCATCGGCCTCGCCATGCTCCTTGCGGAGCGGGCGGACCGGGGGCTGCGGCAACGGCACCGCGACATCGCGCTCGCCTGGGTCGTCGCCGGCATCCCGATCGTGCTCGTGCTGGCACAGCCGGACCTCGGCTCGGCGCTCGTGCTCGTCGCCATGGCGGTCGTCGTCATCGCGGCGGCCGGAGCGCCGTGGCCGTGGACGGTTGCCGTCGTCGCCGTCGGGGTGGGCGTGACCGTCGCGGCCTTCACGACCTCGGTGCTCTCGACCTACCAGAGCAACCGGCTGCGAGCCTTCCTCGACCCGTCCCTCGACCCGCAGGGCATCGGCTACCAGACCCGCCAGGTGAGGCTCGCGATCGGGTCGGGCGGTCTCTCGGGGCAGGGTCTCTTCGCCGGGCGGCAGACGCAGGGCGGCTACATCCCCTTCCAGGAGACCGACTTCATCTTCTCCGTGGCGGGGGAGGAGCTCGGCTTCGTCGGTGCGCTCGGTCTGGTGCTGCTCATCGGCTTCATCGTCGTGCGGGCAGCCGTCGTGGCCCGCAGCGCCGACACGTTCGGGCGGCTCGTCTCGCTGGGCGTCGCGGCCTGGCTCGGCGTGCAGGCCTTCGAGAACATCGGGATGAACCTCGGGCTCACGCCGGTGACCGGGCTGCCCCTGCCCTTCGTCTCCTACGGCGGCTCCTCGATGATCGCGTCCTGGATCGCGGTGGGACTCGTGGGCACGGTGGGATCGGCGTCCGTCGCGTGGCGGCCCCCGCCCGCTGTGACCGTTGACCATCGGCGAGGTCAGCGGGGGCGCTGAGATCACGGCGCGCGTGGCCAGTGGCCCAGCCGGGGTTACTCACGGGTCACGTTGCGGTGTCTTTCCGCACGGACAGGTGACGCCCGGGCATTCCTTTGGCATCATCCGGGCATGACGCGGCGCCCGCAGACGCCGATGACGGGTGACGCAGCAGCGACGAAGGAGTCCGCATGCCCCTGATCACTCTCGCCGACCGACCAGTCGACGAGTCGATCCTCGACCAACGCGCCCCCAGCGTCGGAGCGCTCTTCCGCCGGCGCGTCGAGGCGACCCCGGACGCACCGGCCTACCTCTACTTCGAGGGGAACTCGACCGAGCTGACGACGCTCACCTGGCGCGAGACCTACGACATCGTGAGTGAGTGGGCCGCGGGCCTCATCGCCATGGGCGTCCAGCTCGAGGACCGCGTGGCCATCGCCTCGACGACGCGGGTCGAGTGGATCCTCGCCGACCTCGCGATCATCTGCGCGGGCGGCGCGACGACGACCGTCTACCCGACGACGATCGCCGAGGACGTCGCCTACATCCTCACGGACTCCGGCAGCTCGATCGTCTTCGCCGAGAACGCCGAGCAGGTCGCCAAGCTCCAGGCCGTGCGCAGCGAGATCCCCGGGGTGGCGCACGTCGTCGCCCTCACCGGCGAGGGCAGCGAGGACGGGTGGGTCATCACGACCGACGACCTCGTCGCGAAGGGCCGCGAGTCGCTGAGTGGCACGCCCGACCTCGTGCGCTCGCGCATCGACCAGCTCGGGCCGGAGAGCCTCGCCGTCGTCATCTACACCTCCGGCACGACCGGCCGGCCCAAGGGCGTGCGCCTCGTGCAGGACAGCGTCGTCTACGAGGGTGCCGTCATCGAGGCGATGGGCACCCTCAGCAAGGACGACCTGCAGTTCCTCTGGCTGCCGCTCTCGCACGTCTTCGGCAAGATGCTCGTCGCCACCGGCCTGCAGATCGGCTTCCCGACCGCCGTCGACGGGCGCGTCGAGAAGATCGTCGACCACATGGCCGTCATCAAGCCCACCTTCATGGCCGGACCCCCGCGCATCTTCGAGAAGGCCCATGGCCGCGTCGCCCTGATGTTCGCGCAGGAGAAGGGCCTCAAGAAGAAGCTCATCGACTGGTCGCTCAAGGTCGGCGGCGAGATGCGGGACGTGCTGGCCCGGGGCGAGCAGCCCTCGTCGGGGCTGGCTCGCAAGCACAAGCTCGCCGACAAGCTCGTGCTGCAGAAGGTGCAGGAGCGATTCGGTGGGCGCGTCCGCTTCATGATCAGCGGCTCGGCCCCGCTCAACGCCGACGTGGCCCGCTGGTTCGGCTCCGTCGGGCTGCTCGTCCAGGAGGGCTACGGCCTCACCGAGACCTCCTCCGGCACCACGGTCAACACGCCCGAGCACGGCTCCTACCAGTACGGCTCGGTCGGCTGGCCGATGCCGGGCACCGAGCTGCGCATCGCCGAGGAGGACGGCGAGATCCTCGTGCGGGGACCGGGCGTCATGCGGGGCTACCACAACAACCCCAAGGCGACGGCCGAGGTGCTCGACGAGGACGGCTGGTTCCACACCGGCGACATCGGGCGCATCGACGAGCGCGGCTACCTCTTCGTCACCGACCGCAAGAAGGACCTCTTCAAGACCTCGGGCGGCAAGTACATCGCTCCCGCCGAGATCGAGGCCCGCTTCAAGGGCCTGTGCCCCTTCGTCAGCCAGTTCCTCGTGCACGGCGCCGGCCACAACTACGCGACGGCCCTCGTCACGCTCGACCCCGATGCCATCACCATGTGGGCGGCGACCGAGGGCCTCGCCGGCAAGTCCTACAGCGAGATCGTCACCTCGCCGCAGGCGCGAGGCCTCGTGCAGGGCTACGTCGACACGCTCAACGCGGGCCTCAACCGCTGGGAGACGATCAAGAAGTTCACCGTCCTCGACAAGGACCTCACCATCGAGGACGGCGACCTCACGCCGAGCATGAAGCTGCGCCGCCGCGCCGTGACGGAGAAGCACCTCTCCGAGATCGACGCGATGTACGTCGACGGGTGACCCCACCCGAGCCGGCGTGATCCGGGGACGCCGGCCGCACGGCATACGTCGGGGGTCGGCGTTTCGGCGCTGCGCGGCCGCGCACGTAGCATGGACGGATGTCTGGTGAATCCCTGTGGGCCGATCTCGAGCCGCTGCTGGAACGGGTCAACAAGCCCATCCAGTACGTCGGCGGCGAGCTGAACTCCACGGTCAAGGACTGGCACGTCGGCGGGCACGGCCCCGCCGGTGAGGAGCTGACCACCCGCTGGGCGCTGATGTATCCCGACGCCTACGAGGTGGGCGTGCCCAACCAGGGCGTCATGATCCTCTACGAGGTCCTCAACGAGCGTGCGGACGCCCTCGCGGAGCGCACGTATGCCGTGTGGCCCGACATGGAGGCGCAGCTGCGGGAGAGCGGCCTGCCGCAGTTCACCGTCGACGGCCACCGCGCGGTGCGTGACTTCGACCTCTTCGGGGTGTCGTTCTCGACCGAGCTCGGCTACACCAACATGCTGAACGCCCTCGACCTCGCGGGCATCCCGCTGCATGCCGCCGACCGCGGCCTCGAGGACCCCATCGTCATCGCCGGCGGCCATGCGGCCTTCAACCCCGAGCCGATCTCCGCCTTCATCGACGCGGCCGTCATCGGCGACGGCGAGCAGGCGGTGCTCGCGATCACCGACATCGTGGGGGAGTGGAAGGCGGCCGGTCGTCCCGGTGGCCGCCGCGAGGTGCTGCTGCGGCTCGCGCGCACCGGCGGCGTCTACGTGCCGGCTTTCTACGACGTCGCCTACCTGCCCGACGGCCGGATCAAGCGGGTGGCGCCGGCCGCTGACGCCCACGGGGTGCCGTGGCGGGTCGCCAAGCACACCGTCATGGACCTCGACGCGTGGCCCTACCCCAAGCAGCCGCTCGTGCCGGTGGCCGAGTCGGTGCACGAGCGCATGTCGGTCGAGATCTTCCGCGGCTGCACGCGCGGCTGCCGCTTCTGCCAGGCCGGCATGATCACCCGTCCGGTGCGCGAGCGGTCGATCACCGGCATCGGCGAGATGGTCGAGCGCGGCCTCGCGGCCACGGGGTTCGAGGAGGTCGGGCTGCTGTCGCTCAGCTCCGCCGACCACTCCGAGATCGCCGACCTCACGAAGGGCCTCGCCGACCGCTACGAGGGCACGCAGACGGGCCTCTCGCTGCCCTCGACCCGCGTCGACGCCTTCAACATCGACCTCGCCAACGAGCTGACCCGCAACGGTCGCCGCTCGGGGCTGACCTTCGCCCCCGAGGGTGGCTCCGAGCGCATCCGCAAGGTCATCAACAAGATGGTGTCCGAGGAGGACCTCATCAACACCGTCGCAGCGGCCTACGGCGCCGGGTGGCGGCAGGTCAAGCTCTACTTCATGTGCGGGCTGCCGACCGAGACCGACGAGGACGTGCTGCAGATCGCCGAGCTGGCCAAGCGCGTCATCGAGACGGGACGGCAGGTCTCGGGCCGTCGCGACATCCGCTGCACCGTGTCGATCGGCGGCTTCATCCCCAAGCCGCACACCCCCTTCCAGTGGGCGTCGCAGCTGGGCGCCGAGGAGACCGACGCACGGCTCGCCAAGCTGCGCGAGGCGATCCGTGCCGACCGGCGATACGCCTCCGCCATCGGGTTCCGCTACCACGACGGGCAGCCCGGCGTCGTCGAGGGACTCCTGTCACGCGGCGACCGCCGGGTCGGCAAGGTCATCGAGGCCGTGTGGCGCGACGGTGGTCGCTTCGACGGCTGGAGCGAGCACTTCTCCTACGAGCGCTGGATGCGCGCGGCCGAGACGGCGCTCGCCGACGAGCCGGTCGACGTCGCCTGGTTCACGACCCGCGAGCGCGAGCAGCACGAGGTGCTCCCGTGGGACCACCTCGACTCCGGTCTCGACAAGGACTGGCTCTGGGAGGACTGGCAGGACGCGCTCGACGAGACCGAGGTCGACGACTGCCGCTGGACGCCGTGCTTCGACTGCGGCGTCTGCCCGCAGATGGGCACCGAGATCGAGATCGGGCCGACCGGAAAGACGCTGCTGCCGCTGACCGTGCTCGGCGCGGGTCGCGCAGGAGCTGCTCGAGCACCAGCACTGACGCGGCGGCACGGTGTGCGTCTGACACCTGCCGGCCATCGGGGGTGCCATCGGCACAACTGGACGTGCGCCTGACACCCCCGAGGCCCCGGGGGTGCCAGACGCATCGAGGTGCCGCTGGCCTCGAGCCGTCTCAGACGGCGAAGAAGACCCGCGACGCTGTTAGGCACCGAGGCGGTGGTGCCGTTCGTCGTGTCGGTCAGGACGACAGTTCCAGTACGAGACCGAGGCGAGCACGAGGCGCTGGCCGCCGGGCAGGTGAAGCCGCCGGCGCTGATCGGGCCGGCGGACAGGCTGGCCTGGACGCGGCCGTTCCTCGACTCGAAGCTGCCGGCGGCGCGTGACGTCGCCGTTGACGGTCTCCTTGTTGGCGGCCTGGGGGTGCTTCCCGCCGCCGTTGATGCACGCGTACACGCGCCGACGGCGTCGGCCGCGAGCGTGTAGTCGATGTTGCCGTTGCCGAGACCCCGCTCGTCGAAGCTGACGACCAGCGCGCCGGCGTTGCTGACCGAGGCGCTGACGGTGTGGAACTTCGCCGCGACGGCCGAGGCCGGGCTCGCCATGACGACGGCGGCGACGAGGGCGATGACCGCGATGAGCACTGACTTGATGACCTTCATGGTGGTGCTTCCTTCCTGGGTGAGGCGCCCGACCCCGACTCGGGCCTCACACGACGGCGGTGGGGTCGACCCTGGCGTGCTCTGGAGGCGGGACCCTGTCTGCTGACAGGCGGCCCGTGGTGGTAGGGGTACGTGCCCCGAAAGTGACGAATGGGACTCGGCCGGCCACAACAAGCTCCCCACGCTGGTCACGCGTCCTTCCACTCCGAGGCGTGAGCTCCGGGCGCAGCCGGACACGGTGCCCGGGAGCGACTGCTCCCGGGCACCGCTGTCACTCAGTTGGTGATGGTCAGAATCGTGCTCTCACAGTGTTCGCTGTTGCCCACGAGCGCGTTGGTGCTCGTGAACTCGACCTTCCACGACACTGTCTTCGAGACGATGACTGAAACCGTGGTGTTGCTTGTCGACTTCGTCACGGGTGACGCCTCGTCGACGGCGATGGTCTCAGTCGGACGCAGCACGGTGCCGGTGCAGTTCGCGCTGTCGTACAGGGTGAAGGCAAGCGAACCCTTGATTGCGGTTCCGCCGAGCGAGGTGATCGTCGCGGAGTCGTTCGGGCGCCAGGTCTGCGCCGAGGTGGCAGACGTCGTGTCCGTCACCGTGAAGCACTCGTTGGCCCTCGAGTCACTGGAGTTCGTGTAGTTGACCGTGTTCGACTTGTACTCGGCGCGGAAGCACCACTTGCCGACCACGTTGGCGTTGACCGCATCGGAGTCCGCCGTCGCGGTGTTGCCCGCCCCTGCCGTCAGCGGCTTGTCAGCGCCTGCGGACGAGCCGCCGGTGCTGCAGAGCTGGTTGGCGTCGAGCTGGCTCGGGCTGCAGACGAAGAAGTCGACGGTACCGGTGGGGGACCCACCGGCCGCGGTTCCGGTCACGACTGCATGGTCCGTGACGGAAGTTCCGACGGGGACGGTGCCCGAGATGGGCGATCCGGACACCTGCGGGGTCGTCACTGTGGTCGTGCTGTCAGGGTTGACCTTGACGCACTCGGTGGTGCTCCCCGTGTCGTTCGACGGGTCGTAGATCGACCCGCTCGGCACGTAGTTGGCCCGGAAGCACCAGACTCCCGCGATGTTCCCCGTGACCCCGCCAGAGATGGCCGCTGCGGCCGGCGGGTTGCTACCGACAACCGCCGCGAGCGCCTTCGGGTTGCCCGTCACCGCTGAACCGGTGCCTGCGGCGCAGACTCCGCCGGTCAGCTGGTTCGGGTTGCAGACGAAGAAGTTGACGCTGCCGGTCGGCGTTCCGCCGATGCTCGTCCCCGTCACGACTGCCCTGTCGAACAGGACGGTACCGAGGGCCACGCCAGTGGTGGTCGGGTTCGGAATCGGCGTACCCGAGCTGTCCGTCGGCGTGGTGACCGTGGTCGTGGGGATGGTGCGGACGAGGAAGCACTCACTGTTTCCCGTACCCGTGTGGCTCAGCGGGTCCGGGTAGTTCGCGTCGCCCGGCCACGTCGCACGGAAGCAGTACCGTCCTGGTGTGAGCGGGGCTGCCGCCGTGTTGACGGCGTCGGACGTTGCCGAAGCTTCGCCGACGGGCGGTGGTGTGGCTGCGAGAGCCTTGACTCCGGCGGCGGTGCCACCGGTGGTGCACAGTGCAGTGGAGTCGGCAGCAGTCGGACCGCAGAGGAAGAACGACACGTTGCCGGTCGGGCGTGGGCGGAGCGGAGGTGCCCTGCCCCTGGACGACCGCAAGGTCAGTGACGGACTGACCCGGCGAAACGGCGGTGGCCTCGGTCATGCCGGCGCTCGGGGTGGTTGTGAGCGAAGCGCTGCAGAGGGCGAACTGGCCGAGGACGAAGTCCTTGAGCGTCGCGGTCGTCGAGGTGGAGGAGCGTGTCTCGGCGGTGAAGCTGGAGAAGCACTCGCCGCCGAGGTTGATCGACGGATCGCTGAGGTTGACGCCACCCTCGTAGAACTCGCCGTTGAGGTAGGTGCTGTTGCCGCTCTTGTCCGTGAACGGCCACGGCGACGTCGGTGCCGTTGGCGGCGTTGACGATGCCGCAGAAGGCGTCGTTGGCGCCGCCGCCGCACTTGGACGTCGTCTCCGCCCGTCAGGAAGGTGAGCCCACCCGTGGCGTCGGTGCCGGTCCACTTGTAGATGTTGATCGTGGAGACCTGGCCGCCGTTGCTGAAGTCGCTGAGGATGAGCAGGTCGCCGTTCTTGTGGACGCCGATGAACTTGCCGGTGGCCGGGTCGAGGGTGACCTTGTTCTGGAAGAACCAGAAGCCCTGCTGGGCGTCGCCGCTGTTGTCGAAGCGGTCCGAGCCGAAGAACAGGACCTCACAGTTGGTCGCCGTGGCCGGCGCCGGACAGGTCGAGGACTTCGGGATGGAGTAGCGGGCGGCGAAGGCGTCCTGGAGGTTGTCCTTGTCCGGCAGACCGCCGGCCTGGTCCTTCCACGCCCACCCGGTCAGCGTGAGCGGGTCCTTCGATCCGCCGCCGGTGAAGATGGTCGCGTTCTGCGATCCGTCGTTGGCCCAGGCGACCGCGGTGTTGCTGGCCAGCAGGGGGCCGGCGCTCGCGCACGGTCGGTGATGAGGTGGTCCGGGTCGTTCGTGATGGTGACGGCCTTGCAGACCGAGTCCCAGTCGTCGTAGGCCGGATTGTCGGTTACCGCATTGCCCTCGAGCTCGATCAGATTGAGCTCGTGAACCGCCTGGGCCGACGGCGCAAAGAAGACGGCGCCCGAGAGGGCGAGTGCCGCGGCCGCCACCATTCCGGTGACTTTGCGACGAGACGTGGTTGTGCGCGCCCCGGAGGAGGGCTTTCCCCGAGACAAAAGCCATGAAGCAGTCATGAATGTCTCCGTACATGAGCGGTTTGTCGGTCCCCGCACCGTTGGAGGATGTGCGTCGACGATGACGGCACGATCGCGGCGAGCCCCGGCTCGCGGCCCCCGAGTGGTCGGCCCACAGGGCCCACTCACGTCCTCCTGCGACGGTAGGACGGTGTAACAGACTGGGACGTGGATCACAGAAAGTCGTCCATTATGCCCGGCAAGTCCCGGAAGATGTCCGCAGATCTGGCGGTTCGTCGGGAGAACTGCCGCGATCATACCGACTTAGACGGGATATCCGACGTGCGCCAGGGCCTGACGCACCAGAACACCGTGCGAGCCCGACATCTCCGGGCCCAGGGCGATCGCCGCTGCCTCCTCGGGGGTCACCCATGAGAGGTCGAGGGCGTCCTTCTGCGGACGACAGTCCCCCATCACAGTGACGACGAAGGCGAGCGAGACGGCGTGCTGGCGCGGGTCGTGGAACGCGCGTCACGCCGGGTGTCGGGAAGAACTCGGCCACAGTGAAAGGCTGGGGTGACAAGGGTATTCGCGGCAGGGCGACCGGGCCGAGGTCGCTCTCGATGTGCCGCATCAGCGCGTCGCGGACCTTCTCGTGATAGAGCACGCGTCCGCCGACGACCTCCTGGCCGATGCCGCCGTCGCTGTCGGCGCGCAGCAGCAGACCGATGTGCGTCACGATGCCCTTGTCGTCGGCCCGCACGGGGATCGCGTGCACGTAGAGGATCGGCAGCCGGTCACGCGCGTTGTCGAGTTCCTCGCGGCTCAGCCACGCTGCGGTCGTCTCCACATCGGTCATGGCCTCATCCTGCCAAACGCCCGCGTCGTCGCCGCCCTCGGTCTCAACCCAGCGTTTGCAGCCAGGCCCAGAGAGCCGCTCCCGACCCGCTCGACCTGGCGCTGGTCGATGACAGACGGCACGTCGAGCGCGGCGTGGTAGCCCGCATACGGCACGCTCCCGATGCGCACCGACGGTATGCCGGCCGCCTCGAAGGAGACGTGGTCGCTCGCCCGGTTGGTGCACCCGTTGGTCGCCACCCCCGCCGCTCGCGCAGCACCCCGGATCGCGGTCGCCAGGCTCGCGGTGCCGCGGCCCCCGGAGCACACCGGCACGGTGGCCGAGCGCACCCCCACCCGGTCGAGCGAGACCATGCCCCGCACCGCCCGGCGCTCGGAGCCGCCGAGCGAGGCGACGAAGTGGCGCGAGCCGAACGCATACCGCGTGCCGTTGCCGCCCCGGGCCTCCTCGGCGGCGAACGCGACGAACCGCACGGGCAGGGCGGCTGGCTGCTGTCGCACCATGCGCGCGAGCTCGATCATCGTCGTGACGCCCGACGCGTTGTCCTCCGCTCCCGGCGACTGCGGCACCGTGTCGAGGTGGGCGCCGATCACGATGTGTGGCCGCGAGGCGTCGAAGCCCGGCGGGGACGCGATGACGTTCACGGGTCGCCCGGCCCGCACCCGCACCCCCCACGACACGCCGGCCGGCAGGTCGAACCCCTGCTCGCGCACGTCGTAGCCCGCCGCACGCAGCTGCCCACCCACCCAGTCCGCCGCCCGGGCGTAGGCGGGGCTCGCCGCGTCACGCGGGCCGATCGCCGCCAGGGCCTGTATGCCGTCGAGGACCGTCGCGCTGTCGAACGGGTCCAGACGGGGCGGGGAAAGGGTGGTCGACGGCCCGGGGAGCGGCGTGGACGTGGAACGCACTGTCGCACTTGGCAGTTCATTGGCCGACGAGGTTGACGGCGGCGCCATCGTGTCGCGCGTGGCCGCGCCGGGAACCACGACAGGGGCGGTGCAGCCCGCAGCGACGAGCAGGGCGGTGCCGGCGAGGGCCAGGCGGCGGGTGCTCGATCGGGCCATCCGGCACGCTAACCCGAGACTCTGTGTGCGAGGTCGGGGAGATCTGCGGGCACCAGGTGCCGACAGGACTCCCCGACGTCGCTCGGCGCGCCCGCTCAGGCGGGTGCGGCGAAGACCTTGCCCGGGTTCATGATGCCGAGCGGGTCGAAGACGGCCTTGAGCCGGCGCTGCCGCGCGAGCTCGGCGTCACCCAGCTCGAGCCCGAGCCACGGCACCTTGACCGAGCCGATGCCGTGCTCCCCGGTGATCGTGCCGCCGAGCGAGAGCCCCAGCCGGATGAGGTCGTCGAACGCCTGCCACGCCCGCGCGAGGCTGTCGGGGTCGTCGTGCGCGTAGACGATCGACGGGTGCAGGTTGCCGTCGCCGGCATGACCGCTGACCGGGACGAGCACCGAGCGGCGCTCGCTGATCGCCTCGATGCCGCGCACGAACTCGCCGAGGCGGCCGACCGGCACGCAGACGTCCTCGGCGAGACGACCGCCCATCGCCTCGAAGGCGGTGCTCATGACGCGGCGACCGGCGAGCAGGCCCTCGGACTCCTGCGCGTCGTCGGCGACCGCGACGTCGGTGGCACCCGCGGACTCCAGCAGGGCGGCATACCTGAGCAGGTCGTCGGCGACGTGGCCGGGCCGGTCGGACTGCACGAGCAGCACGGCGGCGCAGTCGTCGGGGAAGCCGAAGTCGCCGAACGCCTGGATCGCCCGCACGCTCGTGCGGTCGATGATCTCGAGCAGGCAGGGTCGGTGCGGGTCGAGGCGCAGCGCGACGATGCCGGCGACCGCGGCGTCGAGGGAGTCGAAGACGGCGAGCGCCGTCAGGGCGGGGTCGGGTGCTGGCGCGAGCCGCACGACGGCCTCGGTGACGACACCGAGCGTGCCCTCCGAGCCGACGAAGAGCCCGGTGAGGTCGTAGCCGGCCACCCCCTTGGCGGTGCGGTGGCCGGTGCGCATGACGTCACCGCCGGGCAGCACGACCTGCAGCGCCTTGACCCAGTCGGCGGTCACGCCGTACTTCACGCAGCACAGGCCGCCCGCGTTGGTCGCGATGTTGCCGCCGATGGTGCACGTCTCCCACGACGCGGGGTCGGGCCCGTAGAAGAGCCCTGCCGCGGCCGCCTCCCGCTTGAGGGCGGCGTTGACGACGCCGGGACCGACGACGGCATACCCCTCGAGCGGGTTGACCTCGTGAATCGTGTCGAGCGCCTCCACGTTGAGCACGATGCAGCCCTCCGAGGCGATAGCGCCGCCCGACCGCGACGTGCGCGCCCCCTGGGGCACCACGGGCGTGCCGGTCGCCTGAGCGTGCTCGAGGACGGCCACGACGTCACCGAGGTCACGGGCGCGCACGACCGCGAAGTCCTCCGGCGGCGGGTCGAGCGCGACCGTCGCGTCCAGTGCATAGGACCGCCGCACGTCGGGGTCGGTCACGACGCGTGGAGCGAGGTGCTCGGGCAGTCTGGGCACGCTGACAGGCTAGACTGGCGGGCACAGGCGTTCGAGCCGTCATCAGCGGCGAGCCTCCGGAAGAACAGAGCGAGAGCTCCCACTAGACCCGGACGGGTGGGCCCGTCACAGCCTTCGACAAGAGCGGCCGTATGCCGTCCGGCCGGGTCAGGGCGGATGGCGCGGCAAGCGGGGTGGCACCGCGGCAGCCTCCGTCAGGAGACGTCGTCCTCGTGGACGTGACCAACGACCCACAGACGCGAAGCCAGGAGACCACGAGCATGACCTACCCCCAGGTCACCACGACCGGCGACCAGACCGGCGACGCCGCCGCGCGTGCGGGCGTCCCCTCCAACCCGCGCTTCCCCGAGATCGAGGAGCGCGTGCTGAAGTACTGGGACGAGGACGGCACCTTCATCGCCTCCGTCGAGGGCCGCGACCCCGGCACCGACGGCGACAACGAGTTCGTCTTCTACGACGGTCCGCCCTTCGCCAACGGTCTGCCGCACTACGGCCACCTGCTCACCGGCTACGTGAAGGACATCGTCCCGCGCTACCAGACGATGCGCGGCAAGCGCGTCGAGCGGCGCTTCGGCTGGGACACCCATGGCCTGCCGGCCGAGCTCGAGGCACAGCGCCAGCTCGGCCTCAAGACGAAGCAGGACATCGTCGAGCTCGGCATCGACACGTTCAACGAGGCCTGCCGCAGCTCGGTGCTCAAGTACACGGGCGAGTGGCGCGACTACGTCACCCGTCAGGCGCGATGGGTCGACTTCGACAACGACTACAAGACGCTCGAGCCCGACTACATGGAGTCGGTCATCTGGGCCTTCAAGCAGCTGCACGAGAAGGGCCTCGTCTACGAGGGCTTCCGGGTGCTGCCCTACTGCTGGAACGACCAGACGCCGCTGTCCAACCACGAGCTGCGCATGGACGACGACGTCTACAAGATGCGCCAGGACCCCGCCGTGACGGTCGGGCTGCGGCTCGAGACCGGCGAGCTCGCCCTCGTCTGGACGACGACCCCGTGGACCCTGCCGGCCAACCTCGGCATCATGGTCCACCCCGACATCGACTACGTCGTCGTCGAGTCCGACGTCACCGGCA
Organism: uncultured Actinomycetota bacterium; assembly: GCA_963697735.1. Taxonomy (GTDB): domain Bacteria; phylum Actinomycetota; class Actinomycetes; order Actinomycetales; family Dermatophilaceae; genus Humibacillus. The sequence goes on along the minus strand of CAVOOZ010000009.1, from coordinate 19,068 downwards.
CGACGGAGCGCTACGTCATCGGCGCGGCTCGACTCGCGGCCTACGCCAAGGACCTCTTCGGCTCCGACGTCGACCCGGCCTCGCTCGACGACCGTGTCATCGAGCGGCTCACGGGCACAGACCTGCTCGGCCGCTCGTTCACGCCGCCGTTCTCCTACTACGCGGGGCACGAGCGGGCGCACCGCGTCTTCCCCGCGGAGTTCGTCACCACCGAGGACGGCACGGGCCTCGTCCACACCGCCGGCGCCTTCGGTGAGGAGGACAAGATCGTCACCGACGCCGCCGGCATCGAGCCGGTGGTGCCCGTTGGCCCCGACGGTCGCTTCACCTGGCCCGTCACGGACTACGAGGGCATGCACGTCTTCGACTCCAACGCGCACATCATCGACCACCTCAAGGCGAGCACCCGCGGTGAGGGCGAGACCGGCTCGGTGTCGGCCGGCACCGTGCTGCTGCGCCGTGAGACCTACGACCACAGCTACCCGCACTGCTGGCGCTGCCGTGAGCCGCTCATCTACATGGCGGTGTCGTCGTGGTTCGTCGAGGTGACGAAGATCAAGGAGCGGATGCTCGAGCTCAACCAAGAGATCGAGTGGACCCCGTCGCACATCCGCGACGGGCAGTTCGGCAAGTGGCTGGCCAATGCCCGCGACTGGTCCATCTCGCGAAACCGCTTCTGGGGCAGCCCGATCCCCGTGTGGAAGTCCGACGACCCGCAGTTTCCGCGCCTCGACGTCTACGGCTCCTTCGACGACCTTGAGCGTGACTTCGGCGTCGAGGTCACCGACCTCCACCGGCCCTTCATCGACAGCCTGACGCGCCCGAACCCCGACGACCCCACGGGGCGCTCGACGATGCGCCGAGTCGAGGAGGTCTTCGACGTCTGGTTCGACTCGGGGTCGATGAGCTTTGCGCAGGTGCACTACCCCTTCGAGAACGCCGAGTGGTTCGAGCACCACTTCCCGGGCGACTTCATCGTCGAGTACATCGGGCAGACGCGCGGCTGGTTCTACACCCTGCACGTGCTCGCGACCGCCCTCTTCGACCGGCCCGCCTTCAAGACCTGCGTGAGCCACGGCATCGTGCTCGGCTCCGACGGACAGAAGATGAGCAAGTCGCTGCGCAACTACCCCGACGTCTCCGAGGTCTTCGACCGTGACGGCGCCGACGCGATGCGGTGGTTCCTCATGAGCAGCCCGATCCTGCGCGGTGGCAACCTCGTCGTCACCGAGCAGGGCATCCGTGACGGCGTGCGCCAGGTGATGATCCCGCTGTGGAACGCCTGGTCGTTCTTCGCTCTCTACGCCAACACCGCCCGCGACGGCGATGGCTACGAGGCGAAGCGCTCGACGACCTCGACCGACGTGCTCGACCGCTACCTGCTCGCCAAGCTCAGCGAGTTCGTCGGCGACATCCGCGACCAGCTCGACGACTACGAGATCGCGGCGGCATGCGACACGATGCGCGGCTTCCTCGACGTGCTGACGAACTGGTACATCCGCCGCTCCCGTGACCGCTTCTGGGGCGGGGAGACCGAGGAGTCGCTGACGGCCTTCGACACGCTGTGGACCGCGCTCGAGACGGTCACCCGCGCGACGGCACCGCTGCTGCCGCTCGTCACGGAGGAGATCTGGCGCGGGCTCACCGGGGGGCGCTCCGTGCACCTGACCGACTTCCCCGACCCGGCCGACCTGCCCCGCGACCACGCGCTCGTCGTCGCCATGGACCGAGCCCGCGAGATCTGCTCGACGGGCTCGAGCCTGCGCAAGGCCCAGAGGCTCCGCGCCCGCCTGCCGCTCGGCGACCTCACCCTCGTCGTTCCGCAGCCGGACGACCTGCAGCCCTTCCGCGGCCTCATCCAGGACGAGCTCAACGTCAAGCGCCTCACCCTCGTCGACCTCGCGACCGCGAGCGAGGCCGACTTCGGCATCACCCAGCGCCTCACGGTCAACGCCCGTGCGGCAGGCCCGCGGCTCGGGCGCGACGTGCAGCAGGCCATCAAGGGCAGCAAGTCGGGCGACTGGTCGATCGCCGCCGACGGCGTCGTGACCTCCGGCGGGCTCGCACTCGTCGAGGGCGAGTTCACCCTCGAGACGGTCGTGGCGGGAGGGGCCGCCGACAGCCGCGCCACGGCGATGCTCCAGGGTGGCGGCTTCGTCGTGCTCGACACGACGGTGACCGCCGAGCTTGCCGCGGAGGGCGTGGCTCGCGACCTCGTGCGCGCGGTGCAGCAGGCTCGGCGCGACGCCGGCCTGCACGTGAGCGACCGCATCAGCCTGACCATCCAAGGCTCCCCGGAGGTCTTCGAGGCCACGGTCACCCACCGCGACCTCATCGTCGGCGAGACCTTGGCGACACAGTTCGCCTCCGGTCCCACGAGCACCAACGGCTCCACGTCGGCGACACCCGTGCTCGACGGAGCCGTCGACGTCGTCGTCGGTGACAACCAGCCCGCAACGATCCTGGTGGTGAAGCGATGACCACGCCCCGACCCTCCGACGACTCGAACGGTGCCCACGGGGCCGTGGAGGAGGACGACCTCGAGATCCGACTCGCCGACGGCGACGACCTGTCCGGCGTGCTCTCCGTCGGTCACCGAACGTGGCCCCCGACCTACGAGCCGATCGCCGGTGCGGAGTACGTCTCGATGGGCCTCGCGAAGTGGTGGACCCCCGACGTCGTCACGACCTCGATCCGCCAGGGCCGCACGCTCGTCGCGGTCGACGGCGCCGAGGTGGTCGGTGTCGCGACGTTCGGGGTGCAGGACGACGCCCTCGCTCTCTGGAAGCTCTACGTGCTGCCCGACCACCACGGCCGCGGCATCGGGTCGCGCCTGCTCGACGCCGTGCTCGACCGCGCCCACGAGCTCGGCGTCGAGCGTGTCGTCCTCTCGCACATCGTGGGCAACCGGCAGGCAGCGCGCTTCTACGCCGCCCGCGGCTTCACCGAGACCCACCGCGAGTCCGGCGGATCGGGCCTGCCGGTCAGCGTCTGGATGGAGCGACGGCTGACGGCGCCGCCCGCCGGCGGGTCGGACGCGGGGGACCGGGCATGAGCGGCCGCCCCGATGCCGCACAGCAGGACGCGGCGCGCAACCTCGAGGAGATGAAGCGGGTCCGCGAGATCGAGGAGCAGATCCTCGCGCGTGCCCCCGAGAACGACGTGCATCCGTCGCTCGAGCGCATCACTGCCGTGATGGAGCTCGCGGGCGACCCGCAGCGCTCCTACCCGACGATCCACCTCACCGGCACCAACGGCAAGACGTCGACGAGCCGGATGATCGACGCGATCCTGCGCGAGAGCGGTCTCTCGACGGGCCGGTTCACCTCGCCCCACCTGCACGACATTCGAGAGCGGATCACCTTGTCGGGCAAGCCGATCAGCCGCGAGAAGTTCATCGCGGCCTATGACGAGATGGCTCCGCTCATCGACATCGTCGACGCGCGGTCGCTCGAGTCCGGCGGCCGTCGGATGAACTTCTTCGAGGTGCTCGTGGCGCTCGCCTACGCGGCCTTCGCCGACGCCCCCGTCGACGTCGCGATCGTCGAAGTGGGCCTGGGCGGGTCGTGGGACGCCACCAACGTCATCGACGCCCAGGTGGCGGTCGTCACGCCGGTCGACCTCGACCACACGCACCTGCTCGGCGACGACGTCGTGTCGATCGCCGAGGAGAAGAGCGGCATCATCAAGTCCGGAGCCGTCACCGTCTCCGGCACCCAGGACGAGGATGTCGCGCAGGTGCTCCGCGACCGCGCCGAGGAGGTGGGCGTCAGCCGGATCGTCTTCGAGGGCACCGACTTCGGCGTGCTGACCCGCGAGGTCGCTCTCGGTGGCCAGCAGCTCAGCCTCCGAGGTCTGGCGGGGGAGTATGCCGACCTCTTCCTCCCCGTGCACGGTGCCCACCAGGCGAGCAACCTCGCCACGGCCGTCGCGGCCGTGGAGGCCTTCATCGGCGGGGGAGAGCAGCGCATCGACCCCGAGGTGCTCGTGGCCGCCTGCGCCGCGATGACCTCGCCCGGGCGCCTGGAGGTCGTGCGCCGTTCGCCGACCGTCCTGGTCGACGCGGCCCACAACCCGCACGGTGCCCGCTCGCTCGTCGCCGCGATCGACGAGGCCTTCACCTTCACCCGTCTCGTCGGGCTGGTCGGGATCGTCGCCGACAAGGACGCCGTGGGCATGCTCGAGGTGCTCGAGCCGGCACTCGACCACGTCGTCATCACCCGCAGCTCCTCCCCGCGGGCCATGGCCCCGGACCGGCTGGGCATCCTCGCCACCGAGATCTTCGGTGAGGGGCGGGTGACCGTCGTGCGCGACCTGCCCGACGCACTCGATCAGGCCGTGACGCTCGCCGAGTCCGAGGGCATGGGTGGCGGTGTCATCGCGACCGGCTCGGTGATCACGGCCGGCGAGGTGCGCATGCTCCTCGGCCGCACCGACGTGTGACCGGCGCCGACGTCCGCACCCACACCTAGGCTGAGCCCATGCACCCGATCGTCAAGCTCTTCCTCATCCTCGTGGTCGTCATGGTCGTCGTCGTGCTCTGGGGCCGGATCATGGGTCGGCGTGACCCCGACCGCACGCTCGTCGGCGTCACGGACGACGTGCGCGCCAAGGTGAGCCGCGAGATCAGCGCCGGCCACAAGATCAACGCGATCAAGATCTACCGCGAGGCGACCGGTGCGCCCCTGGCCGATGCCAAGAGTGCGGTCGACAACTGGTTCGTTCCCGGCCGCGGGCCGGGCGTCCGCGACGCCGCCAGCTCGTGGACACAGGGGCGCCTCACCGAGGAGGCCCGCTCGCGCATCAGCGAGCTCGTCACCGCCGGCCGCCGCGAGGACGCCATGGCGCTCTATGCCGAGGCCACCGGGGCGAGCACCAGCGAGGCCCAGGCGATCATCCGCACGTGGGACACCGCCCAGAACTACTGACCTCACCGCACCTTCCCGTCACCCCTCGTTCCGCCCACTCGAGATCACCCGAGGACCACCTGATGCGCGGCATCGTCTTCTACGGCACGACCGGCAAGTTCACCTGGCGCATGCTCGCCACCGTGCTCGGTGGTGAGGCACTCTGCATCGCGCTCGGCGCCCTCGTCGCCCGAGGACTGGCGGCGACCGATGACACCGCGAGCCCCACGGCATACCTCGTCATCGGTTTCGGGCTCGCCGCGCTGGCGATCGTCGCGGCGGGCACGCTGCGACGGCCGTGGGGCATCACCCTGGGCTGGGTGGTGCAGGCGCTCACGCTGCTGAGCGCGCTCGTCGTGCCGCTCATGCTCGTCGTCGGCATCTTCTTCCTCACGATGTGGGTCACGTGCCTCATCCAGGGGACTCGCATCGACGCCGAGGTGGCCCAGCGCGAGGCGGCCGCGAGGGACGCGGAGACCGCCGCCGGCACCGGCCCGGGGCCGGTCGAGGCCGGTGGGTCGGCCGACGGCCCGGCCGATAGGGTTGGTGAGTGACCACCGAACGCTCACTCGTCCTCGTCAAGCCCGATGGATTCCGCCGCGGACTCACCGGGGAGGTGCTGCGTCGCATCGAGGCCAAGGGCTACACGCTGGCGGCCCTCGCCGTGCTCACGCCGACCCGTGAGCAGCTCGCCGTGCACTACGAGGAGCACGTCGGCAAGCCGTTCTACGAGCCGCTCGTCGACTTCATGAGCTCCGGACCCGTCACCGCCGTCGTCATCGAGGGCCAGGACTGCGTCAAGGGCTTCCGGTCACTGGCGGGCGCCACCAACCCCACCGAGGCCCTGCCCGGCACGATCCGGGGCGACCTCGGCCGCGACTGGGGCACGCCGGTGCAGCAGAACATCGTGCACGGCTCCGACTCGCACGAGTCGGGCGAGCGCGAGATCGCCATCTGGTTCCCCCGGCTCTGAGCCCCTGAGCCCGCTGAGCCCCTGAGCCTCCCGACGCCGACGTCCGCGGCGGGTGGTTGACGCACGGCGCCACGCCCGCGGCGTCGTCACATCCGCCACACCTGTCACACATTGGGCGACACTCGCCCGATGGTCTCGGGTCGGGCCGGTCGCCACGACACAATCCGGGCCATGACCAGCTGGCCATCGCTCGGGCGCGATCTCGCGATCGACCTCGGCACCGCCAACACCCTCATCCACGTGCGCGGCCGCGGGGTGGTGCTCGAGGAGCCCTCGGTCATCGCCGTCGAGGTCGGCACGGGCCGCCTCGTCGCCGCCGGCACCCGGGCCAAGGAGATGCTGGGCCGCGCCCCCGGCACCATCCGGGCCGTGCGGCCGCTGCGTGACGGTGTCGTCTCCGACGCCGATGAGGCCGAGCGCATGCTGCGGTGGTTCATCGACCAGGTGCGCCCCTCGCGCCTCGTGCGGCCCCGGATGGTGCTCTGCGTGCCGAGCGAGGTGACCGGCGTCGAGCGACGTGCCCTCGAGGACGCCGCCACCCGGTGCGGTGCTCGCCGGGTCTACATGGTCGAGGAGCCGATGGCGGCAGCGATCGGCGCCGGCCTGCCCGTGCACGAGACCGCCGCGAGCATGGTCGTCGACATCGGCGGCGGCACGACCGACGTCGCCGTCATCAGCCTCGCCGGCATCGTCACCTCGACCTCGCTGCGCACGGCCGGCGACGAGATCGACGAGGCCCTCATCAGCCACGTCAAGGCCGAGTACTCCCTGCTGCTCGGCGAGCGCAGCGCCGAGGACATCAAGGTGTCCGTCGGCTCCGTCTTCCCGCTGCGCGAGGAGCTGACGACCCGGCTGCGCGGGCGCGACCTGACGACGGGCCTGCCCAAGACGGTCGACGTCGGGTCGGCCGAGGTGCGCCGGGCGATCGAGGGCCCAGTGCTGCAGATCATCGAGCTCGTCCGTGCCACGCTCGACGTCTGCCCGCCTGAGCTCGCCGGCGACATCATCGACCGCGGCATCACGCTGACCGGCGGGGGCGCCCTGCTGCGTGGCCTCGACGCACGGATGCGTCATGAGCTCGGCGTGCCCGTCCACGTCGCCGACGACCCGCTGCGCGCCGTCGCGCGCGGAGCCGGTCGCTGCGTCGACGACTTCGCGAGCCTCGAGCGCGTGCTCGTCGGCGACCGTCGGCTCTAGGGCGCCATGGAGCAGACCCACCAGCGCCGCCTCCTCACCGGGCTCGTCGTCGCCACCCTCGTGCTGCTGGGGGCCGACCTCGCGGGCTCCGGGGTGGCCGAGGCCGTGCGGAGCGCCGGCGGCACCGTGATCGGGCCCGTGCAGCGGGCACTCTCGGGGGCGCCGCGCGACGAGATCGCAGCCCTCGAGGCCCAGAACGTCCTCCTCCGCGCGACCGTCGCCGACCAGCAGCGGCGCCTCGCCGAGCAGCTGCGCCTCGGCGAGCTGCTCGACGCGGACACGACGGCCGACCACCGTCTCGTCGCCGCCCGGGTCGTCGCGAGCGGCCTCAGCCCCCTCGGGGGTCGCAGCCTGACTCTCGACGTCGGCGCTCGCGACGGCGTCACCGCCGACTCCACCGTCGTCACCGCCGAAGGGCTCGCCGGGCGCGTCGTCGCTGTCACGCCGTGGACGAGCGACGTCCAGGTGCTCGGCAGCACCGGCTCGGTCATCGGCGTGCGGGTCGGCCCCGCAGGCACCCTCGCGACCGTGAGCTCGCCCTCGTCGACCGATCGCGAGTCGCGGCCGCGCGGCTCACTGACCCTGTCCTTCGTGCAGCCGGGCACCCCCGTCGTCGGCGACGTCGTGAGCACCCTCGGCAGCGTCGACGACCGGCCGTATGCTGCGGGCGTCGTCGTCGGCGCCGTGACCGCGATCGATCCCGACCGTGGGCAGCTCACCCGCACCGCGACGGTCCGCCCCGTCGTCGACCCCGACGCGATCGACGTCGTCGCCGTGCTCGTGCCGACCGCCCGGGCCGTGACCCGTCCGGAGGTGCCTGTGCAGGGGAAGCCCGCGCCGCCGGCAGCGCCTGCGAAGGCGGCCGGCTCGTGAGGGTGACGCTGCTGGGGCTCGTCCGGACGGCATACGTCATCGTGGCGACGCTGCTGTCGGCGACCCTGCTGCCGCGCCTCGGTGTGCCCGAGGAGTGGGTGCCCGACCTCGTGCTCATCGGGGTCGTCGCGACCGCCGTGCTGCGCGGGCCGGTCCACGGCGCGCTCGTCGGCCTCGTCGCCGGTTGGGTCGTCGAGCTCGTGCCGCCCGTCGGGTCGCCGCTGGGGCTGACGCCGCTCGTGATGATGCTCGGAGGTCTCGTCGGGGGGCTCTTCCAGCGGGTGTCGTCGCGCACCCTGGGGCGGGCCGTGGTGGCGCTCGTCGCCGCCGGTGCCGTCGTGCTGGCCGGGCGGGTCGCCTCGGCGATCGTCGCCGAGGGCAGCGTCTCGGCCTCCGACGGGCTGGGTCGGCTCGCCTCGACCGTGGCGGTGGGGCTGCTCGCCCTGCCGGTGCTGCTCTCCGTCGACCGGGCGCTCGTGCGCCGGAGGCTCGGATGAGGCGGCGCACGGGGGTCGCCGGTGTCGTGCTCGTGCTGCTCGTGTCGCTCTTCGGCCTTCTCGTCGCACGACTGGGGCAGGTCCAGCTGCTCCAGGGTCCGCAGCTGACGACGCAGGCTGCCTCGGTGCACACCCGCACCATCACCGAGCACGCCCTCCGAGGGCAGATCCTCGACCGCACCGGCGCCCCGCTCGTGGCCAACACGTTCACGACGGTCGTCACCGTCGAGCGCTCCGTCCTGCTCGACGCCGACGACGGGGGTCGGGCCCTCGTGCGCTCGGTCGCCGGCGTGCTCGGCCAGCCGTTCGACCGGCTGTGGGGCAAGACCATGCTCTGCGGCACTGCCGGCGCTCCCCGGGCTCCTGCCTGCTTCAACGGCTCGCCCTACGTGCCGATCCCGATCGCCACTGCCGTCGACCCGCAGCGGGCCCTCACGCTGATGGAGCAGCCCGAGAGGTTCCCCGGCATCGGCGTCGCGCCCGAGCCGGCGCGCAGCTACCCCGCGCCCGGGGGCGCCAACGCCGCCCACCTGCTCGGCTGGGTCGCTCGGGCCGGCGCCGCCGACGTCGAGTCGGGTGACGGGAGCATCGACGACGAGGACGTCGTCGGCCGCTCCGGCCTCGAGGCGCACTATGACGCCGTGCTGCGAGGTCGCAACGGCGCCACCGTCGTGGCCATCGACCCTCGCGGGATCGTCACCGACACGCTGTCGAGTCGCAACCCGGTGCCGGGGTCCGACGTCGTCACGCACCTCGACGCCCGGTTGCAGGCCCGCACCGAGGCGGTGCTCGCCCAGACGGTCGCCCGCGCCCGCGCGGACGGCCTGCGTGCCGACTCGGCGGCGGCCGTCGTCTTGGACGTCACCAACGGCGCCGTCGTCGCGGCGGCCAGCCACCCGGCATACGACCCCGGGGTCTTCACCGGAGGCATCAGCAGCGCGGAGCTCGAGGCCTTGAGCGACGCGACCCGCGGCGCGCCCCTGAAGTCGCGGATCACGAGCGAGACCTTCCCGCCGGCCTCGACGTTCAAGGTGATCTCCGTGCCCGCCGCGGTCGCCTCCGGGGCGAGCCTCGACGACACCTACGACTGCTCCCCGAGCCTCACCGTCGGCGGGCGCGTCTTCAAGAACTTCGAGTCGCGCGGCTACGGCCGCATCGACCTGCACCGGGCGCTCGTCGTGTCGTGCGACACCGTCTTCTACCGCCTCGCGTATGCCGCGTGGCAGGCACAGGGGGGCATCACCGCCCCGCCCGGGGCCGCCGACCCGTTCGTGCGGACCGCCCGTGCCTTCGGGATCGGCCGCGCCACCGGGGTCGACCTGCCGGGGGAGTCGGCCGGCCGCCTGCCCGACCGGGCGTGGAAGGAGCAGTACTGGGCTGCGACGCGGGCTGCGGCGTGCCGGCGTGCGACGGGTGGCTACCCCGAGGTGGCGCGCACGGATGGCGCCCGCGCGGCCTACCTGACCCGTCTCGCCGTCGAGAACTGCGCGAGCGGCTGGCAGTACCGCGCGGGCGACGCCGTCAACTTCTCGATCGGCCAGGGCGACCTGGCGGTCACGCCGCTGCAGATGGCGCAGGTGTATGCCGCGATCGCCAACGGCGGCACGCTGTGGCAGCCGCAGGTCGCCGCAGGCGTGCGCTCGCCGGCGGGCACGGTCACGCCCATCGCACCGCGCCGCACCGGCAGTGTCGGGGTCCGGGCCGACGTGCTCGCCTACGTGCGGGCGGCACTGGCCGAGGTGACCCGGCCGGGCGGGTCGGCGGGGGCCGCGTGGACCGGCTTCCCCCAGGACCGCTACCCGGTGGCCGGCAAGACCGGCACCGGTGAGGTCTTCGGCAAGCAGGCGACCGCGTGGTTCGCCGCGTTCGGCCCCACGACCCGGCCGAAGTATGCCGTCGTCGTCGTCGTCAGCCAGGGCGCCTCGGGCTCGAAGGTGGCGGCGCCTGCGGTGCGCCAGATCTTCGATGCCATCCTGTCCTTGAAGCTGTGACGGCCCTGACAGCTCTGACCCTCTAGCCCCAGCCGGGGAGGCCTCGTGGATGACTACCTGCGCAGCGACGCCCCCGTCCTGGCGACGCTCGACCGGGCGTGGGACCGGAGCCGCCTCAGCCTCGCGACGCGTCTGGGCCGACTGCGGTCGCGTGCCTTCCTGCTGGTCCAGTGCGCGCTCGCCGCGGGCTTTGCCTGGTGGCTCGCGACCGACGTCGTCGGCCACCGCGCTCCGTTCTTCGCGCCGGTCGTCGCCGTCGTCTGCCTCGGGATGTCCTACGGCCAGCGCCAGCGACGAGTGCTCGAGGTCGCCGTCGGCGTCGCCGTCGGTGTCTTCGTCGCCGACGCCTTCGTCCAGCTCGCCGGCTCCGGGCCCTGGCAGATCGCCGTCGTCGTGCTCGTCTCGATGGGTGCCGCGTCACTGCTCGACGGCGGACCCGTCCTCGTCACCCAGGCCGCGGTGCAGGGCATCGTCGTCGCGGCCCTCGCTCCGACCCCCGGGCAGGCCTTCACCCGTTGGACCGACGCCCTCATCGGCGGTGCGGTCGCGCTCGTCGCCGCCACCGTCGTGCCCCAGGCGCCGTTGAGACGCCCGCGGGTGGCCGCCGCCGAGGCGGCCCGCAAGATCAGCGAGCTGCTGCGCCGGGCGGAGGCGAGCGCCGTCGACGGCGACGTCGACGCCGCAGCCGAGGTGCTCGCGTCGGCCCGCGGCACGGACTCGCTGCTGCGTGAGCTGCGCACAGCTGCCGACGAGGGCCTGTCCGTCATCGCCTCGTCGCCGTTCAAGCGCGGGCACGCCCCGCACGTGCGCAAGATGGTCGAGCTCGTCGAACCGCTCGACCGCGCGATGCGCAGCACCCGCGTGCTGGTGCGCCGGATCACGGTCTCCGTCGAACAGGGGGAGCAGCTGCCCCCGGCTACGGCCGACTCATCCTCGAGCTCGCCGACGCCGTCGACGTCATCGCCCGGTCGCTGGCCGAGAACGCGTCACCGGAGATGGGTCGCTCCGGCCTGCGAGCCGCCGCCGAACGCACCGGCACCTTGCCGCGCACCTCCAGCCTCGCGACGGAGACGGTGCTGGCCCAGCTCCGCTCGGTCATCGTCGACCTGCTCCAGGTCACCGGGCTCGACGTCGACGCCGCCGTCGCCGCGATGCCCCCGGAGCAGCCACGGTCCTGAGGGGACGGACGGAGGGCCGGGTCCTCGCGGACCCGGCCCTCCGGCATATGGGCTGCAGACGCGCTCAGGCCGAGGGCGTCGTCTCGTGCGGACCGACCTCGAGCTTCTGGACCCGGGGGTCACCCGCGTCGGCGAAGTAGTCGGCTGGCACCGTCGCGTCCTTGCCCTCCGGCGCCTTCGCGGCACGCAGGACCAGGGTCAGGATCGCGGCCACGACCACGTTGATGGCAAAGGCCGTCACGGCGATGTAGCCGAGCTCGCCGACCACGGGCATGTTCGCCACGGACCCGGCGAACGGCGCGCCGGTCGCCTTGTTCGTCACGTTGTAGGCCGCCAGCGTGCCGTAGACCATGCCGACCGCCCAGCCGGCGAGCAGGGCCCACCGGTGGAACCACCGCGTGTAGAGGTAGAACACGAGGGCCGGGAAGGTCTGGAGGATCCAGATGCCGCCGAGGAGCTGGAAGTTGATCGCGTTGCTCTTGTCCAGCGTCAGCACGAAGACGAGGGCGAAGGCCTTGACGACGAGCGAGGTGATCTTGCTGACCTGCGCCTCCTGCTTCGGGGTGGCGTCCGGCTTGATCCACGCCTTGTAGATGTTGCGCGTGAACGTGTTGGCCGCAGCGATCGACATGATCGCTGCGGGCACGAGCGCGCCGATCGCGATGGCAGCGAAGGCGACTCCCGCGAACCACGACGGGAACATGTCCTCGAAGAGCTGCGGGATGACGAGCTGGCCGTTCACCTTGCCATCGAGCCCGATCGGCTTCGTGCCGGCCGCGATGGCCACCCAGCCGAGCAGGGCCAACAGTCCCAGCAGGAAGGAGTAGGCCGGCAGGATCGCGGCGTTCTTGCGGATCGTGTTGCGGCTCTTGGCCGAGAGGGTCGCCGTGATCGAGTGCGGATACATGAAGAGCGCCATGGCCGATCCGAGGGCGAGCGTCGCGTAGGCCCAGTAGGCCTTCGGACCCGGGATGAAGACGTTGGGGTTGCCAGTGGCGGGGTTCTTCGTCGTCGTCATCTTCTGCTCGGCGGCGTCGAAGACGTGCCCCCAGCCGCCGACCTTCGAGGGCAGGTAGATGACCGCGACGAGGATGACGATGTAGATGAGGATGTCCTTGACGAACGCGATGATCGCCGGCGCGCGCAGGCCCGAGGTGTAGGTGTAGAGCGCGAGAACGAGGAACGCGATGAAGAGCGGCAGGTCCTTGGCGACCCAGTTGCCCCCGCCGCCGACGCCGACGACCTCGAGGACGGCCTGGATGCCGACGAGCTGCAGGGCGATGTAGGGCATGATCGCGAGGAAGCCGGTGAGCGCGACCGCGAGCGAGAGACCGCGCGAGCCGGAACGACCCTCCACGAAGTCGGCTGGCGTCACGTAGCCGTGGCGGTGCGAGACCGACCACAGGCGGGACATGAAGATGAAGATGATCGGGTAGAGGATGATCGTGTAGGGCACGGCGAAGAAGCCGTTGACGGCGCCGAACGCCCACATCGCCGCCGGGACCGCCACGAAGGTGTAGGCCGTGTAGAGGTCCCCGCCGAGCAGGAACCACGTGACCCACGTGCCGAAGGAACGGCCGCCGAGCCCCCACTCGTCGAGGCTCTCCATGCTCGTCGGGCGACGCCAGCGGGCCGCCCAGAAGCCCGCCATCGCGACGATGACGAAGAAGAAGATGAGCACGGCGAGCGCCACGCCGTTGACGCCCGGCTCGTTGGCTGCGGCAAGGGCGCTCATCGGTCGCCTCCCTCTGGGGTCACGCCGTCGTTGTCGCTGTCGAGGAAGGCGTCGCCCTCCTCATTCATCGGCACGTGTGGACGAGCCTTGAGGACGAGTCGATAGGCGGTGTACGTCAGCGCGGACGTGATGAACACCCAGAGGAACTGGTACCAGATGAAGAAGGGCCAGCCGCCGAGGCGGGGCTCGTCCTTGGCGTAGGTGCCGACGAGGAGCAGGGCGATGATCGGCATGGCGAGCAGGACGACTGCGACCGCCAGCAGTCCCTTGTTCGCGGGTGGCGCCTCGTGGCGCTGAGGAGTGGTGCTCACTCGAGTGACCTCCGTTGATCTGGAGCCGGACCGAACCGGCTGCTGGTCGCGGAACTTACTCTCGCGGCGGGGGAATGTGGGGCCTGCGCCTCGGTGTTTCGTCGAGTGCATCGCAGATTGTGATGCTGCGCGCGTGCCGCCGGGCCGGGGAGCCCCCGGCGACGGGCCGTGCGCCGTGGGGCCGAGTGGCCCAGATAGGCTGTCCGCCATGGCTGATTTCGATGTCGTTGTGCTCGGTGCCGGACCCGGGGGCTACGTCGCGGCGATCCGCGCGTCCCAGCTCGGCAAGAAGGTCGCCGTGGTGGAGAAGCAGTACTGGGGTGGTGTCTGCCTCAACGTCGGCTGCATCCCGAGCAAGGCGCTGCTCAAGAACGCCGAGCTCGCGCACACCCTGACGCACGAGAAGAAGAAGTACGGCATCGAGGGCGACGCGACGATGGCCTTCGGCCCGACGCACGCCCGCAGCCGCCAGGTGTCCTCGGGCATCGTCAAGGGCGTCCACTTCCTCATGAAGAAGAACAAGATCGAGGAGATCGACGGCTGGGGCACCCTGACCTCCGCGTCATCGATGGACGTCGCCCTCAACGACGGGTCGTCGCGCTCGATCACCTTCGACAACCTCATCATCGCCACGGGCTCCGTGACCCGGATGATCCCCGGCGTCGAGGTCAGCAAGAACGTCGTCACCTACGAGGAGCAGATCCTCGACCCCGAGCTGCCCGGCTCGATCATCATCGCCGGCTCCGGCGCCATCGGCGTCGAGTTCGCCTACGTCATGAAGAACTTCGGGGTCGACGTCACGATCGTGGAGTTCCTCGACCGGATGGTGCCGACCGAGGACGCCGACGTGTCCAAGGAGCTGCTCAAGCACTACAAGAAGCTCGGTGTCACCGTCCTGCTCGGCACGAAGGTCGAGTCGGTCGAGGACACGGGGTCGGGCGTGAAGGTGACCGTGAGCCCGGCGGCCGGGGGCGAGCAGCGGGTGCTCGAGGCCGACCGCCTCCTGTCGGCGATCGGCTTCGCGCCGCGCACGGAGGGTTTCGGCCTGGAGTCGACCGGCGTCGAGCTGACCGAGCGCGGTGCCATCGAGATCGACGAGTTCGGCCGCACCAACGTCCCGAACGTCTATGCGATCGGTGACGTCACCGCGAAGCTGATGCTCGCCCACGTCGCCGAGGCGATGGGCATCGTCGCCGCCGAGACGATCGCCGGCGCCGAGACGATGGCGATCGACTTCCGGTTCATCCCGCGGGCGACCTACTGCCAGCCGCAGATCGGGTCCATGGGCCTGTCCGAGGCACAGGCCCGCGAGGCGGGCCACGACGTCAAGACGGCAACCTTCCCGTTCTCGGCCAACGGCAAGGCCATGGGGCTGGGCGAGCCGGTCGGTTTCGTCAAGATCATCGCCGACGCAGAGCACAACGAGATCCTCGGAGCCGCGCTCATCGGCCCCGACGTCACGGAGCTGCTGCCGGTCCTCAACCTCGCCCAGACGTGGGACCTCACGGCCGACGAGATCTCCCGCATGGTCTTCGCCCACCCGACGCTCGGCGAGGCCGTCAAGGAAGCCGTGCACGGCATCGCCGGGCACATGATCAACTTCTGAGAGCACGATCTCGTATGCCGTCCGGCCGGCCCCGCCTCGTGGGGCTGGTCGCGGCGTTGCTCGGGTCGTGTCTCGCGTCGGTCCTGCTCGCCGGCTGCACGGGTGACGGTCCTCCGCTCGTTCCTCCTGCAGCGAGGTCCACCGCAGCGGCCTCGACCCCCGCAGCGCCCGTGCTGACGGGCTCGCCAGCGGTCTCGCTGACGGGCTCGCCGGCGGAGTCCGGGGACGGTGTGGGCAGTCCGGCGCCCGTGGGCGGTTCGACGATGACCCCGATCCCGGAGGCTGCCGGTTGCACCACCCGGAGCGACCTGGGCAACCGTGCACCGGTGCGCGCGCAGCAGCTGTGGCCCGGTGCGGGCGAGATCGGATCGGGGGCCGTTCTGGTCCGGGCCCGATCAGGGGTGGCCGGCTGCGACGGCGCCCTGCCTGCCACACCGGACTGCGATCTCAGCCTCCCGTGGGCCGGTCTGGATGCCGAAGACCTCGCCCGCGCCACGGGTGCCGGATCGGTCATCTCCGGCCGCACCTTCGCCCGGCTCGCGGTGTCGTCCGACTCCGCCCGAGGCACGGCGTCCCTCAGCTATCTCGTCCTGACCTTCGCTCCCGCGAGCGACGGGCTCGCCTCGACCCGAGGGTGGTTCGACCGCGCGGTCGCGCGCTGCAGCCTCGGTCGTGCCGGCTCGATCGCGGGCGTCAGCGGGCTGGTCGGGGAGAGACACAAGCCGACACTCGGTCCCGGTGACGCGAGCCGCTTCCTGCTCGCGACCCAGGGCGCGCAGCTCGTCTGCCTCGTCTTCGAGGGCGGTGCGTGGTCACCGACATCGCGCGAGGACGCGGTGCGCCGGGTCATGCCGCTGCTCCTCGCCGCCTGACCGTGACGGTTTGGCCGAGCGCGCAGCGCACCGGCTCCAGGCGTGCTCGTCCAGCGGGGACGGGTGAAGCCCCCCACGACCGGGTCGTGAGGGGCTTCGCGCGGGTGCTGTGGTGCGGGTGCAGCGATCAGTACCAGTGCTTCCGGCCACCGATGGCGCGACCCGTGGTGCCGAGCAGGAAGAGAACTGCTCCGACGACGACGAGCACGATGCCGATCGTGGTGAGGATGCTGATCTTGGCGAGCCAGCCGACGAGCAGCAGGATCAGTCCGAGGATGATCATGGTGTCGCTTCACTCCTTTGGGGGTAGGGATCCCGAGCCTCAGAAAAGTACCCGGCGCGCTACGCGCCCGGACCGCCATAAGGTCACGGATTGGTCACAACGCCGCAGGGGCCCGATTCGCTGTGGGCAGGGCTGCGACGACCGCGCGCTCACCCGGTGCGAATGACGGGTCGAGATGCCCCTGTCGAGGGCGGCGCCACCGATTAGGGCGGCTGTTGCGCCGCTGTTACGCTGGGAACCGCCGTAGTCCGGCCGCGGAACGAGAGCGCTCAGGTGGACATGCCCTGGAGCACCGCGCAACGAGAAGAGAAGGAGTCGGTCCATCCATGCCTTTGGAAGCTGACGTCAAGAAGCAGATCATGACCGAGTACGCCACGAAGGACGGCGACACCGGCTCCCCCGAGGTCCAGATCGCGATGCTCACGCAGCGCATCAAGGACCTTACCGAGCACTCGCGGGCGCACAAGCACGACCACCACAGCCGTCGCGGGCTCCTCCTGCTCGTCGGCCGTCGCAAGCGCATGCTGCGCTACCTCGAGGCGACCGACATCGAGCGCTACCGTGCGCTGATCAAGCGACTCGGTCTGCGTCGATGAACACGTGACGAAAGGCGGTCACCGCGCTCTGCGGAGGCCGCCTTTCGTCGTAGGTGCGCCCGGGCCCTGAGGGCTCGGGGCACCCGAAGAAACCACGCACACAACGACGATGTGCGCGGCACTTGAGAAAAAGAAAGCGAGGGCCCACATGGAGGGTCCAGACATCACGTTCGCCGAAGCCGTCATCGACAACGGCTCCTTCGGCACCCGCACGGTCCGCTTCGAGACCGGACGCCTGGCCAAGCAGGCCGGCGGCGCCGTCACGGCGTACCTCGACGACGACACGATGCTGTTGTCCACCACGTCCGCCGGCAAGCAGCCGAAGGACCAGTTCGACTTCTTCCCGCTGACGGTCGACGTCGAAGAGCGCATGTATGCCATCGGCAAGATCCCGGGCAGCTTCTTCCGCCGCGAGGGCCGTCCCTCGACCGAGGCGATCCTCACCTGCCGTCTGATCGACCGGCCGCTGCGTCCGACCTTCAAGAAGGGTCTGCGCAACGAGGTCCAGGTCGTCATCTCGGTGTTCTCGCTGAACCCCGACCACCAGTACGACGTGCTCGCCATCAACGCTGCGAGCGCCTCGACGCAGATCTCCGGCCTGCCCTTCTCGGGCCCCATCGGTGGCGTGCGCGTCTCGCTCATCGACGGCCAGTGGGTCGCCTTCCCGAACTTCTCCGACATCGAGCGCTCGGTCTTCGACATGGTCGTCGCCGGCCGTGTCGTGTCGGGTCCGGGCGGTGACGACGTCGCGATCATGATGGTCGAGGCCGAGTCGACCGAGTCGACCTGGGACCTCGTCAAGAACGAGGGCAAGCAGGCGCCGACCGAGGAGGTCGTGGCCGAGGGCCTCGAGGCCTCCAAGAAGTTCATCAAGCAGCTCTGCGACGCCCAGGCCCAGCTCGCCGCCGCGGCGGCCAAGCCGGTCCAGGACTTCCCCGTCTTCCTCGACTACGAGGACGACGTGTATGCCGCCGTCGAGAGTGCCGTCGAGGGTGACACCACCGCTGCGCTGACGATCGCCGGCAAGCAGGAGCGTGAGGAGCGCCTCGACGAGATCAAGGCCTCCGTCAAGGAGCAGCTCGCCGAGCAGTTCGAGGGTCGTGAGAAGGAAGTCTCCGCAGCCTTCCGCTCGGTGCAGAAGAAGCTGATCCGCCAGCGCATCCTGCGCGACAAGGTGCGCATCGACGGCCGCGGCCTCGCCGACATCCGCGCCCTCGGCGCCGAGGTCGAGGTCCTGCCGCGTGTGCACGGCTCGGCCATCTTCGAGCGCGGCGAGACCCAGATCATGGGTGTCACGACCCTCAACATGCTCAAGATGGAGCAGATGGTCGACACGCTCAGCCCCGTCACGCGCAGGCGCTACATGCACAACTACAACTTCCCGCCCTACAGCACCGGTGAGACCGGCCGCGTCGGTTCGCCGAAGCGCCGCGAGATCGGTCACGGCGCCCTGGCAGAGCGCGCGCTCATGCCGGTCCTGCCGACGCGCGAGGAGTTCCCCTACGCGATCCGTCAGGTGTCCGAGGCGCTGAGCTCCAACGGCTCGACGTCGATGGGCTCGGTCTGTGCCTCGACCCTGTCGCTGCTCAACGCCGGTGTGCCGCTGCGCGCCCCGGTCGCCGGCATCGCGATGGGCCTCGTGTCAGACACGTTGTCGAGCCGGGAGCCAAACGCAGTACGCCGCGCTCACCGACATCCTCGGTGCGGAGGACGCCTTCGGCGACATGGACTTCAAGGTCGCCGGCGCCAAGGAGTTCGTCACGGCCATCCAGCTCGACACCAAGCTCGACGGCATCCCCGCCTCGGTGCTGGCCGGCGCGCTGACCCAGGCCCGTGACGCGCGCCTGCACATCCTCGACGTCATGGCCGAGGCCATCGACGTGCCCGACGAGATGAGCCCCTACGCACTGCGCATCATCACGGTGAAGGTCCCCGTCGACAAGATCGGTGAGGTCATCGGCCCGAAGGGCAAGATGATCAACCAGATCCAGGACGACACGGGCGCCGACATCTCGATCGAGGACGACGGCACCAGACCAAATGGTGGTG